>CAVZQE010000021.1:0-16235 GCA_963777325.1 uncultured Alphaproteobacteria bacterium | reverse complement strand
CGTCCTCGGCGCCCGGAAATTCCGTCAGTCCGCTGGCGTGCCAACGATCTCGAAGTCGAGCCGCGTGTCGGACGCGCACCGGCGCGTGCCGATGGACACGATCGGGGTCAAGTCGTTCGACGCCGGCGGCCGGCTCGTGCGACAGAAGCTGTTCGTCGGCCTGTTGATCGCGCAATCCTATACGCGCCCGCTCAAAACCAGCCCGCTGCCGCGGAGCACGCCGCGGAAGTGTTCGACCGTGCGGGATTCCTCGCCGGGAGCGACGACGGGAAGGCGCTGCGCCCCATTCTCGTCAAATGAAAACTTCTCGGCCTGCAGGAGCGAAGGCGAATTGCGCTGTTCCTTCGCCGCGATCCGCATGGGCGGTTCGTAAGCTGCCTCGCCTACGTGCCGAAGGATCGCGGGAGCGCGACCGTTCGCAAGGAAACAGGGTGCTGCTCGTGGATGCCTTCGCGGGCGGCTCGCCTGCTCGCGCGCTTCCGGCACCCCTTCGCCGGCGGCTACGCCAATGCACCGCCCACGCAGGCGGTCGGCGAAAACCCGAGGAGTTGCTCTTGGACAGGCGCTGCGCGCAAGCTTCGCACATTGGCTTCGGTGCCATCGAGCGGATCGGATGAGGAACATGAAAACCATTCTCGTCACGGGAGCGAGCCGCGGCATCGGCCGCGCGACCGCCCTCCTCTGCGGCGCGCGCGGCTGGTCCGTGGGCGTGAACTATGCCGGCAACGCGCGTGCGGCCGAGGATACTGCGGCGGCGGTGCGGGCGGCGGGCGGGCAAGCCACGACATTGCAGGGCGACGTCGCGTCGGAAGCCGAGGTCGTCGCGATGTTCGCCGCCACGGAAGCCGAGTTCGGGCCGCTCGACGGCGTGGTCGTCAACGCCGGCATCATCGGCGAGCCGCGTGCGCTGGCCGACATGGAGGTGAGCCGCCTCAAGCGCATGTTCGAGGTGAACGTGCTCGGCGCCTATCTCTGCGCTCGCGAAAGCGCCCGCCGGCTATCGACGAGTTGCGGCGGGCGGGGCGGCTCGGTCGTGCTCGTCTCGTCGGCGGCGGCAAGGCTCGGGTCGCCGTCGGAATATGTCGATTACGCGGGCTCCAAGGGGGGGTTGGACACGCTTGCCATCGGGCTGTCGAAGGAGCTCGGTCCCGAAGGCGTCCGGGTCAACGCGGTCCGGCCCGGACTGATCGAGACGGACATCCACGCGAGCGGCGGCCAGCCCGACCGGGCGCAGCGCCTCGGGACCGGCGTGCCTCTGCGCCGCCCCGGACGGCCGGAGGAGGTCGCGGAGGCGATCGTCTGGCTGCTCAGCGACGCCGCCTCCTACACGACCGGCGCGATCCTGGACGTGACCGGCGGCCGCTGAGCCCGGCCACCGCCGTCATCCGGGGCCGAAGGAGACCTCGCCCGCCGTGATCCGGCAGAGGCCGCCATCCGTTCCGAGCAGCAGCGCGCCGTCGTCGCCGATCCCCTCGAACCGGCCGGACACGAGCGTGGCTCCGTGGCGCACCTGCACGGTCTCGCCAACCCGGTCCGCTCGCGCGCGCCACGCCTCGAGCACCGCCGGCAGGCCGTGCCGCGTCCACATCTCCGTCCGACGTTCGAACGCCTGGAGCACGCGAGCCGCCAGCGCCTCCGGGGTCGCCGCGCTCGCGCCTTCGGCATGCAGGGAGGTCGCCGCATAGGGCAAACCGGCCGGGTGATGGGCGACGTTGACCCCGATCCCGACCGCAACCCAGCCGACCGCGTCTCCTCGAAGCTCGCTTTCGAGCAGGATGCCGGCGACCTTCGCGCCGCGCACCCGCACGTCGTTCGGCCACTTCAGCCCGGCGCGGACAGTCCCGGGCAGGTGCATGTCGACCGCGTCCGCGACGGCGACCGCCGCGAGGAAGCCGATCTCGGCCACGCGCCGCGCCGGGATGGCGGGCCGCAGCAGCAACGAGAGGTGCAGATTGCCGCGCGGGCTGTCCCAGCCGCGCGCCTGCCGTCCCCGGCCGCGCGTCTGCTCCCGCGCGATGACCACCGTGCCATGCGGCGCGCCGCCGGCCGCGAGGCGCTGGATTTCGTCGCTGGTCGAGGAAAGCCGGTCATGAATCTGAACGCTGAACGCGGTCATCGTCAGCACGATAGACGGAGCCACACCAAGCTCGGGAAAAACTTGCGACCGGAACGCCGATGGAAATTGTCGTGAGCGCCGGAAGCCGGTATGTTGGTTCCGCATACGGAAGACCGGTGCCGCAAAGGTTAACGAGATGACGGCGCGGAAGGCGCGGTCTGGAGGACGACGGAATGGCGGAATGCGAAGTGCGTGGGTGCTTGCGGACGCTCGGCGCGATCGCTGCGCTGGCCGCCGCGGCGGCGTGTCTCGGCGGCGGTGCCGCGCGTGCGTCGGGCTTCGCCTTACGCGAGGGAAGCCCGGACTGGATGGCCAACGCCTTCGCCGGCAGCACCGCCAAGGCGTATGACGCGAGCACCGCGTTCACCAATCCGGCCGGCATGGTCCGGCTCGATCAGAGCGAGATCGACGCCTCGGTCAACGGCATTTTCCCGAGCATCCATTTCAGCGGGACCAACACAATCGGCCCGGCGCGCACGCCCGGCACGACCGGCGGCAATCTGATCCAGGCGGCGGCGACGGGCGGGGCGTTCGGTGTCTGGAATTACTCGCCCGACCTGAAGTTCGGCTACGCGGCCACCGTGCCGTTCGGTCAGCGGATAGCCAATCCGGCCAATTTCGTCGGCCGGTATCAGAGCCTCGTCTCCAGCATCACCGATATCAACTTCACGATCTCCGCCGCGTATCGGGTGACCGACCGGCTCTCCATCGGCGGCGGCCCGGTGGTGGATTATTTCAGCACGCGGCTGACGCAGGCGCAGAATATCGGCGTCAACGCGCTCACGGGCGATCCGGTCGGCAGCGCCTATGGCGACGATGTGGGCGTCGGCTTCGATGTCGGCGCGCTGTATCAGATCGATGATGCAACGCGGGCCGGCATCAATTACCGCTCCCGGATTTCGCATCGCGTGAGCGGCTCGCAATACGTCTTCGTGCCGCCGCTGCTGGCGGCCGGCAGCCCGGCCACGGCCGCCCTGCTGGCTCGGCTCGACAGCGGCGCCCATGCCGACGTCACCTTGCCGGACAACGTCTCGATCGGCCTCTATCACGACATCACGCCGCGCTGGGCCGTGATGAGTGACCTGCAATGGACGCACTGGTCGCTGCTGAAGGAGATCACGATCGCGCCGCTGAACGGCGCGCCGACCACCAATCTGCCGCTGAACTGGCGCAGCACCTGGTTCGTCGGCGTCGGCACGAGCTACCGCGTGCTCGACACGCTGCTGCTGCAGACGGGCTTCTCCTACGACCAGAGCCCGGTCCCGGATTTCTATCGCACGAGCCGCGTGCCGGACTCGGACCGGTACAATCTCGGCGTCGGTGTCACCTGGTCGGTGCTGCCGAACGTCAATCTGCAGGCGGCCTATCTGCACACCTTTTTCGCGAACGCGCCGATCAGCAACTCGGCGACGCCCTCCGCCGGCACGATCCAAGGCAAGTACGACGTCAGCGCCGATTCGGTCAGCCTCGGGGCGACCCTGAAGTTCTGAGGCCGCTCATGGTCCTTGCAGCGACGACGCGCACCCCGGCCCCGGAGATCCGGGCGCGCTCGCTGGTCGAGATGTTCGACGCCGCGGTCGCGCGCTATGCGGACCGGCCCGCGATCAACTTCCTCGGGCAGCGCTGGAGCTTTGGCCAACTCGGCGAGGCCGTCGCGCGCGCGGCGCGGGGATTGCAGGATCTCGGGGTCGGAAAGGGCGCGCGGGTCGGCCTCTGCCTGCCGAATACGCCCTATTCGGTCATCCTGTTCTTCGCGACGCTCCGGGCCGGCGGCATCGTCGTCAACTACAACCCGCTCTACGTCGAGCGCGAATTGCGGCACCAGATCGTCGATAGCGGCACGACGATCATGGCCGTGCCGGATCTTCGGATGATCTGCGGCAAGGTCGAGGCGGTCGCGCGTGATGCGGGCCTGCGCCGGATCATCGTCTGCCCGATGGGCACGGTCATGCCCCCCGTGAAGCGCGTGCTGTTCACCGTGCTGAAGCGACGCGAAATCGCGCCGGTGTCCCAAGGCGATCTCTGCCTGAGCTACGCCAAGCTGACCGCGCGTTCGGACGCGCCCGACCCCGTGGCGATCTCGCCGCGGGAGGACGTCGCGGTGCTGCAATACACCGGCGGCACGACGGGGACGCCGAAGGGCGCGATGCTGACGCACGCCAACCTCACCGCCAATCTCTGGCAGATGCTCGACTGCCTGAGCGATGTGAGGCGCGGCGAGGAGCGCGTGCTCGGCGTGCTGCCGATGTTTCATGTGTTCGCGATGACCTGCGTGCTCAATCTCGCGATCGAGACCGGCGCCGAGATGGTGCTGTTGCCGCGCTTCGACCTGAAGCAGTTGCTGCGCACGATCGCGCGGGAGAAGCCGACCCTGTTTCCGGCGGTGCCGACGATCTACACGGCGATCAACGTGGCTTCGCGCAGGACGAAGCTCGATCTGCGCTCGATCCGCCTCTGCGTCTGCGGCGGGGCGCCGCTGCCGGTGGACGTGCGGGCCAAGTTCCAGGAACTGACCGGTTGCAAGCTGGTCGAGGGCTACGGACTGAGCGAGGCGTCGCCGATCGTCTCCTGCAATCCGCCGTCCGGTCTGATCAAGGATGGCTCGATCGGCCTGCCGATGGCCGGCACAACGGTCGAACTGCGCGATCCGGCGGACCCGTCCCGCCTCGTCAATCCGGGCGAGGCGGGCGAGGTCTGCGTGCGCGGCCCGCAGGTGATGCTTGGCTACTGGAACAAGCCCGAGGAGACCGCGTCGGTTTTCGTCGATGGCGCGCTCCGCACCGGAGACATCGGCCGCATCGACGAGGACGGCTACATTTTCATCCTGGACCGCATCAAGGACGTGATCCTGTGCGGCGGCTACAACGTCTATCCGCGCATCGTCGAAGAGGCGCTGTACCAGCACCCGGCCATCGCGGAGGCGATGGTGGTGGGCGTGCCCGATGCCTATCGTGGCCAGGCGCCGAAGGCGTTCGTGACCCTGCGCGACGGGCAGAAGGCGACGCCCGAGGAGTTGCGTGCGTTTCTCGCGGGCTATGTGTCGCGGATCGAACTGCCGCGCGAGGTCGTGATCCGGCGGACGCTGCCCAAGACCATGATCGGCAAACTCTCGAAGAAGGATCTGCTGGCGGAAGAGGCGGAGGCCGCGCGCCCAGGCCCGGCGGGGAATCGCTCTTGAACGTCAGGAGATTGACGTATACGTTAGGCTCTGCGGAGCCGGGGGGCTCGCCGGGGCTGGCAGCGCGGCGAAGGGACCATGCCGATTGACGATCAAGCGCGGCTCTATTCGGTGACGGAACTCGGATCGGAGCTCGGCGTGAGCGCACGCACCATTCGGTTCTACGAGGACAAGGCGCTCATTGCGCCGCGGCGGGCGGGCGGCGCGCGCGTCTACACGGCGCGGGACCGGGCGCGGATGATCCTGATCCTGCGCGGCAAGCGGCTTGGCTTCAGCCTGCGCGAGATCAAGGAATATCTCGACCTCTACGATCTCGACGCCACGCAGCGGGAGCAGGTGCAGGTGTTGCTGCGATCGGTGCGGGCACGGATCGGCTCGCTGGAACAGCAGGAAGCGGCGGTCGAGCAGGCGCTCGCCGAGTTGCGGGAGATCGAACAGCAGGCCGTCGATGCGCTGGCGCGCATGCCCGGCCAGCGTACGGCAGCGGCCGGGTAAGCGGTCAGGATTGGGAGAATGCGCATGAAATCCGTCGTCATCGCGGGCTATGCCCGTTCGCCGTTCACGCCGGCCCGCAAGGGCGGTCTCGCGCGCGTGCGGCCGGACGATCTCTGCGCCCAGGTCGTGCGCGGGCTGATCGAGCGCACCGGGGTGAAGCCCGAGGACATCGAGGATCTGATCGTCGGCTGCGCCTTTCCGGAGGGCGAGCAGGGGCTGAACGTCGGCCGTCTCATCGGCCTGCTGTCCGATTTGCCGCTCTCGGTCGCGGGCATGACGGTGAACCGCTTCTGCGGCTCCTCGATGCAGTCGGTGCATATCGCGGCGGGACAAATCCAGCTCGGCGCCGGCGACGCCTTCATCTGCGCAGGGATCGAGAGCATGTCGCGCGTGCCGATGATGGGCTACAACCCGCTGCCCAATCCCGCGCTCGCGGCGAAGGTGCCGGGCGCCTATCTCAGCATGGGCGAGACCGCCGAGAATGTCGCTCGCAAGTGGCAGGTGCCGCGAGCCGAGCAGGAGGCATTCGCGCTCCGCAGCCAGCTTCGCGCCGCCGCGGCGCAGGCCGACGGGCGGTTCTCTGGCGAGATCGTCGCGATCAGAACGAAGAACGGCACGGTGGAGCGGGACGAGTGCCCGCGCCCGGAAACGACCGCCGAGGGGCTGGCGGGGCTGAAGCCCGCCTTCGACCAGGAGGGCAGCGTCACCGCCGGCACCTCCTCGCCGCTGACCGACGGCGCCGCCGCCGTGCTCGTGTGCAGCGAGGAGTACGCGCAGCTTGCCGGCCTCGCGCCGCTCGCGCGCGTGGTGTCGGTCGCGGTCTCGGGCTGCGCGCCGGAGACGATGGGCATGGGGCCGGTCGGCGCGTCCCGCAAGGCGCTGGAACGCGCCGGGATCGAGGCCGGACGGCTCGACGTCGTGGAACTGAACGAGGCGTTCGCGAGCCAGGCGCTCGCCTGCGCCCGCGAACTGAGCCTGAACTCGGAGGCGATCAATCTCGACGGCGGCGCGATCGCGCTCGGGCATCCGCTCGGCGCGACCGGCGCGCGCCTCGTCGGCAAGGCCGCGAGCCTGCTCGCGCGCGAGGGCGGCCGGTTCGCGCTGGCGACGCAATGCATCGGCGGCGGCCAGGGCATCGCGACCGTGCTGGAGCGCGTGTGATGGCGGAGATCCGCAAGGTCGGCGTCATCGGCGCGGGCGTGATGGGCGCGGGCATCGCGGCGCAGGTCGCGAATGCGGGCGTGCCGGTCGTGCTGCTCGACGTCGTGCGGGAGGGTTTGCCGTCGCGGAGCGCGGTCGCCGAAGGCGCGGTCGCCAAGATGCTGAAGACCGATCCCGCGCCGTTCATGTCGGCGCAGGCCGCCAAGCTCGTGCGGGCCGGCAACATCGAGGACGATCTCGGACTGCTCGCCGACTGCGACTGGATCATCGAGGCGGTGGTCGAGCGGCTCGACATCAAGCAGGCGCTGTATCGCAAGCTCGACGCGGTGCGGCGGCCCGGCACGCCGGTCTCGTCCAACACCTCCACGATCCCGCTCGCGGCTCTGGTCGGCGACATGCCGGAGGCGTTCGCGCGCGACTTCCTGATCACGCATTTCTTCAATCCGCCGCGCTACATGCGGCTGCTCGAACTCGTCACGGGGCCGAGGACGGATGCCGCGCTCGCCGCGTCCATTGCCCGCTTCGCGGACGTGACGCTCGGCAAGAGCGTCGTCCGCTGCAAGGACACGCCGGGCTTCATCGCCAACCGCATCGGCACGCTCTGGCTGCAACTCGGCGTCATCGAGGCGATCGAGCAGGGCGTCGCGGTCGAGACGGCGGACGCCGTGATCGGCCGCCCGTTCGGCATTCCGAAAACCGGCGTGTTCGGGCTGATCGATCTCGTCGGCATCGACCTGATGCCGCACATCAACGCCAGCATGTCCCGCACCTTGCCGAAATCCGACGCCTTCCACCAGGTCGCGCGCGACATTCCGCTGGTCCGCACGATGATCGCCGAAGGCCGCACCGGACGGAAGGGCAAGGGCGGCTTCTACCGCATGGGCCGCGACGCATCCGGCGCGCGGGCCAAGGAGGCGCTCGACCTTGACAGCGGCGCGTATCGCCCATCGGTCAAGGCGGATGTGCCGGAGATCGCGGCGTCGGGCAAGGATCTGCGTCGGCTGCTGGACGCGCCGGGCGCTATCGGGCGCTACGCCTGGGCGGTGATGGGGCGCACGCTTGCCTACGCCGCCTCGCTCGTGCCGGAGATCGCGGACGACGTCGCCTCCGTCGATGAGGCGATGCGGCTCGGCTACAATTGGAAATGGGGACCGTTCGAGCTGATCGACAAGCTCGGCGCGGCGTGGTTCGCGCGGCGGTTGGAGCAGGAGGGCGCCGAGGTTCCGCCGCTGCTGAAACTCGCGGGAGAGCGCGGCTTCCATCGCGTCGAGAACGGGCGGCTTCAGTATCTCGGCACGGACGGCGAGTATCGCGACCTCGTGCGCCCGGAAGGCGTGCTGCGGCTGGAAGACGTGAAGCGCCGGAGCAAGCCGTTGCTGAAGAACGGCTCGGCGGCGCTCTGGGACATCGGCGACGGCGTCGCGTGCTTCGAGTTCACGGGCAAGAGCAACTCGCTCGACGACCAGGTGATGCAGCTGCTCGGGCAGTCGATCGCGCTCGTGCGGGAGAAGATGAAGGCGCTCGTGATCTACAACGAGGGCCAGCATTTCTCGGTCGGGGCCAATCTCGGCCTCGCGCTGTTCGCGGCCAACATCGCCGCCTGGGGCGAAATCGAAAAACTCGTGGCGGGCGGCCAGCAGGCGTACAAGACGCTGAAATACGCGCCGTTCCCGACCGTGGGCGCGCCGTCTGGCATGGCGCTCGGCGGCGGCTGCGAAATCCTGCTGCACTGCTCCGCCGTGCAGGCGCACGCCGAATTCTACGCGGGGCTCGTCGAGTGCGGCGTCGGGCTGATCCCCGGCTGGGGCGGCTGCAAGGAGATGCTGACGCGCTGGAGCACGCTCGGGAAGCTGCCGAACGGGCCGATGCCCGCCGCCTCCAAGGTGTTCGAGATGGTGAGCACCGCGACCACCTCGAAATCGGCGGCGCAGGCAAAGGAGCTGCTGTTCCTGCGTCCGCAGGACGGCGTCACCATGAACCGCGAGAGGCTGCTCGCGGACGCGAAAGCGCGCGCGCTGGCGATGGTCGAGGGCTACGCGCCGCCGCAGCCGCCCGAACTCGTGCTGCCCGGCCCGAGCGGCAAGCTCGCCTTCGACATGGCGGCGCGCGACATGGCCAGGCGCGGCATCGCGACCCAACACGACCTCGTCGTGGCCGGCGCGCTGGCCGAGGTGCTGTCGGGCGGCGACACCGACATCGTCGACACCGTGTCCGAGGATACGCTGCTCGGGCTGGAGCGGCGGAACTTCATGCGGCTCGTGCGGCAGGAACCGACGCTCGCGCGCGTCGAGCACACGCTCGAAACCGGCAAGCCGCTCAGGAACTGAGGGAGAGGGAAGAGCGACCATGCAGACCTACAAGGCGCCGCTCCGCGACATGCGTTTCGTGCTGCACGAACTGCACGAGAGCGCCGATCTCTCGGGCTTGCCGGGCATGGAGGAAATGACCCCGGATCTGCTGGACAGCGTGCTCGAGGAAGCGAGCAAGGTGGTCGAGGAGGTGCTGCTGCCGCTCAACGCGAGCGGCGACGAGGAGGGCTGCCGGCTGGAAAACGGCGTCGTCTACACGCCGCGCGGCTTCAAGGAAGCATACGAAATCTTTCGGGAGGGCGGCTGGACGGCGATCGCCTGCGATCCGGCCTTCGGCGGTCAGGGCCTGCCGGAGACGGTGAACAAGCTGGTCGAGGAGATGATCTGCGCGGCGAACGTCTCCTTCGGCCTCTATCCCGGACTTAGCTTCGGCTTCTATCGCGCGCTGCTGCATCACGGCACCGAGGCACAGAAGCGGCTCTATCTGCCGAAGATGGTGGATGGCACCTGGTCCGGGACCATGTGCCTGACCGAAGCGCATTGCGGCACCGATCTGGGCATGGTGCGCACGCGCGCCGTGCCGCAGGGTGACGGCAGCTATCGCCTCACCGGCAACAAGATTTTCATCTCGGCGGGCGAGCACGACCTGACCGAGAACATCGTGCATCTCGTGCTCGCCCGGCTGCCGGACGCGCCGCCCGGCGTGAAGGGCATCTCCATGTTCCTGGTACCGAAGTTCCTGCCGACCGAGGACGGACGGCCCGGCGCGCGCAACGGCGTCATCTGCACGGCGCTCGAGCACAAGATGGGCATCAAGGCGACCGCCACCTGCCAGCTCACCTTCGAGGATGCGCAAGGCTGGCTCGTGGGCGAGGCCAACAAGGGCATGCGCGCGATGTTCACGATGATGAACAGCGAGCGGCTCTCCGTCGGCACCCAGGGGCTCGGCATCGCCGAGGCGGCGTATCAGAGCGCCGTCGCCTATGCGCGCGAGCGGCTGCAGGGGCGGTCTTTGTCGGGACCAAGGCATCCGGACAAGCCGGCCGATCCGATCATCGTGCATCCGGACGTGCGGCGGATGCTGATGACCATGCGCGCCTACACCGAAGGCTGCCGCGCGCTCGGCGGCTGGGTCGCGGGCAGTTTCGACCGGATGGAGCGCGCGACCGATCCGGCCGCGCGGCGGCTGGCCGAGGATTTCGTCGTGCTGATGACGCCGATCGTGAAGGCGCTGTTCACCGATCTCGGCTTCGAAGCGACCAATCTCGGCGTGCAGGTCTATGGCGGTCACGGCTACATCCGCGATCACGGCGTCGAGCAATATGTCCGCGACGCAAGGATCGCCATGATCTATGAGGGCACCAACGGCATCCAGGCGCTCGATCTCGTCGGCCGCAAGCTGCCCGCCCATGCCGGACGGTCGCTGCGGTCCTTCTTCCACCCCGTGTCGGATTTCATCGAGCAGAACAGGGAGAGCCAGACTTTGGGGTCGCTCGTGAGGAAGCTGGAGCGGGCGTTCGGGGCCCTGCAGCTCGCGACCGGCCACATCGCCCAGACGGGCCTGCGCGACCCGGAGGAGGCCGGCGCGGCGGCGGCCGACTATCTGCGCCTGTTCGGTCTGGTGGCGCTCGGCTTCATGTGGGCGCGCATGGCGCAGGTCGCGCACGACAAGGCTCCGGCCGCGAACGGCGACGCCGGCTTCTACAAGGGCAAGATCGCGACGGCGCAGTTCTACATGGATAGAGTCCTGCCACAGACGGCGGCTCTCTACCTCGGCATCAAATCGGGCAAGGCCTCGATGATGGCGCTCGACGAGGCGGCGTTCTGAGCCGCAACCCGGAACGCGTGGCTCTGCCGGCGCTCGTTCTGATACTTGAACGGCATCGTTCCGCCCGATATGGTCCCGCGGCGGTACTCACGGTGCGGTGAATGTCTCGGCATGGCGAATGGTTCGGGGGAAGGACGGCCCAAGGCTGCCTGATCCTGGTGCTGACGTTCTTGCTGGCGGGCTGCAAGGAAGAGAACAAATACGCGCCGCCCCCGCCGTCCGAGGTGGGCGTCTCGGCCCCGCTCAGGAAGCCGGTCACGCCCTATCTGGAGCTGACCGGCAGCGCCGTCGCCTATAACGAGGTCGATCTGGTGGCGCGGGTCGAAGGGTTCCTGAGCGAGATCGACTACAAGGACGGCGACGCCGTGAAGCAGGGCACGACCCTGTTCGTGATCGAGCCGCAGCCCTACCAGGCAAAGTTTCAGCAGGCGCAGGCCGCCGTGCAGGGCACGCAGGCACAGCTCGTCGCCGCCGAGGCCGAGCTCAAGCGGCAGGCGACGCTGCTCAAGCAGAACGTATCCGCCCAGACCACCTACGATCAGGCGCTCGCCAAGCGCGACGCGCTGCGGGCCAATCTCGCGGACCAGCAGGCGGGCGTGACCATCGCCGCCATCAACTACGGCTATACGAGGGTGGCGGCGCCGTCCGACGGGATCGTATCGGACCATTTGCAATCGGTCGGCCAGCTGGTCGGCACCGGCCAGCCGACCAAGCTCGCGAGCATCGTCCAGCTCAGCCCGATCTACGTGACCATGAACGTCAGCGAGCAGGACGCGCTCCGGGTCCGGGCCAATTTGCAGAAGCAAGGCAAGACGCTCGCCGAGGTCGGGGTCATTCCGGTCGATGTCGGCCTGATGACCGAGCAGGGCTACCCGCACCAGGGCAAGCTCGACTACGTTAATCCGGGCCTCGATCCCGCGACCGGGACGCTCATGATCCGTGCCGTCTTCGCGAACACTAACCGCGACCTGCTGCCGGGCAACTTCCTGCGCGTGCGGATACCGTTGCCCGGCCAAGCGAACGAGAACGCCCTGCTCGTGCCCGACGCGGCGCTCGGCGCGGACCAGGCTGGGCGTTATCTGCTCGTGGTGAACAAGGACGACGTGGTCGAGCAGCGGAAGGTCCAGATCGGGCAGACCTTCGGTGGCCTGCGCCAGATCGAGAGCGGCATCGGGCCGGACGACCGGGTGGTCGTCGCCGGCCTGCAGCGCGCCATACCGGGCGACAAGGTCGCGCCGAAACCGGCCAGCATCCAGGAGCGCCAGGCGGCGGCCGCGCCTTGATCTCGAAATTCTTCATCGACCGGCCGGTGCTCGCCAACGTGCTGGCGATCGTCTTCGTGCTGGTCGGCCTCGTGTCGCTCACGCGGCTGCCCGTCTCGCAATACCCGAACGTCGTGCCGCCGACCGTGCAGGTGACGACCCGCTACCCCGGCGCGAGCGCCGACACGATCGCCAGCACGGTCGCCCTGCCGATCGAGCAGCAGGTCAACGGCGTCGAGCACATGCTCTACATGCAGTCGACCAGCGCGAGCGACGGCACCTACGCGCTGACGGTCACGTTCGACATCGGCACCGACCTGAACTTCGCCCAGGTGCTGGTGCAGAACCGGGTTTCGAGCGCGCTCGCCTCCCTGCCGCAATCGGTGCAGGCCCAAGGCGTGACCGTGCAGCAGAAATCGACCGCGATCCTGCAGATTGTCACCCTGACCTCGCCGACGGGGAAGTATGACAGCCTCTATCTGAGCAACTACGCGACCATCAACCTCGTCAACGAACTGGCGCGGTTGCCGGGCGTCGGCAATGTCCAGGTGTTCGGCGTCGGCCAGTACGCGATGCGGATCTGGATGGACCCGAACAAGCTGCAGGCGCGCGGCCTGACGCCGCAGGACGTGATTTGGGTCGTGCAGCAACAGAGCCAGCAGGTCACCGCCGGGCAGGTCGGCATGCCACCCGCGGCCCAGGGCCAGCAGTTCCAGTACACGGTCAACCTCGCCGGCCGGCTGCAAACGCCTGAGGAGTTCGCCTCCGTCGTGGTCAAGAGCGAGGGCGGGCGCATCACCCGGCTGCGCGACGTGGCCCGCGTCGAACTCGGCGCGCAGACCTACTCGCAGGCCTTCACGGTGAACGGCGCGCCCTCCGGCGGCGTCGCCATCTACCAGTCGCCGGATGCGAACGCGCTCTCGGTCGCGCGGGAAGTGCGGGCGAAGATGGAGCAGCTCAAGGCCAATTTCCCGCCGGGCCTGACCTATAGCGTGCCGTTCGACACCACGCGCTTCGTGCAGGCGTCAATCAGCGAGGTCTATCGCACGCTGATCGAAGCCGCCTTGCTGGTGCTCGTCGTGATCCTGGTGTTCCTGCAGGACTGGCGGGCGATGCTCGTGCCAGCGACGACGGTGCCGGTGACCATCATCGGCGCCTTCGCGGCGATGGACGCGCTTGGCTTCACGGTGAACCTCTCCACCCTGTTCGCGATCATCCTCGCGATCGGCATCGTGGTCGACGACGCGATCGTGATCGTCGAGGGCGCGACCGCGCATATCGAACGCGGCCTCTCGCCGCACGACGCGGCCGTCCGCGCGATGGACCAGCTGCTCGGGCCCGTCATCGGCATCACGCTCGTGCTGATGTCCGTCTTCATCCCGGCCGCCTTCCTGCCGGGGCTGACCGGGCAGATGTACCGGCAATTCGCGCTGGTGATCGCGGCGACGGCGCTCATCAGCGCGATCAACGCCGCGACCCTGAAGCCGACGCAATGCGCGTTGTGGCTCCGGCGTCCGACCCCGCCGGAGAAGCGCAACCTCTTCGCGCGCGGCTTCAACCGGGTCTACGACCGGCTGGAAGGCGGCTATACGCGCGTGATCGGCTTCATGGCCCGCCGGAGCGGCCTGATGGTGCTGGCGGCGCTCATCTGCGCGGGTCTCGGCGTCTGGGGCGTCGCCCGGCTGCCGACCGCCTTCATCCCGATCGAGGATCAGGGCTACGTGGTGATCGGGGTGCAGTTGCCCGACGGCGCGTCGCTGGAACGCACGCAACAGGCGCTGGCCGAGGCGACCCGCATCGCGCGCGCGACTCCGGGCGTCGATCAGGTGATCGACATTGCCGGGATCTCGCTGCTCGACAACAGCGCCTCGCTCGCCAATGCCGGCGCGGCCTACGTGATCCTCAAGGACTGGAGCCAGCGCGGGAAAGGCGAGGATCTGCGGTCGATCTACACCCATCTCATGGCCGGCCTCGGCCGGATGCAGGATGCGAAGGGCTTCGTGCTGGTGCCGCCGCCGATCCAGGGCATCGGCAACTCGTCTGGCTTCACCATGGAGGTGGAGCTGAGGGACGGCAGCTTCGATTACCGCAAGCTACAGGCGCTCACCGAAGCCATCGTTCACGACGCCAGCACGCAGTCGAGCCTGCAACGCCTCAACAGCTCCTTCCGCGCCGGCGTGCCGCAGCTCCAGGTCGCCGTGGACCGATCGAAGGCCGAGACGCTGCAAGTATCGGTCGGCGACGTGTTTTCGGTGCTCGCCTCGTACCTCGGCTCGACCTACGTCAATCAGTTCAACGCCTTCGGCCGTACTTTCCAGGTCTATGTGCAGGCCGATTCGCGCTACCGCGTGCGGCCCTCCGACATCGAGCGCCTCTACGTGCGCAGCCAAGGCGGACAGATGGTCCCAATCGGCGCGCTCGCCCAGGTGCGGGAGACGACGGGGCCGTCGCTCGTCACGCTCTATAACCTCTATCTCGCGGCGACGGTGGTCGGCGGTCCGGCGCCCGGCTTCAGTTCGGGCGAGGCGATGGGCGTGATGGAGCAGGTCGCGAACCAGGTTTTGCCGCCCGGCACGGGCTTCAGCTGGACGGCCATGTCGTATCAGGAGAAAGCGGTCGGCAATCAGATCGTCTATGCCTTCGGGCTCGGGCTGCTGCTCGTCTATCTCTGCCTCGCGGGCCAGTACCAGAGCTGGATCGCGCCGCTCTCCGTGGTGCTCGCCGTGCCGCTGGCGCTGATCGGTCCGGCGCTGGCGCTCGGCTTCCTTGGGCTCGCGAACAACCTCTACACCCAGATCGGTCTCGTGCTGCTAATCGCCCTCTCGGCGAAGAACGCGATCCTCATCGTCGAGGTGGCGCGCGAGTTGCGCCTCCTGGAAGGCGAGAGCGTGATCGACGCCGCCGTGAACGCGGCGCGGTCCCGCTTCCGCCCGATCCTGATGACGTCCTTCGCCTTCATCCTGGGCGTCGTGCCGCTGCTGACGGCGACCGGCGCGGGGGCGAACGCGCGCGCCTCGCTCGGCCTCAGCGTGTTCAGCGGCATGATCGCCTCGACCTGCCTCGCCGTGCTGTTCGTGCCGTCCTTCTTCGTCGTGCTGCAGCGTGTCGAGGAGTGGCGCAAGCCGAAGGCGACCCCGGAAATCGTTGCAGCAGCGCCTCGCTAACTACAATCACCCTTTGTCACGAAGCAGTCGTGGGTGGAGCGGTGCAAGCGCCGTGGGCCGGAAACGAAGAGGCGCACGGAATAGAGCGATGAAGGCGGGAAGTTTCCGACGTATATCGGAAGCGTGTAGCTCAATGTCTCATCAGCCACCCTGACGTTCTCGGAGTAGAAGAATGGTAGAGGGATTAACATCCGCTCGCGTGATTCCAACGCGGAGCCGCCATTTTGATCCAAAAGCCCGAAGAGATCATTCGTATATTGTATCGAAGCCATCACGCCGCTGGCATCCAGCAGCGCATGTGCAGTGTCAATGGGGTCTTCTCTTTCTGGGCCGATAAGCAAGAAGGCCCACTCCAGCTCTTTTCGCCGCGTCCCTTTATTATCGACGATGCACAGAGCAGTAACCCAATCATCATTCGGCCCATCGACCTTGAGGGAAATTCGTACATACGAGCCAAATTCATCGTACCCGCGCCACAGCAGCGCAGCAATTCCAGCGAGACTGCCTGCTGTCCGGAAAAAGTCGCCGAAATCCATGTTTTTCGAAGCCTTTCCGCCCATTTTACCTGCGGGGGCTGGCCAATCTTGGGCGTCGTGCCGCTCCTGACCGAGACCGACGCGGGGACCAACGCCCGTGCTTTGCTGGGGCTCAGCGTGTTCAGCGCGATGATCGCTCGACCTGCCTCGCCGTGCTGTTCGTGCCGTCCTCTTCGTCGTGCTGCA
>CAVZQE010000020.1:65000-508256 GCA_963777325.1 uncultured Alphaproteobacteria bacterium | reverse complement strand
TCGCTACAGGGTTGCCGGACATGGCCCGCGCGACCTCCGCTCGGTTCAGTAGAAGATGAGCGCGCGCGCGTCGGCGCCCATGTAAAGCTTCAGGCCGGGCGGCCGATCCTCGAGCAGGATGGTGACGGGAAACCGCCGTTGCAGCCTGATCCAGTCGGTCGTCGGCGCGACATAGGGCAGCAGAGTCTCCGCCTTCGGATCGCGGCTGATCCCCTGCGCGATTCCGGCGACGTGGGCGCGGCGCAGGTGCCACGGATCGGAGTCGAGCCAGACCCAGGCGGTGTGGCCGATCGCGAACCGCCGGATGTAGTCCTGCCGGTAATTCGCGATGATCCGGAAGGCATGCGCATCGACGATGCCGATGAGCGGCACGTTCGCCTGCGCCGTATCCCCGATCCGGACCGTCAGGTTGTTGACGCTGCCGTCCGTCGGCGCGACGATCTGGGTGCGGGACAGTTCCCATTGCGCCGTCGCCATCGCCGCCTCGGCCTGCGCTCGGGCGGCTTGGTGCAAGGCCGTCGTCGCGCGCACGCGAACGATTTTCTCCTGGGCGGCCGCCTGGGCCGCCTCGGCCCGCCTCAGTTCGTTGTCGGCCTGATCGAGCTGCTGGCGGGAGACGTCGCCGCTGGCCGTGAGTTGGGACACGCGGCGCTGGCTCTCTTGCGCGAAGGCGAGCGCGGATGCGGCGCTGTTCAGGTCGTCGGCCGCGATCTTCTCCGCGTCCGCATCGATCGTGAGTTGGGCCGCCGCCTGGTCGATTTCCGCCTGCCGCTGCGCGACCACGAGCTGGAACGGCACGGGATCGATCGTCACGAGCTTGTCGCCGCGCGAGACCGTCTGGTTGTCCGTTACAAGCACGGCGGTGATGCGGCCCGTGACCTCGGGCGCGACGGCGACCAGATCGGAGCGGACGTAGGCGTCGCTCGTATATGCGACAAAGCTCGTGACGAGCTGATAGAGCCCAAAGGCGCCGAGCAACCCGAGGCAGACCAGCGCGACCCGGATCCGGCGAGTCAGGCGCACGGGCTATTCGAGCCAGCGGTGGACGAGCTTGGGATAAGTGCCGTCTCGCATCGAGAGATGGAGCCACTGGTCGACGAACAGCTTCAGCGGCAGGTCGCGCGGCAGCAAGTAGCCCAGTTCGGCGAAGTTGAAGGGCTGGTCCGGGTGGATCGCGCAAAGCTCCGGATGCAGCTTCTGCTGCAGCCGCGTCTCCACGACGTCCGTGATCATGACGTCCGCATGCCCCGACGCGAGTTCGTCGAAGATGCGGGTGTTGTCGGGAAACACCACGATATCCGCCCGCTTGAGCGTGCTTCGATCGAACCGCTCGTTGGTGCCGCCCGGATTGACGATCACCTTGGTTCCCGGCTGGTCTATCCCGGCGATCGTGCCGAAGCGGTCCTTATCCGTGCAGCGGGCGATCGCGCCCTTGCCCGTTCGCATGGTCGGGACCGAGAAGAACGCGCTCTTCTGCCGGTCCAGGGTGATTGTGATGCCGCCCATGCCGACGTCGAACTTCGTGGATAGAAGATCGGCCATGAGGTTCGCCCACGTCGTCGGCACGATTTCGAGCTTGACCCCGATTGCCTGGGCGAGGTCGCGCGCCGAGTCCACGTCGAGGCCGCTATACTGGCCCGTGTTTTTGTCCAGCGCCGAAAACGGCCGGTAGTCTCCCGTCAGCCCGACCCGCAAGGTGCCGCGCGCAATGATTTCGTCGAGTCGCGAAGGACCGCCCGGCGGCGTCTGGGCCAGGGCGGGCGTTGCCAGCAGCAGGCAGAACAGGACGATGCGGCGGAGCGGCATGATGTGTCCTCCAGGAACGCGCGGTACTGTGCCGCTCCCGCGCCGGGTCGGCAACGATGCCGCGCCACCCCCCGGCCCCCTGGGAGCGCGCCGGCGGAGCGCCCACATGCCGCCTCATGTCCCCGCGCCCCGAAGCCCGCCCCTCGACCGCCCATGCCGAACTCGGCGACGCTTTTTACGATGTGGTCGCTCCGGCGGAGTTCCCGGCGCTGACGCTGCGCTACCGCGACGACCGCGCGGCGGCGCGCATCGGCCTCGACGCGCTGACGCCGGATGAATGGCTGACCTATATGGGGCGGCTCGAGCCGCTGCCTGGCAGCCACAAGAGGCCGCTCGCGCTCCGCTATCACGGCCACCAGTTCCGTCAGTACAACCCGGATCTGGGGGACGGGCGCGGCTTTCTGCTGGCGCAATTCCATGATCTCGTGGATGGCCGTCTGCTCGATCTCGGGACCAAGGGCAGCGGCAGGACGCCATGGTCGCGCGGCGGGGACGGGCGGCTGACGCTCAAGGGCGCGGTCAGGGAAGTGCTGGCAACACGCATGCTAGAGGCGCTCGGCGTCTATACCTCGAAGACGCTGAGCGTGATCGAGACCGGGGAAGCGCTGATGCGCGGCGACGAGCCGTCGCCGACGCGCTCGGCCGTGCTCGTGCGTCTGAGCCACTCGCATATCCGCATCGGCACGTTTCAGCGGCTGGCGTTCTACGAGGATACGGAGAACCTCCGGCGGTTGCGCGACTACAGCATCCGCAGCTACCTGCCCGCCGCGTGGCGGGACGACGAGGCCGCGCGAACCGTCGCCTTCCTGGACGAAGTCACGGCCCGGGTCGCGGTGCTCGGCGGGCAATGGATGGCGGCCGGGTTCGTCCATGCAGTCCTGAACACGGACAACATCAACATCACGGGCGAGAGCTTCGACTACGGGCCGTGGCGATTTTTGCCGGTGTTCGATCCAGGGTTCACGGCGGCGTATTTCGACCATACGGGCCTCTACGCCTATGGCCGCCAGCCGGAGACGCTGCTGTGGAATCTCAGCCGACTGGCCGAGTGCCTGCTGCCGCTGGCCGGGGAGGATGAACTGGTCGCGGTGCTGCACCAGTTCTCGTCGCGGTTTCAGGTCGCGCTGAGGGCGGCCGTGCTGCGGCGGCTTGGTCTCGCGAGCGCGGGCGCGGAGGCCGACGCGGCGCTGGTGCGGGCCTGGTTTCCGTTCCTCCAGCAAGCGCAGGTTCCGTTCGAACAGGCGTTCTTCGATTGGTACGGCGGCCTCGCTCGGTCCGATCACGCCGCTAGCGGTCCGGCCGGTCCGGCCTATGCAAGCGAGACGTTCGCGCCGGTCCGGGCCGCCTTGGCCGCTTTCGGGCCAGCGGCAGGCACTGATCCCGACCGGCCCTATTTCTCCGGCCGGACCCCCTGCGGCATGCTGATCGACGAGGTCGAGGCGATCTGGGCGCCGATCGCCGCCGCGGACGACTGGTCGCTGTTCGAGGCGAAGCTCGCAACGATCACGGATATGCAGCGCGCGTACGGCCTGTGAAGATCAGCCGGTCACGGCGAGGATCAGCGCCAGGCTGAAGGGGAAGGACGCGGTCGCGACGACGACGGTCGCCGCCGACGCCTCCAATCCCGTCTTCGCGTTCCGGGCGATCATGAAAGCGTTGGCGCCCGTGGGCAGGGCGCCGGTCATGATCGCGACGGCGAGCGGAAGGCCCGACAGTCCGGCCGTGCGCGCGACCAGCCACACGAGCAAAGGCATCACGATCAGCTTCAGCGCCGAGCAGATCAGCACCTCGCGCGCGACCCCGCCCACCTTCACGACAGGCAGCGACGCGCCCAGGCAGAAGAGGGCGAGCGGCGGCCCCGCCGCGCCCAGCATCTTGAGCCATCCGTCGAGCGCCGCCGGCACCGGAATACCGATCGCGCGCCAGATCAGAGCGAATACGAGAGACAGAATGATCGGGTTGCGGACGATCCCGAGCACCGTAATCCGGAGCAGGGTGCGCAGGTTGGTCCGCCGGTTGCCGCCGACCTCCATCAGCACGGTCGTCATGGGCAGGAACACGATCGATTGCAGCGACACGATTCCGAGCAGCGAGGAGATGCCGTCCACCCCATACGCGCCGGCGATCACCGGCACGCCCATGAGCACGGTGTTCCCGTACGATGCATTGAGCGCGAGCATCGCCGCGCGCGACAGGCCCGTGCGCAGAACCAGCATCGCGAACGCGAAGGCCGCCGCGTAGATCGCTAGACCAGCTGTGAAATAGGCGGACGCGATCGCGAGCACGGAGAACTCCGGCGCTTGGACGACGGAGCGGAAGAGCAGGCACGGCAGGGCGGCGAAGAATACCAGATCGTTGAGTCCCCGCAGGCCTCCCCGGTCCATGATCTCGAAGCGAATGGCGAGCTGACCCATGACGATCATCGCGAAGATCGGCGCGATGATCGCGAACAACGTGCCGGCGGTCACGCGATCAGAATCTGGACGAAACCGGCCAGATTTGCCTGGCGATGGGTGGCGAGGCGAGCGGCGTGCAGAACGGCGCGCACGGAGGCGACGGCATCGTCGAACGCGGCGTTGACGATCACATGGTCGAACTCGTGCCAGTGCGCGATCTCCGCCCGGGCCGCCGCCATCCGACGCTCGATCTCCGCTTGCGTGTCCGATCCGCGCGCGCGCAGCCGCTGCTCAAGCGCTCCGAGCGAGGGCGGGAGGATGAACACGCTGACGACGTCGCGGGGCAGCGCCGCCCGCAGGTTGCGATGGCCCTGCCAGTCGATGTCAAACGCGACGTCGCGCCCGCAGGCGAGCGCGTCCTCGACTGGGCGGCGCGGCGTGCCGTAGCTGCGGCCGAACACGGTCGCCCATTCCAGGAGCCCCCCGGAGCGCGCCAGCGCCCCGAACTCGGCCTCAGTCTGGAAGAAGTAGTCGACGCCGTGCCGCTCCCGCTGCCTTGGCGGCCGCGTGGTCACGCTCACAGAGAGCGTGAGGCCGGGTTCGAGCGCCAGCAGCGCGCGGGTGATCGAGCTTTTCCCGGCCCCCGACGGCGCCGCGATCACCAGGCAGACGCCGCGCCGTTCAAGTTTCATTCGATGTTCTGCACCTGCTCGCGCAACTGCTCGATGACCGCTTTCAGACGCAGGCCGGTGGCCGTCAGCGCGGCCGAGGCGGACTTGCTGCACAGCGTGTTCGCTTCGCGGTTGAACTCTTGCGCCAGAAAATCGAAGCGTCGGCCGATTCCTGCCCCCTCCGCGAGCAGCGCGTGCGCCGCCTGGATGTGGCTGTTCAGCCGGTCGAGTTCCTCCCGGACGTCCGACCGCGCGGCCAGCAGCGCCACTTCCTGCGCGATCCGCTCTTCCGGCAAGGGAGGGGCTTCGCACAGCAAGGCCCGCACGGTGCCGAGCAGCCGCTCCCGCTGTGCCTCGGGCTGGAGGGCGGCGTCGGATGCGGCCCGCGTCCGGAGGGCAGCGAGCTCCGCGAGCAAGCTGGCCAGCGTCGCGGACAGGCGCGCGCCTTCGCCCTGACGTGCCGCCACGAGTTGCGCGAGCGCTTGCTCGAACCCGAGGGTCAGCTCTCGGTCGAGTGGCGGGCCGTGGTCGCCCGCATCCGCGGGGGCGACGGCGCGGAGCACGCCGGGCAGCGCCAGCAATGCCTCGGCGCGCGGCGGCGCGCTGCCGGGAATACGCGCGTGCAGGGCGAGCGCCAGCGCAAGCGCCTGATCCAGCGCCTGCGGATCGGCGGCGAGGCAGGTCTGCTCCTCTCGCCTGAGAGCCAGGCTGGCCTGCACGTTGCCGCGCCGGAGATACCGCCCGGCGGTTTCGCGCAACGCGGGTTCCAGCCGGTCGTAACCCGAGGGGAGCTTGAGCCGCAGGTCGAGCCCGCGTCCGTTCACGCTGCGGAGTTCCCAGGTCCAGGCGGCGCCCTCCGCGTTCCCGTCCGCGCGGGCGAAGCCCGTCATCGAGGCAAGCGTGGCCGTCACCCCGCACGTCCTGGCTCGGTCGAGCGGAAGGCGGCCGCCTCATACACCCCGAGCACCCGCACCTCGGTCGAGAAGAACGACAGTTCTTCGAGCGCCCGACGCAGACCCGCGTGTTCGGGATGGCCGTCCACGTCGCAGAGGAACTGCGTGGCCGTGAAGCTGCCGCCGAGCATGTAGCTTTCCAGCTTCGTCATGTTGACGGCGTTGGTCGCGAAGCCGCCAAGCGCCTTGTAGAGCGCCGCGGGCACGTTGCGCACGTTGAACACGAAGGTCGTCATCAGGCCCGGCCGGTCCGGCGGCGGGCTCACCGGGCGAGGCGCCATGATGTAGAACCGCGTCGTGTTGTGTTCGGCGTCCTCGACATTGCGGCGCAGGATGTCGAGGCCGTAGATCTCGCCGGCCAGCGAGGAGGCGATGGCCGCGTCCGCCGGTCTGTTCCACTCGGCGACGAGCTGCGCGGCGCCCGCCGTATCCGCCTGCACCACGGGCTGCACGTTCAGGTCGCGGAGCAGCCGCCGGATTTGGCCGAGCGCCACCGGATGCGAGTGGATGCGCCGCAAGCCGCCGATCGCAGCCCCGCTCGGCGCGAGCAGGCAATGCTCGACACGCTGGAAGTGCTCGCCGACCACGAACAACCCCGAATCGGGCAGCAGATGGTGGATGTCGGGCACCCGTCCCGCCAGGCTGTTCTCGCAGGGAAGCATGGCGAGGTCGGCCTGCCCCTCGCGCACGGCGGCGATCGCGGCCTCGAAGGAGGCGCAGGCGAGCGTCCGCATGTCCGGATGCGCGGTCCTGCACGCGAGATCCGAGTAGGCTCCGGGCAGACCCTGGAAGGCGATTGTTCCGGTCACGGCGGGCTTTCGTTCGGGGCGGAGAGGAGGCGGCGGACCCGGGCGAGGTCGTCCGGTGTATCGACGCCGAACGGCGCGCGATCGACACGGGCGCAGGCGATCCGCATGCCCGCTTCCAGCGCCCGCAACTGTTCGAGCTTCTCCCTACGCTCAAGCGGCGACTCGGGAAGGGACACGAAGCGGGCCAGCGCCGCCCGGCGATAGGCGTAGATGCCGATATGGTGCCAGTGCGGGCCATCGCCCGAAGGGATCGGCGCGCGCGAGAAATAGAGCGCGGGAGCGACCGTCCGCCCGTCGGCAAACCCGCAAGCCGCCTTGACGACCGAAGTTGCCATCAGTTCGGCCCCGCTCTCGATGGGCGCCACAAGCGTCGCGATGTCGGCGTCGGTCTCGATCAGCGCCCCGAGGACGGCCCGCAGATAGGCGGGCGGGATGGTCGGCAGATCGCCTTGGAGATTGATCACGATGTCATGCGCGCCGTCCGGGTCGAGCTCCCGCAATGCCGCGAGCACCCGGTCCGATCCCGACGGCAGTCCGGGCTCCGTCATGACCGCGACGCCCCCCGCGCCCCGCACCGCCTCGGCGATCTCGGGCTCCGCGACCGCGACCGCGACGGGTCCGATCCCGGCCTCCCGGCCGCGGTCGAGCACGTGCAGGATCATCGCGCGGCCCGCGATTTTTGCGAGCGGCTTGCCGGGCAGCCGGGCGGATGCCATTCGGGCGGGGATGACGATGATGGGGTTCACGGGCGGGCGCGCGACGGGTTGATGGGCTTCTGGCGTTTCCGTAATGTGGCTGCACCTTATGGATGCACCGCTCCGGGCGCAACGACGGGCGGCCCGCTGGTGTCGCGCTGCTTCGGGACGGAGTGTTTCGCCGAATGGATACGCTTGAGGGCAACAAGATCGCCGCTTCGGTGCTCGTCGCCGGCATAGCCTTCTTCATGACGGGACTGATCGGCGACACGCTCGTCCACTCCTCACGTCCGAAGGAAACGGCGATCAAGATCGACGTCGCCCCGCAAGCAGCGCCGGGCGGCGGTCCCGCAAAGGAGGAACCGCTGCCGCCGATCGCACCGCTGCTGGCGAAGGCCGATCCGGCTGCCGGGGAGGCGGTGACGAAGAAAGTCTGCGTCGCGTGCCACACCTTCAACGAAGGCGGCAAGGCGGGTGTCGGACCGAACCTCTACAACGTTGTTGGTGGGCCGCACGCGCATATGGAGGGTTTCAACTACTCCGCCGCGATCAAGGAGAAGAAGGGCCCCTGGACCTATGAGGAGTTGAACGAGTGGCTGCATAAGCCGAGCAGCTACGCGCCCGGGACGCGCATGGCTTTCGCGGGCATCAGCAATGCCCAGGAACGCGCCAATGTGATTGACTATCTGCACACCCTCTCCGCCCACCCGCAGCCGCTGCCCCCGCCCGGCGAGCCGGTTCAGCCAGCCGCCCAGGGCGGTCAGAAGGGGGCGCCGCAGCCGGGCGCTAGCCCTGCCGCGGGCGCGCCCAAGGCCTCGCCGAGCAACGCGGCGGCGCAGCCCGAAGGCGCGGCGAAGACGATGACTCCCACCGAACAGCGGGCGAACGCGACGACGCCAACCATGCCGCTCGGCGCCAATGCCGGGCCGGGGTCGCCGGCGCCGGCGGCGAAGTCGCCCTGAAGAGCTGTCGGCTTCGAGCGACCAGGCTTGGACTCGTGCTCGCTTGACGATCTGCTCGCCTCTGCCAGAGCGGCGGCGGACGCGGCGGGCGCGGTTATTCGCCCGTTTTTCCGAACCCGCCTGACGGCTGAAAGCAAGGGCGATCTCAGCCCCGTGACGATCGCCGACCGTTCGGCGGAGCAGGCCATGCGCGCGCTGCTGTCGGCGCGGTTCCCCGAACATGGGATCCTCGGCGAAGAGGGCGGGCTGCACCGGCCGGACTCGCGCCTGCGCTGGGTGCTCGATCCGATCGACGGCACGCGGGCGTTCATCACCGGGCGGCCCACGTTCGGCACGCTGATTGCCTTGCTGGACGAAGAAACGCCGGTTCTCGGCATCATCGACCAGCCGGTCACAGGCGAGCGCTGGGTAGGCGCGGCCGGACGCCCGACGCGCTTTCAGGGAAAGTTCGGCGGCCGTACCGGATGCCGCGCCTGCCCCTCGCTCGCCGAGGCCGAATTGTCCTGCACCGCACCCGAGATGCTGGGCCGGCATCGGCCCGCTTGGGAGCGGCTGGCCGGGAGCGTGCGGCGGGTTTCCTGGGGCGGCGACTGCTACGCTTATGGCCTGCTCGCGCTTGGTCAGATCGACGTGATCGCCGAGGCGGACATGAAGGTCTGGGACTGGGCGGCGCTTATGCCCGTGGTGCAGGGCGCGGGCGGCCTGCTCACGGATTGGTCCGGGGAGGCTCTGCGACCCGAGGGAGACGGCCGCGTGCTGGCCGTCGGCGACCCGGGGCTGCTGGGTCCGGCCGTGGAGATGCTTCGGACGTGACCCGCGTCACGACGAACGCGGCTGCGTTAAGGTGATTTCAGTAGGCCGGTCGTAGCGGGGCGCGGATACTGGCGCCGAGGTCGGAGGGATACGAGACATGCTGCGCAGACGGTCCGTCCTGCTCGCTGCTCTGGCCGGGATGTCGGCCCGTGGCGGTCTCGCGCGAGCGGACGAACCGGAGGTGCCCGCTTCCAGCGGCAGCGCCGTTACCCGCGCGCACGGCCTGTCGATGCTTGGAACGCCGGCCCTGCCGCCGGATTTTCCCTATTTCCCCTACGTCAACCCCGATGCCCCCAAGGGCGGCGAGGTGGCGCTGAGCACCGTCGGCACATTCGACAGTTTCAATCAGTACATTATCCGGGGCAACGCGCCGAGCGACATCGGCCGCATCTATGACGCCCTGCTGATCGCCTCCGCGGACGAAGCGGCCACCACCTATGGGCATCTGGCCGAGGTGATCGAGCTGCCGCACGATCGGATGTGGGTCGCGTTCGAGATCCGGCCGCAGGCGCGGTTTCATGACGGCAAGCCGGTCACGGCCGAGGACGTGGCATGGACCTTCGAGACGCTGCGCGACAAGGGGCGGCCCTTCTATCGGCAGTATTATGCCGACGTGGAGAGCGCGACAGCCGAAAGCCCGCGTCGAGTCGTGTTCCGGTTCAAGTCGAACCGGAATCGCGAGCTGCCGCAAATTCTCGGCGAAATGGCGATTCTCCCCAAGCATTGGTGGCAGGGAAGGGACTTCACGCAGCCGCTGACCGAGCCGCCGCTCGGCTCCGGTCCCTACAAGATCGGACGCTTCGAGTTCGGCCGCACGCTCTCGTTCCGGCGCGTGCCGGACTGGTGGGCGCGGGATCTTCCGACCGGACGGGGCATGAACAATTTCGACACTCTGCGAACCGAGTATTTCCGGGACGCCACGATCGCCTTCGAGGCCTTCAAGGCCGGGCAGATCGACTTCCGGCAGGAGAACGTCGCCAAGGACTGGGCGACCGGCTACGGGTTTCCGGCTGTGCTCAAGGGCCTCGTGAAGAAGGAGGAAGTGCGGCACCATCTTCCGACCGGCATGCAGGGTTTCGCGATGAACACGCGCCGGCCGATCTTCCAGGACGCGCGCGTGCGGCAGGCGCTCGCCTGGGCCTACGATTTCGAGTGGGCCAACAAGAACCTGTTCTACGACTCCTATACCCGCACGAAGAGTTACTTCAGCAACAGCGACCTTGCGTCCAGCGGCATTCCCGCGGGCGATGAGCTCGCGGCGTTGGAGCCGTTCCGGGACGCGCTGCCTCCCGCTCTGTTCATGCAGGAGTTCATGCTTCCCGTAACGGATGGCTCGGGCAGCAACCGCGAGCAGCTCATCCGGTCTCTCGCGTTGCTGAAGGAGGCGGGCTGGGATGTGAAGAAGCGCCGGCTCGTCAATGCGGCCGGCGAGGGCATGTCGTTCGAGATCCTGCTCAGCCAGCCGGCTTTCGAACGGGTGGCCTTGCCCTACGTGCAGAACCTGTCGCGACTCGGCATCACGGCCCGAGTCCGGACCGTCGATCCCGCCCAGTACCAGCGGCTGATGGACAGCTTCGATTACGACATGACCGTGGCCGTGTTCGGCGAAAGCGACAGCCCCGGCAACGAGCAGGTTGGGTACTGGACGTGCGGCAGCGCGCGCGCCGAGGGCAGCGACAACCTCATGGGCGTGTGCAGCAAGGCGATCGACGCGCTCGTCGATCGCGTCATCAACGCGAGCAGCCGCGAGCAGCTTATGACCGCCACGCATGCGCTGGATCGGGTCCTGCTCTGGAACTGGTTCATCGTGCCGCACTGGCATCTGCAAAGCCTGCGGCTGGCCTATTGGGACCGTTTCGGCCACCCGGCGAAGCCGATCCGCGCGGGGCTCGACTTCGAGACGTGGTGGGTCGATCCGAAATCATCCGCCGCGACCGACTCAGCGCGGCGACGCGGCGTGTGAGGGGAGTTCCGGCCGCGCCATGACCGGCTACCTGCTCCGCCGGCTCCTGCTCGTCGTACCCACGCTGTTCGGCATCATTGCCATCAACTTCGTCGTCGTGCAGTTCGCGCCGGGCGGCCCGGTGGAACAGATGATCGCCGAGATGAAGGGCAAGGGCGAGACCGCCGGGCGCATTACGGGAATGGGCGGGACGGAGGCGGCCGGACCGTCGGCCGCGGGCCGGTATCGCGGCGCGCGCGGGCTCGATCCCGAGGTCGTCCTGCAGATCAAGAAGCTGTTCGGTTTCGACAAGCCGCCGCTGGAACGCTTCAAGGAGATGCTGGTAAGCTATATTCGCTTCGATTTTGGCCGCAGCTTCTTTCGCGGCGATACGGTGTGGCATCTGATTCTTCAAAAGATGCCGGTCAGCATTTCCATCGGCTTGTGGTCCACCCTGCTCGTCTATCTCGTCTCGATCCCCTTGGGGATCGCCAAGGCGGTTCGCGACGGCACGCGGTTCGATCTGGCCAGCAGCGCCGTCGTGCTGATCGGCTATGCGATCCCGAGCTTCCTGTTCGCGATCCTGCTCGTCGTTATGTTCGCGGGCGGAAGCTTCGTGCAATGGTTTCCGCTGCGCGGCCTGACGAGCGAGGGATCGTCCCACTGGTCCTGGGGCGCGCGCATCGCGGACTATGCCTGGCACATGGTGCTGCCGACGATCGCGCTGGTCGCGGGCGGTTTCGCTAGCCTTACGATCCTGACCAAAAACTGCTTTCTCGAGGAAATCCGCAAGCAGTACGTCGTGACCGCTCAGGCCAAAGGGGCGAGCGAGTCGCGCGTGCTCTATGGGCACGTGTTCCGCAACGCCATGCTGCTGATCGTCGCCGGATTCCCGGCGGCGTTCATCGGCATCCTGTTCTCGTCCGCGCTGCTGGTCGAGATCATCTTCTCGCTGGACGGATTGGGGCTGCTCGGCTTCGAAGCCGCGATCCGGCGCGACTATCCGGTCATGTTCGGGACGCTCTACATCTTCACCCTGCTCGGCCTTCTGCTGCAGATCGTGGGCGACATGATGTACACCGTGGTCGATCCCAGGATCGACTTCGAGTCGCGCGGCTGATGAGGCTCTCTCCGCTTTCACGGCGACGCCTCGCCATCTTCCGCCAGCACCGGCGGGGTTTCTGGTCGCTCTGGATCTTCCTCGCGCTCTTCACTGTCTGCCTGTTCGCCGAGTTCATCGCGAACGACCGGCCGCTGCTCGTCCGGTTCCATGGGCACTTCTACTACCCGGTGCTGGCGGACTACAGCGAGGATAAGTTCGGCGCCGACTTCCTCCCGACCGAAGCCGACTACACGGACCCGGAGGTCGAAAGCGCGATCAAGGCGGATGGCTGGATGATCTGGCCGCTGATCCCGTTCAGCTACAACACGGTTGTCAAGAACCTGGCGGTTCCGGCCCCGGCCCCGCCGTCCTGGCGCAACCCGCTCGGCACGGACGATCAGGCCCGCGACGTGCTGGCCCGGGTCATCTACGGGTTTCGTATCTCAATCCTGTTCGGTTTCGCGCTGACCCTGATATCGTCCGCAGTCGGCATCGCGGCGGGGGCGGTGCAGGGCTTCTATGGCGGCTGGGTGGACCTGTTCTTCCAACGCTTCATCGAGATCTGGTCGGGGATGCCGCAGCTTTATCTGCTCATCATCCTCGCCAGCATCATCACTCCGGGATTTTGGGTGCTGCTGGTCTTCCTTCTCGTGTTCAGCTGGATGAGCCTGACCGGCGTGGTGCGGGCGGAGTTCCTGCGCGGGCGCAATCTCGACTACGTGCGTGCGGCGAGGGCGCTCGGCGTGCGGGACGGCACGGTCATGTGGCGGCACATCCTGCCGAACGCGATGGTTGCGACGCTTACGTTCCTGCCGTTCATCCTGTCCGGCTCCGTGACCACGCTCGCAAGTCTCGACTTTCTCGGCTTCGGTCTGCCGCCTGGGTCGCCCTCGCTCGGCGAGCTCGTATCGCAGGGCAAGGACAATCTGCAAGCGCCGTGGCTCGGCATCACCGCCTTTGTCGTTCTCGGGGGTGTTCTTGTCCTGCTGATCTTCGTCGGCGAGGCGGTGCGGGACGCTTTCGATCCGCGCAAGATGCCCGCGTGACTCTGCTCGAGGTCTCGGATCTGTCCGTGGCATTCGGTGCACGCCGGGTCGTGGAGGGAGTTTCGTTCAGCCTTGACCGCGGCGAGACGCTCGCACTTGTTGGAGAGAGCGGGTCGGGCAAGTCGCTCACCGCCCTGTCGCTGCTGCAGCTGCTCCCGCCGGGCGGCGGCAATCCGACGGGACGGGTCGTGCTCGACGGGCAGAGCCTGATCGGCGCACCCGAAGCCGTGCTCCGTCGCGCGCGCGGCGGCCTTGCCGGCATGGTCTTCCAGGAGCCGATGACCAGCCTCAATCCGCTGCACCGGATCGGCCGCCAGGTCGCCGAGGCGTTTCGCCTGCACCGCAAGCTTCCCCGTCCGGCGCTGCGCGCTCGCGTGCTGGAGGTGCTCGGCCTGGCGGGCTTCGCGGACGCGTCCGGCCGCCTGGACGCCTTCCCGCACCAGCTCTCGGGCGGGCAGCGCCAGCGGGTGATGATCGCGATGGCGCTCGCGAACGACCCCGCGCTGCTGATCGCCGACGAGCCGACGACGGCGCTCGACGTGACCATCCAGGCGCAGATCCTGCAACTGCTGGCCGATCTCAAGAGCAAGCGCGGATTGGCGCTGCTGCTGATCACCCACGATCTTGCCATCGTGCGGCGCTTCGCGGACCGCGTTTGCGTCATGCAGAACGGCACGGTCGTCGAGGCGGGACGCGTTGCGGACGTGTTCGCTTCCCCGAGACACCCCTACACCGGGGCGCTGCTCGCGGCCGAGCCAAAGGGTGCGCCCGGGCCTCTGCCCGATTCTGCCGCCACCCTGCTCGACGCGCGGGACGTTCGGGTTCATTTTCCGATCAGGCGTGGCGTGCTGAGGCGAACCGTCGGTCACGTACGCGCCGTCGATGGCGTCTCGCTCCGCGTGAGCGCGGGCGAGACGGTCGGGCTTGTGGGCGAGTCGGGTTCCGGCAAGAGCACCATGGGCTTCGCGAGCTTGCGCCTAGTCGCTTCGACGGGCGCCATACGGTTCGACGGCAAAGATGTCGCGCGCCTGGACAAGCGATCGCTCCGGCACTTGCGCCGGCGGATGCAGATCGTTTTTCAGGATCCCTTCGGCAGCCTCTCGCCGCGCATGTCCGTCGGAGAGATCGTGACGGAGGGTCTCTTGGTCCACGAGCCCCGCCTCGATCGGGCCGCACGCGAGGAGCGCGTGCTGGAGTGCCTCGCCGAGGTCGGGTTGCCGGCCGAGGCCATGGAGCGCTACCCGCACGAGTTCAGCGGCGGTCAGCGGCAGCGGGTCGCGATCGCGCGGGCGATGGTGCTGAAGCCCGATTTCCTCGTCCTCGACGAGCCGACGAGCGCGCTCGACATGTCCGTGCAGGCGCAGATCGTCGATCTGCTGCGCGGGCTGCAGGACAAGCACGGCCTCAGCTATCTGTTCATCAGCCACGATCTGAAGGTTGTGCGTGCCCTCGCACATCGCATCGTGGTGCTGCGCGGCGGTAGGATTGTCGAGGAAGGCCCGGCTGCCGCGATTCTGTCGCGGCCGCGCGAAGACTACACCCGGTCCCTGATGGCGGCGGCTTTCGGCCTGGAAGCGGAACCGCTTGCGCCCTCGTGGATCAAGTCCGGCTGAGGGCGTGCTGCGGTTGCGATGGTCCGGTCCGGTGCTAGACTGAGGCCATGCTCGGAGCCTTGTCTGGGTCGAGTCCGGCCTGTATCGCTCGGCCTCCTGGCGCGGCGCTCCCGCGTGCTTATCGCCCGCTCCTTCAAGGACATGAGCGCATGAACCATTCTTTTCCATTGGTAGCGCTCGCCTCGGCGGTCGTGCTGAGTACCGCTCAGCCGCGGACTGCGGAAGCCCACGCCGTGGCCGGCGCCCGGGTATTTCCCGTGACCCTGACCCTCGACGATCCAGGTGTGGCCGACGAGGCGTCCGTGCCGACCTTCGTCTATCAGCGCAGCGGCTCGGACGGGGGCACGGGGCCGACACACGAATACGATTTCAGCTTAGAGTACGACAAGACGATCACCGGCAATTTCGGCCTCGGGGTGAATTACGGGTGGAGCCTGTTTCAGACGAACGGCTCCAAGACGCAGAGCGGTTTCGCGAACCTGGTGGTCACGGGCAAATACCAGGCCTACATCAACGCCGAGCACGAGTTCATCGCGTCTCTCGGCTTGCAGCGGGTGTTCGGCCGCACGGGCACGGCCCACACCGAGGCCGACGAGTACGGCGCGACGGTCCCGACCGCGTATTTCGGCAAGGGCCTCGGCGATCTGCCGATCGGCTATCTGCGGCCACTAGCGGTAACGGGCGAACTCAGCTATTCCGTCGCCGACAAGAAGCTCAAGGTCATGGCTGTGACCGACCCTGACACCGGGCTCGTGTCCACGACGGACAATCGAGGCAACAACAATGCCTGGGCCGCCGGGATCTCGATCCAGGTACAGCATCTCCTATCTGCAATCCCAGGTGCGCGACCTCGGCCTGCCGCGCTTTCTGGCGGGACTGATCCCGCTGCTGGAAGTCACCTGGGCCTCGCCGGCTTCGTCGCCCAACGCGCAGCGCACCGCCTGGACCTTTGCGCCCGGGGTCATCTACATGGCGGACACCTATCAGGTTGGCCTGGAGGCGCTCATCCCCGCCAACAAGGGTGCGGGCACTACGGTCGGGGCCATCGCGCAGTTGCATCTCTTCTTCGACGACCTATTCCCAACAACGCTCGGCAAGCCGCTGCTTGACTGGTGAAATGAGGGGGCCTCATGCGCACCATGCGTTTCGCCGCCGTGCTGGCAGGCTTTCTCGCCCCGGTCGTGGCGACCGAGACGAGCTTTGCCCATGCCCTGCTGACGCGTGCGGAGCCGCCCGTAGGTGGGACGGTACAGGCGTCCCCGACGGTCGTCGTCATCACCTTTTCGTCCTCCGTCGAGCCTGACTTCAGCACAATCGTCGTGCAGGACGCCAATGGCGTGCGCGTCGACAGGAACGACACGCATCTCGCGGCTGGCGATGACACGCGTCTCGCCGTGGACGTTAGAGCGTTGCCGGCGGGCTCGTACACGGTGACCTGGCACGCGACCTCGACCGACACCCATAAGACCCAGGGCAAATTCTCGTTCACGGTCGAGCGCTAGGCGATGCTGAACGGGGCGATGCCGCCATTCGATCTGGACAGCGGTATCGTGGTCGTGGTTGCGCGCGGACTAACCACCGCTGCTCTGCTGTCGGTTTTCGGGGGCTGCCTGTTCGTCCGGTTCGTCATGCCGCGTTGCCAGGACCGGATGCCCCCGGACTCGGCGTCAGAGGTTGCGCATCGCCTGTCGGGCCAGATCGCGGGAGGGTTGCTCTGCGCTTCTGTCGCGCTTCTGATTTGGCTCGTCGTTCAGGCAGCTGCTTTCGCGGACGCAGACACGGCGGGGGCGGCGAGTCGCGCGGTGCCGCCCGTGCTGCTGCATACCCGCTTCGGACACGTTCTCCTGCTGCAGTTGGCGGCAGTGGCCGCCACGGCCCTCCTGTACCGCCGCCCAACTCCTGGGACGGTGAGCGCTGGTGTCGCGCTGGCGCTGCAGGCGGGCCATAGTCACGCATTGGCCATGCAGGACGGCCCGAGACTCCTGCTCGCTTCCGAACTCGCGCATCTGCTTGCCGCCGGAGGATGGCTCGGCGGACTGATCCCGCTCCTGACGGTGGTGGTTCTCGCTCCGCCCCGGGCGGCGGCGATGGCCGCGCGCTGGTTCTCCCCGCTCGGAAAGATATGCGTCGCAGTGACCGCCATCACGGCGCTGTTCCAGGGCGTGGTGATGGTTGGCAGCCTGCCCGCCCTGACCGGCACGGCCTACGGCTTGGTGGCGCTTGGCAAAGTGGCTTTGTTCGGAGTTCTGGTCGGGTTCGCGTTGCTGAACCGCTACCGCTTGGCGCCTGCGTTGATGCGCGGGGATCCTGCGGGGGCCAGACGTAGGCTGATACGGAGCATCGCCGTGCAGACCGGGTTCGGCGTGCTGATCGTGCTGGTCGCGGGCCTGCTCGCCAGCCTGCCTCCGGGGATGGACACGAAACCCGCCTGACCGCCTGACGGCGCGAATCCATGACATCGCAGTGATGCCGGCATCCCAGCTAGGCGGCCGCAAGTCTTGCCCCCGGCAAGCCGGGTCGCTAACTGCTTTGCGAACGACGAACGGGAGCAGGGTGATGGGCTACAGGGTCGCGGTCGTGGGCGCAACCGGTGCGGTCGGCCGCGAGATGCTCAAGACGCTGGCGGAACGGCGGTTTCCCGCAACCGAGGTGGTGGCGCTGGCATCGGGCCGGTCGGCTGGCTCCGAGGTTTCGTTTGGCGACAAGGCCGTGCTCAAGGTGCGCAGTCTCGACAGCTTCGACTTCCGTGGCTGCGACATCGGGCTGTTCAGCCCCGGCGCCGCGGTGTCGGCGATCCACGGGCCCCGGGCGGCCGCTTCCGGCTGCGTCGTGATCGACAACACAAGCCAGTTCCGCATGGACCCGGACGTGCCGTTGGTGGTGCCGGAGGTGAACCCGCAGGCGCTGTCGGGCTTCGCCAAGCGCCGGATCATCGCCAATCCGAACTGCAGCACGATCCAGATGGTGGTGGCGCTGAAGCCGCTGCATGACGAGTTCGGCATCCGCCGCGTCGTCGTCTCGACGTATCAGTCCGTATCGGGCGCCGGCAAGGAGGGGATGGACGAACTGTTCGGACACACCAAGGCGACATTCGTGAACGATCCGGTGAAGCCCGAGCAGTTCACGAAGGAGATCGCGTTCAACTGCATCCCTCACATCGACAAGTTCATGGACGACGGCTCGACCAAGGAAGAATGGAAGATGGTGGTCGAGACGAAAAAAATCCTCGACCCTGCGATCCAGGTGTTCGCGACGTGCGTTCGCGTCCCTGTCTTCATCGGCCATGCCGAGGCGATAACCGTGGAGCTCGAGCGCCCCGCCACGGCCGGCGAGGCGCGCGCGGTGCTGCGCGAGGCGCCGGGCGTCGCCGTCATGGATACGCGCGAGGATGGCGGATACATCACGCCGGCCGAGTGCGTCGGCGAGGACGCCGTCTATGTCAGCCGAGTCCGCAAGGATCCCACGATCGCGAATGGCCTGGGTTTTTGGTGCGTGTCCGACAATCTGCGCAAGGGCGCGGCGCTGAACGCGGTCCAGATCGCGGAAAGCCTGGATGCTCAGGGCCTGCTGCGCCGCGCGGCTTGAGGGCTGCGGGCGCTGATCCGTGTTCAAGGATGACCTGACGGCAAAGGGGGGCCGCGCGCGCGCGTGGTCCGACAGCCTGCTCGTCGACCACGCGGTGTTCAGGGTGCTCTGGGGCAATTGGGCGGAGGTGGTTCCCGGGCGCATCTATCGCTCCAACCATCCGACGCCCGCGCGGCTCGCCGTGGCCGTACGCCGGCACGGTATCCGCACGATCATCAACCTGCGCGGCCACCGCCAGTGCGGCTCGGATGCGTTGTCGCGCGCCGCCGCCGCGCGTCTCGGCCTCGTTCACATCGACGCGCCTTTCGAGAGCCGCGGCGCTCCTCACAAGGATCGCATTCTGCGGTTCGCGGACATTCTCCAGGCGCTTGAAACCCCAGCCCTGATGCATTGCAAATCCGGCGCGGATCGCGCGGGCCTGGCCTCGGGTCTCTGTGTGCTGCTGCTCGGAGGGACGGCGGCGGAGGCGCTGCGCCAGCTCTCCTGGCGCTTCGGCCACTTCAAGCGGTCCCGCACCGGCATTCTCGACGCGTTCTTCATCCGCTACGCGTTGGAAGCCGAGGGCAGGAAGTCGTTCCTGGACTGGCTGCGGGACGACTACGACGAGATGGAATTGCGGCGTGATTTCGTGGCTGGCGGCCTCTCTTCCTTCATCACCGACGGAGTGCTCGTCCGAGAGTAAGACGCGCGGCGGACCGTCCGACCGTACGCGTCTCGGGCATCCCGAACCATACGAGGGCCGTTCCGAGCAGACCCGCCGCCGAAAGCGCGAGAAACGCGACCCTGTCCCCGGCGCCGTCCGCAATCCAGCCGGCGAGCGCCGTGCTCAGCGATGCGCCGATGAACACGGCCAGCCCGATCACGCCCATGCACAGGTTGAAACGGCCGGTGTTGCGCGTCAGGTCCGCCGCGATCAGCGGCAGCATCACGCCGAACGCGGCGGCGCTGACGCCGCTCAGCGACTGCGCGGCGATCAGCAGGTACGGGTTGGGCGACAGCGCCATCAACAGCCCACGCGCGGGCAGCGCTGCCCAGCCGATGACCAGTGCGAAGCGGCGGCCGCGCTCCTCCGCGACCCGGCCGATCCATGGCGAGATCAGCGCGACGACGCCCTGCGGCACGACGATGCAGGCGGCGATGATGAGGTTGCCGAAATTTCCGGCAGCCTTGGTCGCCTCCGCGCCCGCGAGCGGCAGCATCGCGGCGTTCGAAAGGTGGAACAGCATCGCGGCGACCCAGAACACGACCAGAGTGCGGCTGGTGAAGACTTCGCGGAGGCTTGCCCAGGTAAACCGGTGCGTCGTGACCTGACGCACCTCGCGCGCGACCGGTTCGATGAAATAGAGCGCGATCAGCCCCGGAACGCCCAATGCGGCCGTGAGCCAGAACACGGCCGAACTGGACAGGTAGCTGCCCACGCCGCCCATCACGGCCGCGGCCGCGCCGTTGCCGATCGAGGCGAAACGGGCGTTGCGACCCAACCTCTCCCCGAGCGCCGCATGGCCGACGAGGCGCAGGCTCACGGCCGCGATGGCCGGCGAGATGATGCAGCTCGCAAACCCATGCAGGATTTCCGCGACGTACACGGAGAGCTTCGCTGGGTGGGTTGCGAACAGCAGCGCGCTCGCCATGACCGCGAGAATGCCGCAGGCTGCGGCCATGCGCTTGCTGCGAATGGCGTCGACAAAGGCGCCCGCGGGTATCTGGCTGAGCATGGCGGTGATCGTGCCCAGCGTGAGCGCAAAGCCGATCTCGACCTGGGTCCACTTGCTCGCGGTCAGATAGACGGCGATGAACGGACCGAATCCAGTCTGCACGTCGGCGATGAAGAAGTTCACGAGGTCGAGCGATCGCCGGCTGCGGGCAGAGGGCATCTGACGCAACTATTGGCTCGGAGCCGAGGGCTTGCTGTCGGGCGTTGGAGTCGGCGGGCTGATCCGCTGGACGCTCCAGGGCTGCCACCGGCTCCGGCCGGAGGCGCTGGGGATGCCGGCGTCGGCGGGGGGATCGCAGGCGGGGATGGCGACGTGGGCGGGGGCGAGGTCGGCGCCGGAGGCGGAGCCGGGTGCGACGAGGGGGGCCGGCTGCGCCGGGGTGGTGGGCGGGGTGGCCGGGGGAGGATGCGCGCCCTTATATTCCGGAGCGGCCTTGAGCTGGTCGCTCGTCATCGAGATGGCGATCGTCTGGTCTTTGCTGTCGGGCTTGAAGTGCAGGGTCTGCCACGGCACGACGATGCGGCGGCTGCCGACGCCGAGAAATCCGCCGATATCGAGCAGCGCCTCACGCGGAACGCCGGCCTTGTCCACGAACACATCGACGAGCCGTCCGATGCTTGTGCCATCTTCCCCGCTCACCTGGGTGCCGAGAATGGACTGCGTGCTTTCCAGGTGCTCAGGCGGCTTCGGGGCGGGCTGCGACGGCGGCGCGGGGGGCTTGGGAGGATTGACATCCGGCGCGGGGGGCGCCTCGACCGGGGGAGCGGTCGCGGGAACGGGCGGGCTTGGGGTCGCCGCCGTTGCCGGTGCGGCCCTATCCGCTGGCGGGGGCGCCGGATCCGTGTGTGTATCCTCGGCGGCACCTCGGCCGGCCAGGGCGGAAGCCAATACCAGCATGGTCAGGAGCGCGCGAATTATTCAGCCAGGACTCCGGAGCGGAAGATCGGATAAGCGTTCACGAGCCCCTACCGCAAGCATTACGGTCCACCATGTCCTCCGCAGTAGGAATTGGGCGACGCCGTCGCTTGCGGTTTTCGCGACGATGTCCCAGAACATACGAGAAACACTCCGGAGTTCGTGATGGAGTTAGTCGACAAGCTGCGGGTCTTGGCTGACGCGGCTAAGTATGACGCATCGTGCGCATCGTCCGGTACGGAGAAGCGAAGTTCGCAGGGCAAGACGGAGGGCGTCGGGTCAACGGAAAGTCTCGGCATTTGCCACGCCTATGCCCCGGACGGCCGCTGCATCTCCTTGCTGAAAATCTTGCTGACCAATTCCTGCATCTACGACTGCCTCTACTGCATCAATCGCCGCTCCTCGAACGTGCGCCGGGCGCGGTTCACCGTGGAGGAAGTCGTCACTCTCACGCTCGGCTTCTATCGCCGCAACTGTATCGAGGGGCTGTTTCTCAGCTCCGGCATCATTCGCGACCCGGATTATACTATGGAACAGGTGGTCGGAGTCGCGCGAACCTTGCGCGAAACCCATGGCTTTCGAGGCTACATCCATCTCAAGACGATTCCGGACGCTGATCCTCAATTGCTGGCCGAAGCGGGGCGCTATGCCGACCGGCTCAGCATCAATGTGGAGTTGCCAAGCGAGAGCAGCCTGTCCCGTCTCGCGCCCGAGAAGAACGCCGGCAGCATACGACGCTCGATGGGGCGCATGCGTGCGCGCATCGACGCCTCGCGGGCGGAAGCACGCGCGCCGCGCTTCGCGCCGGCCGGGCAGAGCACGCAGGTGATCGTCGGGGCCGACGACAGCACGGACCGGACAGTTCTCGCCCTCAGCACCAATCTGTACGGCAATTATGGCTTGAGCCGGGTCTACTACTCGGCATTCAGTCCGATTCCGGATGCGTCCGCCGCCCTGCCGCCCGCACGGGCGCCACTGATGCGCGAACACCGGCTGTATCAGGCGGATTGGCTGATGCGGTTCTATGGGTTCGACGTGACGGAAATCGCAACGGGCGAGGGCGGGATGCTCGACCTCGACATGGACCCGAAGCTGGCCTGGGCTTTGGCCAATCGCGGTCGTTTTCCGCTCGACATCAATCTGGCCTCGCGCGAGGAGTTGCTGCGGGTACCGGGGTTCGGGGTCAAGGCGGTCGACCGAATCATCGGAGCGCGCCGTCATCGTTCGCTCCGCATGGCCGATCTCGGGCGATTGCGGCTGCCGATGAGCAAGGTTGCGCCGTTCGTCGTGACGCCCGACCATCGCCCGCGCGGTCTCGACGCCGTGGCGCTTGCCGACCGTCTGAAACGGCCACCCGTGCAAGGGTCGCTGTTCGCCTGATGCGAGCGGTCTCCTTGGCCCACGAGACGGATTGGGACGGGTGGCGCCGCGCCACGCGGGCGCTGGTGCTCTCGGACGTCGCGGCGGACCAGATCGTCTGGTGGGTGCGGGAGCAAGCCGACCTCCTGGCCGAGGCCGCTCCGCTTCCCGTTGTGCAGGGGACGTTCAGCGTGCCGCGGGCGCTCGTGGAGTTGGGCGAAACCGCGATCCAGGCGCGCGAGCCCGAGCGATTCGCGTGGCTCTATCAGCTTGTGCTTCGGGCGCACCGGGGAGAGCGCCACATCCTTGAGGATGTGGCAGACCCCGAGGTGCAGCGCGTGCAGCGTCTGGCGCAGGCCGTGCGCCGGGACACGCACAAAATGCGCGCCTTTGTGCGATTTCGCGCGGTCGCAGAGAACGGTGCGACACGCTACGTCGCATGGTTTGAGCCAGGTCACTTCATCCTTGAAGCGAACGCGCCTTTTTTTGTGCGCCGCTTTGCCACGATGACCTGGTCGATCCTGACGCCCTATCGCAGCGCGCATTGGGACGGCACGGATCTGACGTTCGGTCCGGGCGCGGAGCCAGCCGACGTGCCGGACGACGATGCGCTGGAAGTCTACTGGCGCGCCTATTTCAGCAGCATCTTCAATCCGGCTCGCCTGAAGGTCGGCGCGATGCAGTCGGAGATGCCGAAGAAATACTGGCGGAACTTGCCCGAGGCGGCGGCGATCCCGGATCTGATCCGGTCGGCATCCAGCCGCACCGAGCAGATGCTGGAGCAGGAAATGCGTCCTCCCAAAACGATGCCGCTTGCGCCGGTTCGCGCCCGCGCTGCCGTGTCTGGAACCGCCGCTCCGGGGGCGCCGCTCGCCGAACTGGCGGAGAAAGCGGCCGAGTGCCGGAACTGTCCGCTGTGGGAGCCCGCGACACAGACCGTGTTCGGCGAGGGGCCGGCGAACGCGCGCATGATGCTGATCGGCGAGCAGCCGGGCGACCAGGAAGACCTGATCGGCCGTCCGTTCGTCGGCCCGGCCGGGCAGCTGCTCGACCGCGCCTTGGAGGAGGCCGGCATCGACCGGCGAACGCTCTATGTCACCAATGCCGTCAAGCATTTCAAGTTCGTGCCGCGCGGCAAGCGCCGGATCCATGCCAAGCCGGACACGGTGGAGATCGTCGCCTGCAGTCCGTGGCTGAACGCGGAGCGCGAGGCGGTGAAGCCCGGGCTGCTCGTGCTCATGGGCGCGACGGCGGCGCGCGCGGTGCTGGGGCGGGCGGTGACCATTACCCGCGAGCGCGGGCACCGGATCGCCATGGGAGACGGGCAGGCGGCGTTCGTGACGGTGCATCCGTCGTTTCTGCTCCGCCTCCCGGACGAGGAGAGCAAGCGGCGCGAATACCGTGCCTTCGTGGCCGATCTGGCGCGCGCCGCCGCGATCGCCGCCGAGAGTGCCGCGCTTTCGGCATGAGGTCCGGCTTGCGTCCGCTCTCGCGCGACGAACTGCCCGAGGACACGACCGCGCTCGCCCGGTTTCTGCTCGGCAAGCTGCTCGTCCGAGAGGGTGAGCAGCAGCGCATCACCGGCCGGATCGTCGAAGTCGAAGCCTATCTGGAGGGCGATGCCGCGTGCCACGCGTATCGCCGCATGACCGAGCGGAACCGGTCACTCTTCCTCGCGCGAGGCCATGCGTATGTCTACCGCTCCTACGGCTTGTTTTGGATGCTCAACGTCTCCGGCGGGCCGGAGGGGGTGGGCAGCGGCGTCCTGATCCGTGCGGTGCAGCCGCTTTCGGGGGTGGAGCGGATGAAGGCCTTGCGGGGCACGGACGATGTCCGGGATCTTGCCCGTGGACCGGGACGGCTCGCGGCAGCCTTCGCCGTGGACCGCGGTTTCGATGGCCTCGATCTCTGTCGCGAAGGTCTCCTGTTTCTTGCCGAAGGCGGCGAGACGATCGGGGATGTGGGTGTCAGCACCCGGATCGGCATCACGCGCGACGCGCACCTTCCGCTGCGGTTCTACGCACGCCGGAGCCGGTTCGTCAGCGGTCCGCCGGCTCTGAACCTCTGAGCCTCAGTCCAGCTGTTCGAGCGTGCCGGCGTAGAGGACCGGCCCGGTCGGGGCGCCCGTCGGTGAGCCGCCCGCCGGCTCGAGGCTGACCAGAAGCTGCGTGCCGGCCGGGCGGAGGCCATGCACTGTGAGACGCCGTCCGATCGCGGGCAGCACGCCGAGCGATCTCGGCGCCTTGGCCCCCTCCGGCAGCGCCCAAAGTTCGAGATCCTTGCCGGACTGGACGGGGACGTCTGCCACGGGCCGCACCAGCAGCGCTCCATCCGGCTCCAGCCGGGCGAGAAACACCGGCTTCGGGGCGTTCCCGGGCAACAGCGAGGCCGTGAACTGCGGCGGAGCGCGGTGCTCGACATAGGCGACGCCCGCGAACGCGGCGGCCAGCGCAAGCGCGCCCACGGTCGCGAACCGCCACAACCGCATCCTGCTCCGGAGCCGCTTGAGGGATGGCGAAGGCGCGGCCAGCACGGGAGGCGGCGCGGCGGCGGCGGCGGCGGGCGGAGCAGCGAAGCCGAGCGTCGTTTCGATCCGCCGCCATAGTTGAGGCGGCGGCGGGACCGGCCGGACCGCCGTGGCCAGGGGCGCGAGGCGGGCGCGCCAGGCGTCGATGGAGACGGCAAGGGCTGCATTCTGCTCGGCCCGCTGCTCGACCTCGTGCGCTTCCCCCGGCTCCAGGACGCCTAACACGTACGCCCCGGCCGTCAGCTCGTCGTCGTCCGGTTCGCCGCTCATGGTTCGAGGCACCGGCGGAGAGCCGCAAGCCCGCGCCGGATGCCCGATTTCACGCTCCCGAGCGGCAGCGCGAGCGTCCGGGCGAGCTGGTTGTGGGTCAGGCCGTCAAGAAAGGCCATCGCGATCAGCCGCCGTTTGTCCGTGTCCAGTTCCCGGAGGCATCGATGCAGCGCGGCGGCCTCGGAACTCCCCTGTAATCGGGCAAGCGGATCGGGATCGGTGTCGATCTGCTCCGCGTCATGCTCGAAGCCGACCGTGACCTCGCGCCGGTGCCGCCTCACCGTGTCGAGCGCGCGATGGCGGATGATGCTGGTCAGCCAGGCCTCCGGACTGCCGCGCTCGGGATCGAACGTGGAGGCGAATTGCCAGACACTGACGAAAGCATCATGCACGACATCGGCCGCCAGCGCGGGCTGCCGCACGATGCGAAGCGCGACTCCGTGCAGCCTAGCTGCCTGCAACTCGTAAATCTGGCGGAGCGCATCGGCATCGCCGGCGGCGCAGTGCTCTAGCAAGATTGTCAATGCCATGAGGGCTTCGTCTAGTCTCCGCGGACGCGGCTGCGCCCGAACCAGGGCGCGACCGGAACGGCGCTATCCAGCATGAGAGACTTACAGATGGCAAGTCGGGCGAAGGCTGTTCATTTGCCCGTCCGCGCTCGGATCTGGTTCGGGCTCACCTTGTTGCTGCCGCTCGCGGCCGCCGACCTGATGAGCTTGGCGCAGTCGTTATCTTCACCCAGCCCCAGCTGAATGGTCGGAAGAAGCGCTCCGAGCGGCGTCAGCAGAACTCCCAGGGCTGCGGCGATGCCGCCGCGAGCCGCGGTTTCCGCGCTCGGAGCGATGCTCGGACTCTTGAGCCGCCCGCGAATGTCGATCGGTCCTGGAAGGGAGCCGATCGTGAAATGCTTGGCCTGCTGCTCGATCTGGTAGTCGATCGTCTCGTTCCTGAAATCCACCGTACCCTTGCCCGTGATGTTCGCTTCCTCGGTATCGAGGAGCATCGTCCGGGTAGACAAGATTCCCTGGTGCAGCGGCAGGTCGGCGACCATGCACCGAATGGGGGTTCGCTTGGGAAGGCCGAGCGCCGAGATGATCGCGCTGCCAAAATCCAGCCCGGACAGATCGACCAGCATCGCGCTAAGATCGCCGCCGGTCATGAACAGCTTAACGCTGCCATTGCCGTCGGCCATCATTTTGGCGAGAGAGTTGCCGGTGGTGTCGATCTCAAGCCGGCCCCCAATCGTGCCCGTGCCGCCAAAAATGTGAGTGGATGACAGCAGGCGCGACAAAGCCACCTTCTTGAAGTCGACGCTCGCCTTGGTCGAAAGCACGTTGTTGTTCTCGTCCATCGCGACATCGCCCTCGATGCGGCCGGGTCCGACGCCGAAGGTGACCGGATGGAGGCGGATGGCGCCGTTCTCGATGTCGAGGTCGACGGCCAGGTCGTCCAGGGGCATCGACTGGCCCTCGATCCGCTCGCCGCGATATTTCACGTGAAAGTCGGCGGCCTTGATCCTCGGTATATTGAAGGGCTTGTCCGGCAGAAGGCCAGGACGAGCCGCCGCCTGCGCCTGCGCGCGCTTCTGCTCCGGTGTTTCAGCGGTTGACGCCTTGCCCGGCGTGCCCCCGATGAAGCCGCCGAGATCGGCGAGTTCGACCCGGCGCGACCTCAGATTCGCCGTGACCTCGGGCCGATCCTTGCCGGGATCGACATGGATGCTGCCGGCAAGGTCGCTGTGGCCGACCACGCCGTTGAAACGATCGAAATGAATTTTTCCAGCTGAATAGGAGAGATCGCCCGCCACCTTATAGGGCGGCGTTTCGGGTATCGGAATTCCGATCAGCGGGAACAGCGCCGACATGCTCGCTCCTTGCAACGTCAGCTTGACGTCGGCTCCCTTGAAGGCGAGCGGGTCTTGCACGGTTCCGACGAGGGTGACCCGGGTCGGCCCGTTCTCCACGCGCAGATCGATCGGGTAGGGCTTTGTCGCGTCGCGCAGGGAGAGCACGGCTCCGCCCACGAACTGGCCGGTGATAGGCTGCCCGGCATAGGTGCCTTTGGCATCGACCAGGATCTGCGACGCGTTCTGGTCGCCGGAGGCAGCGCGGGTCGCGACATCGAGCGCGAAGTCGGCCTTCAGTCTCGGAACCTTCACCGTCGCCTTGCCGTCCACGATGTTCAAGGTTCCGATCTTGGGAGAGGAGCTCGAGCCGCTCTTCCCGGACGTGCTGCCGCTCGAAGCCAGTCGCCAGTTCTCCTCTCCGTTCGGCCCGGTCGCGACGGCGACAACCGGATGATCAACGTCGATCGCCGGCAGGATGACCGCGCGGCTCCGGATCAGCGCCCACAGGTCGATGGAAATCCCGAGATGCTGGATGGTCGCGAAACGGGAGTCGGGCGGAAAGCCGGCCGGATTCGCGACCTCGACGTCATCGGCGACGATGCGGGTGATGTGCCCCGGATCGACGTGAAGATGCGCGATGGTGACCCGGCGCCCGAGCGCTGAGGATGCCTCGCGCTCGACCAGGGGGATGAACCAATCCCACCGCCAGAAGGCCACCACAAGGACGATGACGAGGACGATCGCCCCCAGCACCAGAGCAGTTCGGGGTATCCGCCGTCGTGCCATTCTCGCCATCCATGTCGGCCGTAGCCCGCCCCGCACGGTGCCCGCTTCCGCCCTTTCGGTAAACGGATCGCGCGATCTCACGGTTCCGCGCCCCTCCTGAGACGGGCCGGGTTGAACGCCGGCCGCGTAAAAAGACGGTGCGCGTTCAGATGGTTTGATGTTATCAATCACAGGTTGCAAAGGTCAATCGCGTCCGGTGTTTCCCGAACTGTACTGGCTTCCTCCGGCGCCCGACCTGGGCCCGGCCTTGCAAGCGATTGACTTCGGGGAGACCGAGGGGGCGTGGCCAGCCCTCGTCGGGCTTGCCCGAACCTCGCTGAACAGCCTCGGCACGGCTCGGGTAGACCGCACCGCGCTCCGGCTGCTCGGCCGCGGGCCGCCGGCGGGGCTCGCGGCGAGACCCGTGCGGCTCGCCGTGCTTGCCTCTTCCACGGCCGCGCATCTCGTGGCGGGTTTGCGCGTGGCGGCTCTTCGCCATGAGATCTGGCTCACGGTCTATGTCTGCGGCTACGGCCAGCACTTTCAGGAGCTGATGGACCCGTCGTCGGGGCTGCATCGGTTCCGTCCGGATGCCGTCCTCTTTGCCCTGGATGCACACCACCTGCTGGCCGGCTTCCGGCCCGGCGACGAGGCCGCCGATGTCGAACGCCGCTTCGCCGCGCTCGTCGGCCAGATCACCGGCGCCTGGCGGCGGGTTGCGGAAACGCTCGGCGCGGCGGTCCTCCAGCAAACCGTTCTGCCCATCTTCCCAGCCTTGCTCGGCAGCAACGAGCAGCGCTTGCCCGGCTCTCCCGCCCGGGTAACAGAGCGGCTGAACGCGGCGCTGCGCCACGAGGCGGACATCGCTGGTGTCGAGCTCGTGGCCCTGGACACGATGGCCGCGCGCGATGGTCTGCGGGCCTGGCATGATCCCGTGCTCTGGCACCGGGCAAAGCAGGAGACGCATCCCGGCGCGGCGCACGTCTATGGCGACCTGGTAGCCCGGCTCCTGGCGGCGCTGCAGGGCAGGGCGCGCAAATGCCTCGTGCTCGATCTCGACAACACCCTCTGGGGCGGTGTGGTCGGCGACGATGGCCTGGAGGGCATCGTGCTCGGGCAAGGCCATGCGCTCGGGGAGGCGTTCGCCGGGTTTCAGAAGCATGTCGCGGCGCTGGCATGCCGGGGGGTGATCCTCGCGGTCTGCTCCAAGAACGACGAGGCCAACGCCTGGGCGCCGTTCGACCATCATCCGGAGATGGTGCTCAAGCGTGAGAACATCGCCTGCCTCGTCGCCAACTGGTCCGACAAGGCCGCCAATATCCGCTCGATCTCGGAGCGGTTGCGGATCGGACTCAACTCGATCGTCTTCGCCGATGACAACCCGTTCGAGCGCAACTTTGTCCGCCGCGAACTGCCGATGGTTGCAGTGCCGGAACTGCCGGACGATGTGGCGCATTATGCCGCCTGCCTGGCCGACGCGGGCTACTTCGAGGCCACTCGCCTCACAGCCGAGGATCGCACGCGAAGCGAGCACTACCAAGCCAATCTCGCGCGCGAGGACGGGGTAGCGTCCGCGACCGATCTCGACTCCTATCTTTGCGGGCTCGACATGGAGGCGCGCTGGGGGCGGTTCGATCCCGTGACCCTGCCCCGGGTCGTGCAGCTCATCAACAAGACCAACCAGTTCAATTTGACGACACGCCGGATCACGGAGGCTGCGGCAGTTGCGCTTCTGTCGGACCCGCGCAGCCTCGCCCTGCGGTTCCGGCTGATAGACCGCTACGGCGATAACGGCATCATCGCCGTCGTGATCGGCCGCTTCGAGCGGGACAGCCGTGACCTGCTGCTTGACACGTGGCTGATGAGTTGCCGCGTCCTCGGGCGGGGCGTTGAGCGCGCGACGCTCGAGGTCGTAGCGGCCGAAGCGGTACGCCTCGGGGCTGAGCGGCTGATCGGAGAGTATCGCCCGAGTGACAGGAACGGAATGGTGCAGGAGCACTACGCCCGTCTGGGCTTCGCGCGAATGCCCGGATGCGACGGCGGCGGGCTCCGCTGGGCGCTGAGACTGAGCGACTACGTGGCTCTACCCTCCTGTATCCGCATGGTCGCCGAGCCATGAATTTCGATCATCTGGGGGTCGTGGTTCCCGACCTCGCCGCCGGTCGCAAGTTGCTCGGTCAATCCGTCGGAATAGTCCGCTGGACGGCCGAGATCGAAGAGCGTTTGCAGGATGTTTACGTCCAGTTCGGACAGTGCGCTTCAGGCATGTGCTATGAACTCGTCGCGCCCCGGTCGTCAGCGAGCCCCGTTTCCCGCGCTCTGAAGGAGCGGGTGAACGTCCTTAATCACGTGGCGTATCTGGTCGACGACCTGGCCCGCGAGGCCGCCCGGCTCCGGGAGACGCAATTCGTGCCGGCGTCGGCCGCCAAGCCAGGGGTCGCCTTTGGCGGCCGCCCGATCCAGTTCTTCGTTTCGCCGGCCCGTCTGATGATCGAGCTGATCGAGGCGCCCGCTCACCGACACGCGTTTCTGCCGGACAGGCCGGCGGCACTCTCCTAATCCAGGCAAGGACGGACCGATGGACGATGCTGCGCTCATTCCCAGACTGAACCGCATATTCCAGGAGACGCTTGGGAACGACTTTATCCTGCTGACGCCGGCAACGACCGCGGAGGACGTGCCGGAGTGGGACTCGATGAATCACATCTTTCTAGTCGTGGAGATCGAACGCGACTTCGGCATCAAGTTCCGGACCGCCGAGATGGAAGAGTTGCGAAACGTCGGCGATCTGGCCCGCTTGATCCGCTCCAAGCTCCCGCAGGCCGCCTGACCCGGCCACCGAACCCGGATCGGCGGCGATGCTGTTCAACTCCTACGCCTTCCTGTTCGCGTTCCTTCCGGTGGCGCTGCTCGGATTCCATGTCGCGGCCCTGGCCGGACGCTCCACCGCCGCGTGCTGGCTCGTGCTCGCGTCCGTCTGCTTCTACGGCTGGTGGAACCCGCCCTTCGTCGTGCTGCTGCTCGGCTCGATCGCGTTCAACTTCGCCTGCGGTCACCTGATTGCGGCCGCCAGCGTGCGCCCGCGCTTGCAAAGCGGGCTCCTGGCCGGCGGTATCGCAGCCAACCTCGCCCTGCTCGTCTGGTTCAAATATCTCGCCTCGTTGCTGGGCTGCCTTCGCGCGTGGGGCGTGCTCGATCTCCCGTTCGCCGCGACGGTGTTGCCGCTCGGCATATCCTTCTTCACGTTCACCCAGATCGGCTACCTCGTGGACGTGCGGCAGGGCGTCGCCCGTGACCGGGGTTTGCTGAGCTACGTGCTGTTCGTGACGTTCTTCCCACATCTGATTGCCGGACCCATTCTGCACAATCGCGAAATCATGCCGCAATTCGCGGACCCCGCGACGTACCGGTTGTCCGGGCAGAATCTGTGTGTCGGGGCGACAATCTTCGTCATCGGCCTGCTCAAGAAGACTCTGCTGGCTGATCCACTCTCCGCCTCGGTGCAGGCGGGCTTCGGTCAGGCGCAAGGCATCGGCTTCGTCGCTTCCTGGATTGCCGTGCTGCTCTACTCGATGCAGCTTTATTTCGACTTCTCCGGCTACTCGGACATGGCGATCGGCCTGGCTCGCATGTTCAATGTCCGTTTCCCGCTGAACTTCAACTCGCCTTACAAGGCGACCGGCATCATCGATTACTGGCAGCGCTTCCACATGACGCTGACCCGCTACATCACGCTTTACCTATTCAATCCGATGGCGATGGCGGTGACGCGCCGGCGCGCGCTTCGCGGAAAGGACTGCTCGCGAAGGGCGACTACAACGCCCGGAGGGTTCTCAAGCCTGCTCCTGCTGCCGACGATGATGACGATGGCTCTGGCCGGGATATGGCACGGCAGCGGTTTGCAGTATCTCGTTTTCGGCTTGCTGCACGGAGCGTATATCGCGACCAATCATGCTCGGCGGATTTTCGGCGGCCGCTACGCCCGCGCGGATGGACCGCTTCTGCACATCCTGTATGTGGCGCTGACCTATCTCTGCGCCTGCGTCGCCTTCGTCTTCTTCCGGGCGCCGTCGCTCGCCGCCGCGGGCGACATGCTTGCCGGGATGCTGGGACTGCACGGTTTCGCCGCTTCGCCCGCGACGGCTCCGGAGGCGGCCAAGGCGACCCGCGAGCTGGCCTGCCTCGCCGTCCTGTACGGCATTGTCTGGTTCTTGCCCAACACCCAGCAGATCATGGCGCTCTATCAGCCGGCTCTCGGCCGCATCGCACCGGGGCCGCTGCCCTGGCTGCGGTGGCGCTTGAGCCTGCCGTCCGCGATCGCCTTTGGGCTCGGGGCGCTGGTCGCCTTGCTCACCGTCGGGGGCACGAGCGAATTCCTCTATTTCCAGTTCTGAGCAATACGTGACGCAGAACTCTCTTTCTCCGCGAGGCTATGCCGAGGCGAGCGTCGGGGCGATGGCGGTCGCCCTGGCGCTCGTGTGGGCTTGGGTCGCGCTTGCCCCGCTCGCGTTTTTCGACCGGGAGTATCCGTCCTTCCTAGCCAAGCGCATCATGCTTCAGACCTGCGATCTCGGAAGCATTGTCGTCATCGGTGACTCCCGCGCCGCTGCCGACATCGTCGCGAGCAAGCTGCCGGTCCCGACTGCAAACCTCGCAATAGGCGGCGGCGGCCCCATCGAGGGCTATTTTCTGCTGCGGCGGGCCATGCGATGCCCACACCCGCCAAGTCGCGTCATCCTCTCCTACAACGCGCAGCACCTGACGCACGCGGACACGTTTTGGGAGCGGTCGGTACGGTTCGGGCTGCTCGGACGCTCGGAGGTGGACGAGGTCAGCCGTGTCGCCGCGCGGCTCGGCGATCATGCGCTCAGCGACCGCTTGCACAGCGCGGCGCCGGACGGGCTGCGGTCGTGGCTGTATGCGGTGTGTTTTCCGGCCATGTACATGGACAGCCTGCTGCACGCGGGCGGGGCGCTCCGCTACGCGGGCAATCGCCGCGTACTCGCGACCGTGCTGCAAACAAGGGGACAGTACGAGTTCGGGACGAGCGACGGCTCGAGTGATGTCGCGATGGAAGGCTGGATGAGCGATTTCCGCCCGGACCCCGTGCTGGACCACTACTTCGATCGCCTGTTGGCGCTCGCTGCGGACCGAGGGATACCGGTGCGTTTCGTTGCCATGCCCGTGAACGAGGCAACGTTCGCGGCGTCCAGTCCCGGCGTGCGGGCGGGCTTCGCGGCCTACCTCGCGGTCTACGCGGCGCGATACCCGGGATTCTCGGTTGCGGCCGAGCTTCTGCCACATTGGCCGGACCGCTTCTTCGGTGACGGCTACTCTCACCTGAACGCCCGGGGTGCGGCGATCGCAACGGCCCGCCTCGCGCGCTGCCTACAGGCGTCAACTCCCGATTCGACCGCGTGCGACTGGGGGTGGGATGCCGCTCGGTCGGACTGAGCGAGACCGGCCGGAGCTGCTCGGGTCGCCCTGCCCGGGCTGTTCGATTTTCCGTGAGGCATCGTGCAACCGCGGGTCGGGCGTGCCGTTGCGCTGTAGACAGCAATCATTTCAGAAGGGAAAGGCTCATGGATAAGAATTGGGTGTCCGGCGCGGCCAAGCAGGCGAAAGGCTCCGTGAAGGAGGCCGCCGGAAAGATGACCGGCGACACCAAGCTCAAGGCTGAAGGCAAGGCCGAAAAGGGCGCTGGGAAGGTGCAGAATGCCGCCGGCGGCGCCAAGGATGCGGCGAAGCGCAAGAGCTAAGTTCCGAGGGACCAAGGAAGAGGCGCCGCTTCCGTTGGCGGCGCCTCTCGTGTCACTGACCGGTCGCGCGATCGATGGAGCGTCCAAGGCTTTGGGCCGGCCCCGAGGGCGGATTGACGGCGTCCCGCAGGCTCTGGCCTGCATTGTCGATCTTCTTGCCGGTACGCTCGGCCGGCCCCTCGTTGCATGCCGCCAAGCTGAGCGTAACGACGATGGCGGCGAGAAGGGCTCGGGCAATCGGTGGCCTCATCAACTGTCTCCAAACGTGGGATGAGCGGGCCGAACGCTCATCCCTCTGAGTGGTTGCGGCGAAGAATGCATGGCGGCCATCTTCCCGTTCAGCCTGCCCGCGAGCCGACCGCCGGTCCTGGAAAGATGCAGCAAGGGCGGCTAAGGCTCGGGTCGATTGCCACGGACCAGAGTGGCTGGGAGGCTGCTGCCATGCACGCGATCGAGAAGCGCACAATCGCAAAGTTGACGTGGCGGCTCGTTCCGCTGCTCGTGCTCTGCTACCTTGCGGCCTATCTGGATCGGGTCAATGTCGGGTTTGCCAAGCTCGAAATGAGTTCAGGCCCTAGGGATCTCCGAAACGGCCTTCGGCTTGGGCGCGGGGATATTCTTCCTGAGCTATTTCGCCTTTGAAGTGCCGTCCAACCTCGCTCTCGACCGGCTGGGCGCACGCGTCTGGATCGCGCGGATCATGTTCACCTGGGGCATACTGTCCGGCGCCATGGCCTTCATTCCGCAGATCGCGAAGCTGACCGGTCTGTCCAGCGTCTACACCTTCTACTTCTTGCGGTTGCTCCTGGGCGCCGCCGAAGCCGGATTCTTTCCCGGCATCATTCTTTATCTTACCTTCTGGTTTCCGGGCATTTATCGCGCGAGGATCGTCGGGCTGTTTATGGCCGCGGTGCCGCTTTCGTCCCTGATCGGATCGCCGATTTCGGGTTACCTGCTCGGCGTGAAAGGGTGGGGGCTCGCGGGCTGGCAATGGCTGTTCATCCTTGAGGCCGTACCGGCGGTTATTCTCGCCTTCGCCGTGATCGGCTTCATGACCGACCGGCCGGCCGACGCGAACTGGCTCGACGACGAAGAGCGGAACTGGATCAGCGCCACGGTGGAGCAGGAAAAGGCGCAGCGGCAGCGGGCGCAGTACCTGACGATCGGCCAGAGCCTGACCAATCCCCGCGTGCTGGCTCTTGCGGTCATTTATTTCGGCACTGTCGCGGGCCTGTATGGCGTCGGCTTTTTCCTGCCGACGATCGTCAAGGGGTTCGGCCTGACTGATCGGGAGACGGGCTGGGTCGCCGCGATCCCCTATCTGCTCGGGACGGCCGCCATGATCGCCTTCTCGCGCAGCTCAGACCGTCACGTGGAGCGGAAGGGTCACATGGCGCTGGCCCTGGCCGCGGCTGCAATCGGGATCGCGATCGCGGCGATCGTGGAGGCTCCGGCGGTCAAAATGCTCTTTCTATGTGTCGCATCGATCGGCGTCTTCGGGGCGCTCCCCGTCTTCTGGACGTTGCCGACGGCCTTTCTCTCCGGGTCCGGGGCGGCGGCGGGAATCGCGATAATCAACGCTATCGGCAATCTGGCGGGCTTTCTTGGCCCGTTCGCGATGGGGTGGCTGAAAGACTATACAGGGAGCTTCATGAGCGGGCTGCTAGCGATCGCAGCCTCCGCGACGGTCGGCCTCATCGTGGTGCTGCTGTTCCGTCATGACCGCTCCCTTGAGCGGATGCCTGCGCTGCAGACCCTCCGCTGAGGGTGTCGGGGTAGACGCTGGCCTCGCTGATCTCATCCAGCAGCGACCACACCAGACCAGGCTCCATGGGAACGTCGGGATCGTTCAGCAGACGCTCGAGCTCGTCGAGTTTCCTCGCGTAATCCCCGTCCGACATTTCCGGCTCCAATTTGTGTGTTGCAATATCGCAGGTGCAAAAACGTGGATCTCTTATAGGAGTTTCTGGTCTGGAAATCATTGGCTTACGAGCGAAGGGCAGGGATTACGTCGAGGACAGGACGGCAGGGGCCAGCGCAACAGTTTTCGCGGCCGGGTGGGACGGATTGCGGAAGCGCAAATCCGCCGTTTCCGCAGTGTCGATCGAAACGCCGAAGAGCTCCAGTCGCGACGTATAGCTCACCGCGACCACCGAGCGCGCTTCGGACAGAGTCAGGAATTGCCTGGCTTCTCCCTCCAGGTCCAAGCGCTCCCGCAGGCCTTGCCATTCGGCCCGGTCCGTATCGTCGATGAACATGGCGAGGATGCCCGGCCGCGTCCCGCTCAACCGGGCCGGAGCGACGACCGCCATTCGCTTCTTGATCGCCGCCGCCACTTCGTTCTCGCGGCCCGCCCGCGCGGCCATGACGAAGATGCCGTCCCCGCCGGCGGTGACAGACAAATGCGCCTCCGGCCCGAACTCACGGCGCAGCGAGGACACGAGCCCGAGTTCATCGGCCTGCGCCGCGGCAAGCAGGAGCGGGTCGAGACGGAGCACGCAAGCTGGATCCTGTGCGAGGCGCTGCCGGTCGGCAAGCATTGCACGGATGCGGTCGTGCAGCCGCGCGAGGCCATCCCCTTCGTCGTCGGAACCATGAACATCGCCCTGCAAGCCCAGGGGCAGCGTCATTTTGAGGAGGTAGCGGCCGGGATGGGCCGAAAGCCAGGTCTGCAGATCCGGATCGATGCGATCCGCGAGGCGGAACCAAGCGCCGCGGTGAACGCCCCGCCCGTCCTCCGCGGACACGACGTCGCACACGACTTCGGCTTCGACGCCATTCCGGACAAGCAGCAAGTCGAAGGAAGCCCCGTCCTCCAGTCCGGCAAACAGCACCTCGAAGCCTCTGGCACGCTGGACCGCCGCCGTCCGGAGCACGTGCAGAAGCGGAATAAGGGTCGCCTGGTCCCGGGTCGATTCATTCAAGCGATCGAGCAGCCGGTCCCGTCCTTCCGGGTGCAGCGTTTCGGCGAGCCGGGCAGCCTCGGCCGCGAGGACCGCTACGCGCCGTTCGGGGGCCGTCGGTTCCCGGTTTAGCCGTCGGCGCAGCCGCTCGATCGCAAGCTCGGTTGCGTGCCGCTGCAGGATGGCCTTGCTCGCTCGCGGTCCCCTATCGGCAACGCGGCTGATCTCAGCGATGCGCTTGCGCCACCGCGCCTCTCCCACAAGCGCGACAAACGCATCGAGGGCTGCCAGATCGAACGTCGATGGATCAGGTTCCATGTTGCCATTCTCTCCGTGCGGGAGCCGGACGAATAGTCAATGGTTTGTGAAACCGGAGGTGTTCCGGCGATTGCTTTCCAGCAGGCGCCTAGTTGCGCGGCAACCTGGCCGTCTCGGGCGCGTCAGGGTTCTGCGCCCGGTGGCGCAGCAGGTGGTCGGCGAGCACGCAGGCGACCATCGCCTCCCCGACCGGAACGGCGCGGATGCCGACGCAAGGGTCGTGGCGTCCCCTCGTTGCGACCTCGACGTCAGTCCCCAGGCGATCCACCGATTTTCGCGGCGTCAGGATCGAACTGGTCGGCTTGACCGCGAACCGGGCGACCACGGGCTGTCCTGTCGAAATGCCGCCAAGGACGCCGCCCGCGTGATTGGAGCCGAACGACACGACGCCGTCATGCATGCGCATCTCGTCCGCGTTCTCCTCGCCGCTCCAGGCGGCCGCCGCGAAGCCGTCGCCAATCTCGACGCCTTTCACGGCATTGATCCCCATCAGAGCGGATGCGAGATCGGCGTCGAGCTTGGCGTAGACCGGCGCTCCCAGCCCGGGCGGCACCCCTTCCGCCACGACCTCGATCACCGCGCCGACCGACGACCCGGCCTTCCGCACGTCGCCGAGATATGTTTCCCATTCGGTCGCGGCGACAGGATCGGGGCAGAAGAAAGGATTGTCGCCGAGGGCTGCCCAGTCCCAGCGCGAACGGTCGATCCTTCGGGAACCGATCTGCACCAGCGCGCCGCGTATCCGGAGGCCGTTGCCGAGCACCCGTCTCGCGATCGCGCCGGCGGCGACCCGCATCGCCGTCTCCCGCGCCGAGCTGCGGCCGCCGCCGCGATAGTCCCGGACGCCATATTTCAGCTCGTATGTCAGGTCGGCGTGGCCGGGGCGGAAGCGGGCGGCGATGTCGCCGTAATCCTTGGTGCGCTGGTCGACATTGTCGATGACGAGCGCGATCGGCGTCCCGGTTGTCACGCCCTCGAACACGCCCGAAAGGATGCGGACCTGATCGGGCTCCTGTCTCTGGGTCGTAAAGCGCGACTGGCCGGGCCGGCGACGGTCGAGCCAGGGCTGGATGTCGGCTTCCGTCAAAGGCAGGCGAGGGGGGCAGCCATCGACGACGCAGCCGATGGCGGGGCCGTGACTTTCGCCCCACGTGGTCACACGGAACAGGTGGCCGAAAGTGTTGTGGGACATGGCGAGAGGGTGTCAGCTGTCGGTCACGGTGGCGATGTCCGGGGCGGCGGGATTTTTCATGCCAACGATATGGTAGCCGCAATCGACATGATGCACCTCGCCGGTGACGCCGGAAGCGAGATCGGAAAGCAGATACAAGCCCGCGCCGCCGACATCCTGCACCGTGACGTTCCGCTCCATGGGAGCGTTCAACTGGTTCCAGCGCAGGATGTAGCGGAAATCGCCGATTCCGCTCGCGGCGAGCGTTTTGATGGGGCCGGCGCTGATGGCGTTCACCCGGATACCGCTCCCGCCCAGATCGGCGGCCAGATAGCGGACGGAGGCTTCCAGAGCGGCCTTGGCGATGCCCATGACATTGTAGTGCGGCACAACCCGCTCGGCCCCGAGATACGAGAGCGTCAGCAGCGAACCTCCCGGGCGCATCATCGGCACGGCCCGCTGGCAGACGGCGGTGAAGGAGAAGGCCGAAATATCGAGCGCCTGCAGAAAAACCTCCCGGGGCGTGTCCAGATACCGGCCCCGAAGATAGGCCTTGTCCGCGAAGCCGATCGCGTGGACCAGGAAGTCGAGCCGGTCCCAGTACTGTCCGAGCGCCGCGAAGGCGGCGTCGATGCTTGAGCCGTCGCCAACGTCGCAGGGAAAGACAAGGCCGCTTCCGACGCTTTCGGCCAGCGGCCGGACGCGGCGTTCCAGCGCTTCGCCCTGGAAGGTGAACGCGAGCTCCGCGCCCTGTGCCGCGCATGAAGCGGCTATCCCCCAGGCGATCGACCGGTCATTGGCGATGCCCATGACGAGGCCGCGCTTGCCGCGCATGAAGATACCCGTGTGGGGCGACTTCGCCGGTTCATCGGTCATGGTCGGTTCCTACTCGGGTCGATGCTCCATCCCGTGGTGGCACAGGGTCACGGAAGGGAGCAAGAGCCGTCCGCAAAGGGCGCTTGGCGCGCGGGGCGCTCGGCGGCAGACTCGTGACTATGCAAGACACTCAGAATTCGGGCGACACACAAGCAGACCCTTTCGACCGCTTCTCCGCGTGGATGCGGGAAGCGACAGAGAAGGAGCCCAACGATCCGAACGCGATGGCGCTGGCCACCGCCACCCCGGACGGCCGTCCGTCGCTGCGGATGGTGCTGCTGAAGGGGGTGGATCAGCCGAACGTCACGGCGCGCGGGTTTGTCTTCTACACCAACCAGGAAAGCCGCAAGGGCGTGGAACTGGCCGCCAACTCTCACGTGGCGTTGCTGTTTCACTGGAAGTCGTTGCGGCGTCAGATCCGTGTCGAGGGGGCGGTTGGTCCGGTTTCGGCCGAGGAGGCCGATGCCTACTTCAAAAGCCGTCCTCGTCTCTCGCGCCTTGGAGCCTGGGCATCCGCCCAGTCGAGGCCGCTTGCCGCTCGGCAGGAGCTTGAGGATCGTCTGGCCGAGTGCGAGGCGCGCTACCCCGGCGAGGAGATCCCGCGTCCGCCTTATTGGTCCGGCTACCGGGTCGTCCCGCACCGCTTCGAGTTCTGGCAAGACATGCCGTTCCGCTTGCATGACCGCACGGTCTATGAGCAAGGCGATCGGGGCTGGGCCACCGGAAGGCTGTTCCCGTAATGGCTGTTCCGCCCGCGCAGGCCGCGGCGGCTGCCTTTCTCAAGGCGTTATCCGGGCGGAGCCGGTGGAGACGCATACCTCGCTGGTATTCGTCGGCTCCGGCACGGTCTGGAAGCTGCGCAAGGCGGTGCGGCTCGGCTACCTCGATTTCACGTCACCGGTCGCGCGGCGGCACTTTGCCGTCCGCGAACTCGAACTTAATGCTCGCGCGGCGCCGGGCTGTATCGCGACGTCGTCCCGATTCTGGATCGCCGCGATGGCTTGCTTTACTCGGCGATGGCCAGACGTTCGAGCCGGCGGCGGTCCGGTGCTGCGCGCCGCCGCCGATGCGCATCCGCCCGGAGCGCCCGCGGAACCCGGCTGGCGCTCGATCCCGGCGACTTCGCCCGAAGCGGCGTGTGCGGCGAGCGCGGCGCTTCGGGCCGTGCTTGCCGAACCTGACTAGGCGACGCCAAATATCGCGGACGCATCGGCCAGGTCGGAAGGACCGAATTCAATGGCTATCCGCAAAGTTCTGCTTCCGCTCACCGGGACCGCCGCCGGCGAGGCTGCCTTGAGCACGGCCATGATGACGGCTCGCATCTGGAGCGCGCATGTCAGCGCGCTGCACGTGCGGGTCGACTCGCGGGACGTCGCGCCTCTTGCGGGCGAGGGGCTGTCCGGCGCGATGATCGAGGACATGATGTCGGCGACGGAGAGGGAGAGCAGCGAGCGGGCGCACGCCGTGCGGGCGCTGTTCGACCGGTTCGCGGCCGAGCACGACGTCATCATTGCCGCGCCGCGTCCGACCGAGGGGGACGCCACCGCGAGTTTCGACGCCGTCACGGGACGTGAGGAGGAACTCGTTGCCCAGCTCGCGCGGCTGGCCGATCTGACCGTTGTGCCGCACACGGAGGCCGGTGAGGATGTGTCCTCGTCCGACGCCTTGCATGCCGTGCTGTTCGACAGCGGCCGGCCGGTGCTGATAGCCCCGCAGATGGCTCCCGCGACGATCGGGACGCGGGTGTGCATCGCCTGGAACGGCACGGCCGAAGCGGCTGCCGCCGTGCTCGCCGCCATACCCTGGCTGCAGCGGGCGGATGCGGTTCGCATTCTCGGCGCCGATGATTACCAGAGGCGCGGGCCGGCGGCGCAGGAACTTGTGCCCTACCTCGAACTGCACGGCATCTCGGCCGAGGTGGCTATGTTCCGGTCCCTGAACAACAGCGTCGGCGCCGGGCTGCTCGGGGCCGCCCGGGAATTCGGCGCCGATCTGCTGACGCAGGGGGCGTATTCCCACTCCCGCCTGCGCCAGCTAATCCTGGGCGGCGTGACGCGCCACGTTCTCGAACATGCGAGCTTGCCCGTCCTCATGTGCCGCTAGGGCTCCGGCCTCAGCCGGGCGAGAGGCGGTAGAGCGTGACGGACCGTTCCGTCCGGTCCTCAAGCTCGAGCGTGGTCGGAACTCCGTAGGAGCCGAATGGCGTCAGGCCCGCGCGCGGGAGATAGGAGCGTCCGGGGTCGGCGATCCAGACCTCGCTCGTGGAGGCCATCTTGCGTAGCCACGGCATGATGTGAGCGGTCATCGGCGCCTCGTAGCAGACGTCGCCGCACAGGATCAGATCCCAACGGGCGGGAGCGCCGACGAAATCCTCGGTCACGCTCGTAACGGCCAGGCCGTTTGCCGCCGCGTTCAGGCGGATCGCGGCGGTCGCCATCGGATCGATCTCGGCCGCTTCCACGCTGGCAGCACCGGCCGAAGCGCAGGCGAGCGCGGCGAGTCCGCCGCCCGCCGCGAAGTCGAGCACCGTGCGCCCCGCCACCCGGTCCGGATGATCCAGCACATGGCGGGCGAGGGCCTGACTTCCCGGCCAGGCGAAAGCCCAGAACGGCGGCGCGACATTGCTCCGCGCCAGATACGCCTCGGTCGCGTGCCAGATCGGCGTGATCTCGTCGGCAAGATAGAGCCGCAGTTCCGGCACGAGCGGGGCTGAACTCAAGCACGTATGCTTGCGGATGAAGCAGGCGGGGTCGGTCACAGGCGGCCCAGAAGGAGGGCGAGCGCGACGGCGAGGCCGACCTCCCGGTTCGACTTGAACAGCCGAAGGCAGAGCGCGGGATCGTCGATGTCGAGCCGGGCCACTTGGCGGGCCAGCAGGACGGAGGGCAGCGCGAGCGCAAGAAAGAACCAGGCCGACGATCCGGCGATCCAGCCCGCGCAGGCGAGCGCCGCAATGGTTCCGGCGTAGCAAACGGCCAGCATCGGCCGGGTTTGAGGGCCGAACAGCCGCGCGGTCGACTTCACGCCGACCAGCGCGTCGTCCTCGCGATCCTGATGCGCGTAGACCGTGTCGAAGCCGAGATCCCACAGGATGGCGGCGCCATAGAGCGCTGCGAGAACCCAGTCGATGCGATCGGCCCCGGCCGCGTAGCCGAGCGGCGCGCCGTAGCCGAAGGTGAAGCCCATGACGAGCTGCGGCCACCAGGTGATCCGCTTGGCCAGCGGATAGAGACCGACCAGCAGCAGGGACGCCGCGCCCATGATCTGCGCCAGCCCGTTCAGCTGGAGCAGGATCACGAGCCCGGCAGCCAGCAGAACGCACAGAAAAATCAGGGCCTGCCTCGGCCGGAGCGCGCCGGAGGCGAGCGGCCGCCCCGCGGTCCGGGCCACCTTTCGGTCGATGTCGCGATCCCAGAGATCGTTGACGACGCAGCCAGCGGCACGCATGACGATGCTCCCCACCCCGAACAAGAGGATGAGGCGTAAGGCTTCGGAAGCGGACGGTGCGGCCGTGAGGATGCCCCAGAGGCCCGGCAGGAAGAGCAGCCATATGCCGATCGGCCGGTCGAGGCGCGCCAGCAGCAGATAAGGCAGCCAGGCGCGAGGCAGTCGCGCGACCCAGCCGCCGGTAGCGATATCCGTATGCGGGATCATGAGTGGTATTCTCCCGTCGGCATGTCCGGGTCAATTCGCCTCTTTGTCGGTGCGCCGTTATTCCCCGGCGCTAAAGTTGGTCTCACGCCTGCGCAGGCGCACTACCTGGATCGGGTCATGCGCCGAACGCCCGGCGACGTCGTCCGGCTGTTCAACGGCCACGATGGCGAGTGGCTTGGTCACATCGATGAGCTGAAGCGGGACCGGGCGGACCTGAGCGTCAAAAAGTGTCTGCGGCCCCAGGCGGCCGAGCCTTCGCTGTGCCTCGCTTTCGCGCTGCTGAAGCGGGACGCGACCGATCTCGTCGTTCAGAAAGCGACGGAACTCGGCGCGACCACGATCGCGCCGGTGCTCACGGCTCGCACCAATGCCGGGCGGGTCAATCCAGAGCGCCTTTCGGCTATCGCCCGTGAGGCCACCGAGCAGTGCGAGCGTTTGGACGTCCCCGCCGTGCTCGCGGTGCAACACTTGACGGCGTTCCTGTCCCGCTGGCCTATGGAGACACGGCTCTTTGTCGCCGTTGAACGGGCGGGCGAGACGTTCATTCCCCCGGCCGGTGGCCGGCCCACGGGGCTGCTGGTCGGACCCGAGGGCGGGTTTGCGGGAGAGGAGCTTGAGATCCTGCGAGGCCGGCCCTTTGTAACGCCCGTAAGCCTCGGTCCGCGTATTTTGCGGGCGGAGACGGCGGCGATCACGGGCTTGGCCCTGCTGCAAGCGCCCGCCTGCCGTTGAGACTGGTAGTACACAGGCCTTCCGGCTGAAAGAGCGATGTCTAATCCAGGAGATACGAACGCGACGCCAATCACGTCGGTCAAGCAGCTGACGGACTATATCGCCGCCGGATGCAAATCGCCCGACCGCTTCCGGATCGGCACCGAGCATGAGAAGTTCGGGTTCCGGTCGGTCGATCTCTCTCCTCCACCCTACGTCTCGGAGGCGGGGGACGGGGCCGATATCCGCAGCGTGCTGCAGCGCCTGAGCGCGCATGGCGGACGGCCGATCCTGGACGCGGGCAACATCATCGGACTGGATCTCGGCGGCGCTTCGGTCTCGCTCGAGCCAGCCGGCCAGCTCGAGCTCTCAGGCGATCTGCTCAATTCCGTCCACGACACAGAGGCCGAGCTGCAGGCGCACTTGCAGACGGTGCGCGCCATCGGCGGGGAGCTGGGTCTGGGGTTCGCGCCGCTTGGCTTTCATCCGACGGCCCGCCGGGCCGAGATGCCCTGGATGCCGAAAGGGCGGTATGCCGTGATGCGGCGCTACATGCCCACGGTCGGCACCCTGGGGCTCGACATGATGACGCGGACCTGCACGGTCCAGGTCAATCTCGATTACGCCAGCGAAGACGACATGCGGCGCAAGCTGCGCGTCGGCCTGCTGCTGCAGCCGCTGGCGACCGCGCTGTTCGCGAACTCGCCATTCGTCGAGGGACGTCCCAGCGGCTATCTGTCTTACAGGGCCCATATCTGGGAGGACACCGACCGCCAGCGCAGCGGCGCCCCGGCCATGATGTTCGATCCGGATTTCGGCTTCGAGCGGTATGTGAACTGGCTGATCGACGACGTGCCGATGTATTTCGTCTATCGCCAGGGCCGGTACGTAGACGTGGCCGGGCGGCGGTTCCGGGACTTCATGGCCGGGCGCGTGCCTGAACTGGCCGGCATCGAGCCGACCCTTGGCGATTTCGCCGACCACATGACGACCGTGTTCACGGATGTGCGGCTGAAGCGCTTCCTGGAGATGCGGGGCGCCGATGCCGGGTTGCCGGAAATGCTGACCGCTCTGCCGGCCTTCTGGGTCGGCCTGCTTTACGATGGGCAGGCGCTGGACGCGGCGGAGGCGCTGCTCGCCGGGCAGGGCCACCCGGATTTTCTGGCGATGCGGGAAGCGGTACCCCGGCGCGGCTTGGACACTCCCTGGAAGAGCGGCACGTTGCGCGATCTCGCGCGGCAGATCCTGCCGATGGCCAGGAGGGGACTGCAAGCCCGTGGGCTGCGAGATGCATACGGACGCATCGAAAGCGACTATCTTGTCCCATTGGAACAGATCGCGAGCGGCGGTCCGACCCAAGCGGAGCGCTGGTTGCAGCGTTTCGGCACCACGTGGCAGGGAAAAGCCGATTCAATCTTCCTTGAGGCTGCAATCTGACCGTTCGGGCCATTGCGGCGTGTGGCGGTTCTTGCCTCTGCAACCCATATCAGCCCAAATGCCGCTATGACCGCCGATGCCGCCCAGCGGCTGAAAGACCAGATCGTGTCCATCGCCTCGTCCGAGACGGTGGTCGTGCGGCTGCGTCTGATCGGGCAAATGGAAGCATGGACTCTCACAAGCGAGAGCGTCCTTCCTCCGGGGCGAAAGACCCGGGCCTTGCTCGCGATTATCGCTCTTTCCGCGCCTCGGCCGGCGCTGCGGGGCAGGCTTGCCGAACTGCTCTGGAGCCGTCGGCCCGAGGAGCAGGCCCGGGCTTCGCTGAGGCAGGAGATCCATCGTCTGCTTGAGGCGCTCTCGCCGGCGGGAGCCGACATCCTGACGATCACGCGCGATCATCTCTCCCTTCGGCCGGGCGTCGCGTGGGTCGATGTGGACGAGGTGCTGCGCGCCACCACCGCGGAGCCGGCGTCGCTTTCGCTTCTGGACGGCGATCTGCTCGAGGATCTCGACGGCGTCGATCCGGCTTTCGATGCCTGGCTCACAACCGAGCGGGAGCGCGTCCGGGATCGCGCCCGAAATCTCGCCGAAGCCTTGCTGCGCGAGCGGGCGGAACCCGAGGCCGCGATTCCCGCCGCCCAGCAGCTGCTGTCGATCGACCGGGCGCATGAAGGTGGCTGGCGGGCATTGATGCGCGCGCATGCCGCCCGGGGCGAGCGCGGCATGGCGATCCAGGCCTATGAGCGATGCCGGGCGGTACTCGCCGACCTGCTCGACGCGGCCCCCTCTACCGAGACCCAGCGGTTGCTCGCCGAAATTCGGGGCGGGGGCAAGCTTCTCGCGCGGATCAGCCCGGCGACGACGGAATCACCCAGCGGTCCAGAGGCGCAAGCGCCAGCCCCGGCGGCGGTTCTCCCCGAAATCCGTCCGGAACCCCGCGCGCAAACCCGGGGGGGCGCCAGAATCGGTGTCCTGCCGCTGCAACTGATCGGCACCGCGGACGAGGAGGCGCACCTCGCTCCGGGGCTTGCGGACGAGATCACGACCGCGCTCGCGCGCTTCCGCTGGCTGTTCGTCGTTTCCAGCAACTCGCTCGGCAAGTTCATCGCCGACACGCGCGACGAATCCACGATCCGCCGGATGTTCGGCATCGACTTCCTGCTGGACGGCACCATTCAGCGAGTTCGAAATCGCCTGCGCATCACCATCAGGCTGCTCGACTTGCGGGCCGGCAATCAGGTGGTGTGGGCGCGGCGCTTCGATCGCCAGACGCATGATCTCCTCTCGCTTCAGGATGAGATCGCGGCCGAGGTCGTGGCCCAGATTGACCCCGAGATTCTCCTGATCGAAGCAAAGCGAGTCTCCGCCCGTCCCCCGAGCGACCCGACGGCGTACGATCTCCTGCTCCGCGCGCTGCCGCTCATGGGGCGCATGGAGCGCGAACAGTACATGCAGGCCGGGGAATTCCTGCGCCGCGCCATTAGTCTTGAGCCGGATTATTCGGCCGCGCACGCGTGGTATGCCTACTGGCATGTATTTCTTGTCGGGCAGGGCTGGGCCGAGCGAGCGGACGTTGCATTCCGCCGTGCGGGCGAGCTTGCCGAGTCGGCCATCACCCTGGACCCGCATGACGCCCGCGCCCTAGCGATCGCCGGCCACGTCCGGGCTTTCCTGCATCGCCGATTGCGTGAGGCGATTGCGCTGCACGAGCGGGCGCTGTCGCTCAATCCCAATCTGGCGATGGCGTGGAACCTGTCCGGTGTCGCGTATGCGTATTCAGGCGACTACGAGGAGGCGGAGAAGCGGCTGGAGCGCTATAAGAAGCTTGCGCCTCTCGATCCGCACGCCTTCTTTTTTGATACGGCCTTCGTCATCGTCGGGCTCATCAAGCGCGACTACGAGTCCGCGATCGCTTACGGCCGCGAGGTGAGTCAGATGAATCCGTCCTTCTCGGCGGCCTGCAAGCCTTATCTGGCGGCGCTCGGGCATCTGGGCCAGGTGCAAGAGGCTGTCGTCGTGCGCCGCCGGCTGCTGTCAATTGAACCGAACTACACGATCAAGCAATTCCTGCGCACGACCCCCTTCGAACACGCCCGCGACAGAGACCATTTCGCCGAGGGACTGCGCCTGGGTGGCATTCCGGAAGGCGACTGACGCCGGCGCGGACTGTGCCGCTCAGGTTCGGTCGACTTCCGCCTTCCGGCGCTTGCGGGCAGCAACGGCGTATTGTCCCCGCGGGCGATCGACCTGCACATTCGGCCGGACCACCGTGTCGTAGAAGTCGTCCCAGTCCTCGGGCCGGAAATCGCTCAGGCTGCCAACCAGTTCGACGTCCTTGAGCGTCTTGTCGTCATAGACGCTGCGTGGCAGCGGCTGCACCTGAAACAGGGGGTAGTCGGACCGGAACTCGATGGGCACGTCCGTCTTGGTTAAGCGAAGATTGGTGAAAAGCGGCCCGAACCAGCGGTCGCTTTCGACGATGCCTTCGAACAGTTCGAACGTCTGACTCTGCGGCACATTCGCGAGCGGCCGGACCAGCAGGCTCCAGCCAGGCGCGGTGCGGGCGACCAATCCGCTCCACATCTGCACGATTCCGGGCTCCTGCATGGCGCCCAGGAATGGCGGCGAGAATCCTTTGATTTCGTCCGGCGCCGATCGGTCGAACGTCTCCGCGAAGTCTGGAAACTGCGCCACGCGCAGAGGGTGCCAATCGGGCTCCCCCTCCCAACGCCAGACGACGCCGCGACCGTCCCACAAAAGGCTGAAACTGATCGGAGGAAAGACGTAGTAGCCGAACGCCGAAGCCGAAACGAGAGCCTCGCAGAACCGGAAAGCCCGCGTCGGCATGGTGCCGATGGCGGCCCGATCGGCACGCTGCGGCAGCGGCGCTCCCGGGATGAGCCTGTGAAACGTCACCAGGGGCGGCTTGGGGTCGGGCAGGGGATCTGAACCAGCTTCGCTGCTCATGCCTTCACCTCGCTCGGAATGGGCTGGGAGAGGAGCCGGATTGTACCCGGTTCCTCTCGCCCCAGTGGTGACTGACATACTCGCCCGGGGGCGATGCGCTCAACGCTCGATCTTGAGGCTCGGTGCCATGCCGCCAAGGCGGACGCGGCCGGCGTCGGCGACGGTCGCGGTCTTGAGGCTCGGTGCCATGCCGCCGAGGCGGACGCGGCCGGCGTCGGCGACGGTTGCGGTCTTGAGGCTCGGGGCCATGCCGCCGAGGCGGACGCGGCCGGCGTCGGCGACGGTCTCGGTCTTGAGGCTCGGGGCCATGCCGCCGAGGCGGACGCGGCCGGCGTCGGCGACGGTCTCGGTCTTGAGGCTCGGCGCCATGCCGCCAAGGCGAACGCGGCCGGCGTCGGCGACGGTCTCGGTCTTGAGGCTCGGCGCCATGCCGCCGAGGCGGACGCGGCCGGTGTCGGCGACGGTCTCGGTCTTGAGGCTCGGGGCCATGCCGCCGAGGCGGACGCGGCCGGCGTCGGCGACGGTCTCGGTCTTGAGGCTCGGCGCCATGCCGCCAAGGCGAACGCGGCCGGCGTCGGCGACGGTCTCGGTCTTGAGGCTCGGCGCCATGCCGCCAAGGCGAACGCGGCCGGCGTCGGCGACGGTCTCGGTCTTGAGGCTCGGCGCCATGCCGCCGAGGCGGACGCGGCCGGCGTCGGCAATCGTCTCGATCTTGAGGCTCGGGGCCATGCCGCCGAGGCGGACGCGGCCGGCGTCGGCGACGGTGCGAGACAGAGCGGAGCAGCGGGCGTCGGTGGCAGAGAACATTTCTTCGGACCTTCTCGTTTCAGATGCTTCGTTATTGTGTGGTCGGGCTGTTTGCCCGGCCTCATCTGTCCCGATACTTCCACGTTAGCGGATATTTATCGTATTTTTGACGTTACTGACGCGTGAAATCGTAAAGCGTCAATCGAAAATCTTATTCCCATGCGGAGATAAAGATTTCGGAAAGCAGTTCGGCGCGGTTTGCGTCGACGACAAAAGGAACAGCCTTGCTCCGAAGAACGGGCACGCGTCGAGCGCTGCTTTACTGTGATTATGGGAGGGCCCGCCCCTCCGTGAGGTGATCCTCGGCAGGGTCGCCTCTTTCGAGAGAGGGCGGGATGACGGCGATATCGGTGCTCGGGGTCGAGCTGGGAAAGAGCAGCTGCGGCGTTGTGGGGTTGGACAATGCCAGCAAGGTGGTGCGGCGACGACGGGTTGCGCGCGACGGTTTGGCGGCGCTTCTGGCCAAGCTGCCGGAAGCTACCAAGCTGTCGGACGCTACCAAGCTGCCGGCGTGCAATGCGGCGATGGAGGCGTGCTGTGGTGCCCATTTCGTCGGGCGAGCGGCGCAGGCGTATGGGCACCAGGTTCGGCTAATGCCGCCCGAGTATGTGCGGCCGTACGTGAAGGCACGAAAGAATGACGATCGGGATGCGGAAGCGATCGCCGAGGCGTCGATACGGCCGACGATGCGCTTCATGCCCCTTGAAGCCGAGGAGCAGCTCGACGTGCAGGCCCTGCATCGGGCGCGACCGGCTGATGGCGGAACGAACGGCGCTGATCAACTAACTTAGGGCTCCTCCGCTCCACGGTTGAATGAGACATCCCGTAAGCGGACGGTATCCGCGAGAGGGATGGACGATGACGACACAGCAGACGGATACCGTGGGCGCTGGCCGTGGCGGCCGGATGTCACGGCAGCGCAAGCGTGACGCGGTGCTGCGCCTCCTGCGGGGCGAGGATTTGGACACGGTGTCGCGCTCGCTTGGTGTGACCGCGGCGACGCTGAGCGGCTGGCGCGACGCTTTCCTCGAAGGCGGCGAGGCCAGCCTGGCGAGTAAGCCCATGAATGGCGAGGAGCGCGAGAGCGACCGCCTCAAGGTCCGGCTCGGCGAGATGCTGCTCGAGCGCGAGCTGCTGGAGCAAAAGATCGCCCTCCTGGAGGGCAACAGCGGCCCTTTGGCCCGCCGGAAGTCGAGGCGATGAGCCGCAAGCTGTCCCCGAGCAGCCGCAAGCCCTACGGCCTCGCGCGCGTCTGCCGGATCTGGCGCAGGGCACGGGCGAGCACGGGCGAGCATCTATCGGCACCGTCAGCCGGAGCCCACGCGGCAGAGGACCGGTCCAGTAGGCACCATGCCGGATGCGGCCCTCCTGGAACGGATTCGTGGTGTCCTTTCCGACAGCCCCTTTCACGGCGAAGGTCACAGAAAAGTCTGGTCCCGGTTGCGGATCGGCGGCATTCGCACGTCGCTGCGCCGCGTGCTGCGGCTCATGCGCGAGAACGATCTTCTGGCGCCCGGCCGGGTCGGTCAGCCGCGCGGACCGCGCAACCACGATGGCACCATCATTCCCGATACCATCGACACAATGTGGGGCACCGACATGACCACGACCTGGACCGCGGAAGGCCAGGTCGCGGTCTTCATTGCCGTCGACCACCACAACGCCGAGTGCGTCGGCATCCATGCCGCCCGGCGTGGCACCCGATTCGAGGCGCTCGAGCGTTGCGCCAAGGCGTGCGGCGACATTTCGGCGCCATCGCCAAGGATATCGCCCACGGGCTCTCGGTCCGTCACGACCACGGCTCGCAATACATGTCCGATCCCTTGCAGACAGAGATGCGCTTCCTGGGCATCCAGAGCTCGCCAGCGTTCGTCCGCGCGCCGGAGGGCAATGGCTGCGCGGAGCGCTTCATCCGGACGCTCAAGGAGAACCTGCTCTGGATCCGGACCTTCAACACCGTCGAGGAGCTCAGGCTCGCGCTGCTCGCCTTCCGCGACATCTACAACACCACCTGGCTCATCCAGCGGCTCGATTACCGCCCTCCAGCTGACGTCAGGCAGCAACAGCTTTCAGCCGTCGCGATCGCCGCGTAGGCTGCCCACAGATGTCTCATCAACCGGGGGCGGTACAGGGCGCTGTTGCTCGAGCGAGGCGTCGTGCTGGAGTTTCGGAGGGCGTCCGCGGAGGCGTTTAGCCGGCTGTGCCGCCGACCGTCAGTCCCGCGAGCTTGAGCGTTGGCTGACCGACGCCGACCGGCACGCCCTGACCGCTTTTGCCGCAGGTGCCTATCCCGCGATCCAGGGCCGGATCGCTGCCAACCATCTGAACTTTCGTCAGCGCGTCGGGGCCGTTGCCGATGATGGTCGCGCCCTTCACCGGCGCCGTGACCCGGCCATCCTCGATCAGATAAGCCTCGCTAGCCGAAAAGACGAACTTTCCGGACGTGATGTCGACCTGGCCGCCGCCGAAATTGACGGCATACAGCCCGCGCTTGACGGACCGGATCATCTCATCCGGGTCGTGCTTGCCCCCGAGCATGATCGTGTTGGTCATGCGCGGCATGGGTGCGTGCGCAAATGACTGCCGCCGGCCGTTGCCCGTTTGCGGCATGTTCATCAGCCGTGCGTTGAGCCTGTCCTGGAGGAAGCCGGTCAGGATGCCGTCCTCGATCAGCGTCGTGCGGTTTGTCGGCGTTCCTTCGTCGTCGATCGTGAGGCTGCCGCGACGATCGGGAAGCGTCCCGTCGTCGACGACGGTGACCCCTTTGGCCGCGATTCGCTGTCCGAGCAGGCCCGCGAAGGCCGACGTCTTCTTGCGGTTAAAGTCGCCCTCCAGCCCATGGCCGATCGCCTCATGCAGCAGGATGCCGGGCCAGCCGGGACCGAGCACCACTTCCATCTCGCCCGCGGGCGCGGGCCGGCTGTCCAGATTGACGAGCGCCTGCCGCAACGCCTCGTCCACGGCCTCGCGCCACGCCACCTCGGTCATCAGCCGGTCGTAGCCGAACCGGCCGCCCGTGCCGAAACTGCCCGTCTCGCGCCGGCCGCCCTGTTCCACGACGACCGATACGTTGAGCCGCACCAGCGGACGAAGATCCGCAGCCCGCACACCGTTCGGCCGCATGATCTGGACCGCCTGCCACTCGCCTCCGAGCGAGGCCATGACTTGCACGACGCGCCCGTCGAGGCCGCGGGCGTAGGCGTCGATGTCGACAAGCAGAGCGGTTCTTGCCTCGAACGGGATTGCTGGAAGCGGGTTGGCGCTCGAATAGAGCCGCGCGTTGGTCATGCGCGGCGGATCGGCGGGGCCGGATCTCTGGCCAGCTGCGACCGGGGCCACGCTGTCGGCCGCCCGCTTCAGCGCCTCCTCCGAGATCTCGGCCGCATGGGCGTAGCCGGTCGCTTCACCCGCGACCGCGCGTAGACCGAAGCCGGTCGCGGTATCGAACCCGGCGCTGCGGATGCGTCCGTCTTCGAGCGACACGGTCTCGCTCTCGCGATACTCCAGAAACAGCTCTCCGTCATCGCTCCCGGCGAGTGCCGCCGCAAGCAGTCGGTCGGCTTCCGGCCGGTCCAGCCGCGCGTCCGCATGACCGAAGAAGAGTTCGTCCGTGATCGTCAGCGGGGTCATGGAGTCTCCTGTGCGCGGTCGGCGGCGGCCGGGCTGGCGCACGGCTGGGGGAGCCGTATCTCGGCGACGGTACCCACACCGGGTTCGCTGTCGAGTATTAGCTTGCCGCCCTGCGCTTCGATCAGCGCCCTCGACACATATAGGCCGAGTCCGGCGCCCTGGAACCTTCGCGTCAGACTCGCGTCCAGCTGAATGAAGGGCTGGAAAACGCGATCAAGGTCGCCGGGGGGGATACCGATGCCCGTGTCCGTGACCTTTATGGCAATCGTGCCGCCGTCCTTGCACAACGCGGAGAGTACGACGGCGCCTCCCGCGCCGGTGAACTTGATGGCGTTCGAGAGCAGGTTCACGATCACCTGCTGCAAGCGGCGCTCGTCGGCCCGGATTTCGGGACAGTTATCGGGCAGTTGCACGGAAAGCGAGACCTCGGCCGCACGTGCCGCCTGATCGAGTTGCCGGATGCATGTGTGCAGCAGACGTGCGAGTTCCACCCGATCGGCCGAGAGGTCGAAGCGCCCGGCGTCGATGCGCGAAACGTCCAAAATGGTGTTGATGAGGGAGAGCAGCTGGCGCCCGGCGTCATTGATCTCCTGAGCGTATTCGCACACCCGATCTGGGTCGGGCGCTCCCCCCGACTCCCGCATCAGGCTTTCGGAGAAGCCGAGGACCGCGTTAAGCGGAGTTCGCAATTCGTGGCTCATCGTGGCCAGAAAGCGCGATTTCGCCTGGTTCGACGCCTCCGCGGCCGCCTTGGCCCGTCGCAGCTCCGCTTCCGCGGCTTCCGCCTCGGTGACGTCGGTGTAGGTGATGACGAAACCCCCGCCGGGTGCCGGGTCGGAGCGTACCTCCAGCACCCGCCCGAGCGCCGTTCGCCGCCGGCTGCTATGCGGCTTGTCCCGGTCCATCTCGAGTCTTTCGCGCGCGTACCCCATCGGGTCCGGCTCGCCCAGAAACTCGCCACGGGCCAGCATGTGGTCGACGAGCTCGGCCTGCTGGCGACCGGGAACGAGCAGCCCAGGGGGATGGCCTAGCAACTCGGCCGCGATCGGGTTGCTGAAGATCACCCGGTGGTCGGGGCCCATGAGCACTATGCCGTGGCGGATGCTGGCAAGCATCGTGTCCATCTCGCTCGCACGCTTGGCGACCTCGTCCTCGGCCTGGGTCAGCAGGGTGATGTCGGTGACGATCCTGACGTGCCCGCCATCCGGCAGCGGTGCTGTGCGCACGTCGATCGCCGTTCCGTTCGGCCGTCTCCGCCGCCGGATCTGAGGCCGGCTGAGGTCGTTTCCCATCTGCCGGCGGATGATCTGATCCGGATCTCCGGGGCCGAACTCGCCGGCGATGGCCCGACGGCGAATGACCTCCTCGATCGAGTCGCCGATCGCGACCGGCGCGCCCTTCATGATCTCGGTATAAGCCCGGTTGAACATGGTCAGCCGACCGTCGCGGCCGTAGACGCAGATGCCGTGCGGGATGAAAGCGAGAATGCTGTCGAGCATTTCCGCCCGATGCGCGAAGGCTCCGTTGCCGCTTGCGAGGCGAGTGATGTCGGCGGCCAGCATAAGCCATCCGCCATCGGGCAGGGGTTCCGAGGAAAGTTCGATGTTTCTACCGTCTGGGCGGGTGTGCCGCAGGCAGGAGGCTCCGGCGCGGTCGAGCGAGACCTGAGCGGCGAGAAAGGCGCGCCCCTCCTCGTTCGTGTATTCCACGGAGCGCGACAGCTTCTGGATCACCGTCGAGAAGCGCAGCCCTCGCCGGAGCCAGCCCGGCTCCAGCGACATCACCTTCGCGAATTGCGGGTTGTGCATCGTGAGCGTGCGGTTCGGGCCGAATCCCGCAAGTCCGATCGATTGCGTGGCCGGCGCGGTCCCGGCCGCACCCGAAAGAACGCTCTCTTCACCCCAGGGAGGTGGCCCCAGGGGGACGAGACGGTCTGGCGCTTCAGCGCTCCGATGGTTGGGCGGAGTCAGCAAGGATCACCTCGCGCGGTCGGCCGCGCGGATGCGCCAAAGGCTTCGTGCAGGCAGCCGAGCGCGGCCGTCAGCAGCAGAACCGCACCCGCCTGATGCGCGACCCCGAGCGGGACGGGCACGACATAAAGAAGGGTGAAAACGCCTAATGTGAACTGGAGGAGGACCGTCGCGCCGAGGGCGACCGCCCATCCCCGCGCGCGGCCGCGCTTGCCGCTCCACAGAATCGCGGCCGCGGTTCCCAGGGCCGTGAGAGCGGTCAGTGTTGCCAGAACTCGGTGATCGAACTGCACGGCGGCGACGTTCTCGGTCAGATTAAGCAGGAATGGCTGTAGACGCGCATAGCCCGGCGGCACCAAAGCGCCGTCCATCAAGGGGAACGTATTGTAGTCCAGGCCGGCATGGGTTCCCGCGACGAAGCCGCCCGCGCACATCGTCAGCACGACCAGGGCGCAACAGGCGAGAGCCAGCGATCTCACCTTTGCGCTTGGCCTTGCGGGCGCTGACGGAGAAACGCAACTCAGCGCCGTCCAAAGCACAGTACTGTAGAGCAGTATGGCGAGCACAAGATGGACGACCAGGCGGTAGGGTGAGACGGAAGTCGTGTCCGGAAGGAACCCGGAGGACACCATGAACCAGCCGACACCGCCTTGCAGCGCGCCCACGAGGAAGATCACGGCGAGGCGAGAACGCAGGGCCGGCCCGATGCGACCCTTCACCCAGAACCAGATCAGAGGCAGAAACACCGCGACGCCGATCATCCGGCCCCACAGACGGTGAACCCATTCCAGCCAGAAGATCTGCTTGAAGCCCCCCAGCCCGAAACCCGCATTGAGCAGTTTGTATTGCGGGATCCGCTGATAAAGTGCGAACAGCCGCTCCCATTCAGCCTGGGAGACGGGTGGAAGCGCTCCGCTGACGGGAGCCCACTCCATGATCGACAGGCCGGACCCCGTGAGGCGGGTCGCGCCCCCGAGGACGATCATCACAAAGATCATCCCGGCGATTGAGAACAGCCAGGCTGGGACCAGCCGGTCGTGCGTCTTGGAAACAGGCACGCCGGCGGCCGGGCAAGCCTCGAAATTGCGACTGTCGAAGGGCATGCGCGTACATATACGGTGACCTTGCCCGCGAACCACATATTGTTTGGCCGCGAGTGGCGGGCAATCTCCGTATAAGACTCACTCCGTTCCACGGGGCCCGGAGGGGCGCCTTGCCTTGCCGCACCCGAGAGGCGGTGCTAACCCCCCGCCATCGCACGATGGTAGACCCAGTGACCGCGCCTCCGACGCTGGCGACCGGCCGTCCTCCGACGCTTTCGGTCGTCGTGCCGGTGCGCAACGAGGAAGCGAACATCCTGCCGCTCGTCGCGGAGATCGAACGGGCGCTCCGGGGCCGCGCATTCGAAATCGTCTATGTGGATGACGGCAGCGAGGATGCGACAAGGGAGCGTCTCGCCGAAGCGGTGGGCCTCGGAGCTCCGCTCCGGTTTCTCCGCCACCGCCGGAGTTGCGGGCAGAGCGCGGCCATTCTGAGCGGCATCCGGGTCGCCTCTGGCGAGTGGGTCGCGACCCTGGACGGGGACGGACAGAACGATCCGGCTGACATTCCAGGCCTGCTCGACCGCGCGCTCGCCGAGGAAGAGAGCGCCCGCCCGGCCGGAAGGCCGGTTCTCGTGACGGGGCAGCGGCGACAGCGAAGGGATACTCTGATGAAGCGCGTTTCCTCGCGGGTCGCGAACTCCCTGCGCGCCCGGCTCCTGCGGGACGGAACGCCGGACACGGGCTGCGGCCTCAAGCTGTTCCGGCGCCGGTCGTTCCTGGACTTGCCGCATTTCGATCACATGCATCGTTTCCTTCCCGCCTTGTTCATCAGGGCAGGCGGCCGGGTCGTGTCGGTCCCCGTCAGCCATCGGCCGCGTCTGCGCGGCCGCTCCAATTACGGAACGCTCGACCGCCTGTGGGCCGGATTGTTCGATCTGGCCGGGGTATTCTGGCTACAGCGCCGCTGCACCCGTCCCGAACCGGAGGAGTGGGCCGGCGATCACAGGCCCGGGACGTGAGCACGGATCGAACCGGGTCCGAGATGGTTGACCAGGTGTCGCTCTGGTCTACCCTCCGCAAACCGGTCCTTCTCGTCGCCGGGCTGACGATCGCGGGGGTCATGCTCCGGGAAACGAACGGCACGCTGAACGCCGGCTTTATCGATCAGTACGTGATCGGGCGCGGGCTGCTCGGAGATGTGGTTTTCGTGCTGGCGGGCGCGGCGGCCTGCGTGGCGGGCGTTCCGCGGCAGGCGGTGGCGTTCTCAGGGAGCTACGCGTTCGGGCTTTGGGCGGGAGCAGCGCTCGCGCTTGTCGCGCAGGCGATCGGCTGCGCCGTCAGCTTCGGCTGGGCGCGCGCGCTCGGGCGGGGCTGGGCCGCCGGGCGCCTGCGCGGGCGCCTGGCCCGGGCCGATCGCTTTCTGGCCGCCAATCCGTTCGTGTCGACACTGGTGCTCCGGCTGCTGCCGGTCGGCAACAGCCTCGCGCTCAATCTGCTGGCTGGAGTTTCGGCGGTGCCCGCGCTCCCATTCCTGGCCGCCTCGGTGATCGGCTTCGTCCCGCAGACCATCATCTTTGCCCTGCTCGGCGGCGGTATCCGGGTCGAGAAGGGATGGCAGATCGGGATTGCGGGCGGCCTCTTCCTGAGTTCAGCCCTGGGCGGACTTTGGCTGCTTCGGCGCCAGCGTCAGATTGCGGCGATCGCCCTCGATTCCGGCGAGGCGACGCCATGAGGGCCGAGCGGGCGCCGAATTTTTAATGCAATTGAAGGAAGGCTGCGGGATGCCGGAACCGCGCGGGCTGGATGAGGCCCGCGGAAGCGACTCGGACGGAATGCAGCCGGCCCTCCAGTTCCCGCTGCCAGAAAGTCAGGAACTTGCCCAGGACCGGATAACGCGGTGCGACGTCCAGCTCCTGCCAGATATAGGTTTGCAGAAGGCCCGGATGGTCGGGCATGTGATATAGGATTTCGGCCGTCGTCAGGCGATAATCCTCAAGCTGCTTGGCAAGCGTCATGCAGGTCCGCTCTCCCTTGAGATACCAGTCCTCGATCCCGTTTCCCCGCAGCCCTGGTGGTTAATCCAGGAGCGGGATCATGGCATGGAATGGATATGGAGACGCAAGGAATAACGTGGCGCCGTCAGGCGGTTAGCACCCGGGCCGTAAGATTGCTGCTGGGCTCGTGTAGCGAGCACCTGAAGATGTCCGGTGCAGGTAGCAGATGAGTTGACCGCTTTGGTTGGTGATGGGCCTGTGGGCAAGTGGGCAAGCCGCTTGGCTCTGTCCATCTTGCCCCACCGGACAGATCACGTGCCAACTGCGCCGGACAGATCTCGCGCTACTGTACACAATGCGGCGGTCTCCAGTTGCGGTCCGGAGGGCGCGACTCTATAACGCGCGGCCGCTGCGGAGAGGTGCCAGAGCGGCCGATTGGGGCGGTCTCGAAAACCGTTGTGCGTGCAAGCGTACCGTGGGTTCGAATCCCACCCTCTCCGCCAGCTGGCCCGGATACATCGGTGACGCTCTGTTTCTAAGAAGGGCCGCCTCGAGCGCTTCGTCCGACGAAGCCAGCACGGGTGAGTGCACTCGCATCTCTACGGGTGCGAGCGGCTTCCGCCCGTCTCACTCCCGCCGCCACCCCGTCAGGCTCCGGGCGAGCAGCTCGAACGCCTGGTCGAGCGTGAGCGCGAGCAGGGCGACCAGCACCGCGCCCTGCAGTACATAGGCGGTATTGGACGCGTCTAGTCCGATGACGAGCGGCAGGCCGAGCGTGCGCGCGCCCACGGTCGAGGCGATCGCCGCCGTGCCGGTGCCGATCACCACGCTGGTCCGGATGCCGGCGATGATGACCGGGGCCGCTAACGGCAACTCCATTCGCCGCAGTACTTGGCCGGGCGCCATGCCCATGCCGCGTGCCGCGTCCAGCGCGGCGGGCGGATTGGCTTCCAGCCCGGCGATCGTGTTTTGCACCACCGGCAGCAGGCCATAGAGCGCGAGCGCCACCACCGCCGGGGCCATGCCGAACCCGATCGCCGGCACCGCGAGCGCCAGCACGGCGACCGGGGGAAAGGTCTGCCCGACGGCGGCAGCCGTCTCCACCATGCCCCGGAACTCCCGTCCGGCGGGACGGGTCACGAACACCCCCGCCGCGACCCCGGCCAGCACGGAGGCGGCGCTGGCGGCCGCCACGATCTCCAGGTGGCCGAGCAGCAGGGAGGGAAACGTGTCCAGCTCGTAGACGGGGCTCTCGAGGCCGGGGAACAGGGCCGCGAACACCGGGCGGAGATGGTCCATGCCGAAGGTGAGGGAGAGCAGGGCCGCCAGCAGCCACGGCAGCGGGCCGCGCAGCAGGGTCATAAGGAGCGCGCCGCGCCGGCGTTCACGAAATCCGCGAGGACCAGCGCTCCGGCCGGCGATCCTCGCCCGTCGATAACCGGCAGGCGGTCGGCGCCGCGCATGACCATCTCCGAGAGCGCAGAAGCGAGCGAGGCATCGGCCGGGATCGGCGTGCCGGGCGCGCGCTCGCCGGGGCGGAGCCGGTCGGCCACTCGCTGCACAGCCAGCAGCTTCAGGCCACTGTCGCCCACGAAGTCGCGCACGAGGGGACTTGCCGGCCGGGTCAGCACCTCAAGCGGCGTTCCCGCCTGCACCAGCCGGCCCTTGTCGATCAGCGCGATGCGCGAGCCGAGACCGATCGCCTCGTCCATGTCGTGGGTCACGAAGACGATGGTGGTGCCGGTCTCGCGATGGATGCGGCGCAACTCGGCCTGCAGGTCGGCGCGGGTCAGCGGGTCGAGCGCCCCGAACGGCTCGTCCATCAGCAGCACGCCGGGGCGGGCGGCCAGCGCCCGGGCGACGCCGACGCGCTGCTGCTGGCCGCCCGAGAGCTGGTGCGGATAGGCGTGGCGGAGCCGGCCGGCGTCGAGCCGCAACAGCCCGAGCAGCTCGTCCACGCGGGCAGCGATCTTCCCGGGCGGCCAGCCCAGCAGGGCAGGGACGGTCGCGATGTTGCGCGCCACCGTCCAATGCGGGAACAGGCCGCCGCCCTGGATAACGTAGCCCATGCGCCGGCGCAGCGTCTCCGGGCGGATGCTCCCGACGTCCTGCCCGGCGAAACGGATGACGCCCGAGGTCGCCTCCAGCAGCCGGTTGATCAGGCGCAGGATGGTCGATTTGCCGGAGCCGGACGCGCCGATCAGGACGAGGAACTCGCCCTCCTCGATCCGGAGCGTCAGATCCTCGACTGCCCGGAACTCATCGAACACCCGGCTCACGCGCTCGAACGCGATCACGCCGCGCCACCCAGGGAGGCGCGCGCCAGGCCGGTCAGCGCGCGGAAGCCCGCATCGACCGCGACGGCGAGCAAGATCACTGGCAACGATCCGAGCAGCACAAGATCGAGCGCGTTGGCGAACAGGCCCTGGAAGATGATCGCGCCCAGGCCCCCCGCGCCGATCAGCGCCGAGACCGCCGCGAGGCCAACCGCCTGCACGGCGGTGACGCGCAACCCGGACAGCACCACCGGCAGGGCCAGCGGCGCATCGACCCGCCAGAACGCCTGGGCGTCGGTCATGCCCATCCCGCGTGCGGCCTCCCGGACCTGGCCCGGCACGCCGTCGAGGCCCTCCACGGTGTTGCGCACGATCGGCAGCAGCGAATAGAGCACGAGCGCGATGATCGCGGGCGCGACCCCGACGCCGCCGATGCCCAAGCTGGCCAGGGCGGGAGAGGCCGCGCCCAGGGCCGAGAGCGGCCCGATCAGCAGCCCGAACAGGGCGATGGACGGCACGGTCTGGATGACGTTCAGCACCGGGAACGCGACCCGGCGGAGGCCGCGCCGCCGGTGCGCCGCGATCCCGAGCGGCACGCCGATGAGCAGGGTCGGCAGCAGCGCTCCGGACACGAGCAGCAGATGGCGCACCAGCGCCGCCCAGAGCTGGCCGCGCTCGGCGGCGTATTCGCGCAGCAACGACAGTTGCGCAAGATTCCCGCTCGCCAGCAGAATCGCCAGCGGCGACAGGGCCAGCGCGGCGGCGGCGAGCGCGCCCCAGCGCGCGGGCGGCAGCCGCCTTGCGGTGTCGGCCGCCATCAGCAGCACGGCGACCGCCAGCACCCAAAAGGCCGCGCCCAGGGCGGTGCGCGCCGCGGGCACGGCGGCGTGGAGCGCGAGCGCGTCCGCGGCGCGGGCGGCGACCCAGGCGGCCGCGGCGAGCGTCAACCCCCCCCCGGCCAGGCCCAGCCAGCGGACGGCGTTCCATCCGGGGCGCAGCAGCGGCGCGAGCAGCAGCAACCCAGCCGCGCCCAACGCGACGCCCGGCCCGGGGCCGGTCAGCGTGAGGACGGCGCCGAGGCTCAATGGTCGGCCGGACAGCAGGCGGTTGGGCGCGTGTTGCGCGAATGGCAGCGCGGCGAGAGAGATGGCCGCGAGACCAGCAAGCGACCCCTGAACCCGGCGCACGCCGTCGGTGCTGAGGCGCTCTCCTATTGCAGTAGCCCCTTTTCCTTCAGCCAATCCCTGGCGACCGTCGCCACGGGGAAGCCATCGACCGCCGCATGCGCATTGAGGGTGCGCAGGGTCGGCCCATCCAGTCCGGCGAACGCGGGCGCGAGCAAGTCCGGAATCTGCTTGTAGGTCTCCAGCACCGGCCGCCGCACCACGGGGCACGGCTCATACACCATCTGCGCGTGCCTGGTATCCTCCATCAGCACAAGCGCGAGCGCGGCGAGCGCACCGTCGGTCCGGTACGCCATGGCGGCATTGACGCCGGACGTGCCTTCCGCTGCGGCGCGCTCGGTCGCGGCGGTATCGCCGCCCGCGAGGATCAGCAGCTTGCCGGAAGCGAGCCTGAAGCCATAGGTCTGCTCAAAGGACGGCAACGCCCCCGGACTGGCCGCGAATTCCGCCGAAGCGGCCAGCTTCACCTGTCCGCCCTCGTTTGCCCACCGGGCGAATTCCTCCATCGTCCGCAGCTGGTTCTGCGCCGCAACCTGGCTCTGGACGGCGATGCCCCAGGTGTTGTCGGCGGGAGCGGGAGTCAGCCAGACAAGTTGGTTCGCCTCGTCGAGCGAGCGCACCCGCTCATAGCCTTCCCCCGCATTCTTCCAGACCGGATCGGATTCCTGATTGAAGAAGAACGCCCCGTTGCCGGTGTATTCCGGGTAGATGTCCACCTCGCCCGAGAGGATGGCGCGGCGGAGAATGCTCGTCGGTCCCAACCGCAGGCGGCTCTCCGTGGGCACGCCCCCCGCGCGGAGCAGCAGCAGCACCACGGTGCCGAGCACCGCCGCCTCAACGTCGAGCTTGGAGCCGACCCGGACCGGCCCCGCCGCCGCGCGCGCGATCCCGCCGAAAGCCGGCAACGCGGTCGCGGACAGCAGCAGGCGGCGCGAAATCGGCTTCATCAACGCCTCTCCTCCCGCAATATCGGGACGTGATAGGTTCTCGCCGCCGCTCGCGCGAGCCCGGTCCCGATCCGCCTCACTCTGTTCTGAACCCCCGGCGATTGACCGATCGGTCAGTCATTCTTAATGCTTGCCGGCGGGCACGCGTAAGAGCGTTCTTGAGCCGCTCCCCCTGCCGGCGGTTCCGAAAGGGCTACGATGATACGACGCCTACCATTCCTGCTCTGCTGCATGGCCCTGATGCTCCTGCCGGTCGCCGGCGCCGCCCAGCCCGGGCCGGGTGGCCCGCCGCCCGCCGTCGGCGTCGTCCGGGCCGAGAAGAAGGCGATCACCCAGACCTCGGAGTTCATCGGTCGCGTCCAGGCGATCAACCGTGTCGATCTCACCGCGCGCGTGACGGCGTTCGTCGAGGAGCGGCTGTTCGACGAAGGCTCCGAGGTCAAGCAGGGCGATCTGCTCTACAAGCTGGAGCGCGCGCCGTTCGAGGCCGCTGTGCAGCAGCAGGCGGCCGCGGTCGCGGAGGCGAACGCTCTGCTCACCAACGCCAACATCACGCTTGGGCGCGCCCAAGCGCTGCTCAACACGCCGGCGGGGCAGCGATCGACGGTGGATGACGCGCGCGCTAACCAGCTCTCGCAAGCCGCGAAGGTGATGAGCGCGCAGGCGCAGCTGCGGCAAGCCCAGATCAATCTCGATTACACGGAAATCAGGGCGCCGGTTTCGGGCAAGATCAGCCAGACGCGGTTCACCATCGGCAACGTCGTCAGCCCGAGTTCGGGGGCGCTCGCGACGATCGTCAGCCAAGACCCGATGTATGTCGAATTCCCCATCTCAATCCGGGCCGAGGAGGAGTTGGAGAAGCAATATCGCGACAAGGGCGGAGTCCGCGCGATCGTCGTCAAGCTGCGCCTCTCAGACGGAAGCCTCTACGGCCAATCCGGCAAGATCGACTATGTCGCTCCGACGGTCGCCACGAACACCGACACAATCCTGATGCGGGCGAGCATCCCCAATCCGAGGCTGGAGCAGCCGAGAAAGGGCGAGGTGGTCAGCCGGGGGTTGATCGACGGGCAGTTCGTGACCGTACTGGTCGAGGGCGAGGAGCCCGTGACGGCGCTCGCCATTCCGCGCGCCGCGGTGTTGTCGGACCAGCAGGGCAACTACGTCTTCACGGTGGATGCCCAGAACAAGGCCGAGCAGACCCGTATCCAGCTCGGGCAGTCGACCGCCGACACGGCGGTGGTGATGTCCGGGCTGACCGAGGGCCAGATGGTCATCGTGGACGGCATCCAGCGCGTGCATCCCGGCACCGCAGTCTCGCCCGGGCCCGCATCTCCGGGTCCGGGCGTGTCGCAGTCCGCGACCGTCGCCCAGCCTCCCCGGGCGACGGCCGCCGCTGCGCCCTCGGCCCCGGGCGGCCCCGCCGCCGGGGCCGCCACCAGCCCGGCCAACCCGACCCCCGCGAGCGGCGCGCCGGCTGGCGCCGGGGCTGGCGGCACGGGCGGGGGCGCCGGCACGTCGGCGGGACACTGAACCATGATCTCCTCGGTCTTCGTCGATCGTCCCCGCCTCGCGATCGTCATCGCGATCGTGATGACGATCGCGGGCGCGCTGTCGCTGCTCCGCATCCCGGTCGCGCAATTCCCGGACATCGTGCCGCCGCAGGTGCAGGTGACGGCCAACTATCCGGGCGCCTCGGCGGCGGTGGTGGAGGCGACCGTCGCGCAGACGATCGAGGCGCAGGTCATCGGCGTCGACAAGATGATCTACATGAAGTCGAACAGCGGCAATGACGGCAGCTACAGCCTGACCGTCAGCTTCGAACTCGGCACCAACCCCGATATCAACACCGTCAACGTCAACAACCGGGTGCAGGCGGCCACTCCGAAGCTGCCGCCGGAAGTGCAGCGCAGCGGCGTCACGGTGCAGAAGCGCTCGTCGGCGGTCCTCGCGTTCATGCAATTCTACAGCGACGAAGGCAAGCAGAAGCCGCTGTTCATCAGCAACTACGTGACGATCAACGTGCTCGACACGCTGTCGCGCACGCCCGGCGTGGGACAGGCATTCCTGTTCGGCAAGCTCGACTACTCGATGCGCATCTGGTTCGACACCAATCGGCTGACTAGCCTCAACCTGGCCCCGTCCGACATCATTACGGCGATTCAGCAGCAGAACGTGCAGGCCCCGGTCGGACGCATCGGCGCGCGGCCGACGCTCGCCGATCAGCAGTTCCAGATGAACGTGCAGACGCAGGGCCGTCTGGTCACGCCGGAGCAGTTCGGCGACATCGTGCTGCGCGCCAACCCGGACGGCTCGCTGCTCCGCGTCAAGGACGTGGCGCGGGTCGAGCTCGGCGCCGCCAACATGGACAGCGAGAGCCGTCTCAACGGTAATCCGGCCGTCTCCATCGGCGTCTATCTCGCCCCGGGCGCGAACGCCGTCCAGACTTCGCAGCGGGTGCAGCAGGCGCTCGACACGCTGAGCAAGCGATTCCCGCCCGGGCTGCACGCAGCGATCTTCTACGACAGCAGCACCTTCGTCTCCGACACGATCCACGAGGTCATCAAGACGCTCGCCGAGGCGTTCGCGCTGGTGGTCATCGTCGTCTTCCTATTCCTCGGCAATCTGCGCGCGACCATCATCCCGACGGTCGCGGTGCCGGTCAGCCTGATCGGCACCTTCGCCGTCCTGCTGGCCTTCGGCTTCTCGGCGAACACGATCTCGCTGCTCGCGCTCGTGCTCGCGATCGGCATCGTCGTCGATGACGCGATCGTCGTCGTCGAGAACGTCGAGCGGGTGATGGAGGAGGAGCCGGATTCTGACGCCGGCGCAGGCCACCAAGAAGGCCATGAGTCAGATCACCGCGCCGATCGTCGCGATCTCGCTCGTGCTGCTGTCGGTGTTCGTGCCGATCGGCTTCATACCCGGCATTTCGGGCACGCTGTTCAGGCAGTTCGCGGTCACGATCAGCGTTGCGATGATCATTTCGGCGATCAATGCGCTGACCCTCTCGCCCGCGCTCTGCGCCGTCTTCCTCCGCCATACCGGGCCGAGGCGCGGCGTCATGGGCTACGTCCTGCGCGGCATAGACCATGTGCGCGATGGATACGCGAGCGTCGTGCGCCGGCTGATCCGGGTCTCCATCCTCGCGATCCTGCTGGTCGGGGTGTTCGCCGCCGGCGTCTGGGGACTGGCGTCCCGCACGCCGACAGGGTTCCTGCCCGAAGAGGACCAGGGTGCGTTCTTCGTCGCCGTGCAGTTGCCCGACGGCGCCTCGGTCTCGCGCACGCGGGCGGTCGTCGAGCAGGTCGAGAATCTCGGTGCGGCCGATGCCGCAGGTGCGGGGGGTGCTGTCGATCGTCGGCTTCTCGCTGCTCGACGGCGGCAATCAGTCGAACTCGGCCTTCATGGTCATCAAGCTGAAGCCGTTCGCCGACCGGACGGCGGTCGCGGACAGCGCCCAGGCGGTGATCGGGCACGTGTTCGGGGCGGTGCAGCAGATCCGGCAGGCGAACGTGTTCCCCTTCAACCTGCCGCCGATCATCGGCCTCTCGACCTCCGGCGGCTTCGAGTATCAGCTGCAGAACCTGGAGGGGCGCGATCCGGCCGACATGGCGAGCGTCATGCAGGGCCTGGTCGCCGCCGCCAACCAGGATCCGCGTCTGGCGCGCGTATTCTCGACCTTCAGCGCGAACAACCCATCGATCTATCTCGACATCGATCGCGAGAAGGCGCAGGCGCTCGGGCTCGCAATGAGCGACGTCTTCACCGCCCTGCAATCAACGCTCGGGGGCTATTACGTCAACGACTTTAACCTGTTCGGCCGGACGTGGCAGGTGAACATCGAGGGCGAGGCAGCCGACCGCAGCGATCTGCGCGACATCTTCCGCATCTACGTGCGCAACAAGTCGGGCACGATGGTACCCCTGCGGTCCATCGCCGACATGCGGATCGTGCTCGGGCCGCAGACGATCAGCCGCTACAACAACTACCGCTCGATCACGATCAACGGCAGCCCGAAGCCCGGCGTCTCGTCCGGCGACGCGCTCGCGGCCATGGCCCAAATCTCGGAAAAGACCCTGCCGGAAGGCTACTCCTACGAGTGGACCGGCACCGCCTACCAGGAGATCCAGGCGGCCGGGCAGACGGGCAGCATTCTGGCGCTGGCGGTGCTGTTCGCCTACCTGTTCCTGGTCGCCCTCTACGAGAGCTGGGTCATTCCGATCCCGGTGCTGCTCTCCGTCGTTGTCGGCATCCTCGGCGCGTTCGGCGGCATCCTGATCGCCGGTCTTTCGCTCGATCTCTACGCGCAGATCGGGCTCGTCGTTTTGATCGCGCTGGCCGCCAAGAACGGGATCCTGATCGTTGAGTTCGCCAAAGACCGGCGCGAGGAGGGGCTTCCGATCCGCGAGGCGGCGGCGGCCGGCGCGCAGGCGCGGTTCCGGGCCGTGATGATGACGTCGATCGCGTTCGTGCTCGGCCTCGTGCCGCTGGTCTGGGCGCATGGCGCGGCCATGATGAGCCGGCGCGCGGTCGGCACCGCCGTCTTCGCGGGCATGATCGTCGCGAGCTCGGTCGGGATTTTCCTGATCCCGATGCTTTATGTCGTGTTCCAGACCATGCGCGAGCGGGTCAAGCGGCGGTTCAGCCGGCGGCGGCGGGTACGCCAAACCGTCGACCACGCCGCCGAATAGCTGGTTGGGCCTTGCGGAACCCTTGCGGCGTCGAAAGTCTTACCAAGCGACGGTCTCAGCGCGGGAGTAGGGCGGCATGTTCGCGTTCATCTGGGCGATCATCATCGGCTTCGTCGTCGGACTGATCGCGAAAGCGATCATGCCGGGACGCGATCCCGGCGGCTTCATCGTGACCATCCTGCTCGGTATCGGCGGCTCGCTCGTGGCGACCTGGCTCGGCAAGGAAGTGGGCTGGTACCAGGCGGATCAGCGCGCGGGCTTCATCGGCGCGATCGTTGGCGCGATCATCATCCTGGGCGTGTACCGGCTTCTCGTCCGAAACCGCTCGGTATGAGGCGCAACGGTCCGGCCGCTAGCGGCCGGATCGCCGCCTCTTCACCCCGCGGGGTTCGCACGGCATGGTGTCGCCGCACAGACCTCGCGGAGACTTTCCATGCCGACATTCGGCCTCGCCCAGCCTGTTCGCCGCGTCGAAGACCCGCGGCTGCTGAAGGGCGACGGCCGCTACGCCGACGACATCCGGCCCGCCGGCCAGTTGCACGGCATCGTCGTGCGCAGCCCGTACGCTTCGGCACGGATTGCGAGCGTCGGTCTCGAGCGTGCGCGCGGCGTCCCGGGCGTCGCTGCCGTTTACACCAGCGCCGACCTGAACGCGGACGGCATCGGCGGCCTGCCCTGCCTCGTGCCGATGACGAACCGGGACGGCACGCCCCGCGCCGACCCTCCGCATCCGGTGCTGGCGGAGGGGATGGTTCGGCATGTCGGCGACCCGGTGGCGTTCATCGTGGCGGAGACGCTCGGGGCGGCCCGCGACGCCGCCGAGTTGGTGGAGGTCGAGTACGAGACGCTCGCGCCCGTGACGGATCCGGAGGCCGCGTTGCAACACGGCGCGCCGCTGGTCTGGCCCGACGTGCCCGGCAATCAGGCGTTCGACTGGGAGATCGGCGACCGGGCCAAGACCGAGGCGCTGTTCGCCGAAGCCGACCGGGTCACGCAAGTCAAGATCGTCAATAACCGCATCGTCGTCGCGTCGATGGAGGCGCGTGTCGCGCTCGCCGAATACGATGCCTCGGCCGGGCGCTGGACGCTCACCACCAACACGCAGGGCGGCTGGCTCGTGAGGGACGCGATCAGCGCCGAGGTGTTCCACGAAGCGGCGGACCGGTTCCGCGTCATCACCCCCGATGTCGGCGGCGGCTTCGGCATGAAGCTCTTCCTGTACGCGGAGCACGTCCTGACCTGCTACGCAGCGCGCAAGCTCGGCCGGCCCGTGAAATGGGCCGCGGATCGAAGCGAGGCGTTCCTGTGCGACACGCATGGCCGCGACAATGTGACGATCGGCGAGATCGCGACCGACAAGGGCGGGCGGTTCCTCGCGCTCCGCACCCGCAATATCGCCAACATGGGAGCCTATTTCTCGAATTTCGGCCCCTACATCCCGACGTTCGCGGGCACCACCGTGCTTCCGGGCGTATACGGATTTCGGTCCGTTTACGCGAACGTCATCGGCGTGTTCACGAACACGGTTCCGGTGGACGCTTATCGCGGCGCCGGGCGCCCCGAGAGTAACTACCTGCTCGAGCGGCTCATCGACGAAACCGCCCGCGCGCTCGGCATCGACCGCGTCGAGCTGCGTCGCCGCAACATAGTGCCGCCGTCGCGGATGCCGCACGAGACGCCCGTCGGCAAGACCTACGACAGCGGCGATTTCGTGCGCGTGCTGGAGGCGGGTCTCGACCGCTTCGGCTGGGCCGGGTTTCGAGGCGCGCCGGGCGGCGGCGGCGGCGGACGGAAAGCTGCTCGGGCGCGGCCTGTCCTACTATCTTGAAGCGACCGGCGGCTCGCCAAGCGAGCGCGCCGAGATCCGCTTCGCCGACGACGGGTTCGTCGATGTCTTTGTCGGCACGCAATCGACTGGGCAGGGACACGAGACCGCCTATGTGCAGCTCACGGCCGACCGGCTCGGGGTCGCCGGCGAGCACATCCGCATTCGCCAGGGCGACACCGACACGATCCCGGTCGGCGGCGGCACGGGCGGTGCGCGCAGCCTCTATTCGGAGGGCCAGGCGATCCTCGCCACCACCGCGAGCGTGATCGAGAAGGGCAAGCGCGCCGCCGCCGAGACGCTGGAAGCCGCGCCGGCCGATATCGTGTTCGAGGGCGGGCGGTTCTCGATCGTCGGCACCGATCGCGGCATCGACATCATCACCCTTGCCGCCGAGCAGCATCGCGCGGTCCGCGAAGGCCGCGAGGGCACCATCCTCGACACGGCGGAGGTCGCCCAGGTCGATGCGCACACCTTCCCGAACGGCTGCCATCTCGCCGAGGTCGAGATCGATCCCGAGACCGGGCGGACGCGCGTCGTGCGCCACGTCGTGTGCGACGATGTCGGCCGCGCCATCAACCCGATGATCGTGCGCGGGCAGGTGCATGGCGGCGTCGCGCAGGGGATCGGGCAGGCGGTGTTCGAGCGCACGGTGTTCGATCCTGAGTTCGGCCAGCTGCTGTCCGGCAGCTTCATGGACTACGCGCTGCCGCGCGCGGGCGACGTGCCTCCGATCGAGGTGGAGCTGATCGAGGTGCCGTGCGCGACCAATCCGCTCGGCGTCAAGGGCGCGGGCGAGGCGGGCGCGGTCGGCAGCCCGCCCGCGGTGATGAACGCGATACTGGACGCGCTCTCGCTCGGCGGCGTGCGTCAGTTCGATATGCCGGCGACGCCCGCCCGGGTTTGGGAGGCGCTTCAGGCGGCGCGCGCCGCCTGAAGCCGCCCGCGCAGAGGGGCGTTTCCCGGCCTCCCTACTCCGCGGCGGCCGGCGTGCTCAGGACCGCGACCTTCCAGGTGAAGCGCTCGATCGCGCCTCGGCCTCGGCGCGGTCCGCCCATCCCGTGACCTTCACCCACTAGTCCTTTTCGAGATCAAGAATGCGAGCCGATGTGTCTCTGGCTCACGAGAAGGCGGGTCCGGGCGGTCGATTGAAGGCTTGCGCGGGGCGGCGCTGCGGCGCAGAAACGGGAATATGCGCGCGCGCCTGTAGCTCAATCGGTTAGAGCGGGCCGCTCATAACGGCTAGGTTGCAGGTTCGAGTCCTGCCGGGCGCAGTGCCGCGTCTTGGTTGCGGGCGCGTTCGTCCACACATTATGGCTAACCTTCTCATCCTCGCATTCGGGAGCCTTCGGTCTTGGCGAGCTATCAATACGTCTATGTGATGAAAAACCTGACCAAGTCCTTTCCGGGCGGGCGCGAGGTATTCAAGGGCGTTACCCTCTCCTTCCTGCCCGGCGTGAAGATCGGCGTGCTGGGCGTGAACGGCGCCGGCAAATCGACCTTGCTCAAGATCATGGCCGGGATCGAGACCGAGTACGGCGGCGAGGCGTGGGCCGCCGACGGCGTGCGCGTCGGCTATCTGGCGCAGGAGCCGCAGCTCGACCCGGACAAGACCGTCGGCGAGAACGTCGCCGCGGCGTTCGGCCCGCTGCAGGCGGCGATCGAGCGGTTCAACGCGATCTCGATGCAGTTCGGCGAGCCGATGTCGGACGAGGAGATGAACACGCTGCTCGCCGAACAGGCCGAGCTGCAGGAGAAGATCGACGCCGAGGACGGCTGGGATCTCGACCGGCGCATCGACATTGCGCTGGACGCGCTCCGCTGCCCGTCCGCCGAATCCCCGGTCGCTCCTCTTTCGGGCGGCGAGCGCCGGCGCGTCGCGCTGTGCCGGCTGCTGCTGGAGAAGCCCGACCTGCTGCTGCTGGACGAGCCGACCAACCATCTTGACGCCGAAAGCGTCGCTTGGCTCGAGCACACGCTGCGCGACTATCCGGGCACGGTCATGGTCATCACCCACGACCGCTACTTCCTGGACAACGTGACCAACTGGATTCTCGAAATCGAGCGCGGGCGCGGCTATCCGTTCGAGGGCAACTACTCGTCCTGGCTCGAGCAGAAGCGGAAGCGCCTGCAACAGGAGGAGAAGGAGGAGAGCGCCCGCCAGCGCGCGCTCGCCGCCGAGCAGGAGTGGATCCAGTCCTCGCCGCGCGCCCGCCAGACCAAGAGCCGCGCCCGCATCCAGAAATATGAGGAGATGCTGGCGAAGTCTCAGGAGATGGCGGGCGGCGTCGCCGACATTGTCATCCCGCCGGGGCCGCGTCTCGGCGGGACCGTGATCGAGGCGGACAAGCTGCGCAAGGCCTATGGCAACCGCCTGCTGATCGACGATCTCGACTTCAAGCTGCCGCCCGGCGGCATCGTCGGCGTAATCGGTCCGAACGGCGCCGGCAAGACGACCCTGTTCCGCATGATCACCGATCAGGAAGAGCCCGATGCGGGCGAGCTCAGGATCGGGGAGACGGTAAAGCTCGGCTACGTGGACCAATCGCGCGAAAGCCTCGATCCGGACAAGACCGTCTGGCAGGAGATCAGCGGCGGGACCGACGTGATCTATCTCGGCAAGCGGGCGGTGCCGTCGCGCGCCTATGTCGGCGCGTTCAACTTCAAGGGCGCGGACCAGCAGAAGAAGGTCGGCATCCTGTCCGGCGGCGAGCGCAACCGCGTCCATCTCGCGAAGATGCTGAAGACCGAGCACAACGTCATCCTGCTCGACGAGCCGACCAACGACCTCGATGTCGATACGCTGCGCGCGCTCGAGGAGGCGCTGACCGAGTTCGCCGGCTGCGCCGTCATCATCAGCCATGACCGCTGGTTCCTCGACCGGCTGGCGACGCACATTCTCGCCTTCGAGGGCGACAGCCACGTCGAGTGGTTCGAGGGCAACTTCCAGGCCTATGAGGAGGACAAGCGGCGCCGCCTCGGCGCGGACGCGACCGAGCCGCACCGCCTGAAATACCGGCCACTCGCACGCTGAGCGGGCGGGGGCGGGTGAATCCCCGCCTGGATCGTCCGGACGGGCCGGCTGCTGATGACGCCCGTGCAGTGGGGCGATCTTGCCGATCTGCGGGCGATCAAGGCCGACCCGGCGGTGTTCGCGATCATGCTCGGGGGCGTGCGGACCGGGGTGCGCGCACAGGAGGAGCTGGCGGACGACATTCAGCTCTGGGGCGCGCGGGGCTATGGCATCTGGGCCGTGCGGCCGCGCGAAGGTGGCCCGTTTCTGGGCCTCGCCGGTTTCATGCTGCGACCGGACGGACGCGGCATCGCTCTCCGCTTCGGGTTCTGGCCGGACCAGCAGGGGCGGGGCGTCGCGCGCGAGGCGGCGGGAGCGGCGCTCGGCTTCGGCCACGACCGGGCGCGGATCGGGCGCGTGATCGCGGTCGCGCGGGAAAGCAACTTTGCGTCACGCATGGTGCTCGGCAGCATCGGCATGCGCGAGCACAGCGCGTTCGAGCGGTACGGCCACCGGATGGTCGAATACGAGAGCCTGAGGCGGTGGCGACCGAACGCCGATCGCGCCTGAGGCACCGCCTACCCGGCGTTGGCGTTGCCGACCTGGTGCCGCATCGCCTCGATCAGCGCCGCGACGCTGTCATTGTTGTGATGCAGGTAGGAGGCATAGTCGCTGCGCTGGGTCAGGCGAAGGCTGGTCCCCTCGGCGACGACGTCCACGATCTTCGGGCTGCCGGACGCCTCGCTGATGATCCAGTCCACGTTCGCCGGCGGATTGTTCGGCCGCGTGACCGTCGTGCTGACGACGTCCGTGTCGCCACGCTGGTACGAGCGGAGCATCGTGAACCGCACACCCTTATAGTCGCCGATCTTGCCGCTGATGTTGTTCAGCAGCACCTCATGGAACAGGTCCACGTATTCATGTTGCTGCTCTGGCGTGGCGCGACGCCAGAAGGCGCCGAGGCAGAAGCGCGCGATCTCGTCCACGGCGACCGTGTCGTCGATGATCTTTTGCAGCTTCGGCCGCTTTTCCTCCGTGGTCCCCGGCCCGCTCACGACGGCGACGAGCCGGTCGCCCGTCTGCTTGACGAAGGCGGTTGCCTGGCTCGTTTCGTCGGCGCGCGCGGCACGACCCGTGGCGGCAGCGACGCCCAGGGCGCCCAGAAGCGTCAGAACAGTTCGGCGGGTCAACATGGTGATGCGGTCTCGCTCAGGTCAAACGGCGCGGGGTCACGGGGAAGGCGTGGTGCTGGCGGCGGCCGCCGGTTGCGGAAACCAGACCGGAACCGTCCGGCGATCGTCGTTGCGGGTCTCCTCGATCTCCGCCTCGCGATGCTGACGGTATAGGCTGCGGAAGGTGGCATAGGGATCAAGTGCCGATTTCTTGATCTGGTCCACCGCATCGAGCACCCGCGAGCGTCCGTCCAGCGCGGAGAAGCCGAAGCGTCCCCAGTTCAGTCCCGTGACCACCGCCCCCTGGCCGACCCAGGTGAACGGGTCGAGAACGATGTCGGCGCCGAAGCCGCCCGCGTCGCGCGGGTTGCTGGGACCGAGCACCGGCAGGAACAGGAATGGCCCGGACGGCACGCCCCAGAGAGCGAGCGTGATGCCGAAATCCGTGTCGTGCGGCGGATAACCCCAGCCGGAGGCGACGTCGAAAATGCCGGCGAGTCCCACCGTCGAGTTGATCAGGAACCGCATGGTGGTATCGCCAGCCCGGCGCGGCTTGCCCTGGGCCATGTCGTTGGTGAGCACGACCGGCGTCGTGAGATTGGTGAGCACGTTATGGATGCCGGTGCGCACGGGCTCGGGGGTGACGTAACGGTAGGCCTGGGCGGCGGGCTTCAGCGCGTAGGTGTCGATCGCGTTGTTGACCTTGTAGAAGACCCGGTTTGTCGGCTCCAGCGGGTCGTTGGTCTCGTTGTAGTCGGCCAGCGCGTCCGGATCGCTCGCGGGCGGCGGCGTCGCGCAGGCGGCGAGCGCCGAAACCGCCATGGTCGCAAGCAGCAGTCGGAACGAGCGCGGCATGAGGGGCATCGGCTTCCTCGGCTTGGACAGGATCGGAGCGGCGCGACCGGTGGTGCTGGGCATCGAGCTTGCAGCGGAGCACCGAACGATTGAAAAACTGTATCATGCGGAGCAGGCTGCGCAACGTAACAGGGCCACGACCGGTTGCTTGGGCGCGCTGTGTCTCCGGGCCGCTATGTTCCGCTTGCATCGGCGAGCCATTCCACGACATGGAAGCGCCATGAACCATCCAATGATTTCGGCCCCCGGGGCCACGCCGCAGGCTTCCGGCCGGTTCCAGCCGGCGCTCGACCGCTGGATGACTGGGCCGCGCGTCGCCGCAATCCCGGCGCGGAACGCGCATCACGCGCCGCCCGCGCTCTCCTTCGAGTTCTTTCCGCCCCGGACTGAGGCGATTGAGCAACAGCTCTGGGCCTGCATCCGCCGCCTCGAGCCGCTCCGGCCCCGTTTCGTGTCCGTTACGTACGGCGCGGGCGGAAGCACTCAGGAACGCACCCACGCGACCGTCTCGCGGATCATCCGCGAGACCTCGCTGGTTCCGGCCGCGCATCTGACCTGCGTCGGCGCGACGCGGGACGAGGTGGATGCCGTGGCGCGGCGCTACTGGGAGGCGGGGGTCCGCCACATCGTCGCTTTGCGCGGCGACGCGCCGTTTGGGCATGCCTACGAGCCGCACCCGCAGGGCTACCGTTACGCATCCGATCTCGTCGCCGGGCTCAGGCGCGTCGCCGATTTCGAGATCTCGGTCGCCGCCTATCCGGAGACGCATCCGCAAGCCGAGAGCGCGGGCCATGACCTCGACAATCTCAAGCGCAAGCTCGACGCGGGCGCGACGCGCGCCATCACGCAGTATTTCTTCGACGCCTCGCGCTATCTCGATTTTCTGGAACGCTGCTACGGCGCCGGGATCAAGGCGTCCGTGGTGCCGGGCATCATGCCGGTCTCGAACTATGCGCAGGCGGTCAAGTTCAGCGCCATGTGCGGCGCGAGCGTGCCGGAGTGGCTCGGCCAGCTGTTCGAGGGCACGGAAAACGACCCCGAGACTCGCAAGCTCATCGGCGCGTTCGTGGCCGCCGAGCAGGTCCGGCTGCTGCAGGCGAACGGGGTGGACGAATTCCATTTCTACACGCTGAACCGTCCGGATCTAACCTACGCCATCGCCCACATCCTCGGCGTTCGCGCAGCCTCTCTGGCGGCCACCGACGCGTCCTGACCGTCTCAGTCCGCCGCGCGCCCGGCTCGTCCAGGCCCGCCGCCGGATAGCGCGAGGGCGGGCGTGTCGTCCGTCTGAGACCGGCGCGCTTCGGCGAGCGGAAAGCTGAACAGCCGGTCACGGCCGAGCAGGAACAGCCGCCCGCCACGCGGAAACAGTCGGGCAATGGCGGGGTGCGTCACGTCGAGCCCGCCCGTGTAGGCCCCGAACGCGGGAAGAACCAGCCGGCGCGTGTCGGCGACGAAGCACGGCCGGCTCACTCCGCCGCCGCGCGTCGGCGCCGCCGCTTTCGGGTGATGATGCCCGGACAGCTCGCCCTCCGCGCCGCGCGCCGCCTGATGGCGGAACACGAACGGCCCGAGCGCCATCTCGTCCGCCCACCGGCCGCCGAGCGGCGCGGGCCGGCAGGGATCATGGTTGCCCGCGATCCAGACGAACGCGGCCGCCTCCGTCATCGCCTGCAGGCGCGCGCGTTCCGTCCGCTCCAACCGGCTCGCGCCCTCCGCGTCGTGGAAACTGTCGCCGAGGGCCACGATGGTGCGCGGCCGGTAGCGCCGGAGCACGAGCGCGAGCCGGTCGAGGGTCGCCTTCGTGTCCCAGGGCGGCAGCAGCATGCCCCGCCGGGCGAAGGACGAGCCCTTCTCGAGATGCAGGTCGGAGACGACGAGCAGGGCCTGCGCGGGCCAGAACACGACGCCCGCCGGATCGAGCATCAGCCGCTCGCCCGCGAGATGGATCGGCGCGGCGGCGCTCATCGCTTGACGTCGAACAGCGTTGCGTTCGCGGTGTCGCGCCCCATTTGGCGTCCCATTTGCCGGCGCTTGCTGAGAAGGCTTGGGCGCAGCACCGACGGAACCCGCTGCACGGGTATGACGGGCGGCGGTTCGGCGTCGCCGGTCGCCTCGGCGACGATCGCCTCCGCTTCGGCGAGCAGCTCGTCCTCGTTCTGGCCCGTGCGCACGCTCTCGCGGCCGATTTCCAGCAGCACCGGCACGGCCAGCGGCGAGACGCGCGACAGCGCCATATGCGTGATCCGTCCATCGATGCGCGCGAGCATGCCCGCCACACGGCCGAGGTCGGTCAGACCGCCAGCCGCGTCGGCGCGAGTCGCGCGGAGAAGAATATGATCCGGCTGATGCCGGCGCAGCACGTCATAGATCAGGTCGGTGTTCACCGTCACCTGACGCCGCGTCTTTTCCGCGCCCGGATGATTGCGGTCGATCAGCCCCGCGACCACGGCGACGTTGCGGAAGGTCCGCCGCAGCATCGAGCTGTCCGCCATCCAGGCTTCGAGATCGTCGCCGAGCATATCGACCTCGAACAAGCGCGGAATGTCCGTCGGCTGCCTGGCCGACCAGACGCCGATCACGTAGTCGGTCGCGACGAAGCCGAGCGGCGCCATGCCGAACCGCTCCATTCGCCGCGTCAGCAGCATCCCGAGCGTCTGGTGCGCGTTGCGGCCCTCGAAGCAGTAGGCGACGAGATACCAGCGGTCGCCGCGCGGGAAGGTCTCGACCAGCAGGTCGTTCCGGCCCGGCAGCCGCGAGCGCGACCGTTGCAACTGCAACCACTCTCGCACCGGCTCGGGAAACAGATGCCAGCTCGTCCGGTCTTGCAGCATCGCGCGCACGCGGTCGGCGAGATTGGTCGTCAGCGGCAGTCGCGCGCCCGCATAGGCCGGCACCATCGGATCGCTGCCGCCGCCTTCGCTCACCTCGACCACGGTTTCGTGCAGGCGGATGAAGCGCAGCAGGCGGCCGGCGAACATGAAGCTGTTGCCGGGCGACAGCATGGCGACGAAGTATTCCTCGACCTCGCCGAGCATGGCGCCGCGACCGCCTTTGCCGATAAGGCGGATCTTCAGCATCGGCGCTTCCACGATCGTGCCGATGTTCATCCGCGCCTGCCGCGCCGTGCGGGCGTTGCGCACATGCACGCGGCCGTCCGCGTCGCGGAACAGCTTGCGATAGCGCTCGTACGCGGCGAGCGCGTAGCCCCCGGTCTCGACATAGGCGAGCACGTCGTCGAAATCGGCGCGGCTGAGATCCGCGTACGGCGCGGCTCCGGTGACTTCGCGATACATCGCGTCCGGATGGAACGGGCCGCCGCACGCGGTCAGCAGCAGATGCTGCGCGAGCACATCGAGGCCGCCGGGGCGCGGCGGATCGCCGTCGAGTTCCCCCGCCTGCACGCCGAGGATCGCCGCCTCGCATTCCAGCACCTCGAAGCGATTGGCGGGAACGAGGATCGCCCGGCTGGCGTCGTCCATGCGGTGGTTGGCCCGCCCGACCCGTTGCAGCAGGCGCGAGACGCCCTTCGGCGCGCCGACCTGGATCACCTGATCGACGCCGCCCCAGTCGATGCCGAGATCGAGCGAGGAGGTCGCGACCACGGCGCGCAGTTTTCCCGCCGCCATCGCCGCCTCGACCCGGCGGCGCTGCGCGATGTCGAGACTGCCGTGATGCAGCGCGATCGGCATCGTCTCCGCGTTCAGCTTCCAGAGCGCGTTGAACATCAGCTCGGCCTGGGCGCGCGTGTTGACGAACACGATCGTCATGGCGGCGGCGCGGATGCGCCCCAGCACCTCGGGCGCGCTGTCGAGGCCCATATGCCCGGACCAGGACAGCCGCCCTTGCGGCAGCATCACGGACAGGGAAGGGGGCGCGCCATCCGTCTCCTCGATCAGCTCGTCCGCCCCGGCATAGGCGCGGAGTGCGGCGGGGTGGGCGACGGTCGCCGACAGGCCGGTCCGCCGTGCCTGCGGAGCGAGCGATGCGAGGCGGGCGAGGCCGAGCGCCAGCTCGTCGCCGCGCTTGGTGCCCGCGAGCGCATGCACCTCGTCGATAACGATGGCGTGCAGGCTCGCGAACAGGTCCGAGGCGTCCGGCATCGACAGCAGCACGGCGAGGCTTTCGGGCGTGGTCAGGAGGATGTTGGGCGGATGCTCGTGCTGGCGCTGGCGGCGGCTGGCCGGGGTGTCGCCGCTGCGGGTCTCGATCGTGACGGGCAGCCGCATCTCCTCGACCGGCGCCGCGAGATTGCGGGCGATGTCGGTCGCGAGCGCCTTCAGCGGGCTGACATAGAGGGTGTGGATGCCCGGACGGGGCGCGCGCGCGAGATCCATCAGGCTCGGCAGGAACCCGGCGAGCGTCTTGCCGCCGCCGGTCGGCGCGATCAGCAGCACGGAGCGCCCGGCCTCCGCCGTCTCCAGCACCGCGCGCTGGTGCCGCCGCAGCGTCCAGCCGCGCGACGCGAACCAGGCCGCGAAAGGTTCCGGCAATGTTCCGTCCATGCCTCGGGTATGTAGGGGTGGCACGCGGGAAGGGGAAGCCGCGCGTTGACGGGGCGGTAAGGTGTGCGGGGTAGCGTCGGCGCATCGGTCGATAGCGGCGAGGCTTGCATGCGGATGCAGAGACGGTTGGGCGTGCTTGGGGCGGCTCTGCTGGGCCTCGGTCTCGCTTACGGTACGGCCGCGCGGGCGCAGGTCAGCCCGTTCGCGGGCGATTCCTCGAAGGGGCTGACCGAGGGCGATCTCGAGCTGCTGCTTCGCGCGACGCATAACATCAATCACGGCTCGCTGCTGCGCCCCGGCTACTCCCGGTCCTGGACCAATCCGGACAGCGGCGCGCATGGCGAGGTGGCGTTCGTGAAGACGACGCAGGACGAGGGCATGGCCTGCCACCAGCTGCACAACACGATCTACGTCGCCGGCAGCCCCGATCCCGGCGCGTACGACCTCAACTGGTGCCTGACCCCGAGCGGGGCGTGGAAGATCAAGGGGTAGCCCCGGTGCGCGCGGCGATTCCGATGCATTGGGTATGCAGGAGAACATCAGTGTATGAACCGGAACAGACGAAATAACGGCGCGCCAATGAAGCCCGCACTGCTTGTCAGCCTGACGCTCGCCGGAGCGCTCGCGCTGTCCAGCTGCGCGCAGCAACGAACGCGCGAGCAGGTGCAAGCGGCGACCACGAAGCGTGACGCCGCGATCACCGCGTGTATGGCCGATTTGCCCAAGGAGCCCGGCAACTTCGTGCGTCGCCAACAATGCATGTCAAGTGCGCGCGAGGCTTGGGCGGCCGAAACCGGCTTCCGAGACTTGGACTTGATCTATGCCGCGGACGCGAACGCGATGCAGGACGCGGTCAAAGCTGATCAAGGCCAAATAAGCCCGGCTCAGTACGAAGCCGATGTGCATTCCGTTTGGGCGGGTGTCGCGCTGGTTCAACATCAACGCAATGAGGACGCGCAAGCGGTTCAGTTCCAGCGGAGCCAAGCAGCCTCAAACGCGCTGTTGCAGTGGAGCGCGATGCAGCAGCGGCAGGCTCAGCCTGGAGTGGCTCCGCTGCCGCAGTCATTCAGGTGTACAACTCGTAACGTCGGTGGGACGGCATACACGGACTGCAACTGATGCCCTGCCCCGACTACCCGGCGAGCTGCCGCGCCCCGGACTCAATGCAGCGCCCGTTGACACCCGGCGAACAAGCAGCTGTGACGGAGAAGGGTGCAGCCTTCGCTGGGCAGGCGCGGCAATGCAGCTACTGTGGCTTGGTTTACGTGCCCGGAAACCCACCGCGGCTTCTCGGCTACTTCAAGGACACCTTCGAAGCGGCGCCGGCCTACAAATCCGGGTAGTGGTCGATCACGGCTCGCTGCTGCGTCCCGGGCAGTCACGTTCCTGGACCAATCCGGATAGTGGCGCGCATGGCGAGGTCGCGTTCGTCAAGACGACGCAGGACGAGGGCATGGCCTGTCACCAGCTGCACAACACGATCTACGTCGCCGGCCGCCCCGACCCCGGCGCGTACGACCTCAACTGGTGCCTGACCCCGAGCGGGGCGTGGAAGATCAAGGGGTAGGCCCGGCCTTCCGGCGAGCACGGGCCGAGGAAGGGCGTTCGGGCTGATTGGGGTTTCGCCCGTTCTCGCCGTTCGACTGGGCGAGGATGCGGTCTGATCCGTTGTCATCGCGCCGCCGCCGATGCGACTGTTGACGGGTATCGCGCCGCCGATCAACAACTTTGGACGACGGCTGGCATCCTCTTGCAATCGGGGACAAGGTCGGGCGTGTTTCGCCGCCGACGCCTTGCGATGATCGCGGGCGGTCGGGGCCAATCGCTCACAGCGAACAGGACAGCCCCATGCCCTCAGACACCTCCCCCGTTTGGTTCATCACCGGCTGCTCGACCGGCTTCGGCCGCGATCTTGCCCGTGCGGTGCTCGCTCGCGGCTGGCGGGCCGTGGTCACGGCGCGCGACAAGGTCCGGGTCGCCGATCTCGTGCAGGGCGCCGAGGATCTCGCGCTCGCGCTCGATCTCGACGTCACGAAGCCTGAACAGATCGCGGCTGCGGTGCAGGCGGCGCAAAAGCAGTTCGGCCGCATCGACGTGCTCGTGAACAATGCGGGTTACGGCTATCAGTCCTCCGTCGAGGAGGGCGTGGAGGCCGAGATCCGCGCCCAGTTCGACGCGAACGTGTTCGGCCTGTTCGCCCTGACGCGGGCGGTGCTGCCGCTGATGCGGTCGCAAAAGCGGGGCCATATCATCAACATCACCTCGGTCGCGGGCTTCTGCGGGTTTCCGGCCTCGGGCTACTATGCGGCCAGCAAGCACGCGGTCGAGGGCTGGGCGGACTCGCTCGGCCGCGAGGTTGCGCCGCTCGGGATCAAGGTGACGTGCGTCGAGCCGGGTCCGTTCCGTACCGACTGGGCCGGGCGGTCGCTGAAGCAGACGCCGAGCCGGATCGCCGACTACGCGGAAACGGCGGGCGCGCGGCTCAAGAGCACGGCCGAGATCAGCGGCACCCAGGCGGGCGACCCGATTCGCGCCGCCGAGGCGATGATCCACATCACCGAGATCGACGATCCGCCGTCCCATCTGGTGCTCGGCGCGTGGGGCCTCGATGCCGTCACGAACAAGCTGAAGACGACCCTCGCCGAGATCGAGGCGTGGCGCGAGACGGGCCTCGCGACCGACTTCCCGCAAGCGGGCTAGCCCTCCCGGCCGAGCGTCGCCATCATCTCCGACCATTCGCGCTTCGAGAGCCCGCTGTCCGGCTGCGCCACGCTCTCGCCCGCGAGCATTCGGCGCAGAACGTCGAGCATCGGCCCGGACAGCGTCACCGCGCCGAGCCGGTAGTCGAGGAAGGCGGCGTAGGCAGCGGGCACCCAGGCCCGCACGGTTTCGAGCATCGCCTCGGCGTAGGCCCGGATCTCGGTACTGGGCGTGCCGGTCCGCGCGCAGGGAGAGAAAGTTCAGCAGGTTGTGCAGATCGGTCTTCCAATACCACTGCGTATAGGTATTGAGAGTCAGGTTCATGCGCGCGAGTTCGCGCGCCAGGCCGCGCCGGGACGGATCGCGGGGCTCCTCCTCGTTCAGCATGGCGAGGTAGTGATCGTGCGTGCGCGTCGCGTCCTCGCGCAGCAGGGTCAGCACGTGTTCCGCCTCGGTTCCGTCGAGCGTGTCGCCGCGTCCCTGCCGGTTGTCCGCCGATTGCGCGGCGAGGTGCTCGGGGGCGGGAATGTAGAACTCGCGGTCCAGAATCGAGTAGCGCGCCGAATACTCGTTCACGTTCGCCATCCGGTGCCGGATCCACTGCCGCGCCACGAAGATCGGCAGCTTCACGTGGTATTTGATTTCGCACATCTCGAACGGCGTCGAGTGGCGGTGGCGCATCAGGTACCGGATCAGCCCGGCATCCTCGGACACGCGGCGCGTCCCGCGTCCGTACGAGACGCGCGCCGCCTGCACGATCGCCGCATCGTCGCCCATGTAGTCGATGACGCGGACGAAGCCGTGATCCAGCACCGGGAACGGCTGGTACAGCATGTCCTCCAGCGCCGGCACGGTCGGGCGGCGGGTCTCGGCGCCTGACGCGCGCTGGGCCTCGATGGCGGCGAGCTGGTCCGGGGTCAGGGTCACGAGGCGTCTCCTCCCGCAATGTGTCGCGCATTGGGCGGCTTGAATGCCGGGCGGGCAGGGACTACATGCTGGCCCGCTGGTTTTCCAGCTATGGCGATAAACGGTGCGTGGAATAAACGTTGTGGACCCGGGGGCAGTGCCCGGCGCCTCCACCATACGGGGGCGAAACAGGCTCGACGCGCGTGGTAAAGACCCATCTTTTGCCCGGCATGGTTCCGCCGTTATCGGGCCGTTTGACAAGTGCCAATGACAATCATGAGGCATTCGCTGTCGCTGCGTAAGCAGTGAGAAGCGCGGTTCGGGGGGGCACCGGGCAACAGAAGCCCCCTCACTTCTCCCTCTCCGCCGTTTGCCCCGGGCGATCGCCCGCGCTATGGACCGCCGCTGACCGACCGCAGGGACGACCGTTGATGGCAGACGACCAGGAGCAGCTTCCGGAGAGCCTGCTCCCCTACGAGAGATGGACCGAGGAGGCGCTGCGGCTCGTGGTCGTGCGCGCGTTGCGCTTCGCTTCCGCCAACGGCCTGCCGGGCGAGCACCATTTCTACATGACCTTCCGCACCGACCATCCGGGCACGGTCGTGCCGCCGCGCCTGCGCGCGCAGTATCCGGAAGAGATGACGATCGTGCTCCAGCACCAGTTCTGGGATCTGCGCGTCGACGAGGCGGCGTCCCTCATCACGGTCGGCCTGTCCTTCGGCGGTATCCCGGCGACGCTCGCGATCCCGCTCGGCGCCGTCGTCGGCTTCGCCGATCCGCATGTCCGCTTCGGCCTGCGGTTCCAGCCGGAGCCGCCCGAAGAGGGCGAGATCGCCGCCGAGGCGCCCGCGGCCGGGACGGAGCCAGCCGGAACCGACGCGCCGCCGGCCTCCGAAACGGAGGAGGCGCCGCAGGTGGTCAGCCTGGATGCCTTCCGGCGCCGCGGCCCGCCGAAAGACGCGGGCTGACATCGTGAACGCGGTCGCGGACCGCCAGGCCGGAGTTTTTTGATGCGCTTCACCGTCGATCGGCTCGACCACGTCGTGCTGAACGTCGCCGAGGTCGAGATGGCGGCCTCCTGGTATCAGCGCGTGCTCGGCATGGAGCGCGAGGAGTTCGGCGACGAGCATCGGACCGCGCTCAAGTTCGGCGGCCAGAAGCTCAATCTGCGTCCAGTGGGGGCCGACCCGCGCAAATGGATCACGGCCGCGCACGGCCAACCGGGGAGTGCCGACCTCTGCTTCATCACCGCGCTCGGATGCGACGACGTGATGGAGCATTTGCGCGAATGCGGCGTCGCGGTCGTGGCGGGGCCGGTGGACCGGGCGGGCGCGCTCGGTCCGATGCACTCGGTCTATTGCCGCGATCCGGACGGCAATCTGATCGAGATCGCGACCTACCTCTCGCGCTGATGCACGGGCAGGCCGAGGACGCGCCGCGTCCGGCGGCGCGCAGCCGGCTCGGCTGGACCGCGTTCGTGCTGTTCCTCGGCTCGGTTCCGCTGGCCAACTGGATGATCGGGCATTTCGGCACGGTCTGCGTGACGGACGGGCCTTGCCTCGTGCCGGTCGCGCCGGGGATCATGGCGCCTTCGGGCGTGCTGACGGTCGGGGCGGCGCTCGCGTTGCGCGACATCGTGCAGCGCTGCCTGGGCACCGGCTTCGGGCTGGTCGCGATCCTGGTCGGCGCGGCGCTTTCCGCCCTGCTGTCCCCGGCGAGCCTCGTTTTCGCCTCCGCCGGCGCCTTCATGCTGAGCGAACTCGCGGATTTCGCCGTGTTCACGCCGTTGCAGCGGCGCTCGCTGCTCTGGGCCGTGGCGCTCTCCTCGCTGCTGGGCGTGGTGGTCGACTCGATCGTGTTCCTGCATCTCGCCTTCGGTGACCTCGCCTATCTGCCCGGCCAGGTCATCGGCAAGCTCTGGGCGCTGCTGATCGCGCTGCCGCTGGTCCGCCTGGCGCGCCGGGTCGCCCCCACGCCCGCCTGAGCGATGCCGCTCGCCGAGTACGACTTCGACCTGCCGCCCGAGCGCATCGCCCACGCTCCGGCCCGTCCCCGCCACGCCGCGCGCCTGCTGGCGATCGGGCAGACCCTCGCCGACCGCACGGTCAGGGATTTGCCCGAACTGCTCCGGCCGGGCGACATTCTGGTCGCCAACGACACGCGGGTGATCCCGGCGCAGCTGCGGGCGCGGCGGGGAGAGGCGGAGGTCGGCCTGACCCTCGACCGCCCCTGGCAGGACGGCACCTGGCACGCGCTGGCCCGCAACGCCCGCCGCCTCCGCCCCGGCGACGCCCTGGCGCTGCACGGCACCGAGATGACGGCGGCGGTGCTGGCGCGCGACCCGGATGGCGGCGTCACGCTCCGCTTTGATCGCGCAGGCGAGGCGTTCCAGGCGGCGCTGGCGGAAGCGGGGGCGCTCGCCCTGCCGCCCTACATCCCCCGCCCGTCCGGCCCGACAGAGGAGGACGCGGCGGACTACCAGACCGCGTTCGCTTCCGTGGACGGCGCCGTCGCGGCCCCGACGGCGGGGCTGCATTTCACACCCTCGCTGCTGCAGGCGCTGGCGGCGGCGGGCGTGCGCCGGACCACGGTGACGCTGCATGTCGGCGCGGGCACGTTCCTGCCGGTGCGCGGCGACGACCTTTCCCGTCATCGCATGCACGCCGAGCGGGGCGTCGTCGGCGCGGACGCGGCGGAGGCGATCAACGCCGCGCGGGCGGCGGGCGGCCGGGTGGTCGCGATCGGCACCACCAGCCTCAGGCTGCTGGAAACCGCGGCGGATGCGGACGGGACGATGCGGCCGTTCGCGGGCGATACCGACCTGTTCATCCGGCCGGGCTACCGCTTCCGGGCGGCCGATCTGCTGCTGACCAACTTCCACCTGCCGCGCTCGACGCTGTTCATGCTCGTCTGCGCCTTCGCGGGCACCGGGCGCATGCGGTCGGCCTACGCGCACGCGATTGCGGCGGGGTATCGGTTCTATTCATACGGCGACGCTTGCCTGCTGGAGCCGGAGGGTGCTGGGCGCGGTGACGCGGATTTTGCCCGGACAGGCGAATGACAATACTCTCGCCGGCTCGCGGTTGATCGGCCGGGACCGGCGCGTTTCCCCGGCAACCGACATTAGGCAAGGATGGGATCATGGCCGACAGCAAGATGGCTTCGCAGATGTCCGGGAAGGACGGCTTCATCGCCGCGCTCGACCAGAGCGGCGGATCGACGCCCGGGGCCTTGCGGGCCTACGGCATCTCGGACAGCGCCTATAGCGGCGACGCCGAGATGTTCCGGCTGATGCACGAAATGCGCGTGCGCATCATGACGGCGCCGGCCTTTACCGGCGACAAGGTCATCGCGGCCATTCTGTTCGAGGGCACGATGGACGGGCAGGCGCAGGGCAAGCCCGTTCCGGCGTTCCTGTGGCAAGAGCGGGGCATCGTTCCCTTCGTCAAGGTCGACAAGGGGCTCGAGGCGGAAAAGGACGGCGTCCGGCTGATGAAGCCGATGCCGGACCTCGACACGCTGCTCGCCCGGGCCGTGAAACTCGGGGTCTACGGCACCAAGATGCGCTCCGTGATCGAGCACGCCTCGGAGGGGGGGATTGCCGCCATCGTGCGGCAGCAGTTCGAGGTTGGGGCGCAGATCGCCGGGCACGGGCTGATGCCGATCATCGAGCCGGAGGTTTCGATCAAGAGCTCGGACAAGGCCGGCGCCGAGGCGATCCTGCGCTCGGAGATCCAGAAGCAGCTCGACGCTCTGCCGGATGGCCGCAAGGTGATGCTCAAACTGACGATCCCGGACACGCCGGATTTCTATTTGCCGCTGATCAAGGACGAGCGCGTGGCCCGGGTCGTCGCGCTCTCTGGCGGCTACTCGCGGGAGGATGCCTGCCAGCGCCTCGCCAGGAACCACGGCCTGATCGCGAGCTTCTCGCGGGCGCTGACCGAGGGCCTCACCAAGTCCATGAGCGACGCGGACTTCAATGCGACGCTAGAAGCGGTGATCGACGAGATCTACCCGGGCCTCCGCCGTGAAGGTCTGACTCCTTGCAGGTTTCGGCACGCCGCGTTCCCACGCGGCGCCGCCGGGCTAAGCGGGCGCCGGGTTGCCGGCTCTTGCGTCGGGTTGCCGGACAGGCCATGTCGAACAGCCTGCGCTACATCGGTGAGCACTCTGATGACCAAGACCATCACGCTTAGGGAAGCCAATCAGGGCTTTGCGCGCTGCATCCGGGATGTCGAGGGAGGTGAGGAATACGTCGTCACCCGGAACGGCGCGCCTGTTGCGCGGATCGTGCCGGTGGCGGCGGCCAAGCGCGTGCTGACGGCCGAACAGCAAGCGGCGCGGGAGCGTTTCAGGGCTCGCAGGGGTTGGCCACTCGGGGCAGGGCCGCTCGACCGCGACGCTTTGCATGAACGGTGAGCTGTTCACGCTCGATACGAACATTCTGGTGTACTCGGTCGATTGGAAAGCGGGAGACCGATACACCCTCTCCCGCGAAATAGTTGATCGAGCGATCGACCGTGATTGGCGGCTCACGCTCCAAGCCGTTTCCGAGTTTTATGCCGCCACTACCCGTAAGCAGATCCTATCGCGGCTCGATGCCGCGACGGTCGCCGAAGAGTTCCTTTTGTTTGACCCGAGCATCCCTGCCTCCGCCCGCGGTCAGGACCGCGCTCGCGCTCTCCGTCACGGGTCGCGCGAGCTACTGGACTCGTTGCTGGTCGCGCCTGCCGCCGAGGCGGACTGCACCGCGATTCTGACCGAGGATCTTGCGGACGGAACCGATCTGCACGGTGTGTGGGTCGTCAACCCGTTTGGCGGGGCGAAGCTGACGGAAGCGGCGCAGCAGCTCCTCGGCCGATGACCGCCTTCCGCTTTTCTCCCGGCGAAACGGATCGCTCCGCCGTCACGACGCGCTGCACGGCGCGGTCGAGATGCCGGCGTTCATGCCCTTCGGCAATGTGAGGCAAACCTCTGTTGCGAACTGAACGGCTGGAAACCTTTTTGGAGAGTTGGGCGGCGGCGCAGGCTAGTGCATCTTCGTCGATGCTGCCTCAGCGACTGCCCCGCTTTCTGGAGCAATTTCGGGCGCTCTCGGTAGCCTCATCGCGCGCACTTCCTGATTCGATGGTGATCGAAGCGCCCGTCGCGCGATTAGACATCCACGCCATGGAAGAAATGTTCCAGAGCCTTCAAGCCCCCTTGATGCGCGCCCGCTCAGAAGGAGCGTTTCTGAACGTCTGGTCAACGGCGGGATTGAGGCGCGACGAACTGCGAAACGCTGCTGTGCTCGCCTCCCTTCTGGACCCAATAGTTTGTCCTGATACTGGCCCAAAGTTTCTATGGACGTTTCTAGAACGAGCTAGAACGTCAAGCACGAGTTCGTTGCCGACCGAAGCGGAGTTGCGAGAAGGCTATACAGTAGTTACCGAGGATTGTCCGCTTGGAGATGCGGATAATCGGGTCGATATATCCATCGAAGGGCGGAACTTCCTGCTCCTGATCGAGGTCAAGATCGGCGCTGCTGAGGGGCTTGCGCAGCTGCAACGCTACAATGACGTGCTGCGGGCCAAGGCGGCGCTCCTCGGCAAACGTCCGGCGCTCGTTTATCTCAGCCCCCGTCCACCCCTGAACCCGCCGCCAGAAACTGTTCACATGGATTGGACTGCCCTTACGCGCGCGGCGCAGCAGGTTGGTCGGATGTATAAACCCAGCGACCGCCCGCTCGTCGCCTCCTTGCTCCTTCACTTTGCCGCTCATACCGCAGCTTTCACGTGAGGATCGTCATGGCTCAACCAGAACTCGATCGGCTGGTTATAACTAACTTGGCCGATTTGGATGCTGCCGCGCAGTACGTCACCAACGAACTTGAACCAGCTGTTGCGACAGCCCTGGATGAGTTGGTGGAGACATTTCGGGAGAAGGTGAACTGGGCCGGAGAGGCGAAATGGTCTGATGAGGGAATTTGGATCGCCTCTGAAGATTGGCGCAAACAGGGAGATCACACTGGAGACGACTATCTGTGCCAATTCGCTCCCGAAACAAGTATCGGAAAAGGGATTGAGAAGGACACGTTTTGGCTGACACAGTGCTGGGCGTTGGAGATCGTACGCTTGGTCTGCGCTGGACACGGAACGATGTTGCGAGGGTGAGGTGGCGCAACGCCGTCAGACAGCAGCAGGCCATCATCGCAAAACTGAGAACTCACGGCTTTGCTTTCCAGGAGAGAGAGGGCTCGTTCTTTCTGCCGGTTCGCGTGGATCAGAGTGTGCTCGCCCAAGCGGTGGCTGAAGAATCCCCCGAGTTGGCGCTGACCCCGTTCACTGATGCACTTCAGGTTTGCCTGGACGCGAAGCCCGTCTTCGACGCCCTGCTTGCCGCCACAACAGGCATGGACTGACCTGTCACCGCTGGCACCGTCGGCGGATCGGCTCTACACGCGCGTCATGACCGGCTTCCGCCTCACCCTCCGCGCCACCGACGGCGCGGCTCGTCTCGGCGTGCTGCACACCGCGCATGGCGGGGTCGAGACGCCGGCCTTCATGCCGGTCGGCACCGCCGGCACGGTGAAGGCGATGACCGCCGACGCCGTGCGCGCGACCGGGGCCTCGATTGTGCTCGGCAACACCTACCACCTGATGCTGCGGCCGGGCGCCGAGCGGGTGGAGCGCCTCGGCGGCCTGCATCGCATGATGGACTGGCCGGGGCCGATCCTGACTGATTCCGGCGGCTTTCAGGTCATGTCGCTCGCCAAGTTGCGCACGCTCGACGCGGACGGCGTCACCTTCCAGTCGCATCTCGACGGCGCGAAGCACCGCCTGACCCCGGCCCGCTCGATCGAGATCCAGCATCTGCTCGACGCCACCATCACCATGGCGCTCGACGAATGCACGCCGTTTCCGGCCACCTACGAGCAGACGGACGCCTCGCTCGGCCTCTCGATGCGGTGGGCGCTGCACTCCAGGGAGGCGTTCACGCCCCGGCCCGGTTACGCGCTGTTCGGCATCGTGCAGGGCGGCATCTACCCCGATCTCCGCGCCCGCTCCGTCCGCGACCTGACCGCGATCGGCTTCGACGGCTACGCGGTCGGCGGTCTCGCGGTCGGGGAAGGGCAGGAGACCATGCTCGCCGTGCTCGACGCGACGGTGCCGCCGTTGCCGGCGGACCGGCCGCGCTACCTGATGGGCGTCGGCACGCCGGACGACCTGCTCCGCTGCGTCCAGCGCGGGATCGACATGTTCGACTGCGTCATCCCGACCCGCGCCGGCCGCACCGCGCGCGCCTACACCTCGCGCGGCGTGTTCAATCTGCGCAACGCGCGCTTCATCGACGATCCGCGCCCGCTCGACCCCACATGCGGCTGCCCCCTCTGCACGCGGCATGCGCGTGCCTATCTGCATCATCTGTTCAGGGCGGAGGAGATGCTCGGGCCGATGCTGCTCACCTGGCACAACCTGACCTACTACCAGACCCTGATGCGCGGGATGCGCGCGGCGATCGCGGAAGGCCGCCTCGCCGCCCATGCCCAAGCGGTGCGCACCGGATGGAAAACAGGCGATGAGTGAGCAGGACCGCTACGCCGGCCTGACCCAGCTCGGCCACGAGACAAGCCAGCCCGCGACCCCGGAGGAGGCGGTGCTGGAGCGCGTGGCGTCGCCCGCAACCGGGCGCCACTACGTCGTGCGCTTTACGGTCGCGGAGTTCACCTCGCTGTGCCCGCTGACCGGCCAGCCGGATTTCGCGCATATCGTCATCGATTACATCCCGGACGGCTGGATCGTGGAGAGCAAGTCGCTGAAGCTGTTTCTCACCAGCTTCCGCAACCACGGCGCGTTTCACGAGGCCTGCACCATGCAGATCGCGGAGCGGCTGGTCGCGCTGCTGTCGCCCGCGTGGCTGCGCATCGGCGCCTACTGGTATCCGCGCGGCGGCATGCCGATCGACGTGTTCTGGCAGACCGGCGCGCCGCCCGAGGGCGCCTGGATTCCCTCCCAGGACGTGCCCCAGTACCGTGGCCGGGGCTGACCCGAAGGCCGCGATCCGCGACCGGGCGCTCGCGCTCGGCTTCGACGCGGTCGGCTTCTGCGAGGCGGCGCTCGGCCCCCTCTCGCGCGACCGGCTCGCCGATTTTCTCGCCGCCGGCCAGCATGGCGACATGGGCTGGCTCGCCGACCGGGCCGGGCAGCGCGCCGACCCGCGCGCGCTCTGGCCGGAGGCGCGCAGCGTGATCGCGCTCGGCCTGTCCTACGCTCCCGACGACGATCCGCTTTCCGTATTGGACCGCCCGGATCGCGGCGGCATCTCGGTCTATGCCCGCAACCGGGACTACCACGATGTGGTCAAGGGGATGCTCAAGACCCTGGCGCAGTTCGTGGTGTCGCGGTTCGGGCCGGGCGTGAAAGTGTTCGTCGATACCGCGCCGGTGATGGAGAAGCCGCTGGCGGCCCAAGCGGGCCTCGGCTGGCAGGGCAAGCACACCAACCTCGTCTCCCGCGCGCACGGCTCATGGCTGTTCCTGGGCGAGATCTACACGACGCTCGCGCTTCCGCCCGATCCGCCGCACGCCGACCGCTGCGGCAGCTGCGCCCGCTGCCAGACCGTGTGCCCGACCGCCGCCTTTCCCGCGCCGTACCGGCTCGATGCGACGCGCTGCATCTCCTATCTCACGATCGAGCATCGAGGCCCGATCCCGCACGCGCTCAGGCCTCTGATGGGCAACCGCATCTATGGCTGCGACGACTGCCTCGCGGTCTGCCCCTGGAACCGTTTCGCCCGCCCGACCGGGCAGGAGAAGCTGCGCGGCCGCGCCGATCTCGCCGCCCCGCGCCTCGCCGAACTGGCGGCGCTCGACGACGCCGCGTTCCGGCGCCTGTTCGCGGGCTCGCCGGTCAAGCGCATCGGGCGGAACCGCTTCGTGCGCAACGTGCTGATCGCCATCGGCAATTCCCGCGACGCTTCGCTCCTGCCCGTCGCGCGGCGTCTCACCGGCGACCCCGATCCGGTGGTGGCCGAGGCGGCCGCCTGGGCGAGGGGTCGCCTGGCTCTGGCCGATGCCGTTCCTGCGGAAGCGTAGCTTCTCGCTCGCCGGCCATCGCACCAGCGTGGCGCTGGAGCCGGCGTTCTGGGAGGCGCTGGGGGCGCTCGCGGCCGGGCGCGGCGTGACGCTCTCCGCCCTCGTGGCGGAGGTCGACGCGCACCGCGCGCCCGGCCATTCCCTTGCATCCGCGTTACGCATAGCGGCGCTCGCGGCGGCGCGGGCGCGGGATTAACCGCCGGGCAAGATTTGCGGACGCAGATTTCAGCCCGGCGTCGAACGAATGCCGCCGTGCAGGAAAACCGCCATGAACCAGGTCAGCCGCGTCGTGCCTACACGCAGCGCGGGGATCAGCCCGCTCGTGCTGTCGGATCGGCTGCTCACGCTGGCCGAGGAGGCGTATGCGGCCGGGTATCAGGCCGCCGCCAAACGGCTGGTCCGGCTCGCCTATAGCGTGCTCGACGCCAAGCTCCGCGAGCGGTCGGGGGAAGCCGCCGCCTGATCGTCAGCTCAGAATGCGGCGGTGGAGGTCGCTCCGCCCGGCGCTGACAATCCGTCCGGCGAACCTGCTGAGATAGGCCCATCGAGCCGGAACACCGTCCCCAATCACAACTACAAGCCAGGCTGCAATCGTTCATACGATTGCAAGAGTGGCTTCGTGGCCACCCCAGATCTTATTCTGGCCATCGCGCCACGGCCTAGGACGCGGATGGCATGTTCGGCTCATCTGATCCGTGCTGGATTGGAGGATGCCGGTCGAACCATCCGGGACGTGGGTGGGTTCTGCGGCCGTGGCCATCTCGGAGACGATCGGCGTCACGGTCGTGCTGCCTTCGGAGTGGCGCGCCTGGTTTAGAGGCGGAACGAGGCGTTGCGCTGCTGGGTTGGGGCGGCTTAGGACCGGAGGCGATGCGGTGAGCGTCGAGCAGCGGTGGGACGTGCTTGTCGTCGGCGGCGGCAACGCTGCCTTGTGCGCCGCCATTGCCGCCCGCCGGCGTGGCGCCTCCGTGCTGGTGCTCGAAGGGGCGCCCAAGTTCTACCGCGGCGGCAATACCCGGCACACCCGCAACATGCGCTGCGCCCATGATAGCGCGACCGAGACGCTGAGCGGCCCCTATACGGAGGAGGAGTTCTGGGACGACCTGCTGCGGGTGACCGGCGGGCAGACCGACGAGGAACTGGCGCGGCACATGATCCGCGAGTTCAAGGACGTCCTGCAGTGGATTCCGCAACAGGGGGTGCGGTTCCAGCCCTCCCTCGGCGGCACGCTGAGCCTCGGCCGCACCAACTCCTTCTTCCTCGGCGGCGGCCGGTCGATGCTGAACGCGCTCTACCTCACCGCCGAGAGCCTCGGCGTGGAGGTCCGCTACGATTCGGAGGTGGTGGGCCTCGAGATCAGCGACGGAACCTTCCAGGCCGCGACCATCAAGCAGGGCAACGGAACCGTGCGGGTCGAGGCGGCGACGCTGGTGGCCGCGGCCGGCGGGTTCGAAGCCAATATCGACTGGCTGCGCGAGCATTGGGGGCCGCCCGCTGACAACTTTCTGATCCGCGGAACCCCGTACAATCGCGGCACCATGCTTCGCATGCTGCTGGACCACGGCGTGCAGCCGGTGGGCGACCCGACGCAGTGCCACGCGGTCGCTATCGACGCGCGCGCACCACGGTTCGATGGCGGCATCATCACGCGGCTGGACTGCGTGGTCTTCGGGATTGTCGTCAACAAGCAGGCGCAGCGCTTCTATGACGAGGGCGAGGATATCTGGCCCAAGCGCTACGCCATCTGGGGCCGCCTGGTTGCCGCCCAGCCAGATCAGATCGCCTATATCCTGTTCGACGCTCCGGCGCTGACCCTGTTCATGCCCTCCCTGTTCCCGCCGATCCAGGCTGGCAGCATCCGCGAACTCGCGGGCAAGCTGGAACTCGATGCGGACGCGCTCGAGGCGACCGTGACCGGGTTCAACGCGGCCGTGCGTCCCGGCACGTTCGACGACAAGGTGCTGGACGATTGCCGCACCGAAGGGCTCTCTCCGCCCAAGAGCCATTGGGCGCGGCGGCTGGAGACGCCGCCCTTCTATGCCTACCCGGTGCGGCCCGGCATCACCTTCACCTATCTCGGAACCAGAGTGGACAAGCAGGCGCGCATGCAGATGCAGGGCGGAACCCCGGCGGCGAACATGTTCGCCGCCGGCGAGATCATGGCGGGCAACGTGCTGGGCCGCGGCTACGCCGCCGGGATCGGCATGACGATCGGCAGCGTGTTCGGCCGGATCGCGGGGCAGGAGGCCGCCGCCCTTGCCCGCAACTGACACGCAGGTTACGCGCAGCCACGCGACAGACACGCTGGCCGAAGCCGACCGGCTGATGACCGTGTGCAATTCCTGCCGCTACTGCGAGGGGTTGTGCGCCGTCTTTCCCGCGATGGAGATGCGGCGGGCCTTCCCGGATGGGGATCTCAACTACCTCGCCAATCTCTGCCACGGGTGCGGGGCCTGCTATTACGATTGCCAGTTCTCGCCGCCGCACGAGTTCAACGTGAACGTGCCGCGCGTGCTGGCCAAAGCCCGGCGGGAGTCCTACGCCCACTATGCCTGGCCGCCGGCGGCGCGGGCGCTATTCAAGCGGAACGGGCTGGCGGTCACCCTGATCTGCGCGCTGGGCGTCGCCATTTTCGTCCTTGGCTTCCACTGGGCGCCGCGGGCCGTTGCTGCGGGTCGAGACCGGGTCCGGCGCGTTCTATCGCATCATGCCGCACGACGTGATGGTTCTCGTGTTCGGAGCGGCGTTCCTCTATGCGCTCGTCGCGATCTGGATGGGGCTGCGCGCCTTCTGGCGCGACATCGGCGAGACGCCGGGCTCGGCGGCGGATCGCGGCTCGCTGTGGGACGCGATCAAGGACACGGCCACGCTGCGCTATCTCGAGGGCGGCAAAGTGGGCTGCTACAACGAGGACGAACGGCCGGCCGATAAGCGTCGGGTCTATCACCACCTGGCATTTTACGGCTTCCTGCTCTGCTTCGCCTCGACCTCGACCGCTACCTTCTACGACTACATCGTGGGCCGGTTGGCGCCCTATGCGTGGTGGGATCTGCCGGTCGTGCTCGGCACGGTCGGCGGCATCGGGCTGGTCGTGGGCTGCACCGGACTGCTCCTCGCCAAGCTCCACCGCGACCCGGCGCTGATCGATGAGCGCCGTCTCGGGATGGATGCCGCGTTCATTGCCGCCCTGGGGCTGACCGGCTTCACCGGCCTGATCCTGCTGGTCCTGCGGGGGACGGAACTGATCAATCTGCTGCTGGCGATCCATCTCGGTTTCGTGGTCGCCTTCTTCGTTTCGATGCCGTACAGCAAGTTCATGCACGGGATCTACCGGTTCGCCGCCTTGGTCCGTTACGCAAAGGAGCGGCGGGCGACGCTGGGCGAGACTCCGGCGCCGGTGGCCACAACAGGACAGGGCGGTACACGCCCGTAATCCACAAGGCAGGAGCTCCAGCCATGCTCACCGAAGCAGAACGGCGCAAGAAGATTGGAGACGTTATTCGGGTAGCGAGCGGCAATTTCCTCGAACAATATGACTTCTTCGTCTACGGCTACTACGCCAACTACATCGGCAGGACGTTCTTTCCGGCGGATAACGCGATCGTCTCGCTCATGCTCTCGCTGGCGACGTTCGCGGTCGGCTTCTTCATGCGCCCGCTGGGCGCGATCGTGCTCGGCTCCTACATCGACCGCGCGGGCCGCCGCAAAGGTCTGATCCTGACGCTCGGCCTCATGGCGACGGGTACGCTTTCGATCGCAATCACGCCCGGCTACGAGACTCTCGGCATGGCAGCGCCGCTCATCATCCTGGCCGGCCGCCTGCTGCAGGGCTTCTCGGCGGGCGCCGAACTCGGCGGCGTGTCCGTCTACCTGGCGGAGATCGCGACACCGGGGCGCCGCGGCTTCTACACTTCCTGGCAGTCCGCGAGCCAGCAGCCCGCCGTCATCGTCGCCGCCCTGATCGGCGCCACCATGACGGCCGCCCTGACGGGCGAACAAATGGCCGCCTGGGGCTGGCGCATCCCGATGCTGATCGGCTGCGCGATCATTCCGCTCATTCTAATCCTGCGCCGCGGCCTGACGGAGACGGAAGAGTTCCAGAAGATGAAGCATGTCCATAGCGGCGCGGAAGTTCTGCGAATCGTGGCCGAGAACTGGCGGATTGTGCTGGCCGGCGCGGGCATGTCGGTGCTGACGACGACGACCTTCTACCTGATCACCGCCTACACGCCGACGTTTGGACGGCAGGCGCTGCACCTGGATGCGACCGGTGTGCTGATGGTGACGCTCTGCGTCGGCATCTCGAACTTCATCTGGCTCCCGATCGGCGGGCATATCTCTGACCGGATCGGCCGCTATCCGCTTCTGTTCGCCATCCCGTTGCTTGCGATCGTGACCGCCTACCCGATCATGAGCTGGCTCGTGGCCGCCCCCAGCTTCCCCAAGCTGCTGACGACCGTGCTGCTCTTTTCCTCCTATTTCGGGCTGTACAATGGCGCGATGATCCCGACCCTGACCGAGATCATGCCGCCGCGGGTGCGGACGGCCGGGTTCTCGCTCGCCTTCAGCTTGGCGACCGCGCTGTTCGGCGGCCTCACCCCCCTGGTTTCGACCGCGCTGATCCAGCAGACCGGCAACCGAGCCGCGCCGGCCCTGTGGCTCTCCTTCGCCGCCGTGGTTAGCCTGGGCGCGGTCATCCTGTCGCGCTACACGCGAGCGGCAGTGAGCTCGGAAGCGGTGGCCTCGTCCTAGCCCAGACGTGACCCGAATTGATGCTCGGCGCGCTTCGGGGCGTCGAGCGGCCGAAGTCGGAGACTGGCGCCGGTGTTCCGCCCGCCGCGCAACAACCGCACCGGCTCGCCTCGAGCGGCCGATCTCAGCTCGCCACCTCGCGGCTGGTGATTTCGTAGCGAAAGCTCGCCGGGTCGAGGCAATCCGCCTGGCCGTTCGGGGTCATCGCGCAGGGATACATCAGGAAGTTCGCGCTCATCCGCCGCGGCGCGCCGGGCAGCGCGAGGTCGGTCGCGTGGTTGTAGCCGACCCAGTTGCCCTCCCATGACCCGAACAGCCGTTCGCGCAGTCCCACGATCTCAGGCGCGCTCAAAGGCTGCCTCATCTCCAGCACGGCCTTGCGCACATCCGCCGGATCGAGCGGCAGCCAGCCCGCGCCGTCGAGATGCGCCTCGGCGCGGCAGTGCTGCGCCTTGGAGATCACGCCGCTCGTGCCGAGGCACGGGAAATAGCGCGAGGCGGCGACCCGGATGCCGTACACATCCCGCGCGGGGATGCCGGCCGCGCGGGCGAGGCCGACCATCAGCCCGTTGATGTCGGCGCACTTGCCGCTAAGCCGGCCGCTCTCCAGCAGCGCAGCAATATTCCCCGTGCCGCAGCCGCGCGTGGCCGGATCGCGCGCGGCGTGGTCCACGACCCAATTGTAGATCGCCCGCAGCCGCGCCCGGTCGCTCTCGATCCCGGCGGTGATGCGTTCGGCGGTTGCGCGCACGACGCCGCCGGTCGGCAGGCTCTCGGTCGGCTGCGTCCAGAACGCGCGTTCGGCCTCGCTGAGTGCGATCAGCTCGTCCGGCGCACGGTCGCGCGTCGCCACGACCTGCACGATCTCGGCGGTGTGCGGCCCCGGACCGCCGCGCCAGCCGATCCGCAGCATCGGCGCGCCATAGCGGGCGTCGCGAACGATCGCGCTCGTGTCGCCGCCCGTCGTCCAACGCGGCGTCTCGGCGCGCTGGTAGTCGCCGAGCGTCTGGGCGAGCGGCACCCAAAGATCGGCGGGGCTCGCGTTATCGGAGAGCGCGACGCGCGTCGTCAGCTCGAACCGGCGCCAGCCCGCTCCGTCGGACGGGCGAACTGCGGGCGTGACGAAAGCGGAAGCGGTGAAGGGGAGCGCGGCGGCTGCGGTGAGGAAGTGGCGGCGTTGCATGGGCGTTCCGTCTCACTCGTCCCGGATGTCCCGGCTTGTATACCCTTGCGCGAACAGCAGCGCGCGCAGATCGGCGTGATCGACGCGCGCCGCGACCTCCGCCGCGACAATCGGCTTGGCGCGGAAGGCGACGCCGAGGCCCGCTTCGCGCAGCATGGCGAGATCGTTCGCGCCGTCGCCGACCGCGATCGCCGCGTCTAGTCCAATGCCGAGCGCGGCGGCGCGGGCGCGCAGCGTCTCGACCTTGGCGTCGCGGCCGACGATCGGCTCCGCGACCTCGCCGGTGAGCGCGATCCCGTCATCCAGCAGGATGTTGGCCCGTTGCAGGTCGAAGCCGAGCAGCGCCGCAACCTTCCCGGTGAAATAGGTAAACCCGCCCGAGACGAGCGCCGTCTCCGCGCCATGCGCGCGCATGGTGGCGACCAGCGCCCGCGCGCCGGGCGTGAGCGCGACCCGCGCCCAGGTCGCGTCCAGCGCCGCGAGCCTGAGGCCCTTGAGCATCGCGACCCTGGCACGGAGGGCGGCGGGAAAGTCGAGCTCGCCGTTCATGGCGCGGGCGGTGATCGCCGCGATCGGCGTCTTCAGCCCGGCGAAATCCGCAAGCTCGTCCAGGGTCTCGCCGGTGACGATCGTGCTATCCATGTCGGCGACGAGCAGGGCCTTGCGGCGGCCCCGCGCTTGCACGGGAAGAGCATCCACGGGGGCGGCGTCGAGCGCGGCGCGGACCGCCCGCATGTCCGGGGCGGCCGGGCAGGGGATGTCGGCGGCCTCGCCTTCGGCCAGCGTCACGGGCGCGCCGCCGCGCACCGCGTCGCGCACCCGTGCGATGAGGGCGGGCGAGAGGATGGTCGAGGTCCGGTCGGCGACGAGCGTGAGGATGAAGGACATGGGCGCGGCAATCTGGCGGCGGCTGGACGGGCGTGCAAGGCGCTGAGCGGGACCGGATGCGGGCGCTGCTGATCGCCGGGCCGACGGCGAGCGGCAAGTCCGCGCTCGCGCTCGATCTGGCCGGGCGCCTGGGCGGCGGCGTCGTCAACGCCAACTCGATGCAGGTCTATCGCGAGCTGCGCGTGTTGACGGCGCGCCCGACCCAACAGGACGAGGCGCGCGTGCCGCACGCGCTCTATGGCATCCGGCCGGCCGCCGAGCCGGGCAGCGCCGCGTGGTGGCGCGCCGCCGCGCTCGACGCGATGGCGGCGGCGCGGCAGGCCGGGCGCGTGCCGATCCTGTGCGGCGGCACCGGCCTCTATTTCGCCGCCCTCATCTCCGGCCTCGCCGCCATCCCCGATCCGGGCGAGGCCGCGCGGGACGAGGCGCGGGCGTTGCTGCGGGAGATCGGCCCGGCCCGGCTGCACGCGCGCCTCGCCCAGCACGACCCGGCGACCGCCGCGCGATTACGGCCAAGCGACAGCCAGCGGATCGCCCGCGCCTGGGAAGTGTGGCGCGGCACCGGCCGGGGCCTCGCCGCCTGGCAGGCGGACCAGAAGGCGGGACCGTCTGGCTGGGCGTTCTCGGCGGTGCTGCTCGACCCGCCGCGCCCGGCGCTGCGGGCGGCGATTTCGGCCCGGTTCGGGGCGATGCTGGAGCAGGGGGCGCTCGCCGAAGTGAGGGCATTGCGCGCCCTCGGTCTCTCGCCGGCGCTTCCCGCGATGCGGGCGCATGGCGTGCCGGAACTGTCCGCTCATCTCGACGGCGCGCTCTCGCTTGGCGAAGCCGCCGCCCGCGCGGTCGCCGCGACAGGGCGGTACACAAAGCGGCAGGCGACGTGGTTCCGGCGCCATCCGTTCGGAAGCGATGTCTGGCAGAGAACGATCTATTCGCGATGGAACGACGGAGCGCAACTTCCGGAAAAGGACATGGCTGATTTGCGCTCTTTTGTTCACGGTCACGGTTGACGGCGGAGGCGCGGGTCCATATCCGTCCGGGGTTCGGGCCGGCGGCCCGGCCGGGAATGCGGGGGCAAGCGATGGCGGCTGACCACCAACAGACGGGTGCGGAAATCCTGCTGCGGGCCTTGGCCGAGCAGGGGGTCGAGGTCGTGTTCGGCTATCCGGGCGGCGCCGTCCTGCCGATCTACGACGCGCTCTTCCAGCAGAACGCCATTCGCCACGTCCTCGTGCGGCACGAGCAGGCGGCGGTGCATGCGGCCGAGGGCTACGCGCGCAGCACCGGCCGCGTCGGCGTCGTGCTCGTCACCAGCGGTCCGGGCGCGACCAACGCCGTGACCGGTCTCGTCGATGCGCTGATGGACAGCGTGCCGGTCGTGTGCCTGACCGGCCAGGTGCCGACCCACCTGATCGGCAACGACGCATTTCAGGAAGCGGACACGACCGGCATCACGCGCCCGGCGACGAAGCACAACTATCTCGTCAAGCGTCCGGACGATCTCGCCCGCGTCATCCACGAGGCATTCTACGTCGCCCGCAGCGGCCGTCCCGGGCCGGTCGTGGTCGATCTGCCGAAAGACGTGGTGATCGCGAAAGCGCCCTACACGGAAGCGCCGACCACCGCGCATCGCAGCTACCGCCCGCAGACCGAGCCCGATCCCGAGCAGATCCGTAAAGCCATCGCGTTGCTGAAGGCGGCGAAGCGGCCGGTCATCTATAGCGGCGGCGGCGTCATCAACGCGGGCGAGGAGGCCTGTCGCGCGCTCGTGGAGTTCGTGCGGCTGACCGGCTTTCCCTGCACCAGCACGCTGATGGGCCTCGGCGCCTATCCGTCGCCCGACCCGCAATTCCTCGGCATGCTCGGCATGCACGGCACCTACGAAGCCAATCTGACGATGCACGGCAGCGACGTGATGCTGAACGTCGGCGCGCGGTTCGACGACCGCGTGACGGGCCGGCTCAACGCGTTCAGCCCGAACGCGACGAAGATCCACGTCGATATCGACCCGTCCAGCATCAACAAGAACGTCGCCGTGGATTTGCCGGTGATCGGCGACGCCGGCCGCGTGCTGCGGGCGCTGATCGCGGCCTGGCGCGAGGACGAAGCGAAGCAGCCGCGCGAGGCGCTCGCGTCGTGGTGGCGGCAGATCGACGCGTGGCGGGAGAAGGATTCGCTCCGCTTCACGCAGGACATGCAGCCGGGCAGCGTCATCAAGCCGCAATACGCGATCCAGCGCCTGTATGAGATCACCCGCGAACTCGGGCGCGAGACCTACATCACGACCGAGGTCGGCCAGCATCAGATGTGGGCCGCGCAGCACTTCCTGTTCGACAAGCCCAATCGCTGGATGACCTCGGGCGGTCTCGGCACGATGGGCTACGGCCTGCCCTCGGCGATGGGCGTGCAGATCGCGCACCCGGACGCGCTCGTGATCGACATCGCGGGCGAGGCGAGCATCCTGATGAACATCCAGGAGATGGCCACGGTCGCGCAGTACCGGCTGCCGGTAAAAGTGTTCATCCTGAACAACCAGTATATGGGCATGGTGCGCCAGTGGCAGGAGCTGCTGCATGGCGGCCGCTATTCCGAGAGCTACTCCGCGGCGCTGCCGGATTTCGTCAAGCTCGCCGATGCGTTCCATGGCGTCGGGATGCGGGCCGAGCGGGTGGACGATCTCGACCGGGTGATCCGGGAGATGATCGCGGTCGACAGGCCGGTGATCGTCGATGTCGCGGTCGATCAGCGGGAGAACTGCTTCCCGATGATCCCGTCCGGCGCCGCGCATAACGAGATGCTGCTCGGTCCCGAGCACGAGGATCGCGGCACCGGCGTCGCCGACGAAGGGCTGGTGCTCGTCTGATGCCGACCCAGACCGACCCGACCCTGCGCAGCGCGACGATCTCCGTTCTGGTGGAGAACGAGGCGGGGGTGCTCGCGCGCGTCATCGGCCTGTTCTCCGGACGAGGCTACAACATCGACAGCCTGACCGTGGCGCCGGTCGAGGACGACCGGCACCGCTCACGCATCAACGTCGTCACCTCCGGCACCGAAATGGTGATCGAGCAGATCAAGGCGCAGCTCGATCGGCTGGTGCCGGTGCATCGGGTCGCGGATCTGACCAAGGAAGGCCCGCACGTCGCGCGCGAGATGGCGCTGATCAAGGTGGTCGGCACCGGCGACACGCGCTCGGAGTCGCTGCGCATCGCCGAAGCCTTCCGCGCGCGGGTGGTCGACGCGACGGTCGAGAGCTTCACCTTCGAGCTGACCGGCGCGACCGACAAGCTCGATGCGTTTCTCGAACTGATGCGCCCGCTGGGCCTCGCCGAAGTGTCGCGCACCGGCGTCGCCGCGATCGCCCGCGGTCCGCGCACGATCTGAGCGATTCCCGGAGCAAAGTGGAACCGGCCCAAAATGAATTGTCATCGCGAGCCGGCGCAGCCGGCGTGGCGATCCAGAAGCTGGCGGGCAAAAGGAAGGCCGGATGCTGTTCCGGGTCGCTCCTCGCGCTCTCCTGGATCGCCACGCCGCCCTCCGGGCGGCTCGCGATGACAGTCTCTAGATGCACGACAGCAGGATACAAGGGGAGAGCACCCGATGCGCGTTTATTACGACCGCGACGCCGATGTTAATCTGATCAAAGGCAAGAAGGTCGCGATCATCGGCTATGGCAGCCAGGGCCATGCGCACGCCAATAACCTGAAGGACAGCGGCGTGACCGAGCTCGCGGTTGGCTTGCGCCCGGCTTCGGCCGGCGTCGCCAAGGCGGAGGCGGCGGGACTGCGCGTCATGACGCCGTCCGAGGCGGCGAAGTGGGCCGACGTCGTCATGGTGCTGACGCCGGACGAGGGGCAGGGCGATCTCTACCGCGCCGATCTCGGCCCGAACATGAAGGAGGGCGCGGCGCTCGCCTTCGCGCATGGGCTGAACGTGCATTTCAACCTGCTCGATCCGCGCCCCGATATCGACGTGTTCATGATCGCGCCGAAAGGCCCCGGCCATACCGTGCGCAGCGAGTATCAGCGCGGCGGCGGCGTGCCGTGCCTGGTCGCGGTGGCGCAGAACCCGTCCGGCAACGCGCTCGAGATCGCGCTCTCCTATGCCTCGGCGATCGGCGGCGGGCGCGCGGGCATCATCGAGACGACGTTCAAGGAGGAGTGCGAGACCGACCTGTTCGGCGAGCAGGTGGTGCTCTGCGGCGGTCTCGTGGAACTCATCAAGGGCGGCTACGAAACCTTGGTCGAGGCGGGTTACGCGCCCGAAATGGCGTATTTCGAGTGCCTGCACGAAGTGAAGCTGATCGTCGATCTGATCTACGAGGGCGGCATCGCCAACATGAACTATTCGATCAGCAACACGGCCGAGTACGGTGAATACGTAACCGGCCCGCGCATTATCAACGAAGCGACCAAGGCCGAGATGAAGCGCGTGCTGGATGACATCCAGTCCGGCCGTTTCGCGCGCGACTGGATGCTGGAGAACCGCGTCAACCAGTCGAGCTTCAAGGCGACGCGCCGCCGCCTGTCCGAACACCCGATCGAGCAGGTCGGCGAGAAGCTGCGCGCCATGATGCCGTGGATCAGCAAGAACGCGCTGGTGGACAAGGCGAGGAACTGATCGGGTCGCGGGCTACGGCCCGCCGCCGCCGCCGTTGCCGCCGTTGACGAAGCCCGGCTCGGCTGGATTGATCCGGCCGCCGGGCGTGCTCGGGGTGACGCCGCCGGTGTAGAGACCGTCGCCTCCCTGCTGCGAGCAGGTGATCGGCAGCGCGAACAGCACCCAAACCAGAGACGCCGCAATCCGCGCCCGCCGCATGGTCCGTCTCCTTCATCACGCTCGCGATGATCGCAACGAGCGCTTCTCGTGCTACTCCGTTCCGGGCGAGGCAGGCAAACGGGGCCGGTGAGACGATGCTGAAGACCTTCGGCTGCATTGAGGGCAAGCTGCACCCCGTGCCTCCGCCCTTCGACGAGGGCTCGGTGCCCCGCGTCGCCTGGATCGACGTCCTCGACCCGACGCCGGAGGAGGGCACGCTGATCGAACGGCTGACCAAACTGCACGTGGCCTCGCGCGACGAACTGGCCGAGATCGAGACGTCGAGCCGTCTCTCCTTCGAGGACGGCGTGCTCTATCTCAGCATGTCCCAGCTCATCCGGCCGGATGGCGGCCCGGCCCGGAGCGCGCCGCTCGGCTTCGTGCTGTCGCGGGACCGGCTGGTCACGATCCGGTTCGAGCACAGCCGGGTGTTCGACGCCTTCCCCGAACGGATGCAGCGCGACAAGGCGCTCGGGGCGGGTCCGGCCCATGTCTTCGTCGGCCTGCTCGAAGCGATGGTCGATGTGCTGGCCGATCTCATGGAGAATATCCGGTCCGAGCTCGACGCGATCTCCTCCCGCATCTTCGGTGAGGACGCGGGTTCGGGCAAACGCAAGCGCGAGGACGCCGAATTGCGGGCGACGCTGAAGCGGATCGGACGCATCGGGGATCTCACCTCGCGCATCCGCGACAGCCTGCTCGGCATCGGGCGCATCGTTCCCTATGCCGCGCAGATGGCGTCCGATTGGCTGCCCCCGGATCTCAAGCCGCGCTTCAAGACGCTGCGGCAGGATGTCGGCTCGCTGACGGACTACGACAGCTATCTCGCCAACAAGATCCAGTTCCTGATGGACGCCGTGCTCGGCTTCATCAACATCGCCCAGAACAACATCATCAAGGTGCTGACCGTCGTGTCCGTGGTCGGCGTGCCGCCCACCCTCGTCGCCAGCATCTACGGCATGAATTTCAAGAACATGCCCGAGCTGAACTGGGCGTGGGGCTACCCGTACGCGCTCAGCCTGATCGTCATCAGCGCGGTCGGGCCGCTGCTCTGGTTCTTCCGCCGGGGCTGGCTGTAGGGAGGCCGCCCATGGACGTGAGGAACCGGATGGAGGCAATGCAGGCCGACATCACCCAGCTTAATGTGGACGCGATCGTGAACGCGGCCAACCAGTCGCTGCTCGGCGGCGGCGGCGTCGACGGCGCGATCCACCGGGCAGCGGGAAAGGAACTGCTCGCCGAGTGCCGGACGCTCGGCGGCTGCCCGACCGGCGAGGCCCGGATCACCAAGGGCTATCGCCTGCCCGCGCGCTTCGTCATCCACGCGGTCGGCCCGCGCTGGCGGGGCGGAGGGAAGCGCGAGCCGGACCTGCTCGCAAGCTGCTACCGGGAAAGCCTGCGCCTAGCGGCTGAAAACGGCGTCCGCAGCATCGCCTTCCCGGCGATCAGCTGCGGCATCTACGGCTATCCCATTCCCGACGCGGCCCGGATCGCGGTCACGACCACCGCCGGAGCATTGGAGCGGGAGCCGGCGATCGAGCGCGTCGTGTTCGCCTGCTTCGGGGCCGAGACCCTCGCGGCCATACGGTCGGCCCTGTCCGCCCTGGGTGGCTGACGGGTTCGTCCCCGCCTATATGTGCGCCGGGATCAACGGATGGCGGAGCGAGGAAATGCCGGAGGCGAACACGGATCAGGTGCCGGTCACGGTGCTGACGGGCTATCTCGGCGCCGGCAAGACGACGCTGCTCAACCGCATCCTGAGCGAGAACCACGGCCGCAAATACGCGGTCGTCATCAATGAATTCGGCGAACTCGGCGTCGATAACGACCTCGTCGTGGATGCGGACGAGGAAGTGTTCGAGATGAACAACGGCTGCGTCTGCTGCACAGTGCGCGGCGACCTCATCCGCATCCTGGGCGGGTTGATGAAGCGGCGCGGCAGGTTCGACGGCATCATCATCGAGACGACCGGCCTCGCCAATCCCGCTCCGGTCGCGCAGACCTTCTTCGTCGACGAGACGGTGCGCGCCAAGACGCGGCTCGACGCGATCGTGACCGTGGTCGACGCCAAGAACCTGCCGCAACGATTGCAGGACAGCCACGAGGCCGCCGACCAGATCGCGTTCGCGGACGTGATCGTGCTCAACAAAACCGATCTGGTCACGCCGGAAGAGCTGGAGGAGGTCGAGCGGCGCATTCGCGCGATCAACCGCTTCGCCGTCATCCATCGCACGGAGCGCGCGTCCCTGCCGATCGGGCAGGTGATGGACCAGCGCGGCTTCGACCTAGAGCGCGTGCTCGCGGCGCACCCGGATTTCCTGACGGACGACGCGCACGAGCATAACGACGATATCGCCAGCATGAGCTTCGAGACGGACCAGCCGATCGACCCCGACAAGTTCAACGCCTGGATTGGCACGTTGCTGCAAACGAAGGGGCAGGATTTGCTGCGCACCAAGGGCATCCTCGCCTATGCCAACGAGGATCGCCGCTTCGCCTTCCAGGCGGTGCATATGATGGCGGACGGCGATTTCATCGGCTCCTGGAAGGCGGGCGAGCCGCGCCGCAGCAAGATCGTGTTCATCGGTCGTGGCCTGAACCGACCGCAACTGCGGCGCGGCTTCGAATCCTGCATCGCGGGTTGAGCCGCCGATGAGTGCGACCGCCGGCTTCGACCGCCTGCTCGACGAGCGTGGCGTGCGTCAGGATCTCGGAAGCTTCGTGGTCGCGGCGTGCTTCGACCGCTCCTCCCGCCACGCCGCCTTCGCGCTCGGCGATGGCACGGTGCGGCTGGCCGATCTCGCGGCGCGCGAGACCTGGCGGCCGGTCGAGGCGCATGACGGCGCGGTGCTCGCGCTCGCGCCCGATGCCGTTCCCGGCGCGTTCCTCACGGGCGGCGACGACGGCCTCTTCCGCCGCATCGACGCGGCGGGCGATGTCGACCGACATCGCGTCCATTCGGCTCGAAATGGGTCGAGCAGGTCGCGAGCGCGCCGGGCGACGCGCGCGGGAAAGGCGGCGTGCGCGCCTGCGCCGCCGGCAAGCTCGTGCATCTGTTCGATGCGTCGGGCGAGAAGCTGAAGACGCTGGAGCATCCGTCCACCGTCACCGGCCTTGCGTTCGACGCGCGCGGCAAGCGGATCGTCGCCTCGCACTACAATGGCGCGACGCTCTGGTTCGTCGCCGCCAAGACCGACAGCCCGCGCCGGTTGGAGTGGAAGGGCAGCCACACCGGCGTCGCGATCCATCCCGAGGGCGAGGCGGTCGTCACCACGATGCAGGAGAACGCCCTGCACGGCTGGCGGCTCTCGGACGGCCAGCACATGCGCATGAGCGGCTACCAGGCGAAGATCGGCTCGCTGTCGTTCAGCCGCACCGGCAAGTGGCTTGCGACCGCCGGCGCGGACGTGATCGTGCTCTGGCCTTTCTTCGGCGGCGGCCCGATGGGCAAGTCCCCGACCGAGATCGGCGGCGGCGGGGGCGAACTCATCACCATGGTCGCCTGTCACCCGCAGCAGGATCTCTGCGCCGCCGGGTTCGCGAACGGAACCGTGATCGTGGCCGAGATGGTGTCCGATCGCATCCTGCCCGTCAGCGGCTCCGGACGCGGCTCCGTCTCGGCGCTCGCCTGGAGTCCGGACGGCGCGACGCTCGCCTTCGGCACGGAAGCGGGCTTCGCGGCGCTGGTCGATTTCAGCAAGAAGTAACGGCCGGGACATGGACCCGGCGGGGGTGACGATCCGATCCGCGACGGAATACGGCACGCCCGGAGACCTGATCGACAGGATCAAGCAGAACCTGGTGGCGGAGCGGATCGTCATTGAGCACTACCGCGAATTGATCCGCTATTTCGGCGAGAAGGATCCAGCGACCCGGATCATGTTGGAACACATCCTCGCCGAGGAAGAGGAGCACGCAACCGACATGCACGATCTTCTGGTCGCCCGCGAAGGCAAGCCGTTGCTCGGAGAGTGACCGCACACCGGACGTCCGCTTCGTCGCGAAGCCGCTGGGCGGTGACGCCGGAAAGAGACGTGTGGGCGCGGATCACTCGCCGATCACCTCGCCCGGCTCCGTGCCCCAGAACTCGGAGCGCTTGAGGAAGCCCCGGTACTCGCCGATCTGGACCTGGCACCAGTCGGACCCGGACGCGCAGGAGCGGATGCGCCCGATCACGCCGGGCTTCAGCTCCGCCACCACCGGCGACTGCGCGTCCGCCTGGCGATGGAGCGAGCGGGTCGCGCCGGTCACGATCAGCGTGCGGCGGCCGGTCAGCGTCGCCTGATGCACCCAGCCCTTGGTGCCGTCGGGGTCGCGCACGAGGCGCCACACCTCGAACTCGCGCTCGATCTCCACCGGCAGGTCGCGGCGCTTGTACACCCAGTCGATCGGGTAGCGGGTGCCGGGACCGGCGCGCATGTTCACGTCATCCGACCGGAGCGCGGCGAAGCGCGGCAGCGGCAGGCCGCTCGCGCCCTTCGCCGGCTCGGGCGGCGTCTGCGCCTCCGGCTGCGTGGGCGGCGCGGCGGGAGGCGCCGGGGCCGGGGCGGCCGCGTTCTTGTGCGCGGCGGCTTGCGGTGGCTTGGCGGCATGGCCGTGCGGCTTCGCCCGGCGCGGCCGCCCCGGGCTTCGCCGCCGGTCCGGGCGGGGCCGCGACGGTCGGCGCCTTGCGCGGGGCTTCGCTTGCTGCGGCGCGTGGGCCGCCGGAGCTTGCGGCGGCATGGGCGTCTCGGCCGCCGCCGGCCAGGCCAGGAGCGGCAGGCTCAATCCGGCGAGCATCAGCCAGATCGCGGGTCGGGGCGGCGCGTGGACGGGCGCGGACATTGATGCCGTGTCGCAACTTTGCCGGACTCGGGTCAAGCGCCGCGATCAGAGCGCAACGATTTGCCCCGCCCCGACCGCCGCGAGAAACGTGACGACGCCCGCGATCTCCACGCCGGGCAGCGTCTCGCTTCCCTCCAGCGCCTCGGCCCGCAGACCGGCTTCGCAGAGGATCAGGCGCACATTCATCAGCGAGGCGGCTTCCCGCAACTCGTCCATTCCCGCGACGCCCCGCTTCCGGACCGCCGCATCCCGCGCCGCATCCTCAAGCCCGGTCCAGTCCGAGAGCAGCGCGTGGCATCCCCGGTTGGTCGCGAACAGCACCACCTTCCGGCCGATGGCGGCGGCCCCTGTCGCCAGCACGAAGGCGTAGTGCGCCCGCTCATGCGTGCCCGCGAGCAGCAGCACGCCGAGAGCCGGCTCATCAGAGGCGGCAGGCATCCGCCGGCTCCGCGCCTGCGTGGGCCGAAAGATCGGTGATGCGCGGCGATGCGCCGCAGAGCGGGCAGGCAGGGTCGCGCTTGAGGCGGATCGTGCGGAACCGCGCGGCCAGCGCGTCCCAGATCAGGAGCCGCCCGGACAGGCTCTCGCCGATGCCCATGATCTCCTTCAGCGCCTCGGTCGCCTGCAGCGTGCCCATGACGCCCGTCACCGCGCCGAGCACCCCGGCCTCGCCGCAGGACGGCACGAGACCCTCCGGCGGCGGCTCCGGATAGAGGCAGCGGTAGCAGGGGCCGCTCGCATCGAGATGCGGCTTGAAGGTGGACAACTGCCCCTCGAACCGCAGCACGGCGGCCGAGACGAGGGTGCGGCGGCCGAGCACGCAGGCGTCGGCGGCGAGAAAGCGGGTCGCGAAATTGTCGGTGCCGTCGCAGATCAGGTCGTAGCGGGCGAACAGGGCGGCGGCGTTGCCGGCGGTCAGCCGCGTCGCATGCGGTTCGACCGTCACCTCCGGGTTGATCGCCGCCGCCGCGTCTGCGGCGGACACCGCCTTCTGGCGACCGAGCTGCGCCGTGGTGTGCGCAATCTGGCGCTGAAGGTTCGACAACTCCACCCTGTCGTGATCGACGATGCCGATCGTGCCGACCCCGGCGGCGGCCAAATAGAGCGCGAGCGGCGAGCCGAGGCCGCCCGCGCCCAGCACCAGCACTCGCGCCGCCTTCAGCCGGGCCTGGCCAATGCCGCCGACCTCCCGCAGCAGGATGTGGCGGGAGTAGCGGCTGATTTCGGCGTCCGAGAAATCGAGGTCCATGGCCCGACCATATGGGGTGGCTCACCGGCCGCGAAGAGGTGTGCCACGATGCGGGGGGCACGGATCAGGGGCGGTCATGCAGGACAAGGGAGCGCTGGTGCTGTTTTCGGGCGGGCAGGATTCCACGACCTGTCTCGCCTGGGCGCTGGCGCGCTATCCGCACGTGGAGACGGTCGGCTTCGGCTACGGCCAGCGCCACGCGGTCGAACTCGCCTGCCGCCCGAAGCTCCGTCACTCGCTGGGCGCCCTCGGCGTCTGGGGCGAACGTCTCGGCGCGGATCACGTCGTGGACATGGCAGTCAGCCTGTCCGCGATCGGTGCGACGGCGCTGACGCGGGACCTGGCGATCGCGGTCACCGGCGAGGGCCTGCCCAACACGTTTGTCCCCGGACGCAACCTGCTGTTCCTCGCCTACGCCGCCGCCATCGCCTGGCGGCGGGGCCTGCGCCGGATCGTCGGCGGCATGTGCGAGACGGACTATTCCGGCTACCCCGACTGCCGGGACGACGCGGTCAAGGCGATGCAGGTCGCGATCAATCTCGGTCTGCAGCGCCGGTTCGTGCTGGAAACCCCGCTGATGTGGCTGGACAAGGCCGAGACCTGGGCGCTCGCGCACCAACTTGGCGGCGAGCCTCTGGTCGAACTTGTCCGCAGGGACACCCACACCTGCTATCTCGGCGAACGCGACACGCTGCACTCCTGGGGCTACGGATGCGGCCGTTGCCCCGCCTGCAACCTGCGGGCATCCGGCTGGGCGCGATGGCGGGCAAACCGGACCGAGGCGTGCGGTGTTGAGGCCCGGTAGATCACGACAGGGAGCAAGGAATGCGACGGACGGCGATGTTGATCGGGCTGATGCTGGGGGGCGGGCTGCCGGCTGGGGCGGAGGCGGTGACGCCGGGCAACTTTCAGCTACGAAATACCGAGGATTCTGGTCGCCCTCTGCGCGGCCAAGCCGTCCGAGGGCGCGATGCAGACGGCGGCGAGCAATTTCTGCCACGGCTTCACCCAGGGCGCGGTGTCGGTGCTGATCGAGCAGGACCGGCTGAACGGCAAGAGCAAGCCGTTCTGCTTTCCAAGCCCGGCGCCCGCCCGGTCCGTGACCATCGGCGAGTTCGTGAAGTGGGCCGAAGCCAATCAGAGGCACATGCCGGATCGTCCGGCGGACGGCTTCTTCGCGTTCCTCGGCGAGCGCTTCCCCTGCGGGAAGTAGCGCTCGGGCAAACGTCAGAACTCGAGCTTGCTCCTCTGCCGCCCGGTCCGCGTCGAAGTTTTCCGGCCGCAGCCAGGCCTCGTAGCCGGGCTTCAGGCGTTCCCAGTCGCCGTCGGTCATCGCGAACCAGGCCGTGTCGCGGTTGCCGCCCTTGACGACCATGTGCTGGCGGAAGACGCCCTCGAAGGCGAAGCCGAAGCGTCGGGCGGCGCGTTTCGACGGTTCGTTGCGATCGTGGCACTTCCACTCGAAGCGCCGGTAGCCGAGCGTGTCGAAGACGTAGCGGGCGGACAGATACAGCGCCTCCGTCGCGACGCGGGTGCGCGCGATCGCCGGACCCCATAGGATGTGCCCGATTTCGACGACGCCATGAGCGGGCTCGATCCGCAGCAGCGACTGGCGGCCTCCCGCGTGTCCCGTCTCGCGGTCGATCACCGCGAAGAACAGCGGGTCGTCCGAGGCGGCGGCGCGCTCCAGCCAGGGCGTCAGGTCCGCGAGATCGGCGGGCGGCTCCTCGAACAAATACCGGAAGCGGTCATCCGCGCCGGGCTGTTGCGCCGCGGCCAGGAGGTCCGGGCCATGCCGCGCCGGGTCGAGCGGTTCGAGCCGTGCGTAGCGGCCCTCCAGAACGGCGCGTTCCGGGCGGGCCACACCCGTCCAGTGGGAGAGGTCGGTTGCGGGCGACAGTCTTGCCCGGCCGGTCATCCGCGTCCGCCGCCATGGGCGCCCCCGCCAGAAGCGGACGCGCTGCCCTGCCCGCCGCCATGCCCGCGCATGCCGCCGCCCCAGCCATGGCCGCCGCCCCAGCCATGCCCGCCGCCCCAGCCGTGGCCGCCCGCCCAGCCGTGGCCGCCGGCCCAGCCCGGATGCGGGCCACCCCAGCCCCGATGGTAGCCGTGGCCGTACCAGTAGCCGCCGCCGCCGACGAACACGCTCGGGCCGATCAGCGAGCCGTAATAAGGATAGTCTTCGTCGTCCAAAGCGGCCACCTGCACGCCGCCGGTCAGGTTCCTCGAGGACAGCACGGTGTTGCCCTTCGAGTACATGCACTGCGTGTAGGCGATGTCGTAGCGCTGCTGCAACGTCGTCCCCGGCGTGTAGCCGTTATTGACCAGCGGCGGCCCGGCGACCTGCTGCCCGGCATAGGCGCGGCAGGCTGCGTCGTCTTGCTGGAACACTGGCAAGGTCTTGCCGTTGCTCGGGACTGCGACCACGCCGGGCGCGGTGGGCGGTCCCGCGTTCAGGCCCATGCCGCCGGCGCAGCCGCCGAGCGTCAACAGAGTAGCAAGGCTGGCGATCGCGGTCCTCGGGCGCATGGTCCCCTCCCAGTTCCTGTCCAGGAGTTATAAATACGGAACAGGCTTCCGACAGGGGCTACGGCGCGTCGGCCGGTCAGGTTTCGCCTTCCCGCAGCAAGCTGCGCTCCTGCTTGCGCACGAAGACGATGGCGATCACGACGACGATCCCGGCCGCGCAGCCGAGGCCGATCGCGGCGGGCGTCGCCAGCCGTTCCGCCTCCGCCCCGAGCCAGTACGCGCCGAAGCCATAGAGAGCGCACCAGGCCACCGCGCCCACCGCGTTCGCGATCGCGAAGCGCAGCCAGGGCATCTCGGTCGCGCCCGCCAGGATCGCCGCGAGAGAGCGCAGGAACGCGACGAAGCGGGCGACCAGGATCACCTTGGCGCCGTGCCGCCGGAACAGACCCTTGACGATCCGCCCCCGCTCCTCGTTCAGCCCGACATAGCGGCCATAGCGGGTCAGGCGCTTCGGGCCGATCCAGTGCCCGACGGCGAACCCCGCCATGCTGCCGAGCGTCGCGGCGACGCTGCCCACCGCGACGATGAGGACGATCGCCATGTGGTGCGTGGTCGCGGCATAGATCGCGCCCGCGATCAGCAGGCTTTCGCCGGGCAGCGGCAGGCCGAGCGCTTCCAGGCAGATGACGACCCCGACCAGCCAGTAGCCGTAGGTGTCGAGCAGATGCATCAGATGCGCGTGCGAGAAGAACGATGCCACGGCCTGGCCCCCTGTTCGTGCGACGGATAGCTGGCCCACATTCGGCGTGGCGCCACCCCCGGCGGAGACAAGTAATGAGTGGCGGCCCGCGCAGGCCGCGTTGTAAGCAAGGCCGACACTCGGAGCAATCGCATGGACGGACACGGACCGGATGAGATGCGCGCAGTCGCACGCCTGCCGGGCATCGACATCGACATCCTGCATCGTAAGAGCGAGGAGGGGGAGGGCGAGGAGATGCTGATCCGGGTGCGCGCCGTGCCCTCGTTCGACGCGGCGTTCGGCGCGTTGGAGGCGGCGAACCCGTTCCTGATGTGGTCGCGGATGATGCAGGCGGCCTGGGCGCCCTTTCTCGCCCTGATGGCTCCTTCCGGAGCGAAGCGGCTCGGCACCGGCTAGGCGGACGGCGACCGGATCAGGGGAGGCGGCGAGACGAGGCTCACCACGCGGTCGCCCGGCTGACCGGTCAGCGGCGAGACCGCCTCGGGCGACACGAACGACAGATCGCCGCTGGCCCGCACGAGGGCGAGCGGGTAGCTCCCGCCGGACGGCTCCAGCGTCCCGGTTTCCTCCGTTACCGTCCGCGTCTCGAACCGGGCGCCCGCCCGGTACGCCGCCTCGATCGCGTCGAAATCGAGACTCGTGTCGCCGAGCGCCTTGCCACGGACGTCGCGGGCGATGCCGGTATGCGCGTCGGTTTCGGAGGGGGCGAGCTGATAGACCCGCTCGCGGCCGAGTTCCGGCGCGAAATGGGCGCAGACAAGGCCGTTATAGACTTCGTCCGGGGTCGCGGCGATCGCGTAGTCGATCGGGCGTTCCTGGATCTGCTCCTCGCCATGGTGGGACAGCACCTCGGCCTGCAGCACGGCGAGCCCGCGCAGCCGGGCGCGGCGCAGGGCGCCGGGAAACGTGTCCGACAGGGTGACGTTCGCGCCCAGCGCCTGCAGGGCGAGGGCGAAATCCGTCGCCCAGCGCGACGCGCCGACGATCAGCACGCCGTGGCCCTCGCCCATGTCGAGGCCGAGGCGGCGCGCGAGCGGGGCGAGGGAGAAGCCGTGCAGCAGCATGGTCGCCGCGATCAGCGCGAACACCGCCGGCATCACGAGATCGGCCCCTGCGTAGCCCGCCTCCTGCAGCCTGCAGCCCGGCGACGCCCGCCATCGCCGCCGCGACGATGCCGCGCGGCGCGACCCATCCGGTCAGCAACTTCTCCTGCCAGCTCATGGCCGTCCCCAAGGTCGCGAGCAGGATCGCCGCCGGGCGAACGAGGACGATCATCGCGGCGGTGAGCGCGGCGATGCCCCAGCCGACATGCGACAGCACCGAGCGGTCGAGATCGGCGGTCAGCGTCACGAACAAGGTCGAGACCAGCAGGACGACCAGCGATTCCTTGAACCGGCGCAAATCAGAAACGCCCGTAATGCCGAGATTGGCGACGGCGATGCCGAACACGGTCGCGGCCATCAGGCCCGCTTCCGCCATGGCGAGGTTGGACAGCGAGGCGATGGTGAGGATGAGCGCGAGCAGCATCGGCGTCTTCAGGAACTCCGGCACGAGATCGCGGCCGAAGCTCCACTTGACGAGCACGCCCGCGCCGATCCCGAGCGCCGCCGAAAGCGCGACGCCTCCGACGAGCACGCCCGCGACGCCCGCGCCCGTGTGGCTCCCGGCCAGAGCCTCCAGCGTGAGCGCGGTCAGGATCGCCCCCACGGGATCGTTCACGATCGCCTCCCAGCGCAGGAACGAAGCGGTCCGCCGCTGCAGGCGGGCTTGCCGCAGCAGGGGCAGCACGACGGTCGGTCCCGTGACCACCGTGATCGCGCCGAACAGGACGGCGGCGCCCCAGCTGAACCCGGCGATCCAGTGGCTCGCGACCGTCCCGAGCACCCAGTTGATCGGCAACGCGACCGCCGTCAGCCGCAGCACGCCTTCGCCGGCCGCGCGCAGATCGCGGAAGTTGAGCGAAAGGCCGCCCTCGAACACCACGATCGCAACCGCGAGGCCGACCAGCGGGCGCAGCGCCGGCCCGAGCGCGGCCGAGGGGTGGATCAGCTGCAATCCCGGCCCCACCGCCAGCCCGACCGCGAACAGCAGGACGATGGCCGGCACCCTGAACCGCCAGGCGAGCCACTGGCTGACCGATCCCGCCGGCGGCGATGCACAGCACCGCGACAGCCACGTTCACTTCCATTCGCTCGCCTCTTCACTGGTCCGTGGCTGAACGCCCGATGGCCCTGCTGCTGCAACTGTTCACCTCCTCGTGAGAGGCCGCGGCTTTTGCGAAGCGGCGCGACCCGTCACCATGACAGCGGCAACGGTCAAGGTGATGGCTCATGACCAGACGAGTGTTCGCGTGCTTCGCCCTGGCCGCCGCCGCGATGGGCGGGCGGCCGGCCGCGGCCGAGGTGCCGGTCGATCCGGACCCGATCTGGACGCTGCAGATCGAGAACGATGCCCTCAACGACACCGACCGCTACTATTCGAGCGGCCTGCGGCTCGGCTGGACGTCGCCGACCGACGAGGATGTGCCCGGCGCCGTCTCGCGGCTTGGCCGGTCCTTGTTCCAGGACGGGCGGCAGCGGGTCTCGATCGATCTCGCGCAGACCTTCTTCACGCCCTACACGACGCAGACCAACCCGCCGGACCCGCGCGACCGCCCCTATGCCGGGGTGCTGCTGCTGAACACGGCGCTGATCCAGGACACGGAGACGAGCCGCAGCGTGCTCGGCGCGAGTTTCGGCCTGGTCGGGCCGGGCGCGGGCGGCGAGGTGATCCAGAACGGCTTCCACGACATCCTCGGCGACACCAGGGCGCAGGGCTGGGGCTACCAGATCCACAACCAGCCGCTGATCCAGTTCCTGGCCGAGCGGACCTGGCGCCTGCCGCTCGCCGACTCTACGGCGTGGAGGTCGATACGCTGCCCTCCGTCACCGGCGCGGCCGGGCTCTATCGCACCTATGCGCAGGCGGGCCTGCAGTTCCGGATCGGGCAGGGCCTGAACTCGGATTTCGGCCCCTCCCGCATCCGTCCGGGCCTGACCGGCGCAGACGCCTATACCGCGACGCGCCCGTTCGTCTGGTATCTGTTCGCGGGCGCGGACGGGCAGGCGGTCGGCTATGACGTGACCTTAAACGGCAATCTGTTCTCGACCAGCCGGCACGTCGCGCCGCAGCCCTGGCAGGCCGAGTTCCAGGCCGGGGCCGCGGTGATGGCGTGGGGGGTCCGCCTCTCCTTCACCCACGTCATCCGCACCGAGGAGTTCATGCACCAGCGCGGCGGCACGTTCAGCTTCGACTCGCTCGCGGTTTCGGCGAAGTTCTGACCGAGCCTTTTGACGCCGCTTGCGCAAGCCAGCGCGCGCGGAGCCATCGCCGGCTCTCGCTTTCTCCGCGCCCTCCGCTTTTCAGGAACGAGGGCAGGGATCGCGCGGACGTGGACCGGTTCGGAGGCGACTGGAGCTCACGGACGCCGGCCGGGAGGGTGGGGGACTTGCGGCCGCGGAGACAGGAAACGCGGGCGGGGGGAGCCATGGAAGGAAGCCGGGCCGCGCGGCGTTCGGCTGGGATGGCAGGTCGCCTTGGCCGTGAGCGGCCGTGCCGCCGGACCGGTCCGGGCGGCGCTGCTTGCGGGGGCGGGCTGGCAGACGCAGGGGCGGCGGCAGCTCGATCGCGAGCGCATGGCAAAGCGGGCGAAGGATACGCCCCGCCCGTGGCGCGGCTTCGAGCAGCAAAGCGAAGTCCGGATCGCTGACCAGGGCCTCGACCCACCCCCGGCCGAGCCGCGTGTCCAACGCGGGCGCCAGCCGGAGCAGCCAGCCGCGGTCCGCCGGAAGCCGAAGCGACGGGAGATCGGGACGGGACCGCGCGCCGGCGGCCGCCGGCGCGCGTCGCGCGAGGTTCCGCCCGGCCTCGATGCAGGCGACCAGCGCCGCGAACCGGGCGAGCAGCCGCCGCAGCCGGTTCCAGGCGAGCGGCACCAGAGGAGCGGCCGGCGTTTTCAGAAAATTCGCCGCCACCGACTGGCACAGAAAAGTGATTGCGGTCTCGAAGCGGGCGAGAAGGCTCGGTGCGGCGAGCACGGCGGACATGAACGAAAGCGAAACACAACCCTAGGGCGATGTCAAGCGCATTCACTCGCGTCTAAACCCGTCACCTTCCATTCGAGAGTGGCATTTTGGGCCGAGGGCCGCGGCCGATTGCGTCCTAGCCGATCTTCCCGTGGCAGTGCTTGTATTTGCGCCCGGAGCCGCACGGGCAGGGGGCGTTGCGCGGCGTGTTCTTCCAGGTCGCCGGATCGTTCACGTCGATCGTCCCGTCCCACGCCGTGCCGCCGCCGAGCCGGACCGGCCGCGTCCCAATCGGTGCGCCAGTGATCGGCGCGCCCGCGCCGGCCAGCTCGTATTCCAGCTCCCCGCCTCCGGCCATCGCGGAGGCGGGCTCTGGGTGGCGCTCGAACATCGGCTGCGAGCGAGGCGCGAAGACCGGCTCGGGCGGCTGTTCCGGGGCGAGCTGCACACGCGACAACATCGCCGTCACGCGCTCCTTCAGATCGTCGAGCATCGCGTTGAACAGCGCGAATGCCTCGCTCTTGTACTCGTTCAGCGGGTCGCGCTGGCCGTAGGCGCGGAGACCGATGCCCAGGCGGAGATGATCGAGCGCGTAGAGATGCTCCTTCCACACCGCGTCGAGCACTTGCAGCAGCAATGACTTCTCGATGAACCGCATCAGCTCGGGGCCGAGATTGGCCGCCTTTGCCGCCATCATCTGATCCGCCGCTTGCTCGATCCGCTCGCGGATCTGCGTCTCGTCGATCCCTTCCTCGCGCCCCCACTCCGCGACCGGCAGATCGAGGTTGAGCAGGCGGCGCATGTCGTCGGCGAGTTCCGCAAGCTCCCACTGCTCGGCGAAGGCTTTTTCGGGAATGCGGCGGGCGACCATCCCGTGGATGGTTTCGGCGCGCATCTCCGTGACCGTCTCGGCGACATCGGCCGCGCGCATGAACTCCCGTCGCTGCGCGTAGACCTCGCGGCGCTGGTCGTTCATCACGTCGTCGTATTTCAGCACGTTCTTGCGGGTGTCGAAGTTGCGCGCCTCGACCTTCTTCTGCGCCTTCTCCAGCGCCTTGTTGATCCACGGATGGACGATCGCCTCGCCCTCCTTCAGCCCGAGTTGTTGCAGCATCCCGCCCATGCGCTCGGACCCGAAGATCCGCATCAGATCGTCCTCGAGCGAGAGGAAGAAGCGCGAGCGGCCGGGATCGCCCTGCCGCCCCGAGCGGCCGCGCAGCTGGTTGTCGATCCGGCGGCTCTCGTGGCGCTCGGTGCCGATCACCATCAGCCCTCCCGCCTCCTTCACGCGCTCGTGCGCAACCGCGATCTCGTCGCGGATCTCGGCTTCCCGCGCGGCGCGCAACCCCGGATCGTCGACTCCGCCCAGCTCCTGCTTCAGCCGCATCTCGAGATTGCCGCCGAGCTTGATGTCGGTACCCCGGCCGGCCATGTTGGTCGCGATCGTGACGAAGCCGGGCGCCCCCGCCTGCGCGACGATCGTCGCTTCCTGCTCGTGGAAGCGGGCGTTGAGCACGGCGTGCGGCACCTTCTTCTTCTTGAGCAACTCGCTGATCTGCTCGCTCTTCTCGATGCTCGTGGTGCCGACCAGCACGGGCTGGCCCTTCTGCCGCGCCTCGTCGATCAGCCCTGCGACCGCTTCGTATTTCTCGGCCGCCGAGCGGTACACCTCGTCGTCCTCGTCCTTGCGGGCGACGGGGACGTTGGTCGGGATCTCGACCGAGTCGAGCTTGTAGATCTCGGCAAACTCGTCAGCTTCCGTCATCGCCGTGCCGGTCATGCCGGCGAGCTTGGGATAGAGACGGAAATAGTTCTGGAAGGTGATCGAGGCGAGCGTCTGGTTCTCCGGCTGCACGGTGACGTGCTCCTTCGCCTCCAGCGCCTGATGCAGCCCGTCCGAGTAGCGCCGCCCTTCCATCATGCGGCCGGTGAACTCGTCGATGATGACGACCTTGTCGTCGCGCACGATGTAGTCGACGTCGCGCGTGAACAGCGTGTGCGAGCGCAGCGATTGCTGGACGTGATGCACGACCGAGACGTTGATGATGTCGTAGAGGTTGCCCTCCTCGATGATCCCGGCTTCGCGCAGCATCTCCTCCACCCGCTCCGATCCCGGCTCGGTCAGCGCGACGGTGCGAAACTTTTCGTCCTTTTCGTAGCTCTCGGGGTCGGTCACGAGAACCTTCACCACCTCGTCCACGCGCCGGTAGAGGTCGGAACTGTCCTCGGCGGGGCCGGAGATGATGAGCGGCGTCCGCGCCTCGTCGATCAGGATGCTGTCCACCTCGTCCACGATCGCGAACGAGAAGTCCCGCTGGGTCATGTCCTCCAGCCGGTACTTCATATTATCGCGGAGATAGTCGAAGCCGAACTCGTTGTTGGTGCCGTAGGTGATGTCGCAGGCATAGGCGGTGCGGCGCTGCTCGTCGTCCAGGCCATGCACGATGACGCCGGTGGAGAGGCCGAGGAAGCCGTAGATCTGCGCCATCCACTCGGCGTCGCGCCGGGCGAGATAGTCGTTCACCGTGACGACGTGGACGCCCTTTCCGGCGAGCGCGTTCAGGTACACGGGCAGGGTCGCGACCAGGGTCTTGCCCTCGCCGGTCTTCATCTCCGCGATCTTGCCGTCGTGCAGAACCATGCCGCCGATCAGCTGCACGTCGAAATGCCGCTGGCCGAGCGTGCGCTTGCTCGCCTCGCGCACCACCGCGAACGCCTCCGGGAGCAGTTCGTCCAGGGTGGCGCCGTTGGCGAGCCGTTTTCGGAACTCGTCCGTCCTGGCGCGCAGCGCCTCGTCGCTCAGCTCGGCGACCGCCGGCTCGAGCGCATTGATCTGCGGCACCCGGCGCTGGTAAGCCTTGAGCGAACGGTCGTTGGCGGAGCCGAAGATGGCGCGGGCGATGCTACCGAACATGCAAACCTTCATGGGTGACGAAAGGCCCGTCGCCGCTCGGCCTCGGGCGGATCGGCCGGCCGGCCTCACCGGGCACCGGGTCAGATAAGACCCGCCTGCCCCCCGGTCAACGAGGACGGGTCAACGAGGGCGGGGCGGCGGCCCTCTCGATCGGCCCGCCCATGCACGCCTTCGCCCCCGCAACCTTGTGGCCGCGCGCCGCTTCGGCCATGATCCGCTCCTTCCGTAAAGACAGGGTTCATGATGTCGCGTATCTCAGGGGCGATGCCCCGTCTGGGTCTGGTCGCGGGCGCTTTGCTGCTGGGCCAGGCCGGTCCGTCGCTCGCGCAGCCGGCCGCCTCGCCTGCTCCCCCGCCTTCCGCCCCCCTGCCCGCCGCGCAGCCGTCGCAGGCGACGCCTCCCGCCGCGAGCGGGTCCGGGGCGCCGTCCGATCCCGTGGTCGCCAAGGTGAACGGCAAGACGATCCACCTGAGCGACGTCGCCGAGGCGGCGAGAGGCCTGCCGCCGCAGATGCAGGGCATGCCGAGCAAGGTGCTCTTCCCGATGGTGCTCGATCAGCTGATCGACCGCGACGCCCTGGCGCACGAGGCGCGCAAGCAGGGGCTGGAGAACGATCCGGCGGTCAAGAAGCAGATGGAGGCGGCGTCGGAGCGGGCGCTGGAGACCGCGCTCATCGCGAAAGAGGTCGGGCCGCAAGTGACCGAGCAGGCGGTGCGCGCCCGCTACGATCAGGAGATCGCGGGCAAGCCCGGCGAGGAGGAGGTCCACGCCTTCCATATCCTGGTGCCGACCGAGGCCGAGGCGAAGGACGTTATCGCGCAGCTGAAGAAGGGCGCCGATTTCGCGACCCTCGCCAAGCAGAAGAGCAAGGACCCGGGGGCGGCCCAGGGCGGCGATCTCGGCTTCTTCAAGAAGGGCGACATGGTGCCGGCCTTCGCCGACGCCGCCTTCGCCCTCAAGCCCGGCCAGTTTTCCCAGGTGCCGGTGCATACCCAGTTCGGCTGGCACGTCATCAAGGTGGTCGAGCGCAAGCAGGACACCCCGCCCAGCTTCGAGCAGGCGCGCGAGGAGCTGCGCCAGAAGATGATCCAGGCGGACGTGCAGAAGGTGCTCGCGCAGGCGCGCCAGGATTCGAGCATCGAGCGCTTCAACCTGGACGGCTCGCCGGTGCAGCAGGGTTCGCCGCCCCCGTCCTCCCCGTCCGGCTCCTCCCCGTCCGCGTCTCCGGCCGAGACGCCGCATAAGGCGCAATAGAGGCGTCGCTTGGCACCGCCGCTGTCGCCGCTCGCGGTCGGGCTGCCGGAGTTGCGGCCGTTCGGCGGCATCCGTCTCGGCGCGGTCGAAGCGGGCATCCGCTACCGGGGGCGGACCGATCTCGTGCTCATCGAGCTGCCCGAGGGCACGACCGTCGCGGGCGTCTTTACCCGCAACAAATGCCCGGGCGCGCCCGTCGATTGGTGCCGGGCGGCGCTCAAGCACGGCCGGGCGCGGGGCGTCGTGGTCAATGCCGGCAATGCCAACGTCTTCACCGGCCGCGCCGGGCGGGACGCCTGCACGGCGACCGCCGCCGCCGCAGCCGCCCTGCTCGGCTGTCCGCCGCGGCAGGTGTTTCTCGCCTCGACGGGCGTGATCGGCGAGGTGCTGCCGCACGAGCTTCTGACCGAGGCGCTGCCGGGCCTGCACGCCTCCTTGCGCGAGAACGGGTGGGAGGACGCCGCGCGCGGCATCATGACCACCGACACCTTTCCCAAGGCTTCGGTCCGCACCGCCCGGATCGGGGATGCCGAGGTGCGGATCTGCGGCATCGCCAAGGGCAGCGGCATGATCGCCCCGGACATGGCGACGATGCTCTGCTTCGTGTTCACCGATGCAAAGATCCCGGCCGATCTGCTCGACACGATGCTCCGCGCCGGGGTGGATGCGAGCTTCAATCGCACGACCGTCGACAGCGACACCTCCACCTCGGACACCGTGCTGCTGTTCGCGACCGGGCAGGCGCGGCACCCGGCGATCCCCAAGCGGGACGGGAGCAACGCAGCCCGGCAGATGCTGCGCGACTTCTCGGCCCAGCTCGACGCGCTGCTGCTCGACCTCGCTTTGCAGGTCGTGCGGGACGGGGAGGGGGCGCAAAAGCTGATCCGGATCCACGTGACCGGGGCCGTCTCCGCCCGATCGGCCCGCCGGATCGCGCTCTCGGTCGCGAATTCGCCGCTCGTGAAGACGGCGGTCGCGGGCGAGGACGCCAACTGGGGCCGGATCGTCATGGCGGTCGGTAAGGCGGGCGAGCCGGCCGACCGCGATACGCTCTCGATCGGCGTCGGCGGCGCCTGGATGGCGCGCGATGGCGCGGTCGTGCCCGGCTACGACGAGGCGCCGGTGGCCGCGCACATGAAGGGGCGCGAAATCGAGATCGCGATCGATCTCGGGCTTGGGCGCGGGCGCGGGACCGCCTGGACCTGCGACCTGACGCACGGCTACATCGACATCAACGGCAGCTACCGGAGCTGACGCGAGCGTGACCACGGCTGGCCCGACGAAAGCTCCCGCGAGGCGCGGCCGCAAGCCGCAAGCCGCCTCGCCGGAGCATGTGCCGCTTCTGCCGCCGTCTTTCACCGAACTCGCGACCGAGCGCCTGACCCTGCGGCCGCTCCGGCCCGAGGACGCGGACGCGCTGCACCGTCTGATCAACGACTGGGAGGTGACGCGCACGCTGGCGCAGGTGCCCTATCCCTATTCGCGCGACCTGGCCGTCGAGTGGATCGCCTCGACCCGCACCCGCCTGGAGGCGGGAGAGGCGTATCATCTGGCCATCACCGGACGGGAGGGCGCTGACGAGATACTGGTCGGCGCGGTCGGGCTCAGGGTGGACGCGAAGAGCCGCAGCGCCTCGCTCGGCTACTGGGTCGGGCGGCGGTTCTGGGGCCACGGGGTCGCGGCCGAGGCGACGGGGCGGCTGGTGCGCTGGGCGCTCGCCAATCTCGATCTGGACCGGCTGGTGGCGAACGTCGCGACCGACAATCCGGCCTCCGTCGCCGTGCTGAAGCGGGTCGGCTTCCGCGAGGTCGGGCACGGGGCCGAGGCGTTCCTGGCGCGTGGCGGCGAGCATTCCGTGCTGCGCTTCGAGGCGAGCCGCGACGACATCTTCGGCCATCCCGAAGTCGCGCCGCCGCCCGGCGGGCTGGCGGAGGGCGCGAAGCCCGTGATGCTGGTCGCCGCCTGCGCCCTGGTCGATGCGGACGGGCGGGTGCTGCTCGCGCGGCGGCCGGAGGGCAAGACCATGGCGGGGCTCTGGGAGTTCCCGGGCGGCAAGATGGGTCCGGGCGAGACGCCCGAGCACTGCCTGATTCGAGAGTTGCGCGAGGAGCTGGGCATCGACGTGACCAGCGCCTGTCTGGCGCCGTTCGCCTTCGCCTCGCACGCCTATGAGCGCTTCCATCTGCTGATGCCGCTCTATCTGTGCAGACGCTGGAAGGGCAGGCCGGCCGGGCGGGAAGGCCAGGCGCTGGCCTGGGTGCGTCCGCATAAGCTCCCGGACTATCCGATGCCGGAGGCCGACAAGCCGCTCGTGCCGTTGCTGCGGGATTTCCTTTGACGGAGGGCCATGCGTGACGATCCGCTCCAACCCCATCGCCGGCCTCATCGTGATCGGCAACGAAGTGCTGTCCGGGCGCACCCAGGATCTGAACATCCAGTACATCGCGACCCGCTGCGGCGAGATCGGTATTCCGCTCCGCGAGGTGCGGGTCATCCCGGACGTCGCCGAGACGATCGTCGGCACGGTGAACGAGATGCGGGCGCGGTTCGACCATGTGTTCACGACCGGCGGCATCGGCCCGACGCATGACGACATCACGAGCGAGTGCGTCGCCGCCGCCTTCGGCGTTCCGTGGGAGCCGCACCCAGAGGCGTGGGCGCGCATGGAGAAGCACTACAAGCCGGGCGAGTTCAACGCGGCAAGGCAGCGCATGGCGACCATGCCGCGCGGCGCCGCGCTGATCGAGAACGCGATCTCGATCGCGCCCGGCTTCACCATCGGCAATGTGCATGTCATGGCGGGCGTGCCGCGCATCATGCGGGCGATGTTCGACGTGCTGTCGGCGCGGCTGCGCGGCGGCACGCCCATCCAGTCGCGCGCCGTGCATGTATTCGGGCTCCCCGAGGGCACGATCGCGGAGGGCCTCGGCGCGATCCAGCGCCGCTACCCCGAAACGGACATCGGCAGCTATCCGTTCTATCGCGGCCAGGGCAACGGCGTCGCGGTGGTCGCGAAGGGCACCGACGCGGCGGCGGCGGAGCGGGCCATCGCCGAGGTGACCGCGCTGATCGAGGGCTTCGGCAAGACGTCGGTGCAAGGCGAGCCGCCGGCCTGATCCGGAACGAGAAGCCGGACGCACGCAACCGGGGAATTATGAGCGAAAAGCTGCGGCAATTTGGACCCGAGATTCTGGATAGCCGACGGTCCAGCCGCTTCGTTCCATGGCTTCGCTTATCCGACGCGGATGGCGGTGATCCGGCTCTCCGACGGCAGCCTGTTCGTGTGGTCGCCCGTTGCGCTTTCGGGCTCGCTGCGTGCTTCGGCCGACGTGCTCGGTACAGTCCGCTACCTCGTATCCCCGAACGCACTGCACCACCTTTTCCTCGCGGAATGGAAATCCGCGTACCCGGACGCTCGCCTCTACGATTCGCCCGGGCTGCGGGGCAAGCGCCCGGATCTTGCGTTCGACGCCACGCTTGCCGACGCTCCCGAGCCGGAATGGGCGGCCGAGATCGACCAGATCGTGCTGCGCGGGAGCTTCTATCTCACCGAGATCGTGTTCTTTCACCGCCGCAGCCACACCGTCCTGTTCGCCGATCTGATCCAGAACTTCCCGCGCGACTGGTTCAAGGGATGGCGTGGCGTTGTTGCCCGGCTCGGCGGGATTGTCGCGCCCAATCCCAGCGCGCCGCGTGATTGGCGCGCGAGTTTCCTCGCCCGTGGCGCGGCGCGGGCGGCACTCAACCGGGTTCTCGCCTGGCCGATCGAGCGCGTGCTGATTGCGCATGGGGATCTGCCGACCGAAGATGGCGCGGCGTTCGTGCGCCGCGCCTTTGCGTGGCTGCTCGGGCGTCGGCGGACGGCCTGATCGCCCGTGCTGGCTCCGGCCGTGCGACGAGGCGCCAGGCGCGTCAGGTTGTAACCACGAGGGAGGTCAGGCGTGAAAGCAGTGATTTGCGAGAAACCCGGCAAGCTGGCGGTCGTCGATCGCCCGACGCCGGAGCCGCAGCCAGGCGAGGTGCTGGTGCATATCCGCCGGATCGGCATCTGCGGCACCGATTTTCATATCTTCGGCGGCAAGCATCCCTATCTCGAATATCCGCGCGTGATGGGGCACGAATTGTCCGGCACGGTCGAGCGCGCGCCGGCGGGCTCCAGGCTCTCGCCGGGAGAGAACGTCTATATCGTTCCCTACCTTAGCTGCGGCCGGTGCGCCGCCTGCCGCAAGGGCATCACCAATGCCTGCCAGAATATCCGCGTGCTGGGCGTCCATTGCGACGGCGGCATGGCGGAATACCTGTCGGTCCCGGAACGAAACGTCGTCCCGACCGGCCCGACATCGCTCGACGACGCGGCCATGACCGAGTTCCTCGCCATCGGCGCGCACGGCATCAAGCGCGGCGCGGTCACGGAGGCGGACCGTGTCCTGGTGGTGGGATCGGGGCCGATCGGCATGTCGGCCATCATCTTCGCCAAGGCGCGCGGCGCGGACGTCACCGTCATGGACACGCGCGCGGACCGGCTCGCCTTCACGGTCGACAAGCTCCGCGCCGACCGCGCGTTGCCCGCGGACGCAAAGGCGGAGTCGAGCGCGCAGGAACTCACCGGCGGCGACGGCTTCGATGTGGTGGTGGACGCGACGGGCAACGCCGCCGCGATGCAGCGCGGCTTCGGCTTCGTCGGCCATGGCGGGCGCTACGTGCTCATCAGCGTCGTGCGCGACACCATCACCTTCTCGGACCCGGAGTTCCACAAGCGCGAAACGACGCTCCTCGCCAGCCGCAACGCCCAACCTGACGACTTTGCCGAGGTCGTGCGCCAGATGCAGGCGGGCCGGGTTCCGGCACGGGCTTTGAACACCCATCGCGGCCCCCTGGCCGACGCGCCCGGTCTGTTCCGGGACTGGCTGCAACCGGAGGCCGGCGTGATCAAGGCGATCCTGGAGGTCTGACCAAAACGCCCGGCGAGGGGAGCGGAGCCGAGGCCGATCCCTGGGCTCCGTGCGATATCTGTCTCGGGTCGCCAGCACTCGGCCCTTCGGTCAAGAGAGGAGGGACGCGCATTTGCCCAACTGTATGAAGGCTGACGATGACCGATGAGATTTACGAAGTTTCTGATGATTTTGAGGGGCCGCCGGTCCATTCCGGCCTTACCCTTGCCGCCGAACTGGCAGCGAGGGACATGAGCGCAAATGCGCTCGCGCTCAAGCTCCGCGTTTCGGCCAACCGCATCACTGATATTGTGCGCGGTCATCGGGTCATATCGCCAGAAACGGCTTTGCGTTTAGCAGATATTTCGGAACCAGCGCGCAGTTCTGGATGAACATGCAAACAAACCATGACCTCGCGGTCGCCAGGCAAGAGTGGGACGAAACCATCAAAAGGGAAGTGGAAGCAGCGAGTGGCCCCCGTCACCGCCCGGCAAACGCCGCCAGATCGGCGTTGAGGTCGTCCTTGTGGGTGAAGAACAGGGCGTGCGGCGCGCCGGAATAGACGCGCAGTTCCGCGTGCGGGATGAGCCGGGTGGCGGCCCGGCCGGAGATGTCGATCGGCACGGTCTGGTCGGCGTCGCCGTGGATGACGAGCGTCGGCATCGTGAACGCCGCCATGTCGCCCCGGAAGTCCGTCTCGGAGAAGGCGCGCACGCAGTCGATCGTCGCCTTGGGTGAGCCCTGCAACGCCAGCATCAGCGCCCATTGCAAGATTTCGGCCGTGACCGTGAAGTTGAGCAGCCCGGCGCCGAAGAACGCCTTTCCGAAGTTGGCGAGGAAGTGCGGCCGATCGCGGCTCAGGCCCTCGATGATGCCGTCGAACACCGAGCGATCGACGCCGTCCGGGTGATCCGGCGTCTTCAGCAGGAAAGGCGTGACCGCCGCGATCAGCACCGCCTTCGCCACCCGCTCGCCGCCATGCCGGCCGAGATAGCGGGCGACCTCGCCGCCGCCCATGGAGAAGCCCGCGAGCGTCGCGCCCTTCAGGTCGAGTTGGTCCATCACGGCCCGCAGATCGTCGGCGAACGTGTCGTAATCGAAGCCCTGCCAGGGATGGCCCGACCGGCCGAAGCCGCGCCGGTCATAGGCGACGACGCGGAAGCCCTCGGACGCGAGATACGCGGCCTGGTACTCCCACATGTCGGCGTTCAGCGGCCAGCCATGGATCAGGACGATGGGCGGCCCGCTGCCCCAGTCATTGTAGTAGAGGGGCGTGCCGTCGCTCGCGTCCAGGAAGGGCATGATGACCTCGCGGTAGGTTCAGTCCCCCTGCAACGGACGTTGCTCCGTCCGGTTGCCGGTCACCCGGGCTCGACCGGCTCCGGCGTCGGGTCCGGAGCCGCGACGGGTTCCGGCCAGGTCTGCACGGGCCGCCCGAGATAGCGCTGCATCACCTCGTCCGCCGGGCCGTCGTCGCGAATGCGGCCCTGCTCCATCCACAGCACGCGCGAGCACCAGGCCGAGATCACGGTTTCCTGGTGCGAGGACAGAACGAGGATCTCGGCCCCCCGAACCATGTCCTCGAGCCGCGCGCGCGCCTTCTCCATGAAGTCGGCGTCGCCCGCCAGGAACCACTCGTCCATCAGCAGGATCTGCGGCTTGATCGCGGTCGCGAGCGCGAAGCCGAGCCGGATCACCATGCCGGAGCTGTAGATCCGCACCGGCAGGTCGAGGAAGTCGCTGAGACCCGCGAAGGACTGCACGTCGTCCTCCAGCCGCTTCAGCTCCGACGACGGCAGGCCGTTGAACATGCCGCGCAGGCGGATGTTCTCGCGGCCGGTCAGCTCGGGGTTCATGCCGAGATTGGGGTCGAGCAGCGCGTTCAGGCTGCCCTGCACGCGGACATGGCCGACCACGGGTTCGTAAATGCCCGCGAGCGTGCGCAGGAGCGTCGTCTTGCCCGCGCCGTTGCCGCCGATCAGCCCGAGGCGGTCGCCGCTCTGGAGCGAGAACGAGACGTCGCGCAGCGCCTCCACCACGACCCGCTGCTGCTTGTCCTGCCCCAGCCGCCCCGAGGCCGCCGCGAACACCATCTTCTTCAGGCTGCGGCTGTTGCCGTGATAGAGCGGAAAGAAGACCGAGACGTTGGCGATGTCGATGCCGGCGATCATGCGTTCAGACCCAGAATGCGAGACGGCCGCGCACCCGCGTGAACAACGCCCACGTGACCCAGCAGAGCGCCGCGCTGTAGAGCGTCGCGCACACGAGGACGAGGATGCCGGGAGCCGCGCCGAGCAGCGGAGCGCGCACCACCTCCGTCAGCACGTAGAACGGATTGAGCGGCAGATACTTCACGCCTCCCGCGACCAGTTCCGGCTTCCAGATGATCGGGCTCACGAAGAACGCGATCTGCATGACGCTTCCGACGATCGGCGGAATGTCGCGGAACCGCGCGCAGAACGCGCCGAGCAGCAGCGACACGGCAAAGCCGTCCACGACCCACAGCACGAGGCCGGGCAGCATCAGGACCGCGTGCCAGCCGGGCCAGGCGTCGAACACCGCGTACACCACGAGAATGACCGGGATGTTGTGCGCGAGAACGATCGCGTTACGGACGAGTGTGCGATTCGCATAGATCGAGAACGGCATCCGGATCGACCGGATCATGCCCTCATGGGCCGTGAAGCACAGGCACGCTTCGCCCACCAGCGCCGCGATCGCGTTCCAGAGCACGAGCGAGAGCGCGAGAAACGGCAGGTAGTCGTGCAGGTCCATCTTGAACAGGGCCGAGTAGAGGAACCCGAGCGCCGCGACCATGATGCCGGTCGAAAGCGTCAGCCAGAACGGCCCGAGCAGCGATCCGCGATAGCGCAGCTTGATGTCGAGCCAGCCGAGCACGCAGCTCAGCCGCCACATGCGCAGCGCTTCCACGATGTCCGCGTATGCGAGCCGGGCGCGGGCGCTCCGGGACCGGGCGGACGCGAGATCGAAGACGGCGGAGGGGCCGTGCTGCAGGGCGGTGCTCATGCCCGGCGGGGCGTACCTCGATCGAGTCGCAAGCCGCAACTGCCGGCGCGATTGGGGCAGGCCGCCCGTCCGGGCCGGATCACAGTTTTGTGATGATGCCCGCCGGGAACGCGCCAGCCCGAGTCGCGCCCCGTATCGCCTCGGGTTGCCCGGCCGCGCGGCCGGGCCTGGCCGGGAAGCGGCACCCTCGATTGTCTTGCCTCGATGTTCGGCTTCGGATAAGGGGTTAGCCGAGGTTCCTGAGCAAGCACCTGAGCGACGGTCGGTCTGACCGCCGCAACCCCGGCCGTATCTGGTCGAACAGCGAGGTCCGAGGCGGATGACATCCAGCGCCGGCGTAGCGACCGAGAAAAAGGACAGCCTTCCTGCCGTAATCCGCGCCGCCACCGCGTGCGCGGTGCTGTCGCTGCTCGCGGCCTGTTCGGGCGGCAACCGACCGGTGGTCAACCAGAGCTACGAGGCCGCCCGATACGCCTCGCACGCCCGGACCGACTACGTCCCGCCGGGTCCGCCGGAAGATCCGTGGGGTCCGTATGTGACCGAGGCCTCGACCCGGTTCGACGTGCCGCAGCGCTGGGTGCGCGAGGTCATGCGGGTCGAGTTGGGCGGCAGGCTGTACCAGAATGGCCGCCTCATCACCTCCGGGGTCGGCGCCATGGGGCTGATGCAGGTGATGCCGGAGACCTACGACGAGCTGCGCGCGCGATACAGTCTGAGCGACGACGCCTACGATCCGCACAACAACATCATCGCCGGCACCGCCTATATCCGCGAGATGTACGACATCTATGGCGCGCCGGCATTTCTCGCCGCGTATAACGCCGGCCCGAAGCGGCTTGATGATTACCTGAGCAACAATCGTCCGCTGCCCGATGAGACCCGGCGCTACGTCGCGATGATCGGGCCGTACATCATGGACAGCCATCCGGTGAACCGCTCGCCGGCGGAAGACTACGCCATGAACGCGCTGCCCTTGGAAATCCCGCCCGGCCTGCGCTACGGCCGCCCCGTGCAGGTCGCCCAGGCCCGCTCCGCCACGCACGGCCGGCACGGACACGGACGGTCGCGCGACGCCGTGCAGGTCGCCTCCCGCATGCCCGAACCGCCGAGGATACCGGTCCAGAGGGCGGTCGCGGTCGCGTCGGCGAACCCGGCCCGGCGCGGCTTCCGCATCATTCCGGCGGCGGAGGCCGAGACCCTCCCGATGCAGAGGGGCGGCTCCGCCGCTGGAAGTTGGGCCGTGCAGGTCGGCGCGTTCGCCAATCAGAGCCAGGCGCGCGAAGCGGTCGGGGACGCCAGGCACCGTGTCTCGGCGCACGGCAAATCCGCGGTTTCGACCGTGCGGGCGGGACACGGCACGCTCTACCGCGCGCGCCTCACCGGCATGTCGCGGAGCGCCGCGGTGGAGGCGTGCCAGAAGCTGAGCCGCAGCCACACGAACTGCATCGTCTTGTCCCCGGACTCGCAGTCCTGAGGCGGCTGCGGGTGTGGCCGGAGTGCCGCCGTCAGTGCGCGATCCAGCCGCCATCGACGACCAGTATATGCCCGACGATGAAGCGGGCCTGCTCGGAGCAGAGGAAGAGAACGGCGGCCGTCAGCTCCTCGGCCTTGCCCATGCGGCCGATCGGAAACAGCTTGCCCGCATCCTCCGGCGCGATGTTCTCCCGTTGCATCCATTGATGAAAGACATCGCCCGGCGCGTCGATGCCGCAGGCCGCGATGGCGTTGACGCTGATGTTGTGCCTCGCGACTTCGAGCGCGACCGACTTGGTCAGCCCGTCCACGCCGCCCTTGGTGGCCGCGTAGAGGCTTTCGGTCGCGTTCCCGGTCAGGCTGCCGGTGATCGACGACTGGTTCACGATCGCCCCGCCGCCGTTGCGGAGCATCTGGCGGATTTCATGCTTCATGCAATGAAAGACGCCGCGCAGATTGGTATCGACGTGCAGATCGAAACTCTCGGTGGTCTCGTCGGCGATCGGTGCGAAGCGGACGACGGCGGCGTTGTTCACGGCGCAGTCCAGCCGGCCGTACGCTTCCACCGTCTTGCGCACCATCTCCTCGGCGTCGCTCTCGACCCGGACGTCGGAGCGTAGGAAGAGGCCGTCGCCTCCCGCTCGCCGCAGGAGGTCGAGCGACTCCTCTCCCCCTTCCCGGTCGAGGTCGGTCAGAACCACGCGCGCGCCCTCGCGCGCGAACGCAAGCGCGGTGACGCGCCCGAGGCCGCGCGCAGCCCCCGTTACGATTGCAACCTTTCCCTCGAACGCCTTCATCGCTGATCTCTCCGGCGGCATGCCTGCTCCGCCAAAGAAGCCTACGCGATCGGATCGAGGCCGGAAAGACCTTCCGGACTAACTGTCGCTCTCGGCCGAGGCGGGCGCGGGTGAGGCGTTCTGCCTGCGGCGGAGACTGACCAGCATGAAGGCCGGAACCTCGTCGCCGAAGCCGACGACCGACGGCCCGAGATCCTCGTCGCGCCGCCGCCACTCGCGCCGGCCCCGGTCCCGCTCGGGCTGCCGGTAGTCCTCCTCCGGCCGCGGATCGGCTTCGGGCGGCGGCGTCGCCTCGGCGGCCGCAACCGGCTCGGCGATTTCCGGTGAAGCGCGCCGGGAGCCCTGCTTCGTCGTGGCACGGGATCGCCCAGGCGGCTTTTCGCGTGGCGGCTTCTCGCGAGCTGGTTTCTCGCGAGCCGGTTTCTCGCGCGCCGGGGCGGCGCGAGAAGCGGGCTTGGCCGTCCGGCCGCCGCGCCGGCGGCGCTTGCCGTCGTCCTCCGCCCAGTCGACCGGGTCCAGGCCCTCCAGCAGCACCGGCGGGATCGGATGATGGATCAGCTTCTCGATCGCTTCGATCGCGACCCGGTCCTCGGGCTCGGCGATGGTGAAGGCGTGCCCCTCCAGCCCCGCGCGGCCCGTGCGGCCGATGCGATGCACGTAATCCTCGGCATGGATCGGCACGTCAAAATTGAACACGTGCGACAGGCCGCCGATATCCAATCCGCGCGCCGCGACGTCGCTGCACACCAGCAGCTTCAGTTCGCCCGCCTTGAACTTCTCGAGGGTCGCGAACCGCACCGTCTGCGACAGGTCGCCATGCAGCGCGCCCGCGCGGAATTTGTGCTTCACGAGTGACTTGTGGAGGATGTCCACGTCGACCTTGCGGTTGCAGAAGATCAGCGCGTTCTGCACGTTCTGCGTCCGGATCATGTGCCGCAGCGCCTCGCGTTTATCGTGCTCCGCGACCAGCACCAGCCCCTCCCTGATCGTGGTCGCGACCGAGGCCGAACGGGAGACCGTGATCTCCCTCGGATTGCGCAGGAACGCGTCGGCCAGCCGCTTGATCTCGGGCGAGAGGGTCGCGCTGAAGAACAGCGTCTGGCGGTTGGCGGGCAGCAGCGAGACGATGCGTTCGACGTCGGGGATGAACCCCATGTCGAGCATCCTGTCCGCTTCGTCGATCACGAGGATGCGGGTATCGGTCAGCAGCATGCCGCCGCGCTCGAAGATGTCGATCAGGCGGCCCGGCGTCGCGATCAGCACATCGACGCCGCGCATCAGCACGTCCTTCTGATCGGACATGCTCTCGCCCCCGATGATGAGGGCGTGCGTCAGCTTGAGATGCTTGCCGTACTGGACGAAGTTCTCCGCGACCTGAAGCGCGAGTTCGCGGGTCGGCTCCAGGATGAGGCTGCGCGGCATGCGCGCGCGGGCGCGGGAGCCGGACAGGATGTCGAGCATCGGCAAGGTGAAGCCGGCGGTCTTGCCGGTGCCGGTCTGGGCGGTCCCAAGGATGTCGCGGCCCATCAGCACGACCGGGATCGCCTGCTCCTGAATCGGCGTCGGGTGGCGGTAGCCCATTTCGGCGATCGCCCGCAGCACCGGCTCGGACAGGCCGAGATCGGCGAACATCGGCCGGGGCGGCTCGGGCGGCAGGGGGCTGAGCTCGACCGCCGGGTCGGGCGCCGGACCCTCGTCCTCCGGCGGTTCCGGCTCCGCCGGCCGGTCCGGCTCGTCGGCCGCATCGATCGCGGCGTCCGGCGGGTCTTGCGGCGTGGGCGGCGCGGAAGGCTCGGCGTCCGCAATCCGGACCTGCTCGTCGGCGTCCACCGGAGAAGGCGTTGTATCGTTCAAAGTGAGAATCTCGGTCATACCTTCAAGGTTCAGGCCGCGCCTGAACCAGCGCTCATGCGGCAGCCGAAACGGCCACCCGCGCTCTTCGAGGCGGCATATCAAGAGATGTGGGCCAAAAGTCAAGGTTGCCCCTTCGGTCGTCCCGGATTGTTCCCCCGGTTGCCGGTTTCCGGAACGATCGCCTAGAACGCCGCGATGGCTGCCGTTCCCCTGCTGCTGCTGCCGGGCCTGCTGTGCGATTCGGCGTTATGGGATGCCCAGGTCGCGGCCCTGTCGGGGCGATACGATCTCGGCGTCGCCGATCTGACGCAGGACGATACGATCGCCGCCATGGCGGCGCGGGCCGCGCGAGGCATGCCGTCCCGGTTCGCGGTGGCGGCCCTGTCGATGGGCGGCTATGTCGCCTTCGAGATGATGCGGCAAATGCCCGAGCGGGTCGCGAGCCTCTGCCTGTTCGACACCAGCGCCCGGCCGGACACGCCGGAGCAGGCCCGCAGGCGCCGGGCGCTGATCGCGCTCACCCGCACGGGCCGCTTCCGGGGCGTCAATCCGCGTCTGCTGCCCGAGTTGCTGCACCCGGACAATCTCGCCCTCGCGGCGATCCGGGACAGCGTGACCGGCATGGCGCATCGCGTCGGCCGGGACGCGTTCATCCGGCAGCAGACGGCGATCCTCGGCCGCCCCGACAGCCGGCCCGATCTGGCCCGCATCGGCGTGCCGGCGCTCGTCTGCACCGGAGAGGCCGACCGCTTCATTCCGCCCGAGCACGCGCGCGAGATCGCGGGCGCAATAGCAGGCGCGCGACTTTGCGTCCTTGCGGGATGCGGCCATCTGCCGCCCTTGGAGCGGCCGGCTGAGGTCAGCGAACTGCTCGCGACATGGATGGCGAAAACCGCGCATGCGCGCTAATCTCCAAGTGCATTGCGTTGTGAGAGGGACCGTCATGCCCCGTGTTCCACGCCCGACCGCCTTGGCGCTGCTTGCAGGAAGCATCGTCGCCGCTGGCGTGGTCGTCGTCGCCCCGAGCCCGGCGCGGGCATGGTGGCGGGGCGGCTTCTATGTCGGGGGGCCGGCCTTCTATGTCGGGCCGCCCATCGTCTACGCGCCGCCGCCCGTCGTCTACGCGCCGCCGCCGGTGGTCTATGCTCCGCCGCCGCCCGTGACCTTCACGCCGGGCCAGCAATCCTACGCCCAGTCCTACGCCCAGTCCTACGCCCAGTCCTACGCGCCATCCTGCGTCGCCGGGCCGTATGTCTGCCCGCTGCCGCGAACCCTCGGCGCCGGGTCGAGCTGCAGCTGCCTCGACAATGGCGGAAGGCGCATCTACGGCCAGGCGCGCTGAAGCCGCGCCGCGCCGGCTACTCGGCGGGCAACGCCCCGGACTTGGTCACTGAGGGCAGTTTCGGCCGGCGGCCCGCCGCGAGCCGCTCCAGCGCCAGATAGACGACCGGCGTCGTATAGAGCGTCAGCACCTGCGATACGGCGAGACCGCCGACGATCGCGATGCCGAGCGGCCGCCGCAGTTCCGCCCCTGTGCCGAAGGCGAGCGCGAGCGGCATCGCGCCGAGCATCGCGGCGAGCGTCGTCATGACGATCGGGCGGAACCGCTCGACGCAGGCTTCGTGGATCGCCTCGAACGCCGCGAGGCCGCGCTCGCGCTCCGCCTCCAGCGCGAAATCGACCAGCATGATCGCGTTCTTCTTGACGATGCCCATCAGCAGGATGATGCCGATGATGCCCATGATCGACAGCGGCGTGCCGGTGACGAGCAGCGCCAGCAATGCGCCGAGGCCGGCCGAGGGCAGGGTCGAGACGATGGTGAGCGGGTGTATCAGGCTTTCGTACAGCACCCCGAGCACGATGTAGATTGACAGCAGCGCCGCCGCGATCAGGTACGGTTGCGACTGCAACGACTGCTGCAGAAAACGCGCATTGCCCGCGAACTCGGTATGCACGGTGTCCGGCATGCGCAGATCGAGCACCGCCTTCTCGATCGCGGCCGTGGCGTCGCCGAGCGATTCGCTCGCCGTCGTGTTGAAGCTGAGCGTCGCCGCCGGGAACTGGCCCTGGTGATGCACCGAGAGCGGCGCCGTGTCGCGGCTGAAACGCGCGACCGCCGACAGCGGCACCTGCTTGCCGCCGGCCGCGCCGACATAGAGCCGGTCCAGCATCGCGGGATCGGTCTGCAGCCGCGGATCGACCTCCAGCACCACCTTGTACTGGTTGCGCTGCGTGTAGATGGTCGAGATCTGGCGTTGCGAGTAGGCGTTGTCGAGCGCGTTGTCGATCGCGGCCACGCTGACGCCGAGGCGAGCCGCCGCCGTGCGGTCGATCGTCACCTCCACCTGCGGCCCGGCCCGGTCCTGGTCGCTCGTGACGTCGACGATGCCCGGCGTCGCTTTCAGCTTGTCCTCGAGCAGGTTGCTCCATTTGCGCATCTCGTCGAGATCGGGCGCGATCAGGACGAACTGGTATTGCGCGCCACCCGAGCGGCCGCCGCCGCGTAGATCCTGCGCCGAATAGAGCGTCGTCTGCACCCCGCCGATCCGGGCGAGATTCGGGCGCAGCCGGTCGATGACCTGGTCCGCGCTGAGGCGGCGCTCGGAGAGCGGCTTGAGGCTGACATAGAGCTGGCCCCGGTTGAGCGACGACCAGCCGCTGCTGACGCCGACGACGGACCCGACGCTCGCGACGGCGGGATCGGCGAGCACCACGTCCACGACCTTGCGCTGCCGCTCGATCATCGCCTGAAACGACACGTCCGGCGAGGCGAGCGTCGAGCCGATCAGCAACCCCGTATCCTGCGACGGCAGGAACGCCTTCGGAACCGCGCCGTAGAGCCGGATCGTGAGGACGATCGTGGCGACGAAGACGAGCAGCATCAGCACGCGGTGCCGCAGCGTCCAGCCGAGCGTGCGGGCGTAGAAGCGCAAGCCCAGCACGAAGCCGCGCTCGACCCCACGGTCGATCCGTCCCCAGATGCCCTTGGGAGGCGCGTGGGGATGGGCCGGCATGAAGCGGCCGCAGATCATCGGCGTGAGCGTGAGCGAAACGGCCGCCGAGATCGCGATCGCGACCGTGAGCGTGACCGCGAACTCGTGCAGCAGCCTGCCCAGGATGCCGCCCATGAACAGCAGCGGGATGAACACGGCGACCAGCGAGATGCTGATCGAGATGACCGTGAACCCGATCTGCCGCGACCCGGCCAGCGCCGCCTGCATCGGCGTCATGCCCTGCTGCGTCAGGCGGAAGATGTTCTCGATCATGACGATCGCGTCGTCCACGACGAAGCCGACCGAGATCGTCAGCGCCATCAGCGAAAAATTGTCGAGCGAGTAGCCGAGCAGGTACATCGCCCCGAGCGTGCCGCAGATCGACAGCGGCACCGTCACTCCGGCGGCGATGGTCGGCATCAGCCGCCGCAGGAACAGCGCGACCACCATCAGCACGAGCGCGATGGTGATGAGCAGCGTCCACTGCACGTCGTCGACGCTCGCCCGGATCGTGGTCGTGCGGTCGGCGATCACCGAGAGCTTGATGTCGGGCGGCATCCACGACATCAGCTGCGGCAGCAGCGCTTTCACCGAATCGACCGTCTCGATCACGTTCGCGCCCTGCTCCTTGGAGACCGACAGCAGGATCGCCGGCTGCCGCCCGTCCCAGGCCGCGAGGCGCGAGTTGGCGACCCCGTTATTGACGGTCGCGACGTCGCTCAGGCGCAGGATCGCGCCGTTGCCGGATTTCAGCACCAGCGGCGCGTATTCGTCCGCCTGGCTGATCTGGCCGTTGAGGCCGATCGTCTCCGCCCGGTTCTTGCCCTGAAAGCCGCCGGTTGGTCCGAGCACGTTGGCGTTGCGGATGGCGGTATAGACGTCCTGCGCCGCGAGGCCGGCGGCGGCGAGGCGCACGGGATCGAGCTGCACCCTGACGGCCGGCTTCTCCGCGCCGTTCACCGAGACCTGGCTGACGCCGGAGGCCTGCGACAGTCTTTGCCCGAGGATCGTGTCCGCCGCGTCGTAGATTTGCGCCGTCGAGAGCGTGTCCGAGGTGAGCGCGAGCGTCAGGATCGGCGCGTCAGCCGGGTTGATCTTGCGGTAGTACGGGCGCTGCGGCAGGTCCGAGGGCAGGTCCGAGGTCGCCGCGTTGATCGCGGCCTGCACGTCGTGCGCGGCGCCCTCGATGTCGCGGTCGATGTCGAACTGGATGACGATCGCGCTCGCGCCGACCGAGTTCGTGGACGTGAGCTCGGTGACGCCAGGGATCTCGCCGAGCCGCCGTTCCAGCGGCGCCGCGATCGAGTTCGCCATCGTCTCGGGCGACGCGCCCGGCCGGTTCGCGAGCACGAGGATGGTCGGAATATCGACGCTCGGCAGCGGCGCGACTGGCAGGAAGCGATAGGCGACGACGCCCGAGAGCAGCAGCCCCAAGGCCAGCAGCATCGTCGCGATCGGCCGCGCGATAAAAATGGCGGAGAAATTCACGGCACGTCCCGGCTGCGCTGCGCCAGGCCAACGTGCCTCGGCGCTGAGCTCTCGCCGTCATCGCGAGGAGCGCTTGCGACGAAGCGATCCAGGCGACCCGCACCGTGCGTCACGCCTGGATCGCCGCGCCGCCGAGCGGCGGCTCGCGATGACGAGTTCTGGCGCGGCGACGCCGCCATTGCGCTCGCTGGTATCATTCGGCCGGCACGATGCGCGAGCCGGCCACGCGCGTGCGCAGCCGTTCCATGTAGAGATAGATCACCGGCGTCGTGTACAGCGTCAGCAGCTGGCTCAGCAGCAGGCCGCCGATGATCGTGACGCCGAGCGGGAACCGGAGCTCCGACCCCGAGCCGCGCTCGATCACGAGCGGCAGCGCGCCGAGCAGCGCCGCCATCGTCGTCATCATGATCGGCCGGAACCGCAGCAGGCACGCCTCCTCGATGGCGGCGAGCGGGGCGAGGCCGCGCTCGCGCTCGGCGTCGATCGCGAAGTCGATCATCATGATCGCGTTCTTCTTGACGATGCCCATCAGCAGCACGACGCCGACCAGCGCGACCAGCGAGAAATCCGTGCCCGTCAGCATCAGCGCGAGCAGCGCCCCGATGCCGGCCGAAGGCAAGGTCGAGATGATCGTGACCGGATGGATCCAGCTCTCGTACAGCACGCCGAGCACGATGTAGATGACGACAACGGCGGCGAGGATCAGCCACGGCTCGGTCGCGAGCGAACGCTGGAACTCGGCGGCGTCGCCCGAATAGGTGCCGCTGATCGTCTCGGGCATTCCGAGCGTCCGTTCGGCGCGGGCGACGGCCCGGACCGCCTCGCCGAGCGAGGTGCCGGGGGCGAGATCGAAGCTGAGCGTGACCGATGGGAACTGCTCCTCATGGGTCACGACCAGCGGCGCGATCGTGCGCTCGATCCTCGCGATCGCGGTCAGCGGCACCTGCGCGCCGTTGGCCCCCGGCACGCGCAGCATCCTGAGCGAGTTCGGGTCGGCCTGCCAGGACGGGTCCGCTTCCAGCACCACGCGGTACTGGTTCGCCTGACCGAAGATCGTGGAAATCTGCCGTTGGCCGAAGGCGTCGTAGAGCACGTCCTGCACCGCCTGCATCGAGACGCCCATGCGCATGGCGCTCGCGCGGTCCACTTTCACGTACGTCCGAAAGCCGCCATTCTGCTGGTCGCTCGCCACGTTCCGAAGCTCGGGCGCCTGGCGCAGCTGGTCGAGCAGCTTCGGCGCCCAGACCGCGATCTCCAGCGGATCGGTATCGACCAGCGTATACTGATACTGGGTCCGGCTGACCCGGGCGCCGATCTGGATGTCCTGCACCGGCTGGAAGAACACCGACAGGCCGGGGATCTTCGCGATCGAGCGCTGCAGCCGTTCGATGACGACGGACACTGCGTCGCGCTCGGAAATCGGCTTGAGCGCGATCGTCAGGCGGCCGGCGTTCGGCGTCGCGTTGATCGTGCCCGCGCCGACGAACGACACGACGGCGGAGACGGCCGGGTCGCGCTCGATGATCGCGGCCGCCTCGTTCTGGATCTGCCCGAGGCGCGGGATCGAGATGCTTTCGGCGCCTTCCGTGACAGCGACGATCACCCCCGTATCCTGCTGCGGCAGAAATCCCTTCGGCACGACGATATAGAGCAGGACCGTGCCGCCCAGCGTCGCGATCGCGATCAGCAGGATCAGGCCCTGCCGCCGCAGCGCCCAGGCGAGCGTGCGCCGGTAGAAACCCAGCATCCAGCCGAAGGCGCGTTCGGAGACGCGGGCGACGCGGCCTTCGGCGTCGTGGATGCCCGCATGCAGCAGCCGCCCGCACATCATCGGTGTGAGCGTGAGCGACACGATCGCGGACACGATCACCGCGACCGACAGCGTGACCGAGAACTCGTTGAACAGCTTGCCGACCACGCCCGTCATGAACAGCAGCGGAATGAACACCGCGATCAGCGAGACGGTCAGCGAGACGATGGTGAAGCCGATCTGGCGAGCGCCCCGGTACGCCGCTTCCAGCGGCTTCACACCCTGCTCGATGAAGCGGACGACGTTCTCGATCATGACGATCGCGTCGTCCACGACGAAGCCGGTCGCGACCGTCAGCGCCATGAGCGACAGATTGTCGAGACCGTAGCCGAGCAGCGCCATCACCCCGAACGTGCCGACCAGCGACAGCGGCAGCGCGACGCCCGGAATGAACGTCGCGCGCCACGAGCGGAGGAACACGTAGATCACCAGCACGACGAGCACGACCGCCAGCGCCAGCGTGAACTGCACGTCGCGCACCGAGGCGCGGATGGTCTCGGTGCGGTCGGCGACGATGGTGAGCTTGATCCCGGCGGGCATCGCGCGCTGCAGCGCCGGCAGCTCCTGCTTCACGCGCTCGACCGTCTCGACGATGTTCGCGCCGGGCTGGCGCTGGATGTCGAGCACGGCGGCGGGCTTGCCCTGATACCAGGCCGCGACGCGGTCGTTCTCCACGCCCGGCACCACGGTGCCGACGTCCGAAATGCGCACCGCCGAGCCGTTCCGCCACGCGATCACGAGCGTCCGGTAGGCGTCGGCCGACATCAGCTGGTCGTTGGCCCCGAGCTGGACCGCCTGCCGCGCGCCGTCGAACCCGCCCTTGGCGCCGTTGACGTTCGCCGCCGAGACGGCCGTGCGCACGTCCTCCATCGACAGCCCGTACGAGGCGAGCCGGGCCGGATCGACCCGCACGCGCACGGCGGGCCGGAGGCCGCCCTGCACCGTCACCTTGCCGATGCCGTCGATCTGGCTGAGTTTTGGTTGCAGCAACGTATCGGCGGCGTCGCTGACCCGGTCGATCGGGATAGAATCCGATGTCAGCGCCAGCGTCAGGATCGGCGCGTCGGCCGGGTTCACCTTGTTGTAGGTCGGCGGGTAAGGGAGGTTGGCCGGCAGCGTGCCGGCGGCCGCGTTGATCGCCGCCTGCACGTCCTGCGCCGCGCTGTCGATGTTGCGGTTCAGCTGGAATTGCAACGTGATCTGGCTCGTGCCCTCGCTGCTCTGGCTGGTCATCGTGGCGAGGCCGGGGATCTGCCCGAACTGCCGTTCCAGCGAGGCCGTGATCAGCGTGGACACCGTCTCCGGTCCGGCGCCGGGCAGCTGCGTCGTCACCTGGATGGTCGGGAAATCCACCTGGGGCAGAGCCGCCACCGGCAGCGCGCGGTAGCCGAGCGCCCCGCCGAGCAGGATCGCGATTGCGAGCAGCCAGGTCGCGATCGGCCGCCCGATGAACGGCGCCGAGATGTTCACGGCGCGCCGGTCGTGCGCGCGCGGCGGGAGGGAGCGCCCGGCGCGGCGGGCTGCTTCGGGCCTGCCTCCGCCGCGCTTGCGGCCGAGGGCTGCTCGACCGTGACCTTGGAGCCGTCGGTCAGGCGCGAGGCGCCGTCCACCACCACGGTCTCGCCCGGCTTCAGGCCAGCGGTGACGATCGCCGCCTGCGCGTCCTCATGCCCGATCGTCACCGGCCGCCGGCTCGCGACGCCGTTCGCCGCGACGACGTACACGAACGACCCCTGCGGCCCGCGCTGCACGGCGGCCGGCGGCACGACGACCGCGTTCTCATCCGTCGCGACCTTCAGCTTGACGCTCACGAACCCGCCCGGCCACAGCTTGTGGCCGGGGTTCGGGAAGGTGGCCTTCAGCTTGATCGTGCCGGTGGTCTGGTCCACCTCGTTGTCGAGCACGGTCAGCGTGCCACGGTCGAGGATGGTGTCGGCCGATCCGTTCGCGCCCTCGGCCAGCGCGAGCACTTCGGGAGAGCCGGCCTTCATTGCGCTCGCGACGGCCGGCAACGCCTGCTGCGGCAAGGTGAACACGACCGAGATCGGTTGCAACGTCGTGATGACCACGATGCCGGTCGCGTCCGAGGCATGGACGATATTGCCCGCATCGACCTGGCGGATGCCGGTGCGGCCATCGATCGGCGCGGTGATCGTCGCGTAGCTGAGCTGCGTGCGGGCGCTGTCGATCTGCGCCTGGTCCTGCTGCACCTGGGCTTCGAGTTGCGCGACCGTCGCCTTCTGCGTGTCCGCCTGCTGCTTCGAGGTGTAGGCGGTCGCCGCCAGCTTCTGGTAGCGCACGAGATCGACGCGGGCATTGGCGAGATTGGCCTCGTCCTGCGCCTTCTTGGCGACCGCCTGGTCGAGCGCCGCCTGGAACGGACGCGGATCGATGCGCGCGAGCACGTCGCCCTTCTTCACGTCCTGGCCCTCGTGGAACAGCACCTGGATCAGCGGTCCGTCCACGTTCGGCTTCACGGTCACGGTCTGGAACGCCTGCACCGTGCCGAGCCCGTCGAGATAGATCGGCACGTTTTCCTGCGCGCTCTTCTGCACCAGCACGGGGATGGGCTGGTCGCGGTGGCCCCGGTTCGCGGCGCCGGTCGTGGAGGGGGCGGGCCAGAACCAGATCGCCCAGACGATCCCCGCCAGCACGAGAAGACAGAGCAGCACGGACAGGCCGCGCCGCAGCGCCGCCCTGGTCCGCGCCGGAGGACGTTCCCGCACCACCGCCTGCGTCATTTCAGATTGCCTCCGACCGGCAGGGCGATCCCGCCCGGGACGAGACCGGGCGACAGGCCCGGAAACTGGTCGATCACGGTGCCGGGCGGCCGTATCCAGCCGCCGCCCAGCGCCTTGTAGAGATTGAGGAGGGCCAGGAATTGCGCAAGGCGCACCTGCACCAGCAAATCCTGGTCGGTGTAGAGCGTGAGCTGCGCCTGCAGCACCGTGGTGATGTCCACCGTCCCCGCCGCGACCTGCGCCCGCGCGATCGTCGCCGCGCGCTGCGCCGTATCGACCGCGCGCTGCTGCAGCGCCTGCTGCTCGCTCGTGAAGCGGTAGGCGGTCAGCGCGTTCTCGACGTCGGTGAAGGATTGCACGACCGCCTTGCGATAGTCGGCCACGAGTTCCTCGTAGCGGGCACGGGTCTGTTCGAGCTGGCCGCGCAAGGTGCCGCCATCGAAGATCGGCTGCGTCAGGCTGGCCGCGAGCGATCCGATCGTCGCGCCCGGCCCGAACAGCGTGCTGAGCGCGAGGCTCTGATAGCCGCCCTGGCCGGTCAGCGAGATCGCCGGAAAGAACGCGGCGCGCGCGGACTTGATGTTCGCGTTGGCGGCGACCAGCGAGGCCTCCGCCTCGGCCACGTCCGGGCGGCGGGCCAGCAACGCGGAGGGCAGGCCGGGATAGACCGGCGGCAGCTTGAGCCGGGTGAGCGTCCCGTGCGGCACGTCCACCGCCTGCGGCGGCCGGCCGGTCAGGATGCCGAGGCCGATGATCTCCTGCTGGGCCTGATTGCGCAGATTGGGGATGCTCGCGCGCACGCCCTCGACCAAGGCCTGCTGCTGCGCGACGTCGAGCGCGGTCGCGGTGCCCACCTGCAAGCGCGTCTGAATGATGCGGAGCGTCTGCTCGGAATTCGCCAGATTGTCCTGCGCGACCGCCAGCCGGTCCTCTAGCGCGAGCGCGTTGAACCAGGCGCTGGCGACGGAGGTGACGACCGTGAGCGCGACCACCTGCTGGTCGAAGCGGCTGGCGACGGCGCTTGCCTCGGCCGAGCGGAACGCCGCCCGGTTGCGGCCCCAGAAATCGACCTCGTAGCTGGCATTGGCGAGCGCGCTGTACTCCCGGACGTCGGTGTACCTGTTGCGACCGACGCCGGAACTGGCCGCGCTCGCGAGCGAGCTCCGCCCCGAGGTCGAGACCTGCTGCCAGCTCGCGGTGCCCCCGCCCGAGAGGGTCGGCAGCAGCGGCGCGCCGGCGATCCGGGCCGAGGCGTCGGCTTGCCGGACCCGCGCGACGGCGGCGGCGATGTCGAAATTATACGCGCGCGCATCCGCGATCAGGCGGTCGAGCGTCGGCGAGCCGAAGCCGCGCCACCAATCCGTGCTCGGCCACGCCGCTTCGGCTGTCGCGGCCGTCGCCCGCCACCCGACAGGCATTTCGGTCGCGGGCCGCCGGTAGTCGGGGCCGAGATCGCAGCCGGCGAGGAACGACGGGGCGAGGGCGGCGCAGAGCAGGCCCGTCAGGAGCCTGCGCGGGGGGAATAATCTCATGCGTGGGTCAGGGCTGCTTGCCCCGGCGTTGCCGCCGTGCGTCATCGGCGATGGCGGCTTGCGCCAGCCGGGCCCGGCCATCGTCGGACACCGCGCCGACCGCGCCGAGGAACGCCTGGTCGAACCGGGTCGTGAACGCCCGCCAGCTCTCCTGCCATTGCTCCAGCGCGCGGCGCACGGCATCCGGGTCGTAGGGCGTGCGCCCGATCGCGGCGGCGACGGCGAGGTGGGCGGCCGAGACCGCATCCCGCGCCGGTTGGAAGTCGGGCCGTCCCGCCTCGATGGCGGCGCGGAAGCGAGCGGCGTCGTCCGGGCGCAGCGATGCCGTCATGCGATCGATCGGGTTCCCGGACGCGGCGGGCGCGGTCGCATGGACCCACTGCGCGCCGACCAGCATCAGCAGGAAGACGTTGAGCGCGAGCGAAAGCCCGAGCAGGAGCGTCCGCCCGTTCACCGGCCGGCGTCCCAGGGCGGATCGAAGGCGGTGATCTGCATCGAGGCGAGCACCGTCGGCACGGTCGGGGAGGCCCTCCGCGGGCCCGGCGTTCCGGCCCAGAGGCCGAGCGCCGCGCAGGCGGCGAGCGCGCCCCATTGCAGCGAAACGACCAGCGGCGATCGCGGTCGCGCCGCGCGGGGCGTCCGTGCGATGTCGGCGCGGGTGCGCGCGGCGAGCCGGGCGAGGAGGGCCGGATCGAGGGGCGCGTCGAGGCTCGCGTCCTCGGACAGCGCGGCGAGGAAGCGCCGGCGGGCGCGCGCGGAGGTCGCGAGCAACTGCCGGGCCTGCTCCGCATCCGGCCAGCGCTCCAGCGCCGGGCCGTCGGCGCGGAGCCGATCTCGGAACTGGGCGGGTGTCATGCTTTCGTGGTCCCGTTCGTGCGCGTCAGGCCTCGTGCGCGCACACCCACTCCCGCAGGAACCGCCGGGCGCGATGCAGCAAGCCTTCGAGCGCGCGCGTTGAAACGCCGAGGCAAGCCGCGGCGTCGCTGCCCGCACGCTCGCCGAAATAGGCGAGGGCGACCGCCTGGCGTTGCCGGTCGGGCAGCGCCGCCAGTCCGGCCGCGAGGAGACGCCGCCGCTCGGCCGTCTCCAACCGGTCGAAGGCCGACGGGGAAGGATCGGCGATCGCATCCGTCAGCGGCGCAACCGCCGGCCCAGCCGCGCGGCGGCGATCCGCCGCGAGATTGACGACGATCCGGGCAAGCCAGGTCGCGACCGCGCCCCGGTCCGGATCGTAGCGCCCGGCCGACCGCCAGGCGCGCAGCAGAGCCTCCTGCGCGATCTCCTCGGCCTCGTGCGGGTCGGCAGTCAGGCGCAGCGCCAGCCGCCAGGCCCGTCCGAGATGACGGAGGGCGAGACGGTCGAACGCCGACCGGTCCCCGGCCGCGCTCGCCGCCATCAGCGCGGCATCGCTCGCGCCGGGGGCGATCGTCTCCTGGCTCATCGGTGCCCCGAAGCGCCGCTTCGCGTCGTGAGAAGGTGCAACATTGTTCCACGGCCCATATACGGACGCCTGGAGCGAATCCCACGCAGGTTCGGGTTAAAAAACCGACGGCATTCCCTGGACCGCCGCCGCGGACGGCCCCTACGATCCTTGTTCCTCGGTTGGTCTTGGAAGACGCAACAAACTTGCGCCTGACTGGCCGATGTGCAAATCACGAGACAAGGAATGGGGGAAAGAGGCGGGTGTCCGACGCCATCCTGGAGACCAAGGGCCTCACGCGCGAGTTCAGCGGCTTCGTGGCCGTGAGGGGCGTCGATCTTCGCGTGCGGCGGGGCTCCATCCATGCCCTGATCGGGCCGAATGGCGCCGGCAAGACAACCTGCTTCAATTTGCTGACCAAGTTCCTGCAACCGACGCGCGGCACGATCCGGTTCAACGACGCCGACATTACGGGAATGCGGCCGGCGGGAGTCGCGCGTCTCGGCCTCGTGCGCAGTTTCCAGATCTCGGCCGTGTTTCCGCATCTGAGCGCGCTCGAGAATGTCCGCATCGCGTTGCAGCGGGCGCGCGGAGCGTCGTTCGACTTCTGGCGGTCCGAGCGCGCGCTGCACGTCTATGACGACCGGGCGCGCGAGCTCTTGTTCGACGTGGGCCTTTCCGCCTATGCCGAGGAGCCGGCCGGCCTGCTGTCGTATGGGCGTAAGCGCGCGCTCGAAATCGCGACCACGCTCGCTCTCGATCCGGAAATGATGCTGCTCGACGAGCCGACCGCCGGGATGACGCATGAGGACGTGGACCGGACCGTCGCGCTCATCCGGCGCGTGCGCGAGGGCCGGACGATCCTCATGGTCGAGCACAATCTCTCGGTTGTCGAAGGCCTTTGCGATACCATCACCGTGCTCACGCGCGGCCGCGTGCTGGCCGAGGGAGACTACGGGACGGTCTCGAGAAACCCGGACGTCGTGACCGCCTATCTCGGGTCCGCCGATGCTTGAGATCAAGGATCTGCACGCCTGGTACGGCGAGAGCCACATCCTGCACGGCGTCGATTTCGAGGTGCGGGAGGGCGAGATCGTGACGCTGCTCGGCCGCAACGGCGCCGGCAAGACGACCACCATGAAGTCGATCATGGGCCTCGTCCCGAAGCGCGAGGGCAGCATCCGCTATCGCGGCCAGGAGACGATCCGGATGGCGCCGAACGGGGTCGCCAGGACCGGCATCGCGATCTGCCCGGAAGAGCGGGGCATCTTCGCCTCGCTGACCGTGCATGAGAACCTGATGCTGCCGCCGGTGATCGCGTCCGGCGGCATCGGCATCGACGAGATCTACACCTTGTTTCCGAACCTGAAGGAGCGGGCCGGCACCGCCCAGGGGACGAAGCTGTCCGGCGGCGAGCAGCAGATGCTGGCGATCGCCCGCATCATGCGGACCGGCGCCAAGTTCCTGCTGCTTGACGAGCCGACCGAGGGCATCGCGCCCGTGATCGTGCAGCAGATCGGCCGCACGATTCGCGAGATCAAGAACAGAGGCTTCACCGTGCTGCTCGTCGAACAGAATTTCCGGTTTGCGTCCACGGTCGCCGACCGGCACTACGTCATGGACCACGGGCGGATCATCGACATGATTCCGAACGAGCAGCTCGCATCGAGCATGGACAAGCTCCACGCGTATCTCGGCGTGTAGCAGTTCGTCGCGCCGCCGGTGAGGCGGCCGGATAAGGTTTTTCAGCTGTAACGACCGACTAGGAGGATAGACGAGAATGTCGATTTCACGCCGCGGCCTCATCGCAACCGCCGCGACCGCCGCCGCAGGAACCGTGCTGCCCCGCGTGCCGGCGCGGGCGCAATCCCCCTCGCTCAAGATCGGCGTGCTGACCGATATGTCGGGGCCGTATCAGGATGTCGGCGGCCAGCTCTCCGTCCAGTGCGCGCATCAGGCGGTCGACGACTTCAAGGCGGGCGGCGGCAACATCAATGTCGAGATCATCTCGGCCGATCATCTGAACAAGCCCGACAACGCCGTCGGCATCGCGCGCCAGTGGTTCGACCGCGAAGGCGTCGACATGCTGATCGACGTGCCGAACTCGGGTGTCGGCCTGGCCCTGCTCGGCGTCGCCAAGGAGAAGAACAAGGTCTACATCAACACGGGCGCCGCTTCGAGCGACCTCACCGGCCCGCAATGCAACGCGAACAGCATCCATTGGGGCTACGACACCTACATGCTGGCCAAGTCGACCGGCGGCGCGACGGTGAAGGCGGGCGGCAATACCTGGTTCTTCATCACCGCCGACTATGCGTTCGGCAAGGCGCTGCAGCGGGACACGACCACCTTCATCGAGAAGGAGGGCGGCAAGGTGCTCGGCAGCATCACCTATCCGTTCCCCGGCACCACCGATTTCTCCTCGACCTTGATCCAGGCGCAGTCGAGCGGCGCCAAGGTGATGGGCCTCGCGAGCGCCGGCGCCGACACGGTCAACCAGATCAAGCAGGCGAAGGAGTTCGGCATCACGATGACGCTTGCCGGGCTGCTCGTGTTCATCAGCGACGTGCACGGGCTCGGCCTCGCGACGGCGCAGGGGCTAACGATCACCAACAGCTTCTACTGGGATCACGACGACCGCACCCGCGCCTTCTCGAAGCGCCTGCAGTCGAAAGCTCCGGACAAGCGCGCCGGCATGGTCCAGGCCGGCACCTACGCCGGCAGCCTGCACTACCTGAAGGTCGCGCAGGCGATGGGCGCCGCCGACGCCAAGAAGGATGGCGCGGCGACGGTCGCGCGCATGAAGGCGACGCCCACGGATGACGACTGCTTCGGCAAGAGCAGCATCCGCCAGGACGGCGTCGCCCTGGTCCCGGCGTTTCTCTGGCGGGTGAAGTCGCCGTCCCAGAGCAAGGGGCCGTGGGACTATCTCGACCCTGATCGCGACCACCCCTCCGGATCAGGCATTCCGGCCGCTGAACGAAACCGGCTGTCCGCTGGTGAAGGCGTAAGCCGAAGCGGCGCGGTCCAGGGGAAGGGCGCTCCATGATCATGATCTTCGGCATCCCGGGTCCGCTCCTGTTCGGGCAGATCCTGCTCGGGCTGATCAACGGCGCGTTCTACGCCATGCTCTCGCTCGGCCTCGCCGTGATCTTCGGGATGCTCAACATCATCAACTTCGCGCATGGCGCGCTGTTCATGATGGGGGCGTTCGTCGCCTGGATGCTGCTGAACTACGCGGGGATCGGGTATTTCCCCGCCCTGATCCTGGCGCCGCTGATCGTGGGCGCGTTCGGGCTGGTGATGGAGCGGACGATCATCCGGCCGCTCTACAAGCTCGATCACCTGTACGGGCTGCTGCTCACCTTCGGGGTCGCGCTGATCATCGAGGGATTGTTCCGCAACGGCTACGGCAGCTCGGGCCTGCCGTACCAGATCCCGCAGCCGCTGCAGGGCGCGGTCAATCTCGGCTTCATGTTCATGCCGATCTATCGCGGATGGGTGGTGGCGGCGGCGCTCGTCGTCTGTCTCGCGACCTGGGCGCTGATCGAGAAGACCTCGCTCGGCGCGCGCCTGAGGGCGGCGACCGAGAATCCGGCGCTCGTCCAGGCGTTCGGCGTGAACGTGCCAAAACTCATCACGCTGACCTATGCCGGCGGAGTCGCGCTCGCGGCTTTCGCGGGCGTGCTCGCGGCGCCGATCTACTCGGTCAATCCGGGGATGGGCAGCAGCTTCATCAACACGGTGTTCGCGGTCGTCGTCATCGGCGGCATGGGTTCGATCATGGGCTCGATCGTCACCGGCTTCGGCCTCGGTGTGGTCGAGGGCTTGACCAAGGTGTTCTATCCCCCGGCCTCGGCGACGGTGGTGTTCGTGATCATGGTGATCGTGCTCCTGGTCCGGCCGCGCGGCCTGTTCGGAAAGGCGGCCTGACATGGCGGGCAGCACGACGGTTCTCCCCGCGGCCGGGCGTCCGGCTGCCGGCTTCATGGGCTACACCCGCGCCCAGGGCATCGCCTTCCTGATCATGGTGGCGCTGATCGCTCGTCTCGCCGACCTTCCTCTATCCCGTGTTCGTGATGAAGGTGCTCTGCTTCGCGCTGTTCGCCTGCGCCTTCAACCTGCTGATCGGCTATGTCGGCCTGCTCTCCTTCGGACACGCGGCCTTCTTCGGCATGGGCAGCTACGTCTCGGCGTGGGTCGCCAAGCATTGGGGCGTGTCGGCGGAAGTCGCGATCCTGGCGGGCGGGGGCGCGGGCGGGCTGCTCGGGCTGGTGCTGGGCTGGATCGCGATCCGGCGGCAGGGTCTCTACTTCGCCATGATCACGCTCGCGCTCGGGGAGATGGTCTATTTCTTCTGCGTGCAGGCGCCCTTCACCGGCGGCGAGGACGGCATCCAGCAGGTGCCGCGCGCGCCGCTGTTCGGCGTCATCTCGATGCGGGCCGACATGGCCATCTACTGGCTGGTCGCCGCCAACTTCCTGATCGGCTTCCTGTTCATCCACCGCGTCGTGCATTCGCCGTTCGGCCAGGTGCTGAAGGGCATCCGCGAGAACGAGCCGCGCGCGACCTCGCTCGGCTACCGGACGGACGACTACAAGCTGATCGCCTTCGTGCTCTCGACCTTCCTCGCCGGCATCGCGGGCGGCACCAAGGCGCTGGTGTTCGGCATCGCGACCTTGACCGACGTGCAATCGCTGATGTCGGGCGAGGTCGTGCTGATGACCTTGCTCGGCGGCCTCGGCACGATCTTCGGCCCGGTCGTGGGCGCGCTGATCGTGACCGCGATGGAGACCTATCTCGCGCCGTTCGGGGCCTGGGTGACGGTGACCCAGGGCGCCGTGTTCGTTCTCTGCATCCTGCTGTTCCGGCGGGGCATCATCGGCGAACTCGCTGCCAGGCTGCGTATTTCGCTGTAGGGCGGGGCGCGTTCAGGTCCGGCTTGTGAAGCCGTCGGCGCTCCAGCGCTCGCTGCCGACGCCGTGATGCACGACCAACAGGCCGTCCGGATCGTAGCGGTCCTTCACGGCCAGCAGCCGCGCATAGTTCTTGCCCCAAAAGGAGCGCTGCCAGTCGCGCTCGAAGAAATCGCTTTCCGAGACATAGGAGCCGGCGTCCGGGACCACAGCGCGCACCGCGTCCATGGCCTTGCCGATCGCTTCCGCGTCCTCGCGGGCGCGCGCGACATCCGGCTCGTGCCCGGGGATGCCGGGATAGGCCGGCGGCTCTCCGGCCGCGCTGATGAGCAGCGCGAAGGCATCCAGAACGGCCGGATTCATGGCCGTGTTCCTGGCCGCCTCGATCGCCTCCGCCGGGGCGTTCGCGAGGCCTTTGTTGGTGTGCAGGGTCACGCGCCAGTGCCGGGTCGCCGCGAACAGGGCCTCGGCGAGCCGATCCTGCTGGTCCGCTTGCAGCAGCGCGGCGGGAAGCCAGGCGGATCGATAGCCGTGCAGCACCTGTCCGGCCTCGCCGCGATTGCTCGCCCAGAACACGTGTCCGGCGGGGGCGCCGGGCCGGTCGTCCGTGAGCACCACGCCGGGAAACGTCCTGAGCATGGCGGGATCCCAGAAATGCCGGGGCGGCACGGCCATGATCACGGGCGCCGACAGCATGGCGAAGTCCTCGGGGGAGGCGCTGAGCCAGGCGAGGAACGGACGCCAGATCGCCTGCGCTTGCGCCGTGTCCAGGCCCTGGAACAGCATCGCGACCGCGAGGGTGTTGTCCGGTCGGAAGCCGATCTGTTCGCCCCAATGCGGGTTGGCGAGGCTCTCGCCGTAGAAGGCGATCATCCGGCCAATCAGGCGGCGATAGGCGGCATCGGAGGCCGCGCGGACGGTCGTCTGCACCACGCCGAAGAACGACGGCAGATCGTGCGTTTGCAGCGTCAGGCGGGTCACCACGCCGAAACTCCCGCCGCCGCCGCCCTTGAGCGCCCAGAACAGATCGGGGTTCGTGCAGGCGTTCGCGTTCCTCACGGCGCCGTCGGCGGTGACGATCTCGGCCTCGATCAGGCTTGCCGCCGCCATGCCATAGGCCTTGGAGAAGCTGCCGAAGCCGCCGCCTAGGATCAGGCCCGCGACGCCGACCGTCAGGCACCCGCCGCCCTGAACGTAGCGGCCGCTTCGGGTCGTGACCGCGTCGTACACGTCGGCCCAGATCGCGCCCGCCCCGACGGTGACCGCTGGCTGCGGCGAGTGGCCCGCCGCCGCGCATCCGACGCCGGTGAACGCGTCCTCCAGGCGGACCGCGTTCATGGGCCGCGTCCAGATCAGCAGTGAGTCGGGCGCGTTCGAGGTGCCCTGGTAGCTGTGGCCGCCGCCCTTGACGACGAGCCGAAGGTTGTTCTTGCGGGCGAAATTGACTGCGGCGACGACGTCGCCGGTGCTGCGCGCGCTGACGACATACGCGCTCGGCCGGGACGTCCAGCCATCAACCCAGCCCAGGGTCTGCGTGAGCCCGGCCTCGTCGCCGAGATAATAGGGGTTATCGAGTTCCCTGAAAATGTCCGCGCAGGCGGCGCTCGACGGCGCTTGCACGCACTCGGCGAGAGGCCAGCGCACCCGGGCGAGCCGGCCGCCTACATCGCGGCCGAGTTGCTCCCAACTGGCCGCCTGCGGCCATGCCGGATCGCCGGGACGGATGCGGGACGCCGCCCGGCCCGCCTCGGCCGCATCCGCCCGGGCTGACAGCCGGAAGGACGCCGGGAACGCCGCCGCAAACGCTCCCCGCAGGAACCCTCTTCTGTTCACCGGCCGTCACCCTCAGTCGCGTGTGGCCGCTTCGGTCGAGAGGCTGCCGCGCCCGCTCTCCCGTAAAATCTCGCTGTATCGCTCCCTCTCGCGGGCTACCGGATAACCTTCGCCTCGGTCTTCACCGCGGAGGGGTCGCTCAACACCTCCTTGTAGGGGCCGATGGGCAGAACGGACCTGCCACGGGTCTCGTTGATCACTTCGGCGGCGGACAGATAGAAGGCCAGCACCGCCGTCACGAGGCCGGCATAGCCGCCGATCGTGTGCAGCGCCACGACCCCCGTCCAATCACCGACGCCCAGCAGCAGGAAGGTGATCCACAGCGCGAGGAAGACCAGCTGGACGACGCGGTTCGCCCGAAACGTCCCGATCCACATGTAGAAGGTGAATACGCCCCAAACCACCAGCCACCAGCCGACGAAGTGGGGCGGAACCCGGCCCGCGAAGAACTCGACGAACAGGGCGAAGGACCACCAGAACGCGCCGTAGGAGCAGAAGGCGACGAAACCGAACGTGTTGCCGCGCGGGAATTCAAGCAAGCCGGCGAAGAATTGAGCGGTGCCGCCGAAAGCGAACGCCGAGGCCAGCACGAGCGGCACGGCGGTCGCGTCGTACCATCCCGCGTTGACCATGCTGAGCATCCAGGTCGTGAGCGCAAACCCGGCAAGGCCCAGCGGGGCTGGATTGGCGTATTTCATGAGCGGCCACCTTGATCGTCTCGCTTTCGCTGTCAACGATGAGGACGGGAGCGGGTTGACCAATCCCGGGAATGTGCGCGGCCCCCGGTCTCGCGCCGGGCTTGATCCAGGCTTTCCCCAGCTTATTGTGCGGTGCAATGCAATTGCTCGAAGCCTGCCCCGCCGGCCGCATCAGGCCGGAGCGCCTGTTCCGGCCCAATTCCGTCGCCGTCATTGGCGCGACCACCGCCGCCGGCCGGCAGATCACGGGCAACCTGCTCTCCGGCGGCTTCCATGGCTCGATCCTTCCGGTCGCGCCCGACCTGAAGGCGATATCGGGCGTGCTCGCCTATCCGGACGTGGCGTCGCTGCCCGTCGTCCCCGATCTCGCGCTGGTCGCGGTCGAATCCGCCGACGTGCCAGCCGCCATGGCGGCGCTCGGGGCGCGCGGAACCGGCGTCGCGGTCGTGACGTCCATGGTCCCGGATCTCGGCGCGATCGTGCAGGCGACCGGCGTGCGGGCGCTCGGTCCGGGCTCGTTCGGCCTCTGCGTGCCGGGCATCGGCCTGAACGCGTCACGCACCCATATCACGCCGATGAAGGGCCGGCTCGCGCTGGTGTCGCAGTCGGCGGCGCTGTGCCGGGTCGTGCTCGACTGGGCAGAGCCGAACGGCGTCGGGTTCAGCCATGTGATCGGGGTGGGCGGCAACGCCGATCTCGGGTTCGGGCTGGCGCTCGACTGGCTCTCGCGCGATCGCGACACCGGGACGATCCTCCTCGACATCCGGGCGGTGAAGGATCGCCGCCGTTTCCTGTCGGCCGCGCGGGCGGCCGCGCGCTTGCGGCCCGTGGTCGCTATCCGGGGCGGCGGCCTGCTGCTCGACCCGACCGGCGCGGGCGAACGCGCGACCGAGGCGGCGCTGCGGCGGGCGGGTATCCTGTCGGTCTCGGGCCTGGACGATCTCTTCACCGCCGCCGAGACGCTGACGCGCAGCCGCCCGGTCCGCCACGAGCATCTCGTCATCGTCACGAACGCGACCGGTCCCGCGCATATGGCCGCCAACGCGGCGCTGCGGGACGGCCTCGGTCTCGCCGTGCTGCCGCCCTTGGCCGCCGACGCCCTCCGTCAGGCCGCGCCGGCGGGACGGCCGCCCTCGATCGAGGGCGGCATCGTCAATATCGGGCCGGACGAGCCGATGCGGCTCGCGGAGGTCGCGGCCATGCTCGCCTCGGTTCCGGAGGTCGGCGGGATCGTGGTCGTGCACGCCCCGACCGGCGCGCGGGACGGGGCGGCGATGCAGGCGCTGATCGCCTGCGCGGGCACGATCAAGGTGCCGCTGCTCGTCTGCGCGATGGGCGAGACGACCGGGGCCGGGCATCGCCTGGCGCTCGCCGCCAGTTCCGTGCCGGCCTTCGCCTCGCCGGAACAGGCGGTGCGCGGGTTCCTGCATCTGGTCAAGGACCGCCGCAACCGCGCCGCCGCGCTCGAACTGCCGCCGAGCGCCGTGCTGCGGGTCGCGCCGGATCAGGACGCCGTCCGCCGCGTCTTCGCGCGCGTCCGCGAGGACCGCCGCCTCGATCTGGCCCAGGACGAGGCGATGGCGGTGCTGGCCGCCTACAACGTCGCGGTCGCCCCCTCGCGCGTGGTGGCGACGGCGGAGGAGGCGACGCGGGAAGCGGCGGCCCTCGGCTTCCCCGTCGTCGTCAAGACCAGGCGCACCGACCGGCCCAGCGACCGGCTCGTCAAGGGCGGTCTCGCCCTCGATCTGCACGATGAGAGCGAGGTGCAGATGGCGGTCTGGACCCTCAAAGCGCGCGAGGCGCGGCTGGGCGGAGACGGCTGGAAGGCGGCATTTCTTGTGCAACGCCAGGTCGGGCGCGCGCGCGAGCTTCTGATCCGGGTGGCCGACGACCCGACCTTCGGCCCCACCATCTCCTTCGGCCAGGGCGGCACCACGGCCGACATCGTGCCTGACGTCGCGGTCGATCTGCCGCCCCTGAACCTGCCGCTCGCCCATGCCCTGATCGCGCGCACCCGCGCCGCCGCGACTCTCGGGGCGTTCCGCGACATGCCGGCGAGCAATGTCGAGGCCGTCGCGAAGACGCTGGTCCGCGTCAGCCAGCTCATCGTCGATTTTCCCGAAATCGCCGCGCTCGACGTCAATCCGCTGTTCGCCGACGCGACCGGCGTGCAGGTGGCGGATGCCTGGCTACGGCTGCGAGCGCCGGACGACGCGGAAGCCGGCCTCGCGATCTCGCCTTACCCGGCGGAGCTGGCCGCGCCCTGGATCGCGCCGGACGGAGAGGCCTTCACCATCCGGCCGATCCGGCCCGAGGACGCCGAGCAGCACGCGGCGCTGTTCCATCGCCTGAGCCCGGAGGACGTTCGCTTCCGCTTCTTCAGCGCGATCCGCGAACTCTCGCGCGAGCAGGTCGCCCGCATGACGCAGGTCGATTACGACCGGGAGATGGCGTTCGTCGCAATTCGCGACGGCACGGGCGAGATGGTGGGCGTGTCGCGCCTGGTGCTGGACCCGCGCTCCCGGAGCGGCGAGTTCGCGGTCGTCGTGCAGCCCGACCAGAAGCGCCGGGGCCTGGCCCGGCATCTCATGCGGCGGCTGATCGACTGGGCGCGGGGGCGGGGCGCGCGCGAGATCGTGGGGCAGGTGCTGGCCGACAACGCGCCGATGGTCGCCTTCGTCCGCCGGCTCGGCTTCGAGGTGCATCGGCTGCCCGACGAGGACGACGTGGTCGAGGTCAGTCTGATCTTGGGCGAACCGACGCGCTCTGGCTGAGCCTACCCCTGGGGCGGCTCGACCTGATGCAAACGTGAGAGGGGCGGCCGCCATTCTGTTGCATTGCGGCATGACATGTTGCGCTGCGGGATGACATAAGGAGGCCGGTGCGGCGCTTGGCGCCCCGTCGGCTCGGACACCACTTTGAAGGAACCGCCATGAACGCCGCCAGCCTTCATCATCTTTCGGCATGGCAGGGCGCGCTGCTCGCCTGTCTCGTCCTTCTGATCGCCTTGGCTGTTCTCAACTACGTTCTCGCCCGCCGGACGGAGCGCAAGCATCCCCCCGCGGGATCGTTCATGGAAGTGGACGGGGTTCGGCTGCATTACAGCGACCGGGGGAGCGGGCCGCCCGTGCTCCTTCTGCACGGTAACGCCGTGACCGGCGACGACTACGATACGAGCGGCGTTGCGGAACTGCTGCTCCGGGATCATCGCGTCATCATCTTCGACCGGCCCGGCTTCGGCTACAGCGAACGGCCCCGGTTCCGGTTCTGGATGGCGCCTGAACAGGCCGATCTGTTGCACAAGGCCGTCCTCCAACTCGGCGTCGTCCGGCCGGTCGTCGTCGGTCATTCTTGGGGAACGCTGGTTGCGCTTGCGTACGCGGCTCGGTTCCCATCCGACGCGGCGGGGCTCGTTCTGCTCTCCGGCTATTACTTTCCGACGCTGCGCCTCGACTCGCTGCTGGTGGCCGGGGGCGCCGTCCCCGTGCTAGGGGACGTGCTTCGCTATACGATCTCGCCGGTTTTCGGCTGGCTGACCATGCCGCTTACGAAACGAATGATGTTCGCCCCGGCGTCGATGACGGACAGGTTCCAGGCCGAGTATTCGACCGGCATGGCGCTGCGGCCGTCTCAGATCCGGGCGACGGTCGTGGATGGAGCGCTGATGATGCCGTCCGCTGCCGGATTGCGCGCCCGATACCAGGATCTGCGAATGCCGGTCACCATCATCGCCGGAGCGGGCGACATGGTCGTCAGCTTCCGTCATGCGGAGCGGCTGCATGACGCTATTCCGGGCAGTGAGCTGCAAGTGGTTCCGGGGATCGGCCATATGGTCCACCACGTCGCAACCGTGGAGGTGGCCCGCGCCATCGCGGACGTGTCGAGCCGCTCCGGGCAAGCGGCCCCCGCGAGCCAGCCCGCCATTCTGGCGGGAGCAGAGAGCATGCAGGAAGACCAAAACACGTTCGCTCAGAGCCAGCCCGGGACCGTGTGACCTAAAGCGCGCCCAGGGCCGCGACGACGACCGTGACAATGCCGAGCACGAGGTTTACCAGGATCAGCTTGCGGATGCGGTCGGCGCTGCCGGCCGCGCGGGCCGGGCTGACGGCGGCGCGGAACTTCGGCCAGGGGCCGAGAACGACCCACACGAAGATCGCCGCCATCACGAGGCCGAGGCCGTGCATTGTATGCACGGTCCAATTCACGTTGGCGGAGCCGAAATAGCCGAACAGCATCGCCCAGCCGCTCAGCAGCAGCAGCGGCATGACGTGCCAGACGATCCGGAAAAACCGCCGGAACACCTGGTTGAGCACCGCCGTCCGTTGCGCCGGCTCGAGCACGCCGAGGCTCGGCCGCACGATCCAGAGGGCGAACGCCATGCCGCCGACCCAAATGGCCGCGCACAGGATGTGCAGCGCCAGCACCGCGCCCCAAGGGCTGACCGACGCGGGCATCACCGGGGGGGGTTCGCCGTCATCTGCTCGATCTCGCCGAGCAGGAGTCGGATCTCGTTCGCCGCCGTCGAACGCGGGGCCGCCTCGGTCACGCCCAGACCCTCGGCAAAGGCGCTGGCGTAGCCGGTCCGGTTGCCGAGCGCGGCCCTGAACGCCGGCAGCTTGCGCGCCGCCATGTCGGCCTCCACCGCTTGCCGCAGCTTCGATCCGGTCGGCGCGCGGTTGATGACGATCTTGACCCGGCGCCCCTCGTCGGCGGCGATCTTCAGCGTTCCCTCCGCCGCCCAGATGTCGGGCGGGCTCGGCTGCACCGGCACGAGCACGAGATCGGCCCCCCGGACGGCGAGCTTCGCGTCGGTGTCGATCTGTGGCGGGCTGTCGATCAGGACGATGTCGTGGTCCCGCTTCAGCTTCTCCAGCTCGTTGCGCAGCCGCCAGCCCGAGACGTCGGAGGTGGTGATGACGTGGACGGAGTCTCCGGAGCGGGCGGCCCGGAGCTTGGCCCAACGCGTGAGAACTCTTCTGCGGATCGATGTCGAGCAGGGCGACCCGCTTGTTCGGCGCGAGCGCCGCCGCGAGATTGACCGCGAGCGTCGTCTTGCCGGCGCCGCCCTTCTGCTGCGCCACAGTGATGACCGTAGCCATGAATAACTGCCTTTCGCGACCCGAATCGGGTGGCGACAGTCTAGCCGGGGCGGCGCGCGAAGGCACGGGGCGGAGCGTCAGATCGTCCGGCCCGCGTCGATGCGCCCGTCCGCGAGCGGCAGCAGATGGGCCAGCCGGTCGGCCCAATGCCTCTCCCCATCCGGCGTTCCGATCAGATCCTGGCGGATCTCCAGCTCCACATGCGGAATGCCGCGCCGCTCGCCATGCATGGGCACGCCGTAATCGCTGAGATCGCTGACGCTGTACGGGTCGTTCTCGCCCACCACGATGTCGCCGGCCCCGCGCAGCACGTCGAGAAGGGCGCGGGCGAGGCGGTTGTCGCGATTGAACAGCACGCCGATCTCGGTCCGGCGGCGCTGGCCCATGAACACGGGCGTGAAGCTGTGCATGGCGATTAATACGGTGCGGCGCCCCGCTTTCGCGCGGGCGTCGAGCAGCGCCCGGATCGCCCCGTGATACGGCGCGAAGATCTCGCGCTGCCGGTCGGCCCGGTCCCGCTCGGTGAGTTCCTCGTTGCCCGGTATGCGCGTCGTCTCGCTGACCGTCGGGATCGAGCTGTCGACGCCGTGGCCGCGATTGCAGTCGATCACCAGCCGCGAATAGGCCTGAAACACCGCCGGCGCGTCGAACGCGGCCGAAAGCCGCTCGGTCACGCCCGCGATGCCGATGTCCCAGGCGATGTGGCGGCTCAGTTCATGCTCCGGCAGGCCGAGCGTGCCCAGGCGCCGGGGCACGCGGCGGCCGGCGTGGTCGGCGGTCAGCACGAAATCCGAAGCTCCGTCCGGATTGAGGACCGAGACCGGGGAGGGCTCGTCGGGGGCGAGCAGGCGTAGGGGGGTCACGTTACGACTGCACCTCTTCAGTCACCACTGTGAAACCCGCGAGTCGGCTCGACCCGAACGAGGTCGAGATCGCGACGTCGGTCGCGTCGCGGCCGCGCGCCATTAGCACGCGGCCGACGCGCGGCGCGTTGTGGCGGGCGTCGAACGCGTACCAGCGATGGCCGATATAGACGTCGAACCAGGCGCTGAAATCCATCGGCGCATCCACCGGCTTCACACCGATATCGCCGAGATACCCCGTGCAGTAGCGCGCCGGGATGTTCATGCAGCGGCAGAACGTCACCGCGAGATGCGCAAAATCGCGGCAGACGCCTTGTTGTTCCGCAAACGCCTCGGACGCCGTCCGGGTGGGGCGGGCGAACGGATAGCCGAAGGCAATGCGGTCGTGGACGTAGTCGACGATCGCCTGCACGCGCGCCCAGCCCGGCGGCGTATGGCCGAACAGCGACCAGGCGATCTCGGACATCTTGTCAGTTTCGCAGTAGCGGCTGCCCAGGAGATACGTGAGCGCCTCGTCCGGCAATTCCTCGACCGGATGCTGCCAGGCACCGGGCGCGTATTCGTCGGGCATGCCGCTGTCCTGGATGGTGAAGTCCGTCGCGATGGTGAAAGGCCCGGGCGGCGCGATGACGCGCAGGCGCGTGTTGCCGAACATGTCCTGGTGCTGTGTCGCCGAGGCTGGGGGCGTGAAGGTGATCGTGCCCGGCGTGAGCAGGTCGGCGGCCCGGGACGGGTGCACGCTCAGCATCAGCATCATCGGCGTGTACTGGTCGCTCTGATAGGAGATCTCGTAGCCGCAGCGGATCTGCATATGGGTCTTCTATCCTCCGAAATGTCGGGCGGCCATATCGCGTCCGAGGCTGGGCGGCCGACACGCCCTCCTCGCGGCGAAGATCAGCCCCGCGCAGGTCGCGGAATGGGGGCGTCCTCACGCCGTATGCTACGCAACTCCCGTGCCGTTCCGGCGGCTTGCGGATGACGCAGGGCGCTCAGACTGCCGGGGGCTAGGATTTATTGTTGCCACGAAGACGCTTGCAGCGTGGGGATCACGTGGCAACATTTATTCAGAAATGAAGGACGAGGCTACCGCTTGAAGCATGGCATTTCGCTTGCTGAGGCGGCCGGCTCCGTCCCGTTCAAGGACGCGCACCCGGAAGTCTGCGCGGAGTGGAAGCGCGGCCGGGGCCGCCCCCCGGCCGAACGGCCCAAGGTACATATCGGCTTCCGACTTGCTGCCGACGTGGTGAAGGGCGTCCGGGCGACCGGCCCCGGCTAAAATGCCCGTGTCGAACGCGTGGTGCGGGAGGCTTTGGCAAAGGGCGAGTTCTGATTTCTGAAAAGGCTGGGACGCGACAAGATGCGTCCCGTCATCCACAGGATGAGTGCAGCATGGAATACGCGGAGCAAGCTCGGTCGGGTGCCTAAAGCCGCCCGATGTATCTTGGTTATCCAAGCTGGCCTTCGATCCGGCCAGCCGTCTGAGTCAGATCACGCCCGCGTCGCGCAACAGCGTGACGATTGAGGTCGGACGGGAGATGCTCTAGCGCGCGTTTTCGAGGCTCACATCCAGAACTCTGGCGCCGTTGGGGCCGTATTGGCACACCACCTCCGCGCGGACCCTGGCCCCAAAACCGTTGCTGTATTGTGCATCGGGCTCAAGGGCAGTGACTAAGCCCGTCTTCGGATAGTCCAGGAAGCGGCTTCGGTGGGAACGGTCTGGCCGCAGTCTCGGCACGTCTTCAACGCCATCCGACACCCGCTGTTCCGATCCCAGACGCGAACAGCGCGGCGGGGGCACCCGAGGCGCATTCCCCGCATTTGCCGTAACAACGTCACCTATCTCTAATGCGGATCGACTTGATGACACCGCACTCGAAGGCGCCCGAAATGCAGCAAGGAATGTCCGAGCATGGCGACCCGACCTGGACCCGCCGCTTCGACCGCGCTCCTGAACTCCTGACCCCGTCCGAAATGGGCGCGGTGGATGCGCGTGCGCCGGCCTTCGGCGTTCCCGGCCGGCAACTCATGGAGAACGCCGGGCGGGCCGTCGCGCGCGCCATCATGGGCCGGATGCGCCCGTGCCGCACGCTCGTGCTCTGCGGTCCCGGCAATAACGGCGGCGACGGCTACGTCGCCGCGCGGCTGTTGCAGCAGCAAGGCTGGCCGGTCACGGCCGCCGCCCTCGCGCCGCCGCGTCCGGGCAGCGACGTGCATGCAATGGCGGCAAGGTGGCATAGGCCGCCGGCCGCGTTCTCGCCCGCGGAGGCGAGGCGGGCGTCGCTCGTCATCGACGCCGTGTTCGGGGCGGGGCTGACGCGGGAGGTCGATGGCATCGCCGCCGACACGCTGCGAGCCGCCGCGCGGCTGGTCGCGGTTGACGTGCCGAGCGGCGTGGACGGCGGCACCGGTTCCGTGCGCGGCTTCGCGCCCCGGGCCGAACTCACCGTGACGTTCGTCCGCCTCAAGCCCGGGCACCTGCTCAATCCCGGACGGGATCTGTGCGGCGAGACCGTGCTGGCCGATATCGGCATGCCGGATGGGGCGCTGGAGGCGGTGCAGCCGCGCGCCTTCGCCAACGATCCCGTGCTGTGGCGCATCCCCGAGCCGCGCGCGAGCGGCCACAAATACTCGCGCGGCCATGTCACGGTGCTGGGCGGCAAGGCGATGACCGGGGCCGCGCGCCTGGCGGCGGCGGCGGCGCGGCGGGCGGGCGCGGGCATGATGACGATCGCCGCCGCGTCGGGGGGCGACATCTACCGGACCGGCGAGGCCGGCGTCATCGTGAGCGACGCCCCGCTCGACGAACTGCTGTCCGACGAGCGGCGGCATGTCTGGGTGTGCGGCCCGGGCTGCGGGCGGGACCAGGCGCGGGAGGCGCTCCCCAAGCTGCTGGCCGCGAAGCGCATCGTGGTCGGCGATGCGGACATATTCGCGGCGTTCGCGGGCGAGCCGGACGCGCTGCGGGGCGTCGCCGTGCTCACGCCGCATTCCGGCGAGTTCGCGCGCGTGTTCGGCGACCCCGGCGACGACCGGCTGACGGCGGCCCGCCGTGCGGCGGAGCGGACCGGCGGGGTCGTGCTGCTGAAGGGATCGGATACGATTGTCGCGGCGCCGGACGGGCGCGCCACCATCAACGCCTCGGCGCCCCCCTGGCTCGCGACGGCGGGCGCCGGCGACGTGCTCTCGGGCATCGTCGCGGGCTTTCTCGCCCAGGGCATGCCGGCTTGGGAGGCCGCGTCCGCCGCCGCCTGGGTGCATGGGCGTGCGGCGCTGCTGGCTGGACCGGGGATGCTGGCCGAGGATCTGCCGGCGCTGATCCCGCGCGCGATCGCCGAGGCCGTGTAGGCGGGGCGATCGGTCGCGGACGGCCCCGCCAGGCTCGCGTCCGGCGCTTCCAGACGGCGTCCGCTGCCTTACCGCGCGAACGCCTGTCTCTCGCCCGCGGGCGAGAGTCCGGCCTGCCTCGGATCGGCTACTCGCGCGCGGCAGCCAGCGCGGCGTTGAGCGTCGCGCTCGGACGCATCACTGCCTTGCACTTCTCGGGGTCGGGCCGGTAGTAGCCGCCGATGTCGACCGGCTTCCCCTGCACCGCCGACAGCTCCCGAACGATCGTCTCCTCGTTCTCGGTCAGCGCCCGAGCCAGCGGCATGAACCGGGCTTGCAACGCGGGGTCGTCGGTCTGCGCGGCCATTTCCTGCGCCCAGTACATGGCGAGATAGAACTGGCTGCCGCGGTTATCCAGTTCACCGGTGCGCCGCGACGGGGATTTGTTGTTGTCGAGCAGCTTGCCCGTGGCGGCGTCCAGCGTCCTGGCAAGCAGCTTGGCCTTGTCGTTGCCGGTCTTGATCCCGAGTTCCTCCAGGGACACGGCGAGCGCCAGGAACTCGCCCAGGGAATCCCAGCGCAGGTGGTTTTCCTCGATGAGCTGCTGCACGTGTTTCGGCGCGGAGCCGCCCGCACCGGTCTCGTACATGCCCCCGCCGGCCATGAGTGGGACGATCGACAGCATCTTGGCGCTGGTGCCAAGCTCCATGATGGGGAACAGGTCGGTGAGGTAATCGCGCAGGATGTTGCCGGTGACCGAGATGGTGTCCAGCCCACGCACGACGCGCTCCAGCGTGTAACGCATGGCCCGCACCTGCGACATGATCTGAATGTCGAGACCGGTCGTGTCGTAATCCTTCAAATAGGTCTCGACCTTCTTGATCAGCTCGGCTTCATGCGGACGATACGGGTCCAGCCAGAAGATGGCGGGCATTCCGGAGTTGCGGGCGCGGGTCACGGCCAGCTTGACCCAGTCGCGAACCGGAGCATCCTTGCACTGGCACATGCGCCAGATATCGCCAGCCTCGACGTTCTCCACCAGCAGCACTTCGCCGGTGTCGAGGTCGACGATGCGGGCCTCGCCGTCTTCCGTGATCTCGAACGTCTTGTCGTGCGAGCCGTATTCCTCTGCCTGCTGGGCCATGAGGCCGACATTCGGTACCGTGCCCATGGTCACCGGATCGAAATTGCCGTTCGTTTTGCAGAAATTGATGAGTTCCTGATAGATGCGCGCGAAAGTGCTTTCTGGGATCACCGCCTTGGTGTCCTTCGGGCGGCCGTCCGCGCCCCACATCTTGCCGCCGGCGCGGATCATGGCCGGCATGGAGGCATCGACGATCACGTTGTTCGGCGCGTGCAGGTTGCTGATGCCCTTGGCCGAATCGACCATCGCCAACTCCGGACGATGCTCGTGGCAGGCGTGCAGGTCACGGATGATTTCTTCGTGCTTCGATACGGGCAGGGCGGCGATCTTGTCGTAAAGATCGGCCATGCCGTTGTTGACGTTGACGCCCAACTCGTCGAACAGCCTGCCATGCTTCTCGAAAGCTTCCTTGTAGAAGATCCGGACGGCATATCCGAAGACGATCGGATGCGAGACCTTCATCATCGTCGCCTTGACGTGCAGCGAGAACATCACGCCGGTTTTGCGCGCGTCCTCCATCTCCCGTTCGTAGAACGCGCAGAGAGCCTTCTTGCTCATGAACATGCTGTCGACGATCTCGCCCGCCAGCAGGGACACCTTGGGCTTGAGCACCAAAGTCTCGCCGCTCTTCGTGACCAGATCCATCTTGACGTCGCGCGCCTTGTCCAGCGTCATCGACTTCTCGCCGTGATAGAAGTCGCCGGTCTTCATGGCGGCCACATGGGTGCGTGACGCCTGGCTCCACTCGCCCATCGGATGCGGGTTCTTGCGGGCATATTGCTTGACCGCCAGGGGCGCGCGGCGGTCGGAGTTGCCTTCGCGCAGCACCGGATTGACGGCGCTGCCCAGGCTCTTGGAGTAGCGCGCGCGGATCGCTTTCTCCTCGGTGGTCTTCGGGTTTTCCGGGAAGTCGGGGATGTTGAAGCCGCGCGCCTGGAGTTCCTTGATGGCGTCGATCAACTGGTTCACCGAGGCGCTGATGTTGGGCAGCTTGATGATGTTGGTGTCGGGGAGCAACGTCAGCCGTCCGAGCTCGGCGAGGTTGTCGGGCACCTTCTGCGCGTCGGTCAGGTACTCAGGAAATTCGGCCAGAATGCGGGCGGACACCGAGATGTCGCTCTCGGTGATCTCGATTGCCGCCGGCTCCGTGAAGGTGCGGACGATGGGCAAAAAGGCGTAGGTCGCCAGCAGGGGCGCTTCATCGGTCAAGGTGTAGATGATCCTGGGCTGCTCGGTCGTCATCGACGGAACTCCTTCGGTGTTAGCTTGATTTGTCTCCTGTCGTGGCGCCCCAAGGCGTCGCAGGTACCGAGGCGAAGCACTTTGTCATTGCCCGTGCTGCTCAGGCTGGAAGCTTTTGGTCTTGAACCCACCCTGGCGTGCTGTCTAGCCATATCCGTCAAGCCTGTAGCTGGGTGGCAAGGGGGAGCGCCACCGCCAAGATGCCCCCGACACCTTGACCCGATCTGGCCGCGGTCCGGTGACCCTGACGCACGCCGTGCGCGGTTCCCGTCCGATTAGGCAGGCGCGTGCGGCATCCTGGAGGGCGGGACGAGGACGGTCAGGGCAATGCCCAATACGGCCAGGCCGGCCAGGATGTAGAAGACCGTTTCGAGCGCGAAGCCGCCCCCGGCCAGATAGCCGCCCAGGATGGGACCGCCGACGCCGCCCAGGCGGCCGAAGCCGGCGCACCAGGCGACCCCGGCGCTTCGGACATTGGTCCGGTAGTAGTTGGCGACCAGGCCGTAGATCAGCGTCTGGGTACCGCTGGTTCCGAGACCGACCACGGCGACGACCGCCAGGAGCGCGCCGAGCGAGAAGCCCGTGGTCATCAGAAGGATCGCCAGGGCGCCGATGGCGAAGGAGGCGGCGACCACGAGCTTTGCTCCGAAGCGGTCCGCGACCCTGGAGGCGAGGAGCGGCCCCAACACAGCCCCCCCGTTGAGCACCATCAGGAAGGACAGCGAGCCCTTTGCGTCGAACCCGGCGCGCAGCATCAATTCGGGGAGCCAGGTGTTCAGTGAATAGACCAGCATCAGCCCGGTCGCGCTCATCAATCCGAGCAGGAGCGTCGCGAACGGGTAGGAGGTGAACAGACCCGCCCAGCTCGCCTTGCCTGCAGCCGGGTTCGCAAGCGTCGGCCCCGGCTCCGCGGGGATTGCGGGCAGGTCGATCCCCGTCCGCTCGGCGAGCGCGCGCGCTTCGGCGACGCGGCCGCGCGCGGTGAGCCACGCCACCGATTCCGGCATCTTGAAGAAGGCGAGCGGGAACAGCGTGACGAGCGGCAGGGCGCCGACCATGAACAGACCGCGCCAGCCGATCACGTCCATCAGAGCGATGGCCAGCAGGGCGGCCAGCAAACTTCCGGCGGGGACGCCCGCATAGACGATGGCGTTGCAGAGGTTCTTCTTGCCCTTGGGCGCGAACTCCGAGACGAGGGCGGCGGTGGTCGCGACCAGCGCGCCGACGCCGAGGCCGGTCACGAAGCGCATGGCCCCGAATGCCGCGACCGAGCTTGTCAGCGCGGTCAGCGCCATGCCGGCCGAGAACCAGGCATAGGCGAACAGCATCACCTTGCGCCGCCCGAGGATGTCGCCGACCGACCCGGCGAGCAGCGCGCCGACGAGGACGCCGAAGAGCGCGTAGCTGCCGAGCTGACCGGCGATCGCCGGGGTCACGGCGCCGAGCTGCGCCGCATCGCGCAAGAACGTCGACACGCAAGCGCCATAGACGACAAGGTCGTAGCCGTCGAACAGCAATCCGACGAGTGCGAGGCTCATCACCCAGACCACGGTCCGCGTCTGTTTCGCTTCACGAGCAGAATCCGCCCGCGCGGCAGCGCTCAAGGCTTCGGCCATTGTTCGTTTCCCATAAAACCAATGTGTCGGATCGGACGTCGCGGGCGGCGCGGCTTCCCGCGCCGCACCAGGCTCAGTGCTGATCGAGCATGAATTGCCCGAAAAAGTCGCCGAGCGCGTCGTAAGCGTCGAGCGGCAGCACATGCGCGACGTGCTGGTCCGGACGGACGACGACCATCGCTCCTTGCGCGCGCTCGATGCCGCGCAGGTCGAAGATATCCGGGCCGTTCTTCAGGTCGGGCGTGTAGGCCTTTTCGTAGTCGATTAGCCCGAATCGCCCTTTGCGCGGCGTAAGCATCGACGGCAGTTCCTCGACTTTGAGATCGCGATGTCCCTGCTGGAAGATCCCGCGAACGTCGATGACGCTGTCGATATCCGCCCCGTGCCGGGTGAACCGCTGGACCGGCGATTGCTCGGATTGCGCGAGGTGATCCATGAGCGCGCGCAGCCTTTCTCCGCTTGCGTCGGCGAAGGCGTAGATGCGCCACGCGCCGTCGGCTCGGGCCGCGTGGCCGAGTTGCACCGGCTTGGCGTCGGCGAGGCGCGTGACCGGCGCCGAGTGGAATCGCGTACCGATCGTGAAGCCCGTGGCGAGCGCCTGGTGCGTCGCTTCGGCGGTCAGGTAGGTCGCGGGCGGGTAATGCGTCGCCACGCCCGCCGTGTAGCGGCCCGACATGACGAAGTAGCCCTGGAGTTCCGCGGGATCGACGCCGCCGCGTTCCGGGTGGTCCGGGTTCTTCGGCGGCGAGGCCATGATCTTCGACCATTCCTTGTCGAAGTCGATCAGACGTTGCGCGACGGCGTGACGCTCGATGGTGTAGGTGCGAAGCAGGTCCGGCCTGGCGCGCCCTCCGAGAACGGCGGCGAGTTTCCAGCCGAGGTTGTAGGTGTCCTGCATGGACACGTTCATGCCCTGGCCGGCCTTGGCGCTATGCGTGTGGCACGCGTCGCCCGCGATGAAGACGCGGGCGACGCGAGACCCTGACTCGTCCGCCGGAACGTCGTCGAACCGGTCGGTGACGCGCTGGCCGACCTGATAGACCGCGAACCACGCCACGTCCTTCACCTCGAGCGTATACGGACGAAGCACGCGCTGCGCGGTCTGGATGACCTGGTCCTGCGTGATGCGCCGGAACGCCTCGCGATTGGCCGGGTCGATTTCGCCGAGATCGACGTAGAGCCGCACCAGATAGCCGCCCTCGCGCGGAATGAGCAGGATGTTGCCCTCGTCGGCCGACTGGATCGCCGCCTTCAGCCGGATGTCCGGGAAGTCCGTGACCGCGAGCATGTCGACGACGCCCCAGGCGTGGTTGGCGAAGTCGCCGCGCGGCACGGCGCCGATCGCGTCCCGCACGCGGCTGCGCGCGCCGTCGCATCCGACCACGTATTTCGCGCGGACCTGCTTCGGCACCCGGGTCTTCGCGTTCTCCAGAGTGACGATAACCGGGTGGTCCCCCGCAGGCTCGACCGTCAGGCTGACGAAATCCCAGCCGTAATCGGGGACGAGCCGCGTCGGCGATTTGCGCATGTAGTCTTCCAAATACCCCAGCATGCGCGCCTGATTGACGATGACGTGCGGGAATTCGGACAGGCCGTCCTCGGTGTCCTGCACGCGGCCGGTGCGGACGATTGTCGACCGTTCCTCGTGGGAGGGGCGCCAGAAGGCCGTCTCGTTCACCCAATAGGCTTCGCGAAGGAGTTTCTGGCTGAGGCCGAAAGCCTCGAACGTCTCGACCGTGCGGCAGGCGACGCCGTCCGCCTGCCCCACTTGCAGAGGGCCCTCGCGCCGGTCGACGATGCGCGTCGCGAGGCCGGGGAAGGCAGAGAGCTGTGCCGCCAGCAGCATCCCGGCCGGGCCGGCGCCGACGATCAGGACGTCCATGGTGTCGGGCAGGACGGCCGCACGAGCCTCGGCGCCGGGCGCGGCCGCTTGGATGTCGGGATCACCCGGATTGTAGCCGTTGAGATAGAATTGCATTCTCCCGCTCTCCCTATTCTTTCATCCGAACTGGCAAGCCGCTCCTGCGCGGCCGGTGACGTCCTCCGGCCGGGCGCTAAGGCGCCCCGCTTGCGCCGCCGGTTTCGACGGCGACCGCCGAAGCCCGGGCTTTTCTCGTGTGCGGTAATGACGTATACTGTCATTCAGCATACTGTCAATATGGATCTGCAGCCGTTGCCGCGATTGCGAGAGGGACGATAGAGATGGATCGATCAGTTGACCGTTGGCGTGACACAGGCGATCGGGAGATGGGCAAAGCGACACACGGCCAGGGTTCCGCGAACGATCTCTCCTCGATGCCCGGCCACCTCTTTCGCCGCGTTCACCAGATCTCGACGGCGATCTTCGCCGAGGAATGCGCGGCGTCCGGGCTGACTTCGGTTCAGTTCGCGGCGCTGACGGCCATTCGGAAGACTCCCGACGTGGACGCCACGCGATTGTCGTCCCTGATTGCTTTCGACCGGTCGAACTCTCGGCAACGTGCTGGAGCGCTTGGAGGCGAAGGGTTGGATTCTGCGCAGCCCCAGCGCCCACGACAAACGCATCAAGCTCCTGCGCCTCTCGCCGGCAGGTGCGAAGGTTCTCGACGGAGTGGAACTCGAGGTGCGCCGCGTTCAACAACGGCTGCTTGAGCCGTTAAATCCTGGCGAACGCACGGAGATGATGCGCATGTTGACGCGGCTGATCCGGACGCATGAGCATCTCTCGCCGGACTCGGCAGAGAAGTGACGGGGCGTGACAGAGCCGGGTCGGCGAGCGCCCCCCGCGAGAACCGTCCGGAACCCGACCCCGCCTCCGGGAAGCGATGACGCAAGACGGAACATTGTCCCGCGGCGTCGCGCGTTGAGCTATGATCCTCGGGACAGGGATGCCGACATGAGTGACACCTACCCCCGCTATCGCCTGTTCGACCGCGCCCTGCGCCGGATCGCGACCGCGTGGCGCGACATGGCTGCGGGGGTCTCCGGCGACGAGGACGAGAGCATCGAGGGCCAGATGCGCGCCTGCCTCGCGGGCCGCGGCGGCGAGGTCAGCGCCCGCAACCGGGCGGCCCGGCTGGCGCAGACCTATCTCGGCCTCGACGAAGCCGGCCGCATCGGCTTCCTGCGCACGCTGGCGGGGTTCGACAGCGATCTCGCCGCCGTCGCGGCGGCGTTCGCGGCGGTCCAGGAAGCGGACGGCCTCGCCCAGCGGGCGGCGGCGAAGGCGCGGCTGCGGCGCGTGCTGGAACCGCCGCGCCTCAGGCTGCTGACCCAGTTCACGGCGATCCCCGCCGGGATCAAGTTCCTGGTCGATCTCCGCGCCTTCCTGCTGGCGAACGGCGAGGACGATCCCCTGCTCGCGGCGCTCGAGGTCGATCTCAACACGCTGCTCGCGAGCTGGTTCGACGTTGCCTTCCTCGACCTGCAGCGGATCGACTGGGCGAGCCCGGCGGCCCTGCTCGAGAAGCTGGTCGGCTACGAAGCCGTCCATGAGATCCGGTCCTGGCGGGATCTCAAGAACCGGCTCGACAGCGACCGGCGCTGCTACGCCTTCTTTCATCCGCGCATGCCGACCGAGCCGCTGATCTTCGTCGAGGTGGCGCTGGTCCGTGGCATGGCCGACAGCGTGCAGCGCCTGCTCGACCGGCGCGCGCCGCTGCTCGACCCGCGGGAGGCGGATACCGCGATCTTCTACTCGATCAGCAACTGCCAGGCGGGCCTCGCCGGCATCAGCTTCGGCAACTTCCTGATCAAGCGCGTCGTCCTGCTCCTCGAAGCCGAGTTCCCGAACCTCCGCACCTTCGCGACCCTCTCCCCGATCCCGGACTTCAGGCCGTGGCTCGAAAACCTGCTCCGGTCCGGAGAGGAGCCGGCGCTGCTGTCGGAGGAGGAGGCCTCGAGCCTGAGCACCGCGGCTCCCGCCGAGATGCCCGCGCCCGAAAGCGGCGCCGAGGCGCTGCTCGCCATCCTCGACCGGCGCGGCTGGCATCGTGATCCGGTGATGCTGCGCGCGGCGGAACCGGTGCTGATGCGGCTCTGCGCCCGCTATCTGCTGATCGAGCGCGGGCGCGGAGACCCGCCCCGGGCGCTCCCCCGGGCGCTCGACCCGGTCGCGCACTTCCATCTGTTCAACGGCGCGCGGATCGAGCGCATCGCTCCGCTCGCCGACACCTCGGAGCGCGGATTGCGCGAAAGCGCCACGCTGATGGTGAACTACCTGTACGATCCGGCCCGGATCGAGGACTACCACGAGGACTATGCGGGCGAGGGCAAGCGCAACGCATCCACTCTCGTCCGGCGCATGGCGCGCGGCTGGGGCTGACGCGAGGCGATGACCGCGTGGCCGGGAAAGGACGTCCGAACGCATGAACGCCCCGCTTAAGGCGGAAGCGGCCGCATCGCCCGGAACGCTCGACGCCGCGAAGATCCGCGCGCTCAAGCAACTCGAACGCAAGCTGCTGTGGCTGTCCGCCTGGATGGTGCATCACGCCAATCACATCCGCCCGAACCGCGACGGGCTGAAGGTCGGCGGCCACCAGGCCTCCTGCGCCTCCATCATCTCGGTGCTGGCGGCGCTCTATTTCGAGATGCTGCGCCCGGAGGACCGGGTCGCCGTCAAGCCGCACGCGGCGCCCGTGTTCCACGCCATCAACTACCTGCTCGGTCGTCAGACCGTGAGCAAGATGCAGGGCCTGCGCCAGTTCGGCGGCGCCCAGCCCTATCCGAGCCGCGCCAAGGACGGGCCGGAAGTGGATTTTTCCACCGGATCGGTGGGCTTGGGCGTCGCCATGACGACGTTCAGCGCGCTCATGCAGGACTACGTGCGCCTGCACGGCCTCGGCCGGGACGACATCCCGGCCGGGCGGCATATCGCGGTCGCGGGCGATGCGGAGCTGGACGAGGGCAACGTCTACGAGGCCCTGCTCGAAGGCTGGAAACACGACGTCCGCAATCTCTGGTGGATCATCGACTACAACCGCCAGAGCCTGGATTCGGTGATGCCCGACCGGCTGTTCGGCCGCATCGAGGGCCTGTTCCGGGACATGGGCTGGGCCGTGGTCACGATGAAATACGGCAAGCGCCTCGAAGCGGCCTTCGCCCGCGAGGGCGGGGACGAGCTGCGGCGCTGGATCGACGCCTGCCCGAACTCGCTCTACTCGGCGCTCACCTTCCAGGGCGGGGCGGCGTGGCGACGGGCGGTGCTGGCCGATCTCGGCGGCACCCGCGGCATCCGCGCCATCGTCGATCCGCTCTCGGACGACGAGCTGGCCGAGCTGATGACCAATCTCGGCGGCCACGACATCGAGACGGTCATCGAGACGCTGCGCGCCGCCGAGGCTGCGGGCGACCAGCCGGTCTGCTTCGTCGCCTACACGATCAAGGGCATGGGCCTGCCGTTCGCGGGCCACAAGGACAACCACGCGGGCATGATGACCCCCGAGCAGATGGATCAGTTCCGGGCCGCCATGAACATCCGGCCCGGACATGAGTGGGAGCCGTTCGAGGGCCTGGACATCGGTGAGGGGGAATTGCGCGCCTTCCTCGGCCAGTGCCCGTTCGCGACCGAACTGACCCCGCAGGGGCGTTCTCTCGCCGCCCCGGCAGTACCGGTGCCCGACCGCCTGACGGTGCCCAAGCTGCACGGACGGCGCATGTCCACCCAGTCCGGCTTCGGTGAGATGATGGCCGAGATCGGGCGCGGACAGGGGGAGTGCGAGGCGCTTGCCCGGCACGTCGTCACGATGAGCCCGGACGTCACGGTCTCGACCAATCTCGGGCCCTGGGTCAACCGGCGCGGCATCTTCGACCGCCATACACGGAGCGACGTGTTCCGGGACGCGAAGCTCGCGAGCGCGCAGCGCTGGGGCATGAGTCCCGAGGGTCAGCACATCGAACTCGGGATCGCCGAGCAGAACCTCTTCCTGCTGCTCGGGGCCGCCGGCCTCGCCCCGGCGCTGACAGGCGCCCGCGTGCTGCCGGTCGGCACGGTCTACGACCCGTTCGTCAACCGGGGCCTCGATGCGCTGATCTACGCCTGCTACCAGGATGCCCGCTTCCTGCTGATCTCGACTCCCTCCGGCCTGACCCTCGCGCCCGAAGGCGGGCAGCACCAATCCGTCAACACGCCGCTGATCGGCATCGCCGCCGACCGGCTCGCGAGCTTCGAACCGGCGCATGTGGACGAGCTCGCGATCCTGCTGCGGCATGCCTTCGCGCACATGCAGGAGCCGGAGGGTTCGGCGGTCTGGCTCAGGCTCTCGACCCGGCAGCTCGATCAGCCGCAGCGGCGTCTCGACCCGGCGGCGGTGATCGCGGGCGGCCACTGGGCCGTGCCCCCGGCGCCGGGCGCCCGCATCGCGATCGCGTATCAGGGGCCGGTCGCGCCGGAAGCCTGGAGCGCGTTCGAGGCGCTGCGGGCGGAGGAGAAGGGGGCGGGCCTGCTCGCGATCACCAGCCCCGACCGGCTGCACGCGGGATGGCTCGAGGCGCTGCGCGCCCGCCGCGCAGGAGCGAGGGACGCGCGGGCGCATGTCGAGACGCTGCTCGCGCCGCTTGCCCCCGGGGCGACGCTCGTTTCGGTGCTGGACGGGCACCCGGCCGCGCACGCCTGGCTCGGTGGCGTGCGCGGGCAGCGCGCCTTGCCGCTCGGGCCGGATCGCTTCGGCCAGAGCGGCGATATTCCGGACCTCTACCGCGAATACGGCCTCGACGCGGACGCGATCCTGGACGCTTGCGCGCAAGCCTTGCTCGGCTGATCGTCGTCGCCAGCGGGGCCGCCAGCGGGGCCGCCAGCGGGGCCGCCAGCGGGGCCGTCAGCGGGGCCGCACCGGAAGCCGAGCGACACGGAGAGCGCCGCCGCCGCCTCGATCACCGGCGCCTGCATCGCCTTGGCGCGGGGCGGCCGCAACCGGAGCGAGGCGGCCGCCACGAAGAGCACCGCCACCACCTCGCCGCTCGCGTCGCGCACCGCCGCCGCGATCGTTATTGCCCCCGGATGGACCTCGCCCGACGAGGTGAAGCAGGGACGCGCGCGCAATCGCGGCAGATCGCCCGCGATCCAGCGGGGATCGGTCGGCGTCGCCTGTGTGAAACGCGGCAGCCGCTGCGCCAGCACCCGCGCCTGGATGGCGGCGGGAGCGTGGGCGAGCAGAAGCCGGCCCGGCCCCGCATGCAGCGGCCTGCGCTCGCCGACATGGCTGAATCGCGGCAGCATCGTGGCCGGACGGAACTCGGCGACCGTTTCGCTCTCCAGCCCGTCCCGGACGCGCAAATAGACGGTTTCGCCCGTGGCCCGGCCGAGCGCCTCCAGATGCGGCATTGCGGTCGCGGCCAGCGCCCCCTGCGCCGTCGCCGCCCGTCCCACCGTGTTCCACCGCGCGCCTAACCGCCATGCTCCGCGGGCTTTGTCCTGGATCGCAAAGCCGCGCGCTTGCAGCGTGCGGAGCAGGCGGAAGGCCGCCGTGCGGGTGCAGTTGGCATCGACGGCCAGCTCGGACAGCGAGGCCGGACCGATGCGGGCCATGGCTTCGAGGAGATCGAGCGCCCGGCCGATCGCGGCGATGCTGTAATTGGGCCCGGCCTCGTCCGCTCGGGACGGGTCCGGCGCGGTCGCGGGGGCCGTACCGGCCGCATCGGCGGGAAGCGGCGCGTTAACCTTGGTCGTCATATGGATGGCTGGGGACGCTGCCAGCGCGAGGCTGACCTCGTCAAAGCCGAAATGACCCCGCGTGAGCGCCGGAGCGACGATGTGACGGTAAAGGCACCTTGAACCCACCTCCACCGTTCGGAGCCCCTGTCCAACTCCGCCCAGCCCCTGGGCCGTGCTTGTCGGCACGCGCGGGCTGCGCTAAAGCCCCCGCCGCACGATCGCCGGAAGCGGTCCCGGTTGGCGGCGGACCGGCGGCGCTGCACCGGCGGGCGTGGTGAAATTGGCAGACACGCCAGATTTAGGTTCTGGTGGCGCAAGCCGTGGGGGTTCAAGTCCCTCCGCCCGCACCACCGACCCGAGCCGGCACCCGTAAGAGTGGAGCATTCCCCGAAGATGCAGGTCACAGAAACGCTCTCCGAGGGGCTGAAGCGCGGCTTCACCGTGGTCGTCCCGGCGGCCGACATCGAGAGCCGCCGGACGGCGCGCCTGACCGATCTCGGCAAGCAGCTGCGTCTGCCCGGCTTTCGTCCCGGCAAGGTGCCGCTGCCCGTCGTGCGCCAGCGCTATGGCACGGCGGTCGATGCCGAGGTGCTGGAGCAGTCGGTCAACGAGGCGACGCAGCAAGTGCTGTCCGACCGCGGCCTGCGCCCGGCGCTGCAGCCGAAAGTGGATGTCGTCAGCCGGACCCCGGACAAGAACACCGATCTCGAGTTCAAGGTCGAGATCGAGCTGATGCCCGAAATCAGCCCCCCCGATTTCTCGGGGATCGCGCTGACCCGCTTGCGCGCCGAGGTGGCCGGGGAGGACGTGGACCGCGCGCTCGCCGAAATCGCGGGCCGCGCCCGGGACTTCGAGGATGTGAGCGAGGATCGCGGCGCCGAGACGGGCGACATGGTCACGGTCGATTTCACCGGCAGCATCGACGGCACGCCGTTTCCGGGCGGGGCCGGGACGGACACCGACGTCGAAATCGGCGGCTCCGGGTTCATTCCCGGCTTCTCCGAGCAGATTGCGGGCATGCGTCCGGGCGAGACCCGCGCCATCACCGTCACCTTCCCCGAGGCGTATCACGCGGCGGAGCTGGCCGGGAAAGAGGCGCAGTTCGAGATCACCGCGAAGAAGCTGCGGCGGCCGCTGGTGCCGGCGCTCGACGACGCGCTGGCGGAAAAGCTCGGCTTCGAGGGGCTGGACGAGGTGCGGCAGGCGATCTCGCAGCGCATGCAGCGCGAGTACGACCAGCTCGGCCGGATGCGGCTGAAGCGCGAGTTGCTCGACGCCTTGGCCGAACGCGCCGATTTTCCCGTGCCCGAAGGCATGGTCCAGGGCGAGTTCGCGCAAATCTGGCAGCGGATCGAGGCCGACAAGACCGCCGGCAAGCTCGACCCCGAGGACGCCGCCAAGGACGAGGACACGCTCCGGTCCGAGTACCGCGCGATCGCCGAGCGGCGGGTGCGCCTTGGGCTGCTGCTCGCCGAAATCGGCCGCAGCAACGCGATCACGGTCGGCGGCGACGAGATGACCCGCGCCATGCGCATGGAGGCGAGCCGCTACCCTGGCCAGGAGGCTCAGGTGATCGAGTTCTTCCGCAAGAACCCGCAGGCGGCCGACACCCTCCGGGGCCCGATCTTCGAGGACAAGGTCGTGGACTACGTGCTGGAGCTGGCGCGGGTGGAAGAGAGGGTCGTGTCCCCCGAGGAACTCGCGCGCGAGCCGGACGAGGCCGGCGGCGAGACCGGGCAGGAGCATGGCGCGGAGGCCACGGCCGCACAGCCGGCCGAATGACCCGGCTGGAACACGGCCCGCGACGGTCTATGTAAGCAGACGCATCGCCCCGCCGGCCGGTCGGGCCGGCGGCGTGATCTCAGGAAGGCATCAGGTCCATGGCGGAACGCTCTCCCCTCGAAATCTACAACAACGCGCTCGTCCCGATGGTGGTGGAGCAGACCGCCCGCGGCGAGCGCGCGTACGACATCTATTCCCGGCTGCTCAAGGAACGGATCGTGTTTCTGACCGGGGCGGTGTTCGACCAGGTCTCCGCCCTGCTCTGCGCCCAGCTGCTGTTCCTCGAGTCCGAAAATCCGAACAAGGACATCGCGTTCTACATCAACAGCCCGGGCGGCGTCGTCTCCGCCGGTCTCGCGATCTACGACACGATGCAGTATATCCGCAGCCCGGTCAGCACGGTCTGCATCGGGCAGGCCGCCTCGATGGGCAGTCTGCTGCTCTGCGCCGGCGCCAAGGGCAAGCGCTTCGCCCTGCCGAACGCGCGGGTGATGGTGCATCAGCCGTCCGGAGGGGCGCAGGGCCAAGCGACCGACATCGAGATCCAGGCGCGCGAGATCCTCACCCTGCGCAAGCGGCTGAACCAGATCTACGTCCATCATACGGGGCAGCCGATCGAGGCTATCGAGGCGAAGCTGGAGCGCGACAGCTACATGTCCGCCGAGGAGGCGCGCGATTTCGGTCTGGTGGACCAGGTGGTCGAATCGCGCCCGCTGACCGGCGACGAGGCGGCCAAGGGCGGCTGACGGCGCGGCCCGGGGGTACTGAGGAAGAACGCCATGCGGTATCCCGGCGAGCGGGATGCCGGGGGCGCGCTTGAACCTTGTTTGGGCGGACAGACGGGGTTTAAGGTTTCGATTTGGTCTCCGGCGGTCCGGGGCAGGAGTGTCGATGAGTAAATCCGGCGATTCCAAGAACACGCTGTACTGCTCGTTCTGCGGCAAGTCCCAGCATGAGGTGCGCAAGCTCATCGCCGGGCCGACGGTGTTCATCTGCGATGAGTGCGTCGAGCTCTGCATGGACATCATTCGTGAGGAGCACAAGACGCACCTCGTCAAGTCCCGGGATGGGGTACCGACGCCGCGCGAGATCTGCAAGGTGCTGGACGACTATGTGATCGGCCAGGATCACGCCAAGCGCGTGCTCAGCGTGGCCGTCCATAACCACTACAAGCGGCTGGCGCACGGCCAGAAGAACAACGACGTCGAGATCGCGAAATCGAACATCCTGCTGGTCGGTCCGACCGGCTCGGGCAAGACCCTGCTCGCCCAGACCCTGGCCCGGATTCTCGACGTGCCGTTCACCATGGCCGATGCGACGACGCTTACGGAAGCGGGCTACGTGGGTGAGGATGTCGAGAACATCATATTGAAATTGCTGCAATCCGCCGATTACAACGTGGAGCGGGCGCAGCGCGGCATCGTCTATATCGACGAGGTCGACAAGATCAGCCGCAAGTCGGACAATCCCTCGATCACGCGGGACGTCTCGGGCGAGGGCGTGCAGCAGGCGCTCCTGAAGATCATGGAGGGGACGGTCGCCTCCGTGCCGCCGCAGGGCGGCCGCAAGCACCCGCAGCAGGAGTTCCTGCAGGTCGATACGACCAACATCCTGTTCATCTGCGGCGGCGCCTTCTCCGGACTCGAGAAGATCATTGGCGCCCGGGGCAAGGGCTCGGGCATCGGCTATGGGTCGGACGTCCGGGCGCCGGACGAGCGGCGCACCGGCGCGATCCTGCGCGAGGTCGAGCCCGAGGATCTGCTGAAGTTCGGTCTGATCCCGGAGTTCATCGGCCGCCTGCCGGTGGTCGCGACGCTCGAGGATCTGGACGAGAACGCGCTCGTGGAAATCTTGACCAAGCCGAAAAACGCGCTGATCAAGCAGTACGGCCGCCTGTTCGAAATGGAGGGCGTCAAGCTCAGCTTCACGGACGACGCGCTCCGCTCGGTCGCGACCCGCGCCATCGCCCGCCGCACCGGCGCGCGCGGCCTACGCTCGATCATGGAGGCCATTCTGCTCTCCACCATGTTCGACCTGCCCGGGCTGGACGGGGTGGAGGAAGTCGTCATCAACGGCGAGGTTGCGGAATCGCGAGTGAACCCACTTTATCTGTATGGCAAGGAGCGGGTGGAGAATACGGCCTGAGGCCTTCGGCGGACCGCTTCCGGCGGCGCGCCGTCAAGATCTTGCGCTGCGGCAAAACCCTGCCGATATCTCGCGGGCAGGCGGGCCGATCGGGCCTGTGATGGCGTCTTTCCGTGCCGATGTTGGGCGGACTGCGCGCCGGCTGTCCCCAAGGAGGTCACCATGACGGAATCAGAAACCCCGACGCCCAAGGCCGGCCGCGACCCGTCGGCGCAGGGGCCGGGCGCCGACCTGCTGCCGGTGCTGCCGCTGCGCGACATCGTCGTCTTCCCGCACATGATCGTGCCGCTGTTCGTCGGGCGGGAAAAGTCCGTCCGCGCGCTCGAAGCCGTGATGAAGGAGGACAAGCAGATCCTCCTCGTTGCGCAGAAGAACGCGACCCAGGACGATCCCTCGGCCGGCGACATCTACGCGGTCGGCACCGTCTCGACGATTCTGCAGCTGCTGAAGCTGCCCGACGGCACCGTGAAGGTGCTGATCGAGGGCGGACGGCGCGCGCGGATTACGGGATTCAAGGAGACCGAAGCCTTCTTCGAGGCGCATGTCGAGCCGCTGCCCGATCGCGATGCCGACGCCAAGGATGTCGAGGCGCTGGGCCGCACGGTCGTTTCCCAATTCGAGCAGTACATCAAGCTCAACAAGAAGATCGCGCCCGAGGTTCTGGTTTCGCTGAACCAGATCGAGGAGCCGAGCAAGCTCGCCGACACGATCGCAAGCCATCTCAGCCTCAAGATCGCCGAGAAGCAGGAGCTGCTCGAAGTCCAGCGCGTGACCGAACGGCTGGAGCGGGTGTTCGGTCACATGGAGTCCGAGATCGGCGTGCTTCAGGTCGAGAAGCGTATCCGCAACCGCGTCAAGCGGCAGATGGAGAAGACGCAGCGCGAGTACTACCTGAACGAGCAGCTCAAGGCGATCCAGAAGGAGCTGGGCGAGGGCGAGGACGGCAAGGACGAAACGGCCGAGCTCGAGGCCCGGATCAAGAAGACCAAGCTGTCGAAGGAAGCGCGGGAGAAGGCTCTCGGCGAGCTGAAGAAGCTCAGGACGATGAGCCCGATGAGCGCCGAGGCGACGGTCGTGCGCAACTATCTCGACTGGATGCTCTCCATCCCCTGGAAGAAGCGCAGCAAGGTCCGCAACGACGTGGTCGAGGCCGAGCGCGTGCTCGACGCCGACCATTACGGGCTCGAGAAGATCAAGGAGCGGATCATCGAGTATCTGGCGGTGCAGTCGCGCAGCCCGAAGATCCGCGGCCCGATCCTGTGCCTGGTCGGTCCTCCGGGCGTCGGCAAGACCTCGCTCGGCAAGTCGGTCGCCAAGGCGACGGGCCGGAACTTCGTGCGCATGTCGCTCGGCGGCGTCAGGGACGAGGCCGAGATCCGCGGCCACCGGCGGACCTATATCGGCTCGATGCCCGGCAAGGTCATCCAGGGCATGAAGAAGGCCAAGAGCTCGAACCCGCTCTTCCTGCTGGACGAGATCGACAAGCTCGGCGCCGACTGGCGCGGCGATCCCTCGTCCGCGCTGCTGGAGGTGCTGGACCCCGAGCAGAACAGCTCGTTCAACGACCACTACCTCGAGGTCGATTACGACCTGTCGGACGTGATGTTCGTGACCACGGCCAACAGCCTACGCATGCCGCAGCCGCTGATGGATCGCATGGAGATCATCCGCATCCCCGGCTACACCGAGGACGAGAAGGTGGAAATCGCCAAGCGCCATCTGCTGGCCAAGCAGTCCGAGGCGAACGGCATCAAGTCCGACGAGTGGTCCGTCTCCGAAGACGCGCTGCGCGATCTCATCCGCTACTACACGCGGGAGGCGGGGGTGCGCTCGCTGGAGCGCGAGATCGCCAATCTGGCCCGCAAGGCGGTGAAGGAGATCGTCACCAAGAAGACGAAGAAGGTCGCGATCACCCGCAAGAGCCTCGACAAGTATGCGGGCGTGCGCCGGTTCCGCTACGGCGAGACTGAGGCGGAGGACATGGTCGGCGTGGTCACGGGCCTGGCCTGGACCGAGGTGGGCGGGGAAATCCTGACGATCGAGAGCGTGCTGCTGCCGGGCAAGGGCAACATCAAGCAGACCGGCAAGCTCGGCGACGTGATGCAGGAGAGCGTGTCGGCCGCCCTCAGCTACGTCCGCAGCCGCTCGGTTAAGTTCGGCATCAAGCCGAACGTGTTCGAGAAGCGGGACATCCACGTTCATGTGCCCGAGGGCGCGACCCCGAAGGACGGTCCGTCCGCCGGAATCGCGATGGCGACCAGCATCGTTTCGGTGCTGACCGGCATTCCCGTGCGGCGCGACATCGCCATGACCGGCGAGATCACGCTCCGCGGCCGCGTGCTGCCGATCGGGGGCTTGAAGGAGAAGCTTCTGGCCGCCCTTCGGGCCGGGATCACGACCGTTTTCATCCCGAAGGAGAACGAGAAGGATCTCGCCGAAATACCGGACAACGTGAAGAAGCACCTGACCCTGGTGCCCGTCGCCGACGTCGACGAGGTCATCGCCCAGGCCCTGGTCCGCAGGCCCGAGGCGATCGAGTGGGAGGAGCCGGCGGAACCGGTCGCGCCCGCGCCCGGCGCGCATCCATCGGCGCCGGTCACCCACTGACCCGGCACTTGGATGCGGAGGCCCGTCCGGCTGGGGCCGGGTCTCCTCCTCCGGGCCCATCCGGATCGAATCGCTTTTCGATCACATCACGCGTGAAATCGCCTAAACTCGGCGGCCGTGCTTGAGCGGGATCGGACCGGCGCTGCATCCGGTCGGAACGGGGGTCATGCGGCATGAACAAGATGGATTTGATCGCGGCCGTCGCCGATGAGGTCGATCTGCCGCGCGCCAAGGCGGCCGAGGTGGTGGAAGCGATGCTCGCGGTGATCGGCCGGGCGCTGAAGGAGAACACGGAAGTACGGCTGGTCGGTTTCGGCACCTTCGTCGCCGCCAAGCGCAAGGCGGCGACCGGCCGCAACCCGCGGACGGGCGAGGAGATTGCCATCCCCGCATCCGTGTCCGTGAAGTTCAAGCCCGGCAAAAGCCTGAAGGAGTCGTTGAATTAGGGTCGGCGCCGGTTTCGGGCGGTTAGCTCAGCGGTAGAGCGTCTCGTTTACACCGAGAGGGCCGGCGGTTCGAATCCGTCACCGCCCATGCCCTGCTTCCCATGTGAAAGGCGTTCGGCGCTTGACGGTGCGCCTGGCCCGTCCTAAACGCACGCCTCGCCGCGAAGCGGGTGTAGCTCAGTTGGTTAGAGCGCCGGCCTGTCACGCCGGAGGTCGCGGGTTCGAGCCCCGTCACTCGCGCCATTCCTTCCGTCGTCCGCTCCGGATTTTTTCCTGTTTTTCCAGCAACGGCGCCGGAGCCGGGCTATGGCGGTCGCTGGCGTGTGTGGCTAGAGTGTTGCAGCGCACCGGGGCGCCGTGCAGCCCCGGTGCGGACCGTCCGGACAAAAATCTGCCGCGGGCAAGCGCAAGAGGCACAGATGCAGTCGGTTCTCGGCAACTACTTCCCGATCCTGGTCTTCATCGTCATCGCCGGCGTGATCGCCCTCGCCATGGTGGGCGGATCGATGCTCGCTGCATGGCAGAAGCCGTACCCGGAGAAGCTCTCCGCCTATGAGTGCGGGTTCGAGCCGTTCGACGATGCCCGCCGCCGGTTCGACGTGCGATTCTACCTCGTGTCGCTGCTGTTCATCATCTTCGACCTCGAGGTCGCGTTCCTGTTCCCCTGGGCGGTCAGCCTGTCGCATATCGGCCTGTTCGGGTTTCTGTCGATGATGGGCTTCCTTGCGGTCCTCACCGTCGGGTTCATCTATGAGTGGTGCAAGGGCGCCCTGGACTGGGAGTGACCGACTGGGAGTGACCGACTGGGAGTGACGGGGTGGGAGTGAGCGGATTGGGAGTGAAGGCATGAGCACCACCACGGTCGAGGCTTCGCCTCAAGCCGTAGCCTGGAACCGCGAAGCGCTTGCTCCCGGCCCCGAGCAGGACGCGGTCGTGCGCGGCATTACGGGCGAGATCACCGACAAGGGGTTCGTCGTCGCCAATCTCGACAAGGTCGTGAACTGGGCGCGCACGGGCAGCCTCTGGCCGATGACGTTCGGCCTCGCCTGCTGCGCCGTCGAGATGATCCACGCCTACATGCCGCGCTACGACCTCGACCGGTTCGGTGTCATCCCGCGCGCGAGCCCTCGCCAGAGCGACGTGATGATCGTGGCCGGCACTCTCACCAACAAAATGGCCCCGGCGCTGCGCAAGGTCTACGACCAGATGCCCGAGCCGCGCTGGGTCATCAGCATGGGAAGCTGCGCCAATGGCGGCGGCTACTATCACTTCTCCTACTCGGTAGTGCGGGGCTGCGACCGCGTGGTGCCGGTCGACGTCTATGTGCCCGGCTGTCCGCCGACGGCCGAGGCGCTCGTCTACGGCATCATGCAACTCCAGAAAAAGATCCGGCGGACGGGGACCATACTTCGTGGCTGACGCGCTGATCCCGGCGGGCAAGCTGGGCGCGCTGGCGGAGGCGGTCGCCAGCATTCCAGGCGTGCGGTCCACGCGCCTCGAGTTCGACGAAGTCGTCGCCTATGCGCGCGCCGACGGCGTCGTCGAGATCATGACGATCCTGCGCGACGACCCGCGCTTCCGCTTCGAGCAGATGATGGACATCTGCGGCGTCGACTGGCCGGAGCGGGAGGAGCGGTTCGAGGTCGTCTACAATCTGCTTTCGGTTTCGCTGAACCAGCGCGTGCGCGTCATCGTCACCACGGACGAGGCGACTCCGGTGCCGTCCGTCTGGACGATTTGGCCCGCCGCGACCTGGTGGGAGCGGGAGGCATGGGATCTGTTCGGGATCGTGTTCTCGGGACAGCCGGATCTGCGCCGCATCCTGACGGATTACGGGTTCGACGGGCATCCGCTGCGCAAGGATTTCCCGCTCACGGGCTACGTCGAGGTGCGCTACGACGAAGATCGGAAAGCGGTCGTGTACGAGCCGGTCCGCCTGACCCAGGATTGGCGGAACTTTGATTTCCTCTCGCCCTGGGAGGGCGTGACAACGCTTCCGGGCGACGAGAAGGTGCATGTCGAGCGGCACCTGCCGCCGCCGTCCTCGCCGCCGCCACTGCCGCCTCCGTCGCCTCCGAAGGGCTGATCCGCATGTCTGAAACCATCGTCACCGAGCCTGGCCGCGAGCCGCCCGGCGGTTCGGCCGCCGGCAAGCACATGGTCGAGATCGACAGCCACTCCATCAATTTCGGCCCGCAGCATCCGGCCGCGCACGGTGTGCTGCGGCTGATCCTGGAGATGGACGGCGAGGTGGTCGAGCGGGCCGATCCGCATATCGGTCTGCTGCATCGCGGCACCGAGAAGCTGATGGAGTACCGCACGTACATCCAGTCGGTGCCGTATTTCGACCGGCTCGATTACGTCTCGCCGATGTGTCAGGAGCACAGCTACGTGCTCGCGATCGAGAAGCTGGTCCAGATCGAGGCGCCGGAGCGCGCGCAATGGATACGCACGCTGTTCGCCGAGATCACCCGCATCCTCAATCACCTCCTGAACCTCACGACGTACGCGCTCGACGTCGGTGCGATCACCCCGCCGCTCTGGGGCTTCGAGGAACGCGAGAAGTTGATGGAGTTCTACGAGGCGGCGTCCGGCGCGCGGCTGCACGCCAACTACTACCGGCCGGGCGGCGTCAATCGGGATCTGCCGGCCGGGCTCGAGGAGCGCATCGCCGCCTGGACCGGGCCGTTCCTCAAGTTCATCGACGATCTCGAGGCGCTGCTGACCACCAACCGTATCTGGCGGCAGCGCACGGTCGATATCGGCGTGATCGGCGCCCAGGACGCTCTGGCCTGGGGCTTCACCGGCCCCTGTCTGCGGGCGAGCGGCGTCGCCTGGGATCTGCGGCGCACCCAGCCCTATGACAAGTATGGCGAGGTCGAGTTCAACGTGCCCGTGGGGCGCAACGGCGACTGCTATGACCGCTACCTCGTGCGGCTCGCCGAAATGCGGGAGAGCGTCGGCATCATCCGCCAGTGCCTCGCGAAGATGAAGCCCGGCCCGGTCAAGACGCTCGACCGCAAGTTCACGCCGCCGCGCCGCGCCGAGATGAAGCGCTCGATGGAGGCGCTGATCCATCATTTCAAGCTGTACACGGAAGGGTTCCACGTCCCGGCCGGCGCGACCTACACGGCGACCGAAAGCCCAAAGGGGGAATTCGGCGTCTATCTCGTGGCGGACGGAACGAACCGGCCGTATCGCTGCAAGATCCGCTCGACCGGCTTCGCGTTCCTGCAGGCGATCGACTTTTTGGCGAAGAGACACATGCTGGCGGACACGGTTGCGATCATCGGTTCGGTCGACGTCGTGTTCGGCGAGATCGACAGGTAGTCATGGCCGAGATCCATCTCACGAGCGGCGTCGTAGAGCGGGACAGCTTCAGCTTCGACGCGGACAGCAACGCCGCGATCGACGCGGTGGTCGCCAAGTATCCGCCGGGCAAGCAGGCGAGCGGCGTCATTCCGCTGCTGTATATCGTGCAGAACCAGGTGCGGCGGCAGACCGGCAGCGCCTGGGTGCCGGTGGCCGCGATGGACGCGGTGGCGCACCGGCTCGGAATGCCGGCGATCCGTGTGTACGAGGTCGCGACCTTCTACCTCATGTTCAACACGCGCCCGATCGGCAAATGGCATCTGCAGGTCTGCACGACGACGCCGTGCTGGCTGCGCGGATCGGACGAGGTCGTCGAGGCGTGCAAGCGCGCGACCGGCATCGGTGACTTCGGCGAGACGAGCGCGGACGGGCTGTTCACCATGACCGAAGTGGAGTGCCTGGGAGCGTGCGTGAACGCGCCGATCCTGCAGGTGAACGACGACTTTTACGAGGATGTGGACGCGGACAGCGCGGCTGCGCTGATCGAGGCGCTGCGGCGGGACGCCCCGCCCCGGCCAGGCTCCGTCACCGGCCGCCAGACCTCGGCCCCCGAAGGGGGGCCGACGACCCTGACCACGCTGCACGATCTGGGGCCGCCCGCGCCGGATGCGGTGCAGCCGCCCCGGGAGGCCTGAAGCAATGCTCGCGGACCAGGACCGGATCTTCACCAACCTCTACGGCCAGCACGACCCGTTCCTCGCGGGCGCGCGCGCGCGGGGCGACTGGGACGACACGGCGGCGCTGCTCGCGCGCGGGCGGGATGCGATCGTCGACGAGATCAAGGCCTCGGGCCTGCGCGGCCGTGGCGGCGCGGGTTTTCCGACCGGCATGAAGTGGTCCTTCATGCCGAAGCAATCGGACGGACGGCCTTGCTACCTCGTCGTCAACGCCGACGAGAGCGAGCCGGGGACGTGCAAGGATCGCGACATTATGCGTCACGATCCGCACAAGCTGATCGAGGGTTGCTTGCTCGCGTCGTTCGCGATGGGCGCGCACGCCAGCTACATCTACATAAGGGGCGAGTTCTATAATGAGGCGGTTGCGCTGCAGCGGGCGATCGACGAGGCGTACGAAGCGGGGCTGATCGGGAAGAACGCCTGCGGGTCGGGGTGGGATTTCGATCTCTATGTGCATCGCGGCGCCGGCGCCTATATCTGCGGCGAGGAGACGGCGCTGCTCGAAAGCCTCGAAGGCAAGAAGGGCATGCCGCGCCTGAAGCCGCCATTCCCGGCGGCGGTCGGGCTGTATGGCTGCCCGACCACGGTCAACAACGTGGAGAGCATCGCGGTCACGCCGACCATCATGCGGCGCGGCGCCTCCTGGTTCTCGGCGCTCGGCCGCCCGAAGAACGCCGGCACCAAGCTGTTCTGCATCTCGGGCCACGTGAACAAGCCGTGCAATGTCGAGGAGGAGCTCGGCATTCCCCTGCGCGAGCTGATCGACGCCTATGCGGGCGGCGTGCGCGGCGGCTGGGACAATCTGCTCGCGGTCATTCCGGGCGGCTCGTCGGTGCCGCTGCTGCCGAAGAGCATCTGCGACACGGTATTGATGGATTTCGACAGCCTGCGCGACGTGAAGAGCGGCCTCGGCACCGCGGCGGTGATCGTCATGGACCGATCGACCGACATCGTGCGCGCGATCTGGCGGCTCGCGAAATTCTACAAGCACGAGAGCTGCGGCCAATGCACGCCCTGCCGCGAAGGCACCGGCTGGATGATGCGCGTGATGGGTCGCATGATACAGGGGCGCGCCGAGCCGGAAGAGATCGACGTGCTGGAACAGGTGACGAGGCAGGTGGAGGGCCACACGATCTGCGCGCTGGGCGACGCCGCGGCCTGGCCGATCCAGGGCCTGATCCGGCATTTCCGTCCGGAGATGGAGGCGCGGATCGCCGCGTACAAGGCCCGCACCGGGGTCCCGGTCCTGCCGGGCTCGCTCCCTCTCGCGGCGGAGTAGGATCATGGCGAAAGTCACCGTGGACGGCATCGTCGTCGAGGTTCCGAACGGGTCGACCGTGCTGCAGGCTTGCGAGCTGGCCGGCAAGGAGATCCCGCGCTTCTGCTATCACGAGCGCCTGTCGATCGCGGGCAACTGCCGCATGTGCCTCGTCGAGATCGAGAAGGCGCCCAAGCCGGTCGCGTCCTGCGCGTTCCCGGTCGCCGACAACATGGTGGTCAAGACCGACACGCCGATGGTGCGCAACGGCCGTCGCGGCGTGATGGAGTTCCTGCTCATCAATCACCCGCTCGATTGCCCGATCTGCGACCAGGGCGGCGAGTGCGACCTGCAAGACCAGGCGCTGGGCTACGGCATGGACCACTCGCGCTACGAAGAGAACAAGCGCGCGGTGAAGGACAAGAATCTCGGCCCGCTGGTCAAGACGGTGATGACGCGCTGCATCCACTGCACGCGCTGCATCCGCTTCATCACCGAGGTCGCGGGCGTGCCCGAACTCGGCGCGACGTCGCGCGGCGAGAGCATGGAGGTCGGCACCTATGTCGAGCGCGCGCTCGGCTCGGAGCTGTCCGGCAACATCATCGATCTCTGCCCCGTCGGCGCGCTGACCTCGAAGCCGTACGCGTTCGTGGCCAGGCCGTGGGAGCTGAAGAAGACGGACAGCGTCGACGTGCTGGACGCGGTCGGCACCAATATCCGCATCGACTCGCGCGGGCCGGAGGTGCTGCGCATCCTGCCCCGGCTGAACGAGGAGGTGAACGAGGAGTGGATCGGCGACAAGGGCCGGTTCTCGATGGACGGCCTCAAGCGCCGCCGGCTGGACCGGCCGTGGGTCAAGCGCGACGGACGGCTCGTCCAGGCGACGTGGGCCGACGCGTTCACGGCGGTCGCCGAGCGGCTGCGGGGCGTGGCGGGCGAGCGCATCGGCGCGATTGCGGGCGATCTCTGCGACGCGGAAAGCATGGTCGCGCTCAAGGATCTGATGGCGGCGCTCGGCTCCGCCAATCTCGATTGCCGCCAGGACGGCGCGCTGCTGAGTGCCGGGCGGCGCGACTTCTACTGCTTCAACAGCTCGATCGCGGGCATCGACGAGGCGGACGCGCTGCTGATCGTCGGCAGCAATCCGAGACGCGAGGCCCCGGTCATCAACGCGCGCATCCGCAAGCGCTGGCTGAACGGCAAGCTGCCCGTCGGCGTGGTCGGCGAGGCCGCCGAGCTGACCTACGACGCCGAGCATCTCGGCCGCGACGCGGGTGCGCTCGGCTCGCTGCGCGACCCGTCGGGCGGGTTCGGCAAGATCCTCGCCGACGCCAAGGCGCCGATGGTGATCGTCGGACAGGCGGCTCTCCGCAAGCCCGGCGTGCTCGCGTCCGTCTGGGAGCTCGCGGGCGCGATCGGGGCGCTGACGGGCGAGTGGCACGGGTTCAACGTGCTGCACACGGCGGCGGCGAGGGTCGGCGCGCTCGATCTCGGCTTCCTGCCGGGAGAGGGCGGGCGCGACATCGCCGGCATGCTGGAGGGCGGCGTGGACGTGCTCTGGCTGCTCGGGGCGGACGAGTTCGACCCCGCGCGCATCGGGCCCAGGACGTTCGTGATCTATCAGGGCCATCACGGCGACCGCGGCGCGTCGCGGGCCGATGTGATCCTGCCGGGCGCGGCGTATACCGAAAAGAGCGGCACGTACGTGAACACCGAGGGCCGGGTGCAGCGCGGGTTGCGGGCCGTCTATCCGCCGGGCGAGGCGCGCGAGGATTGGACGATCATCCGCGCCTTCGGCGACATCGTCGGCAAGCGGCTTCCCTATGACGATCTCGCGGGCGTGCGCGCGCGGCTGGCCGAGGTCAATCCGGTGTTCGAGCGGCTGAATTTCCTGCCGCGATTCGGCGCGTCGGACCAGGCCGGACCACCCGGCGCGGGCGGCGCCCGGCGTGCGTCGGGGCCGTTCGGGACGGCGATCCTGAACTACTACCAGACGGACCCGATCAGCCGCGCCAGCCTCACGATGGCGGAGTGCACCGCGACATTCGCGTCGACGCCCCTGTTGCAGGCGGCGGAGTAGCATCATGAACGCCTTCTTCGCGACGACCGGCGGCTACGTCATCCTGACCTTCCTGGAAGCGCTGGCGCTGCTCGTGCCGCTGCTGCTCGCCGTCGCCTACGCGACCTATGCCGAGCGCAAGGTGCTGGCCGCGATCCAGCTCCGCAAAGGGCCGAATGTCGTCGGGCCGTTCGGGCTGCTGCAGCCCTTCGCGGACGCGCTGAAGATGCTGATGAAGGAGACGGTCATCCCTTCGGGATCGAATCGCATCCTGTTCCTGATGGCGCCGATGCTCACCTTCTCGCTCGCGATGATGGCCTGGGCGGTGATCCCGGTAAGCGACGGCTGGGCGATCGCGGACATTAATGTCGGCATCCTCTATCTGTTCGCCATCAGCTCCCTCGGCGTCTACGGCATCATCATCGCCGGCTGGGCGAGCAACTCGAAATACGCGTTCATGGGCGCGCTCAGGTCGGCCGCGCAGATGGTGAGCTACGAAGTCTCGATGGGCTTCGTGATCGTGACCGTGCTGATCTGCGTCGGCAGCCTGAACCTGAACGACATCGTGCTGGCGCAGACCCGGCTGTGGTTCTGCATCCCGCTGTTTCCGATGTTCATCATCTTCTTCATCTCGACGCTCGCGGAGACGAACCGTTCGCCGTTCGATCTGGCGGAAGGCGAGAGCGAGATCGTGGCCGGCTTCTTCGTCGAATACAGCGCCATGTCGTTCGCGCTGTTCTTCCTCGGCGAATACGCGAACATGTTCCTGATGAGCGCGATGACGACCATCTTGTTCCTGGGCGGCTGGCTCGGTCCATTCGGCCTGCCCAATCTCGGGCCGTTCTGGTTCATCCTCAAAGTCTGCTTCTGCATGTTCGTGTTCATCTGGGTGCGCGGGACGTTTCCGAGATACCGCTACGACCAGCTGATGCGTCTCGGCTGGAAGGTGTTCCTGCCGTTCTCCCTGATCTATCTCGTGCTCACGGCCGGCGCGCTGGTCGCGTTCGGCTGGCTGCCAACTGTTGCTGGAACCTGACCGATGGCGTTTGTGGACCGTACGGCCCGTAGCCTGCTGCTCGGCGAGATCGTCGCCGGCATGGCGACGACGCTTCGCTACCTCTTCAAGCCCAAGGCGACGATCAACTACCCGTACGAGAAAGGTCCGCTCAGCCCGCGCTTCAAGGGCGAGCACGCCCTGCGGCGCTATCCGAACGGCGAGGAGCGGTGCATCGCCTGCAAATTGTGCGAGGCGATCTGCCCGGCGCAGGCCATCACGATCGAGGCCGAGCCGCGCGAGGACGGGTCGCGCCGGACCACGCGCTACGATATCGACATGACGAAATGCATCTATTGCGGCCTCTGCGAGGAGGCGTGCCCGGTCGACGCGATCGTCGAGGGTCCGAACTTCGAGTTCTCGACCGAGACCCGCGAGGAGCTGATGTACAACAAGGACAAGCTGCTCTCGAACGGCGATCGCTGGGAGCCGGAACTCGCGCGCCGGCTCGAACTCGACGCGCCGTACCGGTGAGCGCCCCGAGATGCTAGCCAACGTCGCCTTTTACGTGTTCGCGGTGATCCTGCTCGTCTCGGCGGCCATGGTCGTCAGCGCCCGCAATCCCGTGCATTCCGTGCTGTTCCTGATCCTCGCCTTCTTCAACGCCGCCGCCCTGTTCCTGATCGCGGGCGCGGAGTTTCTGGCGATGATCCTGGTCATCGTCTATGTCGGCGCGGTCGCCGTTCTGTTCCTGTTCGTCGTCATGATGCTTGACGTGAACTTCGCCGAGCTGCGGGGCGGCTTCCAGCGCTATCTCCCGGTCGGCGCGACCGTCGGCGTGGTGCTGTTCGTCGAGCTCGTGCTGGTGCTGGGCGGCTGGCGGATCGCGCCGGCGGCGAGCCAGCTCCGGTTCGCGCCGCAAGCGGTCGGCATCCAGAACACGGCGGCGCTGGGACGGCTGATCTACACCGACTACGTGCTGCTGTTTCAGATCGCCGGTCTCGTGCTGATGGTCGCGATGGTCGGCGCGATCGTGCTGACCTTGCGCGAGCGCAAGACGTCGCGGCATCAATCGATTCCCGCGCAGGTCGGGCGCGAGGTGCGCGAGACGCTGGAGCTGGTCCGGATGCCGCTCGGCGTCGGAGTGAGCGACTTCTACCGGCCGAAGGTCCAGGAGCCGCCCGCCCTGCAATCGGACGAGCCGCTCATTACCCATGCCGGCGGCCACCAGCCGGCGGAGGACCGGTGATGGCGGTCGGACTGACCCACTACCTCGTGGTCGGGGCGATCCTGCTCGTCCTCGGCGTGTTCGGCATCTTCCTGAACCGCAAGAACGTCATCATCATGCTGATGTCGATCGAGCTGATCCTGCTTGCCGTCAACCTCAACCTGGTCGCGTTCTCGGCGGCGCTCGGCGATCTCGCGGGGCAGGTCTTCGCCTTGTTCGTGCTGACGGTCGCGGCCGCCGAGGCCGCGATCGGCCTTGCCATCGTCGTCGTCTATTTCCGCAATCGCAGCACGATCCAGGTCGAGGACGTGACCTTGATGAGAGGCTGACCGGTCATGATGTACCTCATTGCCGTCTTCGCGCCGCTGGCCGGCTGCCTGATCGCGGGCCTGCTCGGCCGCTCGATCGGGGACCGCACGGCTCAGGCCGTCACGATCGCCTTCATGATCCTCGCGGCGGTCTGCGGCGTCGCCGTGTTCGTGGAGAATACCTGGTACGACCTGCCCCAGGGCGTGGTTCCGGTGGTGTCGTGGGTGCAGTCGGGCACGCTGCGCGCGGACTGGGCGCTTCGGCAGGATACGCTGTCGGTGACGATGGTCGGGATGGTGACCTTCGTCGCGACGCTGATCCACATCTACAGCGTCGGCTACATGGGTCATGACGAGTATCCGAGCTACCGCTTCTTCAGCTATCTGAGCCTGTTCACCTTCGCCATGCTGATGCTGGTGACGGCGGACAACCTGCTGCAGCTGTTCTTCGGCTGGGAGGGCGTCGGCCTCGCGAGCTATCTGCTGATCGGCTACTGGTACGACAAGCCCAGCGCCTGCGCCGCCGCGATCAAGGCGATGGTCGTCAACCGCATCGGCGATCTTTCCTTCGTCGTCGGCATCGCCCTGATCTTCTTCACCTTCGGCACGATCGAGTTCCCGGCGATCTTCGGGACCATCGGCCAGCACCAGAACGACGCATACCATCTGTTCGGCACCAGCTATCGCGCCTTCGAGGTGATCGGCTTCCTGCTGTTCTTCGGCGCCATGGGCAAGTCGGCGCAGATCGGGCTGCACACCTGGTTGCCGGATGCGATGGAGGGACCGACGCCGGTCTCCGCCCTGATCCACGCCGCGACCATGGTGACGGCGGGCGTGTTCCTGATGGCGCGCATGTCTCCGATCATGAGCTACGCGCCGTACGCGCTGGCCTTCGTCACGATCATCGGCGGCACTACCGCGTTCGTGGCGGCGACAATCGGCTGCGCCCAGAACGACATCAAAAAGGTGATCGCCTACTCGACGTGCTCGCAGCTCGGCTACATGTTCGTCGCCGCCGGCGTCGCGGCCTATCAGGCCTCGATGTTCCATCTGTTCACGCACGCCTTCTTCAAGGCGCTGCTGTTCCTGAGCGCGGGTTCGGTGATCCATGCCGTGTCCGGCGAGCAGGACATGCGAAAGATGGGCGGTCTCTGGCGGCGCATCCCGCTGACCTATGCGATGTTCTGGGTCGGCAGTCTCGCACTCGGCGGCGTGTTTCCGTTCTCCGGCTACTACTCCAAGGACGCGATCCTCGAGGCCGCCTATGCCTCGGGAACGGGCTCCGGGCATTACGGCTTCTGGTGCGGCCTGATCGGAGCGTTCCTGACCGCGTTCTACTCCTGGCGCCTCATCATCATGACGTTCCACGGCAAGCCGCGCGCGGACCGGCACGTGATGGAGCATGTGCATGAGAGCCCGTTCGTGATGACGGGTCCGCTCATCCTGCTCGCGATTGGCGCTCTGGTGAACGGATTCGTGTTCCGCCACGAGTTCATCGGCGAGGGCTGGCGCGAGTTCTGGCGCGGCGCGATCGTCATTACGGCCAATAACCACGTGCTGGAGAACATGGAACACCTTCCCGGCTGGGTCGGTCCCGCGCCGACCGTCGTGGGTCTGGCCGGCATCGCGCTGGCCTATCTCGCCTACGTGTTCGTGCCCGGCATCCCGGCGGCCTTCGCGCGCGTGTTCCGGCCGGTGTACCTCCTCGTCTACAACAAGTGGTATTTCGACGAACTCTACGACGCGATCTTCGTGCGGCCGGCCTTCTGGCTCGCGCGTAATCTCTGGCGAATCGGCGACGCGACGCTGATCGACGGCGCCCCGAATGGCCTGGCCGAGGTCGCCTCGGGCAGCTCGCGGCAGGTGGTCAAGATCCAGACGGGCTCGATCGCCGTCTATGCCTTTGTCATGCTGATCGGCGTCGTGGTGCTGGTCGGCCTCTACATGCTGATCCGGTGATCCGATGAACGCTGCTGGGACCGCCCTTGGGAACGTCGCTGGGTTTCCGCTGCTTTCGCTGCTGACCTGGCTGCCGATGGCAGGCGTCGCCGTCATGCTGTGCGTGCGCGGCGACGAGGAGACGGTGGCTCAGAACGCGCGCTGGACCGCTCTTTGGACCAGCCTGATCGTGTTCGCCCTCTCGCTCGTTCTGTGGGTCGAGTTCGACCAGGCGAATCCGGGCTTCCAGTTCGTCGAAAACGTGACCTGGCTGCCTGAATTCGGCGTCGGCTACCGCATGGGCGTGGACGGAATCTCGGTGCTGTTCGTGCTGCTGTCGACGCTGCTGACGCCGGTCTGCATCCTGAGCGCGTGGGAGGCCATCCACACGCGCGTCCGCGAGTTCATGATCGCCTTCCTCGTCCTCGAGACGATGATGGTCGGCATGTTCTCCGCGCTCGACTTCGTCGTGTTCTATATGTTCTTCGAGGGCGTGCTGATCCCGATGTATCTCATCATCGGGATCTGGGGCGGGCCACGGCGGGTCTACGCGTCGATCAAGTTCTTTCTCTACACGCTCACCGGCTCGGTGCTGATGCTGCTGGCGCTGCTCGCGATGTGGCTGCTGGCCGGCACGACCGACATCCCGACCTTGCTCCGCACCACCTTTCCGGCCGGAATGCAGTTCTGGCTGTTCCTCGCCTTCTTCGCGTCCTTCGCGGTGAAGGTGCCGATGTGGCCGGTCCACACCTGGCTGCCGGACGCGCATGTCGAGGCGCCGACCGCGGGATCGGTCATCCTGGCGGGCGTGCTGCTGAAAATGGGCGGCTACGGCTTCATCCGCTTCTCGATCCCGATGCTGCCGCAGGCGTCGGTCTATTTCGAGCCGTTCATCTTCACGCTCTCCGTGGTGGCGGTGATCTACACCTCCCTGGTCGCGCTGGCGCAGACCGACATGAAGAAGCTGATCGCCTATTCGTCGGTCGCGCATATGGGCGTTGTCACGATCGGGCTCTTCTCCTTGAACGTGCAGGGCATCGGCGGCGGCATCTTCCAGATGCTGTCGCACGGGATCGTGTCGGCGGCGCTGTTCCTTATCGTCGGCGTGATTTACGACCGGCTGCACACGCGCGACATCGACCGCTACGGCGGGCTCGCCGACCGGATGCCGAACTACGCCCTCGTGTTCATGGTCTTCACCATGGCAAGCATCGGGCTGCCCGGCACCTCCGGCTTCGTCGGCGAGTTCCTGGTGATCGTCGGCTCGCTGCGGGTGAATTTCTGGGTTTCGCTGCTTGGCGCCACCGGCATGATCCTCGGCGTCTGCTACATGCTCTATCTCTATCGCCGGATCATCTTCGGGCGGCTCACCAAGCCGGATCTGAAGGGCATGCTCGATCTGTCGCCGCGCGAGATCGCCGTGTTCGCGCCGCTCGTGGTGTTGACGCTGTGGATGGGCATCTATCCCTCCAGCTTCACCCGCTACTTCGACGCGAGCGTGGGCGCGCTCGTCGACCACCACACGGCGGCGATCGCCGCGCCGGTGAAGGTGGCGGTCACCACAATCGGCGCGGGGCACTAGGAATGAGCTGGCAACTTGCCTGGCCGGAGATCGCGCTCGCGCTCTGCGGCATGGCGATCCTGATTTTCGGCGTGCTCTGGAAGGGGCGGGACAGCGCCTTTGCCTGCAGCTTGCTCACGATCGCCGCGTTTTTCCTCGCGGCTCTGCTCGTGCATTCCCGGGCGACCGGGGTCGGGTATAATGGCCTTTTCACCGTCGATCCGTTCAGTTCGTTCCTGAAGCTGCTCATCCTGGCGGGGGGCGCGCTGTCGCTCATACTGTCCATCGACTGGAACGAGCGCGAGGGCATCCAGCGCTTCGAGTTCCCGGTGGTGATGCTGTTCTCCGTCACCGGCATGATGGTGATGGTGTCCGCCAGCAACCTGATGACGTTCTACATGGGTCTCGAACTGCAATCGCTGGCGCTGTACGTGCTCGCGGCCTTCGCCCGGGACGATGCGCGGTCCTCGGAGGCGGGCCTGAAATACTTCGTGCTGAGCGCGCTCGCGTCCGGGCTGCTGCTCTACGGCATCTCGCTCTGCTACGGATTCTCGGGCAGCATGAACTTCGCCCAGCTGGCGCATGCGGCGGCGGACCCGGCGGGCGTGTCGCCAGGGCTGATCGTCGGCATCGTGTTCATCCTGGTCGGCCTCTGCTTCAAGATTTCGGCGGTGCCGTTCCACATGTGGACGCCGGACGTCTACGAGGGCGCGCCGACGCCGGTGACGGTGTTCTTCGCATCCTCGCCCAAGGTTGCCGGATTCGGCTTCCTGCTGCGGATCATGATCGGCCCGTTCGGGCATCTGCTGCCCCAGATCCAGAGCCTGATCGTGCTGATTTCGATCGTCACCATGATCCTCGGCGCGCTCGCGGCGATTGGGCAGACGAACATCAAGCGCCTGATGGCCTATTCCTCGATCGGCCACATGGGCTACGCGCTCATCGGCCTGGCCGCCGGAACGGAAGCGGGCATTCGCGGCGTGCTCGTCTATCTGGTCATCTACGTGTTCATGACGATCGCCGCCTTCGCCGGCATCGCCGCCATGCGGCTTCAAGGCCGCACGGTCGAGCAGATTTCCGATCTGGCCGGTCTCGGCCGCAACGACCCGATGCTCGCGCTGATCCTGGCCGTGAGCATGTTCAGCCTCGCGGGCATCCCGCTCCTCGCCGGCTTCTTCGCCAAGCTCTACATCTTTCTTGCCGCCGTGCAGGTCGGGCTCTGGGCGCTGGCGGTGATCGGCGTGCTGACGAGCGTGATCAGCGCGTTCTATTACATCCGCGTCGTGAAAGTGATGTATTTCGATCAGGCAACGGCGCCGTTCGATCGCCGGTCCGCTTCGCTTTCTTTCGTGGCGGTCACGACGGGCCTGTTCACCACCTTCTTCTTCGTTTTTCCGGCGCCGGTGATCGGCGCGGCGCAGGTGGCCGCAAAGGCGCTGTTCGGATGAAGCCATCCCTGCCTGCGGGGACGGGCAGAGAGCCATGCTGCTGGTGATCGACGCCGGCAACACGAACATCGTTTTCGCCGTGCATGACCGAACGACCTGGCGCGGCATCTGGCGCATCGCAACCGACGCCCAGCGCACCTCGGACGAATACGCCGTCTGGCTGCTTACGCTGCTCAAGCACGCGCGGATCAAGCCGTCCGAAGTGACGCGCGCGGTCATCGGCACCGTCGTTCCCGCGTCGCTGTATCATCTGCGCCGTCTCTGCCGTGACTGGTTCGCGACCGAACCGCTGGTGGCGCGCGCGGCGCTCGACTGGGGTTTCGTGATCGACGTGCCGCGCCCGGAAGAGGTCGGCGCCGACCGCCTGGTGAACGCGCTGGCGGCGCATCAGCGCTTTGGCGGCCCGCTGATCGTCGTCGATTTCGGCACGGCGACGACGTTCGACCTTGTCGGCGAGGATGGCAGCTACCGTGGCGGCGTGATCGCGCCCGGAATAAACCTCTCCATCGAGGCGCTGCATCAGGCGGCCGCCCGGCTGCCGCGCATCGGCATCGGACGGCCGACCGGGGTGATCGGGCGATCGACCGTGCCGGCCATGCAGTCGGGCATTTTCTGGGGGTATGTCGGGCTGGTGGAGGGCTTGGTCTCCCGGATCACCGCCGAATTCGGCCGGGCGCTCAAGGTCGTCGCCACGGGCGGCCTCGCCCCGCTGTTCGCGGAAGGCACGTCCGTGCTCGGCCATATCGAGCCGGAACTGACGCTCGACGGGCTGCGCATGCTGGCGGCGCGGAACCCGGCCCCCAAATTGGCGCCCGGTCGCGCGCGCCCGTTCGATACCGATTGAAACGCATCTCGAAAGAACCTCATGAACGCTGGCTCCGGTGATTTCGCCTTCCTGCCGCTGGGGGGAACGGGCGAGATCGGCATGAACCTCAACCTCTACCGCTGCGACGGACGATGGCTCGCGGTCGATTGCGGCATCGGCTTCGGCGGCTCTGAACTGCCCGAGGTCGACGTGATGATGCCGGACCCGGCCTTTATCGCCGAGCGAAGGGACCGGCTGGTCGGCCTAGTCATCACGCACGCGCATGAAGACCATATCGGGGCGGTGGCCTGGCTGTGGCCGCAATTGCGCTGCCCGGTTTACGCCTCGCCTTTCGCCGCCGCCGTGCTGCGCCGCAAGCTCGCCGAGGTGCAGCTGCAACGGGAGGTGCCGCTTCACGTCGTGCCACCCGGCGGATCGATCGAGCTTGCGCCGTTCTCGCTGCAATTTCTGCGCGTGGCCCACTCGATCCCGGAGGCGCAGGCGCTCGCCATCACGACGCCGCACGGGATGGTGCTCCATACCGGCGACTTCAAGCTCGATCCGTCACCGCTGGTCGGGCCGCCGACGGACGAGGCGGCGTTCGCGCGCTTGGGCGACCGGGGCGTGCTGGCGATGATCTGCGATTCGACCAACGCCATGGTCGAGGGCCATTCCGGCTCGGAAGCGGAAGTGCGCCGCAGCCTCTCGGCGCTGATCCGCGACCTGCGCGGCCGGATCGCGGTCACCTGTTTCGCGAGCAATGTCGCCCGGGTGGAGTCGATCGCGCTGGCGGCGCGGGCGGCGGGGCGGAGCGTGGCGCTGGTCGGCCGCTCGCTCCGCAATCTCGACGCCGCCGCGCGCGAAACCGGCTATCTCCGCGACGTGCCGGAATTCGTGTCCGAGGCGGACGCCGGATCGGTGCCGGACGACAATCTTCTCATCCTGGTGACGGGCAGCCAGGGCGAGCCGCGCAGCGCACTGGCGCGGATCGCGATGGACACGCATCCGAACATCGCGCTCGGCGAGGGCGACACGGTCGTGTTCAGCAGCCGGGTCATTCCGGGGAACGAGCGGGCGATCGGCACCGTGCAGGACAATCTCGTCCGGCGCGGCGTCCGGCTTATGACCGACATGGACCATCTCGTGCATGTCTCCGGCCATCCAGCGCGGGACGAATTGCGCAAGCTCTACCGCCTCGTCCGTCCGCGCCACGCCGTGCCGGTGCATGGCGAGTGGCGGCACATGTCGGCCCATGCCGGTCTCGCGCAGGAACTCGGCGTCCGGCCCGTAATGCTGGAAGACGGCGACCTGCTCTCGCTCGCGCCCGGCCCGGTCGAGGTCGTGGACAGCGCGCATGTCGGGCGGCTGGTGCTGGACGGCACGCGGCTCATGCCGCTGAACGGCGAAGTGCTGGCCGCGCGCCGGCGCATGCTGTTCAACGGCATCGTGGTCGGCAGCCTGGCGGTCGATGAGAGCGGGCGGGTGCGCGGAGCGCCGCGCGTCAGCGCGCCGGGGCTGTTCGAACCGGACGATCCCGAAACCGGGCGCATCTCGGCCGAGTTCACGAGCTCGCTGCACGACCTGCCGCTGCCGCTCCGGCGGGACGACGCGGCGCTCACGGATGCGGCGCGCGCCGCGCTCCGCCGCGCGCTCGGGCGGCGGCTTGCGAAGCGGCCGCTTGTGGACGTGCATCTGCTGCGGGTCTGAGCGCCGTGAACGTCGTCACGGGGATCGTTCTTTACGTCATCATCTGGTGGACCGTGCTGTTCGCGGTGTTGCCGGTCGGCGTTCAGCCGGAGAGCGAGGCGGATGACGTGACGGGCTGGCGGGGCACGCCGGACCAGCCGCGCCTGGTGCGCAAGGCGATCGCGACCACTCTCATCTCCGCCGTCATCTGGTGCCTGTGCTATCTCGTAATCGAAAGCGACTGGCTCAGCTTCCGGCACGGCTGGCTGGCGCTGCCGGAGGACTGAGCGCCGTTCTTGCGTCGCTCTCTTGCGCCTATCACGGACAGGCGGAGGATTTTTCCTCGCCTGCCGTGTGACGCGTTTGCTCCCTAAACCTGGGCGGTCGGCTCGACCTCGCCCCCTTCTGATTACTCACTCTCCGGGATTAAGTCACGCTCAATCAGGATCGATTCTTGTGGATACCGAGCGGTTTTGCGCAATGATGTCGTGCAATGCACAAAGCCCATGCTTGGGCCGCGGCCTGCTCCGGCTCCCGCGCCGGATCTGGCGGAGCGGGCGCGGCATCGGTAGGGTCCGCCGCCATCCCAGCACGGATCTCGCCATGCGCCTTTCCCACAGCTTCATCCCCACCCTGAAGGAAACCCCGGCGGAGGCGCAGATCGTCTCGCACCGCCTGATGCTGCGGGCGGGGCTGGTGCGGCAGACCTCGGCCGGCATTTATGCGTGGCTGCCCGCTGGCCTCCGCGCCCTCCGGCACATCGAGCAGATCGTGCGGGAGGAGCAGGACCGGGCGGGGGCGCAGGAGCTGCTGATGCCGACGATCCAGCCCGCCGAGCTATGGCGGGAAAGCGGCCGCTACGAGGATTACGGCCGGGAGATGCTGCGCATCACGGACCGCCATCAGCGCGAAATGCTGTACGGGCCGACCAACGAGGAGATGGTCACGGATCTCGCGCGCCAGTCGCTCAGGAGCTACCGCGAGCTGCCGCAGATCCTCTACCACATCCAGTGGAAGTTCCGCGACGAGGTGCGTCCGCGCTTCGGGGTCATGCGCGGGCGTGAGTTCCTGATGAAGGACGCCTACAGCATCGATTTCGACCACGCGGGCGCCGTGCTGAGCTACCGCCGGATGATGCTCGCCTATATGCGGACCTTCCAGCGGCTCGGCCTGAAAGCGATCCCGATGGCGGCCGATACCGGGCCGATCGGCGGCGAGCTTAGCCACGAATTCATCATCCTTGCGCCGACCGGAGAGAGCCAGGTCTGGTTCGACGCCGCGTTCGAGGAGATCGACTACACGTCGGATGCGTTCTCCGGGCAGTCGCCCGAGGATCTGGCGCGCTTCTTCGAGACGATGACCTCGCATTATGCAGCGACCGACGAGAAGCACGACACCGCGCAGTGGGAGAGGGTCGCGTCCGACCGGCGGCGCGAGGGACGCGGCATTGAGGTCGGACACATCTTCTATTTCGGCACGAAGTACAGCGCCGCGATGGGGCTGACCGTCGCGGGGCCGGACGGCAAGCCGGTGCATCCCGAAATGGGCAGCTACGGCATCGGCGTCTCTCGCCTCGTGGGCGCGGTGATCGAGGCGAGCCATGACGAGGCCGGGATCATCTGGCCGGACACCGTTGCGCCGTTCCGCGCGGCCATCCTCAATCTCAAGCGCGGCGACGCGCTGTGCGACGAGATCGCCGAGCGCCTCTATGCGCAAATGCCGGGGGTCGCGCTCTACGACGACCGCGACGAGCGCGCGGGCGTCAAGTTCGCGGACGCGGATTTGATGGGCCATCCCTGGCAGATCGTGGTCGGTCCACGCGGCGCGGCGGCGGGGCGCGTCGAGCTGAAGCGGCGCGCGACCGGAGAGCGTCAGGATGTCGCCGTGGAAGACGCGCTCGCGCGCGTTCTCTGACCGTGTTCGGCGCGTTCGAGCGTGCGGTCGCCGGCCGCTATCTGCGGGCCAGGCGCGGCGAGCGGTTCGTCTCGGTCATCGCGGGTTTCTCGCTCGTCGGCATCGCGCTCGGGGTCGCGACGCTCATCATCGTCATGAGCGTGATGGGCGGCTTCAAGGTCGATCTCCTCAACCGCATCCTCGGCTTCAACGGCCATCTCGGCGTCTACGGCGCGGGCGCGCCGCTCACGAACTACGACGCGCTCGCGGCCAGGATACGGGCCGTTCCGGGCGTCGTGTCGGCGACGCCGGTGCTCGACGGGCAGGTACTGCTGACCGACGATCGCGGCCGCTCGACCGGCGGCTTGGTGCGCGGCATCTCGCAGCCGGATCTGAAGGCGCTGCACGCGGTCAGCGATCACATCATCGGCGGTTCGCTGGATGCGTTCCAGGGCGACGACGCGATCGCCGTCGGTGTCGGGCTCGCGCGCAAGTTCGGCCTCAGGATCGCGGACCCGCTCACGCTCGTCTCCCCGGAAGGCGCCGCGACCGCGTTCGGCACCGTCCCGCGCGTGCGGGCCTACCGCGTCGCCGCGATCTTCCAGGTCGGGATGAACGAATACGACACGAGCTACGTGTTCCTGCCGATCGGGGCCGCGCAGATCTTTTTCCAGAAGCCGGGAGAAGCGACGCAGATCGAGGTTTCGGTGTCGGACCCCGACCGCGTCGGCGAGATCGCGCGCGCCATCCGCGAGACGCTGCACGGCATCCCGATCGCCGTGCTGGACTGGCAGCAGAACAACAACAGCTTCTTCGCGGCCGTGCAGGTCGAGCAGAACGTGATGTTCCTGATCCTGACGCTCATCATCCTGGTGGCTGCCTTCAACGTGATCTCGTCGCTGATCATGATGGTGAAGGACAAGACCCGCGACATCGCGGTGCTGCGCACGCTGGGCGCGGGGCGCGGCGCGGTCATGCGCATCTTCCTGATGTGCGGCGCATCCGTGGGCCTGACCGGAACCATCGGCGGAACCGTCATCGGCGTGCTGTTCTGCCTCAACATCCAGACCATCCAGGGCTGGGTCCAGGACGTCACCGGGGTCGATGTCTTCAACCCCGAGGTCTATTACCTGACGCATCTGCCGGCGCGGCTGAACTGGCACGAGGTGTTGCAGATCGTGGTGATGGCGCTGGCGCTGTCGCTGCTCGCGACGCTCTATCCAAGCTGGCGGGCCGCGCGCACCGACCCGGTCGAGGCGCTGCGGAATGAATGACGCGCCGCCGCTCGTCCTGCGCCGCGTCGAGCGCAGCTACCGCACGGAGGCGGGCGTGCTGCCGGTCCTGCGCGGCGCCGATCTGGAGTTGCGGGCCGGCGAGATCGTGGCCCTGGTCGCGCCGTCCGGCACCGGCAAGTCGACGCTGCTGCATCTCGCCGGATTGCTGGAGCAGCCGGATGGCGGCGCCGTCATCGTGCAGGGCCGCGATGCCGGGGCGTTGTCCGACGCGGAACGAACCGCGATCCGCCGCGACACGATCGGCTTCGTCTATCAGTTCCACCATCTGCTGGCGGAGTTTTCCGCGGCCGAGAATGTCGAGCTGCCGCAGATGATCGCGGGACGGCGGCGGGAGGATGCGCGCGCGCGGGCGGGGCGCTTGCTCGCGGCGCTGGGCCTGTCCGAACGGGCCGGGCATCTGCCTGGCAAGCTCTCCGGCGGCGAGCAGCAGCGTGTCGCGATCGCGCGCGCGCTCGCCAACAGCCCGCGCGTGCTGCTGGCGGACGAGCCGACCGGCAATCTCGATGTCGGCACCGCGTCCGTCGTGTTCGACGAACTGCTCGCGACCGTGCGCGGCGAGGGCGTCGCGGCGCTGATCGCGACCCACAATCCCGAACTCGCCGCGCGCATGGACCGGGTGGTGACGTTGCGCGAGGGCGTGATCGTGTCGGCCTGAAGCCGCTCCGCGTGTTTGGCCGGCGGTCAGGACATGATGAGGCCGCCATCGACGTTGATCGTCTGGCCGGTGATGTATCCGGCGTCCGGCCCGGCCAGGAACGCGACCAGCCCCGCCACGTCCTCGCCGGTGCCGGCGCGCTTCATCGGAATGCCGCGCACCCACTCGGCCATCAGCTCGCCCGGCTTGTAGTCGCCGAGCAGTTCGCCCCAGGCCTTGTCGTTATAGGCCCACATGTCGGTGTCGATGATGCCGGGGCAGAAGGCGTTGACGGTGATGCCTTCGGCCGCGACCTCTTTCGCGAGGCTCTGCGTAAGGCCGACGACGCCGAACTTGCTGGCCGCGTAATGCGGCGTGAAAACAAAACCCTGACGCGCCTGACCGGATGCGGTGTTGATCAGGCGGCCGCCCTCGTCGTGCTTGCGGATGCGGGCGATCGCTTCCTGGCAGCACAGGAACACGCCCTTGGTATTGACCGCCATGACCCGGTCCCATTCGTCCTCGGTCATGTTCTCGACGCGGGCGATGGTGATGACCCCGGCGTTTTGCACCGAGATGTCGATGCGGCCGAACGCCTGCTCGGCCGCATCGTACAGCGCCTGCACGTCGGCCTTACGGGTCACGTCGCCCACCACGGCCAGCGCCCGGCCGCCCGTGGCGACGATCCTGGCCGCGACCTCATGCACGCCGCTCTCGTTGGCGCTGACCACCACGGACGCGCCCTCGGCGGCGAGGCGTCGCGCGATCGCCGCGCCGATGCCGCGGCTCGCGCCCGTCACGACGGCGGTTTTGCCTTCAAGAAACATCGTTCGTCTCCTCGGCCAGAGCGTGGGCGGTGAAGCTGTCCGTGATTAGCACGCCAACGAGGCCGCTGCGCATCGCGCCTTGCAGGGCGCGGATCTTGCGCGCACCGCCCGCGACCGCGACGACGCGTCGCACTCGCCGCAGCTGCTCCGGGGTGATCCCGATCACCCTGCCGCCGAAGGAGGACTCCACGGCCTTTCCAGACGCATCGAAGAAGTGGAGGCAGATGTCGCCGGCGGCGCCCAGCGCGGCCAGCTCCGCAAGCTCGCTCGCGGTGAAGATGTTGCCGCTATCGGCCAGCAGCTTCGACGGCTCGACGGCGCCGATGCCGACCAGTGCCGTGGTGATGCGGGAGAACTGCTCGATCGTCTTCCGCACGAACGGATCGTCGAGGAGCGCCTGCTTCGCTCCGGCCGACCCCGCAACACCTTGCGTCGCCAGCAGCAGCGGCGTCGCATGGGTGAGGCGGGCCAGCCGACCGGTGAGATTGGTCGCGTGCGCCTGCACCGCCGGGTTGCCCATGCCGCCCAGAATCTGCACGACGCTTTCGGCGGCGACGCGCTTCAGCGGCCGGATGTTGTCGACCATGCGCAGCAGCGACTCGCTCCAGGACGAGATCCCGATGACCTCGCCCGGTTGCAGCGTGGTCTCGAAATAATGCGCGGCCGCTTCGCCGATGCGCGCCAGGATCTGCTCTTCGCGATTTTCGGCGCAGTCGGCAACGACGGCCTCGCTGAGACCGTACTGACGGCAGAGCGTCTCCTCCAGATCAGGAAACGTCCCGCGCGGCGCCTCGATCGTGATGCGAACGACGTTCTCGTCACGCGCGCGCTGGAGCAGGCGGGAGATGCCCGCTTGCGAGATGCCGAGGCGCGCGGCGATGTCGGACTGCTTCATCGCGTCGATGTGATACATGCGCGCTACCTGCGCGATGAGGCGCAGTTCGTCGGAGCGCGCCATGCCGCCCTACCAGCAGACAAAGCCACCATCGACGAGCAGGTCGATGCCGGTGACGAACGAGGATGCGTCGCTGCACAGGAACACGGTCGGCCCCACCATCTCGTCCACGCTGGCCATGCGGCCCATCGGCGTATCGCGCTCGAACACCTTTCGCGCGTCGGCCACTTCCGGACGCAGATTCATCGGTGTCAGGGTGTATCCCGGACTGATCGCGTTGACGCGCAGGCCGCGATCGCTCCATTCCATCGCGAGACTCTTTGAGAGATGGATCACCCCGGCCTTGGACGTGTTGTAGTGGGCCTGCAACAGCCCGCGATTGACGATGCTGCCGGACATCGAGGCGATGTTGACGATCGCGCCGCGCCGGCGCGGCAGCATGGCCCTGGCCTCGGCCTGGCAGGACAGGAACACGCCGGTGAGATTGACGTCGATCGTCTGCCGCCACTGCGTCTCGGGCATTTCCTCGGCGGCTGTCGCGTTGGCGATCCCGGCGCAATTCACGGCGGCGGCGAGCGGCCCCAATTTCGTCTCTGCGTCCGAAACGGCCCGTTCCAATGCGCCCGCGTTGGTCACGTCGGCCTCCAGCGCCAGCGCCCGCCGTCCGAGGCCGTGGATGCGCTGCACCGTCTCGCGCACGCCCTCCGCCGATGCGCCCCGATCGACGCACGCGACGTCCGCGCCGGCCTCGGCGAGCCCGACCGCGATCCGCTGGCCGATGCCGCTCGCCGCTCCCGTCACCAGCGCCACCCGCCCGGCGAGGCTGAACAGGTCCATGTTTCGCTCCTATGCCGTCGCCAATTCCATCACGGCCACGCTGCTCGCCGCTTCCGCGCCGAGGATGCCCATCTGCCGCCCGCGGCTCAGCACCAGCACGCGATGCGACAGGCCCAGCACCTCGTCCAGATCCGAGCTGACGATCACCACGGCCATCCCCGCGCGCGCCAGTTCCGCGATCAGTTCGTAGATGGCCGCCCGAGCGCCGACGTCGATGCCGCGTGTCGGCTCGTCGAGAATGAACACCTTCGGCGTCCGCGCCAGCCACCGCGCGATCACGACCTTCTGCTGGTTGCCGCCCGACAGGAAGCGCGCCAACTGACCGGGGCGGCCCTTGACCCCCATGCGCTCGATCAGCGCTTGCGCGAAGGCGCGGGCGCGCGCCGGCCATAGCCACCCGCCCGGCGCGAGCCGGTCCATGTTGCCCAATGCGAGATTGGCCGCGAGATCCTGTTCCAGCAGCACGCCCTGGGCCTTGCGATCCTCGGGCACGAGAACGATGCCGGCGCGGATCGCCTCTCCCGGATCGCGCAGGCGCACCTTCTGCCCGTCCAGCCACACGCTGCCGCTCGCGATCCGGTCCGCGCCCAGAATGCCGCGCACAAGCTCCGTGCGCCCGGCCCCGACGATGCCGGCGATGCCGAAGATCTCGCCCGCGCGCACGGCGAAGCTCACGTCGCGGAACGCTCCGGCGGCGGAGGTGAGACCCTCGACGCGCAGCACCTCGCGTTCGGACGGCGCGGCGGTTTGCGGAAACAGGCGCTCGATGTTCCGCCCGACCATGTCGCGCAGCAGTCTCGCGACCGGCACCTGCGCCGTCTCGTGGCGGGCGACCAGATGGCCGTCCCGCAGCACCACGATGCGGTTCGCGATGCGCGCGATCTCCTCCAGCCGGTGGCTGATGTAGATGAACGACACGCCTTCGTTACGCAGGCGTTCGATCTGAGCAAAAAGCTGCTCGGTCTCGGCGCCGCCTAGCGCGGCGGTCGGCTCGTCCAGAATGAGCAGGCGCGCGTTCAAGGTCAGCGCCTTCGCGATCTCGACCTGCTGCTGCGCGGCGACCCGCAGCGTGCGCACGAGCCGCGTCGGCGGCACGTTCAGGCCGAGGCGCTGCAACTGCTCCGCCGCGCGCCGGCGCATTGCGGTGCGATCGACCCGGCCCGCGCGCTCCGGCAGGCGGCCGACGAACACGTTCTCCGCGATCGACAGATCCGGCAGCAGGCGCATTTCCTGATGGATAAGGCCGATGCCCGCATCCAGGGCCGCGCCCGGAGAAGCCGGCGCATACGGCGCGCCTTCCCACGTCATGCGGCCGCGATCGGGCTGGATCAGCCCGGCGATGATGGAGGAGAGGGTCGATTTGCCGGCGCCGTTCTCGCCGAGCAACGCCACCACTTCGCCTTCGCGCACGGAGAAGTCGATCCCGTGCAGCACCTGCGTGCCCGAGAATGACTTCGCCACGCCCGCGACGGAGAGCCGTTCGCGGCGGCTCCCCGATGCCATGTCAGGACTCACGGATGCTGCTTGATGAACTGCTCGACGTTCGCCTTCGTCGTCAGCTCCGCCGATTGCAGCTGCATCTTCGGCACCGGCTTGCCGGATGCGAGTTCCAGCGCCGAGTCGAGCGCGAGCTTGCCCATGTGCTGCGTCTTCTGCGTCATGGTCGCGGCCAGGGTGCCGTTCTGCACCGCGAGCAATCCGGCCGTGTCGCCGTCGAAGCCCACGATCGTCACGGGATGATCCAGATTGGCGACCTTGACCGCCTGCGCCGCGCCGAGCGCCAGCGCGTCGGCGCGTCCGAAGAACACCGTGATGTTGGGGTTCCGCTGCAGCATGTCCTGCGCGATCGCGAAGCCCTCGTCCTGGTGCCAGGCCTTGCTCGCCTGCTTGGCGACGACCTTCAGCCCGGGGCAGTTCGCGAGCGCCTCGTTGAAGCCCTTGTTGCGGTCCTCCTCGGGCGTGGTCCCGATCTGGCCCTGGATGATCGCGACGTTGCCTTTGCCGCCCGTGATCTTGCACACATAGTCGCCGAGCTCTTTCGCGGCGGCCACGCTGTCGGTCGCGATAAAGGTGTCGGCGGGCGCGTCCGGCGCGGTGCGATCGACCGCCACGACCGGGATATGCGCCGCATGCGCGTCCCGCACCGGAACGCCGGCGGCGGTGGCGCCGGCCGGGATATAGATCAGCGCCTTGACGCCCTTGGTGATCAGATCCTGGATCTGGCTGACCTGGGTCGCGCTGTCTCCGTGCGCGTCGTCGGTGGTGACGGAGACGCCCTTCGCCTTCGCCTCGGCTTCGACCGACTGCTTGATCTGATTGAAGAAGTTCGCCTGCAAATTGGCGACCGCCAGGCCGACATCGGTTTCGGCGCGGACCGGAGCCGCGACGGCGAGCGCCAGCATAGAGGCGGTGGCGAGCATGATGGTCCTGGTCATTCGTTCACTCCCTTTGCGTTTCTCTGTGATGGTCCGGAATCCTCGTCGTCGGCGCTATCCCTCCCGCCGCCGCAACGTGTCGAACGTCACGGCGACCGCGATCACCGCGCCCACCACGATCTGCTGCACGAACGGCGAAATGCTGACGAGGTTGAGGCCGTTATGCAGCACGCCGATGATCAGCACGCCGATCACCGTGCCGCCGATCCCGCCGGTCCCGCCGTTCAGGCTGGCTCCGCCCACCACCACGGCGGCGATCGCGTCGAGCTCGTAGCCGAGACCGTCGCTCGGCTGCGCGGAATCGAGGCGCGCCGCGAGCATGATCCCGGCGATGCCCGACAGCAGCCCGGCCGCGACATAGACCCATACGGTCAGCGCCCGCACCGGAATGCCCGCCAGCCGCGCGACCTCGCCGCTGCCGCCGATCGCGTACAGGCTGCGGCCGGTCGCGCGGAAGCGCAGGAACACGAAGGCGACAACCGCCAGGATGATGAAGATCGCGACCGTCGCGGAGAGAAAGCCGAAATGGCGCACGGTCGCGAGGGCGGTGAACCAGTCGGGAAACCCCACGACCTGCTCGCCGTCGGTCGTGAGATTGGCGATGCCGCGCGCGACCGACATCATCGTCAGCGTCGCGATGAACGCAGGCAGGCGCGCCCGTGTGACCAGCAATCCGTTGACCAGCCCGGCGATGGACGCGGCGGCCAGCCCGAGCACGATGCACAAGGCGAACGGCAGGTGGTAGTCCCGGAACATCCAGCCCATCGTCATGGTGCAGAGCGCCAGCACCGATCCGACCGACAGGTCGATGCCGCCGATGACGATGACGGCGGTCATGCCGATCGACAGGATGCCGATGACCGTCACCTGGTCGATCACGTTCAGCGCGTTGCGCAACGACAGGAAGACCGGGCTCGCGACCGAGAAGATGACGCACAACAGCACCAGCCCGATCAGCGGTCCCTGGGCGGTCGCGATCCAGCGCAGCGCGGCGATGCCCGCTCCGGTCTTCGGAACGCTGCTGGCGGTCGTGCTGGTCGGAGCGGTCATGTGGGTTGCCTCCCGAGGGCGCGGGCCACGGCGCCGCGCCATTGCGCGCGGGCGGCTTGGCGGCTTGCTTCGTCCATGCGCGGCTCGAAGGTGTCGCGCGGGCGGGGCAGGGCTGCGAGCGAGTCCACTGACCAGATCCCCGCGCTGATGCCCGCCATGTGCGCGACGCCCAGCGCGGAGAGTTCGGCGTCCCGCGCGCGCGAGACGCGGCAGCCCAGCAGGTCGGCCTGCATCTGCATCAGCGCCTCGCTGCGGCTCGGTCCGCCATCGGTGTACAGCTCGGTGACCTCGCCCACACTGCGCCGCATGGCGTCGATCACGTCCCCGACCTGCTGCACGATCGCGTCCAGCGCCGCGCGGGCGAGGTCGGCGAGGCTCGTGTCCAGGCGCAGATTGGCGATCAGTCCCACCGCCTCGCGATCCCACCACGGCGCGCCGAGGCCGGTGAATCCCGGCACCAGCGCGACCCCGCTCGCCCGCGCGCTCGCGCCGAGTTCGGCCAGATCGGCGGGCGTGCGGCCGAACAGATCGGCGAGCCAGCGCAGGGCCGAACCGGAGGAGCGGATGTTGCCTTCCGCGGCGAAGCGCGGCTCGCCCGATTGCCAGGCGATCGTCAGGCACAGTCCGGGATCGAGATCGCCGGGGCCGGCGAGCAAGCCCATCACCGACGAGCCGGTGCCATAAGTCGCCTTGACCTGCCCCGGCGCCCGCGCGCCATGCGCGTACAAAGCGGCGTGGCTGTCGCCCATGACGGACAGCACCGGCACGCCGTCCGGCAGCGGCGGCAGTCCGCGCGCGGCCGGGAACGGCCCGTCCGAGGCCACGATTTCCGGCAGTACCGCGCGCGGTATGCCGAACAGCGCCAGCAGGTCGTCGTCCCAGTCCACGGCCCTCGTGTTCAGCAATTGCGTGCGGGAGGCGTTCCCGGCTTCCGTCAGATGCGCCGACGCCGACAGGCGGCTCAGCAGCCAGGAATCCACGGTGCCGAGCCGGATGTCGCCCGCGCGCGCCCGCGACCGGTCGGGATCGTGCGCGTCAAGCAGCCAGCGCGCCTTGGCGGCCGAGAACATCGGGTCGAGCGGCAAACCGCTGCGGCTTCGCACCAGATGCTCCGTCGCCTCCGAACGCAACCCGTCGCACAGGGCGGCGGTGCGCTGATCCTGCCAGCTCAGCATCGGCGCCAGCGGCGTGCCGCTGCGGCGATCCCACAGCACGAGCGATTCGCGCTGGGTGGACAATCCGACCGCCGCGACCGCGCGCGCGTTCCGATCGTCCAGGCACTCCCGCACCGCCGCCCGTACGCTGTCCCAGATCTCCGCCGCGTCCTGCTCCACCCAGCCGGGTCGCGGATGAGCCTCGCCAATCGAGGCCGCGCCGCGCGCGACGATGTTGCCGCCCGCATCGACCAGCGCGCATTTGGTGGCGCTGGTGCCTTGGTCGATCGCCAGGATCAGCGGCGCGGGCACCGTCTCAGCCCACCAGTTCGAGGGCGGCGCGCACGATGCCGTCCGCGTTGAGGCCGAAATGGTCGAGCAGGAAGGCGGCGCTGCCGGTGGGCGCGAATCCCGCAATCCCGAGAATGCGCATCGGCGTCGGGCGGCGGCACGCGAGCAGCTCGGCGGCCGCCGAGCCGAGGCCGCCGCGCACGACAGCCTCCTCGACCGTCACGATGCGGCCGGTCTCGGCGGCGGCGCGCAGCACCGCCTCTTCGTCCAGCGGCGAGATGGTGTGGACGTTCAGTACCCGCGCCTGCAAGCCGCGCGAAGCTAGCGCGGCGGCCGCGTCCAGCGCCCGTGGCACCATCGTGCCATAGGTCAGGATCGTGAGATCGCCGCCATCGCGCAGCGTCAGCGCGCGGCCGGGCTCGAACGGCGCGTCATCGGGCGTCGTCGCCGGCACCTTGAAACGATTGACGCGCATGAACAGCGGCCGCCCGGCACCGGCGGCCCAGCGCACGGCTTGCCGCGTCTGTCGCGGATCGGCCGGCACGACAACCGTCATGTCGGTGAGCGCCCGCATCCAGGCGATGTCCTCGATGGAGTGGTGCGTCGGACCCAGCTCGCCATAGGATACGCCCGGACTCTGGCCGCACAGCACGACGTGGTGGTGGCTGTAGGCAACGTCCGCCTTGATCTGCTCCATGGCGCGCGCGGTCAGGAACGGCGCGGCGGCTGAGACGAACGGCACGAAACCGCCATTGGCGAGGCCAGCCGCCACGCCGACCATGTTCTGCTCGGCGATGCCGACATTGATCAGCCGGTCGGGAAACGCGCGCTGGAACGCGCCGAGATTGCTCGACCCGACCGAGTCGTTGCACACCGCAACGATGCGCGGGTTCTCGCGTGCCAGCGCCACCAGCTCGTCGCAAAAGGCCTGGCGGCAGTCGAATGTTTCGGCGGCTTCGGTCATGGCGCGTCGAGCTCCGCCAGCACCTGGGCGATCTGCTCCGGCGAGGGCACTTTGTGGTGCCATTCCACGCGGTCCTGCATGAACGACGCGCCGCGCCCCTTCTGCGTGTGGGCGATCACGCAACGCGGCCGGCCGGCGCCGGCGGCGGCGAGTGTTGCGTAGAGCTGACCGAAATCGTGACCGTCGATCTCGGTCACGTCCCAGCCGAAGCTGCGCCACTTGTCCGCGAGCGGCTCCAGCCGGTTGGTCTCCTCCGTGCCCGCGCCCTGTTGCAAGCGATTGCGATCGACGATCGCGGTCAGCCCCGATAGGCCGCGATGACCGGCCGCCATCGCCGCTTCCCAGTTGCTGCCCTCCTGCAACTCGCCGTCGCCCAGCACGACGAAGGTGCGCCAATCGGCGCCGGCCAGACGCGACGCGATGGCGCAGCCGACGGCGACCGGCAGGCCGTGGCCGAGGGGCCCGGTATTCGCTTCCACGCCCGGGATCTTCCGGTTCGGATGCCCGTTGAGCCTGGCCAGAGGGGCCATGAACGTCTGCAGCTCTTCGGCGGGAAAAAAACCGGCTTTCGCCAGCACGGCGTAGAGAGCGGCCGAGCAGTGGCCCTTGCTCAGAATGAAGCGATCGCGCTCCGGCCAGTCAGGACGGGAAGGGTCGATTGTCATCACGCCGAAAAAAAGGGTGGCCAGGATGTCGGCGACCGAGAAATCCCCGCCGACATGCCCGAGCTTGGCCCGCCCGATCATCTTCAGAATGGTGACGCGAACCTCCCGCGCGGCGTGGCGCAGGAGGGCGGCGCGTTCAGCATCCGGTGCGTGGCGGATCGCGTCCCGCACCGAGGGAGACGCGGCAATCTCATCCGAGTTGGTACGAATGACCGTCCTCCCGCAAGTTCGTATTTTTATTCAGTCTCGTATTTCAATTCAGGCTATCCCGCATCCTGCGGCAAGTCCACCCCTTTGTTTCAGCTCTTCCCTTTTTTGCGGGGCGGCCGACCGGTTCGTGGGCGCCGGATTCCTGTGCTAGGGAGGGGCCATGCCATACGCCGACTTCGTCCATCTCCGGGTCCACTCCGCCTATTCGCTCAGCGAGGGCGCCATCAAGGCGGACAAGATCGCGGCGCTCGCGCGCGACGCCGCGATGGCCGCCGTCGCGATCACCGATACGGCGAACCTGTTCGGCGCACTGGAATTCAGCCAGGCCTGCACCGCGCGCGGCGTGCAGCCGATCATCGGCTGCCAGATCGGGATGGCGCGCGCGGACAATCCGCGTCTTGCGCCCGACCAGATCGTGATGCTCGCCCAGAATGCGGTCGGCCTCGCCAATCTCCAGCGCCTTTCATCGCTCGGGTTCATGCAAACAGAGGGAGGCTCGCGGCCGCAATTGCCGTTCGACGTGATCGCACGGCATGGGGAGGGGCTGATCCTGCTCACCGGCGGCGGAGGCGGCCCGGTCTCGCGCCTGCTCGGCGAAGCGCAGAAGATCGAGGCCGAGCGGCTGCTCGGGCAGATCGCCGAGGCCTTCCCCGACAGGACGATGATGGAGTTGCACCGGCACGGCTCGCCGGTCCAGCGCACGGTCGAGCCGGGGCTGATCTCGCTCGCCGACGACGCGGGGCTGCCACTGGTGGCGACGAACGACTGCTTCTTCGCCGCACCCACGATGTTCGAGGCGCACGACGCGCTGCTCTGCATCGCGGAGGGGCGGCAGATGTCGGAGAAAGAACGCCGGCGCGTGACCTGCGAGCATTGGTTCAAGCCCGCATCCGAGATGCGCGCGTTGTTCGCCGATCTGCCGGACGCCTGCGACAATACGCTCGCGATCGCCCGTCGCTGCGCCGTGATGGCCGAGCCGCGCAAGCCGCTGCTGCCGGTCAGTCCCAAGGTCTCGCCGGGGAGCACGGAGGAGGAGACGCTGCGCGGCATGGCGGCGGAGGGGCTCGCGCTCCGCATGGCGGCGATCGGGGCCGATGCGGCGACGCAAGCGCGCTATCGCGAACGGCTCGACTACGAGCTCGGCGTCATCGCCGCGATGGGATTTCCGGGATATTTCCTGATCGTCGCCGATTTCATCCAATGGTCGAAGCAGCGCGGCATCCCGGTGGGGCCGGGGCGCGGCTCGGGCGCGGGCTCCGTCGTCGCCTGGGCGCTCACGATCACCGATCTCGATCCGCTGCGGTTCGATCTCCTGTTCGAGCGCTTCCTCAACCCCGAGCGCGTGTCGATGCCGGATTTCGACATCGATTTCTGCCAGGACCGGCGCGACGAGGTGATCGACTACGTGCGGCGCGAATACGGCGGGGATCGCGTCGCGCAGATCATCACCTTCGGCAAGTTGCAGGCGCGCGCGGCGATCCGCGACGTCGGCCGCGTGCTCGGGCTGCCGTTCGGGCAGGTGAACAAGGTCGCGGAGCTGATCCCGAACAATCCCGCCAAGCCCGTGACCTTGCGGCAGGCGATCGAGGGCGAGCCGCGCCTGCAGGAAATGCGCGACGGCGACGAGGCGGTGAAGCGGCTGATGGAGGTCGCGCTTCAGCTCGAGGGCCTGTACCGGCATGCGAGCACGCACGCCGCCGGCGTCGTGATCGGCGATCGGCCGCTGATCGATCTCGTGCCGCTGTACAAGGATCCGAAATCGGACTTCCTGGTCACGCAATACTCGATGAAGCATGTCGAGCAGGCGGGGCTGGTCAAGTTCGACTTCCTCGGCCTGACCACGCTCACGATCCTGCAACGCGCGGTGCGGTTCCTGAGAACGCTCGGCGAAACGGTCGATCTCGATCTTCTGCCGCTCGACGATGCGCGCACGTACGGCATGCTGCAGCGGGGCGATGCGGGCGGGGTGTTCCAGTTCGAGGGCCAGGGCATGCGCGACGTGCTGCGTCAGATGCGCCCGGACCGGTTCGAGGATCTGATTGCGGCGGTGGCGCTGTACCGTCCCGGCCCGATGGCGAACATCCCGGACTATTGCCGCCGCAAGCACGGCGAGGCGTGGGAGGCGCCGCATCCGGAGCTGCGGGAAATCCTCGGCGAGACCTACGGCATCATGGTCTACCAGGAACAGGTGATGCAGATCGCGCAGAAGATGGCGGGGTATAGTCTCGGCGCCGCCGACCTGCTGCGCCGCGCGATGGGCAAGAAGATCCGGGCCGAGATGGAGGCGCAGCGCAAGACCTTCGTGGACGGCGCGACCGGGCGCGGCATCCCGGAGGCCAAGGCGACCGAGGTGTTCGACCTGATGGCCAAGTTCGCGGATTACGGCTTCAACAAGTCGCACGCCGCCGCCTACGCGCTCGTCGCCTACCAGACAGCGTGGATGAAGGCGAACCACCCGGTCGTGTTCATCGCCGCCTGCATGAGTCTGGCACTCAGCAACACCGACAAGCTGGCGGCGCTGAAGCAGGAGGCGGAGCGGATGGGCATCCGCATCCTGCCGCCCGACATCAACCGCTCCGGCGCGGATTTCACCGTGGAGGAGCATGACGGCGGGCTCGCGATCCGCTACGCGCTGGCGGCGGTCAAGCGGGTCGGCCTGGCGGCGATGGAGGCGGTCGTTGCCGCGCGGGGCGGGCGGCCGTTCGCCGATCTCGCCGAGTTCGCATCGCGCGTCGATCCGAAGCAGCTCAACAAGATGCAGCTCGAGAATCTGATCCGCGCCGGCGCGTTCGACGGGCTGGAGCCGAACCGCGCCCGCCTGTTCGCCGCCGCCGAGACGGTGCTCAGGCGCGCGCAGGCCGACGCCGAGGAGAAGGAGAGCGGGCAGATCGGCCTGTTCGCGAGCGGCGGCAGGCGCGAGGCGCTGCGGCTCGCCGATATGCCGGACTGGCCGCCGCTCGAACGCCTCGCCTTCGAGGCGGAGGCGATCGGCTTTCACCTGACGGCGCATCCGCTCGATGTGTACGGGGCCGTGCTGCACCGCCTGGGCGTCGTGCCGAGCCGCGCGCTGGAGGGCCGGACGGAAGGCGGGCGCGTCAAGCTCGCGGGCGTGGTCGTGGGATCGAAGGAGCGAGTCACCCGCACCGGCAGCCGCATGGCCTGGGTGCGGCTGTCCGATGCCTCCGGCTCCTACGAGGTGACGGTATTCAGCGAAGTGCTGTCGCGCAGCCGCGAGCTTCTGGCGGACGGCGCGCGCGTTCTCGCGACGGTCGATCTCAAGCTCGAAGGCGAGGCGTTGAGGATCACCGCGCACGACGTCGCTTCGCTCGACGAGGCGGTGTCGCGCGCGGGGGCGGGGATGCGCATCTGGCTGCAGCGGACGGAGGCGGTCGAGCATATCCGCGCCCTGCTGACCATGGAGGCGCCCGGCCGGGGGCGGGTCGTGCTGATCCCGCGCATCGACACGGCGCAGAGCGTCGAGATCGCGCTGCCCGGAGGCTTCAACGTGACGCCGCGCCTCGCGCTCGCGATGAAGGCGCTGCCCGGCGTCGAGCGCGTGGAGGAGGTCTGAGGGCATGAGCGAGCCGCAAACCCTGGTGCTGGCCGAGTCCGGCGGCATCCCGAACTCGCCGCTGCCGCTGCTGCTCTATCGCGAGACCGTCCCGCCCGACGACGATGCGATCGAGATGATCTTCCGGCAGAACGGCTGGTCGAACGGCTGGCGGGACGGCATCTTCCGCTATCACCATTTCCACAGCATCGCGCACGAGGTGCTCGGCATCGCGCGGGGAACGGTGGACGTGATGTTCGGCGGCATCGGCGGCACGCCCGTCCGATTGTCGGCGGGCGACGTGGTCGTGATCCCGGCCGGAGTCGGCCACTGCAACGAGGGGCAGACGCCGGATCTGGTCGTGGTCGGCGCCTATCCGGGCGGCGGGCACTACGACATCTGCCGCGACGACATCAGCCAGCGCAAGCGCGTGATCGCCAACATCGTGCGCGTTCCGTTGCCGGAGACCGATCCGGTGGTTGGGCCGGATGGGCCGCTGCGAAGGCTTTGGGTCTGACGCGCGGTCACGCCCAGGTAGCGTTCAGCTCGACATCTATCGGCAATCTCAACCGGCGCGACGGGGGTCTGACGCGTTGTAGTCTGTGATAGGGTGAGGAGGTTCGGGCGTAGAAAATTCCTTCAGAAAAGCCCACCGCAATGCGTTCCAGGACCGGATGAAATGTGTGCGTGCTGCGTGCCGTTTGTCAGCCGTGGCATCGTCGCAACCCAACCTGTCCAGCACTTTCAGCATGTCACGAAGCGGCTGGAACGGGTATAGACCTATCTCTTTCTCGGTTTCTCCCACGTTCCTATAGACCCCTCGAACGGAATCAATTGCCTTCGAGAGCGCCCTGTGGGCCTTGCTGAAGGCGGCTTGATCAGGTTCCGGATTGTGCCTGTATTCGATCAACTCGCCCTTCGCTTCGATAAGCTCCTTTCATGGGTCTCGCAGCGATACTAGGAAGGCGTGGCGCCGCTGAAAACAGTAAGCGAGGTACGCGGCACCCGTCGCGATCAAAAGAGGCGAGAAATCCTTTATTGTTGAATATCCAGCTTTGAAATGAAGATAGAATTCAAGGACAACTGCTGAGATTAGCAGAATGCAAACCCAGCCATCACCAAGAGCACGCTAGTCCACAAGCGTGCCTTTGTCATGTGTAACGCTTCTTCCCATTTTGAGCCCGCACTCGACTGGCGATGCCTCGCACGCGCTCGTGTAAACTGCCCCCTTGCACCCTCACGCTCATGCGGCACCGCTCCTTATCCGCTAGGGCCGTGATAGCGCGCAATCTGCACAGAGCAAGGAATAGACATTGCCCGGACGACCCGCGCTACTGCAGAAAGCCCCAGCGTTCGGTCGCGGGTTCGGCCTCGGCCCATTTCCAGTGCGCGCCCTGCAGGCAGGCCGTTGTCGTGTAGGAGCGGCTCGTCTCGCCATCCCGCAGCGTGAACACGGCTTCCTTGCAAGGCGCGAGCGCGTTCGGGATCAGCCGCATCACCCGTACCTCACCCGCCTCGTCGCCGACCGGGATCGTGTGCTCGATCCGCCAGCCGGCCGTGCCGCCGACGGGCAGCGCGCCGACCCTGTCCGCGATCGCGTCCTGCTCGCCTTGCTGCCGTTTACGCGAGACGTAGCGGACGAGCGCGTCGACCCCGGCCTTGGTGCCGAGCCCGACCGCCGTGCCGAGCACGGGATTGGCGCTGCCGACGCCGGAGGCGAGGCCGACGATCGCGCCCGCGCCGCTGCCGATCGCGCTGCACGCGGCGAGCAGCGGCAGGGAAGCGGCTGCGGCCAGCGCCGGCCGGATCACTGCAGCGCGCCCCAGCGCTCGGTCGCCGGCTCGGCCGTCGCCCAGGCCCAGGTCGCGCCGTCCCGGCAGATGGTGGCGACGTAGAAGGCGCGGCGGTCGGCCCCATCGGCCTTGGTATCGACGGAGAACACGATCTCCTTGCACGCGAGCGGGCCGCCGCTGATCTCGCGGCTGACCGTGACCTCGCCGTGCTCATCGCTCTCGATCGGAAGATCGTGCGACACCGACCACGTCCCGACGGCCCCGACCGGCAACTTGCCAGCGCTGGTCGCGATCCGGACCTGCTCCGCGTGATGGACCCGCTTCTCCACATATTGCAGGCCCGCCTGCGCCCCGGCCTGGACACCGAGGCCGATCCCAGCCGCGACCGCGCCGTTGCTGGTCACGGCGTTCGCAATCCCGGCGCCGGCCACGCCCGCCGCCGCGGAACTGCCTTGCGACAGGAAGGAACTGCACCCTGGCAGCGCCGACAGGCAGAGCAGGCTTGCACAGAGTGTCAGGGTTGATCGCATGCGGCTCGCTCTTCTTCGGCCGGCGTTGGATCATCGCGCCCCGCGTTTCGCAACCCCTTGCCCGATGACTCGCCAAGACTTGCGTTCAAGGAGCGGCCGAGCCATATCCGGGCCGCCGACGCCTGCAAGGCTGCGGTAATTCACACGCGGGGTGCCTTTCCCGGCCGTTCGGCGGCTCGGGTCCGGTGTCCGAGAGGGCTCGATCCCGCGGAGGCTCAACCGGACGGAAGGAAAGGACACGCCGATGGCGATGCCCGAGTTCACCATGCGCCAGCTGCTCGAAGCCGGCGTTCACTTCGGCCACCACACGCGGCGCTGGAACCCGCGCATGGCGCCGTATCTCTTCGGCGTCCGCAACCAGGTCCACATCATCGACCTGCAGCAGACGGTGCCGATGCTCGACCGCGCGCTCAGGGCCGTGCGCGACGTGGTCGCGGGCGGCGGGCGGGTATTGTTCGTCGGCACCAAGCGGGCGGCGTCCGAGTATGTGGCGGAAAGCGCCAAGAGGTCGGGCCAGGTACGACGTCAACCATCGTTGGCTCGGCGGCATGCTGACCAACTGGAAGACGATCACGGGCAGCATCAAGCGCCTGCGTCAGATCGACGACATGCTGGCGGGCGACGTGCGGGGTCTCACCAAGAAGGAGATCCTGAACATCACCCGCGACAAGGAGAAGCTGGAGCGCGCGCTCGGCGGCATCAAGGACATGGGCGGCCTGCCGGACATCCTGTTCATCATCGACACGAACAAGGAGAAGCTCGCGGTCGAGGAAGCGAACAAGCTCGGCATCCCGGTCGTCGCCGTGCTGGACAGCAACTCCGATCCCGAGGGCGTGACGTTCCCGATCCCCGGCAACGACGACGCCATCCGCGCCATCACCATGTATTGCGACCTGGTCTCGGGCGCCGTGCTGGACGGGATCAGCGCCGAGATGGCCGCCTCCGGCCGCGACATCGGCGCGGCCGAGGAGTTGCCGCCAGAGGCGCTGCCCGAGCCGGCCCCTGCGCCGGAAGCGTCGCCGCAGACCGCCGCCGCCTGAGTTCGTGGCGGGCCTCGCGGGGTCCGCCGCATGTGAGAGCCTGATGGAGACTGTGCGATGGCCGAGATCACGGCGGCATTGGTGAAAGACCTGCGCGAGAAGACCGGCGCGGGCATGATGGACTGCAAGAAGGCGCTGTCGGAGAGCGGTGGCGAGATCGAGCCCGCGATCGACTGGCTGCGCAAGAAGGGCCTGTCGGCGGCGGCCAAGAAGTCCGGCCGCGTCGCGGCGGAGGGGCTGGTCGGCGTCGTCTCCCGGCCTGGGCGCGCGGCGATGGTCGAGGTCAACGCCGAAACCGATTTCGTCGCCCGCAACGAGACGTTTCAGGCCTTCGTCGAGGCGGCGGCCAAGGTCGCGCTCGAGGTCGGGGAGGATCTGGACGCGATCAAGGCGGCGCAATTCCCGGACAGCGCCCGGACCGTCGCGGACGAGCTCACGCACCTCGTCGCGACGATCGGCGAGAACATGACGATCCGCCGCGCGCGCGTGCTGAGCGTGAGCCAGGGCGTGGTCGCGACGTACGTGCATGCGGCGGTGCGTCCGGGCCTCGGCAAGATCGGGGTGCTGGTCGCGGTCGAGGGCGCGAGCGAGACCGACGCGCTGGAGACGCTCGGGCGCCAGGTGGGCATGCACGTGGCGGCGACCCGGCCGGAGGCGCTCGACGTCGACGCCGTGGATGCGGCGGCGCTGGAGCGCGAACGGGGGGTGCTGAGCGAGCAGGCGCGGGCGTCCGGCAAGCCCGACGCGGTCATCCAGAAGATGGTCGATGGCCGCATCCGCAAATACTACGAGGAAGTCGTGCTGCTGGAGCAGGTCTGGGTGCATGACGGCGAGAGCCGCGTGAAGGCCGTGGTGCAGAAGGCCGGCGCCAGGCTCGCCGGCTTCGCCCGGTTCGCGCTCGGCGAAGGCATCGAGAGGCAGTCGAGCGACTTCGCGGCCGAGGTGGCGGCGGCGGCCGGCGTGCAGGACGACGGTCCCGGCGCTCGGCCGTAACGAGAAAGCATCGGCTTCGCCCTGCACCTTCAGCTTGTTCCGCGCGAGCCCGGCCGTTACGGTGCGGCCCGCTCTGTTTCCTCCGGGGTGATCGCGGGTTTCCGCTGCGCCTCCGTCACGAAGGTTCGCATGTCAGACCGGCCTGCCTATAAGCGCGTCCTGCTGAAGCTGTCGGGCGAGGCGCTGATGGGAGGGCAGGAATACGGGCTCGACCGCGAGATGGTGGCGAGGATCGCGACCGATGTCGGGACCGTGGTCGGCATGGGCGTGCAGGTCTGTGTCGTGATCGGCGGCGGCAATATCTTCCGGGGCGTGTCCGCCGCCGCGACCGGCATGGAGCGGGCCCAGGCCGACTATATGGGAATGCTGGCGACGGTGATGAACGCGCTCGCGATGCAGAGCGCGCTCGAGAAGAATGGCGTCGCCACCCGCGTGCAGTCGGCGATCCCGATGGCGACCGTGTGCGAGCCGTATATCCGCAGGCGCGCCGAGCGCCACATGGAGAAGGGGCGGGTGGTGATCTTCGCCGCCGGCACCGGCAACCCGTTCTTCACGACCGACACGGCGGCGGCGCTGCGGGCCGCCGAAATGGGGTGCGGCGCGCTGTTCAAGGGCACCCAGGTGGACGGCGTCTATTCCGCCGACCCGCGCAAGGTGCCGACCGCGGAGCGCTACGACGAGCTGACCTATCTCGAGGTTCTCTCGCGCGATCTCGCCGTGATGGATGCGGCGGCGATCAGCCTCGCCCGCGAGAACCGGCTGCCGATCGTCGTCTTCAACGTGCACGCTCCGGGCGCATTCGCGCAGGTGATCCGGGGCGACGGCCGCTTCACGCGCATCGTGGAGCAACAATAGCGTTCGGCGGGTGCGACCCGGGGAGGGGCGTATGGCAGTGGCTGACCTGAACACGATGAAGCAGGATTTGGCGCGGCGGATGGATGGCGCGCTGGAGACGCTCAGGCGCGAGTTTGCGGGGCTGCGCGCCGGCCGCGCCAGCCCAGGGCTGCTGGAGCCGGTGCGGGTCGAAGCCTACGGGACCGAGATGCCTCTTTCGCAGGTCGGCACGATCGGCGTGCCCGAGTTGCGGATGCTCACCGTCCAGGTCTGGGACCGCAGCATGGTCGGCGCCGTCGAGCGCGCCATCCGCGACGCGGGGCTCGGATTGAACCCGGCCAGCGACGGACAACTCGTGCGCATCCCGATCCCGATTCTAACCGCGGAGCGCCGCACCGAATTGGTGAAGGCCGCGAACCGCTATGCCGAAGGCGCGCGGGTCGCCGTGCGCGGCGTGCGGCGCGACGGCATGGACCAGATCAAGGGGCACGAAAAGAAGCACGAGATCGGCGAGGACGATGCGAAGCACTGGCAGGACGAAGTGCAGAAGCTTACGGACCAATACATCAAGCGGATCGACGACAGCTTCGCCGAAAAGGAGCGCGACGTTCGCCAGGTCTGAGCCGGTCTGATGCGGGCCTCCCGCAAGCCCCTCTCGCTCCCGGTACAGGCGGACCCGCTTGCGGCCGGCGGCGCGCTGCCGCCTGCCCATATCGCGATCATTATGGACGGCAACGGGCGCTGGGCGGCGGCGCGAGGTCTGCCGCGCATCGCCGGGCATCGCGAGGGCGCCCGCGCGGTGCGCCGGACCATCGAGGCGGCGATCGATCTCGGAGTCGGCTGGCTTACGCTCTACGCATTCAGCAGCGAGAACTGGCGGCGGCCGGCGGGGGAGGTGCTCGATCTCACCGGGCTGCTCCGCCAATATCTCAGGAGCGAGGTCGCCGAGCTGCGGGCGAACGGCGTGCGCCTGCGCGTGATCGGCGAGCCGGACCGGTTCGGCGCGGATATGACCGCGGATCTCGCCGAGGCCGTGCGCAGCACGGCCATGAACACCCGGCTGAACCTGACCGTCGCCCTCTCCTACGGCGCACGGGCGGAGATCGCCGCCGCGGCGCGGGTCTTGGCGCGGGCGGTGCAAGCGGGAACGCTCGCCTGCTCGGACATAGACGAGGCGGCCGTGTCGCGCAGCCTGTTCACCGCCGGCATCCCGGACCCCGATCTCGTGATCCGCACGTCCGGGGAGCAGCGCCTGTCCAACTTCCTGCTGTGGCAGACGGCGTACGCCGAATTCGTGTTCCAGGACGTGCTCTGGCCCGATTACGGGCCGTCGCATCTTGCCGCGGCGCTCGCGGAATATGCGCGGCGGGAGCGGCGCTTTGGCGCAAGACCGGCCTGACCCGGCCGCCCGCCGCCGGACCGATCTTCACACGCGGGCTGTTTCGGCCGCCATCCTCGCCCCGCTCGCGATCGGCGCGATCTGGGCCGGAGGCGCGGTCTGGGCGGCGGCCATCCTGGCGCTCGCGGCCGGGATCGCCTGCGAGTGGGTGCAGCTCTGCGGCCAGAGGGTGCTCGGTCCCGGCGGCCTCGCCGTGCCGGGCGTGGTCCTGCTTGCGGGCGTCGTCGCGCTGACCGGGCATGAGCGCCTCGGGTTGTTGGTGCTCCTGGTGGGCTTCGCGGCTGCCGGGTGGGCGGGCGGAGCGCCGGGCAGGTCGGCCGGGGGCGCGGCCAGCCTGGCGGCGGGCGTGCCGTATGTCGGGCTCGCCTGCATCGCCCTGCTCTGGCTGCGCGGCGACGGGGCGGCCGGGCGGCCCAACGTGCTGTTCCTGATGCTCGTCGTATGGGCGAGCGATGTCGGGGCCTACGCCGCCGGGCGGCTGATCGGCGGTCCCCGGCTCGCGCCCCGGATTTCTCCCAAGAAGACGTGGTCGGGGGCGGCCGGCGGGCTCCTGGCCGCGATCGCGATGGGGGAGGCGGTCGCTTTCCTGACGGCGGGGGCGAGCATGCCAGGCCGGGTGGCAGCGATCGCCTTGCTGCTCGGGGTCGTGTCGCAGGCGGGCGATCTGTTCGAGAGCCTGATGAAGCGGCGCTTCGGGGTGAAGGAACTCGGGCCGGCTGATCCCGGGCCATGGCGGCCTTCTCGACCGGCTCGACGGGGTGCTGGCCGCCGCCCCGGTTACGGCCCTGCTGGCGCTCATGGCCGGGAGCGGAGTAGTCCTTTGGCAATGACGAAAACGATAACGGTTCTGGGCAGCACCGGCAGCGTGGGCACCCAGACGATGGAACTCCTCGCGGGAGAACCCGGCCGGTTCCGCATTCGCGCCCTCGTCGCCGGACGCAATGCGACGCTGCTCGCCGAGCAGGCGCGCGCGCTCGGCGCCGAACTCGCCGTCATCTCCGATCCCGCGAGCGGCCGGGCGCTGGAGGCGGCGCTGCGCGGCTCGGGGATCACGGTCGGCGTCGGCGACGACGCCGTCGTGGAGGCGGCGGGACTGCCGGCCGACTGGACGATGGCCGCGATCACCGGCGCGGCCGGGCTTGCGCCGACCCTCGCCGCGATCCGGGGCGGCGGGGCGGTCGCGCTCGCCAACAAGGAGGCGCTGGTGTGCGCGGGCGAGGTCATGCTGCGGGCCGTGCGCGAGGCCGGAGCGACGCTGCTGCCGGTGGATTCGGAGCACAATGCGATATTCCAGGCCCTGGCGGACGGCAACCGAGCCGCGGTCGAGCAGATCGTCCTCACCGCGTCCGGAGGACCGTTCCGGACGGCGAGCCTCGACGACATGGCGCGGGCGACGCCCGAGGCCGCGCTCCGGCATCCGGTCTGGTCGATGGGCGCGAAGATCAGCATCGACTCGGCGACGATGATGAACAAGGGGCTCGAACTGATCGAGGCGGCCCGGCTGTTCGGCCTAGACGAGCCGCGCATCGGCGTGCTCGTGCATCCGCAATCGGTGGTCCACGGCCTCGTCTATTATGAGGACGGGAGCGTGCTGGCGCAGCTCGGCTCGCCCGACATGCGCGTGCCGATCGGTCACACCTTGGCATGGCCGGAGCGGATGCGGACTCCGGCGCGCAGGCTCGATCTGGCGGCGCTCGGCCGGCTTGAGTTCACGTCGCCCGATCCGGTGCGTTTTCCGGCGCTCGGTCTGGCGCGCGACGCCTTGCGGGCGGGCCAGGGTCTCCCCACCCTTCTGAGCGCGGCCAACGAGGTAGCGGTCGCGGCGTTCCTCGCGCGGCGCATCGGGTTCCTCGACATCGCGGCGACGGTCGAGAAGGTGATGAACGCGATGGGGGTGCGAACCGCCGAGTTGCTCGAGGAGGTCGTGGCGCTTGATGGCGAGGCGCGGCGGAAGGCCGAAGAATGCGTCGGCGCCGCCCAGGCCGCCTGACGCTTGCAGCCAGCCGGATGAGCACGAGGATTGATCCCGCGCGCTGCGAGAGCGCGCCGAACGAAGGACCGCCCCTTGTTCCACGCCTTTCCTGACTTCGTCCGCACCGGCGTCGCCTTCGTCGTCGTCCTCGGCGTGCTCGTGTTCGTGCATGAGTTCGGGCACTACCTTGCCGCCCGCTGGCGGGGCGTGCATGTCGAGGTGTTCTCGATCGGCTTCGGCCGGGCGATCGCGACCTGGACGGATCGGGTCGGCACGGTGTGGAAGCTCGCCTGGCTGCCGCTCGGCGGCTACGTCAAGCTGCACGGGCAGGAACGGCCCGAGGACGTGAGGGCGGAGGATCGCGCCCGCTGGATAGCGGGCCGCACCTTCCACGAGAAGGACGTGCTCTCGCGCGCGATCGTCGTCGCGGCGGGACCGGTCGCCAATTTCATTCTGGCGATGGTCCTGTTCGCGGGCCTGTTCGCGACCGTCGGCAAGCCGATCGCGATGCCGGTGGTCGGCGACGTTCTCGAGCATTCCGCCGCCCAGAAAGCGGGGCTCGTGGCGGGCGACCGGATCATGGCGATCGACGGCCAGCCGATCGCCACATTCGAGGACATCCAGCGCATCGTGACCGCGCATCCCGCGCAGCGCATCGTGCTCGACGTGATTCGCAAGGACGAGTTGCACACGATACCCGTCGTGACGGACCAGCGCGCGACCGGCCATGGTCCTGTCGGCGTGCTCGGCATCCGGGGCGGCAATGCGGAGTTCCGCCAACTCGGGCCGCTTGCCGCGATCGGCGCCGGCATTGCGCAGACCTGGGATGTGACGGCGCAGACCGTCGCCGGCGTCTGGCAAATGCTGAGCGGACAGCGTGGCACCGAAGACCTCGGCGGCCCGCTCCGGATTGCGCAGCTTTCCGGGCAGGTCGCGCAGCTCGGGGTGGCGAGCCTCATCTCCTTCATTGCTGTGCTGTCGGTCAATCTCGGGCTGATCAATCTGTTTCCGATCCCCGGTACTCGATGGCGGGCACCTGTTGTTCTATCTGGCCGAGGCGATCCGGGGCCGTCCGATCCCGCCGCGCGCCCAGGAATACGGCTTCAGGGCCGGGCTTGCGCTGCTCGTCGGGCTGTTCGTCTTTGCCACGTGGAACGATCTCTCGCATCTCGGCATTGTCCGCTGGGTCGCCGGCCTGATCGGTTGAGGTCAGGTCGTCCCGACCCGGATGTCGCCCCGGTAAGCCTGGAGGTTCAGTCACGCCCTGGCTTGTCCTGATCGGCGCCGGCCTGTTCGAGGTCGGCTGGGCCGTCGGCCTCAAATATAGCGACGGCTTCACCCGCCTCTGGCCGACCGTCGGCACGCTTGCATCCATGGGCGCGAGCCTCGGCCTGCTCGGGCTCGCGCTCCGGACGCTTCCGCTCGGCACGGCCTACGCGGTCTGGACCGGCGTGGGCACGGTCGGCACGGCGCTCCTTGGCATCGTCCTGTTCGGAGAATCCGCCGCTCTCGTCCGCCTGGCGTGCATCGGCCTGATCATCTGCGGCATAATTGGATTGAAGCTCGCCGGCCGCTGATCCGCGCGTCTCGCGGGATTTGAGCAGAACTCGGCGGGGGCGGGTAGCGCGGGCGGACAGCCGCCGCTATTGTCCGCGCCGCCCGGACCGGCCGCATCTCTCTGCGGGGCACTCTTCGATTCGGGGCTTCAGTTGGGAGACTAGCTGCTTGATCCGCTCTCGCACTGCGCTGCTCGCCACGGCGTGCCTCGTGCCGGCCCTGGCCCAGTCGCCCGCGTTCGCCCAATCCACGCAGACCCGTGGCCGAGCGCCCTCACGGACGCATGTCGCGCGGGCCGCGGCCCGGCCGCCGGCGGCGGCGCAGGGCACGATCCAGGCCATCAAGATCGAGGGCAACGAGCGGATCGAGGCCGGCACCATCCGCTCATACATGCTGGTCGGCCCCGGAGATCCATTCGATCCGGACCGGCTCGACCGCAGCCTCAAGACGCTCTACGCGACCGGACTGTTCCAGGACGTGAACCTGAGCCGGCAAGGCGACACGCTCGTCGTCAAGGTCGTCGAAAACCCGATCGTCAACAGCATCGCCTTCGAGGGCAATCACAAGCTCACGGACGAACAGTTGCGCTCGGAGCTTCAGCTTCGACCGCGCGCCGTGTTCACGCCGGCGCTCGCGCGAGCGGACCGCCAGCGCATCCTGGACGTGTACGCCAGGAAGGGCCGGTTCGATGCGCGGGTCGAGCCGAAGATCATCCGGCTCGACCAGAATTGCGTCAACGTCGTGTTCGAGGTCAACGAGGGCGAGTTCGACGCTGGTCAGCCGGATCGCCTTCGTCGGCAATCACGCGTTTTCCGAAGACCGGCTGCGGGAGGTGATCAACAGCCGCGAGGAGAGATGGTGGCGCTTTCTGTCCACCAGCGACACCTACGATCCCCAGCGAGTGAATTACGACAAGGAACTGTTGCGCCGGTTCTATCTCAAGAACGGCTATGCCGACTTCGAGGTGACGGACGCGACCGCCGAACTGTCGCCCGACCGCAGCGCCTTCTTTCTCACGTTCACGCTGAACGAGGGCGAGCGCTACAAGGTCGGCAAGGTCACGGTCAACTCGCAGCTGCCGAAGCTCAAGGGCGACGAGCTGCTCCCGGACGTGCAGCTGGAGGCCGGCGACTGGTATGACGGAGACGCGGTCGAACGCTCCGTGCAGGCGATCACCGATGACGTGCAGAACCGCGGCTACGCCTTTGTCGAGGTCAAGCCCCGCATTTCGCGGAACAAGGAGAAGCACACGGTCGATCTCGTGTTCGACGTGGGCGAAGGTCCGCGCGTGTACGTCGAGCGCATCAACATCGAAGGCAACACCCGTACCGAGGACAAGGTCATCCGGCGCGAGTTCCAGCTTGCCGAGGGGGACGCGTTCAATGCGGCCGCTATCCGGCGGTCGCGCCAACGCCTGCAGGATCTCGGGTATTTCAGCAGCGTGACCATCAACCCGTCGCCCGGCTCGGCGCCGGACAAGGCGATCCTGACCACGAATGTTGTGGAAAAGGCGACGGGCGAGCTGACGCTCGGCGGCGGCTACTCGACGGACGCGGGATTCCTGGTCAGCGCGGGCCTGCGCGAGCACAATCTGCTCGGCACCGGCATCGACGCCGGCCTCTCGGGCGTGCTCGCGCAGCGGAACAGCTCGATCGACCTGTCGGTGACCGATCCCTACTTCCTGGACCGCAACCTCGTCGGGGGCTTCGATCTCTTCTATGTGACGACCAACAATCAGGACATCGCGCAATACAGCGAAACGCGCGCGGGCTTCGCGCTGCGTCTGGGTTACGCGTTCAACGAGCACCTGCGGCAAGCCTGGAACTACACGCTCGTCGATCGGGACGTCTATAACGTGGCGACGAACGCCAGCTTCTACATTCGCGACCAGTCCGGCTATTCGCTGCTGTCGCAGTTCGGGCAGACGCTCTCTCTCGACTATCGCGACAGCACGGTCGATCCGCATACCGGCTTCGTCACGCGGCTCGGGACGGATTTCGCCGGCGCCGGCGGAGACGCGAAGTTCATCCGCACCAAGATCGACGGCACCTATTACGTGCCGCTCGACCGATTCACCGGCAACAGCGACTGGGGCATCGCGATTTCGGCGGGCGCCGGCTACTTCTTCGACCTCGGCAGTCAGGAAAAGATCATCGACCGCTTCTTCCTGGGCGGCGACAATCTGCGCGGCTTCCAGGCGGGAGGCGCCGGTCCGCATGACGAGTATTCGGGCGACAGCCTGGGCGGCCGTTTCATCTGGACCCAATCCACCGAGCTGCGTTTCCCGCTGCCGATTTCCGCTGATATCGGGTTGTCCGGCCGCACCTTCGTCGATGTCGGAGGGCTGACCCAGGCAAGCTTCGAGTCCGGCACCTGCAACAACGCCTTCCCGCTGCTGCCTCCGCCGACGCGCAACAGCTGCCCGCCGATCTTCGACAGCGCGGCTCCGCGCGTCGGCGTGGGCGCGGGCATCGCGTGGCGAACACCCTTCGGCCTGATCAACATCGACATCACGCCGTACGTCATCAAGCAGAAATACGACCAGACCCAGATATTCCGATTCGGTTTTGGCACGAGGTTCTAGTGCGACACACCCGCAAATCCCTGGTCGCCGCGATCGCGGCGGGCGTAGTTCTTGTCACCAGCCCCTGCGCGCATGCGCAGAAGCAGGACTGGTTCGTCCCCGGCGGCAACCAGCAGCAACGCCCCGCTCAGGGCCGCGCGCCCGCGCATCAGCGGCCGGGGCCACGGCTGCAGCCGCAGCAGCAGGAGGTCGCGCCGCTGTCCACGCCCGGACCGATGGGCATGCCGGGCGTCGCCTCCGCGCCGGAGGCGCCGCCGCGCCCCGTGGGGCAGTTCCAGCTCCCGCCCGCGCCGTCCCTGCCGCCGATCAACAAGGGCGCGACCCCGCCAGCCGCTGTCATCGGCGTGCTGGGCGTGCCCGAAATCATGCGCGCCTGTACGGCGGCGCAGGAGATCGAGAAGGTCATCGGCGAGCGGCGGCAGAAGCTGAACGAAGATGCGCAAAAGGAGCAGGCCGCCTGGCGGGATCTGCAACAGAAGCTCGTCAACGAGCGGAGCACGCTCAGCGCCGACCAGATCCGGGCGAGGGAGCGCGAACTGCAGGAGCGCATCACGAACGCGCAGCGGCAGTTCCGCGATCGCAACCGCGTCATCCAGGAGGCGGCGCAGTTCGCCCTGGCGCAGATCGAACGGACGCTGATCGCCGTGATCCGGCAGGTCGCCGACAGCCGGGGCATGAATCTCGTGCTGCACCGCAATCAGGTCGTGCTGAACGTGAACGAGTTCGACCTGACCGATGCGGCGACGGCGCAGCTGAACAAGGTCCTGCCGTCGGTCACGATCCCAGCCGACGGGGTGGAGCCGCCGACGATCCCGCTTGCGCAGGGATCGGCTCCGCCTCAAGCCGCTCAGCCCCTGGCCGCTCCGGTTTCGGCTGCACCGTCCGCCCAGGCGCCGTCCCCGGCAGCATCGAAACCCTGAGCATGGACGAGGCCGCGCGCGATGCGTCGGTCACCGGGGACGCCCGGTTCTTCGCGCGCACCGGCCCCTATACCCTGGCGGCGGTCGTGGACGCGGTCGGGGGGGAAGCGCCCCCGCGCCGGGTGATGCTGCACGGCGTCGCGCCGCTGCAGACGGCGGGGCCGGACGAGGTCAGCTTTCTCGACAACAAGAAATACCTGCCCGCGCTGGCCGCGACGCGGGCGGGCGCGGTCATCGTGCATCCCGAGCTGGCCGACAAGGTGCCTGCATCCGCCATCGCCATCGTCACCGACCAACCCTATGCCGGCTGGGCTCGCGCCGCCTCGCTGTTCTACCCGTCGCCGCCGGCGCAGCCGGGCGCGCATCCCTCCGCGATCGTCGCGCCGGACGCCGAGATCGACCCGTCGGCGGAGATCGGCCCGCTCGCGGTCATCGGCTCGCGGGCGGTGATCGGCCGGCGCTGCCGCATCGGCCCGCATGCCGTCGTCGGTCCAGGCGTTTCGATGGGGGCGGATTGCCGGATCGGCGCGCATGCGAGCGTCAGCCATGCGCTGCTGGGCGACCGGGTCTATGTCTATCCGGGCGCCCGGATCGGGCAGGAGGGTTTTGGCTTCGCGATGGGCGACCGGGGCTTTCTGACGGTGCCGCAGCTTGGCCTGGTCATTCTGCAGGACGATGTCGAAATTGGCGCCAACAGCACCGTCGATCGCGGCTCGGCGCAGGACACCGTGATCGGGGCTGGGTCGCGCCTCGACAATCTGGTGCAGATCGGCCACAACGCGCGCCTCGGTCGGTGCTGCGTCGTCGTGTCGCTTGCGGGCATCTCCGGCTCCGCTGAACTCGGGGATTTCGTCGTCGTTGGGGGTCAGGCGGGCGTCGCCGGCCATCTCCGCGTCGGGACCAGAGCGAGAATTGGCGCTCAGGCCGGCGTGATGGCGGACGTCGAGGCCGGAATGGATGTGGTCGGGAGCCCGGCGCAGCCGGTGCGGGCGTTCTTCCGTCAGGTTGCGACGCTGCGTAAGCTGGCGCGGGGAAAGCCGGAAAGCGGCAAGGCCTGACCGCGATCGGCGAGAGGGAAACGGCGGCACCGATGGATGAGACGGCAGCAGCAAGCGTCAGCGGCGATGTTTCCGCCGCCGGGTCGGTGGTCGACGTGATCGACGTCGCCCGCATCATGCATGCCATTCCGCATCGCTATCCATTCCTGCTGATCGACCGCGTCGTCGACGTCGTGCGAAATCGGTCGGCGGTCGGCGTGAAGAACGTGTCCATCAACGAGCCGTTCTTCCAAGGCCATTTCCCGAATCATCCCGTGATGCCGGGCGTGCTCATCATCGAGAGCATGGCGCAGACCGCGGCGGTGCTCGTCGTGGAGACGCTCGGCCCCCATGCGGCGGGCAAGCTCGTCTACTTCATGAGCATAGAGGGTGCGAAGTTCCGCCGCCCCGTGGTGCCCGGCGACCAGCTGCGAATCCATATCCAGAAGGAACGCAGCCGCGGCAACGTCTGGAAGTTCCAGGCCGTCGCGCGAGTCGAGGGCGTCTCAGTCGCGGAAGCGACCTATGCCGCCATGATCATGGATCGCGGCACGGGCTGATCCGTCCGAGGGCGGAACGGGTTGCTGCGGTCTCGCCCGGCAATCAGTTACAAGAGGCAACAATCATTGAGTTTGCGGCAGGCCGCCTCCCGCAATAGGGTTCTTGCCGGCGGGATCAAAGGAAGGAGAGTTCCGGCGGTATGGGCGTCTTGATCGAGACGGTGCCGAACGAATCGGGAGCGGCGGACATCCATCCGACGGCACTCGTCGCGTCGCGGGCCGAGATCGGCCGCGGCGTGCGGATCGGGCCGTTCTGGACCGTTGGCCCGCACGCGGTGATCCATGATGGCGCCACCCTGACCTCGCACGTGGTCGTCGATGGTCACACGACCATCGGTCCGGATGTCACGCTCTTCCCGTTTTGCACGGTCGGCTTGCCGCCGCAGGATTTGAAATACAAGGGCGAGCCCACCCGGTGCGAGATCGGCGCGCGCACCCATGTCCGCGAGCATTGCACGATCCATCGCGGAACGGCCACCGGCCAGGGCGTCACACAGATCGGCGCGGACTGCCTGCTGATGGCCGTCGTGCATGTCGCGCATGACTGTTCGCTTGGCGACCATGTCATCATCGCCAACAATGCCGTGATGGGCGGGCATGTCACGATCGGCGATCACGCGGTGATCGGCGGCGCCGCCGCCCTGCATCAGTTTGTCCGGATCGGCCGGGCGGCGATGGTCGGCGGCGTCTCCGGCGTGGAGGGCGACGTCATTCCGTTCGGCAGCGTGATCGGCAATCGCGCCCGGCTCGCTGGTCTCAATGTGATCGGCCTCAAGCGGCGCGGCTTCTCACGGTCGCAGATCCACGTCCTGCGGCGTGCGTTCCAGTCGCTGTTCCGCCAGGAGGGCGTGTTCGCACAGCGGCTGGCCGAGACGCGCGCCCGCTACAGCGAGGAACCGCTGGTCGCGGAGGTGCTGGATTTCATCTCGGCCCCGAGTCACCGGAGCCTGATCCGCTCCGACATCGGCTCCTAGCCGCCGTCAGTGGAGGATGGCCGGCTCCGCCGGACCGTCCGCCGCCTCCGTCATCGTCGATTCCGGGATGGGTGCCAGGCCGTTCTCCAACTCGCAGATCTCGATCGCCCTTCGGATCGCTTCGCAGGTCTGCGCGAGACGAAGCCCGGCGGCCTCTTCCGTGAGCATGCGCAGGCATTGCATGATGCCCCGAGCATCGGCTTCGTAGTCCGACGATCCTGGATCGGCTGGCGGCATGGGAACGACTCTCCTGGGTCTTTCGGTGCTCAGCTCGTGGTGATCGGGTGACCTCCGCGGCCACGCCGACCGTCGCAACTCTTGACGGGCAAAGTTGACAATTGCTGAACGTAGAATGAAGCCGGGCGCCCGGCTCGGAGTGATCGCTGGGGGCGGTGTTCTCCCGGCGCGTGTTGCCGCCGCGGCGCAAGCCGCGGGGCGCGAGGTGTTCGTCGTCGGCCTGGACGGCTACGCCGACCCGCACGCGCTTGCGCTCTTCCCGCACGAGATGATCCGCATCGGGGCGGCGGGCCGCATCCTGGCCGCGCTGCGGGAACGGGAGTGCGGGCACGTCGTTCTGATCGGCACCGTCCGGCGTCCATCGCTCCTTGACGTGCGGCCCGACGCGGAGGGCGCGCGCATCCTGGCCCGCATCGGCCGCGCCATCTTTGCCGGGGACGACGGGCTGCTCGCCGCCGTCATCAGGGTGTTCCGCGAGGAGGGGTTCGAGGTGATCGGCGCCGACGAAGTCCTGCGGGAGACGGTGGCCCCGCGTGGGCTTCTGACCCGGACCCGGCCCGACGCGACGGCGCTGGCCGACATCGCGCGCGGCGTCGATGTCGCCCGCGTGCTCGGCCGGGCCGATGTCGGCCAGGGATGCGTCGTGCAACAAGGCATCGTCCTGGCCGTTGAGGCGGCGGAGGGGACGGATGCGATGCTTGCCCGCTGCGCGGGACTGGCCCGCCCAGGACCGGCGGGCGTGCTAGTCAAGCTGGTCAAGCCGGGCCAGGATCGGCGGGCCGATCTGCCGACCATCGGCCTGCGGACGGTGCAGGCGGCACGGGCGGCTGGGCTGCGCGGCATCGCCTACGAGGGCGAAGGCGCACTGTTCGCGGATCGCGCCGCCGCGGTCGACGCGGCCGATGCGGCGGGACTGTTCCTGCTCGGCCTCGATCCCGCTTCTTTGCAACACAGGTGAGGACCACATGAGCCGCTTTCTGCACACCATGATCCGGGTCGGCGATCTCGACCGCAGCGTCCGCTTCTATACCGAGCAGCTCGGCATGCGGGAGTTGCGCCGCAACGACGTCCCGGACGGGAAATATACGCTCGCGTTCGTCGGCTACGGTGACGAGGCTTCGCACAGCGTTCTCGAACTGACCTACAACTACGGCACCGAGCACTACGAGCAGGGCACCGCCTTCGGCCATCTAGCGGTCGGCGTGCCGGATGTGGCGGCGGCCTGCGAGCGGATGCGCGCGGCGGGCGTCAAGATCACCCGCGAGGCCGGGCCCGTGAAGTTCGGCAAGACGATCATCGCCTTCGTCGAGGATCCGGACGGCTACAAGATCGAGCTGATCCAGCGCGGCTGAGACGATGTCCGGCGCGCCCGGCCTCTCCGATGTGTTCGGGCGCCGGCATTTGCGCATCGGCGTCACGGGTCTCGCGCGCGCCGGCAAGACCGCCTTCCTGACCTCGGTCGCCGCCAACCTGCTGGCCCAGGGCAGCGGCATCCCGGCATTGCCGCTGCTCCAGACGCGCACGCCCGGCCGTCCGATGCGGGTGAGCGTCGCGCCTTCCGGGGCGGAGGGTGTGCCGCGCTTCGACTACCCGGCGCATCTGGCCGCGCTCGCGGACGATCCGCCGCGCTGGCCGGAGCGGACCGGGGCGGTGTCGCTGCTCGCGCTCGACCTCAGCATCGCACGCGACGGCCTGGGCTCGATCCTGCCCGACCGGGGGCTCAGGCTCGAGTTCCTGGACTATCCGGGCGAGTGGCTGCTCGATCTGCCGCTGCTCGGGCAGGATTTTCCGAGCTGGTCGGCCACGACGTTGCGGCGGCTGGAGACCGGGGCGGCCGCCCCGTTCTCGGGCGAGTTCCGGGCCTTCGTCGGAGGCCTCGCCGCCAATGCTCCGTCGACGAGACGCTGGCCGCCACCGGCCACCGCCTCTATCGCGCCATGCTCGGAACGGCTGCGTGACGAGGCGGGCCTGTCCTTCCTGCAACCCGGGCGGTTCCTGATGCCGGCGCCTGGACCGGAGCCGCCCTGGACGCAATTTCTTCCCGCTCTCGGGACGCGGGCGGCCTCGCCGGACTGCTCGCCGCCCGGTACGAGGCCTACCGTCAGGCGGTCACCCGCGATCTGGTCTCGCCCCTGTTCGGGCAGGTGGACCGGCTCGTCGTGCTCGCGGACGTGCTGACCGCTCTCCATGCCGGCCCGGCGGCGTTCGAGGACGTGGCGGCCTCGCTCTCGTCGGTCGCCGAGGCGCTGCGATGGCGGCGCTCCTGGCTCGACGCTGATCCCGCTGCTTGCGCGACCTGCCGCTGCCGGGATGGCTGACGCCCGCCGGCATCCGCCGCGTCGCGTTCGCGGCCACCAAGACGGACCACGTCGCCGAGCGCCAGCGCGGCAATCTGGCCTCGCTCGTGCGCCACCTGACCCAGCTTCCGGGCGATGCGGGGGGCGCCGCGACGGCGAGCTTCGCGATCGCGGCGGTGCGCTGCACGGAGGATTTCGTCTGGACGCTGGACGGGCGGAACGTGTCGGCGGTGCGGGGCCGGGTGCTCGGCACCGGACCGCATGACGCGCTCCTATCCGGGCGAAGTGCCCGACCGGCCGCCCGATGCCGCGTTCTGGGCGCATCCGTTCCTCGCCCTGCCCGCCTTCGAGCCCCGGAGCCTGCCGGCCGGCGGCCGCGCGGGCGTCGCGCAGATCGGGCTGGACAGCCTGCTCGCCTTTCTGCTGGAGGACGTGTTGTGACCGAAACCGACCTGCGCGAGCGGCCGCTCCGGCCCCGCATCGAGCTCGAGCCGCTGCCGGCGCCCCGGCTCGAGTTCGACCGAGCTTGCCGTCATACCGGACGCGCCGAAGGAGCGCAGCAGCAGCGTCTCGCTCCTGCTCGGGGGAGCGACCCTGCTCGTGCTCGGGCTGGCGGCGCTCGCGACCGGCAATTTCGTGGCGGCGGAGTTCGCCCGCGCCTCCGGCCTCGGTTGGCTCACGCTCGCGATCGCGCTGGCGGGCTTCGGCTTGATCGGCACGGGTCTGGGGCGGGAACTGCGCGGCCTGTTCGGACTGCGCTCGGTCGATCGCCTGCGCGCGACCCTGGCCGGGGACGACGCGCCCGCGATGCGCCGGGCCGCCGCCCACTGGCTTTCTAACCTGCCCGAAGGCGCGGCGACCGCGGCGGCCGTGGAGACCGTGCAGGAACCCGAGGCCATCCGGGCGCTGCTGCGCGCGGGGCCGCTGGCGACGCTGCGCGCGCGCTCGGACGCGCTTGGACGCACCGCCGCCGTGCAGATGTTCGCCGCCGCCGCCGCCATTCCGCATCCGGTGTTCGATGGGCTGCTCGTGGCATGGCGCGGCACGCGACTCGTGCGGCAGATCGCGGAGCTGCACGGCATGCGGCCGGGCTTCCTGGCGACGCTCTCGCTGCTGCGGCGGACGGCGCTGTCGGCGGCGGGCGTGGTCGCGACGGATTTCGCCGTCGATGCGCTCACCCGCGCGGTGCTGTCGAACCCGCTGCTGCAGCACGTCGCCGGCGACGTCGCGGGCGCAGGCGTCGCGGCGCGACGCATGATCGTTCTTGCCCGCGCGGCCGCTTCTGCTTGCAGTCCGGTGCCGCCCGGGTGATGTAGGCAAGCGCCGAACGGGGGGAGCGAGATGCCGTCCAGCAGAATCCATCGCATTGCCGCAATCGTCGCGCTCTTGTGTCTGCTTTCCGGCGGCGCCCGGGCGCAAGACAATGGGGCGAAGGAGATGCCGGGCGTCGGCCCGCACGCGATCCGGATCGGCAATACCGACGCCTATAGCGGACCCGCCGCCGCCTACAGTTCGATCGCGCAAGGCGATGCCGCCTATTTCAAGATGATCAACGAGCAAGGGGGCGTGAACGGCCGGACCATCGACTTCCTCTCGGTGGATGACGGCTACGATCCCGGACAGACGCTGGCGGCGACGAGGCGGCTGGTCGAGACGGAGCATGTGGCGCTGATGTTCAACGCGCTCGGCACGCCGACCAATCTCGCCGTGCAGCCGTACCTGAACGAGCGAGGCGTTCCGCAGCTGTTCATTGCCTCCGGCGCCGACCGCTGGGCCGATCCCAAGGGGCATCCCTGGACCATGGGCTGGCAGCCCAGCTACCGGATCGAGGCGCGGATTTACGCGAGATACATCGAGAAGGAGCGGCCGAAGGCCAAGATCGCCATTCTCTACCAGGACGACGATTTCGGTCGAGACTATCTCGCCGGCGTAAAGGACGTGCTCGGCGCGCAATACGACGGCCGCGTCGTCGCCGCCTCCTACAAGGTGACCGATCCGGCGATCGTGAAGCAGGCGGCGGCGCTGAAGGCCTCGGGCGCGACCGTGCTGATCACGGCCGCGACCCCGAAATTCGCGACCCAGATGATCCGCCGGGTCCATGACATGGGCTGGCGCCCGATGCAGTTCCTGACCAACGTCTCGATCTCGGTCGGCACGGTGATCGACGAAGCAGGCCCGGAGGCGGCCAGCGGCATCATGACGGCGGCCTTCCTGAAAGACCCGAGCGATCCGGCCTGGCAGCACGACCCGGGCATGATCGCCTACAAAGAGTTCCTGAAGCAGTATCTGCCGCAGGCGCAGGTGTCCGACACCGGCTACGAGTTCGGCTATGGCGCGAGCATGACCTTGATCCAGGTGCTGAGGCAATGCGGCGGCGATCTCTCGCGCGGAAACATCATGCGCCAGGCCGCCAATCTGCACGCGCTCGAGATTCCGGTCCTGCTTCCGGGCATCAAGGTGGAGACGAGCCCGACCGACTTCCATCCGATCAGCGAGATGCAGCTCGCCCGCTGGACCGGCCACAACTGGAAGGTATTCGGCCCGGTGATGGGCGCCCACTCGCCCTGACCGAGTGCGTCAGGCGATCTCCTCGTGCCAGGTGCGGCCGTCCCGCTCGATCAGCGCGATCGAGGCGGTCGGTCCCCAGCTTCCGGCGGGATAGGGCTTGGGCGCTTCGGGGCGGCCCGCCCAGGCCTCGATGATCGGCTCGACCCAGGCCCACGCCGCCTCCACCTCGTCGCGGCGCATGAACAGCGTGGCGTTGCCGCGCACCGTGTCCATCAGCAACCGCTCGTAGGCGTCCGGGTAGCGGACGGCGAAGGTTTTCTCGAAGCTGATGTCGAGGCCGGTCGGCCGCAGGCGCAACCCGCCCGGCCCCGGTTCCTTGGTCATCATCTCGAGCCGCATGCCCTCTTCGGGCTGCAGGCGGATGATGAGCTTGTTCGGCTGCATCTCGGAGCGATCGACCGGGAAAATCGAGAAGGGCAGCGTACGGAACTGGATAACGATGCCGGAGAACTTGGACGGCAGCCGCTTGCCCGTGCGGAGATAGAAGGGGACGTTGGCCCAGCGCAGCGTGTTCACCTCGCATTTGATCGCGACGAAGGTTTCGGTGCGGCTGCTGTCCTGGCCAAGATCCTCGAGATAGCCGCGCACGGGCTTGCCGTCGATCGCGCCGTGCGTGTACTGCCCGCGCACGGACAGGTTGTGAACCTCGTGCGGGGCGATCCGGCGCAGCGCACGCAGGATCTTCAGCTTCTCGTCGCGCACCGCGTCGGCCTCCAGCGACACCGGGCTTTCCATCGCGAGCAGGCAGAGAAGCTGCAGGATATGGTTCTGCACCATGTCGCGCAGCGCGCCGGAATGGTCGTAGTAGCCGCCGCGCCCTTCCACGCCGACGGTCTCGGCCACCGTGATCTGCACATGATCGATCACGTCGCCGTTCCAGAGCCGCTCGAAGATCGTGTTGGCGAAGCGCAGCGCGAGCAGGTTCTGGACGGTCTCCTTTCCGAGATAATGATCGATGCGGTAGATCTGGCCCTCCTCGAAAACCTGACCGACCTCCTCGTTGATGGCGCGGGCCGAATCCAGGTCGTGGCCGATGGGTTTCTCAAGCACCACGCGCGAGTTCGGGGTGACGAGGCCCTGCTCGCCGATGTTGCGCGAAATCGGCCCGTATAGCTCCGGGGACGTCGCCAGATAGAACACCCGGATACGGTCGGGCTGCTCGCCGAGCAGATCGCGCAGGTGCGACCAGTCGGACCCTCTGGCTGCGTCGGTCCGGGCATAGAAGATCCGGCCCAGGAATGCGGCGATGCGATCCTCATGCTGGTCCGCCGCTGCGACATGGCGGCCGAGCGCTTCCCTGGCGCGTTCCCGGTACTGGTCGTCGTTCAGGTCGGAACGGGCAACCGCGATCACGCGAGACGTGCCGGGCACCTGCCCGTCGATAAAGCGATAGTACAGCGCCGGCAGGAGCTTGCGCAAAGTAAGGTCGCCCGTCGCGCCGAACACGACGCAATCGAATTCGGCCACGGGGATGATCTTCGAGACCATGTGACGTCCTTCATCGGAGCAGTTGGCGGCCCGGTCAGGATGCGTCCGGCGCGGTCCGGCCACAACCGTATAATCGCCGCACCCTCGGGAGACGCCGATGCTCAAGACGAGTTGCGGAGTGCTGGTCACGGACGGCGCGCGCCTGCTGCTGGGCCACGCCACGCGCTCGCCGCGCTGGGACATCCCCAAGGGGTTGGCGGAGCCCGGCGAAGCGCATTTCGCCGCTGCGCTGCGCGAACTTCTGGAGGAGACCGGGCTTGCGGCGGGGCCGGAGGCGCTAGCCCCGCTCGGCACGCATCCCTACATGCGGGGCAAGGCGCTTGCCCTGTTCGCGTGGCGGTCAGTGCCGATGCCCGATCCGGCCATGCTCAGGTGCAGTTCGGTCCTCCGGTTGGCGAGCGGGGCGGTGATCCCCGAGTTCGACCGGTTCGGCCTGTTCGCCTGGCCGGATGCGATCGGTCGTGTCGGCCGCAACATGGCGCGGGTGCTGGGGGAGGTTCAGCCGAGGCTCTTGGACGCCATCTCGAACGTGCCCTTCGACAGATCCGGCTGATCGAGAATGCGCTGCAATTCTTGCTTCATGTGCGCCTGCCGCGTCGGGTCGTAGCGCCGCCATTGCCCGAGCGGGGAGACCATGCGGGCGGCGACCTGGCCGTTGATCGGATCGAGCGTAATGATGCAATCGGCCAGAAAGCGATAGCCGGCCCCGTCCGCCGCGTGGAAACGCACGGGATTGGCGCCCGCGAAACTCCCGACCACGGAACGCATCCGGTTCGGATTGCGCCAGTCGAAATCGGGATGCGCGAGCAGCGCGCGCACGGCGTCAAGCGTGCCGGGCAAAGGCGAGGCGGCCTGAATCGCGAACCATTTATCGAGCACGAGATCGTCATGCCGCCACTCGGCATAGAAGGCGGCGAGCGCCTCGCCCCGGTCGGGCGCGTCGATCGCGGAGAGCGCGCCGAGAGAAGCGAGCACGTCCGTCATGTTCCGCCGCGCGTCGAACTGCGCGCGCGCGAGCCTGGCGCCGGCAGCGTCTCCCGGCGCGGCGAGGTAGGCCATGCAGACGTTGCGGAGCGCGCGCCGGCCGATGGCGGCGCCATCGATGCGATACGGCCCGTCATCGCCGAGCGCGTCGTAGCGGGCGCGCAAGGCGGGCGCGAGCGCCTGGCCGATGGCGACGCGCGCCGTGTGCCGCACGTGATGGATCGCTTCCGGGTCCGCGACCGGCATCTGGTCGGCGAGGAACGCCTCGCTCGGCAGGATCAGCGTCTCGGCGGCGAAATGCGGATCGGCCTCGCTGCCCTTCAGCGTCGCCGCCGCCATCTCGATCAGGGCCGGATCGGTCTCGCCCGCCTCGCCGAGCCGGAACCGGGCGGCCGCGTCGAGCAGCACGGCGGTCGCGTATTGCTGGCCGGACTCCCAGCGCACGAACGGGTCGGTGTCGTGCGTCGCGAGCAAGCGCAGCCGGTCCGGCGTCAGGCCGCGCAGCTTCACGGGGGCGGAGAAGCCGCGCAGCAGCGACGGCACGGGTGGCCGCGCCACGTCCTCAAAGGTGAACACCTGCTCGCCCGCTTCCAGCACCAGCACGCGCGTCGCCGCCGATGGTTCGGCCTCGGTGTCCAGCCGCGCCGTCGCGGGTGCGCCGTCCGGGTCGAGCAGACCGGCCGCGACGGGGATGACGAGCGGCTGCTTTTGCGGCTGGCCGGGTGTGGGCGGTGTGCCCTGCCTGAGCGTCAGCGCGTAGCGGCGTGTTTCGGGATCGTAGGCATCCCCGACCGTGATCTCGGGCGTGCCGGCCTGGGTGTACCACGTCCGGAAATGCGACAGATCGATGCCGGAGGCGTCCTGCATCGCGGCGACGAACTCGCCGATGGTGACGGCCTGATTGTCGTGACGCTGGAAGTACAGATCCATCCCGCGCCGGAAGTTCTCGCGCCCGATCATCGTCTGCATCATGCGGATAACTTCGGCGCCCTTGTTATACACGGTCGCCGTGTAGAAATTGTCGATCGCGATGTAGCTGTCCGGCTGCACGGGATGGGCGAGCGGCCCGGCGTCCTCCGGGAACTGCGCGGCCCTGAGCCGCCGCACGTCCATGATGCGCTTCACCGCCCGGCTGCCCTGGTCCATCGAGAATTCCTGGTCCCGGAAGACCGTCAGGCCCTCCTTCAGCGACAGCTGAAACCAGTCGCGGCAGGTGACGCGGTTGCCCGTCCAGTTATGGAAATACTCGTGCGCGATGACGGTCTCGATGCCCTCGAAATCCGCATCCGTCGCGGTATCGGGCTTTGCCAGCACGTATTTCGTGTTGAAGACGTTGAGGCCCTTGTTCTCCATCGCCCCCATGTTGAAGTCGGACACGGCGGCAATGTTGAAGACGTCGAGGTCGTATTCGAGGCCGAACACGTCCTCGTCCCATTTCATCGCTTTCTTGAGGGACTGCATGGCGTGGCCGCATTTGTCCTCGTCGCCGCGCCGCACCCAAATCGCGAGATCGACGTGGCGGCCGGAGCGTGTCGTGAACGCGTCCCGCACCGCGACGAGGTCGCCCGCGACCAGCGCGAACAGATAGCAGGGCTTCGGGTGCGGATCGTCCCACCGCGCCCAATGCCGGCCGTCCGCCAGGACGCCGTGCCCGGCGGGGTTGCCGTTCGACAGCAGCACCGGCGCCCGCTTGGCGTCGGCCCGGATCGTGGTCGTGAATCGCGCCATCACGTCGGGACGGTCGGGGAAGTAGGTGATGCGGCGGAAGCCCTCCGCCTCGCATTGCGTGAAGAAGCCGCCGCCCGACACATAGAGCCCGCTCAGCAGGGTGTTGTCGCGCGGGGCGATCACGGTTTCGATCTCGATCGTGCCCGCCTCCGGCATGCCGGGGAGGACGAGCTGGCCACCCTCGATCCGGTAGCGGTTTGCCCCGAGCGTCTCGCCATCCAGCGCGAGCCGGACGAGGCGCAGCGCGTCGCCATCGAGAGGAAGCGGCGCATCGGCTTCGGCCGCCGGATTGCGCCGGACGTCCAGGCGGGACGTGACGGTCGTCGCGGCCTCGTCCAGATCAAAGCTGAGCGCCACCCGGTCCACGAGGAAGGCGGGCGGCCGGTACTCGGACAGTTTGATGGGCTTGAGCTCGGCTTCGACGTGCGTGTCGGGCATCGGGGGTTCCGCATCGGATCGGGGGAGCGAAGCTTAGGACGGGCAGGCGGTGTCCGAAAGCCGGCGGCTCTCGCGAGCGTTCGCTTGTAGACTCCCGGGAACGGGTGCAGGAATTGCCGAAAGATCACAACCCGGAGGGAACAGGTGTGACTCATTCCAAGGTGCGACGACTCGTTCTGCTCGCCTCCGCCGCATGTGCGGGCGGCATGGGAAGCGCCCTGGCGCGGCCCAATCCGTGCGATCCCAATGCCTACGGAGCGGTGGCGGATGGCGCGACGGACAACACGAGCGCGATCCAGTCGGCCATCGACGCCTGCGCGGAGCGGGGCGGCGGGATCGTATCGCTCATCGGCGGCGGGACGTATATGACCGGGCCTCTTCACCTCCGGAGCCGCATCCTGCTGCGGATCGCGGCCCCCACCGTTCTCAAGAACACGACGGATCACAGCCGCTATCAGCCCGCGTTCATCGGCTACCCCTACGAGTTCAAGAACGATCCGGCCGTGACCGGGGCCGGACCGACGCTACCCGGCAACCCGGAAGCGATGATCTCGGCCGAGGGCATCAGCGATGCCGGCATCATCGGCGACGGCACGATCGACGGCAGCGGCGCCGATCCCACGACCCCAACCGCCGACAATCCCAAGGGCGAGAGCTGGTGGCAGCTCGCGGCCGACGCCAAGGCCGCCGGCGGCGTCTATCCCGCGTTTCCGGATATCCCGAGCAGCAACGGCCTGCCCCGCCCGTGGCTGGTGGAGTTCTACAACTCGAGCCGGATCATCGTTCAGGGCGTCCTCCTGACCAATTCGCCGATGTGGAATCTCGCCCTGCGCTACGATACCGACGTCGCCGTGGTCGGCTTTCGCGTGTTCAACGACGCGAACGACCCGACGGGCGCGCCGAACACGGACGGCATCGATCCGGTCGGCTCAAACGGCGTATTCATATCGAACGCAACGATCGACACGGGCGACGACAACGTCGCCATGAAATCCGGCCTGCCCGGGATCGACCCGGCCAATCCCGGCATTCCGACCTTTTCCTACTACAAGCCGCCCTATAACCTGCCGCAAGTGCCGCTGCAGAATGTCATCATCGCCAACTCTGTGTTCAAGCGCGGCCACGGCGCCTCGGTCGGCAGCGAAGGCGTCAACGGCGTCAATCACATCCGCATCAACAACGTGCAGTTTCTCGGCACCGACAACGGCTTCCGCATTAAGAGCGGCCGCGACCGCGGCAATCAGCTCACCGACATGATCGCGAGCAACCTGACGATGACCGATGTCGCGACGCCGATCTCGATCAGCGCCTACTACCCGACGATTCCTGGCCCGACCCAGGGCGACATCGCGCAGCCGCACGTGCCGGCGACGCAGCCCTACATCCACGACATCACGATCTCGAATCTGACCGCCACGAACCCGAAGACGGTCCGGCCGGACGTCACCGTCACGGGCGGCCTCATCATCGGGCTGCCGGAATCGCCGGTCTATGACATCCACCTCAACAACATCAGCATCTCGACGGCCAGCACGGCCGGCACCTACATGCGGCTGCGCAATACGGACCATATCACGTGCAGGAACGTGACGATCACGCCGCTCACGCCGGGCGCGCCGAATAACGGGCATGTTTTCGACAATGAGGGCGGCCTCACCAATACGGATGGCTGCGACGTTTCGCCCACGCCCACGATGTAGCCGCCTCCGCCCAGGGCCGGCCGGCGGCTTCACCTTGCTCGAGGTGCTGGTCGCCGTCCTGATCGCCGGGCTTGCGCTCGGCCTGCTCTTCCGGACGGCGGTGAGCGGGATCACCGCCGTCCGGATCGCCGAGGGATACGGCACGGCCTTGGCCCTGGCGCGGTCCCATCTCGCGCTGGTCGGGGCGGGCACGCTGAGCGAGGGGGTGACGGAGGGCGACGACGGAGCTTTCCACTGGGCCACCCGTGTGATCCCGGCCAGCGCGTCCGCGCCCCCGGCGGGGCTGGTCGAGCGTGTGCGCCACGCCGGCGAGCTGGTTCCCGTCCTCTACCGTGTGACGGTCGCGGTCGAGTGGCGTTCCGGAGGGACAACCCGCCGCCTCGGTCTGGAGACGAGCCGGCTCGGCTTCGAGCCGCCTCGAGCGGGCGGGCCGTAAGGTGGCGCGCAAGCCGACGGCAGGGTTCACGCTGCTCGAACTCCTGGTGGTCGTCGCGGTCATGGGCTTCCTGATCCTCGGTCTCGCGCAAGCCCTTCGCCTCGGCATCCAGGCTTTCGGCCGCCAGAGCCGGGAGGCCGCCGAAATCGGCGATCTCGACAGCACCGACCGCACGCTCCGATCGCTGATCGAGCATATGGAGCCGGCCGGCTTGGATGCGGGCGGGCCAGAGGCGGCGGGAACCACGCATGCGCTGCGGTTCGTCGGCGAACTTCCGGCGGCGTCAGGCGACACCCTATCCCGGCGCGCGGACATATCGCTTCGGGTGGACGGCCAGCATCGGCTGGCGCTGCGCTGGGCGGCGCGCCCGCACGCGACGCGGATCGGACCGCCGCCGCCGCCGTCGGATGCCATCCTGCTCGAAGGAGTCGCGCGGCTCGATCTCGCGTATTTCGTGACCAGCCCGCGCGGGTCGGCCTGGGCCTCGGAGTGGAGCGGCGCGGCGCCGCCCCGTCTTGTCCGACTGAGGCTCGTCTTTACTCCCGATCATCCGCACAGCTGGCCCGATCTCGTCATCGCCCCGATCGCCGCTCGGCATTCCTGATGCGGCTTGCGCGGCGGGACCGGGAAGAACGACGCGGGTTTGCCCTCGTGATCGTCCTGTGGTCGCTCTCGCTACTGGCGTTGCTCGCGACCCAGATGACGGTGACCGGGCGGTTGGAAACGGGCATCGCGCGCAATCTGCGCGACGACGAGGAGGTCCAGTCCCGCCTCGACGGCGCCGTGTTCGAGGCCGCGTTCCATGTTGCGGCACGGGGCGGCCAGCACCGGGAGCCGGACGGACGCTGGTGGAAACTGGGCTCGCGCGAATATCCCGTCGCGGTGCGCGTCAGCGATCCGAGCGTGCTCGTCAACCTCAACACGGCGACCCCGGCATTGCTGCGCGCCTTGCTGCTCGAAGCGGGAGCAGGGCAGGCCGCCGGAGCCGTCGCGGACGAGATCGTCGCCTGGCGCGAAGGGGGTCAAGGCAGCGGCGCGAAATCGGTCAAGCTGCGGCGCTACGCGGCCGCCGGCCGGCGTTATGGGCCTCCGGAAGCGCCGTTCCGCTCCGTCGGCGAACTCGGGATGGTTCTCGGCGTCACCCCGGAGATGCTCGCACGGCTGCGGCCGCACCTCACCGTCTACTCCACCCGCGGGCCGGTGCGCGACACGAACGACCCCGTCGTGCGGCAAGCCATGGAGCGCGTCATGCACGAAGGCGGCGAACTGCCGGACGACGAAGACTACGAGGCATCGCGGGTTCTGGCCATCACGGCGGTCCTGCCCGGCGGCGGGACGAGCGGCCCCGGCCGCCGCGCCGTCCTGAAGATTTCCCCCGCCGACCGGAACCGGCCGTTCACCATCCTACAATGGGAACGGACGAGCGCCGGCGAGGATAGCAGGGGCTGACGGTCGTGCCGCGCGGCCGGCCGGAGGCCAATCGGGCGTCGTCGGGATTTGCCTGCCCTGCGCGTGATTTTGCTGGCAAGGGGCGGCGGCGCTTGCTTACCTAAGAGGTAGGTCCGGGTCGTGCCATGCGCTATGCCGTTCTGCTTCTCTGCGGTTTTCTCCTGCTCGGTTGCTCGTCGATGGGCGACCGGTACGTGCGCGAGACCAGTGCCGCCTGCGGCACGGGCGACCGGCTGGCGTGCGAGAGCCTGGCGACGATGCATCCACAGGCGCTGCTCGATGCGGACGCGATCATGCAGGGAATGCAGCAGGCGCGATTGCGCCGGGAACTGTTCCAGCGCGCCACGCCCTGACGGTCGGACCGCGGCGCCGCCGTTCGGGCGATTTGGGAGAGAGCGGAAAGCCCGGCGCTGCCCTGACCTATCCGGTCAGGAACACCTCGAACGGTCGTTCGAACAGGGCGCGGAAACCGGCCGGCATGACGAAGCCGCCGGGGTCGTCCGCGATCAGGCGCGTCGTCTGCGAGACGTGGGCTGCGATGGCGCGGCGCTTCGCCGCCAGTTCGAGGCCGATGTCGAGCCGGTAGCCCGAAGGAAGCGCATCCGGGAGGCTGTAATCGCCGGAAAGGGTCCAACCCCAGACGGGGTAGGAGAGCAGGCGCGCGCCCGTCGCCCGCGCCGCCGCCGCGCCCAGCCGGTTCGCGGAGACATGGTCGCCGTGCGGGTCGTGCTCCCACGTTGTCAGGATGGCCCGGGCCCGCAATCGCCCGGCGAGCGCCGCAACAAGCGCGGCTGCCTCCGAAAACGCGGGTTCATCCACGCCGGGATGCGGCGAGGCCGTGTCGCGCAGGCCGAGGAACAGTAGCCGGTCCGGCGCGAGGCCGAGCGCGGCGACGGCGGCCCGCGCCTCCTGCTTGCGCAGCGCCCCGAGCCGGTCCGGGGGATAGAGACGCGAGCGCGGATGCGAGCCGGTGCCGTCTGTCACGATGGCGACCGTGACTTCCCGCCCCAGCCGGCAGGCTTGGGCGATCAGGCCGCCGCAGCCGAGGCTCTCGTCGTCCGGGTGCGGGGCCAGGATCAGCGCGGGGCCGCCGCCGGTGATCGTGTCGTACCCGGCGAACGGCAGCGCGCGCATGTGGGTGTGGACGTCGGCCGCACGGCTCATGCGCCTTCGGGCGATCCGTGCCACGGTGAACGCGCCGCCGCCGCGACGGAAGCGGTCGGGTCGCGCGCGCGGTCCGGCCGGCGGAAATCGTTGGCGGTGGCGTCCATAGCGCCCGTGAACGCGGCCGCCGCAGCGCCGGTTGCCGCCCACAGCTCAGTCCGCCGTCGCGCCACCCATCTTGGACGCGAGCGCTGGCATGCGCGATCGCTTCGGCGCCAGCCGCTGCTGCAAGCGGTCGAGGTAGAGATAGATCACTGGCGTCGTGTAGAGCGTCAGCACCTGGCTGAACAGCAGCCCCCCGACCATCGCGAAGCCGAGCGGCTTGCGGAACTCCGATCCCGCCCCCGAGCCGAGCATCAGCGGCACCCCGCTCAGCATGGCGGCCATCGTCGTCATCAGGATCGGCCGGAAGCGGAGCAGGCACGCTTGCCGGATGGCGTTCAGCGGCGTCTCGCCGTCCCGGCGCTCGGCCGAAATCGCGAAATCCACCATCATGATGCCGTTCTTCTTGACGATGCCGATCAGCAGGATCAGCCCGATCAGCGCGATGACCGAGAGGTCGTAGCCGGCGACGAGCAGGATCAGCAGCGCCCCGACGCCGGCGGACGGCAGGGTCGAGAGGATCGTCAGCGGCAGGATGTAGCTCTCGTACAGGATGCCGAGGATGATGTAGACGGTAACTAGCGCGGCGGCGATCAAATAGGGCTGGCTCGATAGCGAGGACTGGAAGGCCTGGGCGGTTCCCTGGAAGCTTCCGCTCAGCGAATTCGGAATGCCCATTTTGGCGACGGCCTGCTGGATCGCCTCGGTCGCCGCGCCGAGCGAGGCGCCGGGAGCCAGGTTGAACGACAGCGTCACCGCCGGAAACTGGCTCTGGTGGCTGATCGAGAGCGGCTGCACCGGCGCCGTGTCGATATGCACGAAAGTGGAGAGCGGCACCGCCTGCCCCGACGCCGATTTGACGTAGAGCTTGTTTAGGGTCGCGATCCTGCCCTGCTCGCCGGGCGGCACTTCCAGGATCAGGTGATACGAGTTGGTTTGGGTGAAATACTGGGTAATCTGGCGCTGGCCAAAGGCGTCGTACAGCGTGTCGTCGATCGCTTGCGGCTGGATGCCGAAGCGCGCCGCCTGGTCGCGGTCGATGGTGATGGTCGCCGTCGTGCCCGACATCTGCTGATCGGTCGCGACGTCGCGCAGGAGCGGGATCTTCTGCATCGCGTCCAGGATTTTGGGCGCCCACTCGTAGAGTTCGTGCAGATCCGGATCCTGCAGCGTGTATTGATATTGGGTCTTGGAGAGGCGGGCGCCGACCCGGATGTCCTGGGCCGGCTGCAGGTTCAGGGTCGCGCCTTCGACGCCCTGGAGTTTCGGACGGATGCGGTTGATGAAATCCTGCGCCGAGCCGCCCGTGCGGTCCGCCCAGGGCTTCAGCGCGATGTAGATGCGGCCGTTATTGCCGGTCTGACCGCCGATCCCCGCGCCCACCGTCGAGGAGTAGCCCGAAACGTCGGGGTCGGCTCCGACCACGTCGTTCAGCTTCATCTGCAGGCGCGACATCTCCGCAAACGAGACATCCTGCGCGCCCTCGGTGACGCCCATGACCACGCCCGTATCCTGGTCCGGGAAGAAGCCTTTCGGGATATAGACGTAGAGGAACGCGGTCAGGGCCAGCGTGGCGAGAAAAACCAGCAGCGTCAGGAACTGGAACCGGAGCGCGATGTCGAGCGTGCGCCGGTAGAAGGCGAGCAGGCCGTCGAACATCGCCTCGACCAGCCGGTACAGCCGTCCGTGCCGGCTGTCTTGCTCCTTCAGGAAGCGCGAGCACATCATGGGCGTCAGCGTGAGCGAGACCACGGCGGAGATCGCGACCGCGATGGTCACGGTCAGCGCGAACTCCCGGAACAATCGCCCGACAATGCCGCTCATCAGCAGCAGCGGAATGAAGACGGCGATCAGCGACAGGCTGATCGAGACGATCGTGAAGCCGATCTCGCCCGCGCCGAGGATCGCGGCCTCCATCGGGGTCTGCCCGTCCTCGATGTGGCGATAGATGTTCTCCAGCATCACGATCGCGTCGTCGACGACGAAGCCGACCGCGATCGTGAGGGCCATCAGCGACAGATTGTCGAGGCTGAAGCCGAGCAGGTACATGACCGCGAGGCTGCAGATCAGCGCCACCGGCACCGTGACGCTCGGGATGACCGTCGCCCAGAAGCTGCGGAGGAAGACGAAGATTACCATGACGACGAGGGCGACGGAGATCAGCAGCGTGATCTGCACATCCTCCACGGAGGCGCGGATGGTGAGCGTGCGGTCCATCACGATGCTGACATGGACCGAAGGCGGGATCGCGGCTTCGAGATGCGGCAGCGCCGCCTTGATCCGCTCGACCGTGTCGATGACGTTGGCCCCCGGCTGCTTGAAGATCAGCAGCTGGATGCCGCGATGGCCGCTCTGCCAGCCGGCGAGCTCGCGGTTCTCCGGCCCATCGACGGCCCGTCCGATGTCGCGCACCCGGACCGGCGCGCCGTTGCGGTAGGCGAGGACGACATTCTCGTATTCGGACGCCTTGGTGAGCTGGTCGTTGGCGTAGATCGCGTACGCGCGGCGGTCGCCGTCGATCGACCCCTTGGGGCTGTCCACCGTCGCGTTGACCAGGGCGAGGCGCACGTCCTCGAGCGTCATGCCCATCGCGGCGAGCTTGGCCGGATCGACCTGCACGCGCACCGCCCGCTTCTGCTCGCCGCCGATCAGCACTTGCGAAACGCCGAGCACCTGCGACAATTGCTGCGACAAAATGTTGTCCGCGTAGTCATCGACGTCGATGAGCGGCATGTCGTCCGACTGCACGGCGAGGATGAGGATCGGGCTGTCCGCCGGGTTCACCTTGCGGTAGGTGGGCGGGCTCGGCAGGGCCTTGGGCAGCTGGCCGCCGGCGGCGTTGATGGCCGCCTGGACGTCGCCGGCGGCCGCGTCGATGTTGCGGTCGAGGTCGAACTGCACCGTGACCTGGGTCTGCCCGAGCACGCTGATGGACGTCATCTGCGAGACGCCGGGGATTTGGGCGAGCTGGTACTCGAGCGGCTGGGCGACCGTGCTCGCCATCGTTTCCGGGCTGGCGCCGGGAAACTTGCCCGTCACCACGATCGTCGGGAAGTCCACCCGGGGCAGGGGGGCGACGGGCAGGAAGGGATAGGCGGCGATTCCGACGAGCACCAGGGCCGCCATCAGCAGCGAGGTCGCCACCGGCCGGCGGATGAACGGCGTCGAGATGCTCATGGCGTTCTGCCGTCCTTCCCGATCAGCCGCCCGGCGAGGGCGCGGCGCTGGCCGTGGCCGCCTCGCCGGATTGCGCCTGCCGATGAACCGCGACCCGCGTGCCCGGCTGCAAGCGGGATTGTCCGTTCACCACCACGGTTTCTCCATCCGACAGACCTTTCGAGACGACCGCGATGCCGCCGGTCTGTAAATCAACCGTGACGTTCTGGCGCGCGACCGTCTGATCGGGCGCTACGGTATAGACGAAGAGAGCGTCCGGACCGTGCTGGATCGCCGCATCCGGAACCGTGATCGCGTCGCGTTTCGTGTCGATCAGAAGGCGCGCATCCACGAACTGTCCGGGCCAGAGCCGGCCAGCTTCGTTCGGGAACGTCGCCTTGAGGCGGATCGTGCCCGTCGCCGGATCGATTGCGTTGTCCGGGGTCAGCAACTCGCCGGTGTCGAGCACCTGATTCGTGTCCGAGGACAGTGCCTGCACCGGCAGCTTGCGGCTGGCCATCGCGTCGGCGATCCGGGGCAGGAGCGCCTGCGGCAAGGTGAACACGACCGAGATCGGCTGAAGCTGGGTGATCGTGACGATGCCGCCCTGGTCGCCGGCATGGACGAGATTGCCCGGATCGACCAGGCGCAGCCCGACCCGGCCGTCGATCGGCGAAGTGATGTAGCAGAAGCTCAGGTTGAGCTGGGCCGCCTCGATCGCCGCCTGATCCCCCTCGATGGCGGCGGTATACTGATCGACGGACGCCTTTTGCGTGTCCACCTGCTGGCGGGAGGCGAACTGGCTCTGCGCGAGCGAGGAATACCGCCCGAGATCACGGCGGGCGTTGCTCACCTGCGCCTCGTCCTGCGCCTTCTTGGCCATCGCGCCGCTCAGGATCGCCTGATACGGGCGGGGGTCGATCACCGCGATCAGGTCGTTCTTGTGAACGAGCTGTCCCTCCTTGGGCACGAATTGCTGCAAGGTGCCGTCCACGCGCGCCCGGATCAGGACCGAGTAGAAGGCCTGAACGGTGCCGATGCCATCCAGATAGACCGGCACGTCCTGCCGCGTGGAGGTCGCGACCGTGACAGGGACGCCGGGCGGCGAGGTGTCGGCCCGGGCCGACGCGAGCGGAGCCATGCAGCCGAGGACGAACACGGCGGCCCTCCACCCAGCAGGGCGGCGCCGTCCAGCCCGGCTTTCCGTCGATCCGTTCATGCGCTGGACCCTACGGCGCAGGACGCGCCACCGATGCAGGATACTGCGTCCGGCTGTCTGGTTGTTCAACGTGACATGAAGGTTAGGTCACGCGATCGGGCGGCACGCGTCAGCCGCCGCGCCGAAGCGGGCGCACGATCATGGCGACCGGGGCGGCCCGGTAAGCCTCGAGTCCCCGCCCCTGCGCCGTCCACGGAGCGCCCGCGGCGTTGCTCATCCGCGCAGCGGCGGCATTTCCTGTGGTATTGATGGGGATGATTCGGATGGCGTGTCTCGGGTTCGGGGGCATGACCACGGCGACGCGATTGGAGGGCGCGGCGGGCAGGGCGGCCGCCCAGGCGCGCAGCGGGTCGGCGGCGGTCAGCCCGAGACCGGCCGTGCGGCTGGCCTCCTGCTGGCGCCGGCTTTCGCCCGACCAGGCGGCCTCGACCTGACGCCGATATGCGTCGCCGAGCTCTTGTGTCGCCGAGTGGTAGAGGGCGGCCGCCTTCGGCCAGGACTTGGTCTGACCGAACAGGCTCGTGAGGAAGCGGGCGGCATAGGCGACGTTGGCAGGCGGGTCGAACGCCTGCTCCAGCGAGGCGAAGGCGTCAGGGTGATGCATCAGGTTGACCTGCATGCAGCCGACGTCGATCGACCGAACGCCCCGCGCCTGCAACGCCCGCACGGCGGCGATCGCCTCCGCCTTGCTCTCGAAAAAGGCGCCCTGGCCTTCGGCATTGATGGTCCAGGGCCACGGGTGCCATTCTCCGCTCCCTCCGTCCGGGCGCCCGCTCTCGACCCGCCCGATTGCGGCAAGCAGGTGATCCGGCATCCGCGCGGTGCGTTCGACCGCGGCGATCGCGGCCCGGCACAGCAGGCCCGGCGGCTGGCCGAATGCAAGACCCCCCGCCTGCGAATGCCCGCGCCAGGAAATCATAAAGAGGAGGATGAGAGCCGGCCGCAGGATGCGCATCGCCCCACCCTATGAAGCAGACGGTTAGCGGAGTCTTGGCTGGCCCGCGTCTTCTCGCGGCTTCGTGTCCGGGAGGAACAACTCCGCCCCGGTTTTGTCCTGCCCCGGCTCGAGATTCATGTTGAAGGACAAGCTCGGCGGCGCTATCTTGTGCATCGCAGCAACGGATTCCGGTCCGTTTCTGCTTCTTGGACGTTTCCTCCCTAAACTTGGCGGGGCCGGTCTTCGGTCCCGCCATTTTTTCATCCGCCGCCGATCAAGTCCGGCGCGTGTTCGGCGAGGCCCGCGATCAGCCGCGAGACATCCTCCCGCACATGCCCGAACCCGGCATGCGGGATTATGCTGGCTTCATCCATGTAGAGGCCACGGTTGATCTCGATCTGCAGGGCGTGAACCGCGTCGCGCGGGCGGCCGTAGTGGCGGGTGATATAGCCGCCCGCATAGGGATCGTTGCGGCGCACCTTGTATCCGATCTCCTCGAGCGCCCGCTCGATCCAGCCCGAGACGCGCGACGCGCACGCCGTTCCATGCGCGTCGCCGAGAACGACGTCGACGCCGGGGGCCGGCGCCACCGAGTCCCAAAAGGACGGACGGCGGGCCGCGCAGCTGTTGGCCGGCATCGAGTGGCAGTCGATCAGGAGGCAGGCGCCAAAGCTGCGCTTGGTCTCGGCGACAAGAGACCCGAGCGCGCCGTGGAACGGGGTCCAGAACTCCCGGACCCGGCGCTCCGCCTCGGCAAAGGGCAGCTTCGCCCGGTAGATCGGCTCCCCCGACGAGACGACCCGGGCGATCATGCCAAGTCCCGCGCCGACGCGGGGACTGGTCGTGTTGACCCAGGGCGGCAGTTCGCCTTCGAACATGGCGGGATCGAGTTCCCAAGGCTCCCGATTCGCATCGCAGAAGGAGCGGGGGAAGGTGGCGGCGAGCAGCGGCGCACCGATGGCGGGCGCTCCCGCGAACAGCTCCTCGACGAAGCTGTCCTCGCTGCGGCGCAGTTCGAGCGCGTCCAGGCGCGACAGGCGCAGGAAGTCCGAAGCGTAGGCGCGGCCGGAATGCGCGGACGCGAAGACGAGGGGCGTCGTCTGGCGCGGAGGGCGGACGAGGACGAAGGGTGCATCGGCCCTAGCCGCCGTGTCCGGAAATGGTATGTCCATGGCGCATCATTGAAGCGGCAGCGACGGCGAATGTCACTTCCCTTGCCGCTGCCGGCGATCGGGCCGGGGTTGCACGGTCCGGCCCGGTTCTATAGAGACACCGGCCACTCACGAGGGATGTGGGCGCGTAGCTCAGCGGAAGAGCACCACCTTGACACGGTGGGGGTCACAGGTTCGATCCCTGTCGCGCCCACCACTTTCCCCATTACGCCATCGCGGACGGTTCAGCGCCGGACGGCACGCGCCGGCGCTGAACCTGGAGCCGCGGCGAAGCGGCGGTCTGGCGGACCCCGTCAGTAGATCGCGGGTTCGCCGACGGGCGCGCCGAACTCGGTGCGCAGGAAGTCGAAGTCGGCTCCCTCGTTCGCCTGCTGGATGTGCTTCGTGAAGACCCAGCCGTAGCCGCGTTCGTAGCGGGCGGGCGGCTGGGTCCATTCGGCGCGGCGGCGGCCGAGCTCCTCCTCCGAGACTTCCATGCGGATGCTGCGCGCCTCGACGTCGATCGAGACGATGTCGCCCGTGCGCAGCAGCGCGAGCGGACCGCCGACATAGCTCTCGGGTGCGATATGCAGCACGCAGGCGCCGTAGCTCGTGCCGCTCATGCGCGCGTCCGACATCCGCAGCATGTCGCGGTGGCCCTCCTTCAGCAGCTTCGTCGGCATCGGCAGCATGCCCCATTCCGGCATGCCCGGGCCGCCCTGCGGACCCGCGTTGCGCAGCACCATCACATGGTCGGCCGTGATGTCCCAGTTCTCGTCCGCGACCGCCTTCTTCATCGAGGGGTAGTCGTCGAAGACCACGGCCGGGCCGGAGTGCTTGAGGAACCGCTGGTCCATCGCTGCCGGCTTGATGACGCAGCCATCGGGCGCGAGATTCCCCTTCAGCACGGCCAGCGATCCCTCTCCGTAGACCGGGTTGTCCGTCGAGCGGATCACGTCCTCGTTGAACACTTTCGCGCCCTCGATATTCTCGCCCACCGTGTGGCCGCTGACCGTGATGCAGTCGAGATGCAGGTGGTCCGCGATGCGGGCCATCAACGCGCGGATGCCGCCCGCGTAAAAGAAGTCCTCCATCAGATAGGTGGCGCCGGACGGGCGGACGTTGGCGATCACCGGCACCTGCCGGCTGAACCGCTCGAAATCGTCGAGGCCGATCTCCTGTCCGGCCCGCCGCGCCTGCGCGATCAGGTGGATGATCGCGTTGGTCGAGCAGCCCATCGCCATCGCGACCGCGATGCCGTTCTCGAACGCGTCGTGCGTCTGGATCTTCTGGGGCGTCGAATCCTCCCACACCATCTCGACGATGCGGCGGCCGGATTCGGAGCAGAGCCGGATATGCCCGGCATCCGCCGCCGGGACGGACGAGCCGCCCGGCAGCACCATGCCGATCGCCTCGGCGATCGCGGTCATGGTGCTCGCGGTGCCCATGGTCATGCAGGTGCCGTAGCTGCGGGCGATGCCGCCCTCGACGCCGAGCCAGTCCTGGTCCGTGATCTTGCCCGCGCGCAGCTCGTCCCAGTATTTCCAGCTGTCGGAGCCGGAGCCGAGCACCTTGCCCTGCCAGTTGCCGCGCAGCATCGGGCCGGCCGGGATGTAGATCGCCGGGATGTTCATGCTGGTCGCGCCGAGCAGCAATCCGGGCGTCGTCTTGTCGCAGCCGCCCATCAGCACCGCGCCATCGACCGGATGCGAGCGCAGCAGCTCCTCGGTCTCCATGGCCAGCATGTTGCGATACATCATGGTCGTCGGCTTGACGAAGCTCTCCGAGACCGAGAGCGCCGGAAGCTCGACCGGAAAGCCGCCCGCCATCAGGATGCCGCGCTTGACGTCGTCCACGCGCTGCTTGAAGTGGGCGTGGCAGGGTTGCAGGTCGGACCAGGTGTTGATGATCGCGATCACCGGCTTGCCCGTCCACTCCTCCGGCGAATAGCCCATCTGCATCGCCCGGGAGCGATGCCCGAAGGACCGCAGATCCGCGGGGCCGAACCAGCGCGCGGAGCGAAGGTCGGCGGCCTTCTTCCGCACCGTCTCCGGCGCCTCGGGGATCGCGCCCGGCTCGAGCTCCGCAGGCGGAAGATTCGGATCATCCAGCATATGTCGGTTCCCTTGCATCCCTGGGCGGCGCCGCCGCCGCGTTGTCGCCTCGATCCTAGCCGCCGAGCGTGGTGATCGACCAGATGGCCACGCCCGGCTAAGGACGACCTCGATGATCCGCTCGACGGCCGCCTGCGCGTTTGCGCTCGCGCTTGCGTTCGCTCCGCAGGCCCGGGCCGGGTGCGCGGTCACGCCGCTCGCCACGTTGCCGGTCCGAACGCTCGCGCATTTCTTGACGCTCGCGGCCGTGATCGACGGGCGGCCAGTGTCGTTGGTGATGGACACCGGCGCGGATTCCGAGCTCGTCACCCCGGACGCGGCCGAGCGGCTTCAGCTGCCCCTCGACCCGGACCAGTTCACCGATATCGTGGGCACGGGCGGCGCGGCGGGGATGAGCCCGCACGTCCTGATCCGGCGTCTCGCGCTCGGATCGCTTGCGGTCGAGCGGCTGTCCGCGCCGGTGGGCGCCCTGCCGGCGGTCCCGCGCATGGTCCCCGAGGTCGCGGGCCTGCTCGGGGCCGACCTGCTTTCCCGCTTCGATCTCGACCTCGATCTGCCGGAACGGCGCCTGACCCTCTACGCGGTCGCGGAGACGCCGCAAGCGGGGCCACCTTGCGCCGAAGCCGTCCTGCCGCCCTGGACGGGAGATTTCGACACGCTGGCGTTGCAGCGCTCGGGCGACCGCCTGATCGCTTCGGCCCGGATCGACGGCCATCCGGTCTCCGCGCTGATCGACACGGGCGCGCGCTCGATCATCGTGAGCGCCGCCGCCGCGCGCCGCCTCGGCGTCGGCCCCGACCGTCTCGCCGCCGATGCCGGCGGCATCACGGGCGGCGTCGATCTGCGCGACGTGACCTTCCACTGGCACCGGTTCGCGAGCCTGGAGCTGGGCGGCGAGACCATCCGCAATCCTGTGCTGACGGTGTCTCCGCTCTCCGAGCAGACGGACATGCTGCTCGGCGAGCCCTACTTCGCGACCAGGCGGGTGTGGCTCTCCTACGCGACCGGGCGAATGTTCGTGCAGCATCCAGTCAGAGGCGCGCAGCCGCCTCGCTAGCGGGCCGGGCAATCCAGGCTGGACAGGGAAAGCCCGGCCGCGCAAACAAGGCGTGCTTTGTAGTTCCAGGGGAGGGGCGCGCAGCTTGGGCAAGGTTCGGGTCGGCATCGTCGGGGTTGGTAACTGCGCGTCGTCGCTGGTCCAGGGTGTCCAGTATTACCGCGACGCTCCGTCCGGGGAGCGCGTGCCGGGCCTCATGCACGTCGATCTCGGCGGCTACCATGTCGGCGGCGTGGTGTTCTCGTGCGCCTTCGACATCGCCGCCTCGAAGGTCGGGCGCGATCTGGCGGAGGCGATCGGGGCCGAGCCGAACAACACGCACGTCTTCGCCCGCGTGCCGCCATCGGGCGTCCCGGTCCGGCGCGGACCGACCATGGACGGCCTCGGCAAGTATCTGCGGGACGCGGTGCCGGAATCGGACGCTCCGGCCGAGGACGTCGCCGCGATCCTGCGGCGCACCGAGACCGAGGTGCTGGTCTCCTACCTGCCGGTCGGTGCCGAAGCCGCGACCCGCTGGTATGCCGAGCAGGCGCTGGCGGCGGGCTGCGCCTTCGTCAACTGCGTGCCCGTGTTCATCGCGTCCGATCCGGACTGGGCGGCGCGATTTGCTGCGAAACGGCTGCCGATCATCGGCGACGACATCAAGTCCCAGCTCGGCGCGACCATCGTGCACCGGATGCTGGCCAATCTGTTCCGCGAGCGCGGGGTCCGCCTCGACCGCACGTATCAGCTGAATTTTGGCGGCAACACCGATTTCATGAACATGCTCGAACGCGAGCGGCTGGAGTCGAAGAAGACATCCAAGACCCGCGCGGTCACGAGCCAGCTGCCCGAGCCGCTCGCGCCCGGCTGCGCGCATGTCGGCCCGAGCGACTACGTGCCGTGGCTCGAGGACCGCAAGTTCTGCTACATCAGGATGGAGGGCACGACCTTCGGCAACGTCCCGCTCTCCTGCGAGCTGAAGCTGGAGGTCTGGGATTCGCCCAATTCGGCGGGCGTTGTCATCGACGCCGTGCGCTGCGCCAAGCTGGCGCTGGATCGCGGGGTCGGCGGCGCACTGATCGGGCCGTCGAGCTACTTCATGAAAAGCCCGCCCCGACAATTCACGGATGAAGAAGCGCGGCAGCGCACGAATGCCTTCATCGAGGGGGCCTGATCCGCGGTCATGCCGGGCGGCGGCACGACGGTTCACCTCATCCGGCACGGCGACTACGGCATGATCGGCCGGGCGCTCGCCGGGCGCGCGCCGGGCCACTCGCTGAATGACGAGGGCCGCCGTCAGGCGGACCGGATCGCGGAGACGCTCGGAACGCGGCCGGTCGCTATCATCGCGTCCGGGCCGCTGGCGCGGGCGCGCGAGACGGCGCAGCCGCTGGCCGCCCGGCTCGGCCTGTCCGTGCGGGTCGAACCGGGATTCGACGAGATCGATTTCGGCGACTGGACCGGGCTGACATTTCCGGCGCTGCACGCAACGGAAGGGTGGCACGCGTTCAACCGCTTCCGGAGCGCCTTCCCGGTCCCGGGCGGCGAGACGATGCTGGCGGCTCAGGCGCGGGCGGTCGCCGCCCTCGGCGTGTTGATCGCCGGGGCGGGGGAGGCCGAGATCGCCGTGTTCAGCCATGGCGACGTGATCAAGGCGGTGCTCGCGCATTTTCTGGCGCTGCCGCTCGACCTGCTTCCGCGCCTCGAGATCGACCCCGGATCGCGGAGCGAGCTGACCGTGTACGAGGCGGATGCGCGGGTGCGCGGCATCAACCTGCCGGCCGGCTCCTGAGATCGCGGGCCAGCCGGGCGAGCGGCGCCGACCAGTCCCCCTCCTCTAGCTGCCGGTAGAGCCGCATTCCCGGATACCACGGCGTGTCGTCCCGCCCGGTCATCCAGCGCCAGTCGGCCTCGCGCCGCAGCAGCAGCCGCACGGTCGCGCCGAGCGTCCCCGCCAGATGGGCGACCATCGTGTCGACGGTCACGACTTCGGACACGCCCGCGATCAGCGCCGCCGTGCGCGTGACGTCGGTGCTGTCGTCCCCGGGGTTGACGAACCGATCGGCCGTCGCCTCGCTCGCGGCGGGGCCGCGCTGCAGGCTGACCAAGGGGCGTCCGCGACCGATGGCGGCGAGCAAGTGCGGCAGGGAAACGGATCGCGCGCGATCCCAGCCGCCCGCCTCCCAGCAGAGGCCGACCGCGCCCGCGCCCATCGCGAGCGGCGCGACGGGTTGCAGCTTCAGCGGCGGCGGCAGGCTGGCCGCTCCGGGGCGGCACAGCTGAAACAGCTCCATCACCTCGATATCGCAGCCGGACGGCGGCGACGGATGCGCCGGGTCGAACGGGATGAGCCGGACCCCGTCCAGTCCCGCCAGAAGCGGCAGCAGGGAAGGGGGTGCCTCGACCGCGACCGAGGCCGCTCGCCCGGCGAGGCTGGGGATGAAGCGCGCGAATTGCAGCGTGTCGCCGAGGCCGTGATAGCAGCGGATCAGGACGTCCGCCGCTTCGGGCGGCCGGCCGTCCCAGACCCAGCGCAGGTGATACGGCAGCGAGGGGTCGTCGCGCGTGCGGGGGTCGCGGGCGGCGAGCACCGCGTCGCTGACCGCGTGGGCGGACGCGAAATCGCCGCGCCGCATCGCCGCCATCCAGCGCGCCTCGGCGTCATCCCGCATGGCGGCGCCACAGGAACGCGCGCCCATCCCAGAGCGCGAACGGCGTCTCGCCCGCTTGGAGCAGCGTCAGGCCGTGCGGCGCCGCCCATGCCCGCGCATCGGCTCGGTCGGTCGCGGGATCGCGATAGGAGAGGTTCAGGATCGCGAGCGCGCCGCCCGGCCGCAGGAGGCGCGCGAAGTCGGCCATGTGCCGACGCGCGCATCCTGTCCGGCCTGGACGACGTAGGGAAAGCTGTCCACCGCCAGCACGAGGTCGAACGCCGCATCCGGCTAGTTCCGCGAGATCCGCGCCATCGGTCGCCGCGAAGCGCGAGATTGCCAGCGCCCGGACGCCGCCGCGCCTCCGCGATCATGCCCGGCGAGAGATCGAGTCCGAGCACGGACCGCACGCGGGGCGCGATCGCCGCGGCGACGCGGCCGGTGCCGCAGCCGAAATCGAGCACGTCGGTCTCCGGTCCGATCAGATCCGCCGCCGCGAGCCAGCCGACGATCTCCTCAGTCGCCGCCGCGAGCAGGGCGGCATCGCCGAGCGAATAGGCGGCGACGCTCGCTTCGGGCGACAGCGCGACGGCGCGGTCGAACCCCGCCCGGATCGCCGCCAGCGGGTCCGGCCCGGACGCGGCGTGGTCGAGGCCGGAATTGTCGAGCAGCGCCTTCAACCGCCGCAAGCTCGCCTGACGTTCGCCCGCGATCCGCGCCAGCGCCGCATTGCCCGCGTGTTCGATCCGGCCCGGAAGGGAGTCCGGATCGAGGCCGAGGAGGATCAGGCGCGCGAGCGCGACTTCGGCGGAGATGCCGCCGTCGGCGTGCAGCCGGATCGGGTCGTCCGAGTTCGTCAAGACGTCCGCGGCGGGGTGAGCCGCAGCGTCATGTTGGGGCGGTCGGTCGCGCCCCAGGCATATTTGTAGGCCTCTTCGCCGCGCAGGAAGTGGAACTCGCGACGTCCCTCGCGAATCGCGTCCTCGATCGCGGCGGCGAACAGCAGCGTTCCCGGGCTTTCGTACGCAAAGGCCGGGTCGAAGCCGCCGAGATAGGCGAATACCCGGTCCGCGCCGAGCAGCAGGTAGAACACGGCCGCGAGTTGACCGCCTATCCGGAGCGCCTGCAGCCGCAGCGCGCCGGAGGCGAGCAGGCCGGGCATGGCGTCATGATGGAACGCCCGCACGCGCGGATCGGCCAGCACGCCCGCCTCGCCCTTTCCCTCCCAGCGGGTCGCATGCAGCCGGACCAGATCGGCGAGCATCTCCGCCGCACGTCTCCGGTCCGGCCGTTTCGACGACCGCGCCGCCCCGGCGTTCGGCTCGATGGCGGCTCATGCGGATTTTTCGCCGCATGCCGGTTGGCACGATGTCGCGCAACTCGCGCGCGTCCGGCGGGATCGCGAGCATCGGGCAGGTCTCGCCCTCGCCGTGCGTCGCCGCCCAGCCCGGCGGCGCCTCCACGCGCCGGAGCGCGCTGCCGGGTGGCAGGTGGACGAGATCGCAGCTCGTCAGCGCACCCGGCGCGTCCACGCCGAGAGCAGCTCCCAGCAGCAGGTCGGCCGCTTGCGGCGGCAGGTCCGGGTCGAGCAGGGCGTCGCAGTAGTCGGACAGGCCCGCCCCGAGCGGCAGCAACTTGCGCTCCGTGCCTTCGTCGAGCCGGTAGAGCGGCAGGATGCCGGCGGCCCGGCCCTGCTGCCGCAGCACCGCCACGCGCGGCCGGCCCGTGCCGAACCGGCCCCACCACGGAAGCAGCCAGCCGGGCGACTGGAATGGCGACGCATCCGCTGCCCGCCCGTACAACGCCGACCACGCCGGTCCGAGGGCGGCGAGGGCCGCGTTCTCCGTCAGCACCGTGCAGGCGAGGTCGGTCATGCAGCGGCGAGGCGGCGATAGACGGCGAAGTAGCGCGCAACCATCGTGTCGCGGTCGAACCTTGTCCGCGCGACGGCCCGGCAGGTTTCGGGGTCGATCTCGCCCGCGCGGCGCACCGCCTCCGCCATCTCCCGCGCGCTGTCCACGAGAAAGCCCGTGCGGCCGTGCTCCACGATCTCGGGCAGCGCGCCCGCGCGGAAGGCGATGACGGGCGTGCCGGCGGCGGCGGCTTCCATCGCGACGAGCGAGCTGGTCTCGGGGGCGAGGCTCGGGACGAGCACGCAGCGCGCGGCGGCGAGCAGGCGGCGCTTGCGGGCGAAGCCGACCGGGCCGAGGAAGCGCCGCGCGCGGTCGAGCAGCGGGCGCACGCGCGTCTCGAAATAGTCCTGGTGCGCGGGGTACGGGAACACGGCGCCCCCGATCAGCAGGGGCAGTCCTGCTTCGTGCGCCGCTTCCAGCGCGAGATGCTGGCCCTTCTCGGGGCAGATGCGGCCGAGCGTCAGCAGGAATCCGCGCCGCGCATGCCGCGCCGCTCGCCAGCGCCCCGACCGCGACGCCGTTCGGGATCGGCGGGAGCATGTTCGCATCCGGCGGACAGGTCCGGCTCTGAGATTCGGAGACGCAGTTCAGGAACACGTGCTTCCGTTCGGGAAACAACGCCTCCGGCGGATACCAGCCGCACGGCAGGTGCAGCGTCGCGAGCACGGGCGGCCCGTCGCCCGGCAGATACGCGCCGTAATCGAGCCCGTGCAGATGCACGACATCAACCGGTTCCCGCCGCAGCACATCCGCGATGGTTTGGCGTACGCGCGCATGGGTCGCCGCCCGCGCGCGGTCGTCGATGGATTGGCACGGGTCGGGCCTGCCGATGCCGACATGCACGCCGCGTACATGCGAGCCATCGCAAGCGATGACGATGGAGCGGTGGCCGGCCTCGACGAGCGCCCGATCGAGCGTCGCCAGGATTTGTTCCGTGCCGCCGACCGCGTCCGGCCCGACATCCGCGAAGGAGTAGCCGACGCTGAGGACAGTGAGCCGGTCGCACGCCGCCATCGCCGGCTCAGATCGGCGTGGCGGGGCCGGGCGCGTAGCGGCGGATCATGCGCGCGCAGAAATCGGCGAACGCCTCCGGCTCCCTCGGCGGCGCCGTGTAGTGCGCCCATGTCCCCTGGTCCTCGGGCGTGAAGCAGAAGGTGACGGTGACGCGGAACGCCTCGAGCGCCTGCATCTGCCGGTCGAACCAGGCCTCGGCGTCGGGGCGGTAGAAATCGGCCCAGCTCAGCCCGGTGCGCAGATACGTGACGCCGAGATCGCGCATTCGCCGCACCGCGTCGTCCAGCCGATGGTCCTCGTAGTGGAACCATTGGCAGAGGCCGATCTCGGGCGCGAACTCCGGGAACAGGCGCGCGGCCCGCTTCGGCCGGCCGTGCTCGTCGAACAAGCCCATGTGGAAATGGCGGTAGTAGGACGAGCCTTCCGCCTCCTTGTGCCGCGTCGTCGCCGGCCAGGCGGCGGGCAGGTCGTAGAGACTGTACCAGTGGATGCGGGGCGAGCGCCCGATGAGCAGCTCGGCGCTGCGCCGCAAGCCCCATTCCTGCACCTCCTCGGCACCGAAGGTCGAGACGCCGACCTCGGACACCCAGACGGGCAGGTGGGTCGCGGCCTCGATCGAGGCGATCTTCGCCGGCCACTCGTCGATCATCCAGTGGTTCCAGTCGAGCGGAAACCCATGCACCGCCACGGCGTCGAGCGCATCGAGGCCGCCTTGCGCCGCCAGCAATCGCACGAAATCGGGATCGATCGGCGACATGCCGCCGAGCACGCGCGGCAATCCGGGCGCTTCGGCCGCGATCGCCTCGCCCGCTAGCCGAGCCATGCGCGCGAACACGGCCCAGCCGGGATCGTTCTCGAAGTCCCAGTGCGACTTGTTGTTCGGCTCGTTCCAGATCATCGCCGCTTCGATCATGCCGCGCGGCCCTGGGCGGCCCCCCGCGCCGGATAGACCGCGCCGTACTCGCCGCGCACGCGCTCGGCCCGCCGGCAGACGAACACCTCCTCCTCGGGATGCGCCTCGATCCTAAAGCCGGCGCTGCGCAGCATCGCGGCCGAACAGGCGGCGTTCGGCACCCACCAGTTCGTGGGATCGTGCGCGTAGTCGTGCTCGACGAAATGCAGCTTCGGATAGAAGGGGGCGTCGAAGATCGCCGTCTCCCTGAAATCGTAGTCGGCCGCGAGCGGCAGCACGATGTCGCTGCCGCGCTGCATCGACTGGAAGACCAGCCGGTCCCTGGCGACATGCTCGTGGATCAGGTCGAGGGCGAGCAGCGGATGGCGCAGGTGGTAGAGCACGCCGATGAAGAAGACGAGATCGAACCGTTCGCCAAGCTCCGCCACGTCGTAGACGGAGAGCCGGCGGTATTCGATGTCGAGGCCCTCGATCTCCGCGGCGAAGCGCGCCTGGGCGAGGTAGTCCTCGTCGAAATCGATGCCGACGACCCGCGCCGCGCCGCGCCGTTTCATCTGCATCGAATGGAATCCGGCGTTGCAGCCGATGTCGAGCACGGTCATGCCGGAGAGATCGGCCGGGATGTGATCCGCGAACCGCACCCACTTGATTCGCGGGTAGTCGCCCAGGAAGTGATCGGGCGCGGTTGGAACGCCCCGCAGCTCCATGTTGTGGAACCACGGCCCGAGCGCCTGGACGCGCTCGCGGATCGCCTGCTCCGTCCAGTGTGCGGCCGCCGCCGTCATGCCCGCATGTCCCGCATCGTCACTTGCTCTCCCTTTCGGATGCCCCGAGCAGATGGATCGCCTCCCGGTAGCCGTTCAGCGTGCCAACATCGACATAGCTCGCGCCGCCGCGCGCCGCATAGACCGCGCCGCCGCCCTCGATGAAGGCGTTGACGAGCGTGCCGATATACTGGTCCTGGCGGTCACGCCTCAGCCACAGCGCGTGCAGGTCGAACAACACCGACGCGGGCAGCTTGAACGCGCCCCAGATCCAGCGCGAGGCGGGCACGGGCGCCTTCACCTCGATTCGCGCGACGCGCCCGGCCTCGTCCGTGATCACGGCATCGAACAGCTGCGGCTTCTGCACGGGGAACAGCAGGAAGGTCAGCCGGTGGTCGGGCAGGGTGGCGAGCGCGTCCTCGGGAAACCAGATCGTATCCGGCAGGCCGACCAGCACCGTCTCGTCCGGCCGCAGCAGCGGCAAGACCCGGAAGATCGCGTCGCAGAGGCCGTTCGCCTGATTCTGCACGACATAGGCGAGATGCGCGCCGGCCACCGACCCGCCGTAATAGTGCAAAATATCCGCCTTGCCGGGCGAGATCACGAAGCAGATGCGGCTAGCGCCGCCCCGGATCATGCGCTCGACGAGGTATTCGCTGACCGCGCGCGGCCGCTCGATCCCAGTCACGTCTCGCCGGCTGCCGACCGGCAGCAACTCCTTCGAGAAGGCGAGCGGCTGGATGCGGGTGCCGTTCCCCGCCGCCGGGATGATGCCCCACATGGCGGCTATGTTCCCGCCGCCACGGATGCCGCCTCGAAGGCGGCGATCATCTCGCGGGCGCGGCGGGCGGCGGTATGCTCTTCCAGCGTGCGCGCGCGGGCGCGTCGGGCGATCGCGTCGCGCTCCGCATCCGAGAGCGCCATCGCCGCGAGTGCGTCGTCCGTGGTCGATGCGACGATGATCTCGCGTCCGGGCTCGAAGAAGGTCTCCAGACCCTCCCAGCCGTCGCTGATGATCGGCGCGCCGCAGGCGGCGGCCTCGAACAATCGGCCGGACGGGCACCAGCCCATGCCCGCCATCGCCTCGCGGGTGACGTTCAGGGTGAAGCGCGAGGAGCTGTAAAAGGCCGGATGGGCGGCGGGAGGGACGTGGCGCACGAACCAGATGTTCTTGGTCCACGGGAAATCCTGCGGGTATTGCGCGCCGCCGATGACGAAGCGGTCTGCCGGACGCCTCCGCGCGGCATCGACGAACAGGCGTTCAAGGCCCTGCTGCCGGTCGGCCGCGTAGGTGCCGAGATAGGACAGCGCGGCCCTGTAGTGAGGCTCGGGCGTAGCCGGATAATGCAGGCCGGGATCGACCGAGCCGTAGAGCGGGACGGCGCGCCGGGCGCCGAGCGTGTCGCGCAGCGCGTCGAGGGCGCGGCCGCCCGTATAGCTGAGCACGAGGTCGAACCCCGAAAGCCGATCGGGTCCGATATAGCCGGTCGGCTCCCCGGCGGCGATCCGGGCGAGGGTGATCGGCGTGTCGAGATCGTAGAAGCACCGGAGCGGGGTGCGGCTGTCGAGCACGAGGCGCGTCGCCGCAATGCCGTCCGGGCAGTAGGACGTGACCATGCCGACGTCGGCCTCGGCGAGCGACTGGCGGGCGAGCGCGCCCGCCTCCCCGAAGTCGCGATAGAGCACGAGCCTGCCGCCCTCGGGCAGTTCGGCGAGATCGCGATGCTCGGCGTAGTACGGCGCGTCCCGCTCGAAAAACACGACGGAATGACCATCGCGCAGGAGGGCGCCGATCAGGGCGCGCCACAACGCTCCGTGTCCGTTGCCCCAGGTGGAACTGACGGAGAGGCCGAAGATTACGATGCGCATCGACCGTCCCGCTCGCCCCGTCCTCGCATTCGCACCCTTTGGCCTCGGCGCGGCTGCGCACCGCCCCGTGAACGAATGAACGTGCGCGCGGTTCCGGTCCGGTGGCAAGGCATCCCGTGGGCTCGCCCGGCGTTAGACGGCAATTCGCATCTGTTGGAGCACAGTGATGAAGACCCTGATGCTGCTTGCCTGCGCCGGGCTGCTCGGCGCCGGAATGACCCTGTCCGGACCCGCCTCGGCGGCCGGCTGCCTCTCGGGAGGCGCGGTGGGCGGCCTCGCCGGCCATGCTGCGGGCCATGGCGTCGTGGGGGCGGCCGCGGGATGCGCGATCGGCCATCACGAGGCCAAGAAGAAGGCGAAGCAGCAGGCGACGCCGGCCTCCGCCCCCGCCAACGGCTCGGGTTCCTCGGGTTCGGGTTCCTCGGGTTCGGGTTCCTCGGGTTCGGGTTCCTCGGGCACGCAGTGAGCGGGGCTCCGCCGCCCTGGACGCGATGCGCGCGGCCGCCCATATCCCGGCTCCATCACGGAGGAATGCCGGGCATGAGCGACACGCGGAACACGACGGAGGAGATCGCGGTCCTCGGCGGCGGGTGCTTCTGGTGCCTCGAAGCCGTGTTCAAGGAGTTGCGCGGCGTCGCCCGCGTGACCTCCGGATATGCGGGCGGCGAGGCTGCCAATCCGACCTACAAGCAGGTGTGCGGCGGCCGCACCGGCCATGCCGAGGTCGTGCAGGTTGCGTTCAGGCCGGACGAATTGACCTATGCCGACCTGCTGCGGGTCTTCTTCACCATCCACGACCCGACGACGCGGGACCGGCAGGGCAACGATGTGGGACCGCAATACCGGTCCATCATCCTGACGACATCCGACGAGCAGCGCCGGATCGCCGGGACGGTGAAGGAGGAACTGGCGGCCGAGGGCGTGTGGTCCGCCCCGATCGTCACCGAGATCGCGCCGTTGCAGGTGTTCTATCCGGCGGAGCCGGAGCATTACGACTATTACGAGCGCAATCCGTATGCGGGATACTGCCAGGTGGTCGTCGCTCCGAAGGTGCGGAAGTTCCGCAAGACGTTCTTCGACCGGCTGAAGGCGGGCGTTCCGGCCTGACCGCCCTGGGGCCGCCCCCGGGGCGGCATGGCACCGGATAACGCGATTGACCGGGATCGGCAGTCGGGATCAACTTCGGGCCGGACGCCGTCGCGGTCTGCGTCTCCGGCCTTTTGGTGCCGCCGGTGACCGCGCAATGCCATCACGCCGCCCGGGTCGCGCTCTCAGAGCACATTGTTGAGGGATCACTCCATGGCCGCCGACATCGACCAACTCTGCATCAACACGATCCGCACGCTCTCGATGGATGCGGTCCAGGCGGCCAATTCGGGTCATCCGGGGACGCCGATGGGGCTGGCCCCGGTCGGCTACACGCTGTGGAACGGGCGGCTGCGGTTCGATCCGGCCGATCCGGTCTGGCCGAACCGGGACCGTTTCGTCCTTTCGGTCGGCCACGCCTCGATGCTCCTCTATAGTTTGCTGCACCTCACCAAGACAGGTGCGGACGCCAAATACGAGAAGGCCGGGAAGAAGGCGGTCACGCTCGACGACATCAAGAAGTTCCGCCAGCTCGACAGCGCCTGCCCCGGACATCCCGAGTATCACCTGACCTCCGGTGTCGAATGCACGACCGGGCCGCTGGGCCAGGGCGTCGCCAACAGCGTCGGGATGGCCATCGCGGAGCGCTGGCTGGCGTGCTACTACAATAAGCCGGACTTTCCGATCATCGACTACAACGTGTACGCCCTCTGCGGCGACGGCGACATGATGGAAGGGATCTCGAGCGAGGCGGCCTCGCTCGCCGCGCATCTGCGGCTGTCCAATCTCTGCTGGATCTACGACAGCAATCGGATCACCATCGAGGGCTCGACCGAACTCGCCTTCAGCGAGGACGTGGGCGCGCGTTTCCTGGCCTATGGCTGGAACGTGGTGCGGGTGCGGGACGCGAACGACACTAAGAGCATCGACATGGCGCTCGACGAGTTCGCGCGCGAGACCGGGCGTCCGACCTTCATCCTCGTGGAAAGTCATATCGGCTACGGAGCGCCGCATAAGCAGGATAGCCGCGAGGCCCACGGGGAGCCGCTGGGCGAGGACGAGGTCCGGGGCGCGAAGAAGGCCTATGGCTGGCCCGAGGATGCGAAGTTCCTGGTGCCCGACGGCGTCTATGAGCATTTCGCGCAGGGCATCGGCGCGCGCGGCAAGAAGCTGCACGCGGAATGGACCGCTTTGTTCGAGAAATATCGCGGCGAATACCCCGATCTCGCGCGCGCCTTCGAGGAGATGGAGCGGCGCGAACTGCCGGATGGCTGGGAGGGGGCGCTCACAGAGTTTCCGGCCGACCCGAAGGGATTAGCCAGCCGCGACTCCTCGGGCAAGGTGCTGAACGCGCTGTCCAAGAAGATCCCTTGGCTGGTGGGAGGCGCCGCCGACCTGGCTCCTTCCACCAAGACCGACCTGAAGGGCGAGGGCTCTTTCGAGGCGCACCACTATTCCGGCCGCAACTTCCATTTCGGCATCCGCGAGCACGGCATGGGCGGCGTCGTGAACGGCATGGGGCTGTCGAAGCTGCGGGCGTTCGGCTCGGGCTTCCTGATCTTCTCGGACTATATGCGCGGTTCGGTCCGGCTGTCCGCGATCATGGAACTGCCCGTCATCTGGGTGTTCACGCACGATTCGATCGGCGTCGGCGAGGATGGCCCGACGCACCAGCCGATCGAGCAGCTGGCGAGCCTGCGCGGCATTCCGGGCATGCACACGATCCGGCCGTGCGACGCGAACGAGGTGGTCGAGGCCTGGCGCCTGGCCCTGACGGCGCAGGACAGCCCCGTCTGCTTCGTCCTGAGCCGGCAGGCGCTGCCGACCCTCGACCGCAGCAAATACGCGCCGGCGAGCGGCCTCGCGCGCGGCGCCTACGTGCTCGCCGATCCGCCGGACGGCAAGCCCGAGGTGATCCTGATGGCGACCGGCAGCGAGGTGTCGCTCTGCATCGGCGCGCACGAGGCGCTGGCGAAGGAGGGCATCCGCTCGCGCGTCGTCAGCATGCCCTGCTGGGACATCTACGAGCAGCAGGACGAGGAGTATCGCAGTTCGGTGCTGCCGCCCGAGATCAACGCGCGCGTCGCGGTCGAGCAGGCGGCGACGCTCGGCTGGGACCGCTACGCGGGCCGCGACGGGGCGATCATCGGCATGCACACCTTCGGCGCGTCGGCGCCGCTGAAGTCGCTGCTGGAGAAGTTCGGCTTCACGCCCGAGGGCATCCTGAAGGCGGCGCGGGATCAGGTCGCGCGCCATGACCAGACGAAAGCAGCCGCGGAATAGCGCGGCGGACCGGCACGGAGGAGAGAGCAGCATGAACCCGCTAAAGCAGCTTGAGCAGTGCGGCCAGTCGCCGTGGCTCGATTTCGTACGGCGCAGCCTAATTCAGAAGGGCGAGCTGAAGGCGCTGATCGACCGGGACGGCCTCAAGGGCGTCACCTCCAATCCGTCGATCTTCGAGAAGGCGATCGGCGGCTCGGACGAGTATCTGGGCGACCTGCACGCATTCCAGAAGCAGGGCCAGCATAAGCCGGGCGAGCTGTACGAGCATCTCGCGATCGCGGACATCCAGGCCGGCGCCGACGTGCTGCGGGCGGTGTATGACGCGACGAAGCGGCGCGACGGCTATATCAGCCTGGAGGTCTCGCCGGATCTCGCCAACGACACGAAGCGAACGATCGACGAGGCGCGGCGCTTGTGGCGAACGGTCGGGCGCGACAACCTCATGGTCAAGGTGCCGGGGACCGAGGCGGGCGTTCCGGCGATCCGCACCCTCATCAGCGAGGGGCTGAACATCAACGTCACGCTGCTGTTCGGCATCGGCGCCTACGAGAAGGTGGTCGAGGCGTATATCTGCGGCCTCGAGGAACTGGCGAAGTCGGGCGGTGACGTGTCGCGCATCGCGAGCGTCGCGAGCTTCTTCGTCAGCCGGATCGATTCGCTGCTCGACAAGAAGATCGATGCCGCGATCAGCAAAGGCGCGGACCGGTCCAAGCTCGATCCGCTGCGCAACAAGATTGCCATCGCGAACGCCAAGGTCGCGTACCAGCGCTACAAGGCGCTGTTCTCCGGGCCGCGCTGGGAGGCGCTGGCGGCCGAGGGCGCGCGCACGCAGCGGCTGCTATGGGCGTCCACGAGCACGAAAAATCCGTCTTTGCCGGACACCCTCTACGTGGACACGCTGATCGGGCGCGACACCGTCAACACGATGCCGCCGGCGACGATGGATGCGTTTCGCGATCACGGCAAAGCGGTGCCGGACACGGTCGAGAGCAATCTCGAGGAGGCGCACGAGCAGATCGCGGCGCTGGAGAAGAACGGGATTTCGCTCGACGAGATCACGAGCGAGCTGGTGGTCGATGGCGTCAAGCAATTCGCGGATGCGTTCAAGAAGCTGTTGGACACGGTCGCCGAGCGTCGCGAAGACGTGAAACCGGCGGCCTGACAAGGAGACTTCGATGCCGGACCTTCCAGCCGCCGGCATGGCCGGCGAGGTTGTTTCAGCGCCACCGCGGCGGCAGGCGAAGCCGCCGGGTCCGTGCGCGATGGTGATTTTCGGCGCGGGCGGGGATCTCACGAAGCGGCTGCTATTCCCGGCGCTGTACAATCTCGCCTGCACCAATCTCCTGCCCGAGAAATTCGCGATCATCGGGGTCGACATCGCCGATCGCACCGTCGAGGACTGGCGCAACTCCCTCCTCGAAATGCTCCGGAGCTTCATCGGCAATAGCGCGAGCGAGGACCGGCTCAGCGCCGTAGACGATGCGGTTTGGGACAAGCTCTCGCGGTCGATGAGCTATGTCCAGGGCGACCTGACCGATCCCGGCCTTTACGAGAAGCTGCGCGCGCATCTCGACGACGTGCAGCGGAAGGAAGGCACGGGCGGCAACGCCCTGTTCTATCTCGCCGTCGCCGACCGCTTCTTCGCGCCGGTCATCGAGCATCTCGGGAAGTCCGGGCTGAGCGACGAGAAGGAAGAGAAGAGCATCTGCTGGCGGCGGGTGGTGATCGAAAAGCCGTTCGGCCACGATCTCGGCTCGGCCAAGGAGCTTAACAAGAGGGTGCTGGACGTCCTGATGGAAAAGCAGGTGTTCCGCATCGACCATTTTCTCGGCAAGGAGACGGTGCAGAACATCATGGCCTTCCGGTTCGCGAACGGTCTGTTCGAGCCGATCTGGAACCGTGAGCGGATCGACCATGTGCAGATCACGGTTGCCGAGACGGTCGGCGTCGAGGGACGCGGCAGGTTCTACGAGCACACCGGCGCCATGCGCGACATGGTCCCGAACCACGTCTTTCAGCTCGTCGCCATGATGGCCATGGAACCGCCCGTCAACTTCGATGCGGACAGCGTGCGCGGCAAGAAGGCCGACGTGTTCGCGGCGATGAAGTCGGTCTGTCCGGATGAAGCGGTGCGCGGCCAGTATGGGAAGGGCAGCGTTCGCGGAAAGGAGGTCGTCGGCTACCGCGAGGAGCCGGATGTCGCGCCCGATTCCACGGTCGAGACCTACGTTGCCTTGGAGCTGCAGATCGACAACTGGCGATGGGCGGGCGTGCCGTTCTACCTGCGCACCGGCAAGCACATGGCCGCGCGCACATCGGAGATCGCGATCCGATTCAAGCAGGCGCCGTTTGCGCCGTTCGAGGACACGCCGGTCGGGTCGCTGCCGCCGAACTGGCTCGTCATCCAGATCCAGCCGGACGAGGGGATCAGCCTGCAATTCGAGGTGAAGCGGCCCGGCCCCGTGGTCGACCTGGCGCCCGTCAAGATGGATTTTCGCTACCGCGACTGGTTTCCGCAGGAGCCGAATGTCGGCTACGAGACGCTCGTCTACGATGTCATGATCGGCGACGCGACGCTGTTCAATCGCGGCGACATGGTCGATGCGACGTGGCGCGTCGTGCAGCCGGTGCTGGACGCCTGGGCGCGCGAGACGCCGACCGACTTCCCTAACTACGCTTCCGGTTCGGATGGACCGAAAGCGGCCGACGATCTGCTCCAGAAGCACGGGGACCGCAGCTGGCGGCCAGTGAAGCTGCCGGGCGCGGCCGGACACTCATGAGCGAACGCGCGGAGATCAAGCTGCTGCTGGCGGACGTGGATGGCACGCTGGTGACGCAGGACAAGGTCGTGACCGAGCAGGCAAGCGCGGCCGCCCGCGCGCTGCGGGAAGCCGGGATCAAGTTCGCGATTACCAGCGGGCGCCCGCCGCGCGGCATGGCGATGCTGATCGAGCCGTTCCACATCGATACGATGATCGCGGGCTTCAACGGCGGCGTGTACACCGACGATCATCTCAAGGTGATCGAGACGCGCACGCTCCCCGAGGAGGTGGCCCGCGAGGCGTTGCAAATCCTGATCGACGGCCAGCTCGATCCCTGGCTCTACACCGGCGAGGACTGGTTCATCCACGACAAGGACGCGCCGCATGTCGCGCGGGAAACCTGGACCGTGAAGTTCGACGCGAAAGTGGTGCCGTCCTACACGGATGAGCAGCTGCGTTCGGTGGTCAAGCTGGTCGGGGTCTCCGACGATCACGCGCTCGTCGAGCAGGTCGAGGCGACGGCGCAGAAGAAGCTCGGGCAGCGGGCGTCGGCCGCCCGGTCGCAGCCCTATTATCTCGACATCACCCATCCAGATGCGAACAAGGGCGCGGTGGTCGAGCGCTTGTCGCAGATGCTGTCGATCCCGGCCAAGAACATCGCCACCATCGGCGACAGCGCCAACGACTTGCAGATGTTCCGCAAGAGCGGGTTCAGCATCGCGATGGGCAATGCGAACGACGGGGTCAAGAAGCAGGCCAGCGCCGTCACGCATTCGAACGAGCAGGAAGGCTTCGCCAAGGCGGTGCGCCGCTATATCCTGGGAGAGCGCCCATGACGCCCGCGCTTGGCACTCTGCGCGTGTTCGAGGACGGTGCGTCGCTGGCCGACGGCCTCGCGCGCTTCCTTTGCGAGCAGGCGGAGCGCGCGCGCGGCAAGTTCGTCGTTTCGGCGGCGGGCGGTTCGACCCCGAAGCCCGCCTATCACCGTCTCGCCGAGGCGCCGCTCAAGGAGCGGATGCCATGGGACCGCGTGCATTGGATACTCGGCGACGAACGCTTTGTGCAGCCGACCGATCCCGCGAGCAATTTCGGCATGATCTGCGAGGAACTTCTCTCGCACGTTCCGGCACCCAAGGAGAACATTCATCCGGTGACGACCGAGGGCGTGACGCTCGACGAGGCGGCGTCGCAATACGAAGCCACGTTGCGTCGGCTGTACGGGGCGGACCGGCTCGATCCCGCGCGCCCGCTGATCAATCTCTGCCTGCTCGGCCTCGGCGACGACGGACACACCGCCTCGCTCATTCCCGGCCAGCCGGTGCTGAAGGAACGCAGCAAATGGGTCGCGGGCGTCGGCCATGGGCGGCCGGAGCAGCGCATTACGCTCACCTACCCGGCGCTCGAAAGCAGCCGGGTCGTCGCGTTCCTGGTTTCGGGCGAGAGCAAGCGCGCGATCCTGGACGAACTCCTCTCGGGCGGCAGCGACGTTCCGGCGGCGCACCTCAAGCCGGTCGGCGATGTCATCTGGTTCGCGGACCGCGCCGCGGCGGGTCGCTGGGCGTGACGATCGGCGCTCCCGGCGATCCGGAAGCCGAGGCGGCCAAGCGGGTTTCGGCCGAAGCGGCGGTCGCGCTGGTGGAAAGCGGAATGCGGCTCGGTCTCGGGTCGGGCACGACCATGAAATTTGCGGTCGAGGCGCTCGGCCGCCGCATCCGCGCCGAGCGTCTCGATGTGTCCTGCATCGCGACCTCCGTCCGAACCGAGGAGTGGGCGCGGGGAGAAGGCGTGCGCCTCACCGATTTCGGGGCGGTGGACCGGCTCGATCTGGCGATCGACGGCGCGGACGAGGTCGAGACCGGCACGCTCCGGCTCATCAAGGGCCTGGGCGGCGCGTTGCTGCGCGAGAAGGTGGTGGCGGAAGCAGCCGCCCGCTTCGTCGTCATCGTTGATCCGAGCAAGGTCGTGCGGCAGCTTGGGGAGCGCGCGCCCGTTCCGGTCGAAGTCGCGCGCTTCGGCCATGAGATGACGGCCCGCCGGATCGGCCCCATCGCCGGACGGCCGGTCTTGCGCTGCTCCCCGGAGGACAATCCGTTCCTCAGCGATAACGGCAACCTGATCTACGATTGCCACGGTGGCGTGATCGCGGACCCGGCTGCGCTTGGGGCGGGGCTGAACGCCATCGCCGGGGTGGTCGGGCATGGATTGTTCCTCTCGGGCGTCGAGCGCGTGTTCGTGGGCGAGAAGGGCGGCGCGGTGCGCCAGATGCAACGCGACGGGTGAAGGCCGCGGCGCGACGGAGGTGAGGAGGTTGTGAGCGACACAGCGAAGTTGCGACAATCGGGGGAGCCGGGATCGCTTCCGCCGTTGGTCGCCGTGGTGATGGGCGTGTCCGGCAGCGGCAAGACGACGGTCGCGGCGGCGCTCGCGGCGCGCATGGGGTGGGCCTACCAGGAAGGCGACGGCCTGCACCCGCAAGCCAATGTGGACAAGATGCACGGCGGCACGCCCCTGACCGACGCGGATCGTTGGCCCTGGCTGCACCGGATTGCCGAGGTGATCGACGAATGGCGCGCGGCCGGGCGGTCCGGCGTCCTTAGCTGTTCGGCGCTGAAGCGCGCGTACCGCGACATCATCGTCGGCGCGCGCCCGGACGTTGCCCTGATCTATCTGCGCGGCTCGAAGCCGCTGATCGCGAGGCGCATGGCGGCACGGCACGAGCATTTCATGCCCACCGCCTTGCTGAACAGCCAGTTCGCGACGCTGGAGGAACCGACCGCAGACGAGAACCCGATCGTTCTGTCGATCGACGAACGGCCCTCCGAACTGGTGGACGACGCGCTGGCGGGGCTGAGATCCCGGTTCGGGCAGCCGGGCGCCGGTCAGGCCTGACCGACGGACTCAGGTTGGGCGCGAAGGCTGGAGGCGGAGGAGCGGCTTCTGGCCGCTGGCCGGGTCGCGCGGCTCCATCCGGGTCACAGTCGCGCTCTTCTTGTCGGGCTGACGGAGCTTCTGTTCCGCCACTTCGCTGACGTGGTTGGCGAAGATCATCGCCGACTGCATCGCCGCAGCGTCCGCCGCGCACCGGCGAAACGCCCCGAGCATCCAGTCCTGCTGGGCGTGGATCAGGCTGTTGAGATCGCGGGCCTCGCGCACCCGCGCGAGCAGCGTCCGCGCCGCCAGCGCCGCCTCCCGCCGGCGGTTGATCCACTCGGAAACGCCCGCGTCCAATCCCACCAGCAGGTCGGCATAATACTCGAGTAGCGCTTCATACCCGGCGGTTGGCATCGCGGACGCGAGCAGCGCGACCAGCGCCTTCTGCTGTTCCGTCAGGCTGAACGACGTCTCCGATCCCATAGCGTGCTGTTTCCCTCCCGGCATGATTGTGCGCGGGCGTTGCGTGCCGCGCTTTTCTCGTGGGTGCGGAGAACCATAGAAGCAGGCTGCAATCGCCGACAAACGAAAACCGCGTGTGCGATCAGCCCCGCGGCGGCTCGCTCGACCGCCTCCGTCCGGCACCGATCCAGCGGCCGAGGTCACGCGCGGGAGACGTGCCGATGCGATGCAGCGCGAACAGGGCAGCGGCGGCCGCCAAAACGACCGCGCCGAGCAGCGCCGCCGTCTTCCAGTCGCCCTCGCGCAGATGTTCGACGGACAGCCCCGCGAACTGCGCCGGCAGCACATGCGCCGGCGCCCAGACCAGCGCCGAGGCGATGTTGGCGAGCAGGAACCGGCCCTTCGCCATGCCCGCCATACCGGCGACCAGCGGCACGGTCGAGCGCAGCACCGGCACGAAGCGGCAGAGCGCGACGCTGCCCGCGCCGTAGCGGGCGAAGAACGCCTCGGCCGCGCGCAGCAGGCCGGGCCGCGTCCGGAACGGCCACATGCCCGCAATACGGTGGCGGTAGCGGTGGCCGAGCCAGAACGAGATGCCGTCGCCGATCACCGCGCCCAGGATCGAGACGACGAGGATGGGCGTGATCGGCAGCCCGGCCATCGCGACCGCGCCCGCGACCGCCATCAGGATCGGCGTCCCCGGGATCAGCACGCCGAGGACCGCGACGGCCTCAACGATCGCGGCGGCGAAGGCGATGCCCGTAGCGAGCCAGGGATCGCCCGCGACGAGGCCGACGATCTGCCCGACCAGAATCCCACATCGCGCGCGGATCAGGCCGCCGCCTTCGCCTCCCGCCGCCGCGCCGTCAGGATGAACTCCGTATATCCGTTCGGCTGCTCGCGCCCCTTGAACACGAGATCGCAGGCGGCCTTGAAGGCGACCCCGTCGAAACCGGGCGCCATCGGCCGGTACAGCGGATCGCCGGCGTTCTGGCGATCGACGACCCGCGCCATGCGCTTGAGGGTCTCCATCACCTCATCTTCGGAGACGATGCCGTGACGCAGCCAGTTGGCGATGTGCTGGCTCGAGATGCGCAAGGTCGCGCGGTCCTCCATCAGGCCGACGTCGTGGATGTCCGGCACCTTGGAGCAGCCGACGCCCTGATCGATCCAGCGCACGACGTAGCCGAGAATGCCCTGGCAGTTGTTGTCGAGTTCCTGCTGCACCTCGTCGGGCTGCCAGTTCGGACGATCGGCGATCGGCGGCGTGAGCAGATCCTCAAGCCGGGCCGGACCGCGTTTGGCGATTTCGGCCTGCCGCTCGGCCACGTTCACCTCGTGGTAGTGCAGCGCGTGCAGGGTGGCGGCGGTGGGCGAGGGCACCCAGGCGGTGTTCGCCCCGGCTCGCGGATGGCCGCCCTTCTGCGCCAGCATGTCCGCCATCCGGTCGGGCGCGGCCCACATGCCCTTGCCGATCTGCGCCTTCCCGCGCAGGCCGCAGGCGAGGCCGATATCGACGTTGCGGTCCTCGTACGCCCTTATCCAGGGCGTGTTCTTGATCTCGCCCTTGCGGATCACCGGACCCGCTTCCATCGAGGTGTGGATCTCGTCGCCGGTGCGGTCGAGGAAGCCCGTGTTGATGAACACGATGCGATTTGCAGCCGCCCCGATGCACGCCTTCAGGTTCGCCGACGTGCGCCGCTCCTCATCCATGATGCCGATTTTCAGCGTATTGGGAGCGAGTCCCAGCATCGCCTCGACGCGACCGAACACCTCGTTTGCGAACGCGACCTCCTCCGGCCCGTGCATCTTCGGCTTGACGATGTAGACCGACCCGGCCCGGCTGTTCTTCTCCGGCTTGTCGCTCTGCAGATCGTGCAGCGCGATCAGCGAGGTGACGGCGCAGTCGAGCAGGCCCTCGGGAATGTCGTTGCCCTGCGCGTCGCGCACGGCGTCCGTGTACATGTGATGGCCGACATTGCGCACGAGCATCAGGCTGCGGCCCGGAAGCGTCAGCGTGCCGCCGGACGGGCTGGTGTAGGTCCGGTCCGGATTAAGTTTGCGGCTGACGGTCTTGCCGCCCTTTTCGAAACGATCCTCGAGATCGCCTTTCATTAGGCCGAGCCAGTTGCGATAGGCCCCGACCTTGTCCGCGGCGTCCACGGTCGCAACCGAATCCTCGCAATCCTGGATCGTCGTCAGCGCCGCTTCGAGCACCACGTCCGAAATGCCGGCCGCGTCGCCGCGTCCGATCGGATGAGTGCGGTCGATGCGGATCTCGATATGCAGCCCATTCTGCTTCAGCAGCACGACGGACGGTGCGGAGGCCTCGCCCTGGTAGCCGACGAACTGGGCCGCATCCTTGAGGCCGGTCTTACCGCCGGCCTTGCGGCTGACCACGAGCTTTCCGCCCTCGACCGCGAAGCCGGTTGCGTCCGCATAGCTGCCATCCGCGAGCGGGACCGTCTGGTCGAGGATCTCGCGGGCCTTGGCGACCACCTTTGCCGCACGCCCCCCGTCGAGACCGCCGCCCGCCGGGGCGCTCGTGTCTCTCGGGATGGCGTCGGTGCCGTAGAGCGCGTCGTAGAGGCTGCCCCAGCGCGCATTCGCGGCGTTCAGCGCGTAGCGCGCATTGGTCACGGGGACGACGAGCTGCGGTCCGGCGATCGAGGCGATCTCCGGATCGACATTGCCGGTGGTGACGGCGACCTGATCCGGCTCCGGTTGCAAGTAGCCGATCTCGCGCAGGAACGCGATATAGGCCGCCTCGTCTTTCGGCTTGCCGCGATGCTGCTCGTTCCACCGGTCGATTTCGGCCTGCAACTCGTCCCGCCTCGCGAGCAGCGTCTTGTTGCGGGGCGCGAAATCGGCGACGAGCCCGGACAAGCCCTCCCAGAACTCGCCGCTCGCTATGCCAAGGCCCGGAAGCGCCTCGTTGCATATGAAGTCGTGCAGGGATTGAGCGATGGTGAGGTTTGCCGCCTTGACCGTCGTCATCGAGCTTGTTTCTCCGTCCTATTGGGCGAGGGCCGCGAGTTTCGCCAGCAGCCGCGCATGCGAGCGCGCGCCGCGATGGAAGCACGTCATCTCGAACTTCTCGTTCGGGCTATGCATCTTGTCGTCCGCGAGGCCGAATCCCATCAGCACCGTGTCGATGCCGAGGATGCGCCGGAACGAGGACACGACCGGGATCGATCCGCCGCTGCCCATCAGCAAAGCGGGCCGGCCGTATTCCTCTTCCAGCGCGGTTCGCGCGGCCGCGATCCAGGGCTTGTCCATGCTCGACGCGATCGCGGGAGTCGCGCTGAACACTTCGAGGTCGAGCCGGGCGCCCTGCGGCAGACGCTCGGCGAAAAAGCGGCGCGCGGCGTTGACGACGCGGTCCGGCTCCTGGTCCGGAACCAGGCGGAACGACAGTTTCGCCGAGGCTTCGGCGGCGATGACGGTCTTCGCGCCCGGCCCGGCATAGCCGCCCCAGATGCCGTTGATGTCGGCGGTCGGCCGGCTCCAGAGACGTTGCAGGGCCGGCCGGTCCGCTTCGCCGGACGGCGCGGTCAGCCCGATCTCGCCCAGGAACGCCGCTTCGTCGAAGCCGAGACTGGCCCATTGCGCCGCCTCCTCCGCCGACAGCTCGCGTACATCGTCGTAGAAGCCCGGGATGGCGACGCGGCCGGTCTCGTCATGCAGGCCGCCGAGCAGCCGCGTCAATACGCTGATCGGGTTCAGCGCCGAGCCGCCGAACACGCCGGAGTGCAGGTCGCGCACCGGCCCCCTCACGGTCAGCTGCATGTAGGCCATGCCGCGCAGGCGCGTCGTGATCGCCGGCGTGTCGATGTCCCACATGCCGGTGTCGCTCGCCAGCGCCAGATCGGCTTGCAATTCCTCGCGCACGGCCTCGAGCCATGGCTCGAGGCTGACGCTCCCGACCTCCTCCTCGCCCTCGATCAGCACGGTCACCCGGGCCGGAATGCCGCCGCCCGCTTCGTGCCAGGCGCGCAGGGCTTCCAGGAACATCATCACCTGGCCCTTGTCGTCCACCGCGCCCCGCGCGACCACGCGCTCGCCATGCGGACCCGGAACGATGGTCGGCTCGAACGGTGGACTGGTCCAAACATCGAGCGGCTCGGCCGGCTGCACGTCGTAATGGCCGTAGAACAGGATATGCGGCCCGGCGTAGCCCACCGGCCCGGGATGGCGCGCGAGCACGATCGGCTGTCCGGTGGTCGGACGGATCGCGGCGTCGAACCCGAGTGACGCGAGCTGGTCACGGAACCAGCCGGCCGCCGCCAGGCAATCCGGATCGTGCGCCTGTTGCGCGCTGACGCTCGGGATGCGCAGGATTTCGAGCAGCCGCGCGCGGGCCTGCGGCGTGCCTTCGTCGATGGCGCGCAGCACGGGGCCGAGCCGGTTCTCCGCCAGGGTCATCCGGATCAGGCCTTGTAGGTGCGTAGAAACATGTCCACGGATGCGTCCACGACCCGCTCGAGTTCCCCGCCGTCGACCGTTTCCAGAAGGTTGAGCCGGCGGCGGAGGGCGATGCGCGTCTGGCAGAGCGCGAAGAACTGCTCGGCGGCGAATTCCGGGTCGGATACCGCGAGGCTCCCCTTCCTGCTTTCCTTGGCGAGCCATTCGGCCATGCTGCGGATGGCGTGGGCGGGCCCGGCATCGAAGAACAGGCGCGCGAGCTCTGGAAATTTTGCCGCCTCGGACATGACGACCCGATACATCGTCAGGGAGGGCGCCGAGAGCATGAGCCCGATCATCTGCCGGCCGATGTCGCGCAGGGCTTCGGCGGGATCGGTATGGGCGTCGATGAAGCCGAACAGCGCGCTGATCTTGAGATCGCATACCTCGTTCACGTAGGCAGCGAACAGGTCGGCTTTACTGTCGAAATAGTTGTAGAGAGTGCCCTTCGAGACCCCGGCCACTTGCGCGATGCGGGACATGCTCGCCCCTTCATAGCCATCCGACGCAAATACCTCGATCGCGCCCGCCATGATCTGCGCCCGCTTTTCCGGCAACAGGATCTGAACGGTCTCCGCCATGTTCAGGCTGCCGCGATGCTCGTCCGAACCGCGGTTCGCCATCATCCTTCCACCATCGGCCATGCCGGCCATGCCTCTCGACGTTTCATTTGCACCTGCGGCAAGGCCAGGGCAACCCCTGGTCCCCCTTGCCCTCCCCTTGCCTGCCTCCGGGCGGCTCCGTCCCGCCGGTGACAGGCCTGCTTCCGGCCACATATGGAGTGGCCCAATCTGGAGGGTGAAGCATGGCCCAGTCCGGGCGGCCCGTCGTGCTCTGGTTTCGCCAGGATCTCCGGCTGCACGATCAGCCCGCGCTCGCCGCGGCGGTCGCGACCGGCCGCCCCGTGCTCGCCGTCTATATCCTCGACGACGCGACGCCGGGACGGTGGCGGCTGGGCGGGGCCAGCCGCTGGTGGCTGGACGGCAGCCTGCGCTCGCTCGCGGCCGATCTCGGCCGCCTCGGCGGGAAGCTGACCTTACGCCGGGGCGAGACGGTCGCCGCAATCGGCGCGATCGTCGCCGAGAGCGGCGCTGCCTCGGTGTTCGCGGGCGTCGCCGTCGAGCCCTGGGCCCGCGCCCTGTCGGAGCGGGTCGAAGCGGCGATGCGGGCGCGCGGCGTCGCCGTCCATTGGCACCGCACGGTCAGCCTGTTCGAGCCGGACAGCGTCCGGACTCAGGCGGGCGGGCCGTTCGGGGTCTACTCCCCCTTCGCCCGCGCCTGCTTCGCCCGCGGAGGGCCGCCCGAGCCGCTGCCCGCCCCGGCCCCCATCGTGCCCGGACCGGACTGCGCCTCGGACGATCTCGACGGCTGGCGGCTGAAGCCGACGCGGCCGGACTGGGCCGGCGGCCTGCGCGCGAGCTGGACGCCAGGCGAGGCGGGCGGGCGGGCGCAGCTGATGCGGTTCGTTGCAAACGCGCTCGGCGCCTATGACGGTCAGCGCAATGTCCCCGGGTCGGACGGCACGTCCCGCCTGTCGCCGCATCTGCATTTCGGGGAGGTGTCGGCGGGGCAGGTGTGGCACGCCGCCCTCCACGCCGCCGCCGACGCGGGCAAGCCGCTCCAGACCTTCCTCAAGGAGGTGCTCTGGCGCGAGTTCTCGCTGCATCTGCTCTGGCACCACCCCGATCTGCCCGAGCGGCCGCTGCGGCGCGAGTTCGCGGCGATGCCGTGGCGCATGGACGAAGCGGCGTTCGCCGCCTGGACGCGCGGCCGGACGGGGTTGCCGATGGTCGACGCCGGGATGCGCCAGCTCTGGCAGACCGGCTGGATGCATAACCGGGTACGGATGCTGGTGGCGAGCTATCTGGTCAAGCACCTGCTGATTCCCTGGCAGGACGGCGAGGCGTGGTTCTGGGACACGCTCGTGGACGCGGATCTCGCCTCCAACAGCGCGAGCTGGCAGTGGGTCGCGGGATGCGGCGCGGACGCCGCGCCCTATTTCCGGGTCTTCAACCCGGCGCTCCAGGGCTGGAAGTTCGATCCGGATGGCCTCTATGTCCGCCGCTTCGTCCCGGAACTGGCGCGTCTCGAGGATCGCTACATCCATGCTCCTTGGGACGCGCCGCCCGCTTCTCTCGCGCAAGCCGGGGTGCGGCTCGGGGAGACCTATCCCCGTCCAGTCGTGGAATTGGGCGCGGGGCGGGACCGGGCGCTCGCGGCCTACCGGTCGCTCGATCGTGCGGGCGCCGAGTGATACGCCGGACGCCGCCCCGGCCGGAAACCACGTAGCCGCGCCGGGCCTTATACCGGCATGGACAGGCAGGGCGGCATCTCTGGGAGCGGGGCTACGCTGACCGTTCCGGATGCCGTTCCGCTGCGCGTGGTGGGCGACGTACACGGCGACGCCACCGCGTTCGCCTATGCGGCCGCGACCGACCGCTTCGTCGTGCAGCTCGGCGACCTTGTCGATTGCGGGCCGAACAGCGCGGAGGCGCTCCGGATCATGTTCCGCCTGATCGACGAAGCGCACGGGCTGTTCCTGGTCGGCAATCACGACCTCAAGCTCGCCCGCGCCCTGGCGGGGCAACCCGTGCGGCTGAACGGAGAGATGAGCGAGACGTTGCGGCAACTCGATCCGGGCCTGAAGCAGCGGCTGCTCGCGGAAGTGCTGCGCGCGCCGCAATGGCTGCATGTGGGTTCGCGCCTGTTCGTGCATGGCGGGTTCCATACGGCGATGCTGCACGAGCCGTCGCCGCCGGCCGATCTCGGCCGGCCGGCCGGTCCCGTGTCGCGTGCGCTGTTCGGCGAGCCGACCGGGCGGCTGCAGGCGGACGGTTTTCCCGAGCGCAGCCTGCGCTGGGTCGACCGCATCCCGGCCGGGATTACGGTCTATTGCGGCCACGACCGGCGGAGCTTCGATGGCAGGCCCTACATCCGGCGCAGCCGGGAAGGCGGGACCGCCGTGTTCCTGGATACGGGGGCGGGCAAGGGCGGGCACCTGTCCTGGATCGATCTGCCGCCTTCGCCCGGTTAGAGCCGCGCGCCGCCGTCGAGCGCCGCGAGGAACCGGGCGGCTTGCGCGCGGATGGCGTCGCGCTTGGCCGGGTCCATGCGCTCGAGGGTACGCACCGGCATCGCCATGCGGTGATTGCCAGCGAAGCGCGTCGCGTGCCGGGCGACAAAATCCCAGTAGAGGAAGTTGAACGGGCAGGCGCGCTCGCCCGTCGCCTCGTTCACATCGTAGGCGCAATGGCCGCAATAGTCGCTCATGCGATTGATGTAGGCGCCCGAGGCCGCGTACGGCTTCGATCCGACGATGCCGCCGTCCGCGAACTGGGACATGCCGCGCGTGTTCGGCATCTCCACCCATTCGTATGCGTCGGCGTACACGATCATGTACCAGAGATCGACCTCGTCGGGGTGAACGCCCGCGAGCATCGCGAAATTCCCCGTGACCATCAGCCGCTGGATGTGGTGGGCATGGGCCTGGCGGCGTGTTTGACCGACCACTTGCCGCAGGCATTCCATCCTGGTGTCGGCAGACCAGTAGAGCCAGGGCAGCTTGCGCGTCGCTCCGAGCACGTTCAGGCGGCCGTACTCGGGCATGTGCAGCCAGTAGATGCCGCGCATGAACTCGCGCCAGCCGATGATCTGCCGAATGTAGCCTTCGGCGGCGTTGAGCGGCACGCCGCCACGGCGAAACGCCGCCTCCACCGCGCGGCAGACCGCGAGCGGCTCGAGCAGGCCGAGATTGAGCGACGTCGAAACGAGGCTGTGGAACAGATGCGGCGCATCGCGCTTCATCGCGTCCTGCCAGTCGCCGAAACGGCCCAGCCGGTTGACGATGAAATCGTCGAGCGCGGCGGTGGCGTCGCGCGCCGTCACCGGATACGCGAATCCCTCGACGCGGCCGAAATGCGTGGCAAACCGGCCGGCGACCATTTCCATCACCTCGCGCGTGATCGCGTCCGGCTCGAAATGCGGCAGGGGCGGAGGTTCGATTCCCGGCGGCAGGCGCTTGCGGTTCTCCGCGTCGTAGTTCCAGCGTCCGCCCTCCGGCAAATCGCCGTTCATCAGCAGCCCGGTTTGCCGCCGCATCTCGCGATAGAAGAACTCCATGCGCAGCGTCCGCTTGCCGCGCGCCCACACCCGGAATGACTGCACGCGGCAAATGAAACGTGTGTCATCGCGGATTTCGACCTCGACGCCGGCCGCCTTCTGCCATCCCCGCATGTCTTCGAGCACGCGCCATTCGCCCGGTTCGGTCGCGACCACCCGCTCGGGGGAGAATCTCGCGACGGCGCGAAGCACCTCGCCGCGCAGGCTGCCGGTGTTGCCGGAATCGAGCAGCCGTGTGTATGCGACCTTGATTCCCCGGGCGCGCAGGGCGCGGGCGAAATGCCGCATGCCCGAGAGCACCAGTACGATCTTCTTCGGGTGATGCAGGACGTACGTGCATTCTTCCATCACCTCCGCCAGCAGCACGGTGTCTCGGGCCGGGTCGAGACCTTCGAGCGCCGACAAGCCGCGCGAGAGCTGGTCCCCGAGCACGACCCGGAGCGTGCCCCCGCCCGTTCGCGACGGAAGCGCGGTCTTGCCTATCGGCTCAAGTCTCGGGCGCTCGGACGGCATCGCGTGGATCATGGGCACGGATGCGGGCGGGACAAGATTTGGTCCGCGTGGCAGGATGCGCTTCCCGGCCCAGAGGACAGATCCGGACACATGCGTCAGCTCCTGCTCCTTCGCCACGCGAAATCGTCTTGGGAGGACGCGTCGTTGTCGGATCACGCGCGGCCGCTGAACCCGCGCGGCGAGGCCGCCGCGGCGGCCATGCGGCGTACGATGCGCGATCTCGGCCTCGCCCCGGAGGTCGTGCTCGTCAGCACCGCCCGCCGCGCCTTGCAGACCATGGAAGCGCTCGAGCCGTGGGACGAAACGCCGCTGGTCGAGCCGGCCGAGTCGCTGTACCTGGCGTCGGCTGGGCAATTGCTGGGCGCGCTGCGGGGCGTGGCCGAGACGGCCAGGAGCGTGCTGCTAATTGGGCACAATCCGGGGCTGCACGAACTCGCCCTCATGCTGGTCGGCACCGATGACGGGCACCCCCGGAGCGCGGCCATGCAGCGTCTGGTCGCGGCCTATCCCACGGCGGGACTCGCCGAGTTCTCCATCGCGGGGCCCTGGCGGCAGCTCGGCCGGGGCGGAGCGCGCCTGGTGCGCTTTCTGTCGCCGCGCGAATCGCCTCGGGCCTGAGCGAGTCCGGAGCCGCCGCGTCCCGCCGCCGGGCGCACGGTTGCGCGGTGCAGCAATGGGCCATATGTGTTGCGGGCTCTGCTTCAGCCGCCGGGACGCCGCGGATGTCTTGGCCGCGAGGCGCCCAGCCGATTTCAAGACCGCACGAATGAGGAGCATCCCATGAGCGCCGCCGACAAAGAGAGCGTCACCATCGCGATTGACGGTTCCAACCGGTCGCTGAGCGTGCCGGTGCTGCATGGCACGATCGGTCCCTCGGTGATCGACATTCGCAGGCTCTACGGCGACCTGAGCATGTTTACGTACGATCCCGGTTACGGCGGAACCGCGGCCGTTTCAAGCAAGATCACCTATATCGACGGCGACAAGGGCGTGCTGCTGTATCGAGGCTATCCGATCGAACAGCTCGCGGAGAGATCGACTTTCCTCGAGACGGCCTATCTGCTGCTGAACGGCGAGCTGCCGAGCGCGGCCGAGCGCGAGAAGTTCGAGAACGGCGTCATGCGGCATACGATGCTGCACGAACAGATCCGGGAGTTCTACAGCGGCTTCCGGCGGGACGCGCATCCGATGGCGGTGATGTGCGGCGTGGTCGGCGCGCTCTCGGCCTTCTACCACGACAGCCTCGACATCACCGATCCGGAGAGCCGGCGGATCAGCGCCTTCCGGCTGATCGCAAAGGTGCCGACGATCGCCGCCTGGGCGCACAAATACAATATCGGCCAGCCGTTCATGTATCCGCGCAACGACCTCGGCTACGCCGAGAACTTCCTCTACATGTTCCATGCGGTTCCGGCCGAACCCTACGTGGTCAATCCCGTGCTCGCACGGGCCTTGGATTTGATCCTGATCCTGCACGCGGATCACGAGCAGAATGCCTCGACGAGCACGGTCCGGCTGGCTGGCTCGACCGGCGCCAATCCCTTCGCGTGCATTGCCGCCGGAATCGCAAGCCTCTGGGGTCCGGCCCACGGCGGCGCCAACGAGGCGGTTCTGAAGATGCTGGCCGATATCGGCCACATGAAAAACATCCCGGACTTCATCGGCAAGGTGAAGGACAAGAACAGCCACGTCCGGCTGATGGGCTTCGGCCACCGGGTGTACAAGAACTACGATCCCCGCGCGAAGATCATGCAGAAAACCTGCCACGAGGTGCTGGGCGAGCTGGGCATCAAGGACGACCCGCTGCTCGATCTGGCCGTGGAACTGGAAAAAATCGCCCTGAACGACCCGTATTTCGTCGAGCGCAAGCTCTATCCGAACGTGGATTTCTACTCCGGCATCATCCTCAAGGCGATGGGCTTCCCGACCAGCGTGTTCACGGCATTGTTCGCGGTGGCCCGCACCGTCGGCTGGGTCAGCCAATGGGAGGAGATGAGCCGCGACCCCGAGCAGCGCATCGGCCGGCCGCGCCAGCTTTATGTCGGTTCACCCCGGCGCGATTTCGTGCCCATCGAGGAGCGCGGCTGAGGTTCACGAGGCGCGAGGGTGGGATTTCACACTGTGAAAATGGCAGCCGGTTTGGGCGACGGCTGCCGTTTCCGGTTCGTTCGGCTTAGCTGGACGGGCTAGCGGCTTGCGCTTATGGGATTGGTGCAGGTGCGATGCCGCCGCTCATTCTCAACGAAACGTCTTTCGTCCGTGGAACTAAACGGAAACTGGAACACCGGAACGACGGTCTGGCGCCGTTTGCGGTCTTAACCGAAGTTGCCGCTTTCCAGAATTTGACGGAAGCCGGTATGCATACAGCCGCAGGTTGTTTTCTGCGCTGCTAATGCACCCGGAGGGATTGATGGACTGCTACAGGTCGCTGGATTCCATGGTTCGCGCCCGGCTTCGGCAATGGCCGCAGCGGCCGCCGGGCTTAAGGGTCGGACAGCGCGATGCATGGCTGAGGGGGCGTCCATCGGACCGGGAGCGGACCACCGTCCACCCTTACCTCAAGCTTCCGGGCAGCACCCGCCTGAAGACGCTGCCGGACGGGCTCTGGCTGAACTTTGGCGGCACGCTGGTCGAGCCTTTCGTGGACATCTTCGCCATCGAGGCGTGCGGGACGCTCACCAACCTGCTCGACAAGCGCTCCCGCTTCGCGCCGAGCACGCAGTCGCTGCTCGCGGTCTGCCCAGTCCCCTGGCTGCTCGCGCCGATCGGACCGCAGGAGCCGAAGCCACGCTGGGAGGCGACCGGCCTCCTGCGGACGCCTCCGGTCATGGACCTCGTCCTCCCCGTCCGCGACATCCGCGTGATGTATGGCCTGAAGAACCGGCACTACCAGGGGTTCGTGCAAAGCCAGATCCCGCACGCACATGAGTATTTCGTGCCGATGGACGCCCTGACCGCCGAGGACGGGGACAAAGACCCGCTGCTTCAGGCCTTCGTCTCGCGCGCCTGCGCCGCCTCAAACTTCCTCTGCTCGGCCTTCGCCCCTTGACCGGGCGGCGGCGGAACCGTGATCCCGAGCGTCGCCAGCACGGAGCGAGCCATGTCGGGGCGGTCCGTGACCAGTGCGTCAACGCCCCAGCCGACCAGCCGCGCCATGTCGGCTTGGGCGTTGACGGTCCAGGCAGCGACGAGCAGGCCGAGTTCGTGCGCCTCCGCCACCTGCGCCTCGGTCAGATCGCGCCAGTCCGGTCCCCAGACCGGACCGCCTTCGGCCGCGACCGCTTCCGGCACCGAACCGCTCGCGTCCAACGGGTGCGGCTGGTCTCGCCATAGATGCGCGTCCGCGAGCATGGCCGCGCTGGTCAGCCAGGCAAGCCGTATGTCTGGCCGCAGCGCCCGGACCAGCCGGGGCCCGCGCCAGTCGAAGCTCTGCAAGAGGATGCGGCGTTCGGCCCCAGCCTCGGTCGCGGCGTGCAGCACGGCGCGCGTCATCGCTTCCGGAGATGCCGTCCAGCCGGGCCGGCCGGGGAAGGTCTTCAGTTCGATCGAAAAGCGCGCGCCGGGGCAGGCCTCCAGCACATGCGATAGCGCCGGGATGCGCGCGCCATCGCAGGGCGTCTGGTCCGGGAAGCGGGCAGCGTATGGTCCCGCCGGGTCGATGCGCCCGACATCGTAGGCGGCGAGCGCGGAGGCTTTAAGGCCGCGGATCAGCTGGCCGGGTCCGGGCAGCCAACGCCCGTCCGGCCCGCGCGTAATGTCCGGGTTGAGGCGCGGATCGTGCGTGACGACCACGACATCGTCCAGCGTCATCCCTACATCGAGTTCCAGCGCGTCGACGCCGATCGCAAGGGCCCGCGTGAAGCCGTCGAGCGTGTTCTCGGGGAACAATCCCCTCGCGCCGCGATGGCCATGAATTTCGACAGGATGCGTCATGAAGGGCTTCCCCGAATGGGCGTTGAAAGCGGCGTTGACCATCTCGCTTTTGGCGGCTGCTCCGAGCTTGCGTGCCGAGACGGCCCGGCCGGACCGCAAGGCCATGATCGCGACGCTCCTGGATGCGCTCAAGGCCGCGCCGAGCGAGGATGCCGCCGCCCAGATCGAGGTGCGGATCACGCATCTTTGGTTCGCCGAAGCGTCTCCGGCCACGGGTCTGCTGATGGGGCGGGGTCTGCGCGACCTCGACGCGGGCGCCCACGAGGAGGCGGTGCAGGATTTCGGCGACGCGGTCGCGCTCGACCCGAACCTCGCGGAAGCCTGGCACCAGCTGGCGATCGCCCGCTGGCAGCAGGGCGACACGGCCGGCGCGATCCGCGCGATTGAGGAGACGCTGAAGCGCGAGCCTCGGCATTTCGGCGCGCTGCGCACGCTGGCCGCGATCGCGGAAGCCCGGAAGGACTGGCGAGGCGCCTACGCCGCCTGGCAGAAGCTGTTGGAGATCGACCCGAGGACGCCCGGAGGAGCGGATCGTCTCAAGGATCTCCGAAGGCGCGCGCTCGGCGAGCAGACGTGAGCGCGTCTCAGGGCGTGACCACGTGCCAGTAACGGGCCGGGTAGCCCTGGGCGTCGACCTGCAGCACCTGCCGCACGATCACCGGCTCCGTCCCGTCGCACCGCCAGAGGTAGAGGCTCGGCTGCGAGAAAGCGACGCTCGGCACGATGTCCGCACCGGGCTGCTGCCCGCAGAAACCGCGCGCCCCTTGCGGGGGCTTGCGGCTCTGGTCGGCCTTTTCGTCGCACGGGATGTTGGCGCCGATGTCGCACGCCAGGACGCGGCCGCCCGCGCAGCGCCATACCGCGTGCTGGAAGTGCGTGATCGGTGTCGCCTCGGGTGCGTGCAGGGCTTGCCGCAGCGCGCGCGCCATCCAGGCTGGAACCTTGGGGCCGGTGTAGCGGCCGTCGGGTTGGTCGATCGTGCCGACGGAATGGCAATACGGAACCGGATCGACGAAGGACACGGGCTGGGCGACGGCGTGAGCGGCGCACGCCGCGCCGGCCAGCACGGCGACAATGGGCGCGCGAAGACGGACGGGACGGCTCACCGGTCGGTCAGCCTCAGCTCGATGCGGCGGTTGCGGGCGTAGGCTTGCGGCGTGTTGCCGGTGTCGAGCGGCTGGAAGTCCGCGAAACCCGTCGCGGCGAGATGGTCGGGCGGCACGCCATCCTCGATCAGCAGCTTGACGACCGCGATCGCCCGCGCCGAGGACAATTCCCAGTTCGACGCGAACACGCCGCGGCTGATCGGCTGGCGGTCGGCGTGGCCGTCCACCCGCAAGACCCAGTGGATGTCCGGCGGGATCTCCGCCGCGATCTGCTTGATCGTGGTGGAGATGGCGCGGATCTGATCCTTGCCGGCGGGCGTGACGTCGGCGCTGCCGACCGGGAACAAGACCTCGCTCTGGAACACGAACCGGTCGCCGACGACCTGGATGCCCGGCCGGTTGGCCAGCACCGCGCGGAGCTTGCCGAAGAAGTCGCTGCGATAGCGTTGCAACTCCTCCACCTTCGCGGCGAGCGCCGTATTCAGGCGCTGACCGAGATTGGCGATCTGGACGTCCTTGTTCTTGATCGTGCCCTGCGCGACATCGAGCGCGTTCGACAGCCGCGCGAGCTGTCCCTTGAGGTCGTCGATCTGGTGGCTGAGCAGCGCCACCTGGGCGCGGGCGCTCTCGCCGAGCTTCGTTTCGTTCGCGAGCTGCTGTTCGGCGGCGGCCCGGCGCTGCTGCTCGTCGGTCGCGAGCGCCGCCTTTTCCGCCGCCTGCTTCTCCAAATCGTCGCGGAGCGCGGCCAGCGCGCGCGCCTGCTCGGCGAGCTGGGCGAGATCGGAGATGCGGGCCTCGATCGTGTCCTTGCCGACCGGCACGACCTTGTCGATCGCGGCCATCTCCTTCTGCATGGCCGCAAGCTGCCGCTTCGCTTCCGCGAGCTGCATGGAAGTGGCCGCCGCCGCCTCGTTCGCGCGATCCGACCCTTTCCTCGCCTCCGCGAGCTGGGCGGCGAGCGTCTTCGCCTGATTGGCGGCGGCCTGCGCTTGCAGCCCGGAATTGGCGAGCCGGGCCGCGAGCGTGTCGCGGTCGGCCCGGATTGCGTCGCGCTCGCTCGCCTGCCGGTCGGCGAGCGCGCGCAGCTCCGTGAGCTGGCGGGTGAGGCTGTCGCGTGCCTCGCCGGCCTTCTGCAGATCGGCCGTCAGACCGGCGATGGTGCGGCTGAGATCCTGGCCGCGCCCGCGTTCGAGCGAGAGCATGTCGCTCAATTCCGAAAGCTGGCGGTTGGCGCGGTCGAGCGCGAGATCCCGGCCGTTGAGCGAGACCGACAGGAATGCCTGCGCCAGCACGAACACGAGCAGCACGAAGATGATGACCATGAGCAGCGTGGACAGCGCGTCCACGTAGCCAGGCCAGGCTTCGAGCCCGTTGCCGTGACCGTTGCGCCGCGAGCGGACCGCCATCGCGCGCGCCTAGTGGGAGGGTTCGCCGGCGAGCGCCGCGACCGTGCGCGTCAGCACCCGCAGGTCCTGGCGGAGCTCGGCGGTCATCTGCGCCCGGCCCTGCTCCTGTTCGGCGAGCAGGCGCTGCACGTACATCTCGATGTTGCGCAGATGGCCGCGCAGCCGCTCGGCCGCTTCGGCGTCGGCGCTCGGCTCGAGCAGGCGCGCGATTGCGGGGCCGAGCTGGCTCTGCGATTCGGTGAGGCGCAGCATCAGCTGCTGATTGGAGCGCATGGTGTCGGACAACGTGCCGAGGCGTTCCGTCAGTTGCAGCACGGCGAGGTTCGCCTGCATCCGCCCGTCTTCGCCGCGCGCCAGCACGCGTTGCAGCCCTTCCATGTTTTCGGCCGTCTGCTCGAGCAGCGCCTGCACATAGACGGGAACGGAGCCTTCCCCTTCGGCCAACGCGCCGGAGGAGAGACGCGTGATGCCCGCGAGCCACTCCTCCAACTCGTTGAAAAAGCGGTTCTGCGCCTGCCCGGCGGTCAGGTCGAGGAAGCCGAGGATGAGCGCGCCCGCGAGGCCGAACATGCTGGCCGAAAAGGCGGTGCCCATGCCCCGCAGCGGCTTCGCGAGACCGGATTTCAGCTGCTCGAACAGCACGTTGATGTCGCCCGAGCCGACCGTCATGCCGTTGATCACGTCCGAAACGGAGGCGATGGTCGCGAGCAGGCCCCAGAACGTGCCGAGCAGGCCGAGAAAGATCATCAGCCCGGTCATGTAGCGGGACAGTTCGCGGCTCTCGTCGAGCCGGGACGCGATGCCGTCGAGCAGGGTGCGCATCGCGACCGAGGAGAGCGTCAGCCGGTGCTCGCCGTCCCGGCCGCGCGATTCCCGCGCCGCCAGCATGCTCGCCATCGGCGCGAGCAGGCGGGGAGCGGGCAGGGTCGAGAGGCGGGTGCGCGCCCGCTGCCACGTCTCCAGCCACTTCACCTCGGACGAGAGCCGGCTGACCTGGAGCATGTTCCAGGCGATGCCGATGACGAGCACGGCGATGATCAGCGTGTTGAGCAGCGGGTTGTTGCCGAAGGCGGTCGTCAGCACCCGCGACAGCAGCACCGCAACCACCGCCATCGCGACCAGGAACAGGACCATCCGGACGAGATAGCGGGTCGGCTCGGTCATGGGCCGGTCCCCCCGGAGACGGTGACGTCGACCCGGTCGGGAGGCGCGCCGGCCTGCTCCTTTGCCGGGCCGCTGCCCAGCGCGCGCACATAGATGCGTGCCGACGGGATGCCCTCGGCCATCAGGATCGAGCGAACGGCGAGGGCGCGGGAGAGCGACAGCCGGCGCGGCGTCGACGGATCCTCGGGCGCTCCGGCCGCGAAACCGAGCACGCTGAAACTTGCGTCCCCGGCTTTGGGCGAGTCCGCCGCGAAGCGCTCCAGCCTGGCGGCGCTCGCCGGGCTCAGATCGGACCGGCCGCCATCGAAGGTGATGCGGACGCCCTCCTTGATCGGCACCGCGGCGCCGCCCGCGTTCGCGGTCACGATGGGGGAATCGGGCTTGGCTGGCGGCGCGGGCGGCGCGGCCGCCTGCTCCGGCTCGGCTGGGCTGAGCCGGACGGGAGGCGGCGCGCCCGCCGGCAGCACCGCCGGCGGCGGAGGCGGGGGCGCGGCCGGAGCGGGCTGCGCGCCGGCCGTGGCGGGCGGGTGCTCCGGTGCCTGCGCCTGGGCGGGGGCAGCCGGCCTCCTGCGCTGCTCGGCCGCGGTCTCGGATTTCGGGGCCGATTTGTGCCGGGCCGGCCTTTCGGCTGCGTGCCTCGTGTGCTTCGGTTCAGGCGGCGCGTGCGCCGCGTGGGGAGGAGCGGGCTTGGCGCCGCCCTTCAGCTGGTCGAGCGCGTGCAGGTCGAGCGTGACCTGCGCCCGCGCGGGCAGGGCGGCGGCTGCCAGCAAAGCGAGCGTCAGCAAGGGGCGGACCGTCAGCATGAAAGCGGACCCTAGACGAGACTAGCCGGAGCCTCAATCACGCAACAACTGCGCGCGGCTGCCGATGCTCAGGCACGGGATGCGGCCTGGCCGTCCAGCACGATCTGGCGCAGGCGGCCATGCAAATGCGGATTGGCGGCGACCACGTCGCCGGTCTCGCGCGGCTCGCCGCCGCCGGGGTCGGTCGCATAGCCGCCGGCCTCGCGGACGATCAGCAGGCCCGCCGTCATGTCCCAGGGCTTTACCCCGAACTCCCAATAGCCGTCGTAGCGCCCGGCGGCGACCCAGGCGAGGTCGAGCGCGGCGGCTCCGAAACGGCGGATGCCGGCCAGCACCGGCATCAGCCCGCCGAGCGTGCGGGCGAAGGCGAGCTGGTTCTTCTGCGATGTCGCCGCGAACGGGATGCCGGTCGCGAGCACGGCGTCCTTGATCTCGCGGCGCCCAGACACGCGCAGGCGGCGTTCGTTGACAAAGGCGCCGACGCCCTTCTCCGCCCAGTACATCTCGTCCACGGCCGGGGCGTAGATCAGCCCCGCCGCGATCTCCGAGCCGCCGTCCGGCAGCCGCTTCTCTAGGCCGATGCTGATCGCCCAGTGCGGAATGCCGTGCAGGAAGTTGGTGGTGCCGTCGAGCGGATCGACCACCCAGCGCCAAGCCCAGTTCTCCGACCCGGAGACGCCGGATTCTTCCATCAGGAAGGCGTAGCCCGGACGGGCCTTGGCCAGCTCGTCGCGGATCGTCTGCTCGGCGCGCAGATCCGCCTGACTGACGAAATCCGACGGCGCCTTGACGCTGACCTGGAGCTGCTCGACCTCGTTGAAGTCGCGCAGCAGGCGCTTGGCCGCCTTCTGGGCGGCGTTGGCCATGACGGTGACGTGCGGGGAGAGGCGAAGCGCCACGCTCAGCCCTTGGCGCGCTCGACGTAGGAGGCGTCCTCCGTGCGCACGACGATCTTCTCTCCGGTTTCGATGAAGGGCGGGACCGAGGTCTTGACCCCGTTCGACAGCTTGGCGGGCTTGTAGGAGGAGGCGGCGGTCTGGCCCTTCACCACCGGATCGGCCTCGACGATCTCGAGCACGACGGTCGGCGGCAGATGGACGCCGACCGGCTCGCCCTCGACCAGGTCGAGGACGACGGTCATGTTGTCCTGGAGGAACGGCGCGGCGTCGCCGAGCAGGCCGAGCGGCACCATCGTCTGCTCGAAACTATCTGGGTCCATCAGCACCATGTTGCTGCCGTCGGTGTAGGAGTAGGCGTATTCCTTGTTGTCGGTCATCAGCCGCTCGACGGTGTCGGCGGTACGCCAGCGCTCGTTCGTCTTGTTGCCGGTCCTGAGGTCGCGCATCTCCACCTGGATGAAGGCGCCGCCCTTGCCCGGCGTGATGATCTGCTGCTTCAGCACGGTCCACCTCCGGCCCTCGTGCTCGATCACCTGGCCGGCGCGGATCAGGTTGGCCTGCTGCTTCATGTCGTCACTCGCGGGATTGAGGAGTGCGGGCTTCTAGCGTCCGCGCCCGGGACCGGCAAGCGCGCGGCGGTTTCCGGCGGGGTCGCGCACCATGCCTGCGTCCGCCAGGTAGTCCGGCCCAACCGGCACCTTCCCGAAGCCGCCGGGGATGTCGAGCACGTAGGTCGGCCAGGCAAGGCCTGTCACCCGGCCCCGCAATCCGGCCAGCAGCCGCCTTCCTTCCTCGATCGGCACATGGAAGCGCGCCGTGCCGGGGGCGGGGTCGAGCTGGTGCAGGTAGTAGGGCTTGACGCGCGCGGCGAGCATGGCCCGGAACAGGTCTTCCAGCGCCGCCTCGCTGTCGTTCACCCCGCGCAGCAGGACGGATTGCCCGAGCACCGGCACCGCCTGCGCCTGCACGCGCCGGATCGCGGCGCGGGCCGCTTCGGTGAACTCCGCCGCGTGGTTCGCGTGGACCACGAGCCACATCGCCCGCTCCGTCGCGAGCGCGGCCGCGAGCGCGGGGGTCAGCCGTTCCGGGTCGGCTATCGGCACCCGGCTGTGGATTCGGATCGTCTCGACATGCGGGATCGCGGACAGCGCCCGCACGATCGCGGCGAGCCGGCGCGGCGACAGCATCAGCGGGTCGCCGCCCGTCAGGATCACCTCGCCGATTGCAGGATGCCCCCGCAGCCAATCGTAGGCGGCTTCGAGCTCCGTGTCCGTGAGCAAGCCGCCGCCCGGCCCGACATGCTCGCGGCGGAAGCAGAAGCGGCAATAGGTCGGGCAGATCAGCAGCGGCTTGAGCAGCGCCCGGTCGGGGTAGCGATGCACGATGCCGCGCACAGGCGAGAGCGCGTTGTCGCCGATCGGGTCGGCCCGCTCGTGCGGCGCGGTTTCCAGCTCGGCCGGATCCGGCACGAACTGGCGGCCGAGCGGATCATCCGGCGCGCGGATCAGCGCTTGCAGCGCGGGCGGGATCAGGACGGCGTAGCGCGCCTCGACCTCGGCGATGGCCGTTGTGGCGTCGGGGGCGATCAGCCCGGCATGGACGAGACCGGCGGCATCGCGGATGCTGGCGGGCCGGTGGGCGTGCGGAGCGTGCATGGTGGAGCGACGGTTAAACCATCCGGGCGGCGGGAGACAGGCGCGCGCGTGACGCCCGCCTGGCATCCCGACAGCCTCGCCGCCCGGCTGCCGTTCCTGCGCCGCCGGTCGCGTCTGGCGCAGGCGACCCGTGCCTTCTTCGACGCGCGCGGCTACACGGAGGTGGAGACCCCCTACGCCGTGGCCGCTCCCGGCGAGGAGGTGCATCTCAGCGCGTTCCGCACCGAGCGCGAACACCCGGACGGGGCGCGCGCGCCGCTCTGGCTGCATACGAGCCCGGAGTTCGCGATGAAGCGGCTGCTGGTCGCGGGCGCCGGGCCGATCTTCCAGCTGGCCCGCGTCTGGCGGAACGGGGAGGGAAGCGCCCTGCACGCGCCCGAGTTCACGATGCTCGAATGGTACCGGCCGGGCGCGGGCATGGCGGCGCTGATGGACGAAACCGAGGCGTTCCTCCGCGCCGTGCTGCCGCCGGCCGTCACTTGCCGGGGCGTCGCGACCGATCTAGCGCGGTTCGAGCAACTGACCGTCGCGGAGGCGTTCGCCCGCCATGTGGGCGTGGACGTGCTCGCGACCGAAGGCGACCCTCCCGCGCTGGCCGCCGGCGCGGGGATCGCGCTCCGCGAGGGCGAGACCTGGGAGGATCTGTTCTTCCGGCTGCTGCTGGGCCGGGTCGAGCCGCATCTCGGCCGAGCGCGTCCGACCTTCCTCACGCATTGGCCCGTCAGCCAGGCGGCGCTCGCCCGGCGCGATCCGGCCGACCCGCGCGTCGCCGAGCGATTCGAGCTGTTCGTGTGCGGAATCGAACTCGCCAACGCCTTCGTCGAACTGACGGACGCGGGCGAGCAGCGGGCGCGATTCGACGCGGATCGCGCCCGGCGGCACGCGATTGCCGGCCCCGACTGGCCGCTGGACGAGGACTTCCTGGCGGCGCTCGCCTACGGCATGCCCGAGGCCGCCGGGATCGCGCTCGGTTTCGACCGGCTGGCGATGATCGCTTCCGGCGCGGACCGGATCGGGCAGGTGCTCTGGCTGCCGGAGCCCGGAACCGGGTAGCCTGCCGTTCCAGATGTCCCTTATCGGGTGATCGCGATGTCGGAAAACGAGAACTTCGCCCTCGCCATCCACGGCGGGGCAGGAACCATCGCGCGCGCCGCTCTCAGCGACGAGGAGGCCGAGGCCTACCGGGCGGGCCTGCGGGCGAGCCTGCGCGCCGGCTACGCCGTGCTGGAGTCGGGCGGGCGCGCGGTCGATGCCGTGACCGCCGCGGTCGTGGCGCTGGAGGACGATCCGCATTTCAACGCCGGGCGGGGCGCCGTGCTGACCGAGGAGGGCCGCGCCGAGATGGATGCCGCGATCATGGACGGGGCGGACCGGGCGGCGGGCGCCATTGCCTGCGTCTGCGGTCCGCGCAACCCGATCCTCGGGGCTCGCGCGGTCATGGAGCGCTCGGGACATGTCTTACTCGTGGGAGGGGCGGCCCAGCGCTTTCTGCGGGAGCAGGGACTCGCGTTCGCGCCCGCGACCTACTTCCTGACCGAGCGCCGGATCGAGGCCCTGAGCAGGGAACTGGAGCGGCGAGCCTCGGGCGCGCCGGACACGCGCGACGACGCCGACCGGCACGGCACCGTCGGCGCGGTCGCGCGGGACCGGGCCGGCCATCTGGCGGCCGCGACCTCGACCGGCGGCATGACCGGCAAGCAGCCGGGCCGGGTGGGGGACACGCCGGTTTTCGGCGCGGGCACCTGGGCCGACGACGCGACCTGCGCCGTCTCCGCGACGGGCCACGGCGAGTTTTTCGTGCGCTGGGCGGTGGCGCACGAGATCGCCAGCCGGATGCGCTATCTCGGCGAGGACGTGGCGACGGCTTCGGGTGCGGTGGTCTCGGCGCTCCGGGCGCGGGGCGGGTCGGGCGGCGTGATCGCGGTCGATGCGGCGGGCCGGGTCGCGCTGCCGTTCAACAGCGAAGGCATGTACCGGGGCGCGATCGGGCCGGACGGGGCGCCGCGCGTCGCGATCCACGGCGAGGCGCTGGCGTGACAGGCACGGATCGGGGGCGCGTTCCGGGCGTTGCTCTTGCGGAGGTGCGCCATGAACCAGTCGCCGATCGTCCTGTTCACCTCGGGTGAAGGACCGGACCATCAGGGGCGGCGCATCGACCAGATCCGCGCCTGGGAGGACTGGCGGCTGGAAGCGGTGCACGACTACATCCAGTGGCTGTTTCCGCTGGCCGAGGCGAGCGGCTTCAATCCGTACGCGCCGGTCCTGACCCCGGAAGACATCGCGACCATACGCTCCGATCCGGATTTGCAGGCATCGCTGCGCAAGTCGTTCCGCCGCATGCTGCGCTTCTACGGCTACGCCTGGCAGGACGGGGCCGTGGTGGAGGCGGATCGCGCCCGGCTGCGCGCCTGGCTCACGCCCGGCAATCACAATTTCCTCCGCGTCAGCCGCATTCTCCGCTCTATGGCGCTGCTCGGATTGCAGGACGAGTCGGCCTCGTTCCTCGCTGCGCTGGAGCGGCTCGCGGCCGGGGAGGCAGGGCGCAGCATCGGTACCGTCTCGTTGCATCACTGGCGGGAGGCGGCGCGCGCCGGATGATCCCGGCGCGCGGTCAGATCTCGACTTCCAGCCCGATCTCGACCACCCGCCCTGCGGGCACGCCGTAATAGGCCGCGGTGCGGTTGGCGTTGAGGTGCATCGCCGAGAACAGCGATTTGCGCCAGGAGGACATGCCCGTGACGCGCTCGGCCGGGATGATCGTCTCGCGGCGGAAGTAGTAGGTGAGGCAATCGGGATCGCACCCGGCCATCACGGGATGGTTGGCCACGAGCTTCAGCCCCGCGCTGATGTCCGGCCGCTCCATGAAACCGAAGAAGAGGATGATGCGGGTGATCCCGCCGCCGACCTCGGTGATCTTCGCGCGGTGCTCGGGCGCGACGAACGGCTGATCCGTCGTCAATCCGGAGATCAGCAGGAGGCGTTCATGCAGGACACGGTTGTGACGGAGGTGGTGCGTGAGGGCGAGGGGGATGCCGCTCGTCGCCGCCGTGAACACCGCCGCCGTGCCGCGCAGGCGGAGCGGCGGGGCGTTCAAGAGATTGCCGACGAACTCGTCCTCGGGCTGGCGCAGTTCCGCGCGCGCCTGCTCGACCATCAGCGCCCCGCGCCGCCAAGTCAGCATCAAGAACGCGACCATGATCGCGATCAGCAGGGGGAACCAGCCGCCCTCGACCAGCTTGACCCCGTTCGAGGCGATAAAGATCAGGTCAATCACGAAGAAGAAGCCGTTGACGAGCACGACCAGGACCGGGTTGTAGCCCCATTGCAGCGCGACCAGTGCGGCGAGAACGGTCGTGATGCCCATCAGCAGCGACACGGCGATGCCGTAGGCCCCGCCCAGCGCGTCCGAGGAGCCGAAGCCGAGCACGGCGGCGACCGTGCCCGCGGCGAGCAGCCAGTTCACCAGCGGCATGTAGATCTGGCCGCGATGGAGGCTGGCTGTCTGCACGATGCGCATGCGCGGCAGGAAACCGAGCTGGATCGCCTGCTGCGTCAGCGAGAACGACCCCGAGATGATCGCTTGCGAGGCGATGATGGTTGCGAGCGTCGCGAACACCACCATCGGGTAGTGCGCCCAGCCCGGCGCAAGGGAGTAGAAGGGGTTCTCGACCGCGGACGGGTCGGCCAGCAGCAGTGCGCCCTGGCCGAAATAGTTGAGCGTGAGACACGGCAACACGATCGCGAACCAGCCGAGCCGGATCGGGACGCGGCCGAAATGCCCCATGTCGGCGTACATGGCTTCCCCGCCCGTGACCGCGAGGAAGGCCGCCCCGAGCACGGCGAAGCTCACCCAAGGGTTGGAGCGGTAGAGAAACCCGAGCGCGTGCAGAGGATTCAACGCCGCCAGCACCTGCGGGTGCTGCACGATGCCGCGCAGCCCAAGCAATGCGATGGCGATGAACCAGGCAAGCATCACCGGCCCGAAGATCGAGCCGATAAAGCCCGTTCCCTGCTTCTGCACGACAAACAGGGCGATTAGGATGGCGAGCGTCAGCGGCACGACAACGTGCGCCAGTTGCGGCGCGTCGAGCTTCAGCCCCTCGACCGCGCTGAGCACGGAGATCGCGGGCGTAATGACGCCGTCGCCGTAGAGCAGCGCCGCCCCGATCAGACCGAGGAGCAGCAACGACGCCCGCCAGCTGCCTGGCTTCGCGCGCCGCGCATCGAGCAGCGCCAGCAGCGCGACGATCCCGCCCTCGCCGCAATTGTCGGCGCGCAGGATGAGCACGGCGTATTTGAGCGACACGACCAGGATCAGGGCCCAGAAAATCAGCGACAGGATGCCGAGCACGGTCTCGTGCGTCAGCGCGCCCCCTGCGGTCGCCGCCTGCTTGAAGGCGTAGAGCGGGCTCGTGCCGATATCGCCGTAGACGATCCCGAGCGCGGCGAGCGCCGTGCCGGCCGCGCCGACGCCGGCGTCCGAGTGCGCGGCGGGAGCAGAGACCGTGTCGGCCATGCGACGTCCCTCGACCGTTTCCTTGGACAGTCTCGGCCAAATCGCCGGTGAGGGAAACCCGCCATGCCCGCGCCGCCGCTTACTCCTGAGCCGGATCGCGCGGCTTGTCGATCATCCGCTGGCGGGCGGTTTCCCCGCATTCCGCGAGTTTCGCGGCAAGTTCGCCGGGTTTCGGCTCCGCTCCTTTCGCGGCGAACGCGTCCGCCATCCGCCCGAGCAGAATCTCGTCGTGATCAGCCTTGTCCGGGATCGCCAGGATCTCCCGGATCAGAACCGCGCCGGCATCGGTGGACAGGTGCAGCCGACCCGCCGCCCACTCCGCGAACAGCCGGTCGCGGCGCGCCTGAACGAGAAACCGGAATTCGGCATCGTGGGCGTATTTCGCTTCGTACGCTCGTTCCCGCTCGTTCCAACCAGTCGGCATCGTGCTTCTCCCCTCACGAAGTCGTTAACGCCTACATGGGGTCGCCGGGCTGGCGATGGTAGCGGGCGTCAGGCGTCCAGCAGCTTGATCCTCCGTCCATCGACGCCGAGGGCGACGCGTCCAGCCTTGAGCGCCAGCGCGTCCTCGCCGAACACCTCGCGCCGCCAGCCGTGCAGGGCCGCGATGTCGGGCGCATCCTCGAGCGCGAGGCGGTCCACGTCGTCCGAACTGGCGACGAGCTTCGGCGCGACGTGGTGCTGCTCGCACTTCGCGGCCAGGAGCACCTTCAGCAGCGACACCAGGGCCGGCGACGGGCGCGCGCCGTCCTTGCCGCGTGGCGCCTCCGGCATCTCGTCGTCCGGCAGCGCGCGCGCGGCCGCGATCGCCGCCAGCAGCGACGCGCCGGACTTGCCTTCGGCGAAGCCGCGCGAGACGCCGCGCGCGCGCGCCAGCGCCTCCGCCGTGCCGGGGGCGTTGGCCGCGATCTCGAGCAGCGATTCGTCCTTTAGCAGCCGCTGGCGGGGGATGTTGACCCGCTGCGCTTCCCGTTCGCGCCAGGCGGCGACGGCGCGCAGCGTCCCGAGGAGCCGGCGATTGCCGGTCCGGGGCCGCAGCCGTTCCCACATCGTCTCGGGGTCCGTGCGATAGGTGCGGGGATCGTGCAGCGCCGCCATCTCCTCGGCCACCCAGTCGAGCCGGCCGTCCTGGCGCAGCCGGGCGGCGAGCTTCTCGTAGACCTGGCGGAGCCAGGTCACGTCGGCCGCCGCGTACGCGACCTGCGCCTGCGAGAGCGGGCGCGCGGACCAGTCGCTGAAACGATGCGCCTTGTCGATGGCGCCGCCGGTCAGGGAGGCGACGAGCGCGTCGTAGCCGACCTGATCGCCGAACCCCGCCACCATCGCCGCCACTTGGGTATCGAACAGCGGACGGGGCACGTCGCCGAATCTCAGGACGAAGATCTCCACGTCCTGGCGGGCGGCGTGGAACACCTTGACCACGGCCTGATCCGCGAGCAACGCGCCGAGCGGCGCGAGATCCAGTCCGGGCGCGAGCGCGTCCACGACCGCGACCTCGCCGGCCCCGCCGAGCTGCACGACGCACAATTCCGGCCAGAAGGTCCGCTCGCGCATGAATTCGGTGTCCACGGTGACGAACGGCTCGCGGCGAAGGCGTTCGCAGAGACCGGCGAGCGTCTCGGTCGCCGTGATGAGGGTAGGCTCGGGAAAGGCGGCGCGGGGCGGACGGGACATGGCCGCTTCTACACGCGCACGACCCCCTTCGGAAGCCGCCCGGACCGTGCTAAGAGCCGGCCTCCTTGCCGGACGCTAAGAGCCGGCCGCCCGGCTGGACGCCAACAGCCGGGCCTTTCGGCCGGATGGGGGCTCGTCTAAGGGCAGGACAGCGGACTTTGACTCCGCTAATCGTGGTTCGAATCCACGGCCCCCAGCCAGCCGTTGAGGAAACCGCGGTATTATGTAGCACCCGCCACCACAGCCGCGTTGCAGAGGAACCGGATCAATCTAGCATGACCTGATGGAAAATGAACACGTCCTGTCCGGCCTGATCCGAAAGCGGGCCGAGGTGGCTGGCGAGCTGGAGGCAGCCCAGAACCGGGTCCGGCAACTCATCATCGACATCGACAATGTGGACGCGACGATCCGGCTCTTTCAGCCGGACATAGACCTAGCCAAGATCAGGCCAAAGCCGCTACCGCCCCGGCACGCCGCGTTCAAGGGCGAGATCAGCCGCCTCATCATGAGCGTGCTCCGGGAGACGGGACTGACGCTCACCACAAAGGACATTGCGCTCCGGGTTATGGCTGACCGGGGATTGAACCTGTCGGACCAGAGGCTGGCCCGGACGGTGCAGAAAGCGGGTCGGGGCCGCGTTGAGGCACTTGCGGACGAGGGGAACGGTGCGTTCGGATTCCGTAAAGGGGGGTAATCTGCGATGGAGGCTGGAACAGGAGCCTCTAGCGTGCTCCCTTTCGGTCTCGGGACGAACGGGAGGAACGGTTGCCAAAAGCTTCCAGCACCGAGATTTGCGGACTGAACGTCAACGCAAGTCCACACCCCCCGCAGACATATCCGAAAATACTAACAAAGGCTGCCACACTTACGGTCAAGGCACGCGGGAATGATTACGCCAAGATTACTAAACCGAAGAGGCATGACCGCTGGGCGGGGCTTTATATGGGCCGCATCCTGATATGGACTGATATCGATCTGGCTGGTAGATGGCTTGACCTTAGCAAGGAAGACGATCTGCCTGACGACGTGAAGCGCACGATTAACATTCCGGCGACTGCAAAACCGAATTATCGAACTTTTGACTATGTTCTCGACGAACAGCGTCACCATATCTGGTTCCAGATAAGGAATGAGTTGCATCAGAGGATAGGTCCAACCACTGCTCTTCGGATATTTTCACTCCTGCTTACATCGGAATCTCTTGGACGTGGCTATCCAGAGGTGTCAGTCGCGATAATCCCGGAAGAAGGTGCAGTTGATCGAATACTGTCGCTGCCGCGATTGAATATTCTGACTTTCCGCATAACCAAGCCAAACGCGGACGCTTCGTCTCCAGAAGCTCTCCGGAGAGTGCTTGCTACTCTAGATGAAGCACACGCACAGCAACTCGACCTTAGGCTAAAACGGGCCCGAGGGGCCAGTCAACTCACGCCAACTGGGAATTATGAAGAGTTGGCGAGAGTCGCAGCCGATACCGGGTTTGTGAAGGGAGAGGAAACTGGCCTCAATGGGACGAAAAATACACTCTCGACTGAGGAGCTTCCGAAGCGCATACAGATACCGGATGACAACCGCCAGGACTTCGTCTCGCGCGTTCGCGCAGCGCTACGTCTCTAATGACCTTTTCGCGGTCCGGGAAGAGCTGTCCGGCTACTGGCACTCTTATGGCGGCATAAGAGCCGTCTTTCGATCTCCGGCGTTTCTGCTGTCATTGGTCCTGACTGCGGTATGTTCTCCCTTCTGGTTGAAAGGGACATGGCCAGATACAACCATGTCCATTGTGCCTAACATGCTCGGGTTCACCCTTGGCGCCATGGCCATTGTGTTGGCTTTCCAAACAATAAGCTGTTCGCTTTTATAGCGGAGAAGGGAAGGCGCGACTCCTATTACTTAGATATAGCCTCTCGCTTTGCGCATTTTATAATAGTCCAGGTTCTAGCTATCGTCCTCGCCCTGTTGGGCAAGACGTTTTGCTTATTCCCTCTGTCGTTAGTTGGCTTCCTCTTTTTGGTTTATTCAGTTTTATGCGGCGCAATGACCGCCCTTACTTTATTCGGGGTGGCGCAGCTTAGCAGTCATCCTGCCATTAGTTCCGACAAAAATCAGGATCATCCGGACTGAGCCGACTTTTTGAAGGCAATACTACGCTGCCAATACCCGCAGAAGTCCACGGACGGCAGTGCCTTAAGCGCCAAGCCGACCGCGAGCCGCACCTGGAACCCGTTCGGATCACGGCGATGGTTCTCTTTCCACGCCGCTTCCTGGGCGTAGCGGGCGAGGTAGGTGCCTGCGATGTGATGGTGATGCCCGACCTCGCCCCGACGCATGCGGGAGAAGAACGACTCGGCTCCGTTCGTGTTCACCCCGTCATCGCTGTAGCAAAGCTGATGGTTGATCCGCTTCATCACATAGCGGGCGTGAAGCGAGTCCCATCCGCTTAAGTCATCGGCGCTGATCTCGGTCCCTTCCGCGATCCGGCTTTGGATGAAGCGGAGCGCGGCAGTCTCAGAGGGAAACGCCGCCGGGAGGGTGTGGCCGTCCCGCTCGCGGATCACGATCACGGCTTTACGCTTGCCGGTCTGGTTGCGCCGGAGTCGAAGGTCGCGCCGGTTCTCCTTGTGGTTTGCGGGCTTCACGTAGCCGCCGAAGTAGCCTGCATCGATCTCAACCCGCTTGCCCTCGCCACCCAAGCGAGCACCTTTCATCTCAGTCGCGAGCGCTTCACGGATCTTGTGCGCCAGCACAAAAGCCGTTTTGTACTGAACGCCGAGATCGCGGGAGAGCGCCAGGGCCGACTTGCCCTTGACCTCGTTGCAGAAGATCACCACGGCGGCGAGGTAGGTTTGCAGCGGCAGCTTGTGGAACGCGAATAGCGTGCCGCTGGTCAGGCTGAAATCCTTCCGGCACGCCTTGCATCGGAACCGCAGCAGCCCATTGGGGCGACGACACTCATAGCATGTCGGGCACTCGCAAGCCGGGCAAACCGCATGCCCCTTGGTCTCCGGCCAGCGGATAGCCCGAAACTCCCGCTCGGCAGCTTCATCCGACATGCGCAAAGCGGACGCGATAGTGAGCGACCTGGAACGCGCTGAAAGGAGGAAGTGCTGGGCCAACGCTCACATCCGTCATCAAGCTAACGGATACGTATGGTATATGGCCGCGCTTGGCAAGGGGGAAACGAACGCTTATGTTAGGTTCCGGTCGGATTCGTGAGGAGGCGATGCCAGGAACGAGTGACAAGTGGGCCAGTCACGCCAAGCGGCATCTGAAGGCGGAGCTAAAGCGGGCTGACGTGGGTTACGCCGAGCTAGCGAGGCGGCTGACGGAAATGGGATTGCCGGAGACGGAGGGATCGGTAACGGTGAAGATCAACCGTGGAGCGTTTCCTGCATGGTTCCTATTCGCCGTTATGCGCGCGATTGGCTTGCATACCTTGCGCGTGGAGGACTGGTCCTAGCTTCTACGCTAAGTTCAACGCTCAGAGAACTATGGGAACGCCGCCCACATCGAAACCCAGATCATAACCAAACCAATCAGGGACCAAATAAACGGGTAGCTCCTGCCCGGAGGTTCAACGACACAGAACACGCCACCGAAGAAGAGCACCGCACAGCAGAACAATACAACTGGCGAAGGGTAAACAGGATTGCTGGTCTTACGGTCGTATTCGCAGCCGTAGCTGCTTTTTACGCTTACAAAACTTTTCGAGAAGCTAGAAGGCAGGCGGACACTTCTGATCTCGCGCTCGTTGCCGTACAACGGGCCTACGTCACTTCGACCGGAGTAGACTTTCAACCAGTACGTGACGAACACGGCAACGTATTGCACTGGAATGCCTACCTCCGAGTGGAGAATGTTGGGAATACGCCAACCATGCTCCTGCGCTCCTACGGATATTATCTTGGCTTCCCGATTAACGATAACGAAGCACGACCCATGGAACCGGAGAGCGTGCTTTTCGATCCCGCATTGGGGCCTGTATTTGGAGGTCGCCTCGGACCAAGGGACACGACAACCTATGGTCCATTCATTATCACGCGCCAAATGCTCGATTGGGCATACGACGACAGTGAGGAAACGATCTTCTGGGGCATCGCAGAATACAACGATATTTTCCCGAACACAAAGCGACATATCACGAAGTTCTGCTATCGCCTTACCGCCGTTGCTCAGTCCATGGCCGAAGGCCAGGACGGGTTTCCAATGGAAGTTCAAGGCCCAAGCACTTCCGCTTGCGCCTATCACAATTGCGAGGACGACGAGTGCGCTTACGATGCGCACGACGTTCCGCGCCCAAAAGTCGCCCGACCGCCGAAGTATATCAGACCAGGGCCAAGACCGCCCTGACCGGTGGCGGGTGCTACATAATACCGGGAAACCGCCTCGGGCTCAGGACATCTCGAACAGCGACATTTGCCGCGCCGCCGCCTCGCCCCGCCCGTTCGGGATCGCGAAGGCGCTCGCGTCCAGCTCCTCCCGCGCCTCGCCGAGACCGTGCTTGCGCGCGGCCTGGGTGAAGCGGCGGATCAGCATGTCGGCGTAGACGCCCTGGCCGGTGAAACGGTGGTGGAACCGGCTTTCGTTCAGCGCGCCCGCGCGGGTCTCGCGGATCAGCTTCAGCACATGCCGCGCCCGGTCGGGGAAATGCGTCTGCAGCCAGTCCTCGAACAGCGCGCGCAGCTCGTGCGGCAGGCGCAGCAGCACGTAGCCGGCGTGGCGGGCGCCCGCGCTCGCGGCGGCTTGCAGGATGCGCTCGATCTCGGGGTCGTTCAGCCCGGGGATCACCGGCGCGCACATCACGCCAGCGGGTACGCCCGCCCGCGCGAGTTCGGCGATCGCGTGCAGGCGCCGCGCCGGGGTCGCCGCGCGCGGCTCCATGCGGCGGGCGAGGGCCGCGTCCAAGGTCGTGACCGAGACATAGACGCGGGCGAGCCGCCGCGCCGCCATGCGGGAGAGGATGTCGAGATCGCGCAGCACGCCGGCCGACTTGGTGACGATCGCAACCGGGTGGTTGAACCGCTCCAGCACCTCCAGAACGGCGCGGGTGAGCTTCAGCGTGCGCTCGACCGGCTGGTAGGGGTCGGTGTTGGACCCGAGCGCGAGCGTGCGCGGAACGTAGCCCGGCTGGCGCAGCTCGCGCTCCAGCAATTCGCCGACCTCGGGCTTGAAGATCAGCTTCGTCTCGAAATCGAGGCCGGGCGAGTAGCCGAGATAGGCGTGGGTGGGGCGCGCGTAGCAGTAGACGCAGCCATGCTCGCACCCCCGGTATGGATTGACGGCGCGATCGAAACCGATGTCGGGGCTTTCGTTCCAGCTGATGACCGACCGCGTGGCGTCGCGGATGAGGGTGGTGGGCAGCGGCGGCAGATCCCCGACCTCGGCGGCGAGCGTGTTCCAGCCGTCGTCGAACGGGCTCGGGGCGTTGCGGTCGAACCGCGCCGCCGAATTGACGGTCGCCCCGCGGCCGCGCCGCGCGGGTGAGGGAATGGCGGGGGGCGGAGCGTCCTCAGCCAGCCCGGCCCGCTCCAGGGCCGCCATCGCCTCCGGATCGGGAGCGCCGCGCAGGCGGCGACCGGGAGCAGCGTAGCCTTGTCCGGCGCTGTCGCTCATCCGCGGCGTTCCCTTTCCGTTCGGGAGCAGCATGGGGGCTTATGGTCATTCCGTCAAGAACGTAAGCAGAACACCATAGGGGCTGGGACTGCACCCCGGTGGCGGCTTGCGCTTGCGTTTCCGCTAAGTCTGCGCGACGTCGGGTAAGCTGAACCGTGGGGGCCGGATGCCGGACGTAATGACGAGCAAGCGCATGGTGCGGCTACGCCGGGTTCTGCGCACCCGCTACATCTCGCCCCGGCTCTGGGTCCGCCGCTTCGCCTTCTGGGCGGGCGCCTTGGCGGTCTCGGTGCTCGCGATCCTGTTCGCGGACGCCTCCAACTGGGCCATGGCGCGCTTCGACTCGATCGTGTCGGCGTGGCCGCTGCTCGCGCTCGCGATCGTGCCGTCCGGGTTCGTCCTCTCGGTGCTGCTGACGATTTATGTCTTCCCGGGGGCGCAGGGCAGCGGCATTCCGCAGGCGATCGCGGCGATCCATATCCGGGATCCGCGCAAGGTCCGGGCGATGCTTTCCCTCAGGATCGCGATCGGCAAGGTGGCGCTGACCCTGCTCGGCCTCGCCTGCGGCGCCTCGATCGGGCGCGAGGGTCCGACGGTGCAGGTGGGGGCCTCCATCATGCACACGCTCGGGGAGTGGCTCAGGCTGCCGCGCCGCGATCTGCAGCGCGGCCTGATCCTGGCGGGGGGCGCGGCCGGGATCGCGGCCGCGTTCAACACCCCGCTCGCCGGAATCGTGTTCGCGATCGAGGAGATGAGCCACTCCTTCGAGGCGCGCGCCTCGGGCACGGTCTTCACCGCCGTCATCATCGCCGGCGCGGCGACGCTCGGTATCGTCGGCAACTACTCGTATTTCGGGCAAACCTCGGCCGCGCTGACCATCCGGACCGGCTGGATCGCCGTCCTCGCCTGCAGCATCGCGGGCGGGCTGCTCGGCGGGCTGTTCGCCGCCGTGCTGGTCCGGGCCGCGCGCGGCCTTCCCGGCGTGCTGGGGCGGTTCGTGGCGCGGCACCCGGTGCTGTTCGCGGGCGCCTGCGGCCTCGTTGTCGCGGGCCTCGGCATCGCCTCGCATGGCCAGACCTATGGTACCGGCTACGCGCAGGCCCGCGGCGCGGTCGAGGGCCACGCCCATCTCGTGCCCGCCTTTCCGCTGCTCAAGCTGCTGGCCAACATCGCGTCCTATCTGAGCGGCATGCCGGGCGGCATCTTCGCGCCCTCGCTCGCGGTCGGCGCGACGCTCGGCGACTCCCTCGCCCACTTCCTGGCGGCGCCGGCCGGCGCGGTCGTGCTGCTCGGGATGGCCGCCTATTTCTCGGGCGTCGTGCAGGCGCCCATCACCGCGACGGTCATTGTCATGGAGATGACCGAGAACCAGCAGATACTGGTGCCGCTGATGGCGACGGCGTTCCTCGCCTTCGTCGTCTCCCGCCTGGTCTGCCCGCGGCCGCTCTACAGCATGCTGGCCGACCGCCTGCTGACCCCCGCCGAGCGGGCCGCCGAGCACGCCGCGATCCAGGCGGCGCAAGCCGGCCTATAGGTGCTCGCGCAGGCGGGGCATCAACTCGACGAGATTGCAGGGGCGATGGCGGCTGTCGAGCTGCCAGAGGAGGATGTCATCCCAGGCGTCGCGCACGGCGCCGGGGCTGCCCGGCAGGGCGAACAGATAGGTGCCCCCGGCGACGCCGCCGAGGGCGCGGGACTGCATCGTCGATGTGCCGATCTTCTGATAGCTGAGCATCCGGAACAACTCGCCGAAGCCTTCGATCCGCTTCTCGATCACCCGCTCGAAGGCTTCCGGCGTCACGTCGCGGCCGGTGACGCCGGTGCCGCCCGTCGTGATGACGACGTCGATCGCGGGATCGGCGATCCAGTCGCGCAAATGCCGCTCGATCGCGGCCGCGTCGTCGCGCTCGATCCGCCGCGCGGCCAGGACGTGACGGGCGGCCAGGATGCGCTCGGCGAGGGCATTGCCGGAGGTGTCCGTTTCGGCGGTGCGGGTATCGGACACGGTCAGGACCGCGATGCTGACCGGCAGGAAGCGGCGGCTTTCGTCGATGCGAGCCATGGCGGGCGGTTCCTTGTGCTGACCGCATGTGTGGGAGGCCCAAGCCGAACGGTCAAACCCTGTCCAAGGTGACGAGAAGTTCGTCCAGCTGCTCGAACTGCTCGCCAAACCCACTCGTGCTTCCCGAGGCGACTGCATCGTCGAGAGCTTGTTTCGAGGGATAAAGGTCATGGATGACGACCAGAGTCGCGCCGCCTTTTTCCTCGAAGGTGACCGTGGTGACAGCTCCACCCTCACCGCCTTCGTCATTGGTCCAGACGAGGCGGGAGTGGGGCGTCACTTCGATGTACCGGCCGAAGAACGCCATCGGCTGCTCCGAGGAAGGGTGGCTCATCACGAGACGGTACGCGCCACCTGTGCGAACGTCGAGCTCGCAGGAGATGACGGATACGCCGAACGACTTCGGTGCCCACCATTGCCGGAACAGCTCGGGCTTGGTCCACGCCTCGAATACGATGCGCCTCGGGCCCTCGACGGTTCGAGTGACGACGAGCTCACGCTCGGAGTTTCGCTCGACCGTCGTGGGGTTGTTCCCGGGTTCACTTTCTCTTCCTGCGTCCATCGAACTTCTCCTGCCGTTTCAGTTCCTCGACCACCTTGTCCAGTTCGTCGAAACGTGAGGCCCAGAGTCGGCGGTACTCCTCGATCCATGCCGTCTCTTCCGCCAGTCGGCGCGGGCCGAGTCTGCAGGTCCGTACGCGACCGACCTTCTCCGTGCTGACGAGCCCCGCCCGCTCCAAGACGCCGACGTGCTTCTTCATGCCCGTGAGGGTCATGTGGAACTTCTCGGCAAGGTCCGTGATCGAAGCGTCGGCATGCCCGAGCTGCTCAAGGACGCCGCGTCGGGTGGCATCCGAGAGGGCGGCGAACGAGGCATCGAGGCGGGCTGGCAGATACTGAACCACGTGGTTCAGTCACTTAGAGGAGGGACCGGCGGCATGCAACGGAAACCGAGCGCTGGCTAACAAGCCAGTCGTTCTTCCCTGATCACGCACCGTCCAATGTGCGGCGCAGGACGCAAAGGGCGCGCCATGTCTCTCGCCGCGCCGTTGGCGTGCGCCTCGTCATCGACGGCGGCGGCAGGATCAGCGCGGGTATTGTCTCGCCGTCCGCGATGCTTGCGTCGATCCAGGATGATGGTTGGGGACGGCGGCCGCGCCTCGCGGCCTCTCCGGCCAGGGCCGCGCAGCCATGCCGGCCGGCGATGAGCAGATAGGCCGGGCGAACGAGGGCGATGTGCCGCCGGAGAAACGGCAGGCAGGCGGCGATCTCTGCCTCCGTGGGCGGCCGGTCGCCCGGCGGCCGCCAGGGCAGAAGCGTCGTCAGCCGGACCGTGCTCCGGCCGAAGCCGATGCTTGCGAGCATGCGGTCGAGATAAACGCCTGCCGGTCCGGCGAAGGGTCGCCCGGCGCGGTCATCGTCCGGTCCGGGCGCGTCGCCGATCAGCATCACGCGCGCGTCCTCCGGACCGTCGGCAAACACGAGCGAGGTCGCGGTGTCGCGCAAGGGGCAGTGCTCGAACCTGCCGATGGCGGCCCGCAACTCGGCGAGCGTTCCAGCCGAACCGGCGGCATCCTGCGCCAGCTGAGCGGCCGACATGAGGGGCGTGAGGCGAGGGCGGGGGCGGGAGGACGGCGTTCGGTCCGTGTCGGCTGGCCCCGCCGGTTCGCGCACCGGGACTTGCACACGCAGCCGGTCGAGCGCCGTTGCCGCGAGCGCCTCGTCCGCCCCCCATTCGAGCTGCAGTCGCAACGCCGATAAGGCGATGAGCGCGGCTTGATCCATGCGTCCGTCCTGCCCCGATTGACGCGGCCGCACAACTCGGTCCTCGCGCTTGCGAGACATGACAGGGGATGAGCGGCAATGATACCATCTCCGGATGCAGTCCGATCCGACGTCTCGACGCCTGCTTCGCGCGCTGGTCCTGCTGGCCGCAGCCGGGGCGGCCCCCGCCTTTGCCGCCCCCGCCTTTGCCGCCCCCGCCTTTGCCGCTCCCGCGGCCCAGCACGGCCGCAAGCCTGCCAGGATGGCGGTCAACGGCGTGACGGGGGAGTTCCTCGCCGGGCGCTTCGCGTTGACGCAGCTCGACGCCGGGTTCGCCGCTGACGAATTCCTGAGAGCGCTGGCCGCCGATCCAGGCCAGCCCGCCTTGGTGCAGGAAACTTTCCTCGCCTGCCTGATGAGCGACCGGCCGGAGGCCGTGCGGCTGGCGCGTCAGCTTCCCGGCGACCAGGCGGCGCAGTTGCTGCTGGGCGGAGCCGAGGCGAAATCGGGCAACTGGGACGCGGCCGAGCAGCGCTTCCGGGCGATGCCGCGCCAGGGCATGACCCAGTTCCTGCAGCCTTTGCTGGTCGCCTGGGCGCAGCAGGGCGCGGGACGGACGGACGCGGCGCTCGCAACTCTCAGGCCCTGGGTCGAGGGGCAGCGCCTGCGCGGCGTCTTCGCCCTGCACGCGGCCCTGATCGCCGACTTGGGCAGGCGGCCGGCGGACGCGGCGCGGCTGTACCGGATCGCGCAGGGCGCCTCTGGCGACACCAACCTTCGTCTCGCGCGCATCATGGCAAGCTGGCAGGCGCGCGGCGGCCATGGCGTGGACGCGCGGGAGACGCTGCGCGCGATGACCGACGGCAATGACGAGCTCTCGATCGCGCTGCCGGCGCTGATCGCCCATGTCGCCGCCCGGCCGGTCGAGCGCGCGACGGACGGGATCGCGGAGGCCTACCTGACGCTCGCGGCGGCGCTGCGCCAACAGGATCAGTCCGACGCATCGATGCTGCTGCTGCGGCTGGCGCTCGATCTGCGGCCGGACTTCACCGCCGCCCGCATCATGATGGCCGAGAACGAGGAGGCGAGCGGCAACACGGCGCAGGCGCTGCGCACGCTGGCCCCGGTCGGCCCGAACGATCCGATGATCGCGGTCGTCCGCTTGCGGCGGGCCGTGTTCGAGGATCGCGCCGGCCGCACCGAGGAGGCCGAACGGGAGCTGGCGCAGCTGGCCCACGACTACCCGGACAGCCCCCTGCCGCTGGCGCAACTGGGCGACCTGCTCCGCAGCAAGAACCGGTTCGCGGATGCGATCGGCGCCTACGACCGGGCGATCGCGCGCGTCCAGGCGCCGAAACGAAGCGCCTGGCCGCTGTTCTACGCGCGGGGCATCGCCGAGGAGCGATCGCACGACTGGCCGCGCGCCCAGGCGGATCTGGAGCGCGCGTTGCAGCTCTCGCCGGATCAGCCCTACGTCCTGAACTATCTCGGCTACTCTTGGACGGACCAGGGAGAGCATCTGTCGGAGGCGCGGCGGATGCTGACCCGCGCGCTCGAGTTGCGGCCGAGCGACGGGTCGATCGTGGACAGCCTCGGCTGGCTGGAGCTGCGGCAGGGCGACACCAAGGCCGCCGTGCAGGCGCTCGAACGCGCGGTCGAGATGATGCCCGAGGATCCGACCATCAACGGGCATCTCGGCGATGCCTACTGGGCGGCCGGCCGCAAGCGGGAGGCGCAGTTCCAGTGGCAGCGCGCCCTGATCCTGAAGCCCGACGCGGACGAGGCGGCCAAGCTCGAAACCAAGCTCCGCGACTACGCGACCCAGATCGGCGCGCCAGCGGCAACGGCGGAGCACCGCGTCCAGTAGCGTGGCGGCTTCGCCCGTTTCCGCCGGGCCGCTCATCGAGGCGGCGCCGGCGAAGATCAATCTCTACCTGCACGTTCTCGGCCGGCGGCCGGACGGCTACCATGAACTCGACAGCCTCGCCGTGTTCGCCGCCGCCGCCGACCGCCTGTCGGCCGAGCCGGCCGAAGCGCTGACTCTCGCGCTGTCGGGGCCGTTCGCGGCCGCGCTCTCGGGGGAGGAAGACAATCTGATCCTGCGGGCGGCCCGACTGCTCGCCGGGGCCGCCCGCGTCCGGGCGGGCGGGCGGCTCGTGCTCGAGAAGCGCCTGCCGGTCGCGTCCGGCATCGGCGGCGGGTCGGCGGACGCGGCGGCCGCGCTCCGATTGCTCGCGCGGCTGTGGCACGTGCCGCCCGGTCTCGACCTCGCGCTTCTGGCGTCGCGCGTCGGCGCCGACGTGCCGGTCTGTCTCGCCGGACGCACGGCGCGGATGGGCGGCGTCGGCGAGCGCCTCGCGCCGGGTCCGGTGTTGCCGGAATGCGGGATCGTGCTGATCAATCCGGGCGTTCCGCTCGCGACCGCGACCGTTTTCCGAGAACGGCGCGGTTGTTTCAGCGCAGCGGCGAGCCTGCCCGCAAGCTGGCCCGATGCCCGGACCATGGCGGCGAGCCTGGCCGCGTGTGCGAACGACCTGGAGCCGGCCGCGATCCGGCTATGCCCGGCGATCGCCGACGGGCTGGCGGCGCTGCGCTCGGCGGCGGGATGCCTGCTCGCCCGGATGAGCGGTTCGGGGGCGACGTGCTTCGGGTTGTTCGCGGATGCAGCCACGGCTCGCGACGCCGCCAACCGGGTGTCGCGCCCCGGATGGTGGTGCTGGGGCGGCGGCCTCGCGTCTACAGCGCCCGCCGGAACGTCAGATTGATGCGCTGCCGGCCGAGTGCCGGGTGCTCTCCGTCCCCGAGCGACGCGACGCCATGGAAGAACAGGCGGGCCTTGCCGCCCCAGACCACGACGTCCCCATGCCGAAGCTCGTGGCGTTGCGGCGGGTCGGACCGCCTCGGGCCTCCGAACAGGAACACCGCCGGCAATCCGAGCGACACGGAGACGATCGGCGCGGTCAAGTCCCGCTCGTCGCGGTCCTGGTGCAGCGACATCCGGGCGCCGGGCTCGTAGCGATTGACCAGGCAGGCGTCGGGTGCGAACCCCGCGAACCCGGCGTGGGCGGCCGCGCGCTCGGCGAGCCCGGCGAGCGGCTCCGGCATCGCGGGCCAGCGCCTGCCGCTCTCCGGGTCGCGCGCGTCGTAGCGGTAGCCGCTGCGGTCCGTGACCCAGCCGGCCGCGCCGCAATTGGTCATGGCGACCGACATGCGATGGCCTCCGGGCGTGACCATGTGCCGGAACGGCGCCTCGGCGACGACGCCCCGCACGGCGCCGAGCACCTCGGCCGCATCCGGCAGCGCGAAGCCGCCGAGCAGCATCGCGCCATCGGCGAGCACCAGATCAGGCGACGCGGTCCCGAACAGATCGGGCATCATGGCGTGCTCCTGTTCAGACCGCGCGAAACCGGCGATCCTGATCCGTGTCGAGGCCTTTTCCCATGAAGCAGGCGGAGGCCGCCATGCCCATTCCGGACCCGCTCGCGAAGGCGAGGCGGGCCTGCGTCGTGCTGGTGTTGCCCGTGCTGGCCGGGGCGACGGCGCCCTGGGCGGTTTGGGCGACGGCGGGGTGGATCGACGCGCGCGGGCTCGCCGTCGCCTCCATCCTGTTCGCGATGATGTACATGCAGGCGGTCTGGTGGCTCGGCGACCGCGAGGCCGCGCTGCGCCGCCGCTTCGGGCGGCGGTACAGCCCGCCTCCGGCTAACCTCGCTCTCGCCGTGTGCGTGGGGCTTGCGATGTGCATGGTCGCGCCGGGGCTTTCCGCCGCCGCTCTTGTGGGCGTCGTCGGCCTGCCGCGCGCGTCGGGCGCGATCGACGACTACGATCCGCTGGCGCTCGGGCAAGCGGGCGCGACGATCGACCTCTCGCCCGTCATTCCGGGTCACGGCGCGCTCGACGTGATGCCGGGCGGGATTGCGCGGGTCACGGTGCCCCGCTTCGGCACGCCGACCGCCTTCGCCCTTTCCTGGAGCGCGACCGAGGCGGCGTTCTGTTTCGCGCCGTCGCAATGCCTCGCGGTCGACCGCCACTCCGGCCGGGTCTTTGTCCGCGATGCCGAAATCGGGCGCGTCATCGCCGTCGGCGCGATCACGCCGCCGCCGAACGCCCATGACGGCGTGCCCTGGGAGGTGCCTTGGGAGATCGACAACCTGTTCCGGTGAGCACGGGGCGTCAGAAGCCGGGCACGGGGGGAAGCTGGTCGTTTGGTCCGGCCGCCGCGCACCGCAGGCCCGGCAGCCAGCATGGGCGGCCGAGCCGCACTCCCACTACCCAGCGCCGGGCCGGAGCCAGCGCGATCGCTCCAGGCGGCGCATGGCCCGCTTCCCACCGCTCATTCCCCTCGAAGTCCCGCGCCAGCGCGATCACCCGCATCCCGGACGGCACGGGAAAGGCGCGCATGTCCCGGATATTGTCGAGCTCTCCCGACACGTCGCGGACGGTCAGCGCGCCGAAATAGAGCGGGGCGAACCCGTCGTCGGGCCCGGCGAAGGTCAGCATCTTGGCGGGCTGTCCCGCTTCCGCCGGTGCCGGGTCGAGATGCAGGCAGGCGAGCACCGCCGTCCCGGCAAGCGAAGCCACGGCGATCAGCCGCTGGGAGCGCACGACGGGACGGGCGAGGTCGCGCAGCAGCATGACCGCGAGCAGGGCGTAGGCCGGGAACGCCCAGGTCCAGTAATGGACGTTGTTGTAGCGCCAGAGGCCGACCGGCAGCAGATCGACATAGGCGAGATAGAGCGCGCCGTGCAGGACCAGCATGACCGCGAGCAGCGCCGAGAACCGCCCCCGCAGCAGCGCGGGCAGAAGCCCCGCGATGCCGAGCGCCAGCCAGGGCGTCCGCATCAGCAGGCCGGCGCCGTCGAGGAACCACGGGCGCGGATCGAGCAGGATGACGTAGGCCTTCCAGCCGAGATCGTGCAGCGTGAAGCCGATGCCGCGCGAGTTCAGCATATACTCGCTCGGGTGCGGACCGTAGATGCGGAGATGGAGCACGGCGCAGAACAGGATGGGCAGCAGCCCGGCCGCGATCGTGACGATCCAAGGCCGGACCGCAAGCCGCCGCACGCGCGCGTCGTGCAGCAGCACGGCCCCGAGACAGGGCAGCACGAGCAGCGTTTCCGTCGGGCGGAACAGGGGAACGAGGCCGGCGAGCCACCCGATCGCGAAGCGCGCGGGCAGGACGGGGCGCAGCGATCCATCGAGCACGCCCGCGACGGCCGCGAGCAGCAGCCACAGGCAGGCCGCGACCGGCGTCGTGTTCCAGGGGATCACCCATTGGCTGAACAGGAAGCCATCGCCTACCGTCGCGAACAGGAAGATGAGCACGGCCCAGAGCGAGGAGAAGCCGACCCGGCGCGCGACCGTGGTAAATCCGGCGAAGGCGAGCAGCAGGCATCCGAGATCGACGAAGAAGAAGGGATGCATGCGCAGCTTGAGCGTGAACGGCGCGCCGAGCAGGGAATAGCCGAGCGGGTACCAGTGATGCGCCGGGTTGAAATCGAAACGCGCCAGAGCCTGCGCCGATTCCAGGGTCTTCGACTGATCGAACCAGCCCCACCAGCCGAGCGGGTAGATATTTCCGGGCAGGGCCGGGTGCTTCAGGTAATGTGCCGTGTAGAACAAGGCCAGGACGACCGCGCCCCAGGCGAGGGGATGCGTGCCGTCGCGCTCCGCGGGCCGCGGCGCGCGCGGGGATGGTTGCATTCCTGCTTCTTGCCTCGCGTCCGCGACCGAACGAGGCTCGTTAGCGGAAGCGGCCGCGACGGTCTACTCCAAGTTGCGAAAAGAAAGGCGAGACCACGCGGGTCTCGCCTTTCCAGGAAGGGACGAACGGCCCGGAGGGCTATTCGTCCACCGCGCGGTCAAACGACGTGGAGCTTGACGTCCACGTTGCCGCGGGTCGCGTTCGAGTAGGGGCACACCTGGTCCGCCTTCTCGACAAGCGTTTGGGCCTCCTCCTTAGAGAGTCCCGGAAGGGAGATGTCGAGCGTCGCCGTGATCCCGAAGCCGCCCTCGGAACGCGGGCCGATGCCGATGGTCGCCTTCACTTTCGTGTCGGCGGGCACCTTCGGGCCGCCTTTCGAGGCGACCGCCTTCATGGCGCCGAGGAAACAGGCCGAATAGCCGGCCGCGAACAGCTGCTCGGGGTTGTTGCCCCGGCCGCCGCCGCCGCCGAGTTCCTTGGGCGTCGCGAGCTGCACCTCGAACGATCCGTCCTCCGTCCTAGCCTGGCCGTCACGGCCGCCCGTGGCGGTGGCCGAGGTCGTGTATTTGACGTCAACGCTCATGGTCGTCCTCCAAACTCAGCCGGGAAGTCAAGCCGCCGCCTCCCGCGCGGCCGAGAGTGCGGGAGCGCCAGTATAGCCCAGTATCGCGCCGACGTAGAACCCCGGGCGGGAATGCCCGGCGATCCGCTGGCATTGCTCAACCCCCTGCCCGGAACTAGGGTTTCCTAGCGAACCGTTGATCAGGCCCGCGAGCGCCCTCGCACTCAGGAGATGCATCCATGACAACGACGGTGACGCAGCGGGTTCCCGGCCGGCGATGGACAATCGGCGTCCTGCTCGGGATGGGCGTTCTCGTCAACTACATCGACCGCATCAATCTCTCGGTCGCGGCGCCGCAACTGCAGCGCGAGTTCAATCTCTCGCCCGAGGATCTCGGGCTGCTGTTCAGCGCATTCTTCTGGTCCTACTCGCTGCTGCAAGTGCCCGGCGGGATGGTGCTCGACCGCTTCGGCGTGACGCGGGTCGGGCGCTGGGGCGCGTTCCTGTGGGCGGTGGCCTCCACCATAACGGCGCTCGCCAGCGGCTTCGGCGGCATTCTCGCTGCCCGGGTGCTGCTGGGGGTCGCCGAGGCGCCCGCCTTTCCGGCCAGCCAGAAGGCGACGGGCTTCTGGTTCCCCCGGCAGGAGCGCGCGCGCTCGACCGCCATCTTCGATTCCGCCGCGAAATTCTCGAACGTGATCGGCGTGCCGCTGGTCGCGTTCGCGATCGTCAATCTCGGCTGGCGCTGGGGCTTCGGCATCACGGCTGTCCTCAGCCTCGCCTATTTCCTGGCGTATTGGGGGATCTATCGCGACCCCAGCGAAGACAAGCGCCTGAGCCGCGCCGAGCACGAGTACATTCTCGCGGGCGGCGCAACGCCGGAAGGCGCGGCGGAGGGTGGGCAGGGCAAGATGCTCGGCTACCTGTTGCGGAACCGGAAGGTCTGGGGCCTGACCATCGGCTTTTCGGCGTACGGCTACTCGTTCTACCTGTTCCTGACTTGGCTGCCCGGCTATCTCGTGCAGACGCTGCACATGAGCATCCTGAAATCGGCCGGCTACGCGACGATCCCCTGGATCTTCGCGAGCCTGTCCGACCTGCTGGTGGGCGGGTTTCTGGTCGATCATCTGATCGCGCGCGGCTACGACGAAACCAAGGTCCGCAAAACGGTGCTCGTGGTCGGGATGCTGCTCGGCCTCGCCGTGTTCGGCGCGGTGACGACGACCAATCCGGTTTGGGCGATCACCTGGATCACCATCGCGCTGACCGGCCTCTCGGCCGCCGCCCCGGTCGGGTCCTCGATCGTGTCGCTGATCGCGCCGCGCGGCGGCACCGGCACGATCGGCGGCATCGTGAACTTCACGAACAATCTGATGGGCGTCGCGGCCCCGGTCATCACCGGCTTCATCGTCGGCCTGACCCACTCCTTCGCGGGCGCGTTCCTGGTGGCGGGCGCGGTGCTGCTGGTCGGCATCTTCTCCTATGTCGTGGTGCTCGGCCGGATCGAACCGATCCCCGAGCCCTCCGGTCTCGCCGCCCCCGCGTTCTCCGGCGCCGATCCGGGATAGGAGGGGCTTGTCATGGCGGAAACGCTCATTCGCGGCGCGCGCATCATGGACGGGACGGGCGCGCCCTGGTTCGCGGGCGATCTGCGGATCGCGGGCGGGCGCGTCGCCGCGGTCGGCCCCTCGCTGCCGGCGGGTGACGCCGAGACGGTCGAAGCCGACGGGCGCTATCTCGCGCCGGGGTTCATCGACGCGCATTGCCACGACGACCTGATCTGCCTGCGCGAGCCGGAGCGGGTCGAGAAGGCAATGCAGGGCGTCACCACGCTCGTCGTCGGCAATTGCAGTTTCTCCCTCTATCCGGCCGCGCCGCGCTCGTCCGAACTGCTGCGGCTGCACTTCTCGGGACTGCTCGGCGAGACGGCGCCGGATGAGGTGTTCGACAGCTTCGCCGCTTATCGCCGGGAACTGCACGCGCGCGGTACGGCCCTCAACCTCGTGTCGCTGGTCGGCCACGCCGCATTGCGTCTCGCCGTCATGGGCTACGAGCGCCGCGCCGCGACCGGGGAGGAGCGAAGCGCGATGCAGGACATGCTCGCGCGCCAACTGGCCGAGGGCGCGGCCGGTCTGTCGCTCGGCCTCGTCTATCCGCCGAGCGCGTACGCGGACGAAGCGGAGCTGGTCGCGCTCGCCGAGACCGTGCGCGTGCATGGCAAGCTGCTGGCGGCGCATATCCGCAGCTACGAGGCGGGGCTGCTGGCCTCGACGGACGAGTTCATCTCCATCCTCCGGTCCGCGAAAGTGCCCGGCCTGTTGTCGCATCTGCAATCGGCCGGTCGCCCGAACTGGGGCAACGTCCCAAAGGCGATCGCGCGAACTCGAAGAGGCGCGGCGGGACGGCGTCGACGTGAGCTTCGACATGTACCCGTATCCGGCCGGCAGCAGCTACGTGCTGCAGCTGCTGCCGCCGGAGGCGCAGGAGGGCGGGCTGGAGGCGCTGCTGGCCCAGTTGCGCGACCCCGCCGGCCGCGAGGCGCTGCGGCGGGCGGTGGAGGAGGGCAGCCCCGACCCGCACGCGGCGCAGTCGAAGATCGTGCTGATCGGCTGGGGCAACGTGCGGATCTCCGGCACCAGCCATCCCGATCTCAAGCGGTTCGAGGGCAAGTCCATGGAGGACGCCGCCGCCGGGGAAGGCGTGACGCCGTTCGACCTGATGGTTCGCTGCATCGAGGAGGACGCGGGCCAGACCGCGATCGTGATGTTTCAGCTGGACGAGGACGATCTGCACGCCGCCTGCACGCATCGTTTGCACATGGTGGGGTCGGACGGTCTGCCGCGGCCCGGCACCAAGCCGCATCCGCGCGCCTACGGCACGTTTCCGCGCGTCGCCGGACCATTACGGCGGGAGCGTCGCTGGTTCCCGCTCGAGGACGCGGTGCGGCGCATGACGTCCGCCGCCGCGCAGCGCTTCGGCCTCTCCGATAGGGGCTTGCTGCGGCCGGGCATGGCGGCCGACCTCGTGCTGTTCGAGGACGGGATCGAGGACCGCGCCACGTTCGACGACCCGACCGAACTGCCGGCGGGCGTCTCGCATGTCTGGGTGGCGGGCGAGGCCATCGTGGCCGAGGGGCGCGTCACCGGCCTGCGGCCCGGCCGGGTGCTGGGCGGCTGAACCGAGAGGAGAGATCATGCGCAAGGCGATCATGGTGCAGGGCGCGGCCGGCGCCGCGGGACAGTATTCGCACGCGGTCGTTGCCAACGGTTTCATCTACGTGTCCGGCCAGGGGCCGGCCGATCCGGCGACGGGCGCGACGCCGGACGGGTTCGCGGCGCAGGTGCGGCAGACCATCCGCAATGTCGAGACGATCCTGAAGGGCGCGGGCGCGAGCTTGCGGGATGTCGTCAAGGTGAACGCGTATCTCGCCGACGTGACGCGGTTTCGCGAGTACAACGAGATCTACCGCGAGTTCTTCGCGGCCGATCCGCCCGCCCGCACCACCGTCGGCAGCCAGCTCGTCGGCATCCATGTCGAAATCGACTGCGTCGCCGTTTTACCGGATTGAGGAGACGGGCGATGCGCGTCGAGCAACTCGAAACGCCCGTCCCGGTGATCGATCTCGACCGGGTGGAACGCAATCTGGCGAAGATGCAGGCCTATTGCGATAGGCATGGCTTGCGCCTGCGGCCGCATATCAAGACGCACAAGATTCCCTCCTTCGCCCGGCGGCAGGTCGAACTCGGCGCAAGCGGCATCACCTGCCAGAAGCTCGGCGAAGCCGAGGTGATGGCCGATGCCGGGCTCGACGACATCCTGATCTCCTATCCGCTGATCGGCCCGGCCAAGGCGCTGCGCCTCGCCGCGCTGGCGCGGCGTGTCGCGATGAGCGTCGCGATCGACAATCCGCTCGCGCTGGAAACGGCGGCGCACGCGGCGCGAGCGTCCGGCAGTCCGATCGGGGTGCTCGTCGAGTTCGACAGCGGCAACAAGCGCACCGGCGTGGTCTCCGTCGATGAGGCGCTCGCCCTCGCGCGGCGCGTCGTCGAGGCGGGCGGGTTGCGGTTCAACGGCCTGATGACGTATCCGAGCACGGAAGCGACCGCCGCGTTCGTCGCCGAGGCGAAGCCCCGCTTCGCCGAGGCCGGGATGCCCATCGACGTCGTGTCCGGCGGCGGCACGCCGAACGCCTGGCGCGCGCACGAGGTGGCGGGGCTGACGGAGATCCGCGTCGGCACGTATATCTACCACGACCGCGCGACGGTCGCCGCCGGAACGGCGAGCCTCGAGGACTGCGCGCTACACCTCCACGCGACGGTGGTGAGCCGCCCGACCGGCCATCGCGCGGTTATCGACGCGGGCACCAAGAGTCTTTCGAGCGATCTGGCGCAATCGGCGGGGCCGGGTTACGGCCTCGTTCTGGAATACCCGGAAGCAGTGATCGAACGCCTGAACGAAGAGCACGGCGTCATCGATCTGTCCGGCTGCGCCGTGAAGCCCGAAATCGGCGAGCGCGTCCGGATCCTTGCCAATCACGTGTGCGTGGTCAGCAACCTGCACGACGACGTGGCGCTCAGCCGCGACGATCAGCTTGTGGATGTTTGGCGCGTAGCCGCGCGGGGGAAAACCCGCTAGGCCCGGCCGCTCATGCCGGATGACCAGCGGTCGTTCTGACGGAGGCGCGATCAAGCGTCCGGCTCGCCGTCAGGAGCCTGCCCGTGAAGTCGATCAATGCCCAGATCATCGCGACCGTCGCGCTGACCTTCATCGTCTATCTCATGATCGGGCTGCCACTGGCGGTGCTGCCGCCCTACGTGCATGACCGGCTCGGCTTTGGTTCCTTCCTGTCGGGCCTGACCATCAGCGTCCAATATGTCGCGACGCTCGGCAACCGGGCGCAGGCGGGCCGCATGGCCGATACCGCCGGGCCGAAGCGGACGGTGCTGCTCGGAATTGCGGCCGGAGCTGCGAGCGGTATTTTCCTGCTGCTCGCCTCGGTGCTGGCCGAGACGCCCGCCTACAGCCTCGCGAGCCTGCTGGCGAGCCGGTTGCTGCTCGGCTTCGGCGAGAGCTGGGTCGGCACCGGCGCGATCATGTGGGCGATCGGCCGCGTCGGCGCGTCCCACACCTCCAGGATCATGTCCTGGAACGGGGTCGCCAGCTATGGCGCGATCGCGCTCGGAGCGCCGGTCGGCGTGGTCGTGAGCAACGCGCTCGGATTAGGCGCGATCGGCCTCAGCGTCGTCGTGCTCGGGCTGATCGGCTTCGCAATCGCATGGCCGAAGCGCGCTGTCGCGATCGTCGCGGGAAAGAAATTGTCGTTTAGAGTCGTGTTCTGGCGCGTCCTGCCGCACGGCGTGTCGCTGGCCCTGGGGACAACGGGGTTCGGCGTGATCGCGACGTTCGTGACGCTCTACTACGCGCACGAGGGCTGGTCCGGCGCGGCGTTCAGCCTCAGCCTGTTCGGTCTGTGCTTCATCTGCGTCCGTCTGATGCTCGGCAGCGCCATCGGCCGGTTCGGCGGGTTCCGCACGGCTATCGCCTCGTTCGTCGTCGAGACGACGGGGCTCGTTCTGCTCTGGAGCGCCGCGAGCCCGATCCTCGCCCTGCTCGGGGCGGCGCTCACGGGCTTCGGCTTCTCGCTGGTCTTTCCGGCGATCGGCATCGAAGCCGTGGATTCTGGTGCCGCCGCCCAACAGGGGCGCGGCGCTCGGGGCGTATTCGGTGTTCTTCGACATCTCGCTCGGCCTGAGCGGTCCGGTTGCGGGACTGATCGCCGCCCGCCACGGCTACGCGGCGACCTTCCTGTTCGGCGGGATTTGCACCGCGGTCGCCGTGCTGGTGACGCTGTGGCTGTTCCTGCGCGCGCGCGGCCGTCCGGATGCACGCGCCGTCTGAAGGCTGGATGCACGCGCCGTCTGAAGGGTCAGGGCGCGCTGAGCAGCAGGCCGACGAACAGAACCAGGCCGAGCACGATCACGCAGACTCGCAGAACTCTCTCGTTGACCCGGTGCAGCGCCCAGGCGCCGATCTGGCCGCCGATGATGGCGCCGATCGCGACCGAAAGCGCTTCCGTCCAGTAGACGTCCGGCGAGAACACGAAGATGGCGACGGCGGAGGCGTTCATGACGCCCGCGAGCACGTTCTTGGTCGCTCCGGCCTTGCGGATCGGCAGTCCCGCCATCGTCAGCGCCGCCAGCATCAGGATGCCGATGCCGCCGCCGAAATAGCCGCCGTAGATCGCAATCAGGAATTGTCCGACGGCCGCGCCTCTCGGCCCGATCGACGTCGTGACGGCCGATGGACGCCGCGCGAAACTTCCCCACGCAAACACGGCGGTCGCGAACAGGACGAGCCAGGGCACCAGGCGGGCGAAAATCCCCGGCGGCGTCGCGAGCAGCAGCACGCCGCCGAGCGCGCCGCCGATCAGGCTCAGGACGAACAGCCAGAGGAACGGCAGGCCGCGCGTGCCGGTGACGTATTTGCGGCCCGCGAGGCCCGTCGTGATTTGTCCGGGGAACAGCGCGATCGTGGAGGTGATGTTGGCCGCCCGCGCATCCATCCCGGCGAGCAGGAGAGCGGGAAACGTGATGAACGAGCCGCCTCCGGCGAGCGCGTTCTGTAATCCCGCGACGATCGCGGCGAAGAAAAGAGTGATCGTGACGAGCATGGAGGGCCTTCGTGCGGGCGGGGGGTCCGGAGAACGTACGCGGCTCGCGCCCGATCGGCTAGCCCGCACGATGGGTCATGCGGAACCGCCCGAATGCTCTTACACTCTCGATGGCGCTCTTCGGATGCGCCGGTCCTGACGCTTGATTTCCAAGCGTCAGGGGCAGGCCTCAGGCGAACCGATCAATCTGAAATCAGTGACGATTGGCGGGATTGGAAATCCAGTCGACCAGCTTCTTCACGTCCGCCGTGAAGTAGGGGCCGTACTCCACGAGATCCCCGTCGTGATTATGAAAGCTCTGCAAACCATTGGCGTATTCGCGCGGCGAGCCGTTGAAGTCGGTGATCCACGGCCCACCGCTGCTGCCGTGCTCCATGTTGTCGTTCGTCAACCCGATGGTCCCCGAGACCGAACTCGCGGCGGCGGTGCCGAGCGACTCGTCCATCGTGTTGCCGCTGAACGGCGGGTTGGGTGTCGCGGGATATCCGACCGCGTCCCAGACCCGGCCCGACGTGGAGGCGTTCCAGAGCAAGCCGAGCCATCCGATCTGGTCGCCCGGATTGTTGTCGATCCACGCCAGTCCGTAGTCGAACGCCTTGTTGCCGTTCTGCGTCCACGCCGTCCACGCCGCCAGATGCACGGAGGAAAAGTGCAGCGTCGGCCTGAGCGGGTACGAAGGATAGAACGTGAAGTTGCTTGACCATCCGCCGCTGTAGACGCAATGCCCCGCGGTGAGGAGAACATTGCGCGAAATCAGCGCGGCCGAGCCGGCGTACCCGCCTCCTGCTTGCGTGAAGAAGATCTTGCCGCAGGCCCTGTACGGGTAAGCCAGGGGATTGGCGACCGGATGGCCGCCTGGCGTGGCTGACAACGGCTCCTCGTGCTCTCGCTCGGGCCGGCCGGGTTCGAGGCGGCCGGGCTCTCCCTCGGGTCGCACGATCTCGGGGGCCGTCTTGCCCTGGGGTACTTGCGGCATCGGAACGGGCTTCGCGGCCGCGCGCCGCTCGGGCGTCCAATACTCTTCCCCGGCGGTTTTCTCCGGACTGCTCTTCGCGCCGCCGCCGGAACCGACAATATGATTGTTCTCGATGTGCGTCATGCCTGTGTTCCCACTGTTATGATGCTGGATCGCATCGGTCGGCGGAGAGACACCCGACGAATGCCCTGCCAGCGGGACGGAGCATGCGCCTGCCAGATGAGCCAGCGCGGTGACCTGGAGCACAGCGGAACAGCCTGAGTTTCGCCGTCGGGATTGCATGGGGCCTGCCTCGAACCGTTTGCGCGCGGCGTTTCGCTCAGGGCCGGCCCGGCCGGTGGTACGGATGGCCGGTCGCGATCGCGCGGGCGCGGAACAACTGCTCCGCCAGCATGACGCGCGCCAGCATGTGCGGCCAGGTGAGGCGTCCGAGCGACAGGCAGGAATCGGCGCGGGCGAGCACGGGCGCGTCAAGCCCCTCCGCGCCGCCGATCATGAAACAGAGCGGGCGCGCGAGACCGAGCCAGCGCTCGACGAGCACGGCAAATTCGGGGCTGTCCGGCATGTCGCCCCCCATGTCGAGCGCGATGGCGAAAGCGCGGTCGGGCAGGGAGGCGAGCAGGGCTGCCGCCTCCCGCCGCTTGATTTCGGCCGGCGCGCCATGGCCGTCGGGAATTTCGGTCAGCGCGAGCGGCGGGCGCAGCCGTCTCGCGTAGTCCTCGAACAAGGCCGCAAGCGGGCCGCGCCGCATGCGGCCGACGGCGATCAGGCGCATGCGCCCGCCGGGCGCGCGCTCAAGCCTCCTGCGCCGCCTCGTCCAGTTCCGCGCCCCACATCTTCTCGATCGCATAGGTCGCGCGCGCGTCCGGCTTGAACAGATGCACGACGATGTCGCCGGCGTCGATCAGCACCCAGTCCGACCCGCCGGCGCCTTCGATCTGCACCCGCTTCAGCCCCGCCTCCTGCAGCTTCTGCTCGAGATGCGTCGCCATCGCCGTGATCTGCCGGTCGGCAAGGCCGGTCGCGATCACCATCCGGTCGCAGAATGCGGCGCGGCCCGCGAGATCGAGCGCCACCACCTGCTCCGCCTTGTCGTCCTCCAGACTGCCGACAATGACGTCCTGGAGCCGGTCGAGCGCGGAATTTTCCGTCGTGTGCTCCTTGGCCGCCGGCAGCTTGCGCGGTCCGGCGACGACCGCCTTCTTGCGCGCCGTGCACGGCGTTTTTTCCGCAGCCGGAAAGACGGTCTTCGGAGCCTTGCGGAGCGGCGTTCGCCGGCGCGGCGCCCCGGGCTTGCCGTCAGTCGGCGGCGGCCCCGACGGCGGCCCCGGGGGCTTTCCCGGGGGCCTTCCTGGGGGCTTCCCGGGTGGTGTTCCTGGCGGCGACGGATTCCTGGCGATGGCTCTGCTCCTTCGCTCTGCGACGTATGGCGGTTGCGGACGCGGCATGCTGGGCGGCCGGGACAAACGTCCAGGCGGGTGTCGTGCGCAACGCCAGTACCGGCGCTTCCCGTGCCGGCCGTCGCGCATGCCGAAGACGCGCCGCCGCGGGGCCCCGCAGGGCCGCATGATTGTAACCCGGACGCGGCAACACGGCCAAGGTTGCGTCGCGCGTGATTTGAGTCCAGCGCCGCCATCGAGAGAGTTGCCGCAGATTGTCGGCGCCGATCAGCCAGACGAATCGCACGTTCGGAAAACGCCGGCGCAGCGCATGCACCGTATCGGCCGTGAAGCGCGTGCCGAGCGCGGCCTCGATGCCGGTCGCGACGATCCGGCGTCCGTCCGCGATCCCGCGCGCGGACTGAAGGCGCTCGGCGAATCGCGCCATGCCCGATGCCGGCTTGAGCGGGTTGCCGGGCGACACCATGAGCCAGACCTGATCGAGCCGCAGCCGCCGAAGGGCGACGGTCGCGATGTGCAGGTGCCCCGCATGCGCGGGATTGAACGAGCCGCCGAGCAGTCCGATGCGCGTCACGCGGCGGTCGCCGAAACGCGGGATCGGGTCCAGACGCGCGGGCTGCGTCAGGGCCGCACCTGGCCGCTGCCGCAAACGAGGTAACGATAGGTCGTGAGCTGCTCGAGGCCGACCGGGCCGCGCGCGTGGATGCGGCCCGTCGCGATGCCGATCTCGGCGCCGAAGCCGAACTCCCCGCCGTCGCAGAACTGCGTCGAGGCGTTCCACATCGCGACCGCGCTGTCGACGCCGCGCAGGAATGTCTCGGCGGCCGCTTCGTCCTCGGTGACGATCGCGTCGGTGTGCTCGCTGCCGTGCCGGGCGATGTGCGCGAGCGCCTGCCCGACGCCATCGACGACGCGGATCGACAGCGTCGCGTCCAGCCATTCGGTGTCGAAATCCGCGTCGGTCGCCGCTTGCAGGCCGGGCAGCAGCGCCCGCCCGGCTTCGTCGGCCCGGAAGCCGCAGCCGAGCGCCGCCAGGTCGTCCACGATCGGGGGCAGGAGCGCGGGCGCGATCGCCGCGTCGATCAGCAGCGTCTCGGTTGCGCCGCAGATGCCGGGCCGCCGCATCTTGGCGTTTGCAACGATCCGCCGGGCCATGGCCGGATCGGCGGCCGCGTGGACGTAGGTGTGGTTCAGTCCCTCGGCATGGGCGAGGACGGGCACGCGCGCCTCACGCTGCACCCGCTCGACCAGCGAGCGGCCGCCGCGCGGAATGATGAGGTCGATCAGGCCCGCGCCCGCCAGCATCGCTGCGACGAACGCGCGGTCGGAGGACGGCGCGACCTGCACGGACGCTTCCGGCAGGCCGGCCGCGCGCAAGCCGGATGCGAGCGCCGCGTGGATCGCGCGCGCCGAGCGGATGCTTTCCGAGCCGCCGCGCAGGATGACGGCATTGCCGCTCTTGAGGCAGAGGCCCGCCGCGTCGGCGCCGACATTGGGGCGGCTTTCGTAGATCATGCCGATGACGCCGATCGGCGCCGCGACCCGGCGGATGCGCAGGCCGTTCGGCCGCGTCCAGTCGGCGAGCGTCCGGCCGAGCGGGTCGGGCAGGGCGGCGATGTCGTCGAGCCCTTGCGCAATCGCTTCGACGCGGGCGGGCGTCAGGGTCAGGCGATCGCGGAACGCGTCGCTCGCGCGGCTTTCCGCGACGTCCTCGGCGTTCGCCGCGAGCACGGCCTCGGCCGATGCCCGGAGCGAGGCCGCCATCGCGCGCAGGCCTCCGTCGCGGGCCGGGGTGCTGCTTTGCGCGAGCGTGCGCGACGCCGCGCGGGCGGCCCCGGCCATCTGCCGCAGAGTCTGTGCTAGGTCGGTCTGGATGTGCATGACCCCGCTCCCGTACGCTACCTTGCCGCGCCGGGCGCGATCCCGCCAGTGTCGTGTGCAGCTTCCCTTTCCTCGTTCCTGCCGCTAGAACCCCGCCCATCCCGGGGAAGCTGCATGATCGCCGTTCTGCTCATCATCCATCTGTTCGTCACCCTCGCCCTGATCGGCGTCGTGCTGATCCAGCGGAGCGAGGGCGGCGGTCTCGGCATCGGCAGCTCCCAGGGCATGGGATCGTTCATGTCCGGGCGCGGCACGGCCAACCTGCTGACGCGGACGACCGGCATTCTCGCGACCGCCTTCATGGCGCTCGCGCTGACGCTCGCGCTGCTCAACCGGGGTACGGTCGGGGTCGGCCATTCGCTCCTCGCAGAGCCGCCGCCCGGACCGACGGCCCCGGTCGCGCCCGCCGGCGGCGCGGCCAGCCCCGCCGCGCCAGGGGCTGCCCCGGGGGCTGCCCCAGGGGCCGCCCCAAGGGCCGCCCCGGCTCCCGCGCCCGCCGCGCCGCGCGTGCCCACGAACTAGCGACCGGGCGTACCGGCTGGGTCGCGGCTCTGGGTTGCAAACCGGGGTTCCCAACCGGGGTTTCCCTGGGCCATCCAAGCCGCGTATAAAGCCCGCCCATGACGCGGTATGTGTTCATCACCGGCGGCGTGGTCTCCTCGCTCGGCAAAGGCATCGCATCGGCGGCGCTCGGCGCGCTGCTGCAAGCGCGCGGCTTTGCCGTGCGCCTGCGCAAGCTCGATCCCTATCTCAACGTCGATCCCGGCACGATGAGCCCGTATCAGCACGGCGAGGTGTTCGTGACCGACGACGGCGCGGAGACCGATCTCGATCTCGGCCACTACGAACGCTTCACCGGCGTGCCCGCGAGGAAATCGGACAACGCGACGACCGGCCGCATCTACGCCGAGGTGATCGCGCGCGAGCGGCGCGGCGACTATCTCGGCGCGACGGTGCAGGTCATTCCGCACATCACCGACGCGATCAAGGAGGCGATCGTCCGCGACACGGACGGGCTCGATTTCGTGCTGGTCGAGATCGGCGGCACCGTCGGCGACATCGAGAGCCTGCCGTTCCTCGAAGCCATCCGCCAGCTCGGCAACGATCTCGGCCCGCAGAACACGCTGTTCATCCACCTGACGCTGGTGCCCTACATCCGCTCGGCCGGCGAGCTGAAGACCAAGCCGACCCAGCATTCGGTGAAGGAGCTGCAGAATGTCGGCATCCAGCCGCAGATGCTGCTCTGCCGCTGCGACCGCCCGATCCCGGACAACGAACGCCGCAAGATCGCATCCTTCTGCAATGTGCGGCCCGAAGCCGTGATCCCGGCGCTCGACGTCGATACGATCTACCGGGTGCCGCTCAGCTACCACGCCGAAGGACTGGACCGGGAGGTGCTGCGGCATTTCGGCCTGCCGTCCGAGACGCCCCCCGATCTGTCGCGCTGGCGGCGCATTGCCGAGATCATGCGCGCGCCGGAAGGCGAGGTGCGGATCGCGGTCGTCGGCAAGTACACCGATCTGCTCGACAGCTACAAATCGCTCGGCGAGGCATTGGCGCATGGCGGTATCGCGCACCGGGTGCGGGTGCATCTCGACTGGATGGACGCGGAGGTGTTCGAGCAGCCGGACGCGGTGGCGCGACTCGAAGGCGTGCATGGCATCCTCGTGCCGGGCGGCTTCGGCGAGCGCGGCACCGAGGGCAAGATCGCGGCCGTGCGCTTCGCCCGCGAGCGGCGCGTGCCGTTCCTCGGCATCTGCTTCGGCATGCAGATGGCGGTGATCGAGACGGCGCGCAATCTCGCGGGCATGCCGGACGCGTCCTCGACCGAGTTCGGTCCCTGCGACACGCCCGTCGTCGGCCTGCTGACGGAATGGGCGCGCGGGCCCGACCTGGAGCGGCGCGCGGCCGGCGGCGATCTCGGCGGCACGATGCGGCTCGGCTCCTATACGGCGTCGCTGATGCCGGACAGTCTGGCGCGATCCATCTATGGCGGAGCGGCGCGGATCGAGGAGCGGCACCGGCACCGCTACGAGGTCAACGTCCATTACAAGGACGCGCTGGAGCGGACCGGGATGCTGTTCTCCGGCCTGTCGCCCGACGGCCTGCTGCCCGAGATCGTCGAAATCCCGCGCCATCCCTGGTTCGTCGGCGTGCAGTATCATCCGGAACTGAAGTCGAAGCCGTTCGACCCGCATCCGCTGTTCGCGGGCTTCATCGGCGCGGCGGTGCGGCAGGCGCGCCTGGTCTGACAACCCGGGAGTGGGCATGAACAAGATCGTGCATGTCGGCGACATTGCGATCGGCAACGATCTGCCGTTCGCGCTCATCTCCGGCCCCTGCCAGATCGAATCCGAGCAGCACGCGCTGGAAGTCGCGTTCGCGCTCGCCGAAATCACGCGAGCGGCGGGCGTTCCGCTGATCTACAAGAGCAGCTTCGACAAGGCGAACCGCACGAGCGCATCGGCGGCGCGCGGCGTCGGCATGAAGCAGGGCTTGCGCATCCTCGCTTCGGTCCGCGAGCAGGTGGGCGTGCCGGTGCTGACCGACGTGCATCTGCCCGGCCAGTGCCCGGCCGTGGCCGAGGCGGTGGACGTGCTGCAGATCCCGGCCTTCCTGTGCCGGCAGACCGATCTGCTGATCGCGGCCGGCGAGACGGGACGCGCCGTCAACGTCAAGAAGGGGCAGTTCCTGGCGCCCTGGGACATGAAGAATGTCGCGGCCAAGATCGCGGACACGGGCAACGAGCGCATCCTGCTCTGCGAGCGCGGCGCGAGCTTCGGCTACAACACGCTGGTCTCGGACTTCCGGGCGCTGCCGGTGATGGCCGCGACGGGCTACCCCGTGGTGTTCGACGCGACGCACTCCGTGCAGCAGCCAGGCGGGCAGGGCACGTCGTCTGGCGGCCAGCGCGAGTTCGCGCCGGTGCTGGCGCGGGCCGCGCTCGCGGTCGGGGCGGCAGCGCTGTTCATCGAGACGCACCCCGACCCCGACCACGCGCCGAGCGACGGCCCGAACATGATCCCGCTCCGCGACATGCCGGCGCTGCTCGCGCGGTTGCGGGCGTTCGACCGGGTGGCGAAGGGCGTTTAAGCGTCTGCTACGGTTTTGGTTTGATGTAGCGTTCCAGCATGGCGCGTCCGATTTCCGGGGAGCTCGGCCACAAGCCACCCGGTGCGCCGGGGTTGCGTCGATACCTATCCAGCGCGTTCACGTCCGGCTGCACGGGCCTCCCAGCGTCGGTGAACACGACGCCTACGGCGTCGCTCGGCAGCTTCGCGACAAAGCTTTCCGCGTCCTCGATCATGGAGCGGATACGGCGGTGCAGAACGGGCATGTCAACCGGCTGCTCCGTCGCCAAGGCCTGGAACTCCTCGGGCGTGGTGCCGGGAAACTTTCCGACCGCGGCGGCGACAATCGCGCCGAGCGGCAGGACGTTTTCGTGGATCGTTACCAGATCCATCACATCGCGGGGCACGCGGCGGTCTGCCGCCGCCGATGCCTTGTTGGTGGCAAGATCGACCGGATGCAGCACGTAGCCGAACAGATCGTCCGGTTGCGTCGGGAAAAACCGGAAGGCGGAGTCCGTCATCCACTCAAGCTGCATCCGCTCGCGGTGCTTCTCGATGGTCGCTTCGCGCTTCTCGGTTCGTTGAGTGGGCGACCATGTGACGGCGTAACCGGCCTTAGAGAGCGCAGCTTCGTCTGCCTGAACGGCTTTTTCGAGCCGCCCCGCCGAGTCGTGAAAGATGTCAATGGCGCCCGAGAAGCGGGGGCCGTGCCGGTTGATGGCGATGCCGAACGCGATGTAGCTGTCCGGGCTGCGATGGGCTGCGAGCAGCCGCAATACGGCCGACTGAAACTCACTGATGGGCACGACAGAGCTGCTCGATGCGCTCCGCGAGCCGTCGTCCATCCATGCGGCCATGCGTGCGCAAGGCGGCCGTGATCGCCAGCGCGTCGGCGGCCGTCGGTTCCGGGATCGGGCGCATGCTCCACAGGGCAACCAAACCGAAATCCCGGAACGCTTGCCGGTAGAGCGCCTTCACATCGTCGGTGCGATCACTCACGACGCAATCCTTCTCCACCTTGATCGAACCGCGCCCGTGTGTCGCATCCCGTGTGTCGCATCCCTGCCACATGCGCGGCTGAAAAGCGAGTTCAACGCGCGACTTGGATGCCGTTGTCCGAGGAACGCCATGGCCGTGATAGACCGGCCGCACGGCATCGAGGCAATCGCGGTCATGGCATTCGCACGTGAGTTGAAGCGCAAGGCGCGCGCCGCAGTCGCGCCGCTGGTGTTCCTGTCGCTGGTCGGGTATTTCGGCTGGAACGCGACGCATGGCGATCGCGGCCTGGTCGCCTACGCCGAGCGGCAGACGCTTCTGAAGAAAGCCGAGGCCGATCTGAGCCTTGCGCAGGCAGAGCAGGCGACATGGGAACGGCGGCTCGCGGGCTTGCGCAATAACAGCATCGACCGGGACACGCTCGACGAGCGGGCGCGCGCGATGCTGAACCTCGCCGACCCATCCGACATCATCGTGCAGTACGGGCCGAAGGAGCGCCTGTTCTGACGGCTAGCGCCGGACCAGGATGTAGTTGATCGTCAGATCGACGGTGATCTGGTCGTCCCGCGTGCCGGGCGGGAAGGGCGGCAGGGTCGCGCCCCGGAACACTGCCTGCGCCGCCATGTCGAGCCATTGCGACCCGGACCGTCCCTCCAGGTCGACGAGGCGGACATGCCCGTAGCGGTCCACCTGGATCTGGATTTTCACGGTCCCGTCCTCGCCGGCCATCGCCGCCTGCTCCGGGTAGTAGCGGTGCTCCAGCCACCAGCGGTGCAAATCGCCCATCCAGTCGGCGTCCACCCGGCCCTTCGTCACGCGCGCGAACTGGCCGAGCGAGGTGTCGCCCTTCGCGGCCCGTCCCGGCGCGTAGCTGGAGAAGGCGCGTTCGAGCGCGGAAGGCGACCGGGGCGCGCCGAAGGAGAAGTTCATCGGCTTCGGGAAGGCCGTGTTCGGCTGACGCTCTGACGGCGGCCGCTCGGCCTCGCGCACCGGCGGCGTCGGGCGGGGCCGGGGCGGCGCGGGCGCGGGCGGCGGCAAGGGCTCCGGCGCGGTCAGATCGGGCGGCGGCGGCAGGTCGAGCGGGGGCGGCGGAGGCGCGGGCGGCGTCGCGAGCGAAACCTCGGGCGGCGCTGGCGGCGCCGGAGGCGCGGGTACGGGCTGAGGCGCGGGCGGCTGCGGCTGCGGCTGCTGCGGCGGGGGCGTCGGCGGGGTGGGCAGCGAGGCTTCGGGCGTCGGGTTCGGCACCGATGGGCCGCGCGGGTTGGCGGATTCGAACACCATGGCGACCGTGGGCGGCGGCAGCGGTTCGGGCGGGAGCGCCGGTTCCCGCCAGGGCGCCAGCAGCAGCAGCAGCGACAGATGCAGCAGGATCGAGGCGGCGATGACCCAGCGGCGTCGCGGCTGCGACCGGGCCAGCCTCCATGGCCGGGCCAGACCGGCAGCGACACCTAACCGGATTTGGATTTCGGCAACGCATTCAATCAGGCGGGCCACTCTGTCTGGCGGCGCGCGGAGGCCGGATGGCGGTCCGGCCCGCTGGCTCCTTCTTTGGCGCATCCCCGCCGAAGTCAAGCGTTACAACGGCGTAGGGTGGGGCGTAGGCTGGAGCGTAGGCTGGCGAGGCGCGGCTTGCCGCCGGGGTTTGCGGCTGTTTCACTGACCCGTGTTCCGGCGCGGGCGGAAGGGAGAAACGCGAGATGCAAGCGGCAGAGTCGGCTTCCGGCAACGCGCTGTCGCCCGAGCGCCTCGCCCGCGCCTTTCGCGACATGCTGCTGATCCGCCGGTTCGAGGAGAAGGCGGGCCAGCTCTACGGCATGGGCCTGATCGGCGGCTTCTGCCATCTCTATATCGGCCAGGAAGCGGTGGTCGTCGGCGCGCTGGCGGCGCTCCGGGAGGGCGACCAGGTCGTCACGTCCTATCGCGACCACGGCCACATGCTCGCGACCGGCATGGACCCGAAAGGCGTGATGGCGGAGCTCGCGGGCCGCGCGACCGGCTATTCGGGCGGCAAGGGCGGCTCGATGCACATGTTCAGCCGCGAGAAGAACTTCTTCGGCGGCCACGGCATCGTCGGCGTGCCCGCGAGCATCGGCACCGGCATCGCGTTTGCGAACTACTATCGCGGCGACGGCCATGTCTGCCTCACCTTCTTCGGCGAGGGCGCGTCCAGCCAGGGCCAGGTGTTCGAGAGCTTCAATCTGGCGGCGCTGATGAAGCTGCCGGTCGTCTACATCATCGAGAACAATCGCTACGGTATGGGAACGAGCATCGAGCGCGCGTCCGCCTCGCGCGATCTGTCGCAGAACGGCGCGCCCTGGGGCATCGAGGGCGTGCGCGTCGATGGGATGGATGTCGCCGCCGTGCATGCGGCGGTCGCCGAGGCCGTCGCCGTCTGCCGGGCCGGAAACGGGCCGCGCCTGATCGAAATGCAGACCTATCGCTATCGCGGCCACTCGATGTCCGATCCGGGCAAATATCGCACGCGCGACGAGATCCAGAAGATCAGGGCGGAGCACGATCCGATCGACACGCTGCGCGCGCGCCTTGTGCAAGCGGGAACGAGCGAGGAGGCGCTGAAATCCGTCGACCGGGACGTGAGGCGCATGGTCGAGGAGGCGGTGAAATTCGCCGAGGACAGTCCCGAGCCCGATCCGTCCGCGCTGACCACAGACGTATTGCTGGAAGGCTGATCCGATGCCGACCGAGATCCTGATGCCGGCGCTCTCGCCCACCATGACGGAGGGCAAGCTCGCGCGCTGGATCAAGAAGACGGGCGAGACGGTGCGCGCGGGCGACGTGATCGCCGAGATCGAGACCGACAAGGCGACGATGGAAGTCGAGGCGGCCGACGACGGCACGCTTGCGCGCATCCTCGTCGACGAGGGAACGGACGGCATCGCGGTCAATACGCCGATCGCGCTGCTCGATGGCGACGGCGTGGGGGCGCCAGAGACGCCGCAAGCGACGGCGCCGCAAACGACGGAAGCGGCGCGCGAGAAGAAGGAAGCGACGCCCGACGAAGCGCCGGTCGAAACCGAGGCGGTCACGGAGCCGAAGCCCGCGCCCGAGCCGGCAGGCCGGCGAGACCCAGCACGATGACGGTGCGCGAGGCGCTGCGCGCCGCGATGGCGGGCGCGATGCGGGAAGATGACCGCGTGTTCCTGCTGGGCGAGGAGGTCGCGCAGTATCACGGCGCGTACAAGGTGAGCCAGGGACTGCTCGAGGAGTTCGGCCCGAAGCGCGTCATCGACACGCCGATCACCGAACACGGCTTCACCGGCCTCGCGGTCGGCGCGGCGATGGCCGGGCTCAAACCGATCGTCGAGTTCATGACCTTCAACTTCGCGATGCAGGCGATCGACCAGATCGTCAACTCCGCCGCCAAGACGCTCTACATGTCGGGCGGCCAGATGCACTGCCCGATCGTGTTTCGCGGCCCGAACGGCGCAGCCGCCCGCGTCGGCGCGCAGCATAGCCAATGCTACGCCTCGTGGTATGCGCATGTGCCGGGGCTGAAGGTGGTCGCGCCCTGGTCCGCGGCCGACGCTGTCGGATTGCTGCGCTCCGCGATCCGCGATCCGAACCCGGTGATCGTGCTCGAGAACGAGATCCTGTACGGCCGCAGCTTCGATTGCCCGACGGACGAGGAGTTCACCGTCCCGATCGGCCGCGCCAAGATCGAGCGGGCGGGCAAGGACGTGACCATCGTCGCGTTCAGCCTGATGGTCGGGGTGGCGATGGAGGCGGCCGAGATGCTGGCGGGCGAGGGGATCGAGGCGGAGGTGATCAATCTTCGCTCGCTGCGTCCGCTCGATACCGAGACGGTCGTCGCCAGCGTCAAGAAGACGAACCGGATCGTGTCGGTCGAGGAGGGCTGGCCGTTCGCGGGCATCGGCGCCGAGATCGCGATGCGGGTGATCGAGCACTGCTTCGACTGGCTGGACGCGCCGCCGGTGCGCGTCCATGGCGCCGATGTGCCGCTGCCCTACGCCGCCAATCTGGAAAAGCTCGCGTTGCCGCAACCGTCCTCCGTCGTGGACGCGGTCAAGCGCATCGTCTGACGTCCGTCGAGGAACGCGCCGCATGGCCACGAACATCCTGATGCCCGCACTCAGCCCGACCATGACCGAGGGCACGCTTTCGCGCTGGCTCAAGAAGGAGGGCGACGCGATCCGGTCCGGCGACGTCATCGCGGAGATCGAGACCGACAAGGCGACGATGGAGGTCGAGGCGAACGACGACGGCATCCTGGGCAAGATCCTGGTCGGCGACGGAACCCAGGGCGTCAAGGTGAACGCGCCGATTGCGGAATTGCGCGAACTCCGACGGTGCAGACGCGGATGACGAGCCGCAAGCTGCGCCGGCGGCTCCCGAAATCCGCGACAGCAATCCCGCGCCCGCGCAAGCGGCTGGGCGCGCGCCGCAGGAAACCCGCAAGGATCAGCCCGCCGCCCGCGCCGGCCACGCCGCCAGCGGCGAAGGGCGACGGCGACGGCGACGGACGGGATGCGGACCGCATCGCGGCGTCACCGCTGGCGCGGCGGATGGCGAAGCAGGCCGGGATCGATCTGTCCGCGACTGCAAGGCTCGGGTCCGGGCGGCCGGATCGTCAAGGCCGACATCGAGGCGGCGTCGCGGCAGAAGTGCGGCGGCCGAAACAGCCCGCGCCCGCACCGGCTCCGCCCGCGTCTCCGCAGCCGCAGCCGCTGGCGAAGGCGGCGCCCGCGATCGCGGGGGCGCACAGCCTCGTCCCGAACAGCGGCGTGCGGCGCACGATCGCGCGGCGGCTGACGGAAGCGAAACAGTCGGTCCCGCATTTCTACGTCTCGATCGACGTCGAGCTGGATGCGCTGCTGAAGCTGCGCGACGGAACTGAACGCGCGGTCGGCGGCGGAGGGGCCGGGCGCGTTCAAGCTCTCGGTCAACGACATGCTGATCAAGGCCGCCGCCGTCGCGCTGCGCCGCGTGCCGGGCGTCAACGCCGCCTGGACCGAGGAAGCGATCGCGCGCTTCGAGGACGTGGATATCAGCGTCGCCGTTTCGATCCCGGACGGGCTCGATCACCCCGATCGTCCGGCGCGCGGACCAGAAGGGCCTCGCCGCGATCAGCCGCGAGGTCAAGGATCTGGTCGCGCGCGCGCGCGCCGGGAAACTCAGGCCCGAGGAGTTCCAGGGCGGCGGCTTCTCGATCTCCAATATGGGCATGTACGGCGTGCAGCGAGTTCGCGGCCATCATCAACCCGCCGCAAGCGGCGATCCTGGCCGTCGCGGCCGGGTTGCAGCGGCCGGTGGTGCGGGACGGCGCGCTTGCGATCGCGACGGTCGCGACCTGCACGCTGTCCGCCGATCACCGCGCGGTGGACGGGGCGCTCGCGGCCGAGTGGCTCGGCGTGTTCCGGGCCATCGTCGAGGATCCGCTCAGACTGATGCTGTGAGCGGCGGCCGCGATGGCGGAACAGGCTTTCGACCTGATCGTGCTCGGCGGCGGACCGGGCGGCTATGTCGCGGCCATCCGCGCCGCGCAGCTCGGCATGCGGGTCGGGCTGGTCGAGCGCGAACATCTGGGCGGCATCTGTCTCAACTGGGGCTGCATCCCGACGAAAGCGCTGCTGCGAACGAGCGAGATCAACCATCTGCTGCATTCGCTCGACCAGTTCGGCTTCGCCGCCGACAATCCGCGCTTCGATCTCGCGCGCGTCGTCGAGCGTTCGCGCGCGGTCGCCAAGCAGCTCTCCACGGGCGTCGCGCATCTCCTGCGCAAGAACAAGGTCGCGGTATTCGATGGCGAAGGGCGGCTGGCCGGGGCAGGGGCGGTCGCCGTCGAGAAGGACGGCAGTCCGGTCGCGACCTTGCACGCGCCGCACGTCGTCCTCGCCACCGGCGCGCGCGCGAGGACGCTGCCGGGGCTGGAGCCGGACGGCAAGCTCGTCTGGAGCTACCGGGAGGCCATGGTTCCGCCGTCGATGCCGCGCGTCGGTGCTGGTGGTCGGCTCTGGCGCCGTCGGCATCGAGTTCGCGAGCTTCTACCGCAACATGGGCGCCGAGGTGACGGTCGTGGAAGCGGTCGGGCGCATCCTGCCGGTCGAGGACGAGGAGATCGCTGCGTTCGCCCATAAGGCCTTCGAGGCGCAGGGCATGACGATCCTGACCGGCGCGACGGTGAAGGGCGCCCGCCGGGGCGAGGGCAGCGTCAGCGTGACGGTCGAGGCGGAGGGCAAATCGCGCGAGATCACGGCGGCGCGGGTGATCGTCGCCATCGGCATCGCCGGCAACGTCGAGGGACTGGGACTGGAGGGCACCGCCGTGCGAGTCGAGCGCGGCCACGTCGTGGCGGACGGGTTCGGCCGCACCGGCGAGCCGGGCGTCTACGCCATCGGCGACCTGGTGGGACCGCCCTGGCTCGCGCACAAGGCGAGCGAGGAAGGCGTGATTTGCGTCGAGGCGCTCGCGGGCGTACCCGGCGTGCATGCGCTCAACGCTGCCAACATTCCAAGCTGCACCTATTGCCGCCCGCAGATCGCCTCGGTCGGGATGACGCAGGCGGCGGCGGAGGCGGCCGGGCATGAGGTGAAGGTCGGTCGCTTTCCCTTCGTCGGCAATGGCAAGGCGATCGCCATGGGCGAGCCGGAAGGGCTGGCGAAGACCGTGTTCGATGCCAGGACGGGCGAGCTGCTCGGCGCGCATATGGTCGGCGCCGAGGTGACGGAGATGATCCAGGGCTTCGCGATCGCCCGGACCTTGGAGAGCACGGAGGCCGAGTTGATGGCCACGGTCTTCCCGCATCCGACCGTCAGCGAGACGATGCACGAGGCGGTGCTCGCTTCCTATGGACGGGCGATCCACTTCTGATGTCTCCTCCGTCCCGGAGGCTCAACTCGCTCGAGTGCCTGCGCGGTCTGGCGGCGCTGGCGGTCGTGTTCTGGCATCTGTCGCTCGGGTTTCTCCCGCAGGTCAGCGGGCTGTTTCCGCACGCCGTTCCGCATCCCCTGATTGGCCGCTGGTGGTTCGCCGTCGCGAACGGGACGGCGGCCGTGAGCTTCTTCTTCGTCCTGTCCGGGTTCGTGCTGCCCTGGCGGTTCTTCCACACGGGCGACACCGGCACGGTGCTGCGCGGCGTCCTGAAGCGCTGGCCGCGGCTGGCGGGTCCGTGCTTGCTCGCGACCCTGCTGTCCTGGACCTTGTTCCGCACCGGCTGTTATCACTTCGAAGAGGCGGCGGCGGTCAGCGGATCGCCCTGGCTCGCCGATTTCGGCTTCGCCGGGCTGAAAGCGGCCAAGTTTGTGCCTTCGCTCTGGGACGCCTTTCAGCAAGGGGCGTTCGAGACGTTCTTCGATGGCGCGAGCCGCTATGACAGCAGCATGTGGACGATGCGAGCCGAGATGGTGGGCAGCCTGTTCGTGTTCGCGAGCGCGCCCCTGCTGCTGTGCTGCGCGCGGCCGGCGGCGGCGGCCTTCCTGCTCGGCGTGCTCGGCCTCATGACGGTGCACACGTTTCCTCGCCTGCCCGAGTTCCTGGCGGGGGTGTTCCTGTCCTGGTATCTGAGCCGGCGCGCGGTCAGCCTGTCCCTGCCGCTCTCGGCCGCGCTTGTGGCCGTCGCCTTCCTGCTCGCCGGGTTCTTCGGGCCGGTCGGCGCCTATGCCTGGCTCGCGCCGGTGCTCCCGGTGGACCCCGCGTTTTTCCCGGTGCTCTGGGTGCCGGCGTCCGTCCTGCTCATCCTGGTCGCGCTCGGATGCGCGCCGGTCCGGTCCGCTCTCAGCGGAAGGGTGGCGCGATGGCTCGGGCGCATCTCGTTCCCGGTCTATCTGCTGCACCTCCTCGTTCTCTCGTCGGCGGGGTCTTGGGTCTATGTGCGAGCGGCGGCTCGTCTGCCGGGCCTGTGGCCGGCTCTGCTCGCCGGCGCCGCCGTCCTCGCGATCACGCTGCCCGCGGCCTCGGTCATGAGCCTGCTGGACCGGTGGTGGCTGCGCCGGCTGGACCGGACGGCGCGCGCCTTCGAGAGCGGCCGGGAACGGACGGCGACTCTCCGTCAGCCACGGCTTGACGCCTTCCGCCGCTCCATCCACTTCTAACCGACTGCGTCAATCCTGTCCGGAAGAGCCATGGCAACCCGCGTCCTGATCGATCATCGCGCCGGAGGCGCGTTCCAAGTCGACTCTTCCGCCGGAGGCGCGTTCCAAGTCGACTCTTCCGCCGGAGGCGCGTTCCAAGTCGACTCTTCCGCCGGAGGCGCGTTCCAAGTCGACTTTTCCGCCGGAGGCGCGTTCCAGGCTGGGATGCTTCCGGCACCGCTTGCTTCGATTGAACCCTTGCGCCACCCCGAAAAGGCGCACCGGCCCGACAATCCGATCCAGCGCAAGCCGTCCTGGATCCGGGTCAAGGCCCCGACCCACGCCGTCTATGCCGAGACCCGCGACCTGATGCGGCGGAACAAGCTCGTCACGGTCTGCGAGGAGGCGGCCTGCCCGAATATCGGCGAGTGCTGGTCGCAGCGGCACGCGACCATGATGATCATGGGCGACACCTGCACGCGGGCCTGTTCCTTCTGCAACGTGCGCACCGGGCATCCGGGGCCGCTCGACGCGGAGGAGCCCGCCCGGGTCGGCGACGCGGTGGCCAAGCTCGGCCTGCGCCATGTCGTGATCACCTCGGTCGACCGTGACGATTTGGCGGACGGCGGTGCTGGGCATTTCGCCGCCGTGATCCGGGCCATCCGGCAGAGCGCGCCCGAAACGACGATCGAGGTGCTGACGCCCGACTTCCTGCGCAAGCAAGGCGGCGCCGAGACGCTGGCCGGGGCGCGGCCGGACGTGTTCAACCACAATCTCGAGACGGTGCCGCGCCTCTACACGACCATCCGGCCCGGTGCCCGCTACTACCAGTCGCTCCGGCTGCTCGACACCGTGAAGCGGCTCGCGCCGTCGATCTTCACCAAGTCCGGACTGATGGTCGGTCTCGGCGAGGACAGGGCCGAGATCATGCAGGTGATGGACGATCTCAGGATCGCGGACGTGGATTTCATCACGCTCGGCCAGTATTTGCAGCCGACGGTGAAGCACGCCGCGATCGACCGCTTCGTAACGCCGGACGAGTTCGCCGATTACGCGAGCCTCGCCCGGGCGAAGGGTTTCCTGATGGTGTCGGCGACGCCGCTGACGCGCAGCTCCTACCACGCGGACGCGGATTTCGCGCAGTTGCGGGCGGCGCGGGAGGCGAAGCTCGCGGGCGCTCCACCCGCGACCATGCTTGTCTGAGCGGCCATGCCGACGCATGCGGAGAAGAAGGTCGTCCCGTACCGGCCGGATCAGCTGTTCGATCTGGTGGCCGACGTCGCGAAGTATCCGCAGTTTCTGCCCTGGTGCGTGGGCGCGCGCATCCGCAGCCGCACCGCCAAGGAGCTGGTGGCGGATTTGACGATCGGCTTCGGTCCCTTCCGCGAGAGCTTCAGCAGCCGCGTGTCGCTCGATCCGCCGTCGCACATCAAGGTGCGGTACGAGAACGGCCCGTTTCGTTACCTCAACAACGAGTGGAACTTCACGCCCGATCCGCGCGGCTGCGTCGTCGGCTTCTTCGTCGACTTCGAGTTCCGCAGCCGCATCTTGCAGAAGGCGATCGGCGTCGTGTTCAACGAGGCGGTGCGGCGGATGGTGAACGCCTTCATCAAGCGCGCGGGCGACGTGTACGGGCCGCCGCAGGCAACGATCAGCGTGGTCCCGCCAACCCGTCCGGAGGTCGGCGGGCAGCCGGAGCCGTCTTCGCGCACGGGCTGACCTGATCCGAATCCGCGGAACGCGACACGCCAGCCGGATCCTCGCGGCCGCCTCGAACGGCGTCGGTCAGGCGTCCTGCTTCCATGACGCCGGCAGGACCGACCAGCCAGCGAACGGCGCGCGCGCGCCGAGTTCCTCCTCGATCCGGAGGCACTCGTTCCACTTCGCCATGCGCTCGGACCGCGAGAACGAGCCGACCTTGATCTGTCCCGCGTTCCAGCCGACCGCGAGATGCGCGATCGTCACGTCCTCGGTCTCGCCGGACCGGGCGGAAACGATGGTGCCGAAACCCGCGCGGCGGGCTGCCTCCAGCGCGGCATGGCTTTCCGTGATCGTTCCGGCCTGGTTCGGCTTGATGAGGACGGCGTTGACGGCACGCGCGACCCCGGCGGCGGCGACCCGCTCCGCGTTCGTCACAAGGTAGTCGTCCCCGACGATCTGGCACCGGTTCCCATGGAGGCGCGTGAACGCGGCGAAAGCCCGCCGCGTCGTCCTCGGCGAGCGGGTCTTCGATGGATGCGATCGGATAGGCATCGAGCCATTGCGCCGAGCAGGTCGATCATGCCGGCGGTATCGAGTTCGCGCCCTTCGAGCGCCAGACGGTAGAGCCCCGCCCCGGCCGAACTCGGAGGCCGCGACGTCGAGCGAGATCAGAACGTCGCGTCCCGGCCTGAACCCGGCTGCCTCGATCGACGCGAGCAGCGTATCGAGCGCCTCCTCGTTCGAGGCGAAGGCCGGCCAGTAGCCGCCCTCGTCGGCGACGCCTTGCAGCTTGCCCGCCCGCTTCATCAGGCCGCCGGCCGCACGGTAGATCTCGGCGGTCCAGTCCAGCGCCTCCGCGAAGGAGGCGGCCGCCGGGCAGACCACCATGAAGTCCTGGATATCGACCCGCCGCGCGGCGTGCGCGCCGCCGCCGAAGATCTGGATCTCGGGCAGCGGCATCCGGACCGGGGCGGACCCGGCGAGGTGGCGCCAGAGCGGGACGCGGGCGGCGGCGGCACGGGCCTGCAACACCGCGATCGAGGTCGCGACCAGGGCGTTGCCGCCCAGCCTGCTCCGGTTCGGGGTTCCGTCGAGGCGGATCAGCCGCGCGTCGATCTCCGCCTGATCGTCGGCGTCGAGGCCGCGCAGCTCCGCCGCGATCTCGTCGTTGACGCCCGACACCGCCCGCCGGACGCCGAAGCCGCCCAGCGCCGTCCCGCCGTCCCGCAGATCGACGGCTTCCCCGGTTCCGGTGGAGGCGCCCGCCGGGGCGATCGCCCGGCCGTTCGCGCCGCAGCCGAGCGTGACCTCGACTTCCACGGTCGGCCGGCCGCGCGAATCCCAGACGCGGCGGCCGTGCAGCCGGGCGATGCGTGTGTCCGTCATGGCGGAAGCTCCTCCGCCCAGGCGCGCTCTGATCTCGGCAAGCCTCGTTGGCGGACTCGCGATGAAGCGCCGCGCCACCCGCCGCACACGGGCCCTGTCGGCCTCGTCCGTCAGGTACTCGACCGGGAGACTTGCCGTCCACGCGGCCAAGAAGCAAGGCTGGCAGCAGCCGCGCCGCCCGGGCCTCGACGGCCTCCGGCGGCTCCCAAGTCGCTGCGGCGAGGTATTCGGCCGCCATCGCGTCGAAACAAGCGAGGAAGGCACCCCCGAACCCAGGTCGCCACACGCATTTCAGCAGCAGATGGTTGAGGCAGAAGGCGAGGTCGAACGCCGGATCGCCGTACCACGCGCATTCGGCGTCCAGGAGCACCGGCCCATCCGGACCGCACAGGATGTTCTTCGGGCTGACGTCGCCATGCACGAGCGCTCGCTTCCTCGCCAAAGTCGCGGCGGCGAGCGCCCTCAGGGGCTGCGCGAGATCGGGGTGCAGGGCGATGGGCGTCTCGATGTACGGCGCGATCCGGATGTCGTGGAATACGGCGTCGGTCCTGAAGCGCTCCGCGATGTCCTCTGATCCGGCGGTCGATGCGTGAATGCTGGCGAGCAGGCGGCCGAGCTTTGCCGCGAAGGAAGGATCGGCCCGTCCGTCCCTGAGCTCCTGCTTCCAGACGGGATGCATGTCGGGCGCGAGATAGCTCATCGCGAACAATCCCGATGCGGCGTCGTCGGCGAGGATCGCCGGCACGGCGCCGGGGGCGATGCGCGCCGCCATTCTCATCCAAGCGACCTCGCTCGCGTTGCGCGAAACGGGCGCGGTCCATTCCTGCGCGACCCGGAGCCGCGCCAGCGCGCGCTTGACGACGAACGGCTCCGAACCCGCGTCCACCTTCCAAATGTCGGATGCAACGCCGCCGGCGAGCGGCGTCAGCGAGACCGCCGCGCCTGCCCGGACCAGCAAGCTGCGCTCAAGGAACAACAGGACGGCCGGGTCGGCGTCGCCGCTCGGCATGGCCGCCTATGCCGAAGCCGCCCCGGCGACGGCCGGCATCGCGGCGGTCATGGCGTCGTCCACCGTTTCCAGCCAGACGAATTGCAGCCTGTCGCGGCTGCTGGCCGGAATGTCCTCGAAGTCGCGCCGGTTCCGCGCGGGCAGCATGACCTTTGTGATGCCCGCGCGCTCGGCCGCGACCACCTTCTCGCGGATGCCGCCGACCGGCAGCACGACGCCGCGCAGGCTGATCTCGCCCGTCATGGCGGTCGCCGGATCGATCGGGCGGCCGACCATCAGCGACGCCAGGGACATGAACATGGCGACCCCGGCCGACGGGCCGTCCTTCGGGATCGCTCCTGCCGGAACGTGGACGTGGATATCGCTGCGCTCGAACAGACCGGCCTCGATCCCGAGATCGCCCGCGCGTGATTTCAGCAGGCTCAGCGCCGCCTGCGCGCTCTCCTTCATGACGTCGCCCAGCTGACCGGTCAGGATGAGTTTTCCCGTCCCCGGCATGCGCGTCGCTTCGATGAACAGGATGTCGCCGCCCACCGGCGTCCAGGCGAGGCCCGTCGCGATCCCCGGAACCGCCGCGCGCTCCGCGACCTCCGGCTCGAAGCGGCCCGCTCCCAGAATGCCCGCCAAATCGTCCGGGCCGATCCGTAACGTCCCGCTGTCGCCCTCGGCGAAGCGGGCGGCGACGTTGCGCAGCACCGCGCCGATCTCGCGTTCGAGGTTGCGCACTCCGGCTTCGCGCGTGTAGCCGCGCACGATCGCGGCGAGCGCGTCGTCGGTGATCTCCACCTGCTCCGGCTTCAGGCCGTTGCGCCCGATCTGGCGCGGCACGAGGTAGCGCCGCGCGATCGCGAGCTTCTCCTCCTCGGTGTAGCCCGAGAGCTGAACCACCTCCATGCGGTCCCTGAGCGGGGCCGGGATCGTGTCCATCTGGTTCGCGGTCGCGATGAACAGCACGCGGCTCAGGTCGAACGGCACGCCGAGATAGGCGTCCCTGAAGGTGGCATTCTGCTCCGGGTCGAGCACTTCCAGCAGCGCCGAGGACGGGTCGCCCTGGAAGCCGCCGCCGCCCAGTTTGTCGATCTCGTCGAGCATCATCACGCAGGCCCGCGAGCCGGCCCGGCGGATCGCCTGGATGATGTTGCCAGGCAGGGCGCCGACATAGGTCCGGCGATGGCCGCGGATCTCGCTCTCGTCATGCACGCCGCCCAAACTCACCCGCACGAACGGCTTGCCCGTGGCGCGGGCGATCGACTGGCCGAGCGAGGTCTTGCCGACGCCGGGCGGTCCGACGAAGCAGAGAATCGGCCCGCGCCCGTCCGGGTTCAGCTTGCGGACCGCCAGGAACTCCAGGATGCGGCGCTTGATCTTTTCCAGCGCGTAGTGGTCCTGGTCGAGCACGCGGCGCGCCTCGGCGATGTCGATGCCGGGTTCGTCGCCGAGCTTCCACGGCAGTTCGGACAGCCATTCCAGGTAGGTGCGCACCATGCCGGATTCCGGCCCGCCCTCCTGCATCCGCTCCAGCCGCCTGAGCTCGCGCTGCGCCTGCTTCGCGACCTCGTCCGGCAGCCCGGCCTCGTCCAGCGCGCGCTTCAGGTCGGCCAGTTCCGGGGAGCCGCCCTCGTCCTCTCCGAGTTCCTTCTGGATCGCCTTCATCTGCTCGCGCAGCATGAACTCGCGCTGCCGTCCCTCCATGGTCGCGCGGGTACGCTTGCCGATATCGGCCGACAGGCGCAGCACCTCCAGCCGGTAGGCGAGGCGCCACAACACCCGGTCCAGCCGTGGCAGCAGCGGGACGATCTCCAGGATCTCCTGCTTCTCGCCCGGCGCGAGGTCGAGCAGGCTCGCCACCAGATCGGCCAACTGGCCCGGCTGCTCGACCGACTGGACGGCGGCGGCCAGCTCGGGGGGCGCCTGCTCCAGCAGCCTGAGCGTCTCCATCGCGCGTTCGCGCAGCTGATGGAACCGGGCGTCGATCTCGGCGCCTTCCGCCGGCGGCTCGGCGATGCGCTCGACCCGGATGGCGGGCGGGCCGCCGCCATCCGCCAGATCGAGCACCCGCAGGCGGCCGGTGCCCTGGACGATGGCGTGATGCGTGCCGTCGCGGCCGGTGACGTAGCGGAGCAGCCTGCCCTCGGTCCCAACCGGATGCAGGCCGGAGAGATCCGGTGTTTCCACCCCCTTGTCGCGTTGCAGCACGACCGCGACCGGGCGCGACGCCCGCGCCGCCTCCTGCAAGGCGGCCTCGGTGCCGGGCCGGTCCGCGACCAGCGGCAGCAGTACGCCCGGGAACAGCACGACCTCGCGCACCGGCACCAGAAGCAGTTCGTCCCCGGCCTGTCCGGCCTCCGTCGCCGGTTGCGTGTCCATCATCCGAGCCTCCGCAGCGCGACGATGAGCAGCCCGTCGGCGATTTCGCGCCGGGTCAGTTCGTAGTGGCCGGCGGGGATGGCGATGCGCCGCTCGAAGCGGCCGTGCGGCAGCTCCATCCGCAGCACGCGGGCGCGCTGCAGCGACACCGGCAGACGCCGGACGCCGGTGATCGCGATGGAGGCCTCCTGGACCACGATCCCGACCTCGTCCGCGTGCACGCCGGGCAGGGCGGCCGTGATGATGAGTTCGCCGTCGATCTGGAGCAGGTCGACCGGCGGCTCCCAGCCTTGCGGCTGGGGGCGGAAGAAATCGCGATGCAGCCGGTCGGCGCGGTTGAGCGCGGACACGGCCTCGGCCCACATCGCGTCGTAGGCATTGCGCGCCATGAGTGACCCTTCGATGGAAGGAACGGGCGTCGATCCGGCCCGGCGTGTCCGGCTAGACCGCGATTTCGGTGCCGTCCTGCGACCAGCGGGTGTGGAACGAGCCGTCCTTGTCCGTGCGCCGGTAGGTATGGGCGCCGAAATAGTCCCGCAAGCCCTGCAGCAGATTGGCCGGCCCGCGCGCGCGCCGGAGGCCGTCGAAATAGGCGAGCGAGGAGGCGAAGGCCGGGACGGCGACGCCGCTTTGCACGGCCAGCACCACGACGTCCCGCCAGGCGGGCTCGGCCTTGATCACCGCGTCCCGGAAGTAGGGTTGCAGCAGCAGGCTGGCGGCGTCGGGATGCGCCTCGTAGCCCTCGCGGATGCGGTCGAGGAACGCCGCCCGGATGATGCAGCCGCCGCGCCAGATCGTGGCGATCAGGCCCGGATCGAGGTTCCAGTCGGTACTGCTTCGACGCGACCGCCAGTTGCTCGAAGCCCTGCGCATAGGCGACGATCTTCGACGCGTAGAGGGCGTCCCGGATCTTGTCGATGTCGCCCGGCCCGGCGGGTCTCGCCGAGACGCGCGGCCCCTCGAATTCCTGCGCCGCCGCCGCGCGCTGCGCCGGGCGGCCCGACAGCGCGCGCGCATACACCGCTTCGGTGATCGCCGTGATCGGCACGCCGAGTTCGAGCGCCGATTGCGCGGTCCAGCGGCCGGTGCCCTTCTGCTCCGCCTCGTCCCGGATCACGTCCACCAGCGCGCCGCCGCTCGACGGATCGCGCTTGGCGAGCACGGCGGCCGTGATCTCGATCAAATAGGAGTCGAGCTCGCCCGTCTTCCAGGTGGCGAAGACCTCGCCGATCTCGCTCGCCTGCATGCCGTACACCGTCCGCATCAGGTCGTAGGCCTCGGCGATCAGCTGCATGTCGGCATACTCGATGCCGTTATGCACCATCTTCACGTAGTGGCCGGCGCCGTCGGGGCCCATATAGGCGCAGCAGGGCACGCCATCGACCGAGACCGCCATCTTCGTGACCATCGGCGCGATGCGGTCCCAGGCCGCCCGCGCGCCGCCCGGCATGATCGACGGCCCTTCGAGCGCGCCCTCCTCGCCGCCGGAGACGCCCATGCCGACGAACAGCAGCTTGCGTTCGGCAAGTTCGCGTTCGCGCCGGCGTGTGTCGGTGAACAGCGAGTTGCCGCCGTCGATGATGATGTCGCCTTCCTCGAGATGCGGCGCGAGTTCCGCGATCACGTCGTCGATCGGCTTGCCGGCCTTGACCATGACGATGATGGCGCGCGGCTTGGCCAAGGAGGCGACGAACTCCCGGACGGAATGCGAGCCGATGAAATTGCCTTCGTGCCCATGCTCTTGCAGCAGGCGGTCGGTCTTGTCGTTCGTCCGGTTATGCACGGCGACCCGGAAGCCCTTGCGGGCCGCGTTGCGGGCGAGGTTCGCCCCCATCACGGCCAGACCGGTGACGCCGAGATCCGCAAGCTGTGCCATGTCACTGCCCCCAGGGTTCGAGAGGGTTCGAGAGGGTTCGAGGCGCGCGCGGACGAGCGATCCGCGCGCGGGCGAACACTATGGATCGGGTTCCGGCGGGCGTCCATGCGGCGCCGGCGACGGGCCGCCCAGGCGAGCGCCGCCCTGAGCTCACCGGCTTGACATTGCCTGGCCTCCGGATGACCAATGCCGGAATGATACGGCACAGGGGGAGACGCGTGCGATGAGCGCTTCGGCCCCTGCCGTATCGCCGGTCAGGAACGTGGCGTTCAAGGACATCGTCCGTCTCGAAGCGGTGCAGAAGTATTTCGGCGCCGTGCATGCGCTGCGCAACATCAACATGGCGGTCGGGCGGAACGAGATCGTCGGCCTGATCGGCGACAACGGCGCCGGCAAGTCCACCCTGATCAAGACGATCACGGGGGTCCACAAGCCGACCTCCGGCCGCATCTTCGTGCGCGACAAGGAGTTGGCGCTCTCCGATTACTCGGTGGGCGCGGCGCATGGGCTGTCGATCGAGACCGTCTATCAGGACAAGTCGCTCGGCGAGAAGCAGCCGCTGTGGCGCAACTTCTTCGTGGGCCGTCAGATCACCAACCGGTTCGGCTTCATCAAGGTCCGCAAGCAGAAGGAGATCGCCGAGGACATCCTGCTGAACACGATCGGATTCCGCGGCGTCGGCATTTCCGTCGATTCGACCGTCAGCCTGCTGTCGGGCGGCGAGCGGCAGGGCATCGCCATCGGTCGCGCGATGCACTTCAACTCGGACCTCATCATCCTCGACGAACCGACGGCCGCTCTCGGCGTGAAGGAAGTGCGCAAGGTTCTGGACTTCGTGCGCAGGATCAAGGCCGCCGGACACGCCTCGATCTATATCGAGCACAACCTTGCGCATGTGCATGAGGTGGCCGACCGGCTGATCGTGCTCGATCGTGGCGAGATCGTCGCGGAAGTTCTGCCCAAGGACATGACGGTCGCGGAACTGACGGAGTACCTGATCGACTTGCAGCACAACCGTTGAAGGCGGAAGACGTGGCCTCGCAAGCGCCGCCGCGCGGGTGGCTCCGGATCGAGGGGCTGCCGATCATTGTCGTGTTCGCGCTGATCCTGCTGCTGTTCATGATCGAGGCGCCGCGCGTGTTCCTGGCGCCGAACATCTACACGACCCTGCTGTCCACGGCGCCGCCGCTGATCCTGCTGGCGGCGGGACTGACCTTCGTGATCGGGGCGGGCGAAATCGACCTGTCGTTTCCGGCCGTGATCTCGTTCTCCGGATTCGTGTTCGCGATCCTGTTCAAGCAATACGATCTGGGCTGGATCGCGGTGCTGGCCGCGCTTCTGTCCGGGATCATGGTCGGGTTCGTCAACGGTCTGCTGATCGCGCGACTGGGCTGCCCGTCCTTCATCGCGACCCTCGGGACGCAGTTCTTCTGGTCGGGCATCGCGACGGTGCTGTCCGGCGGCAGATCCTATGCGCTGCGGGGCGCCGAGACCACCAGCATTTGGGCCTGGACCGTCGGCCGTTTCGGCGACCCGGCCTCCTATGCCTGGCAGGACCAGATCTCGATCCAGGCGCTCTGGACGCTGCTGATCGTCGTGTTCCTGTGGTTCGTGCTGAACCGCCACCGGTTCGGCGAGCACATCCTGTTCATCGGCGATTCGAACGACGTCTCGCGCGTCGTCGGCATCGACGTTGCGGCCGAGAAGATCAAGCTGTTCACGCTGATGGGCCTGCTCGCTTCCATCGCGGCGCTGATGCTGACGCTCGAAAACAAGAACTTCTTCGGCAATCAGGGGCAGGGCTATCTGCTCACCGCCATCGCCGCCGTGCTGATCGGCGGCACCTCGATCTTCGGCGGCCGCGCGACCATCGTGGGCACCGTGTTCGGCTGCTTCATCATCTGGATTCTGGAAGCCGGGCTGGTCGCCACGGGCCTCACGGGCGCCTGGGTGCGCACGGTGCAGGGCCTCATCTTCCTCGTCTCGATCATCTTCTACTTGTTCGTGGACGAACCTCACCGGCGCGCGGCGTTGATGGCGCGTTTCAAGCGCGACCGGGATTCCGGCCGTCCGGACTCCGCGCAAAAGCCCGCATCCGGCGGCTTCGGGTCAAGCAGAGGCTGAACTTTGTCCTGGGAGAGAACCATGCGATTTTCGACGAGGCTTCTGGCGGGCGCGGCGGTCGTGGCCGCGCTTGCGTCCGCCGCACCGGCCGCGCGGGCGGCCGACAAGCCCGGCAGCGGCATGACCATCTACATGCAGATGGGCGGCAATCCCGGCGACGGATCGACGCTTGCGCGACAGACCGGTGCGGGCGAAGCCGCGACCGCGCTCGGCGCCAAGCTCGACGCGCAGTTCGCGGGCTGGGCGCCGGAAACCATGCTCAGCCAGTTCAAGGAAGCGCTCGCGGCCAAGCCCGATTGCATCGTCATCATGGGCCATCCCGGCGCCGACGCCTTTTCGTCGCTCGTCAAGCAGGCGACCGACCAGGGCATCGTCGTGACCGACGGCAACTCGCCGCTGACCTCGCTGCAGGCGGAGTTCGGCCCCAAGGGTTTTGGCTACGCGGGCGTCGATCTCTACGCCGGCGGCGTGCTGACCGCGCAGAACATGATCAAGGACGGCCATCTGAAATCCGGCGACGAGGCGATGGTCTATGGCGTGTTCAGCCAGGCCGAGCGCGGTTTGTCCGAGAAGGGCCTCGCCGACACGCTGGAGAAGGCCGGGCTCAAGGTGGACCGCCTCGAAATCTCGCCCGAGGCGAACTCCGATCCGACGCTCGCCGTGCCGGTGCTGGCGTCCTACGTGCAGGCGCGCCCGAACCTGAAGGCGATCGGCACGCAGCACGGCGGCATCACGGGCGTGCTCGCGGATGTGCTGAAGCAGGCGGGCAAGAAGCCGGGCGACATCGTCGTGGGCGGCATCGATCTCGCGCCGGCGACGATCAACGGCCTTAAATCAGGCTACATCTCGGCAACGCTGGACCAGCTGCTCTATTTGCAGGGCTTCCTGCCCGTCCTGCAATGCGTGGTCAGCGCCAAGTACAAGATGCCGGGGCTGAACTTCAACACCGGCGCGGGCGTGGTCACGCCGCAGACGATCGGCGGACTCGTTCCTTTGATCGACGCCGGCATCCGCTGAGGCGGCGACACTCGGGCGTCTGATTGCTTGGAACGCCGTGTCGCTGGCCAACGATTGCCGAGCAGCGCCAAAGAAGCAGCCGCCTCAACCGCCGCGCATCGCCCGGTATTCGCGGCGCACGATGTCCATCAGTTCCGAAACCGAGGTGCTCCGGGCGGCGCTCTCGTACGTCACCCGGCCGCGTTGCATCAGCATGATGCGGTCGGCGATGTCGAGCGTCTGCGCGTAGTTGTGCATGATCATGGCGATCGACAGGTCGCCCTTCGCCTTCAGCCGCAGGATGAGGTCGATGATCAGCCCGGCCTCGCGCGCGCCCATCGCCGCCAGCGGCTCGTCCAGCAGCAGCACGCGCGCCTCGGAGTTCACCGCGCGCGCCACCGCGATCGCCTGACGCTGGCCGCCGGACAGCCGCTCCACCGGCAGATCGACCGACGGAATATGCACGCCGATCTCTTCCAGCAGCTCGGCCGCCCGCCTACGCATCGCGCCGTTGTTCAGCAGCCGGATTGGTCCGGGATAGACGATCTCGCGGTTGAGATAGAGGTTGTGATAGATGCTCAGGGAATTCGCGAGCGCGAGATCCTGATAGACGCACTCGATCCCGAGAGAGCGCGCGTGATCCACCGAGCGGAGCAGCGTTTCCTGCCCGCGCACGAACAGCTTGCCCTCGGTCTGCTGCTGGAAGCCGGTCAGGATCTTCATCAGCGTGGACTTGCCGGCGCCGTTGTCGCCGAGGATGCCGAGGATCTCGCCGGGCGCGATGCGCAGCGAGACGCCGTCCAGCGCGGTCACGGGGCCGAAGCGCTTGACGATGTTGTCCGCGCGCAGGGCGTCCGCGCCCGCCGCGGGAGACGTCGCGCTCATGCGCCGGAACGCGCGAGGCGCGTGATGTGGATATTGAACAGCATCGCCGCCAGGATCGCACCTCCCAGGATGATGTTGAAGACGAACGCATTGATGCCGATCAGCGTGAAGCCGTCGCTCAGGATGCCCAGCACGGCGGCGCCGATCATGCCGCCGACGATGGTGCCCGAGCCTCCGGCCAGCGGCGTGCCGCCGATCACCCCGGCCGCGACCGCGAGGAACATGATCTGATTGCCCCCGGCCTGCGGATCGAAGGACGAGATGCGGATGCCCTCCAAGATCCCCGTGAACCCGGACAGCACCGCGACCAGCACGAAGTTGCCGATCTTCAGCCGGTTCACGTTGATGCCGGCCTCGCTCGCGCCCAGCTCGTTGGCGCCCGCGGCGATGGTGTGCAGCCCCCAGCGGGTGTTGCGCAGCACGACGTGCATGATCGCCCCGATCACGATCGCCCACAGGATTTCGCTGTAGCCCCACAGGCCGAACACCTGCGCGAACCATCCCTCGGTCGGCGCGATGACCGGCGTGCCGCGCGAGATCGTGAGCGTCAGGCCGTTCACCAGGAACAGCGTGCCGAGCGTGGTGACGAAGGAGGGCACCTTCAGCACCACGGTCACCACGCCGTTGATCAGTCCGACCAGCCCGCTCGCGCCCAGCGCCAGGATCAGCGCCGGCAGCCACGGCACGCCGGCCTCGTTGGCGAAATACATGACGAAGGGCGCGAGGGCGAACACCATGCCGGCCGAGAGGTCGATCTCGCCGCCGATCATCAGCATGATCTCGCCATAGGCGATGATCGCCGTGGGCGCGATGAACTGCGACAGGTTCTGCAGGCTCGCGCCGCTCAGGAGGAAGTCCCGGTTGGCGCTTTCGAAGTAGGCGATCAGCAGCAGCGCCACGACGAGGATGCTGGCTTCGCGCCAACGCAGGAACGCCCGCACCGGCGGTTACGCCTTGATCGGGCCGGATCGCGCCGGAATGTCCGGCTTGTCGGACTTGCCCTCGTAGCGGGTCGAGGTCGAGATGTAGGGTTCGACATTGTCCTTGGTCACGAATTTCAGGCCGGTGTTGATCGTCGCCGGCCCGACGAGGCCGCCGGACACCTTGAACATGAACATTTCCATGACCGTGTAGAAGCCCTGCAGATAGGGCTGCTGGTCGATGGTGAAGTCGAGGAAGCCCTCCTTGATGAGCTGGATCGTCGTCGGCAGTAGGTCGAAGCCGCCGCCATGCACGCCCTTCGACGGCAGGTTGTTCTCCTTCATCACCTCGGCGACGCCCTGCGTGCTGCCGGCGTCCACCGCGAACATGCCCTTCAAATCCTGATGGCCGAGATAGAAGGACTTGATCCTGGACAGTTCCTCGTTGACCGTCGCGCCGGTCGCGATCACCTGCGTCTCGATCTTCTTGCCGGATTTCTTGATCGCGTCCTGGGCGCCGTCGAGGCGCGGCTGGATGTTGAGCTGCCCGGGCGTCGCGATGAACAGCCCGACCAGGCCGCTGTCGATCATGCCGGCGATCCGCTGGCCCATCTGGTAGCCGGACTGAAACAGATCCTGGCCGATATAGGCGAGCCGTTCGTTGTTGCTGCCGGAGGGCGCGTCGGCGTTGTAGGCGAACACCGGAATCCCCGCGTCCATCGCCCGCTTCGCCGGGCTATCGAACGCCCTCGGATCGACGATCGGCACCGCGATGCCGTCCGCCTTGGCCGCGACCGCGGCGTTCACGGCGTTCACCATCTGCGCCACATCGGCGGTCGCCGAGCCGGTCCACTGGTAGTCGCAGCCGAGCAGCGCGCAGGCGTCCTGGATGCCGTACTGGGTCGGCACGAAGAACGGGTTGGTGGTGACGTGATTGACGAAGACGAATTTCCAGCGGGGATGAGAGGGGAACGGCCCGGACTCGGCGGCCATGGCGGCCCGGCCTGCCCCGCCCAGCAGGGCGAGCGCTCCACCGAGCCCGGCGCCCCGCAGCACCGTGCGGCGTCCGGACTCCGAGACATCCGCAGTGGGGCGCGGTTCAGTCGGTTCCTGGGCGTTGCTCATTCCTGCGGTCTCCTGTCCCGGTCCTCACGGCTTCTGCCCGCCGCTTGCGCCCTTGGTCGCGCGGCTTGGCGGCCGGTGTCAAGGTGTCCGGATGGCTCTCCTCCATCGTCATCAGGCTGGCATTGCCGCCCGCCGCCGTCGTGTTAACGCTGACCGTTCTCTCCCGCAGCAGCCATTCGAGCGCGTAGCTCCGGCCGGGTTCCGCGTGCGCGCGCCCGACGTGAACGGGTATTATCGCGCCCTCCCGCTCCGCCATCGCGCGGCCGAGCGCGAGCAGGCCGGCCGGGTCGCCCTCGAACAGCGCCGCCTGGACCGGCTCGCGGCGATGGTCCGCGGTCGTGCCGATCCACTGTGCGAGCGAAGACGGCAGGCCGGCCAGGCGGGAAGGGGCAGGGGCGGCGACCAGAACCCGGTTGCCCGTCGAGAGCGCGGCGCTGATCTGACGCCACAGCGCCTGCTCGCCCGAGGCGACGCACAGCACCGCGCCGCGCGGCTCCAGCGTGTAGGTGTTGCGCTCGCCGACCGGGCCGGGAAGATCGAGGCTCACTCCAAGCGGCGTGGCGGCGGCGCAGGCGGCCGCGTCCGCCGCCGCCTCGGCCGCTCCGATCGCAGCCAGCCAAGCCCGCCATTCCGAAGCGATCGCGGGCGCGCGGCCGGGCGGCGGAGGCGGCGCCGAGCCATCCGCGCAGAGGCGGCGCAGATAGAGCGGGCCGCCCGCCTTCGGGCCGGTGCCCGACAGGCCGTGGCCGCCGAACGGCTGCGTGCCCACGACGGCGCCGACGAGATTGCGGTTGACGTAGATGTTGCCGGCCTGCGCGCGCGCGAGCACCCGCTCCACCGTATCGTCGAGGCGTGTGTGCAGGCCGAAGGTCAGGCCGTAGCCGGTCCCCCCGATCGCGTCCACGAGCTCGTCCAGCGTGTCGCGCCGCCAGCGCAGGACGTGCAGCACGGGGCCGAAGATCTCCTCCCGCAGCTCGCCGACGCTCCCGATCTCGATCAGCGCCGGCGCGACGAAGCTGCCGTGTTCGCAGCCGGGCGGCAGCGCAAGGGAATGCACGGGCCGGCCGGCCGCGCGCATCGCCTCGATATGCGCCGCGATGCCGCGCGCCGCCTCGTCGCCGATGACCGGCCCGATATCGGTCGAGAGACGGCTTGGATCGCCGACCGCGAGCTCGGCCATCGCGCCCTTCAGCATCGCGAGCATGCGGTCGGCCACGTCGTCCTGCAGGCAGAGCACGCGCAGCGCCGAGCAGCGCTGGCCGGCGCTGTCGAACGCCGAGGCGAGCACGTCCGCCACGACCTGCTCGGGCAGCGCCGAGGAATCGACGATCATCGCATTCTGGCCGCCCGTCTCCGCGATCAGCGGCACGGGGCGGCCATCGGGGCCGAGCCGTTCGGCCAGTTGCCGCTGGATCGCGCGCGCGACGGCGGTGGAGCCGGTGAACACGACGCAAGCGACGCGCGCGTCCGCGACCAGGCGCGCGCCCGTGTCGCCGCTTCCGGGCAGGAGTTGCAGCGCGTCCGGGGGAATGCCCGCTTCGTGCAGGAGGCGCACCGCTTCGGCGGCGATCAGCGGCGTCTCCTCGGCCGGTTTCGCGAGCACGGGATTGCCGGAAGCGAGCGCCGCCGCGATCTGGCCGGTGAAGATCGCGAGCGGAAAGTTCCAGGGGCTGATGCAGACAACGGGGCCGAGCGGCCGCGCCAACGGCATGTCGTCTCGTGCCGCCACGGCATAGTATCGGAGGAAATCGACGGCTTCCCGGAGTTCGGAGACCGCGTTGGGCAGCGTCCGTCCGGCCTCGCGGACGATGAGGCCGACAAGCTCCAGCATGCGGCCCTCAAGCAGATCCGCCGCCCGGAACAGGCAAGAAGCGCGATCCGAAGCTGGCGCGCCGCCCCATTGGCAGGCGAGGGCGCGCGCGACCGCCGCGTCCACATCGGCGGCCGTCGCCTCGACGACATGACCGACGACATCGCGTCGGTCCGCCGGATTGCGGATTTCCTCCGCCCTTTCGTCGCTCCCACCGGGCGGGGCGGCGCGCCATTGCCGCGCGGCGCTCGCCTCCAGCGCGCGCGCGAGTTCGGCGAGGCTGTGCTCGTTCGCCAGATCGAAGCCGCGCGCGTTCGGGCGCGCGGGCGCGAACAGCGCGCTTGGGTGGCTGATCCCGGCGTGCGGCAGCAGGGCCGGATTGGCGCGCCTGACATGCGGCACCGGATGCACGACGAGATCATCGATCGCGACGCTGGGGTCGTTGATCCGGTTGACGAACGAGCTGTTCGCGCCGTTCTCGAGCAGCCGCCGCACGAGATAGGCGAGCAGCGTCTCATGCGTGCCGACCGGCGCGTAGATGCGGCAGGGACGCCCGAGCTTGTCCGGACCGACGATCTCCTCATAGAGCGCTTCGCCCATGCCGTGCAGGCACTGAAACTCGTAATCCCCCGGGCGGAAATCCTGTCCCGCCATCGTGTAGATCGCGGCGAGCGTGTGGGCGTTATGCGTCGCGAATTGCGGAAACACCGCGTCCGGCGCATCGAGCAGCGTGCGGGCGCAGGCGAGATACGAGACGTCCGTGTGCGGCTTGCGGGTGAAGACCGGCATGTCGTCGAGCCCGTCCACCTGCGCGCGCTTAATTTCGGTGTCCCAGTACGCGCCCTTGACGAGCCGCACCATCAACCGGTGGCGGCTGCGGCGGGCGAGCTCGATCAGATGCTCGACGACGAAGATCGCGCGCTTCTGATACGACTGGACCACGAAGCCGACGCCGTTCCACCCCGCGAGCGCCGGGTCATCGCAGAGCGCCTCCAGGAGATCGAGCGACAACTCCAGCCGGTCGCATTCCTCGGCGTCGATATTGAGGCCGACGTCGTACGCTCGGGCGCGAAGCGCGAGCGGGCGGAGGCGCGGCAGCAATTCCGTCATGACCCGCTCGCGCTGAGAGCGGGTGTAGCGCGGATGCAGCGCCGAAAGCTTGATCGAGATGCCGGCGCCGTCCATCACGCCGCGCCGGTTCGATGACCGGCCGATGACGTCGATCGCGTGCTCGTACTCGGCCAGATAGCGGCGCGCGTCGGCGTCGGTCATCGCGGCCTCGCCGAGCATGTCGTAGGAGTAGCGGAAGCCCAGCGCTTCCAGTCTGCGGCTGTTCTCCAGCGCCTCCTCGATTGTCTGCCCGAGCACGAACTGCTCGCCCAGAAGCCGCATCGTCATGTCGACGCCGCGACGGATCAGCGTCTCGCCGCCATGGCGGATGAGGCGCGCCAGAGCCGCCGACAGCGTCCGCTCGCTTTCGGCTCGCGCGAGCCGGCCGGTGACGACCAGGCCCCACGTCGCCGCGTTCACGAACAGCGACGGGCTGTGGCCCAGATGCGCCCGCCATTCGCCGCCGCCGATCTTGTCGCGAATGAGCGCGTCTCGGGTCTGATGGTCCGGAATCCGCAGCAGGGCTTCGGCGAGGCACATCAGCGCGACGCCCTCCTGGCTGGAGAGGGCGTATTCCCGCATCAATCCCTCGACCGGGCCGGCCGTGCCCTTGCGGCGAAGGCTCTCGGCCAGGCGGCGGGCCAGGCGGCGGGCGTCTTCCTCCAGGCCGGGCGGCAGCGCCGCGAGCGGCAGCAGCCGCGCCAGACACTCGGGCTCGGGCGGCCGGGCCGCGGCGGTGATCCGCTCGCGCAGCGGCGTTCTGACGGGGCCGGATGCCGCCGGGACGATTCCGAAGGAGGGCGGGTCCAGTGGCATGGGCGCTGCGAGTAGTTATAAGCGCCCTGAATATAACCCTGCCCGGTTCGGGATGCGACGACTGTCGGTCGATGCCATATTGGACCTAAGGCAATGAGCGCACTCCCGTCCCCGCGATCCAGTCCAGCTTGGCAAACCGGTGGTGGACATCACGACCGGCAAGGCGCGGATGAGGTGGATGATGGAAAGATGCTCGCCCCGCGGCAATGGGCAAAAGAGCGCAGCGGCGCGCGACGAAGCTCACACCGGAGGAGCGGGCGTCGGCGGCTCGAAAAGGGGCGGCGAAGCCGTAGGAAGGCCGCTCTTCTCTGCCGCCTCGAACCTTGTGAGAACGTAATCACAAAAGGCGTTCTTTGCCCGCGCCTCCAAGTAGGCCAACGTCCCCGCAGAGGGCGGGTCATCGGAGGCGATTTCGAGCGCCCGACATACAATTGACGAATTTTCACGCTGATTGACCGCATGATTAACGGCCGAGGACTTTCCCCCTGGCGCGGCTTCCGGCATGACTCACGCATCCGTGAAGACGTAAAACGAGGGGCGACAGGGATGTTCATTTCATCACAGCCGATGCCGGCGGCGGTGCGTGAACGCGGGCGGCGGTTCGTGGAATTGGCCGAGCGCGCGCATCAGAATGGCCAGCAGACGCACGCGGAGTATTTCATCGAGCTCGCGTACGAGGTGATGAGCCTGCGCTACACGGACGCCCTGCCCGCGGAGATGCCGGCCGACGCCTGACCGGTGATGCCCGGGGCGACGCCCGGAGCCGGGCGCGCCGCCGGCCGCATGATCCGGGCCAGCGCGTCCGCGAGGTCAGCCATTCGGACGGGCTTGCGCAAGATCAGCGTGTCCGGAACGCGGTCCAATGCGGCCGTGTCGGCGTAGCCGCTGGCGATGAGGAGGGGAAGGCCGGGCCGCCGACGCCGTATCTCTGCGGCGAGGCTCGCTCCGTCCATTCCCGGCATGGCGAAGTCGACGACCGCCGCCTTGACCGCCGGATTGTCCCGCAGGATGCGCAGGGCATCGTCGCCGCCGCTCGCACCAAGTGGCCTATAGCCGAGTTCCTCAAGCGCGGTCACGAAGGTCGCCCTTACATCCTCGTCGTCATCCACCACGAGAATGCGCATGCCCGCCTCGATACCGTCGTGCGCGGGCCGGAGCGCGTCGGCGGGCGCCGGCTCCGCTTCGGCCGTCTTCCCGCTGGCCGCCGGCAGCAGGATGCTGACGGTCGTGCCTTGGCCGGGCGTGCTGGCGATCCGGACGTCCCCGCCGCTCTGCCGGGCGATGCCATAGACCTGAGCTAATCCGAGGCCGGTGCCGCGCCCGACCGCCTTGGTCGTGAAGAACGGCTCCAAGGCCCGCGCCCGGATCTCCGGCGTCATGCCCGTCCCGGTGTCGGTCACGGAGATGACGGCGTAGCGTCCAGGCGCAGGACTGTCGGCCTGGGCGCGCGCTCCGGCCTCGGTGATGGTGAGAGAACCGCTGGTGATCGTCAGGCGGCCGCCGCTCGGCATCGCGTCCCGCGCATTGATCGCGAGATTGAGGATCGCGAGTTCGAGTTGGTTCGGATCGGCGATCGCCGAGCGCGGCTCGGGCGCGGGCTGCACCCTCAATTCGACCATCGGCCCGGTTGTCCGGGCCAGCAGTTCGTCCATGCCGGCGAGCGCTGCGTGAATATCGACCGCCCGCAGATCAAGCTTCTGGGTTCGCGAGAATGCCAGCAGCTGAGCGGTGAGCTTCGCGCCGCGCATCGCCGCCTGCAGGGCCGCACGGATCAGCCGCTGCGACCGCTCGTCCGGTTCCAGCCGGCGCTGCAGCAGCTCGAGGCTACCGACCACGGCCGTCAGCAGATTGTTGAAGTCGTGCGCGATGCCGCCCGTGAGGCGGCCGACGGCCTCCATCTTCTGCGCCTGCGCCAAGGCCGCCTCCGATGCGCGCAACTCCTCCGTTCGTTCGGCGACGCGGTTCTCGAGCGTGCTGTTCAGTTCGCGCAGCTTCTCGGCCGCGGCGGCGCGCTCGGCGATGTGATCCCGCACCTGCCGCTGACGCCGCCGGGCGCGCAGCGCCGTGCGGACCGCGCTGATGAGGCTGATCGCGTTGAGCGGCCGCTCCAGGAACATGACGTTGCCGAGCGCCTCGGGCACGTGCAATTCGGCGAGCGCCCGCCGCGCGGCGATGCCCCGGTGCGTCAGCACGATGACGGGCAGGTCGGACCAGGTCGGCTGCTGCCGCAGGCAATTGCTGAGCAGCGCGAGCTTGGGCGGCGTGAGCGTCTCGTCCGCGACGACGATCGCCCCGGCCGCCTCGCTCACCACGCCGCAGAGTCCCTCGATGCTCCGGCAGACCATGAACGCGATCTTGTCGCGTTCCAGGAGCAGGCTCGCCCCTTCCGCGTCCCGCCCGGTCGGCGTGAGAACGAGAACCGGGCCGGCGGGCGGCGCGCCGGAGCGTTCAGGCATCGTCGCCCTGCTCTGGTTGCATTGGTGTGTAATCGCCGAGATAGGACGCGTTGCCCGTCAGCACCCCCTGATAGCCCGTCAGCCACTCGCCGAGAGCCATGCCTTGGCGGCCGATGAAATACTCCCGGATGCCGTCGCCATGCGCTCCGCTGCGATGTTTCAATACCGAAAGAGCCTTCCGCACCCGCCCCTCCGTCTCGAAATGCCTGAACAGGAGAACCGTATCCGCCAGATAGCTGAGATCGATAGTGCCGCGCATCGCGCCAACCAGACCATGTTGCGGGTTGATAAGGAGTGTCAGAACGCCGCGATTGTTGAGGTAGGATAACAGATCCCGGAGCTGAAGCAGCAAGAGCTTTTCCTCGGGCATCGCCGAGAGATAGCCGTTGAGGCTGTCCACCACGATCAGGCGCGCGTCGCGCTGCTCCACTTCGCGCACCACGCGGTGCGCGAATTCGCCGGGAGAGATCTGGGCGGGATCAGGCTGCTCCACCGTCACCCGCCCTTGCGCCGCCAGCGACTTCAGGTCCAGGCCGAGCGCGGCGGCGCGATGGAACAGGGTCCCGATCCGCTCGTCGAATTCGTAAAGAACCGACGCCTCGCCGCGTTGCGCGGCGGCAACGATGTAGTGCAGCGCCAGGGTCGATTTTCCTGCGCCCGCCGACCCGATGAACAGCGTGCTCGTCCCGCGCTGCGGGCCGCCATCCAGCATCCGGTCGAGCTTGACAATCCCGCTCGCGACCGTTCCGCCCACGAGACCAGTGAGAAGCAGCGGCGACTTCAGGCGCGGAAACACGGTAAGGCCGCCGGTCCGGATCGCCATGTCGTGCCAGCCTTCCCGGTACGGCGTGCCGCGCAGCTTTGGAACTTGCAGGCGGCGGCGGAATCCGCCGAACTCGAGCGTCTTGCGTTCCAGTTCGATCATGCCGTGGGTCAGACTCTGGATGCTGAGATCGCGGTCGTCCTCGACCGTTCCGTAGTCGTCCAGCAGCAGCACGGTCGCGTCCACGCCCTTGAAGTAGCGTTTCAGCGCGAGAACCTGGCGACGGAAGCGCAACGGCTCCTGCGCCAGCAGCCGCATATCGGAGAGGCTGTCGAGCACCACCCGTCTCGCGCCCGCGCGTTCCGCCTCGGCGGTGATGTGGTCGATCGTTTCCCCGAGCTCGATTTCCCAAGGGTGCAGCAGCGTCATCTCGCGATCGCTGGACTGTTCGCCCGAACCGAGCTCGAGCAGCGTGATGCCGTCGAGAGACCAGGCATGGGACGCGGCGATCGCCCGCAGCTCTTCCTCGGTTTCCGAAAAAGAGATGTAGAGTCCGGCCTCGCCGCGCGCCTGTCCGGCCAGCAGAAACTGGAGCGCCAGCGTCGTTTTGCCCGTGCCGGTTGCGCCTTCGACGAGGTACACGCGTCTCGGGATGAATCCGCCTCCGAGCACCTCGTCGAGCCCAGGCACGCCGGAGCTGAGCCGCTCGCGCTTCGCCGATTCGGGCGATGCCGGTCGCGTTTCGGACGTCATGCAGCCTCTCCCCAGGAAGGCGGTATGCAGGGGCAACAGAAGCGCCCTCCATAAAGTTCCGATGATCCCCTGGCCAAGACCGACGCCTTTGCAGCACGGCGGGCGCGGCGGTAAGGAACCCCCCTCACCGACTTGCCGGAGAATCGAATGCAAGCCTATCGCGCCCTGGAGCAACGCTTCGCGCGCATCGCCGCCATCGAGGACGCGATCGGCATTCTGGGGTGGGACCGGGAGACGACGATGCCGCTCGGGGCGGCGGAGGGGCGGGCCGAGCAGATCGCGGCGCTCGACGTCGTCGCGCACGACCTGCTGACCGCGCCTGAAATCGGCGAGTGGCTGGCGCGGGCGGGCGAGGAAACGGCCGGTCTCGATCCCTGGCAGGCGGCCAATCTCGGCGAGATGCGGCGCATTCACGTCCACGCGGTCGCGGTGCCGTCCGATCTGATCGAGGCGCAGTCCCGTGCCGTCTCGCGCTGCGAGGTGGCGTGGCGGCGCGCGCGGGCGGACGACGACTTTCCGGGCCTGCTGCCGCTGCTGTCCGAGGTGCTGACCTGCGAGCGCGCGGTCGGGCAGGCGAAGGGCGCGGCGCTCGGCCTGTCGTCCTATGACGCGCTGCTGGACGGCTACGATCCGGGGATGCGGCAGGCGGAGATCGACCCGCTCTTCGCGGCGCTGCGGGCGGATCTGCCCGGCCTGATCGGCGAGGCGATGCAGGCCCAAGCCTCACGGCCGCCTTTGCCCGCGATGCAGGGGCCGTTCCCGATCGAGACGCAGTGCGGCATCGCGAAGCGCATGATGGTGGTGCTGGGGTTCGACCTGGAGCGCGGGCGGCTCGACACCAGCACGCACCCGTTCTGCGGCGGCGCGACCAACGACGTGCGGCTGACCAGCCGCTACCGCGAGGACGAGTGCACGAGCGCGCTCATGGGCATCCTGCACGAATGCGGCCATGGCCTGTACGAGCAGGGCCGCCCGCGCGACTGGGTCAGCCAGCCGGTGGGGCGCGCGCGCGGCATGAGCATGCACGAGAGCCAGTCGCTGCTGATCGAGATGCAGGTCTGCCGCAGCCAGGCCTTCGCCGAGTATCTCGCTCCGATCATGCACGAGGCCTATGGCGCGCGCGCGGACGGCTGGGACGCGCAGGCGCTGCGCCGGTTTCTGACCAAGGTCGAGCCTGGTTTCATCCGCGTCGACGCCGACGAGGTCACCTATCCGGCGCACATCATCCTGCGCTACGACCTCGAGCGGGCGATGATCGCGGGCGACCTGACGCTCTCCGATCTGCCCGCCGCGTTCAACGCGGGGATGCGCGACCTGCTCGGCCTGAACGTGCCCGAGGACCGCCTCGGCTGCCTGCAGGACATCCACTGGCACGGCGGCGCGTTCGGCTACTTTCCGACCTACACGCTGGGAGCGATGATCGCGGCGCAGCTCTTCGACGCCGCCTGCGCGGCCGAGCCGGACATCCTGCCCGGCGTCGCGCGCGGCTCGTTCGCGCCGCTGCTCGACTGGCTGCGGCGGCACGTGCATGCGGTCGGCAGCTCGCGCCCCGCTGCGGAGATCCTCGCAGCCGCCACCGGCCGGACGCTTGACGCCGGCGTCTACCGCCAGCATCTCCGCCGCCGCTACATCGACGGGGCGTGACCGCCGATTCGGCACTTCCTCGAAACAGGACGTGAGAGACACATGGTCCATTCCCGACGCGGCGCCGCCGCGCTGATTTTCTGCGGAGTAGCCGCCGCCGGCTGCGCGAGACGGCCGCCCATGCCAGCGCCCGCCCCGGCTCCGGCCCCGGCCCCGGCGCCGGCCGTTCAGGCCGCGCCAGCCGCGCCGGGCGCGCAGGCCACGGAGTTGGACGGCACGTATCTGGGGACGAGCACCCGCTATCAGGCGGACCGCCGCGCCTGCCCGTCGCCGGGGCTTGTGACGCTGCGCGTGCTGGACGGGGTTTTCAGCTACCGCTGGAACCGCGACAATTCCGTGCTCGCGACCGTGCAGCCCGACGGCCGGGTGTCGGGTTCGGCCGGGGATCTGTCGCTGACCGGACGCGCCGAAGACGACCGCATCAGCGGCGATATCAGGAACGGCGCCTGCGCCTACCACTTCACGACCACGCGGCGCTCCTGAGCGCGGCTGCCGTTCAATACGTGATGACGACGTTGACGACGTCCGAGTAGGAACCCGGCGGCGGGCTGGCCTGGGCGGGCACCCTTCCATAGGCGGTGAGCGTGCCCGTGCCGCTGCCAAGGGAGGCCGTATTGGCGCCGCTCGTGTTGCCCCAGGGCAGGGTCGCGGCTGCGTCGCGGTAGATGCCGTAGGTGATCGCGTTCGCGCCGGATCGCATCCGCCGCGCGGTCGGCCCGGTGCCGGTCGCGCCGTTGTCGAGCGCGATCGTCACCGGCGCGCTGGTGTTGCAGGTCACGGAGATCGCGGCCCTGGCGCTGGCGGGATTGGTCAGCACGGAGGCGGTCGGGAAGGCGAGGGAGGTCGCCGACACGGTGCATTGGCTCGCGACGGCCGCCGTCACGACGATGGAATCCGTCACTGTCCGCGGCGCTCCCGCGGCCAGTTCGGCGCAGGTCGCGGGCGGGGAAGCCGGTTGCGGGACGGTGACGGTTACCGGGATCGGCGCGGCCTTGTTGGTGAGAGCAGGCACGGTGACGGTGAACGGTCCCGCCATCGGGTAGCTCGTTCCGTTGCCGACCCGGGTGGATGGAGCTGCTTGATCAGCATGCGGAACGCGCGGTCCTGCCCGGCGCGCCGCCCGGCAGCTTGAGCCGCGGATTGTAGGTCGAATGCGGCCCCACCCACATCGCCGGCGGAGACGCGATGGCGGCGTCCGATTCGGTGAGGACATTCTGGCCGGCGGCGTCCTGCGTCCACTCGAAGCTCTCGGTTTCCAGGTAGATCTTGCGGTCGCCCGGGTTGGTGACGGCGACGGCGCCGAGGCCGTCCCTTGTCTCGATCGTGACGGGCCTCGCATCGAACCCCCCGGCGTGAGCGGGCGCCGCGCTTGCAGCGGCGGCCGCCAGCAAGGCGGCGGCCAGCGGGAGATGGGGTGCCATGCGTGAACCCTTCTGGTTCAAGACTGAAGGCCGGGGCTGTTCAAAAGGTCACGGTCACGTTGACCACGTCCGCGTACGAGCCGGGGGCGGGCGAGGCCTGGGCCGGCACCTGGGCGTAGACGGTGATTGCCTGCGCCGAGCCGCTGCCGGTGCCCGCCACCGTGTCCGTGCCGGTGGTGTTGCCGAAATTCGCGGTCAGGGCCGCGTTCTGGTACAGGCCGTAGGCGATGACGGCGCTGCTCGGGCCGGTCATCTTGCGGGTGGTGGTCGTCGCGCCCGCGCCGCCGCCTTTGTCGAGCCCGACCGCGTACGGCGTCGTGTTGGTGCAGGTGACGCTGAGCGTGCCCGTCGCGGAGACCGCCGACCCGAGCGTCGATTGCGCGGCGAACGCGATCGGGGTTGCCGTCACCGTGCAGCCGGCGGCGATGGTCATGGTGACGGGCATCGTCGTCGTGGCGCTGCCGGCCCTGGCGATGGCGGGGATCATCGCGGCCGCCAGCAGCGGGCAAGCCCGTGCGAGGCCGTGGATCATCGCTGAGAGACGGTGACGCGCCATGATGTACCCTCGGGCGGCGGACGGATGCTTTCGCGATCACCGATACACCTGCGTTATTAATGCTTGCTTATGACGGGCGTGCTCGCGCCGACGATGCGGCATGCTCTCGCGGCGCGGCGCGGCGCGGCGCGGCGCGGCACGACAGGCGAGCGGCAGCCTGCTAGGGTGGGGCGATGCGATACATCTCCACTCGCGGGCAGGCGCCCGTGCGCGATTTCGCGGGCGTGCTGCTGGCGGGGCTCGCCGAGGATGGCGGCCTCTACGTGCCCGAAAGCTGGCCGCATTTCTCGGCCGCCGACTGGCGCGCGATGCGCGGCCTGCCGTATCCGGAACTCGCCGCCCGCGTGATAGGGCCGTTCGCGAGCGGCTCCATCACCGCCGACACGCTCCGCGCGCTTTGCGACCGCGCCTATCAAGGGTTCGGCCATCCAGCGATCGTGCCGCTCGTGCAGCTCGAGACCGGGCTTTGGGTGCAGGAGCTGTTCCACGGGCCGACGCTCGCGTTCAAGGATCTGGCGATGCAGCTGCTGGGGCGGCTATTCGACCACGTCCTCCGGGAACGCGGCGAGCGTGTCACGATTGTCGGCGCGACGTCCGGGGACACCGGCTCGGCCGCGATCGAGGCGTTCGCGGGGCGCGCGGCCGCCGACGTCGTGATCCTGCACCCGCGCGGCCGCACGAGCGAGGTGCAGCGGCGGCAGATGACGACGGTCGCGGCGTCCAATATCGGCAATGTCGCCGTCCTCGGCACTTTCGACGACTGCCAGGATCTGGTGAAGGCGATGTTCGCGGACGCGCCGTTCCGGCGGGAGATGCATCTCTCCGCCGTCAACTCGATCAACTGGGCGCGGGTCGCGGCGCAGATCCCCTATTACGTCGCGGCGGCGCTGGCGCTCGGCGCGCCGGACCGGGAGGTGGCGTTCGCGGTGCCGACCGGCAATTTCGGCAACGTGCTCGCGGCCTGGGCGGCGCGGCGCATGGGCTTGCCGATCGCGCGCCTGATCGTCGGCGCCAATCGGAACGACATTCTGGCTCGGTTCCTCGCCGACAACGACATGTCGGTGCGGGAGGTCGAGCCGAGCCTGTCGCCCAGCATGGACATCCAGGTCAGCTCGAACTTCGAGCGCCTGCTGTTCGAGCTGCTCGGGCGCGACCCGGAGGCGACCACGCGCGTCATGCTGCGCTTCCGCGAGACCGGCCGGATGCACGTGCCCGACCCCGTCTGGCAGCGGACGCGAGAGGTGTTCCACGGCTTCCGCCTCGACGATGCCGGAACGGAGGCCGAGATCCGCCGCCTGCACGCGGCCTCGGGGTATATCGCGGACCCGCACACGGCGATCGGCATCGCGGCGGCGCGCGCCTTTCCGTGCGCGCACGGCCTGCCGACGGTCGCGATGGCGACGGCGCATCCGGCCAAGTTTCCGGCCGCGATCGAGCGCGCGATCGGGCTGCATCCGGCCCTGCCGGCGAGGCTCGCGGATTTGCACGCGCGCGAGGAGCGGTTCACGGTCGTCGCCAACGATCTGAGCGCCGTGGAGGCGTTCGTGCGCGCGACGGCGCGACGGAATACCGGCTGAGCGATCCCGTCAGGCACTGATTGCCTGCACGAGCAGCTGTTGCGCTGGCTCGAGCCGGGCCGCGAGTTCGGCGGGCACCCCGAAGCGGGTCAGCATCGCCTTTACGGGGTGAAACGCGATGGCGGCACGGCCGTCCTCGCGCTCGCGGATCAGAACCCGGAGCGGCAGATCGAGCGCCGCCTCGGGGGCTGCCAGCATGGCCGGCGTACCGCCTCTGGCCGCGCCGTAGATCAGGACGGTTGCCGGAAGCATCGCGAGACCGGCTTCCCGAGCGCCCGCAGCATGGTCGATTTCCGCGAAGAGCGTGAGGCCAGCCCCGGCAATGCCGCGCCGAAGGCGGTCGACGGTGTCGCCGAACGGCACGGGCGATGCGTATTCGACGATGTCCAAGGGTTCGGTTTCGGCCAAGGCTCCCTCCTGATGGATCGGCTTCCGCCATGTTGGGAAGCGCTGCCTTGTCGTGCGGAAGCCGGACGCGGGGAAGCTGTAAAACCGTTTGGGCCGAATGAAGCGGCTGCGCGTTCCATGGCGCGAGACATCATGCTTGACATCGCGCCCCGGTTGTGTTCTTGCTTCGTTCATGTCCGCTTCGCTCACCGCGCCGAGCCTTCCCGCCCGCTTCGCCGTCGCGATCGGCTCTTTGAGCCGGGGTCTCGCGGTCAGCTTGCGGCAGGACTGGCGCCATGCCGCCCTGGCCCTGGCCGCCTGGACCCGGCTGCGGCGGCTGCTCGCGCGGTTCTCGGCCCTGGTCGCCGCGTTGGAGGCCGGACGGCTCGCCGCGCCCCGGGCGAGGCCGGGAGAGTCGCGACGGGCGCGCCCGGAGGCGCCGGCCGTCCGGCTGCCGGGCGGGGCCGGCTGGCTGCTCAGGCTCGCGCCGGAGCCGGACACACGCCTCGGCCGCGCGCAGGTCGAGAGCCTGCTCGGCGACCCCGACCTGCAGGCGCTGCTCCTGCGGGCGCCGCAGGCCGGGCGCATTCTGCGCCCCTTGTGCCACATGCTCGGGATCGAAGCCCCGGCGGCGTTGCGGCGGCCACGTCTCGGACGTCGCCCGGACCATCCGGCGGGCACGGAGGCCGGGGCGGCGACGGGCGACCGGCCCCCGGAGCGGGCGGCGCGGCCGAAGCTGCCCTGGTGGCTGACCCGGCCCGCCTCGCCCCCGTTGCCGAATTGGGAGGACACGCCCGACGGCGCGCCGCCCTGTCCGGCGAGGACCGGACCGCCCGAAGGCTGACGGGCAGGCCGGCGCGCACCCGCTCCGGACGCGCGATCAAGGACGACGGTGGAGGCCGGCCCGGTCCCGTGGCCGGAGCCGCCGCTTGCGTTGGGGTTCTGCCAGCCAACGAGGACCGGTCCTGGCGCTCGCGCGCGGAGGACCGGTCCTGGCGCTCGCGCGACCGGCGTCGATCCTGCTCCGGGCAGTTGTCCTCCGGCCAGGCCGGGCGGCTTATGGACCTGGGGCCGAACAGCCACTAAATGCCAGCTTCCGGCCAGCGTGGCGGCGGAACAGAACAAAGGACGAGAATGAGCGAAGCAATAGAGGTCAGCCGCCTGCCGTCGGGCCTGACGGTCGTGAGCGAGCGCATGGAGCGGGTCGAGACCGTGTCGCTCGGCGCCTATGTCGCGACCGGCACCCGCCACGAGCGGGCGGATGAGAACGGCGTCTCGCATTTTCTCGAACACATGGCGTTCAAGGGCACCGAGCGCCGCACCGCCGCCGCGATCGCGGAGGAGATCGAGGCGGTCGGCGGCCACATCAACGCCTATACCGCGCGCGAGCAGACCGCCTATTACTGCAAGGTGCTGAAGGAGGACACGACGCTCGCCGCCGACATCATCGGCGACATCCTGACGCATTCGATCTTCGAGCCGGAGGAGCTGGAGCGGGAGCGGGGCGTCATTCTACAGGAGATCGGGCAGGCGCACGACACGCCGGACGACATCATTTTCGACCACTTCCAGGAGACCGCCTTCCCGGGCCAGCCGATGGGCCGCCCGGTGCTCGGGACCGAGGGGGTGATCCGCGAGATGCCGCGGGCGACGCTCACCGGCTACATGCGCCGGCACTACGTCGCCGCGAACACCGTCGTCGCCGCCGCCGGCAACCTCCATCACGAGCAGGTGCTCGACCTCGTCCACGCCCATTTCAGCGACCTGCCGCATGAGCCGGCCCTGGCGTACGTCCCCGGCCGCTACGAGGGCGGCGAGTTCCGCGAGACGCGCGATCTCGACCAGGTCCATATCGTGCTCGGCTTTCCCTCCGTCGCCTACGCGGACCCCGACTACTACCCGACGCTGCTGCTCTCCACCCTGCTCGGCGGCGGCATGTCGTCGCGGCTGTTCCAGGAGGTGCGGGAGAAGCGGGGTCTCGTCTACTCGGTCTATTCCTTCACGGCGCCGTTCCTCGACGGCGGCCTGTTCGGCATCTACGCGGGCACGGGCGAGAGCGAGGCGGCGGAACTCGTCCCCGTCACCCTCGAAGAGCTGCGCAAGGTGCAGACGGAGGTGCGTGAGCCGGAGCTCGCCCGCGCCCGCGCCCAGGTGAAGGCCTCCTTGCTGATGTCGCTGGAAAGCACGGGCAGCCGCTGCGAGCAGCTTGCACGCCAGTTGCAGGTGTTCGGACGCCCCATCCCCACCAGTGAGACGGTGCAGCGGCTCAACGCCGTGACCCTGGCCGACGTGCGGCGCGCGGCGTTCCGCCTGTTCCGGGGGCGGCCGACGCTCGCGACGATGGGACCGGCGGCGCATGTCCCCTCGGTCGGGCAGATCGCGGAGAAGCTGGCGGCGTGACCGACGCGCTCGACTTGCTGCAGGATCTGATCGGCCGCGCCCGCCGCGCCGGGGCGGACGCGGCCGATGCGCTGCTGGCGATCGGTACCTCGGTCGGCGTGCAGCTTCGTCTCGGGCGGACCGAGCATGTCGAGCGGTCCGAGGGCCAGGATCTCGGGCTGCGGGTGTTCGTCGGCCAGCGGGCCGCCATCGTGTCATCGAGCGCGGTCGATCGCGGCGGCTTCGACCGGCTGGTCGAACGCGCGATCGCGATGGCGCGGGTCGTGCCGGCGGACCCGTATGGCGGCCTCGCGGCGGCGGCTGGAACCGATCCCGGCCTGTTCGACCCGGCCTCGCTCGACCTCGCCGATCCCGCCGAGCCGGATGTCGAGGCGCTCGGGCTCAGGGCGAGCCGGGCCGAGGAGGCGGCGCTGTCCGTCCAGGGCGTCACCAATTCGGAGGGCGCGGAAGCCGGCTACAGCCGCACCACGCTCGCGCTCGCGACCTCCGCCGGGTTCTCCGGCCGCTACACCCGCACCGGCCACTCCGTCTCCGCGACCGCGCTGGCGGGCGAGGGCACGGGGATGCAACGGGACTACGACTATTCCTCCGCCGTGCATCTCGCCGATCTCGAGGACGCGCACGCGATCGGCCTCTCCGCCGCGCACCGGGCGATCGCCCGGCTCAATCCGGCCCGGCCGAAGACGACGACGCTGCCGGTCGTCTACGATCCGAGAGTCGCGGGCGGCCTCGTCGGGCATCTCACCGGCGCGATCAACGGCGCCTCGGTCGCGCGCGGCACGACGTTCCTGAAGGACAAGCTCGGCCAGCGCATCCTGCCGCCAGGGGTGAACGTGCTCGACGATCCGCGCCGGGTGCGCGGCCTCCGCTCGCGGCCGTTCGACGGCGAGGGCGTGCGGACCGAAGCGCGCGCGCTCGTCGAGGATGGCGTTCTCATGACGTGGCTGCTCGACAGCCGGACGGGACGGCAGCTCGGCCTGAGCACGACCGGCCACGCCTCCCGCTCCGTCGGCGGTCCGCCTTCGCCCGCGCCGAGCAATGTCTGCATGGCGCCGGGAAAGCCGACCCCATCCGAACTGATGGCCGATATCGGCCAGGGCCTGTATGTCACGGAGCTGATCGGCATGGGGATCAACGGCCTCACCGGCGACTACAGCCGGGGCGCGGCCGGGTTCATGATCCGGGACGGCGTGCTCGCGGAACCCGTGGCCGAAATCACGATCGCGGGCAATCTGCTGGAGATGTTCGCAACCCTCACGCCCGCGAACGACCTGCGACTGAAGCGCGGCACGGACGCGCCGACGATCCGGGTCGAGCGGATGACCTTGGCGGGCGCGTGACACTCCCCTGGATTGGCGCCCTCTGGATGACGCCCCCTGGATGACGCCCTCTGGGTTTGGCGCGATCGATCACCATATGGCGACTGAAACCATACCAGGTTGTTGCACAATGCGCCGACCGTCCGCCTTTCTCGCCGCCTCTCTGGCTCTCGGCATTGCGCTCTCGCCCGCGATCGCGGACGCGCGCGCCGGGGGCGGCAGTTCGTGGGGCAGCCGCGGCAGCCGCACCTGGTCCGCGCCGCCCTCCACCTCGACCGCGCCCTACGCCGCGCCGATGCAGCGGAGCGTGGTGCCGAACGCACCCGTTCCCTACAGCTCCCCCTATGCCGGAGCGCCAATGCGGCCGCGCTCCGCCTTCACGAGCGGCCTGTTCGGCGGCCTGCTCGGGGCGGGCCTCGGCGGCCTGCTGCTCGGTCACGGGCTGTTCGGGGGCATCAGCGGCGTCGGCAGCTTCTTCGGCTTCCTGATCCAGATCCTGCTGATCGTGTTCGTGGTGCGGTGGCTGTTCCGGCGCTTCCGGGGCGGCGCGGCCCAGCCGAGCTTCGCCGGCCTCTCGAACATGTTCGCCCGCAACGGCGCCTCGCCGGTCAGCCCGACGGGGGGCCAGATGGGGGGCCAGATGGGCGGCCAGATGGGCGGTCAACCGGGCCGGGCCTCGTATGGCGGCGCTGCGGCCGCGCAGCCGGTCGCGATCGCGCCGGCCGACTATCAGGCGTTCGAGCAGAGCCTCAAGGCCGTGCAGGCCGCCTGGTCCGCCGCCGACCTCAACGCGCTGCGCGGCCTCGCGACCCCCGAGATGGTCAGCTACTTCGCCGAGCAGCTGGCGGACATGTCGAGCCGGGGCGTGCGCAACACCGTGACGGACGTGCGGCTGCAGAAGGGCGACCTCGCGGAAGCCTGGGCCGAGAATGGCCGTGAGTTCGCGACCGTCGCGATGCAGTTCTCGATGATCGACACAACCCGCGACGCGAGCGGCCGGATCGTCGATGGCAGCGCGACCGACCATGTGACCGCGACCGAACTCTGGACGTTCATGCGGACCGCCGGCGGGCGCTGGGTCTTGAGCGCGATCCAGCAAACGCGATAGGCCGCGCCTCATAGGACCGCCCAAGGGCCCTCGGTTCCGGTTGCCCGGAACCGGGGGTTTTCTCCACGGTCCTACGCGGATCTCTGATCTTCAGGACCAAGATCATCACGATCATCGGCAGGCCCCATCCATGGTAGGACATGGCTGGCGCCCCTTGAGCTGCGGCTGGCTTGCCCCGGCCGCCTGGGCGGCGATGGAAGCGCTCCATCGCCGCCCGCATTTTGGCCGATGGAGTTCCTTCGCCTTCGTCAGTCCCGAGCGGCGATCCGGCTCAGTGCCGCTCAGTCCGGCCTCCCGAGAGTACGTCCATGCCCGCTCTTCTCACATCCGTGATCGCCCTCGCCTGCGGCGCGGTCGTCGCCAACCTTTACTATGCGCAGCCGCTGATCGCGTTGATCGGGCCGGCGATCGGGCTCGGCCCCGCCGCCGCCAGCCTGATCGTGACCGTGACGCAGGTCGGCTACACGGTCGGTCTCGTGCTGCTCGTGCCGCTCGGCGACATCGTCGAGAACCGGCGCGTCATCGCGGCGACCCTCGCGCTCGCCGTGCTCGGCCTCGGGCTGATGGCCGCCGGGCACGCGCCGGCGCTGTTCCTGGGCGGGGCGCTGATCGTCGGGATCGGCTCCGTCACCGCGCAGATGCTGATCGCGCTCACCGCCCACCTCGCGCCGGAGGCGCGGCGCGGACAGACCGTGGGCAACGTCATGTCCGGCCTGCTCGCCGGTATCCTGCTGTCCCGGCCCGCCGCCAGCATGATCGCCGACCTGTTCGGCTGGCGCGCCGTGTTCGCGGCGGCGGCGGCCGGCTCGGCCGTGCTGTCGGCGCTGCTGCTGCGGCTGCTGCCGGAGCGGCGGCCCGCGCCCGGTCCGGGCTACGGGCAGCTCATCGCGTCGCTCCCGCTGCTGCTGGCCGGAACGCCGGTCCTGCAGCGACGCGGCTTCTATCAGGCGACCCTGTTCGCCGCGTTCTCTCTGTTCTGGACCGCGGCGCCGCTCGAACTCGAACGCCTGGGCTACACCCAGGGCGGCATCGCGCTGTTTGCGCTGGCGGGGGCGGCCGGGGCGCTCGCGGCTCCGATCGCCGGGCGGCTCGCGGACCGGGGCTGGGGAAGGGCGGTGACCGGGGCTTCCCTGGCCGTGGCCTCGGCCTCATTTCTGATTGCGAAAGCCGACGGCACGCTGGCGGTCGCGGCGTTGGTCGCGGCGGCGATCCTGCTCGATTTCGCCGCGCAGAGCTGCCTCGTTGTCGGACAGCGCGCCATCTACACGTTGCACGCGCATCTTCGCAGCCGCCTAACCGGTCTGTTCATCGCGCTGTTCTTCCTCGGCGGCGCAACCGGTTCGGCGTTCGCGAGCCCCGCTTTCGCGGTGGGCGGGTGGACGCTCGTGACCTGGATCGGCGCCGTGCTGCCGCTGCTCGCATTGGCGGGCTTCGCGGGCGAGTTCCGGCGGCCGCGCTGACCGTCGTGCCCGGCCGCCATTTGCGTCCTCACCTCCGTCGATCATCCCGGGCGATCGGCGGAACCTGCTTGGCGAAACGCGACCGGGGATGTTGCGCCAGCCGATTGCTTGCGGGATGCTGCGGAGCGGGCATTTCGCGGCGGACGCGGGTGAAGGGAGCGACATGCGCGAGAGCATCCAGTTCCTACTCGGCGAGGACCGTCGGAAGCTCGCCGGCATCGCCCCGATGGCCACCGTGCCGGACTGGCTGCGCGGCGACGCAAGGCGTCCCGGAACCAGGGAAGCGTGCAACGGGGGCGATTGCGGCGCATGCACGGCGGCGGCGGCGCGGCCGGAGGGCGACGGCCTGAGCTACCGCCCCGTCAGCGCCTGCATCCAGCTCGCGCGCCGGCACAAGCCGCTCGGCGCAGATTTGCCCGGCGTCAAAATCAGTCCGCGGCCGAGCTCGTCGAGTTCCATCCCGAGCGCCGGATCGCGCTCGCTGGCCGCATGACCGGACCCCTGTCACCAAGCCCGCGCGCGCGGCTTGCGGCGCGGGAACGCCCGGCGGTCGCGGCGTGACCGACCCCTTGCCGTCGCGGCTCGAATTGCGCGGCATCACGCGCCGCTTCGGTTCCGTCGTCGCGAACAGCAATGTCGATCTCGCGATCCGCCCCGGCGAGATCCACGCGCTGCTCGGCGAGAACGGCGCCGGCAAGTCGACGCTCGTGAAAATCGTCTACGGTGTGCTGCAGGCGGACGAAGGGCAGATCCTCTGGGAAGGCAAGCCCGTCCACATTCCCGATCCGCACGCCGCCCGCCGCCTCGGGATCGGCATGGTGTTCCAGCACTTCTCGCTGTTCGAGGCGATGACCGTGCTCGAGAACGTGGCGCTCGGCATGGATCGTCCCGGCCCGATGCCGGCGCTGGCCGCGCGGGTGCGCACCATCAGCGCCGCCTATGGCCTGCCGCTCGATCCGGCGCGCGAGGTACACACGCTGTCGGTCGGGGAGCGGCAGCGAATCGAAATCGTGCGTTGCCTGCTGCAATCGCCGCGTTTGCTGGTGATGGACGAACCGACCTCGGTGCTGACGCCGCAGGAGGTGGACCGGCTGTTCGAGACCTTGCGCAAGCTCGCGTCCGAAGGATGCTCGATCCTCTATATCAGTCACAAGCTGGCCGAGATCAGGGCGCTGTGCGAGGCGGCGACCGTGCTGCGCGGCGGCCGCGTCGTCGCGTCCTGCGATCCGCGCCGCGAGACGCCGTCCACCCTGGCGGCGATGATGATCGGGACGCAGCTGAAGCCCTCGCGGCGGCGCGTCGCGGCGGCGCCCGGTGCGCCACGGCTGGTGCTCGACCGGCTTACGCTTCCGCCCGAAGCGGCGCACGGGGTCACGCTCAGGGATGTGTCGCTCACGGTGCGGGCGGGCGAGATCGTCGGCGTCGCGGGAGTCGCGGGCAACGGCCAGACCGAACTGATGCTCGCGCTCAGCGGCGAGCGCATCGCCGGCCGCGCCGGTGCCGTGATGCTCGACGGCAAGCCGGCCGGGCGTATCGGCGCCGCCGGGCGCCGCCGTCTCGGCCTCTGCTGCGTGCCGGAAGAGCGCAACGGGCACGCGGCGATTCCCGGCATGTCGCTGACCGAGAACGCCGTCCTCACCGGCTACAAGCGCCGCCGCCTGCTGCGGTCCGGCCTGATCCGGTTCCCGCTCGCGCGGCGATTCGCGGCCGAGGTGATCCGCGCCTTCGACGTGCGCACCTCCGGCACCGAGGCGCTCGCGGGCAGTCTCTCCGGCGGCAATCTGCAGAAGTTCATCGTCGGCCGGGAGGTGCTGCAGGCGCCCGGCGTGCTGTGCGTCTCGCAGCCGACCTGGGGCGTCGATGCGGGCGCGGCAACGGCGATCCATTCGGCGCTGATCGGGCTTGCCGCCTCGGGCGCGGCGGTGCTGGTGATCTCGCAGGATCTCGACGAGCTGATGGTGCTCGCCGACCGGCTCTGCGTCATCAACGTCGGCGTGCTGTCCGAGCCGCGCCCGACATCCGAGGTCACGGCCGGCCAGCTCGGATTGCTGATGGGCGGCGTGCATGGCGTATCGGCAACCGCGAGCGCAAAGGAGTTGGCGCATGCGGTATAGGATCGAGCCGCGCCGTCAGCCGTCGCGCGTGCTGCCCTGGATCACGCCGCTGCTCGCCGTGCTGGCCACGATCGCCGTGAGCGCCGCGGTGTTCGCCGCGATGGGCTTCGCGCCCGGCCGGACCCTGTTCGCGTTCTTCGCCGCGCCGCTGCTATCGGTGTCGGGGCTCGCGGAACTGGCGCTGAAGGCCGGGCCGCTGATCATGATCGCGGTCGGCCTCGCATCCGGCTTTCGCGCGAATGTCTGGAACATCGGCGCGGAAGGCCAGTTGACGATGGGCGCGATCGCGGCCGGGGGCATCGCGCTCGCGTTCTGGGACAACGAGACGGCGCTCTGGATTCTGCCCCTGATGTGTCTCGCGGGCATCGCCGGCGGCATGGCCTGGGCCGCGATCCCGGCATTCCTGAAAACGCGCTTCGAGGTGAACGAGATCCTGACCAGCCTGATGCTGACCTACGTCGCCTCGCTCACGCTGACATCGCTCGTGTTCGGACCGTGGAAGGATCCGGAGGGCTTCAACTTCCCGCAGTCCCGCATGTTCAACGACGCCGAGATCCTGCCGACCATTGCCGGTACGCGCGTGACCGCCGGCACGATCATTTCGTTCCTGGCGCCCGTCGCGCTCTGGGCCGTCATGCGCTACTCGATCATCGGCTTCCAGATCAGGGCCGTGGGCCTCGCCCCGGCCGCCGCGCGCTATGCCGGTTTCTCGCGCAACGGCACCATCTGGCGGGTGCTGCTGCTCGGCGGCGGCCTCTCGGGCCTGGCGGGGGCGTTCGAAATCGCGGGGCCGATCGGGCAGCTGATTCCGCAGATCACGCCTGGATATGGCTTCACCGCGATCATCGTCGCGTTCCTCGGCCGCCTGCATCCGCTCGGCATCATTCCGGCGGGGCTGCTGGTCGCGCTCTCGTATCTGGGCGGCGAGGCGGCGCAGGTCTCGACCGGCCTCCCGAAGGCCGCGACCGGCCTCCTGCAAGGCATGCTCCTGTTCTTCCTGCTGGCGTCGGATTTCCTCGCCCGGTACCGGCTGAGGCCGGTGCGGAAGCGGCAATCCGAACCCCAGGCAAAGCAGCCGGACGTGGCGACGGCATGACCGGCGGCATCCTCGTCCCGCTGCTGGAGACGGTTGTCACCAGCGCCACGCCGCTGCTGTTCGCGGCTCTGGGGGAGCTGGTCGCCGAGCGGTCCGGCGTGCTCAATCTCGGGGTCGAAGGGATGATGCTGGCCGGCGCGGTCAGCGGCTTCATCGTCATGACGCTGACCGGGTCGTCCGTGCTCGCGATCGCCGCAGGCGCGCTTGCGGGCGCCGCGCTTGCGCTGCTGTTCGGCGTGCTGACGCTCACGCTGGTCACGAACCAGGTGGCGACCGGGCTCGCGCTCACGATCTTCGGCATCGGCCTGTCGTCGCTCGCGGGCGAGAAATTCACCGGACTGACCGTACCCGCGCTGCCGGCGCTGCATGTCCCCGTCCTGTCCGGCATTCCCGTGCTCGGTCCGCTGCTGTTTCGCTATGACGGCATGGTCTATCTCTCGGTCGTCTGTGCCGCCGCGATCGCCTGGTTTCTCAAGCGCACGCGGGCCGGGATGATCCTGCGCGCGGTCGGGGAGTCCGACATGTCCGCGCACTCGATCGGCCATGACGTCATCGGCATCCGCTATCTCGCCGTGCTGTTCGGCGGCGCCATGGCGGGGCTTGGCGGCTGCTATCTCTCGCTCGCCTCCACGCCGCTCTGGGTCGAGCAGATGACGGCCGGGCGCGGCTGGATCGCGCTCGCGCTCGTCGTGTTCGCGGCCTGGCGACCGTGGCGCGTGCTCGCCGGCGCGTATCTGTTCGGCGGGGTCGCCGTGCTGCAGCTCTATCTGCAGGGCAGCGGCTTCGTCGCGGTGCCGACGCAGGTGCTGGCGATGTTTCCCTACATCGCGACGATCGTCGTGCTGACGCTCATTTCGTCCGGCTCCGCGCGGGCGCGGCTGAGCGCGCCGTCCTGCCTCGGCAAGCCGTTCCGGGCTGCCAGCTAATCCGCTGCAAACGAGGAATCCCGACCATGTTGAAGCGCCGCTCTCTCCTGCTCTCCGCCGCCGCGTCGGCTGGCGCCGGTCTCGCCCGAGGACGGGCGGCGCGCGCGGCCGATCCGTATAAGGTCGGGTTCGTCTATCTCGGCCCGATCGGCGATCTCGGCTGGACCTATCAGCACGACCAGGCCCGCCTTGCCTTGCAGCAGGCGCTGGAGGACGCCGTCAGCACGCAATACGTGGAGAACGTCGCGGAGGGGCCGGACACCGAGCGCGTCGTCCGCCAGCTCGTCAGCGCCGGCAACAAGCTCATCTACACGACCTCGTTCGGATTCATGAACCCGACCGAGCGCGTGGCGAAACAGAATCCGAACGTCAAGTTCGAGCAGGCGACCGGCTACAAGACGTTGCCGAACATGGCCGAGTACAACGCCCGCTTCTACGAGGGCCGCACCGTGTGCGGCACGATCGCCGGGCATATGTCGAAGAAAGGCGTCGTTGGTTACGTCGCCTCGTTCCCGATCCCCGAAGTGGTCATGGGGATCAACGCCTTCACGCTCGCCGCCCGCAAGGTCAACCCGAACTTCCAGACGAAGGTGGTCTGGGTGAGCACCTGGTTCGATCCCGGCAAGGAGTCGGACGCCGCGAAGTCGCTGATCGATCAGGGCGCGGACATCCTGGCGCAGCACACCGACAGCCCCGCCGTCGTGCAGACGGCCGAGGCGCGCGGCGTGTACGCGTTCGGCCAGTCCTCTGACATGAGCCGGTTCGGCCCGAAGGCGACGCTGACTTCCATCGTCGACAATTGGGCGCCGTACTACATTGATCGCACGCGCAAGGCGATCGCCGGGACGTGGAAGACGGACAACATCTGGTGGGGCATGAAGGAGGGCATGGTCGTGCTCGCGCCCTGGGGACAGTCGATGACGGAAGAGGCCCGCAACGCCGCGGACGCCGCCAAGCAGGGCATCATCGCGGGCAAGCTGCAACCGTTCGGCGGGCCGATCAAGACTCAGAAGGGCGAGGTGAAGGTTGCTCCCGGAAGCAATGTGTCGGACGATGAGCTGCTCAAGATGAACTGGTACGTCGAGGGCGTGCAGGCCTGATTGCGTTCAAGCGCCCCTGGGCTCAGGAGTGTCGCCGATGACGCATAACGCCTCGATCATGACGCTTCCGGTGCCGGGCGCCGACCCGAAGCTCTACAATCACGATCTCGCGCCGACCGCGCCGGAGGGCCGCACCTGGGGCGTGTTCAGCCTGTTCGCGATGTGGATGTCGGACGTCCACTCCGTCGGCGGCTACACCTTCGCCGCCAGCCTGTTTTTCCTCGGGCTCAATGGATGGCAGGTGCTGATCTCGATGATCGCCGGCATTCTGGCGGTCTATTTCCTGATGAACCTGATCGGCCGGCCGTCGCTGCGCTACGGCATTCCGTATCCGGTGGTCGCGCGCATCAGCTTCGGCGTCATGGGCGCCAATCTCGCCGCCGTCGTGCGCGGCGTCGTCGGCATCGTCTGGTACGGGGTGCAGACCTATTTCGCGTCCAAGGCGGTGCAGGTGCTGATCGTGACGGTGGCGCCGTCAGCCGCCGCCTGGGCGCACGGGGGAGTGTTCGGCCTGTCCCCGCTCGCGTGGTTCAGCTTCCTGTTCATGTGGTTCTTCCAGCTCGTGATCTTCCTGAGCGGCATGGAGACGATCCGCAAGTTCATCGATTTCTGCGGGCCGGTCGTCTATCTCGTGATGTTCGTGCTGGCGGCCTGGATGCTGTGGCAGACCGGCTTCTCCAGCCTGTCGCTGCAGCTGGCCAAGGCGCCGCTTACGGGCGGAGCGACGCTCGGACTCATGGCGAACGCGGCGATGCTGATCATCGCCTATTTCGCGGCGCTGCTGCTGAACTTCGGAGATTTCGCGCGCTTCGGCACGAGCGACAGGGCGATGCGACAGGGCAACTTCCTCGGCCTGCCCGTCAATTTCCTTGTGTTCTCGATTATCACGGTGATCGTGACGGCCGGCACGCTGAAGGTGTTCGGGGAAGCGATCATGGACCCGGTGCTCATCGTCGAGAAGATCGGCAATCCGCTGGTCGTCATCGTCGGCTCGCTCACCTTCATCGTGGCGACGATGGGCATCAACATCGTCGCCAACTTCGTCTCTCCCGCCTACGACATCGCCAATCTCTACCCGGAGAAGATCGATTTCCGCCTCGGCGGCCTGATCACCTCGATCTTGTCGGTTCTGGTCTGCCCGTGGCTGTTCGTCTCGAGCCCGCAAGCGGTGACGCTGTTCGTCAGCATTTTCGGCGCGGCGCTCGGGCCGATGTTCGGCATCATCATCTCCGACTATTTCTGGGTGCGCCGGCAGCACGTTGTCGTCGAGGAGCTTTACACCTTGTCGCCGGATGGCGCGTATCACTACGCCGGAGGATGGAACCGCACGGCGGTCATCGCGCTCGCGATCTCGGCCTTCATCTCGATCGGCTTGGCGCTGCTGGGCGCCTACGGCTCGGCGATCAACGTCGGCGACTGGGGCTGGCTGATTGGCGCGGCCGCTGGCGCGTTGGTCTATCGCGCCCTGTCGGGCGAAGCAGCCGCGCCGGCGGCTCTGAGCGCGGGCGAGTAGTCTCCAGGGAGGACAAGATGGTGCCGAGGAATCGGTATCGCCGACACGGCTTCGCACTACCATGTGCCGCTGCTGGCCTCGCCCTGGTTCTATGCCACCTATCGCGGCAGTTGAGGCTGCTGACGCACACGGATCGAATTCAACGCAGGGGGAACCGGATGATCAATCGTTCTGCAAACCCAGCCTTGGCTTTGCTTGCCAGCCTTCTGTTCAGTCTCTCGATCAGCGCCGTCGCGCTGGCGGCCGAGCCGGACATGAACGCGATCAACAGCATGGACCGCGCGGCCTTCGTGCAGAAGTTCGGCGGCGTTTTCGAGAAGTCGCCCTGGGTCGCCGAGAAGGCCTGGGACAAGAAGCCGTTCGGCAGCGTCGATGCGATGCACGCAGCCATGGTGGAAGTCGTGAAATACGCGCCGTTGCCGAACCAGCTCGCGCTTCTGCAGAGCCATCCCGACCTGGCCGGCAAGGAGGCGCAGGCAGGCGCGATGACCGCGTCCTCGGTCTCGGAGCAGGCGAGCGCCGGGCTGAATGCGCTCTCCAAAGCCGAGATGACGCAGATCAGCGATTATAACGCGGCCTACAAAAGAAAATTCGGCTTCCCGTTCATCATCGCGGTGCGCATGCACACGAAGGAGGGCATCTTCTTCGACTTCAAGCGCCGCCTGCTGAACGACACTCAGACCGAATACGCCAACGATCTGCAGAACGTCTACGCCATCACGCGGCTGCGGCTGGAGAAGATGCTCGAATCGGGATGAGCCTTCAGGCCCAGCGTGCGGCCGCTTCGTCGTCGGTCTCGCGCGCCTCGACCCATTGCTCCGTGCCGTCGGCGAGGCGTTCCTTCTTCCAGAACGGCGCGCGGGTCTTCAGCCAGTCGATGAGGAACGCCGTCGCGTCCAGCGCCGCCTGCCGGTGGGCGGCGGCGGCGATCACCAGCACGATCGGCGCGCCGGGCGCGAGCGTGCCGACGCGGTGGACGACCGTGCAGCCGAGCAGCGACCAGCGCCGCTCCGCTTCCGCCGCGATCCGCTCCATCGCGCGCCGCGTCATCGCCGGGTAGTCCTCGAGCACGAGGGCGGTCGTTCCGGGCGTTCCGGGCGCGGCGTCGGCGCGCACGCAGCCGACGAAGCAGCCGATGCCGCCGATATCGGCGCGGCCTTGCGTCAGCGCCGCCATCTCGGCGCCGGCGTCGAACGGCTCGGACTGGACGCGCACCGTCGCCACGGTCAGCCGCCGGTCACGGGCGGGAAGAACGCGACCTCGTCCCCCGGCCGCACGGGCGCGGAGGGGTCCGCGAACTCCTGGTTGACCGCGCACCGGATCACGCGCGCGGTCTCGAACGCCGCCTCGTGACCGGGCGAGCGCGGCCGCAGCCAGGCGATCAGGTCGGCGACGGTCCGCACCTCGGCGGGCGGTTGCACCGTCTCCTCGGCCAGCCCGACCCGCTCGCGCAGCCAGGCGAAGTAGAGGATCTGTGACCGGCGTCGACGTGTCCATGCGGTCAGCGCGGAGAGGGGATTGTTTCGACCGACCCGTCTGGCCGGATAACGGTGCTCGTGCCGTTGCCGTTCGGAACCACGATCGCGGTGCCATTGGGCGTGGTCAGCGTCTGGTAGGCGTTGGTGCCGCCCGTCGTCACGCCCGGGCCGGTCCGCGTCTGCACCGTGCGCCCGGGCCTTGCAGCGGGCGGGACCGCCGAGACGGGAGGCGGCGGCTGGGGCGGAATTTGCAGCTCCGGCGGCAGCGCCGGCTGGTTCGATCCGGGCGGGGTCGAGCTGCCCGGACGCGGCTGCCGATGGCTGGGCGGGTAGGGCGACGTGTTCGGGGCGGGGGCGGGCGTAGCCGCGTTGCCCTGCTTTTCCAGATCCTCGAGCGTCGGAGTGGGGGCCATGACGTTGGGCCAGATATTGCCGGGTTCCGTCGCCAGGGGCTCCGTCGTGGTATCGAGACCGCTCACCCGCCGCATGTTCTCGCTATTGCCGAGCGGCTCGTTCGGGTTGGTCCCAAACGAGACCGTGTCGCCCAGAAACTCGCCGAATCCGGAACATCCGGACAGCGCGAGAGCAAGACCGAGCAGGGCAAGGCGCCGCATCAGGGAAGCTCCGGTTGGACGGAGACGCGCCGTCCGGCGGGGGGGATTGTGGCGGGTTGGCGCAGGAGGCTCACGTCAGGCAGGTTCTCAAGCGTGCGGCGGGATGGCGTCCCGGGAGGGCGACTGCGGACCGGACGCGTGACGCAATCCCGCCATCAGATAATCCCACCCCGTCATCAGCGTCAGCACCGCCGCAACCCATAACATGCTCTCGCCGATCGCGGTCACTGGCAGAAACGGGATGCGTAGGAATGCGGCCGTGCTGTCCCCCGCGAGCAACGTCCCGAGCGCGCCCATCTGAAAGCCCGTTTTCCATTTCGCGAGCGGGGTGACCGGCAGCCCGACCCGGATTCCAGCCAGATACTCGCGCAGCCCGCTGACCAGGATTTCCCGGAGCAGGATCACGATCGCCGGAAACAGGCCCCAATAGGACAGCCGTTGCTCGCCCGCGAGCATCATCAGCGCCGCGCCCACGAGCAGCTTGTCGGCGATCGGGTCCAGCATGCGTCCGAAATCGGAAGTCTGCCGGCGCGTGCGGGCGAGCTTGCCGTCGTAGTAATCCGTGATTGCGGCGACGCTGAACACGACGCAGGCCGCGAGGTCGGCCGGCGCCGCCCGCACCGCCGCGAGCGCGACCAGCAACGGGATCGCGGCGATCCGTGATAGCGTCAGGACGTTGGGCAGGTCGGTCGGCATGGCAATCGGACCCTAGTCCGGCATGCGCCAAACGGCCAGCGCGGGCATCACGACAGGCCCTCGACGCGCACGCCCGGATGGAAGTGCGCGTAGACGCGGCGGGCGGTCTCGCGGCTGATGCCCGGCGCTGCCTCGAGATCGGCCAGTCCCGCCTGCCGCACGCCGCGCGCCGAGCCGAAATGGTTGAGCAGCGCGCGCTTGCGGGCGGCGCCGATCCCCTCCACCTCGTCGAGCTCGCTTCGCACCAGCGCCTTGGACCGGCCGGTGCGGTGGGCGGCGATCGCGAACCGGTGCGCCTCGTCGCGCAGCCGCTGCAGGAAATACAGCACGGGGTCGCGCGGCGGCAGCTGGAAGGGCGGCCGCCCGTCCATGTGGAACCACTCGCGCCCGGCATCCCGGTCCGGTCCCTTGGCGATGGCGACCAGCGGCACGTCCGTCACCCCGAGATCCTGCAGCACGGCCCGCGCCGCCGACAGCTGGCCCGCGCCGCCGTCGATCAGCACGAGGTCGGGCCACGCCGTGCCGGGCGAGGGGGTCTCGCCGGCGGCCTGTTCCTTCAACGCCGCCTGCTCCTTGAGCGCGCGCCCGAACCGGCGCTCCAGCACCTCGCGCATCATGCCGAAATCGTCGCCCGGCGTGATCGCCCCGCGAATGCCGAACTTGCGGTACGCCTCCTTCGTGAAGCCCTGCGGGCCGGAGACGATCATAACCCCGTAGGGGTTGGTCCCCATGATGTGGCTGTTGTCGTACACCTCGATGCGCTCGGGCGCGCCGGAGAGGCCGAACAGCTCGCCCGTTGCCTCCAGCAGCTTGGCCTGGCCCGCCGATTCGGCGAGGCGGCGTTCGAGCGCCTCCCGCGCATTGGTCTCGGCGTGCTCGACCACGGCGCGCTTCTCGCCCCGCTGCGGCACGACGACCTCAACCTTGCGGCCGGCCTTGAGCGACAGCGCTTCCGCGACCAGCGCGATTTCCGGCACCGCCTGATTGAGCGCGACCAGCGGCGGCGGCGGCTTGTCGTCGTAGAACTGGGCGACGAAGGCCCCGAGCACCTCGGCCGTCTCCTCCGTCCTGGCATGCGCCGGGAAAAAGGCGCGGTTGCCGTTGTTGCGGCCGCCGCGCACGAAGAACACCTGTACGCAGGTCTGGCCGGCGATCTGCCACGCGGCGATCACGTCGGCATCCTGCAGGCTGGCCGGGTTCATGACGCCGCTGCCCTGCACGAAGGTGAGCGCCCGGATGCGGTCCCGCACCGCCGCCGCCGTCTCAAAGGCGAGCGCGCCCGCCGCCGCCTCCATCTCGGCCGCGAGCTCGCGCTGCACGCTCGCGCCGCGTCCGGCAAGGAACCCCTTCGCCTGCGCGACCAGATGGGCGTAGTCCTCTTCCGAGATGCGGCCGACGCAGGGAGCGGAGCAGCGCTTGATCTGGTGCAGCAGGCAGGGGCGCGAGCGGTTGGCAAACACCGCATCGGCGCAGGAGCGCAGCAGGAACACGCGCTGCATGGCGGTGACGGTCTGGTTGACCGCCCAGGCGGAGGCAAACGGCCCCCAGTAGCTGCCCTTTCGGACCTGCGCTCCCCGGTGCTTCACGATTTGCGGAAAGGCGTGGTCCTCGGTCAGCATCAGCCAGGGATAGGATTTGTCGTCCCGGAGGACGATGTTGAACCGCGGCTTGAGGCGCTTGATAAGGTTCGCTTCGAGCAGCAGCGCCTCGGCTTCGGTATGGGTCGTGACCACCTCCATCGAGGCGGTCTCGCTGACCATCCGGCGCAGCCGTTCCGGCAAGCGGCCGGTCTGAGTGTAGGAGGTCACGCGCTTGCGCAGGCTGCGGGCCTTGCCGACGTAGAGCGCGTCGCCGCGGGCACCGAGCATGCGATAGACGCCCGGGGCCAGCGGCATGGTCTCGAGCGCCTGCTCGATCGCGGCGGCGCCTCTGGGGGCCGGGGGTATTTCGGTTTCGGTCATCGGCGTTCGCCTGATCCCAGCGCCTCTGCTGCACGCGCGTGAATAGCGGGTTAACGGGCGATTTAGAAATCCACCGATCTTGTGGACAACTCTGTGGGCGGAGCGTTCACAGGATCGTCAAAACGGCGGTTTTCCTGGCTTTTTCGGGGTTTGCCCAAATCCCGAGCAATTACATAACATACTGATTTTCCTGGTTTTCTTGCGCCGGTTCTCTTGCTCGCAAAGATTGCGTCAGGCAAGTGCAAATGGGCCTCTCCGGCGTGGACAAGTTTTACGCGATCGGCGGCCCGGCCGCCCCGGGCGATGCTGCGCTGCGAGAGCAGCGCGCCCAAAGGATTGCTATTCCGGGGCTGGGGGTCGCTCGCGGCCGGATTGCCACTGTAAATGCTGCCCGCCATCCAGCGCCAGCATCTGCCCCGTCAGCGAAGGCAGGGCCAGGATCGCAACCATTGCGCGCCCGATCTCGTCCGGACTCGTCCCGTGTCCGAGCGGGACGGAGCCGCACTGACGCGCGAACTGCTCCTCCGTCTGACGCGGGCTTGGCAAGGCCGGGCCCGGCCCGATGCCGTTGACCCTGATGCGGGGCGCGAGCGCCAGCGCCATGCTCTGCGTCAGCGCCCACAACCCTGCCTTGGCGACCGTATAGGAGACAAAATGGGGCGTCAGCGACCAGACCCGCTGGTCCAGCATGTTGATGACGACGCCCTCCGCCTCTGCTGGCAGCGCCTGGGCGAACGCCTGGATCAGCCGGAAGGGCGCGCGCAGGTTCGGCTCAAGATGACGGTCCCAGCTCGCCCGGTCGGCCGTGTTCCATTCGTCCCGGTCGAAGCGGCTGGCGTTGTTCACTAGGACGCCGAGCGGACCCAGGGCGGCGGCCGCGCGCGGCACCAGACAGGAGACGGCGGCTTCGTCCTCCAGGTCGGCTCCGAGCACGATCGGACCCGACACCGCGCGAGCGGATCTCCGCCGCGACCTCCGCCGCCTCGCGGCTGCTCTCGCGACAATGCACGGCGACCGCGAAGCCCGCCTCCGCGAGCGCGAGGGCGAGGGCACGGCCGATCCGTTTGCCGCCGCCGGTCACGAGCGCGGCGCGCGGGATCGAGCCCGGAATGCAGGCGGCGGGAGAACCGTTCATGGCGCGACCGCTACGCCCGCCGGCCGCGCCGGTTTCCCCCGCCACGCCGCTTCGCCGGATCGTAGCCGCCGCCGCCGGGGCCGAGCGGCTCCGGCGTGCGGTCCTTCTTCGGTCTGGCCGACCAGCCCATGCGGACGGCGGAACTCGCGACGGGCGGCGGCTCCAGCCCGAGATCGAGCGCCTCCAGCCGCTTGATCTCGTCGCGCAGGCGTGCCGCCTCCTCGAACTCGAGATCCGCCGCCGCGGCGCGCATGCGCTTCTCCAGTTCGGCGATCGAGGCCTTCAAATCCTTGCCGACGAACTCGGCCGTGCCCGCGTCCCGGACCGGCGCCACGGTCACGTAGTCCTGCTCGAACACCGAGGTCAGCACCTCGCCGATGTGCTTCCTCACCGACACCGGCGTGATGCCGTGCGCCTCGTTCCAGGCCTGCTGCTTCAAGCGCCTGCGCTCGGTCTCGCCGATGGCGCGCTTGAGGCTCTCGGTCATTACATCCGCATACAGGATCACCCTTCCGTCGATGTTGCGCGCGGCGCGGCCGATGGTCTGGATGAGGCTCGTGCCGGAGCGCAGGAAGCCCTCCTTGTCGGCGTCCAGAATCGCGACCAGCGCGCATTCCGGAATGTCGAGGCCTTCCCGCAGCAGGTTGATGCCGACCAGCACGTCGATCACCCCGAGCCGGAGGTCGCGGATGATGTCGATGCGCTCCAAGGTGTCGATGTCGGAATGCAGGTAGCGCACCTTGATCCCGTGCTCGGTCAGGTACTCGGTCAGATCCTCGGCCATGCGCTTCGTAAGCGTGGTCACGAGCACGCGGGCGCCTTTGGCGATGGTCGCGCGGCATTCCGCGAGCAGATCGTCCACCTGCCGCTCGACCGGCCGCACGTCCGTCACCGGGTCGATCAGCCCCGTCGGCCGGATCACCTGCTCGGCGAACACGCCGGCCGTGCGCTCCATCTCCCACGGCCCGGGCGTCGCGCTGACGAACACGGTCTGCGGCCGAAAGCGCTCCCACTCCTCGAACTTGAGCGGGCGGTTGTCGATGCAGGAGGGAAGCCGGAATCCGAATTCGGACAGAATCGATTTCCGCGCATAGTCGCCGCGCTGCATGCCGCCGATCTGCGGCACCGTGACGTGGCTCTCGTCCACGATCAGCAATGCATTCTCGGGCAGATACTCGAACAGCGTCGGCGGCGGGTCGCCCGGGCGGCGGCCCGACAGATAGCGCGAGTAGTTCTCGATGCCTTTGCAGGAGCCGGTCGTCTCCATCATCTCGATGTCGAACGTCGTGCGCTGCTGCAGGCGTTCGGCTTCCAGCAGCTTGCCTTCCGCCGTGAGCTGGGCCAGGCGCTCCTGCAGCTCGATCTTGATGTCGCGGATCGCCTGTCCGAGCGTCGGGCGCGGCGTCACGTAGTGGCTGTTGGCGTAGATCGTGATCCGGTCCAGCTGCTCCGTCTTCTCGCCGGTGAGCGGATCGAACTCCTGGATCGTCTCGATCTCGTCGCCGAACAGCATCACCCGCCAGGCGCGGTCCTCGTAGTGGCTCGGGAAGATGTCGATCGTCTCGCCGCGCATCCGGAACGTGCCGCGCTGGAAGGCCGCGTCGTTGCGGCGGTATTGCAGTTCGACCAGCGCCTTGGCCAGCCGGTCGCGCTCGATCCTTCCGCCCGTCTCCAGCTTGACGACCATCTTGGCGTAGGTCTCGACCGAGCCGATGCCGTAGATGCAGGAGACCGAGGCGACGAGCACGACGTCGTTCCGCTCCAGCAGCGACTGCGTCGCGGCGTGGCGCATGCGGTCGATCTGCTCGTTGATCTGCGCGTCCTTCTCGATATAGGTGTCGGTGCGCGGCACGTACGCTTCCGGCTGGTAGTAGTCGTAGTAGCTGACGAAATACTCGACCGCGTTGTTCGGGAAGAAGCCCTTCATCTCGCCGTAGAGCTGCGCCGCGAGCGTCTTGTTGGGCGCGAGGATCAGCGTCGGCTTCTGCACCGCCTCGATCACCTTCGCCATCGTGAAGGTCTTGCCCGACCCGGTGACGCCGAGCAGCACCTGGTCGCGCTCGCCCTGTCGCACGCCCGCCGTCAGCTCGCGGATCGCGCCCGGTTGATCGCCGTTCGGTTCGTAGTCCGAGACGACGGCCAGCCGCGCCCCCCCGTCCGCGCCGGCTGCTTCTCGGGCACGAACAGGACCGGCGGCGTGCGGAGCAGGGTTTGGGACATGGCCGTGAGATGGAGCCTGGGCCGGTCGCTGTCGAGGGGCTTTAGGCCGCGCCCGCATCCCGGTCGGAAGCGGAGGTGTGGGCGTAGGTCGGCCAGCTCGGGGCGTAGTCCTCGGCCTCGTCGCCCCAAACCGTCCAGCCCGGCCGGGGACCGCGCGCGAACAGTTCGAGCCTTGGTGCGGGGCTGCACGCCTCCAGCACGGGGTAGATCTCGTCCGGTTTGCGGGAGTGCTCGCGCTTGCGGGTCGCGACGAGATTGACCTGCCGCCGTCCGGGCGCGAGCGTGCGCGCGTTCCGGCCGCGCGTGCCGAACAGCAGCAGCTCAGTGACGTTGCGGAAATAGAAGCCGACGCCGCGCCCGTCGCTGCCGCCATCGGCGCGGACCTTGTGCCAAACGAGGTTTGCTTTGTAGGCGAACCCCCAGGCCGCCATGACCGACAGGCCCTCCGGCAGCAGCGCGTTCGGCACCCAGAGATAGAGATGCGCGACGGGGGCGGCGAGGTCGGCGACGGGCAGGGCGCGGATCGCGTCGAGGGTAAGCGTGCCGTAGCGGGACAGCCGCCGGTGCTCCGGCGCGACCTTACCCGTGCGGTTCGTGAACTGCCACGGCGGATCGGCGAGGATGGTGCCGAAGGCACGGTCCGCGATGAGGGCCCAGAGGGTGTCAGCGGGTTGATTTAGGTCGCTTCTCATATCCGGCTTTCGCTTGGCCGCATCGCTCGGTGAGTCTTTAAGGCGTTCACCTCCAAGATGCGGATAAGATGCTTAGGGGCGCGCTCGTGGGTCCGCGCCACACTTGTCGTTTGTAATCCCAAGCTCAGCAGCAGGCTGAGGGAGTCAAAGTATGTCAGACGAAGGTCAGCGCCGCACGATGCTGCAAGCTGCTGTATGGGAGTTGTTTGCGGGGTTGTTCGGTTGGGTTTGGATCGTTGGCGGTGCTGCGGGCATCGTGCTCGCTGGGTTGTCGATGTTCTCGGATTGGAGTTGGTGGAATACGGCGTATGCGTTCCTGTTATCCGCTCTCGGAAAGTGGATTGCCCGTGGATGCGAGGACAACAGACGACGAGTGTTCATTGAGGCGAAGATGATCGCTGGTGGCATAAGTCGTAAAGAGGCGGGAGCAGCTTGGATCAAAGCCTACAGCAACTCCGGCAGGTAAGCGCTCGGCAGCCGACAGTCGAAGCAAACTCGTTCGACTCCATTTTAGGGCACGGACCCGAACTACGCCCTTCCGAACGGTGAGCCGGCTGGTGCCGGGTGAGGGGATCGAACCCCCGACCTTCGGTTTACAAAACCGCTGCACTACCGCTGTGCTAACCCGGCCTCGGCGAGCGGAATTAGCGCGAATCGGGCCGTTGCGTCGAGCCGTGCCGCGCTTTTCGACATGACTGCGGTTTAACCGTGGCGCGGGAAGAACGGTCATCCCGGCCGCCGCATGTTCCTGGCCACCGACGGTGCCCTCCGGCCCGTCACTTCGGAACCGCCCAGGAGCGATCATGCACACACCCGATCCGTCGAACGCCCGCACGCGTTTGCGCCGCACCGCGCTCGCCGCCGTCCTGCTCGCCGGCACCGCAATCGGCGGCTTGGCGACCTTCCATGTCAGCGCTGCCGAGACGAATGCCGCCGCCCAGACCTCCGGCCAGACCTCGGGCCAGAACGCGGCCCAGCCCATCAACCCGGCCGCCACCCCGGCCGCGCGTCTGCCGGACTTCACCCAGCTCGTGGCGGAGGCGAAGCCCGCCGTTGTGTCCATCACCGCCAAGCTGGCCCCGGAAGCAGGCGAGGAAGGGCCGATGATGCCGATGCCCTTTCCGATGCCGTTCGGCTTCGAACACCCGCAGCCGGGCCGGATCGTGGAGGCGCGCGGCTCGGGTTTCATCGTCGATCCGGACGGCACCATCGTCACCAACAACCATGTCGTGAAGGGCGCCAAGAGCGTTTCGGTGCAGCTCGACGACGGCACGAACCTGCCGGCCAAGGTCGTCGGCCGCGATCCCCGGACCGATCTCGCCGTGCTGAAGGTCAACGCCGGCAAGAAGCTACCCTACATCCAGCTCGGCGATTCCAGCACTGTCCGTCCAGGCGAGTGGGTCGTCGCGATGGGCAACCCCTACGGTCTCGGCGGCTCGGTCACGGCGGGCATCGTCTCGGCCGAGGGGCGCGACATCGGGGCGGGGCCGTACGACCAGTTCCTGCAGATCGACGCGCCGATCAACCGGGGCAACTCCGGCGGCCCGCTGTTCACGCAGGACGGCAAGGTGGTCGGGGTCAACACGGCGATCCTGTCGCCGTCGGGCGGCAGCATCGGCATTGGCTTCGCGATCCCCTCCAATACGGTGAAGACCATCGTCGCCCAGCTCGAAAAAAACGGGCATGTGACGCGCGGTTATCTCGGCGTCGAGGCGCAGTCGGTCGCGGAAGCGATGTCGAAGGCGCTTCGCCTCAAGCAACCCGGCGGCGCCCTCGTCGCCGGCGTGCAGCCGGATAGCCCGGCCGCCAAGGCGGGGCTTGAGCCGGGCGACGTCATCGCCTCCGTCAACGGCGAGACGGTCAAGACCCCGCGCGATCTGGCGGTCGACGTCGCCGACATCAAGCCCGGCACGGACGCGAAGATCGACCTCGTCCGCAACGGCGAGCACCAGACCGTCGACGCCACGATCGGCCGCATGCCGAACGAGCAGCAGACGGCGAGCAACGGCAACGGCGGCACCGAGGAGCAGGGCCACCAGCCGCGGCTCGGCCTGGCGCTCGCGCCGATCTCGCCGGACATGCGCGGCCAGCTCGATCTGCCGGACGGCACCCAGGGCGCCGTCGTCGCGCGGGTCCAGCCAGGCTCTCCCGCCGAGCAGGCCGGGCTCCGTCCGGGCGACGTGATCGTCGGCGTCGGCAACAAGCAGGTCGGCTCGCCCCGCGAGGCGGTGCAGGCGATCCGGTCGGCCACCGGCCAGGAGAGCGCGGTCGCGCTGCGGATCATGCGCGACGGCCAGCCGGCCTTCATCGCGGTCACCCCGGCCAAGGCCCCGGCCCAGAACCAGTCCCAAGGCAACTCGACCGAAGGCTGACGCTGCCGCCGACCTTTTCGCAACCACCCCTGCCGCGTCCTGGCGGGGGTGGCTCTGTCTCAGGCATGACCGGCGACGGTGTGGTCCTGCCCGGTGATCCGCACGACCGCCGCGAGTAGGCGGAGCGCTTCGGGGCCGCCCCGGTCGGAGAGCACCCCGTCCTCGATCTCGATCGCGAGCGCTTCCGCTTGCGTCGCGATGCTTCGCGCGGCGTGCTGCAGGGCCGCGCGGGTCAGGGTCAGTTGCAGGGCGTCGGAGAGATGGTTCCAGTCGGCGAGCATGCTTGCTCCTCCCGTCCGGCCATTTTGGCGATTGCAGGGGCCGGGAAGGTTCCGCGGCGCGTCGAGGAGAACCCTAGATGTTCTTGTTTAATTCTTGGTTGCCGGGAACAGAAATGGAACGCAGATCGCCCTCCAACCCAGCCCGAAGCCGGGCGATCTAGCGCCGGCTGATCTCATAAAGCGATACTGTGGCGGCGGCTGAGACATTGAGGCTCTCCATGCCGCCCGGCATCTCCAGCTTGGCCAACTCGTCGCATGTCTCGCGCGTGAGCCGCCGCAGGCCCTCGCCTTCGGCGCCGAGCACCAGGGCGGCGCGCCGGCCGGCGAGCGCCGGGCCGGACAAGGCCCGGGGGGCGGAGGCATCGAGCCCGACGACCCAGACGGAGGCGGCCTTGAGCGCGATCAGCGTGCGGGCGATGTTGACGGCCCGCAGCAGCGGCACCGCTTCGAGCGCGCCGGACGCCGCCTTCGCCAGCGCGCCGGTTTCCTCCGGTGCATGGCGTTCCTGCGCGATCACGGCGGCGCAGCCGAACGCCGCCGCCGAGCGCAGGATCGCGCCCACGTTGCGGGGGTCTGTCACCTGATCCAGCACCAGGACCGGGCCGGGCCGTTCGAGCGCCTGCGCGAGGGTCGGTGTCGCGAGCGGATCGGCCAAGAGCGCCGCGCCCTGATGCACGGTATCGCGCCCGAGCAGGCCGTCGAGCCGGCCGCGCTCCACGCGCTCGCCCTGCACCGGCCAGGGGCGCGCCAGCCGGCCGGCCAGCGCCGCTTCGGCATCCTCGGTCAGCAGCAGCCGCCGCAGCCGCCGCGCCGGGTTGGCCAGCGCCGCCGCCACGGCATGCTGACCGTACAGCCACACGGCGCCCTTCGGCGTCTCCATTCCGGCGCGCGGCCCGGGCGTCCCGGAACGATGCCCGCTCGGCGCCTGGCCGTGCTGGTCGCGGCGGCGGGCGTGGTCTCCCGGCCGAGGGCCGTGCGGCCGGTTGCGGCCGGGGCCTCCCCCGGCATGACCTCCCGCGCCCGGACCGCCGCCGGGGCCTCCGGAGCGGGGCGGTCTCATGCCTGCGCGTGCTCGCGTTGCGTCATCTTTCCGCCGGATCCGCTGATGTCTGGAAGCTTGCGATAGACCCCGGAACGGGAGGTTTGACAAGACCCGGCCATAGGCCTTACTGCGCCGCTCCGGCGGGTGTCGCGCGGCCTCAGGCGGAGGGGTGCCCGAGTGGCTAAAGGGGGCGGACTGTAAATCCGCTGGCGCACGCCTACGTTGGTTCGAATCCAACCCCCTCCACCAACTTCGCGTCGTCCGGCGGCGCGGGTGTAGCTCAATGGTAAAGTCCCAGCCTTCCAAGCTGGCTGTGCGGGTTCGATTCCCGTCACCCGCTCCAGTTCTCTCCAGATGCGCCGCTCCAGAAGGGCCGCTCCCGACGGGCCGCTCCAGACGGCCGAACCCAGAACGCTATTGACTTACCCGCCGCCGCGCCCTTTCTACGCGGCTCGCGCGGCGGCGTGGGACAGCGGTTCGATCGCTCGGCCCGCCGGTGCAGGGGTGTAGCTCAATTGGCTAGAGCGCCGGTCTCCAAAACCGGAGGCTGGGGGTTCGAGACCCTCCACCCCTGCCAACTGGCCCCGTGATCGGGTGGCCGCGCGGTCCGTGCAACAGGGTGGGCGGGAGTATCAGCGGCGTGGCAGTCGATCCGGCAAAGTTCGTGCGGGAGGTGCGCACCGAGGTGGGCCGGGTCACGTGGCCCACCCGCAAGGAGACGGCGGTTACGACCGGCCTCGTGATGGTGATGGTGGCGCTCGCGGCGGTGTTCTTCTTCGTCGTTGACCAGGCGATCGGCGTCGGCGTGCGGGCCTTGTTCGGCATCGGGTTTTAGGAGGGCCGGGACATGGCCAAGAGATGGTATGTCGTGCATGTCTATTCGGGGTTCGAGCGCAAGATCGCGCAGCAGATCCGCGAGCAGGCGGCGCAGAAGGGCCTCGCCGAGCAGTTCGAGGACATCCTCGTCCCCTCCGAGGAAGTGGTCGAGCTGCGCCGCGGCCAGAAGGTCAACGCCGAGCGCAAGTTCTTCCCCGGCTACGTGCTGGTGAAGATGGACCTCACCGACGACGCCTGGCACCTCGTCAAGAACACGCCGAAGGTCACGGGCTTTCTCGGCAGCAAGATGAAGCCCTCGCCGATCACCGAGGCCGAGGCCGAGCGCATCATGAAGCAGGCGCAGGAGGGCGTGGAGCATCCGCGCCCGTCCGTGCTGTTCGAGGTGGGCGAGCAAGTGCGGGTCGCCGACGGGCCGTTCACGAGCTTCAACGGCACGGTCGAGGAGGTGGACGAGGAGAAGGGCCGCGTGAAGGTCAGCGTCTCCATCTTCGGCCGCTCGACGCCCGTGGAGCTGGAATACGGGCAGGTCGAGAAGGTCTGAGCCGGCGCCCCCCTCGCGCCCCTCGTCGCGCCTCCCGTCCGGTCAGCGCGACGGAACGAGCACGCCGGGATCGAGCCCCAGCGCCGCGACGGTGGCTGGGTTGAGCTGGCCGTTCGGCTGCAGCGCACGGCCCTGCTGGAAGCGCTCGATCGCCTGCTGGGTCTCGCCGCCCCAGATCCCGTCCAGTCGGCCGTCGTAGAAGTTCAGCGCGTGCAGCCGCTCCTGGATAGCTCGCACGGCGCTCTGGCTGAGCGTGTTCCCGGACAGGGGTGAAGCGGCGGCCGCCGGCGTGGGCGGCTGCCCGGCGGACACCAACTGGTCCGGCGCGATCCCGAGCGTCGCGATCGTCGCCTGGTTCAACTGGCCCGTGACCTGAAGCCCCTTCGTCTGCTGGAAGCGCTGCAAGGCGGCCTGGCTGTCGGCGCCCCAGACGCCGTCGACCCGGCCGGAGTAGAGGTTCTGCTGGTGCAGGTGCTGCTGGACCAGCCTGATCGCCTCCGGCGACAGCGGCTGCACGTAGGTCAGAGTAGTCGAGCCTTGGGGTTGAGGCTGGGCCACCGCGGGTGCGCTTGCGACCGCAAGCATGGAGCAGAGTATCAGTGAAGAGGTCCGCATGGGATTTCGCCTCGCGCTGCCGGATGCAGTCACAAACGTCTGCGTGCGTGTCAGGTTCGGCCCCGAGCACCTACGCGGACAGAGGACATTGGGATTTCTCAATGCGAGGGTCAGGCCGTCGCAATAGGGCAGCAGGGCAGTTTGCCGTCGCAACGTCAGCAGACGAGAGCAGTCATTCATGAGCAAATTTCAGACGATCGCCGAGAGCAAGGTTCCCGAGGTCACCTTGACGTTCTGGGCGATCAAGATCGCCGCGACCACGCTGGGCGAGACCGGCGGCGACGCGGTGACGATGACGCTGAACCTCGGCTACCTGATCGGCACCGCGATCTTCGCCCTGATCTTCGCCGTCGCCGTCAGCGCCCAGATCCGCGCTAAGCGCTTCCATCCGTTCCTGTACTGGTTCGTGATCGTCGCCACCACCACGGTCGGCACGACCATGGCGGATTTCTGCGACCGCTCGCTCGGGATTGGCTATGTCGGCGGCTCGCTGATCCTGTTCGCCCTGCTGATGGCGTCGCTCGGCGTCTGGCGCTGGTCGCTCGGGACCGTGGCGGTGGAGAGCATCCGCTCGCCCAAGGCCGAGATGTTCTACTGGGCGACGATCCTGTTCTCGCAGACGCTCGGCACGGCGCTCGGCGACTTCCTGGCCGACACGGGCGGGCTCGGCTACGAGGGCGGCGCGCTCGTGTTCGGCGCGGGCCTCGCGGTCGTCGCGGCAGCCTACCTCTTTACGAACATCTCGCACACGCTCCTGTTCTGGAGCGCGTTCATCCTGACCCGGCCGCTGGGCGCCACGGTCGGCGACCTGCTCGACAAGCCGGTCGCCGATGGCGGCCTGGCGCTCGGGCGTTTCTGGGCGTCGGCGGTGATCGCGGTGTTCATCGTGGGGTGCATTCTCCTCCTGCCGCAGCGCGCGGGGAGTCACCCGGGCGAGCAGAAGGCGATCCCTTGAGCTTACCGAAGCGTATAGGCCCGTCCCGTGTCGCCCAAGGCGCGGGACGGCATCCTCCGCTCCGGCCCGGCATCCGCCGGGCCTGACATGGAGACCGGAATGAACAGCAAGACACTGGCGAGCTATGGCCTCGCCGCCCTGCTCGGAACCGCGAGCCTGGCCGCTCCGGCGCTCGCCGCCGGCGGCGACGAGAGCCAGGAGGCGACGGCGCTGCGGCGCGCCAAGGTCTCGCTGAGCGAGGCGATCGCGACCGCCGAACAGCGGACCGGCGGCCAGGCGTTCGATGCCGGCGTCGACCTCAAAGGCAGCGCGACCCGCATCGCCGTCGAGACTAATGGCCCGAAGGGCGTGCAGACCGTGATCGTGGATGCACAGAGCGGGCAGGTGGTCGGCACGCATCCCGGCGTCGAGCCGGACTAGGGCCCGGACGCGGGCGGTGAGGCGGCGATGAAGGTGTTGCTGATCGAGGACGATCCCGAAACCGCCGCCTTCATCGCCCGCGGCCTGCGCGAGCACGGCCATGTGCTGGACGTCGCCGCCACCGGCCAGGACGGCATGTTCTTCGCGGCCGGCGGCGGCTACGACGTGCTCGTCGTGGACCGGATGCTGCCGGGCCTGGACGGGCTTGGCCTCGTGCGCGCGCTGCGCGAGACCGGCGTCAAGACGCCCGTGCTGTTTCTGACCGCGCTCGGCGGCGTCGGCGATCGCGTCAAGGGGCTTGAGGCGGGGGGCGACGACTATCTCGTCAAGCCGTTCGCCTTCGCCGAACTCCATGCGCGCTTGCAGGCGCTCGCACGCCGGCCGCCCCTGGCCGAGGTGCAGACCGTGCTGCGGGTCGCCGATCTGGAGATGGACCTGCTCAAACGCACCGTCACGCGGCGAGGCGGCCGCGTCGATCTGCAGCCGCGCGAGTTCCAGCTGCTCGAATACCTGATGCGCCACGCCGAGCGCGTGGTGACCCGGACCATGCTGCTCGAAGCGGTGTGGGACTTCCACTTCGATCCCCGCACGAACATCATCGAGACGCATGTGAGCCGACTGCGCTCGAAACTTTCTCGCGAGGGCGCGCCCGAGCTGATCCACACCCTGCGCGGCGCCGGCTACACGATGCGCGCGCTCGCGGAGGAGCCGCCGGCGCCGACGGCCCCAGCTTGACGTGACGTGGCCGCGGTTGCTGCGGACGGCGAGCTTCCGCCTCGCCGCGCTTTATCTGATGCTGTTCACGGCGTCAGCTCTCGTGCTGGGCGCGGTAGTCTTCTGGACGACCCGTGCCGCGCTGGAGCAGCAGCTCAGGGCGGGGATCGTGGCGGAGGTGGCGTCGCTCACGGCCGACTACCGGGCGGGAGGCTTGCCGCGCCTGCTCGCCGACATCGAGGCGCGGGGCCGCGGCTCGGCCGCGCTCGACTACCTGGTCCAGGACAGGGATGGACGACGCGTCGGCGGCGAGATCCCGGCCATCGGCCACGCCCTTGGCTGGCTCCGCCTCACCATTCGCGAGGCGGAGGCGCCAGGACAAAGGGATGAGCCGGAACGGCTGGAGGTGCTCGCTGTCTCGCTCGGAGACGGCGTCGTGCTCGCGGTCGGCGACGACACCGGCCGCGTCACCGAGGCGGAGGAGGCCGTTCTGCGCGCGTTCGGCGTTGCGGTCGGGCTGACGGTGCTGCTCGGCGGAGCGGGCGGGGCCTGGCTCAGCCATCTGTTCCTGCGCCGGGTGGACGCGATCGGGCGCACGGCGGAGGCGATCATCGGCGGCGACCTCGACCGGCGCATCCCGGTACGCGGCACGGGCGACGACCTCGACCGTCTGGCGATGACGCTCAACCGGATGCTGGAGCGCATCGCGGCCCTGATGGAGAGCCTGCGCCAGGTCACGAACGACATCGCGCACGATCTGCGCACGCCGCTCTCCCGCCTCGGCCAGAAGCTCGAAAGCGCGCGTGCGGGCGCACGCTCCCTCGCCGAATACGAACGCGCCGTCGAGGGCGCGATCGCCGAGGCCGAAGCGCTGCTCGGCAGCTTCGCGGCGCTGCTGCGCATAGCCGAGATTGAAGCCGGGGCGCAGCGTGCCGCCTTCCGCCGGGTGGATTTGAGCCGGCTCGCCGAAACCGTGGCCGAGGCCTTCGCGCCCGCGGCCGAAGACGCGGGCCGCAGCCTCACGGCGCGCATCGCCCCCGGCGTCCGTGTGCATGGCGACCGGGAATTGTTGACTCAGATGCTGGTCAACCTGGTCGAGAACGCCTTGCGCCACACGCCCCCGGGAAGCCGCATCCGCGTCCTGGCGGCGAGGGTGGGGGACGATGGTCCCACGCTCGCCGTCGAGGACAATGGCCCGGGCGTGCCCGAACACGAGCGCGCGCGCGTCGTGCGGCGCTTCTACCGGATGGAGCAGAGCCGTACGACACCCGGCAGCGGCCTCGGTCTGAGCCTCGTCGCCGCCATCGCGACGCTGCATGGCGCCCGCCTCGATCTCGCGGACGCGGACCCCGGCCTCTGCGTCAGCGTCGCGTTTCCGCGTCGCCCGCCGGATTAGTGCTGATAGTGCTGCGACCCGGTGTTCCGCTTCGGAGCGCGCGCGGTGTAGCCCGTGCCGCTGTCTTCGGTATCGGGCGATTGATAGCCGTTGGACCCGGTCGGATTGTCCGGCGCGTTGGCGTCGACCCCGGACGCGGTCCGGCCGTTTTCGGGCTGATACCCTGCCGATCCGGTGGCTCTCGCCGGAGGCTGCGCCATCGCCGCACCGGTTTCCGAGGCGACCGGGCGATGGCTCGCGCAGCCCGTGAGCGCGAGCGCCGCGGCCAGGCTCGCGGGCAGGGCAAGAGAACGTGTGTTCATGGGGATGTCCTCCGTCTGGGAGCACGGAAGAGTGCCGGAGCTTGGATCGTCGCCGCATGTCCGCCCGGTTGGGATTTTCCAACCTTGTCCGCCGGACCCGCCGGACCTATGAGCGAGGTGCGAGCGACCGGCGCCGCGAGGTCGCGAGGCCGGCAAGCCAGTGCTCCTGGAACAGCACGCGAAGCCGGAGCGGCGAGGGGGGCAGCGGTCGCGCGAGCGAGGCGAGCGCTTGATACGCCGCCCGCCCGGCCATCAGCCTGACCGGCACGCCGCCGACGCGCGGTCCGGTCGCGCAGCGCGGCCGGCCGGTGAGGCCGACGCCGAGGCCGTTACGATAGGCGCGGTCGAGCACCCAGCGCTCAGTGAGCTGTTCCGGCCGCACGATATGGGCGACCGAGGCCTCGGCCACGAACCAGGCGCGCGCGCCGCCGGCGGCCAGCCTGCCGATAAGCTCGGTCTCGCTGCCCATGGCGTAGAACGGCCGCGTGCCGTCAGGGCCGATCGTCTCGTCGAAGCGCATGCCGTTTGCGAAAACCGAGCTGCGCACCGCCCAGTTTGGGCCGAACAGGTCGGTGGGCGGGCACGGCCCCTCCGGCCGCGAGCAGCGGGCGTAGAGGATCGCATGGTGCCTCTGCGCGCGCAGGAGCCAGTCCGGCGGCGCGGCGGGCCAGTCCGGTTCCACAGTGCCGCCGAACAGCAGCCGATCCGGGTGCTTGTCGGCCGCGAGCCGGTGCAGGACGAGCCAATCGGCGCAGGGCAGGACGTCGTCGTCCGTGAGCACTGTGAGATCGCCCTCGAGGCGGCCGAGCGCCGCGTTCAGGGCCGCGTTCTTGCCGGGCCTCGGGGCTTGCACGATGTCGAGCGGCAGGCGTCCCGCGAACCGCCGCAGCACGTCGCCGGTTCCGTCGGTGCTGCCGTTATCGGCGACGACGAGTTTCCAGCCGCCCGGCGGCCGTTGCAGGGCGGCGAACCGCTCCAGCACGCGGGGCAGGGCAGCCGCGCGGTTGCGGGTCGCGAACAGGACGGTCAGCACGGCGCTTCCCGTGCGCGCGACGTCAGCGGGCCGGCCGGCCCACGCAGTGGTAGGAAAAGCCGCCGCCGCGCATGGCCACGGGATCATAGACGTTGCGCAGATCGACGACGATCCGGCCCTTCATCGTCTCGCCCAACCGCTGCGGCGCGAGCGCGCGGAATTCGTTCCATTCCGTCAGCAGGACGACCGCGTCGGCGTCGCGCGTCGCCTCCAGCGCATCCTTGCAGTAGTGCACCTCGGGCGGCAGCAGCGGCCGCGCCTGGCCCATGCCCTCCGGATCGTAGGCGCGCACGGTCGCGCCGTCCTCCACCAGCCGCGAGACGATCGGGATCGAGGGCGCGTCGCGCATGTCGTCGGTTTCGGGCTTGAAGGTGAGGCCGAGCACGCCGATGGTCCGCCCGCGCACCGATCCGCCGCAGGCGGCGATGATGCGGGCGGCCATGCCGGCCTTGCGCGCTTCGTTGACGGATTGCGTCGCCTCGACCAGCCGGGACGGGGCGCCGTAATCCTGGGCGATGCGCATGAGCGCGAGCGTGTCCTTCGGAAAGCAGGAGCCGCCGAAGCCCGGGCCGGGATGGAGGAACTTGCGGCCGATGCGCCCGTCGAGGCCGATGCCGCGCGCGACGTCGTGCACGTCCGCGCCGACCTTCTCGCACAGATCGGCCATCTCGTTGATGAACGTCACCTTCATGGCGAGGAAGGCGTTGGCCGCGTATTTCGTGAGCTCCGCCGCCTCGATGCCGGTGAACACGATTGGCGCCTCGATCAGATAGAGCGGCCGGTAGATGCTGGCGAGGATCTCGCGCGCTCGCTCGCTTTCGGTTCCGATCACCACCCGGTCCGGCCGCATGAAGTCGTTGATGGCGCTGCCTTCGCGCAGGAATTCGGGGTTCGACGCGACGTCGAAATCGAGATCCGGCCGCGCCCGGCGCACGATTTCCACGAGGCGCTGCCCGGTGCCGACCGGCACGGTCGATTTCGTGACGATGACCGCATATCCGGTGAGCGCGCGAGCGACCTGCTCGGCGGCCGCGTAGACATAGCTGAGATCGGCGTGGCCGTCGCCGCGGCGGGCCGGCGTGCCGACCGCGATGAACACCGCCTCCACGCCCTCGACCGCCGCCCTCAGGTCGTCGTGGAAGCGGAGCCGCCCGGCCTTGACGTTTTCCGACACGAGGTTCTCGAGTCCGGGCTCGTAGATCGGCATCTTGCCGCGCCTGAGCGCGCCGAGCTTGTCCGGGGCGGTTTCCACCACCGAGACCTCGGCGCCGAATTCGGCGAAGCAGGCGCCCGAAACGAGGCCCACATAGCCGCCGCCAATCATTGCGATCCGCAAGAAACCCACCCTATCAGAGATTGCGATCTCATATTGAGCATAGTGCCATTGCCGAAGTCATCGCCGGTGAGGGTCAGTCGTCCTTGTCCGCGCGCTGCCGTTGCGCCAACTCCGCAGCCGCAAGCTCCTGCTTCTTCCGCAAGCGCCCGGCCCTGGCCGCCTCCCGCGCCGCCGCCACGCGCTCGGCCGCCTCCACGGCGGCGCGCGCCGCCCCGAGTTCCGCCCGCGCCCGCGCCGTTTCGGCGAGGGCTGTCTCATGACCCGCCGCCGCGCCGGCCTGGGCCTTGCGGCCGACCGGCAGCCAGGCGCCGAACGCCTCGACCGTCGCATCGCCGGCGGCGAGATCGAGCGCCGCCTCGCGCTCGCGCTCGATCGCCGCCTCGGCGTCGGCGACCGCCGCCTCCGCGCGCGCTTCGGCCGCGAGCCGCTCCGCGAGCAGTCGCCGCGCCTCCGCCTGCGCGAGCCGACGCAGGCGGAGCACCGAGGCGAGGCCGTCACGCCGCATCAAGCACCGAGCGCAACGCCGCGAAGCTCTCTTCGATGCCGGTCGCCTCGTCCCGGCCCTGCCGCAGCACCGTCTCGATCATGGGCGCGAGCGCGATCGCCTCGTCCACGGCCGGGTCGGAGCCCCGGCGGTAGGCGCCAAGCCGCACCATGTCGGCCATCTCCGCCTGCGTCGCGAGCAGGGCGCGCGCCCGCCGCGCCAGCGCCGGCTGATCGTCGGCGAGACAGCCCGGCACCGTGCGCGACAGCGACCGCAGCACGTCGATCGCGGGATAGCGGCCGCCTTCCGCGATGGCGCGCGTCAGGACCACGTGCCCGTCCAGGATGCCGCGCACCGTGTCCGTGACAGGTTCGTCATGGTCGTCACCTTCGACAAGAACGGTGAAGAATGCCGTAATCTGGCCGCTCGGCCCCCCGCCGGGCCCTGGCCCGCGCTCGGGGCCGGGGCCGGCGCGTTCGAGCAGGAGGGGCAGTTCGGCGAACACGCTCGGCGGATAGCCCCGCGTCGCGGGCGGCTCGCCGGCGGACAATCCGATCTCGCGGGCGGCGAGGCAGAACCGGGTCACGCTGTCCATCAGCAGCAGCACGGATTTGCCCTGGTCGCGGAAATGCTCGGCGACTGTCAGCGCGGCGTAGGCCGCCTCCCGCCGCATCAGGGCCGGGCTGTCCGACGTCGCCACGATCACCACCGACCGCGCGAGGCCCTCCGCGCCGAGATCGTCCTCGAGGAAGTCCCGCACCTCGCGTCCGCGTTCGCCGACGAGCGCCAGGACCACGACGTCGCACCGCGTATGCCGCGCCAGCATCGAGAGCAGCGTCGATTTGCCGACGCCCGATCCCGCGAACAGGCCGAGCCGCTGTCCCTCCCGGCAGGTCGTGAACAGGTTCATGGCGCGCACGCCGAGATCGAGCGGCGGCCCGAGCCGCGCCCGGGTCGTCGCCTCCGGCGGCGAGGCCCGCACGGCGCGGGCGCGCGCCCCGCCGGGAAGCGGTCCGCGCCGGTCGAGCGGCCGTCCGAGCGGATCGATCACGCGGCCGAGCCAGCCATCGGCGACGGCGAGGGTGGCCCCGCACGGCGCGTGCGTGTCCGCGCCCAGCCTCGCCGGAAGCGTCAGATGGGCCGTCGCGCGCGTACCCGGCCCGAGGCCGGCGAGCGGCCCGAACGGCGCCGCCTGGCAGACGCCGTTGCGGAAGCCGACGATTTCGGCGCGCAGCGTCCGGCCGGGACGGTCCTCGAGCTCGATCCGGTCGCCCATGCGCACCAGGCCGTCGAGGCCGCCGATCTCCACCGCCATTCCGGAGAGGCCGCGCACGCGACCGTGAGCCGCAACCGGGTCCAGGCACCGGAGCTGGCTCGCGCAGGCGAACAGTCCCTCACCGACGGAAACCACACCGGGCCGGTCATCCTCAAAAGGCGGTTCTGTCTCTTTAATAGAATGTTCTCCCCGGAGTTCGCACGCTGAACGCGACAAATTTGTAGTCAGACACACGTTAAGGTGGTATAACCGTCGGCACAGGGTCGTAGGAGGGTGTGATGAGAGTGCTTCTGGTTGAAGACGATCTTATCTGCGCGCGCGGTATCGCGTTGCTGCTCAAGAATTGCGGGTCGATCGTCGATCAGGCCGAGACCGGCGAGGAAGCGCTCGAGCTCGCACGTCACTACGACTACGACGCGGTCGTGCTCGATCTCATGCTCCCCGACATGGAGGGCTATGAGGTCGTCCGCCGCATGCGGGCGGGACGCATCGACACGCCCGTCCTGATCCTGTCCGGGCTGACGCGGCCGCAGGCGAAGGTGAAGGGTCTCAGCGTGGGCGCCGACGACTTCCTGACCAAGCCGTTCGACGGCTCCGAACTGGTGGCCCGCGTGCAGGCGATCGTCCGCCGCAGCAAGGGGTTCAGCCAGCCCGCGCTCGCGGTCGGCCCGCTCCACCTCAACCTCGACAGCCGCGAGGTGATGGTCTCGGGCACGCAGGTCCATCTGACCGGCAAGGAATACGCGATTCTCGAACTGCTGGTGCTGCGCAAGGGCATGGTGCTGACCAAGGAGGCGTTCCTCAACCACCTCTACGGCGGCATGGATGAACCCGAGATGAAGATCATCGACGTCTTCATCTGCAAGCTGCGCAAGAAGCTCGCGCAGGCCGGGGCCGGCAGCCTGATCGGGACGGTGTGGGGCCGCGGCTACATGCTGCGCGAACCGGCCTTTGCCGAGCGCGCGCCACAGGCGGTTCCCGGCGGCATGGTGCTGGAGGCCGAGGCGGCCTGACGGCCGGAGCACGGGCGTCAGACCGTGAACTGCTCGGCGATAATGCGCTCCGACAGTCCTTGATCGGGGTCGAACAGGATGGTCGTCGTGATCGAGCGATCCTCGCTCACGGCGACCGAGGTCACGTCCCGCACCTCGGTGAAGTCGGCGACCGCGGCCACGGGGCGCTTCTCGCCCTCGAGCACCTCGAACAGCACTTCGGCCCCGCTCGGCAGCAGCGCGCCGCGCCAGCGGCGCGGGCGGAAGGCGCTGATCGGCGTGAGGGGCAGCAGGTTCGCGGAGAGCGGGACGATGGGGCCGTGCGCGGACAGATTATAGGCGGTCGAGCCGGCCGGGGTGGAGACGAGCACGCCATCGCAGATGAGTTCGGCGATACGCACGCGGCCATCGACGGTGATGCGGATCTTGGCGGCCTGGCGCAGCTGGCGGAGCAGGCTCACCTCGTTCAGCGCCAGCGCCTCCTCGACCGACCCGGTCGCGGTGACGGCGTGCATCCGCAGCGGATGCAGGATCGCCTCCTGCGCCGAATTCAGCCTCAGCGGCAGATTGGCTTCCCCGAACGCGTTCATCAGAAATCCGACCGAGCCGCAATTCATGCCGTAAACGGGGATATCGCGGCCCAGCACAAGGTGCAGCGTTTCCAGCATGAACCCGTCGCCGCCCAGGGCGACGACGATATCGGCCTCGTTCAGCGGCGCGTTGCCGTAGAGGCGCACGAGCCGGTCGCGGCACTCCTGCGCCGACGCGGCCGGGGCGCCGACGAACGCGATCCCGCCAGCCTCGAAGCGCCGGGTCAGGCCGGCGTTGGGGCCGATCTCCGCGACCAGCGAGGTCAAGCGAGCTTCCGGTGCTCGAGAACCGGCATGTCCTGCCGCACGCGCCGCGTGAGATCGCCGTCGATGCGGGCGCTCGCCCAGCCGACGCCGTCGGACGCGCGCGCGACGACATGGCCCCAAGGGTCGCAGACCAGCGAGTGGCCATAGGTGAACCGCGCCTCGCCGCGCGCGTCGAAATGCCGTCCCCAGCTGGCCGAGGCGGCGATCCAGCATTGCGTCTCGATGGCGCGGGCGCGGAGCAGCGTCTCCCAATGATCCTTCCCGGTCTGCAGCGTGAAATTCGCCGGCAGCAGGATGATGTCCGCCCCGGCCCGGCGGAGCGACAGGAACAGCTCCGGAAACCGCAGGTCGTAGCAGATGGCGAGGCCGAGCGTGAACGCGCCGGCGCGGCACGTGACGACCGCCTCGCCCGCGCCAAAGGTCGCGCTCTCGCGATAGGCGGCGCCGTCCGGCGTCACGATGTCGAACAGATGGATCTTGCGATAGCGCGCGATCTCGTTCCCGGCCGGATCGAACATGACCGTCGTGTTGAACAGGCGGTCGCCGTCGCGCTCGACGATCGATCCGCCATGCAGGTAGAGCCCGTGCCTGCGGGCCGTCTCGCGGAGGAACCGATAGGCCGCGCCCTCCAATTCCGCGCCCGGCGCGGCGAGGGCCTCAGCCTGCGCGAATTTGGTCTCGCGCGTGCCGCCGAGGCAGGTCCAGACTTCCGGCAGGCTGACAAGCTCCGGCCGGTCCGACGCGATTGCGGCCTCGATCAGCCGTCCGGCCGCGCGGATGTTCTCGCCCTTGTCCTGCGACGGGCTCATCTGGATCACGCTCACGCGCATCGGCATCACTCCTTGCAAGGCCGCTTGCCTGGCGCCGGCCGGATCAGGACGGCCAATCGAGATGCGGCTCGCTGCGGCCGGCCGGCGGCGGCCGGCGGTACGGCTCCCGCTGCGCCTCGGCCGTCCGGACAGGGGCCTCCTCGGCCCGCAGCGACGGCAGACGCGGCTCCTCGACATAGCGGGAGGCGGGCGGGATTGGCGGACGCGCATGGACGGGCTCGGGCTGGGCGGGCCGTGGCGACGGGGGGGCCGTGTACAGCTCGTCGAACTGCGCCCGCGCCGCCCTTTCCGGCATTCTGAGCGAGAGGCTGCGGATTTCGCCTTGAATTTCGTCGAGCCGGGCCTCGACCGCCTCCATCCGGCTCTTCATGCCGATCACGCTGAACGGCATGAAGAGGAACGCCAGGGCGTAGAGGAGGCAGGGCACCAGCAGGGCCAGCGGCACCCACCAGGGCACCCAGTCCGGCATGGGAATCGGAAGGTTCATGTCCCGAGACTACGCTGCACGGCGTCCGGAAATGAAGCCAAACGCGCGCGAACCTCGCCGCCGATTCCGAATTTAACGTTCGTTTTCGTCGGTCTCGGTCTCGACTTCGATCTCCGGGCCGATCGCATCGGCGTCGTCCTCGAGATCGGATGCGTCCTCGAGTACATCCTCCTCCTCGGTCTCCTCGATGCTCTCGACCTCCACGTCGGCGTCCTCGGCGCTGGACGGCACGGGCTTCTTGACACGCTTCTCCTCGACGACATTGCCGCCCCCGCCGCGGCGCGGCTTGAGCTGCTCGATCGGCTGTTCGGTCCCGCATTTCGGGCAGGCCGCCGGAGACTTGCCGAGATCGTAGAACCGCGCGCCGCAGGCGACGCAAATCCGCTTGGTGCCGAGTTCGATCTTCGCCATCCGGATAGGCCTCGTTGTCGCAATGGCGCCCGGTCAGGCGCTCGGAGGGCGCGGCCATGCCACCGCGCGAGGCGCCTGTCAAACGTATGCTCTGGCTCAGGTCGTATGAGACAGCCGGGTCTCTCGCGCCTGTGCTGGGCAAGGCGGACGGCGCGGGTGGGATCAATGCGCCTCCGGCGCTTCGCCGCTTGCCCCAGCCTCCACCCGGCAGGGCCGCTTTGCGCCGCACTCCCCGCCCCTGAGCCGCCGAGCGCCAGCGTCGCCCCGCCAGGTTCGCGAAGCAGGATGGGCCTCCAACCATGGATTCTTCTTGAACGGGCGGGATATCAGCGAAGGCCCTGCGTTCTCGGATGCTCCGGCGCGCTCACGCCAAGCTCAGTCCCGGCTGAGATCGGCCAGATCGTCGATTCGGCGAAGCTCGGGGAAGAGCCGCCGCCAGGTCAGCGCGACGAGCACGGTGCCGATGCCGCCCACCACGACCGACGGCACGGTGCCGAGCAGGCTCGCGCTCACGCCCGACTCGAACTCGCCGAGCTGGTTCGAGGTGCCGATAAACAGCGCGTTGACGGCGCTCACCCGGCCGCGCATCGCATCCGGCGTGCCGAGCTGCACCGCGGCGGCGCGGACGACGACGCTCACGACGTCCGCGCCGCCCGCGACCGCGAGCGCCGCGAACGAGAGCGGCAGCCAGCGCGAGAGACCAAACACGCAGGTCGCGACCCCGAACAGCCCGACGGACGCGAACATCTTCGCCCCGGCGCCCCGTCTCAGCGGCCGCCGGGCCAGCACGACCGACATCGCGAGCGCGCCCGCGGCCGGTGCCGATCGCAGAACGCCCAATCCCCACGGGCCGGTGTGCAGAATCTCGCGCGCGTACACGGGCAGCAGGGCGGTCGCGCCGCCGAGCAGGACCGCGAACAGGTCGAGCGAGATCGCGCCCAGGACCACCTTCTCGCGGCGGATGAAACCAACGCCGGCGAACAGGGTTCGGAGCGTGAGCGGTTCGCGGCGCGGCGGTGCGCGCTCCAGGCGGATGCAGGCGGCGGCGAGGCTGCCCGTGCCGTAGAGAGCCGCGATGGCGACGAAGACGCTGGTCGGACTGACGGCATAGAGCGCGCCGCCGATGGCCGGGCCGAGGATGGTGGCGGTCTGCAGCCCCGAGGCCGACAACGCCGTCGCGCGGGGAAACTGCTCGGGCGTGACGAGGCCGGGCAGCAAGGCCGCGAGGGCTGGGGACTCGAATGTGCGGCTCGCCCCGATCGCCGCGACCATGACGTAGATCAGCCAGGAGGCGAGCCAGCCGCCCCCGGAGGCGATTGCGAGCGTAGCCCCCGCCAGGGCCTCGAGCGCGAGGCAGCTCCGCAGGATGACGCGCCGGTCGGCCTGATCCGCGACGTGTCCGGCGACGAAAATCAGCGCGAGCATCGGCAAAAACTGCGCGAGCCCGATCATGCCGAGGGCGAAGGTGCTGCCGGTGAGCGCGTAAATCTGCCAGCCGACCGCGACCGCCGTCATCTGGAAGGCGAGCGCCGAGCAGACGCGCGCGGCCCAGAACAGGGCGAAGCCGGGCTGCCGGAAGAGGGTGTCCGGCGAAGCGTCGCTCATGGCGGAGCCGTCCGGGTCAACCGAGAGGCGGCCGTGCTCAGCCGGCGACCCGCCGCCGGGACGCCGCTGGCGCGGCGTCGCCGCGCGCGCGCTCCCGCTTCTTGGCGGTCTTGGCGCGACCCGTCTTGCCCGCCGCCGTCTTGCCGGCCGCCGTCTTGCCGGCCGCCGTCTTGCCCGCCGCCGGTTTCGGCGCGGCTCTCGATTTCCCGTTTGCGGCGCTGTCAGGCCCGGTTGCGGCAAGTTTCGGCTTTGCCGAAGCGCCTTTGCGGCCCTTGGCCCCGCGCGGTTTCAGCACCTTGCCCTTCTCCGACAGCAGCGCGACGGCCTCGCCGAGCGCGATCTCCTCCATCGCGACCCCGCGCGGCAGGTTCGCGACCGTCTTGCCGTGCTGGGCGTAGGGGCCGAACCGGCCCTTGCGCACGGTCACCGGATCGCCGCCCTGCGGATGCGGTCCGAGCGTGCGGACATTGGCGAGCTTCTTCGCGAGCACGTCCACCGCGCGGTTGATGCCGATCGAGAGAATGTCGTCATCGCGGTCCAGCGAGCCGTACACCGCGCCCATGCGCACATACGGGCCGAACCGGCCGATCCCGGCCTCGATCGGCTCGCGGGTTTCGGGATGGATGCCGATCAGCCGGGGCAGCGCGAGCAGGCCCACCGCCTGGTCGAGCGTGATCGCCTCGCCCTCCATGCCGCGCGGCAGCGACGTCCGGCGGGGCTTCTTCTTCTTGTCCTCGCCTGGCTCGCCTTCCTGCACGTAGAGGCCGTACGGGCCGCGCCGGACGGTGATCTCCTCGCCGGTCTCCGGGTGAACGCCGAGGGCGCGCACCCCTTCCTTCAGCGTCTCGCCCCCCTCCGCGCCGGTGTCGATCCCGAAGCGGCGGGTGTACTGGCAGGCGGGATAGTTGGAGCAGCCGATGAAGCTGCCGTAGCGGCCGAGCTTGAGCCCGAGCCGGCCGTTGCGGCAGGCCGGACAGAGCCTCGGATCGGACCCGTCCTCCTTGGGCGGGAAGAAATGCCCGCCGAGATCCTGGTCGAGCGCGTTGATGACGTCCGAGATCTTCAACTCTTTGGTCTGATCGACCGCGTGCGAGAACGCCTCCCAGAAGGCGCGCATCACCTCGCGCCAGTCGGCCCGGCCCCCCGAGATGTCGTCGAGTTGGTCCTCGAGCGTCGCGGTGAAGCCGCTGTCCACGTATCGCTCGAAGAAGCTCGTCAGGAACGCCGTCACCAGACGGCCGCGATCCTCGGGCACGAAGCGGCGCTTCTCCAGGCGCACGTAATTGCGATCCTGGAGCACGGACAGGATCGAGGCGTAGGTGGAGGGCCGGCCGATGCCGAGCTCCTCCATCCGCTTGACGAGGCTCGCCTCCGAGAAGCGCGGCGGCGGCTGCGTGAAATGCTGGCTGGCGGTGACGGGAGATGACCGCTCCTCGGCAAGCGATGTGCCCCCCAACCGGAGCGGATCGCGCTCCGCCATTGGCGGCAGCATCCGGCCTTCGTCCTCGGTTCCGGCCCTGTCGGCTGCTTCGTCCTGATCCTCGCGATACAGCTTGAGAAAGCCGTCGAACGCGACGATCGAGCCGGTCGCCCGCAGCCTGAGCCCGCACCCGTCCGTTACCTCGACGCTGACCTGGTCCATCTCGGCCGATTGCATCTGCGAGGCGACGGCACGCTTCCAGATCAGTTCATAGAGCCGCCGCTGGTCCCAGTTCAGCGCGCCCGCGACCTGGTCCGGCGTGCGCGCGACGTCCGTCGGCCGGATCGCCTCGTGCGCCTCCTGCGCGTTCTTGGCCTTGCTGGAATACTCGCGTGGCGCGGCGGGCAGATAGTTCGCTCCGTAGCCGTCCCGCACATGCTCCCGGATCGCCGAGATCGCCTCGCGCGCCATCTGCACGCCGTCCGTCCGCATATAGGTGATGAGGCCGACCGTCTCGCCGCCGAGATCGACGCCTTCGTAGAGCTGCTGCGCCAGCCGCATCGTCTGCTGCGCGCCGAAGCCGAGCTTGCGCGAGGCCTCCTGCTGCAAGGTGGAGGTGGTGAAAGGGGGCGCGGGGTTGCGCTTGACCCGCTTTCTCTCGACCGAGCCGACGCTGAACTGGCCGGCCGAGACGGCGTCCCGGGCGCGCATCGCCGCCGCCTCGGTGTTGAGGTCGAACTGGTCGAGCCGCTTGCCGTCCAGATGCGTGAGCCGGGCGGTGAACGGCGCGCCGAGCGGCGTCTCGAACTGCGCCTCGACGGTCCAGTATTCGCGCGGCCGGAAGCTCTCGATCTCGGCCTCGCGCTCGCAGACGAGGCGGAGCGCGACCGACTGCACGCGGCCGGCGCTGCGGCTGCCGGGGAGCTTGCGCCACAGCACGGGCGACAGGGTGAAGCCGACGAGATAGTCGAGCGCCCGCCGTGCCAGATACGCCTCGATCAGCGGCTGGTCGAGGTCGCGCGGATGCTCCATCGCCTGGCGGATGGCGTTGCGGGTAATCTCGTTGAAGGTGATGCGCCGCACATCGACGCCGTTCAGCGCGCGCTGGTCGGCCAGCATGGCACGGACATGCCACGAAATCGCCTCGCCCTCGCGGTCGGGGTCGGTCGCGAGATAGAGCGTGCTTGCGCCCTTGAGGGCGCGGGCGATGGCCGCGACCTGCTTGCTGCCGCGCTCGTCGGATTGCCAGTCCATGGCGAAATCCTGCTGGGGCCGCACCGAGCCGTCCTTCGGCGGCAGGTCGCGCACATGCCCGAAGCTGGCCAGCACGGTGTAGCCGCCGCCGAGATACTTGTTGATGGTCTTCGCTTTAGCGGGCGATTCGACGACGACGACGTCCGGCATTGCACCCTTTGAACGGAGCGGTTACGGCCCGGGCAGCCCCGTCAACGCGACCCGGTGCCCCGAAAGGCTCTCCACGCGGCCGGCAAGCTCCAGTTCCAGCAAAGCGGCCATGACGGTGGCCGGAGACAACTGACAGCGCCGTATCAGATCGTCAACCGCCGTCGGCGACGGCCCGAGCAGTCCCACAACCGCATGCCGCGCGTCTCCGAGCGCGGCCGGGCCCTCCGCTTGCATCCAGTCCGGCTCGGACGCCGCCATGTCGGGTGCCGAATCCCGTTTGAAAAGGGGTGAGCGCGCGATCCCCTGCCGGGCCGGGTGGTCCGGCAGGTTGTCCACCACGTCCGCGAGCGTCTCGGTCAGGTGCGCGCCCTGCCGGATCAGGTCATTCGAGCCGCGGCAGCGCGGGTCGAGGGCCGAGCCCGGCATTGCGAACAGCTCGCGCCCCGCTTCCTGCGCCAGCCGCGCCGTGATCAGACTGCCCGACCGGGGCGCGGCCTCGACCACGACGACGCCGAGCGAAAGGCCCGGGATCACCCGGTTGCGCCTTGGGAAGTGCCTCGCCTGGGGCGCGGTGCCGAGCGGCGCTTCAGCCAGCACCGCCCCGCCCTCGGCCACAATGCGTTCTTGCAGGGCAGCGTGCTCGGCGGGATAGGGCTTGTCGAGGCCGCCCGCGATCGCGGCGACGGTCCGCCCGGCCCGAAGCGCCCCCCGGTGCGCCGCCCCGTCCACGCCGCGCGCGAGACCGGAGACAACGGTATAGCCCGCGCCCGCGAGTTCCTCGGCCAGACGCTCCGCCATGCGCTGGCCGTTGGCCGAGGCATTGCGGCCGCCGACCATCGCGACCGCGGGGCCTGCGAGCGCGGCCGGGTCGCCGTGCAGGGCAATCACGGGCGGTGCGTCGTCGAGCAACGCGAGCAGGGCCGGGTAGTCCGGGCCGTCCAGCACCAGCAGCCGCGCACCCATCCTGGCCAGCGCTTCGCATTCGCGCGCGGCGGCATCCCGCGTCGGCGGCACGGGCGGTTGCGTCCGGCCCCCGGCGCGGGCGAGACCGGGAAGGGCCGCGAGCGCCGCCTGGGCCGTGCCGTAGCGGCGCAGCAGGCGGCGGTAGGTGAGGGGGCCGACGCCCTCCGTTCGGGCTAGGCGGAGGTGATCGATCATCAGCCGAGGATCTCCGGCCGGGGTTTATGCGCCCTTACCGATCCTCGGCTCCGTCCCGGCCAGCAGCCGGCGGATGTTGCCCGCGTGCCGCACGAATATCAGCGCCGCGACGATCGCCGCGAGCGCCGCCATCGGCCGGTCGCCGAGCGCGAGCGCCGCAAGGGGCGCGACGGCGAACGCCGCCAAGGCGCCGACCGAGGAGATGCGCGCGAGCCGGGCGCCCGCGAGCCAGGCGGCGCAGGCGATCAGCCCGACCGGCCAAGCCGCGGCCAGCAGCACGCCAAGCCCGGTCGCCACTCCCTTGCCGCCGCGAAAGCCGAGCCAGACCGGGAACAGATGCCCAAGCACCCCGCCCAGGCCCGCAGCCAGCGCCGCCCAGGGCGAGGCGGCCGGTCCCGCGATCCAGCCCGCCAGCAACAGCGCGACCGCGCCCTTGGCGCCGTCCAGCAGCAGCGTCGCCGCCGCGACCTTCTTGTTGCCGGTCCTGAGCACATTGGTCGCGCCGATGTTGCCCGAGCCGACGGCGCGGATGTCGCCAAGCCCCGCCGCCCGCGTCAGCAGCAGCCCGAACGGCACCGAGCCGCACAGATAGCCGAACACGAGCCACGCCAGCACCGATTGCGTCACGGCCCGAACACCCGTCGCCCGGCCTTCCAGGTGCCGAGCACGCGGCCTTCCAGCGCGCGGCCGTCGAAGGGCGTGTTCTGCGCCTTGCCCGGCAGTTCGCCCGATTCCACCTGCCAGGCGCGCTCGGGATGGAACAGGCAGAGATCGGCCGCTTGTCCCTTCGCGAGCCGTCCGGCGTCGATGCCGAGCAGGCGGGCGGGGCGGGCGGTGAGCAGGCCGATCGCCTGAGGAAGGCCGATCGTTCCGGCATGGACCTGGGCGAGCGTGACCGCGAGCAGGGTCGCGAGCCCGGCGCCGCCCGGCGCGGCCTGGGCGAAGGGAAGGCGCTTATCATCCACGTCGCGCGGCTGATGGTCGGAGGCGATGGCGTCGATCGTGCCGTCGGCGAGCGCCGCGGCCACCGCCACCCGGTCCTCCTCCCTTCTCAGCGGCGGCGATAGCTTGGCGTAGGTGCGAAAATCGCCGATCGCCGTCTCGTTCAGGTCGAAATAGGGCGGCGCCGTGTCGCAGGTCACGGAGAGTCCCTCGGCCTTGGCCCGACGCACGAGACCGAGCGCCTCGGCCGTCGAGATGTGGGCGAAATGCACGGCACCTCCGGTCAGCTGCGCGAGGCGGATGTCGCGCGCGACGATGATCGCCTCGGCGGTGGCCGGAATGCCCGGAAGCCCGAGCCGGGTCGCGAGGCCGCCCTCGGTCGCCGCGCCGCCGGCCGCGAGCGTCGGCTCCTCGGCATGGACCACGATTCGTTTCGCAAAGCCGCGCGCGTAGGAGAGCGCGAGCCGCATCAATCTAGCCGACGCGACCGCGCGCGCGCCGTCGGTGAAGGCGACCGCGCCCGCTTCGGCGAGCAGGCCGAGTTCGGCCATCTCCTCGCCCCGGCAGCCTCGGGTCAGCGCGGCGTAGGGAAGGATCGCGAGGCTGCCCGTCTCTTCGCCGCGCGCTCGCAGCAGACGGACCAGCGCCGGGTCGTCGATCGCCGGCCGGCTGTCGGGCAGGGCGACCAGCGTCGTAATGCCGCCCGCCGCCGCCGCCTCGGCGGCCGAGGCGATCGTCTCCCGATACTCGTGCCCCGGCTCGCCGAGATCGGCCCGGATATCGACGAGGCCGGGGCAGAGAACCAGGCCCTCCGCCTCGATCACCTCCGCCCCGTCCGGCCGCCCGATTCCCGGTCCGAGATCGGCTATGATGCCGTCCCGCACCAACAGGTCGCCCCGCTGGTCGAGGCCGCTCGCCGGGTCGAGCAGACGCACGGAGGAGAACAGGGCGTCAGCCATGCCGTCCGGCTCCCCTGGCCGCCGCTTCGGCCAGCGTGTCGAGCACGGCCATCCGCACCGCGACCCCCATCTCGACCTGCTCGCGGATGACGCTGCGGTCCGGGTCGTCCGCCACCTCGCTGTCGATCTCGACACCCCGGTTCATCGGTCCGGGATGCATGACGATCGCATCCGGCCGGGCGTGGCGGAGCTTCTCGGCATCGAGGCCGAAGAAGCGGAAATACTCGCGCGCGCTCGGCACGAGGCCGCTCCCCATGCGCTCGCGCTGCAGGCGCAGCATCATCACCACGTCGGCGCCGGCGAGGCCGGCCTTCATGTCGTGGAACACCTCGACCCCGAGATCGCCGACCGCGCTCGGCATCAAGGTCGGCGGCCCGACGACGCGGACGCGGCTGCCCATCGTGGTCAGCAGGTGGATGTTGGATCGCGCCACCCTGGAATGCAGCACGTCGCCGCAGATCGCGACGGTCAGCGCCTCCAGCCGGCCGCGGCGTCTCCGGATCGTGAGCGCGTCGAGCAGCGCCTGGGTCGGGTGCTCGTGCGTGCCGTCGCCCGCGTTGATGACGGCGGCGTCCACCTTCTGCGCGAGCAGGTTCGGCGCGCCGGATTCGCCATGGCGCGTGACCAGCAGGTCGCAATGCATGGCGTTCAGCGTCGCCGCCGTGTCGAGCAGGGTCTCGCCCTTGTTCACGGACGAGGTGGAGACGGACATGTTGATCACGTCCGCGCCCAGTCTTTTTCCCGCGAGCTCGAAGCTCGTCCGGGTGCGGGTACTGTCCTCGAAGAACAGATTGATGAGCGTGCGCCCGCGCAGCAGATCCCGCTGCGTCTTGCCCGACCGGTTCAGCAGTACGTAGTTCTCAGCGAGATCGAGCAGTAAGGCGATCTCGGGAGGATGCAGCCCCTCGATCGCGAGCAGATGCTTCTGGGTGTATCGCACGAGGAGGGTTGGTCGCAGAGAAGGCCAGCACCGTCAATCTGCCGGGCGTCGGCAGTGGCGCGACGACCTCATCAGGCCAGATACTCGGATTTGGTCGAAGGCGGCGAGCGACGCGGGAGGCCGAGCAGGAACCCTTGGGCGAACGGGATGCCGTTCTGGCGCAGCCAGGCAAGTTGCTCAGGCGTCTCGACCCCTTCCGCTACCACGTAGATGTTGAGGTCGGCCGTCAGCCTCGCGATCATCCGGTAGATGGCCGCCACTTTTCGCGACGGCAGCTTGCGCGTGAAGCCAGCGTCGATCTTGATGCCATCCACGTCGATTTCGGTCAGATAGCTCAGCGAGGAGTAGCCGGTGCCGAAATCGTCCAGGATCAGGCTGACCCCGGTTTCACGCAGCGCGCGCAGCTGGCGCAGGGTCTGCTCCGTGCCATCGAGGAACAGGGTTTCCGTGACTTCGATCGCGAGGCGCTGCGGAGGAAGGCCGCTTCCCTCCAGAGCTTCGCCGAGGATCTGCAGAAATCGACCCGACCGCAATTGCCGGGGGGAGAGGTTGATGTTGACCTGGATGCCGGCCGGCCACGCGGCGGCGTCGTTGCAGGCCAGGCGCAACACGAGTTCCCCAAGGTGTTCCATCAGGTCGCTGCGTTCGGCGATCGGAATGAACTTGTCCGGGCTGATGGGTCCGCGCGTCGGATGATCCCAGCGGACCAACGCCTCGGCCGAGACGACTTGCCCGGTGTTGATGTCGACCACGGGCTGGTACTCGACGGCGATCTGGCGATTGTCCAGCGCGACGCGAAGCTCGGCTTCCTCGGTCATCCGGCTCCGGTACTCCTCCTCCATGGAGGGCACGAATAGCCGCGCCGCCCCCTTGCCTTGCTCCTTCGCCTTGTAGAGGGCGAGGTCGGCCAGCATCATCATCCGTTGCGCCTCGGTGCCGTGGGCGGGAGCGGCGCTGACGCCGAGGCTCGCACCTGGCGTCAGGGTGATATCGCCGATGCGTGTGGGGTCGCAGAGCCGAGCCGCTATCCGGCGCGCAACGGCAAGTCCTTCAGAGCCGTCAACGCCGGGAATAAGAACGGCGAACTCGTCGCCGCCGAGACGGGCCGCGATATCGCCGGGCCGGATCGTCTGCCGCAAACGCCCGGCCACGCACCGCAACAGGCCGTCCCCGGTCTCGTGGCCGTATGTGTCGTTGACGGCCTTGAAGTTGTCCAGATCGACGAGGGCGAGAACAAAGGCGAGACCCTGAGCGCAGAGATGGTCTATGGTCTCGAGGAACGCCTGCCGGTTTGGCAGCCCCGTGAGGCTGTCATGCCGCGCAAGGAAGGCGATTCTTTCGTTCGCCTCACGGCTGGCGGTGATGTCGCGGCCGATACCGCGAAAGCCACTCGGCACGCCGCGCGCGTTGAAGACCGGATGCCCGGTGAGCGCGAACCAACGCGCCGTGCCGCTTACGATGCGCGTCGTCAGCAGGTCGCGGAAGGGTTGGCCGTCCCGCAGGCAAGTCGCGAGATCGAGGGTTGTCCGGCTGTTTGCCGCGGCGTCGGTCGCTAGCAGTTCCTGCAAACGCACGGAAGCGAGCCGTTCGGCCCCGAGGTCGAGGGCCGCCGCCATGTGCGCGCTCACGTCCGTGAGCCGTCCGGCTGTGTCCGTCGTCCACAGCCAGTCGGTCGATTCCTCCTCGTATTCACGCAAGAACACGCTGATCGTCTCGACCTCGCGCTGGAGTGCAGCACGGGCTTCGGAACGGCCGGCGAAGGTTCGGTTGGAGTAGATGATCGCAATAGCCACATACAGGCTGAAGGAGGCGAGTGCGACGGCTGCAACGGGTTGAGCTTCGGGCATCATCGCGCCGACCGCGATCAGGGACAGCGCGGCATCCGGTAGAAAAAAGCTGAAAGCGATAGCAGGCGGCACGCTGATGATGGGCGTCGAGACCACGCCGGAGGCGAGACCGACCAGCAAGCCGGTCTGAGAGGAGCGGCTGTAAAAGGCGAAAAGGTTGATGATGCATCCCCAGGCCATGCCGAGGCCCGTGAACAGGATCCGCGCGTTGCGGAGGAAGCGCAGGTCGTCGCCGTCGCGCCGCCAGCGCAGCGCGATCGCGGTAATGCCGACGTAGAGCAGCACGATGAGGCTCGCATTGACCAGCATCGCGGGCCGGCGCAGCGCCCCGAACTCCGCCGAGACGAGCACGCAGTTGAGCGTACCCGTACCGGAGAACAGCAGGCACAGAAAGGCCAGCAGCTTCGCCTGATCCCGCATGACGATGGCGTCCTGCTCGCTGGCAGGCGCCCGCACGAAGAACAGCCGCTTCACCGCCTCGGCCCCCAGGGCGAAGATGCGGAGCGGTTGCGCCATGACGGTCAGCGTCTCCCGAAGGTCAGCTTCGGGGCGAACATGCCCGTACGGGCCTGGTAGGCGGCATAGTGGAGCGCGACGCCCGACCGCCGGAAGCGCGTTTCCTCCGACCGGGCGAGGACGAAGTACCATCCGATCAGCAGGAGGCTTGCGATCCATTGCGGCCAGCCCGCGGCGAGGGCAGCGCCGATCCAGGCGAGGCTGTAAGCGAGGTAGAAAGGGTGGCGCACGTAGGCATAGGGCCCTGTCTCAAAGACGATCTGCGGGATTTCATCCGCGTGGGCAATAGCTGGGGGGCAGTGCCGCGAGGTCGCGACCGCCCACCAGAAAACGGCTGTGCCTCCGCTGAAGAGCGCTGCCGAAGCGAGCGCAAACTCTAGCGCGACCCCGTTGCTGAGCACGCGAGCCAGAAAGAGCAAGAAGCCGGCGAGGCTGGCTGCGGCAAGCCGCCGCATGCCAGCCGGCATCCGTCCCTCCCTCCGGAAGTGGTCCCGAAGTCCCCAAGTGAACGAAGCGAAAGCTGCGATCCCCGCCAGGAGCGAGACGGCGATGAACATGGGGAAACTCCGGGGTGGCTGAGTCTAGCGGGCGAGGCTGAGAATAATCGGTTCGCCGATGAAGAATCCGTCAAGGTTATGGGTCAAACCAGCCAGCGGGTCCATCAGGGGTACGGCTGCGCGGACCCTGTCGTATCGCGTGCGATCGCTCGCCATGAGCTGCATCTTGCAACTCAGGCCCGGATAGGGCCGCGGCTCGGAGGCAGCCTCGTATCCCAGGCGGCGGTAGAACGGCGCGTGATTAGTACGGACGCAGGCGAGATGGACCTGACTATGAGCGCAGAGCGCGACGTAACCCGCCATACGGTACAGCAGGAACACGAGGCCCTGATTGTTCTCCACCTCGGGGCTTCGCACCAGCCGGGTGACCTCGATGCCTCGCCCAGCAAAGAAGCTGTGAGGCTTGGCGTCGAGCAGCGACCGCACCTCGTCTGGGAAGGTGTCGAGCGCGGGGGAGGTCAGATCCGTTCCGCGCGCGAGCAGGCAGGTCCGCACCGACGCAACCGCATCACCGCAGTCGTAGATTACGACGGTGCTGGCGTTCGGCATGTCGTCGTATCGGTCCTTGAACAGCTTGGCGTCGTTCGGCTCGATGTAGCCTGCCGCGAGATAGCTGCGATAGCGCACCCGGTAGGCATCCCGCTTCGTCTCTTCCGAGATCGCAAGCCGGGCCTCGTATGTTAGGCTCCGCGCGGACCGCTTGGGGACGGCGCGCTCGACGCTCGGGGCGGCCGTGGCCCGGACGGTGTTCGGGTGAGTGGTTGTAATTTGAATGGTCTGCGACATGATCGTTCGTCTCCTGGGTGGTATGCGGTTGCGCTGCTCACGCTAGGGCAGCGTCCCGGTTTGAAGTAACCAAACCCGGGACGACGCGGCTTCCGCGGCGGCGCTTTGTGCTCAGGAGGTCGTGTGTTGTCGGGCGGAGGGGGGTGACTTGATCTATCAGCCGGTCAGGACGGTTGCCGATTTTCGCACCCTCGACGAGGCCGAGATGCTGTGCGGCTACATGGACAGCGTGCAGGGACTGCCCTGCGTTTGCGCCGAACGAACGCGCGCGTACTGGCATGGCTGGCGCAATGGGGCCGTCGATGCCGGCTGGGTAGAACCGGACGAGGCGCAGTACGCGCTTGAGGCGGAGTTCCGCAGGTTAAGCGCTGATTGAGCGGCAATCGCCGCTTATGCTCGCGCCGCGAGAGGGAGCGGAGGGCGAGTTGCGGGGCGCTGAGGACTACTCCGCCGCCATGCGCGGCTGCTCGATCATCCCGGCCGCCGCCTGCAGGTCGACCGACAGCAGGCGGGAGATGCCGCGCTCCTGCATCGTGACCCCATACAGCCGGTCCATCCGCGCCATCGTCAGGTGATGGTGCGTGACGACGAGGAAGCGGGTGCCGGTCTCCTGCACCATGTCGTCGAGCAGGTTGCAGAAGCGCTCGACATTGGCGTCGTCGAGCGGCGCGTCCACCTCGTCGAGCACGCAGACCGGGGCGGGATTGCAGCGGAACACGGCGAAGATCAGCGAGAGCGCGGTCAGCGCCTGCTCGCCGCCGGAGAGCAGCGACAAAGTGGCCAGCTTTTTGCCCGGCGGCTGGGCGTAGATCTCCAGCCCCGCCTCCAGCGGATCATCGGAGCCGACCAGCGCCAGATGCGCCCGGCCGCCGCCGAACATGCGCGAGAACAGCTGCTGGAAGTAGCGATCCACGTCCTGGAACACCGCGCCCAGGCGCTCGCGGCCCTCGCGGTTGAGATGCCCGATCGAGCCGCGCAGCTTGGCGATGGCGGAGGCCAGCTCCTCGCGCTCGCGGGCAATGCCCTCGATCCGCTGCTCCACCTCGCCCGCCTCGATCTCGGCGCGGAGGTTCACCGGCCCCATCTCGTCGCGCTCCTTCTGCAGCCGGTCGAGCTTGCGCCGCGCCTTGTCCTCGATCTCCGGCCCGAGATCGCCGGCTGGGGGCGCGGGCAGGTCCGGCGCCGTCCCGAGACGCTCCAGGATGCGCTCCGCGACGACGCCCCACGCATGGTCGGCCTGGGTCGCATTGCCTTCGGCCCGCACGGCGGCCTCGCGGGCGGCGGCGAGGGCTTCCTGCGCCGCCCGGTCGGCCCGCTGGGCGCGATCGGACAGCGAGGATGCCTGCGCCAGCGTCGCGGCCCGGCTCCGATGCTCCGCCTCGGCCCGGGTGAGCGCCTCGTTCGCCTCCGCGCGCCGCGAAGCGATCCGCGCGGGCGCCGCCTCCAGCCCGGCATGTTCGACCGTCGCCTGGTCGCGGCGGAGAGCGAGATCCGCCACGCGGGCGGCCGCATCCCTGGCCCGGTTGCGCCATGCGGCCCGTTCCGTCTCGATCGCCTGCCGCCGTCGCGCCCGGGCTTCGTGCTCGCGCGCGAGAGCATCGCGTTCCGTGCGCGCCGCCGTCTCGCGCCCACGCGCGGCGGATAGAGCGAGGCGGGTGCGATCGACCTCTCCCCGCAGCGCCGTCACGTCCGGCAGGGCGGCGCGCGCCTCGGCGGCGCGGGCGGCGGCGGCCTCCGCCTCTTCGCGCTCGCCCGCGATCCGCCGGAGCTGCTCGTCAAGCCCGGACAGCCGCGCCTCGCTCGCGGCCGCCTGGGCGCGCAACTGGGCGTGCGCGGCGCGGCCGCGTTCCAGGCGCTGCTCGGCCTCCCGCCGCTTCTGCCTGCCAGCCTGCTCGGCTTCGGTCGCCGCGCGTTCGGCGGTTTCGGCTTGGGCGCGGGCGGCGCGGGCGGTCGCGGCCTCGCTCTCGGCTCCGGCCAGCGCGAGCCGCAGCGAAGACAGCCGGTTGCGCTGCTGCAAGCGGACGGCCGCGGCCGTCGGCGTGCCGGCGCGGATCGTGTATCCGTCCCATCGCCAGACCCCGCCCGCGCGGGAGACGAGCGCCTGACCCGGCCTGAGCGTCGCCTGGCCCGCGTCGCCCTCCGTGTCGCCCTCGACCAGCCCGATCTGCGACAGCGCGCGGGTGAGGGCGGGCGGCCCCTCAACCAGCCCGCCGAGCGGCGTCGCGCCGTCCGGCAGCGCGGGAGCGGGATCGAAGGCGGGTAGCTCCCGCCAGTGGCGTGCCGCCGCCGGGTCGGCGGCCGACGTCAGCTCCTCGCCGAGCGCCGCGCCGAGCGCCGCTTCGAGGCCGGGCGGCACGGCGAGGGCATCGACCATCGGCGGCCAGCGTTCGCCATCCTGCACCCCCAGAATTTCGGAGAGCGCCTGCGTCTCGGCGGCGAGCTTGGCGCGCGCCGACTCGGTCGCGGACTGCCTCTCGCGCGCCTGGGCCAGCGCCGAAACCGCCCTCCCCCGGGCTTGCTCCGCCGCTTCCAGCGCCTCTCTCGCGGCTGTGAGCGCGGCTTCGGCCGCCTCCTGTTCCGCCGCGACGGTTGCGAGGCGGTCCGGCGCGACCGATTGCGCCGCGACGCGGGCGCGCTCGCCTTCGAGCTTGCCTGCCTGCTCGGCGACGCGCCGGGCGCGCTGCTCGGCCTGGGCGAGCGCCTGAGCCGCCGCCTGGGTCTGCGCGCTCGCCTCGGCGGCGGCTTCGGTCGCCGCGTTCGCCTCCCGCTCGGCCGACCGCACAAGCTCGGCGGCGACGCCGGCCTCGGAGCTGGCGGCGGCCTCGCGCTCGGCGTGGCCCGAATCGGCCTCGGCGAGCGCCCGGTCCTCGGTCTCGAGCCGCGCCTCGGCGGCGGCCGCATCCCGGCTGAGCTGCTCGGCATGGGCGAGGTCGCGGCCGAGCTGGGCCAGCCGCTGGGCCGCCGACGTCAGCGCCGCGCGGGCGCGCTGCTCCTCGGCCGCGATCTGCTCGCGCGCGACCCGGTGGCGTTCCAGCGCGGTGCGCGCGGCTGCTTCAGCCTCGCGCAGGCCGGGGAGCGTCGCTGCCTCCTGGGCTGCTTCCGCAGCCGCCGTCCCCGCCGCCTCCGCCGCCTGCGCGACCAAGCTCCGTGCGTCGTCGAGTGCCGCCCCCGCGGCGGCCCGGGCCGCCTCGACCCGTGCGCGCTGGATCGCGAACAGCTCGGCTTCGGCGAGACGGATCGCGCCGGAGATGTTGCGGTAGCGGCTGGCCTGCCGGGCCTGGCGCTTCAAGGCGCCGAGCTGGGCATCGAGCTGGGCGCGCAAGTCCTCGGCCCGGCCGAGATTGGCCTCGGCGCCGCGCAGCTTGACCTCCGCCTCGTGCCGGCGGGCATGCAAGCCGGTGATGCCCGCGGCTTCCTCGAGGATCATGCGCCGGCTTTCGGGGCGGGCGTTGACGATCGCGCCGACCCGTCCCTGGCTCACCATCGCCGACGAGTGCGCGCCGCTCGCCAGATCGGCGAACAGCGTCTGCACGTCGCGGGCGCGCACCTCTCGGCCGTTGACGCGGTAGGTGCTGCCCTCGCCGCGCTCGATCCTGCGGCTGACCTCAAGCTCCGCCTGTTCGTGGAAGGGGGGAGGCGCGGCACCGGCGGTCTCGTCCAGCATCAGTGTGACTTCGGCGATGTTGCGCGACGGCCGCGCGCTGGTGCCGGCGAAGATCACGTCGTCCATCTCGGCGCCGCGCAGGGACTTGGCGCTGCTCTCGCCCATGGCCCAGCGCAAGGCCTCGACCACGTTCGACTTGCCGCACCCGTTCGGGCCGATGATGCCGGTCAGGCCCGGCCGGATCTCGACCGTCGCGGGCTCCGCGAAGCTCTTGAACCCGGCGATCCGGAGGCGGGCGAAGCGGACGGGCAAAAGCGTATCCTTCGGCGATTCCTGGTCAGGCGCCGGCGTCCCGGACGAGCTTGCTGAAGGCCTCGAAACCGATGGCGCCGGCGGTCTTGTTTCCGTTCACGATAAAAGTCGGAGTCGAAGTCGACACCCCACTTCTTCTGCGCCGCATCCTGCTCGCTGAGGATGAAATTTTTCAAGTCATTATTGCTGATTGCTGATGTGAAAGCTTCACGGTTCATGCCGGCCAGGGCGGCCGTCTTCCACAATTCCTCGGTGCTGTTGACGTCACGGGCGAACGCCCAGCGGTCCTGGTTCGCGAACAGCGCGGTGATGAACGGCTCGTAGCGGTCGGCAGGCAGCGAGCGCGCGACCATCGCCGCCGTGAGCGCCACCTGATCGAGCGGGAAATCCACGTAGACGAAGCGCACCTTGCCGGTATCGATGAACGTCTTCTTCACCTGCGGCATCGTCTCGCGGGAGAAGGCCGCGCAATGCGTGCAGGTGAGCGAAAAGCATTCGGTCACGGTGACGGGGGCGCCGGGGCGCCCCAGGCTGCGCTCGCCGGCCCAGGGCTTGTCCGGCGAGCCGGCGGCAACGGCGCGGCGGGTGAGCGGCATGGCGCTCGCGCCGAGGGAGGAGAGGAGGAGACGGCGGGTCAGTCGCATGCGGGCCTCTTTGGCTTCGGGGCGGTGGATTGCTCGGCCGATAAGGCGAGGCCGAGGCGGGCGAGGGCGTCGCGGAGATCGCCCGGCGGCAGATCCCCGACCGTCCGGTCGATCGCCGCCGCTCTCGCGGGGGAGGGGGCGGGCGGCGGTGGCGAAGGCGCGGGCGGCGGTTGCAGATCCTGCACGAACCGGAGCCGCTCGACGAGAGGGCGGCCGATTGTCGCGTTGATGCGCGCGATCAATTCGCCGGCGAGATGCTGCAGCTCCATCGCGACCGGCCCGCCGCAGGCGACCGAGAGCGTGCCGCCTTGAAGGCGGCGGGGCGTCGTCACGCGCGCGAGCGCCGGCCCCACGATCGCCGGCCAGTCGGTCATCACCTGGGTCGCGGCGGGCGCGCGGCGGCGGAAGGCGGCGCGGGTCAGCCCCGGCACGAGCGCGGCCACTGGGCGCGGCCCGTAGACGTGCCGCGCGGAGCCCGGCATATCGGGTTTCGTGTCGTCCGCCGTCATGCCTTCAGGGCCGCTCCCAACGGCCGGCGCGCTGCTCGCCTGGTACGATCGTCATCGGCGCACTCTGCCCTGGCGCGCGCTTCCGGGCGACACGCCCGATCCCTATCGCGTCTGGCTGAGCGAGATCATGCTCCAGCAGACCACGGTCGCGGCGGTGACACCCTACTACGAACGCTTTCTCGGACGCTTTCCGACGATGGAGGCGCTCGCCGGCGCGCCGCTCGAGGCCGTGCTCGCCGCTTGGGCGGGTCTCGGCTACTACGCGCGCGCCCGCAACCTGCACGCCTGCGCCCAGGCCCTGGTCGCAGGCGGCGGCTTCCCGCGCACGCTCGCGAAACTCCGCTCCCTGCCAGGGATCGGCGACTACACCGCCGCCGCGATCGGGGCGATCGCGTTCGGCATCCCGGCCGTGCCGGTCGATGGCAATGTCGAGCGCGTGGCGAGCCGCGTGTTCGCGATCGCGACGCCGCTGCCAGAGGGCAAGCGCGCGATCAGGGACGCGGCGGCTGGTCTCGGGGCGGATGCGGCGGCCCGCGCCCGGCCGTCCGACTTCGCGCAAGCCCTGTTCGATCTCGGCGCGACGGTCTGCACCCCCGCTTCTCCCGCCTGCGGTGTTTGCCCGTGGATGCTGGAGTGCGGCGGCCGGCGGCTGGGCATCGCGTCCGGATTGCCGCGCAAGAACGCGAAGCGGGCGAGGCCCGTGCGCCATGGCGCGCATTTCTGGATCGAGGACGGGGAGGGAAGGGTGCTGCTGCGTCGGCGGCCGCCGGCCGGGCTGCTCGGCGGCATGACGGAGCTGCCGGGAACCCCCTGGCGGCAGGCGGTCTGGCCCACGGACGAGGCGCTCCTCTATGCGCCAGCACCGGCGCACTGGCGCAGGGCCGGCCAGATACGCCATGTCTTCACGCATTTCGAACTGGTGATCGAGCTGTTCGCCGCGCGGGCCGGGCATGTTCCGGCCGGAGACGGCTTTCTCCTCCCGGCCGCGTCGCTCGCCGAGGCGGCGCTGCCGTCGGTGATGCGGAAATGCGTGGCGATGGCCCGCACGCAGCAACGCGATCTCAGCAATGACGCGGGGAGAGGGTGAACTCGGTCATCCTCCCGCTCATGACGAAGTCGCCGAAATCCATTTGCAGATCGTCGCCGACGCCATTGTCCCAGTATTTCATCCCGACCTCGTAGTCGGGCGTCGTCGTGCCGCGGCCCCGGTCGAAGAAGGCGATGTGGACCCGCGTGAAGGGCAGCCCGGAGAGAGCGGGGTAGGTCGACTTCTCCGGCTCGTGCCAGCCGAGGATAACGATCGAGCTGTCCTGGGCGCCGTTCTCGGAAGTGCCATCGAACAGCGGCAACGCCAGAAATCTCTTGCCCGCCCTGGCCGCCGCGAGGATCGCTTCGGTATGGGCCATCGGGAACAATGTCCCGGCCGGCAGCGCCTCCGTCTTTTCTTTCGGCGCTGTGTAGCGCGCCTCGCCCGGTCCTCCCTCGGCCTTCAGGCTGGCGTCGCCATCGGTCTGGCTCGTGACCGCGCCGTCGGTCGTCTGCTTCATGTGGAAGCGCAAAGCGCGCCCGTCCTTCGCCTCCCAGGTCGAGTAGTCGGATACCATCTCGATGTCCTGGCCGTCCTGATTGGTCACCGTCATCTGCAGTCTTTGGCGCACCGCCCAGCCATCGCAGGCATCGACCACCTCGTAGCCCATCGTGCCTGTCGCCCCGGTCACGTCGCCGCGGCTGCTGGCGAGCTTCAGCTGGTACAGGGCCCGGTGCGCGGCCATGTCCGCCGCTTGCGCCGGTGGAGCCGCGAGCAGCAGGATGGCCGCGAGGCCGGCAAGTAGACGCATCGGGCACACTCCGTTCGCTTGGCCGACCATAGGTGTCCGCTCCGACCGGCGCCAGCCGGACGGAGCTCCACTCAGGTCGGGAGCCGCGCGGGTCCGGCAAGCCCGGGCGGCCCGAACCGCGCCGCCGCCGGTTGACCGCCACCACCGCGTCGCCGAACATGGCAGTAACGAATCAGGGGGAAACCGATGCGCAAGCATGCCAACGGATGCGCGGTCATTGTCGCGTCGGTGCTGCTCGGCTTTGTTTCGCAGCATACCGCCTGGGCCTTTGAGCCGGGCGACAAGCCGGTGCTGGTCGGCCCGGTCGTCTCGACGCATTACGACGGCGCGAGCAACGATCTGCTGACCGCCGGCCTCGGCCAGAGCGGCCTCGGTTCCGCCACCGCGCCGTCCCTCTCGTCGCCGCCCACGGTCGAGGAGCTGCGCCGGCTCGCGATCTACACGAACTACCGGGCGCTGGTCGATCCAACCCCGGGCGGCGGCTTCGGCCTGCTCTACGGGCCGGCTTCGACCGCCACCGGCCCCGTGACCAATCCGCAAGGGCTTATTCCCGGCACAGAGATCCTGGCGCTCTCGCTCGTCCGCAGCCGCCACGCCGACGCCCCGGAGGCGGTGACGATCATGGTGCAAATCCCGGACAGCTACGATCCGTCGAAGGGCTGCATCGTCGCAGCCCCCTCCTCCGGCTCGCGCGGCGTCTACGGCGCGATCGCGACGGCCGGGGAATGGGGCCTCAAGCACGGCTGCGCCGTCGCCTACACGGACAAGGGCACCGGCACCGGCGCGCACGACCTGCACAACGACACCGTCAACCTGCTGCGGGGCGATCGCGCGCTCGCGCCCGTCGCGGGCCTGCGGTCGAACTTCACGGCGCCGATCAGCGAGAGCGAGCGCGCGGCGTCCGACGCGAGCTTCCCTTACCGTTTCGCCTACAAGCACGCGCATTCGGAGGCGAACCCGGAAGCGGATTGGGGGCTGTACGTGCTGCAGGCGGTGCGGTTCGCGTTCTACGAGCTGAACCAGAAGTTCTCGCCGGGCAATCCGCGCGGGATCAACGCCGCAACACGATCGTCATTGCCTCCAGCGTGTCGAACGGCGGCGGCGCTTCGCTGCGCGCGGCCGAGCAGGACCGCGACCATCTGATCGACGGCGTCGCGGTCGCCGAGCCGAACGTGCAGCCGGTGCGGCTGCGCGGCAAGAGCTTCGCCATCCAGCAAGGAAACGGCGCGCCGTTCTACGGTCACAGCAAGCCCCTCGAGGACTACATCACCTTCGAGAACCTCTATGCCGGCTGCGCGGCGGTGGCGCAGGGCACGGCCGCGCCGCTCAATCTCGCCGCCAGCCCCGGCAGATGCGACGCGCTCGCCGCCGCGGGGCTGCTCACGCCTGCCGCGCCGCAAGCGGAGGCCGCCGAGGCGCAGCAGAAGCTCAACGCGTTCGGCATTCTGCCCGAGCAGAACTTCGTCTCGCCCTCGCACTGGTATGCGTATGTGCATCAGTCGATCTCGGTCACGTATACGAACCAGTACGGCCGGTTCAGGGTGCTCGACGATCTCTGCGGCATCAGCATGGGCGCGACGGATGCGACCGGTGCGCCGATCCCGCTCGCACAGGCGGCCGAGGACGCGCTGTTCGGCCTAAGCAACGGCATTCCGCCTTCGGCCGGCGTCAACCTCATCAACGACGAGGCCCCGTCCGGGCCGCGCGAGGATCGCGTCTCAACGCCCAACCAGGATCTGCGCGGCGCGCTCTGCTTGCGCTCGCTTGCGCAGGGGACCGATGCCGCGACCGGGGCTGAGCTTGCCCAAGGCCAGGCGGAGCAGGCCGAACGTGTCGCGCGCGGCGTGCGCGACGTGCAGGCGACCGGCGATCTGCACGGCATTCCCGCAATCTATGTGGTCGGCCGCAACGACGGCATCCTGCCGCCCAATTTCGCGGGCCGCGCGTATTACGGGCTGAACCAGACGGTCGAGGGCGCGCGGAGCGGCCTGCGCTACTACGAGGTCACGAACGCGCAGCATCTCGACAGCTTCAACCAGTATCAGGGCTTCGACAGCACGCTCGTGCCGCTGCACCGCTACTTCATCCAGGCGATGGACCTGATGTATGCGCATCTCACGACCGGCGGGGCGTTGCCGCCGAGTCAGGTCGTGCACACGACGCCGCGCGGCCCCGGCGCGCCGCCGATCACCTACGCGAACGTGCCGCCCATCGCCGCCGCGCCGGACCCGTCGGCGCTGATTTCGTTCGGCGGCGGCGTGCTGCACATTCCGGATTGAGCTGGGTGCGCTCCGGTCGCCTAGCCTTCGGCTTTCGTTAGCCGGAGGCCAGAAACTTGCTCGCGAGCGCTTCCCATTCTTCTTGTAAGGAGGTCGCCGGAAAAGGATCGCCTGCCCGCCGATACCAGGTACCCGGGCGTTTCCCAGGTCGCCCTCTTGCCTGTGCAGATAAGCATGCAGCAGATCGCACCGAGGATCTCCCTCGCCCTGCTGGGCGCAGCGATGCGCGCGCTACCAGTCGCCCTTGCCCGCCCACCACAATCCCTGCAGAGCAATGTCGAGGTCGGGCGAGGGCGCCCCGTCCGACAGGCTTTGACGGAAGGCTGGAAGCGTCACCATAGGTGCTACTCCTAAGCGTTGCGGCAGGCGCGTCTTCCCGCACCAGCCTAGGCTCGTCCGCGACCGACCGGCGAGGCCCGCTTCTCGCCAAGCGAGCGGCCCTTCGTCACGGCGGCCTCTCCGAAGCGTCCCCGCAGATGATCCACCGCCGCCTGCGCCGCCGCCCGGCGCGGCGTATCGGTGTCGGCGAGGTCGCCGCGATCCGCATCCGCGATCGGGCAGAGCGGGTTCGCGCCGATGCCGATGAGCCGGAACGCCGTGCCGGTCGCCTCGCGGGCGAGCAGCGTCCGGGCGGCCGCGAACAGGCGCTCGGGCAGCACGGTCGGGCCGTGCAGGCGGGCGGCGCGGGTCCGGGTCGCGAACCCAGCCGTCTTCAGCTTGAGCACCACGCCTCCGGCGGCCAGCTCCTTCCCGCGGAGCCGCCGCGCCAGCTTCTCGGCCATGCGCCAAAGATGCCGCTCCAGATCGGCCGGCCGGGCGAGGTCGGCGTCGAAGGTCGTCTCGGCGCTGATCGACTTCGTCTCCCGCCCCGGATCGACCGGACGGTCATCCTCGCCCCGCGCTCTCCGCGCGAGAGACGGCCCGTCATCGCCGAGCTTCCGCCTTGCCTCGGCCGGGGTCAGCGCCTGCAAGTGGCCGAGCTGCATGATGCCGAGCGCGCCCAGCCGCCGGGCCAGCGCCGGGCCGATACCGGGCAGCACGCCGACCGGCTCCGGCGCCAGCAGGCCGGCCGCTTCGGCTTGGCCGATCACGCCGAAGCCGCGCGGTTTGCCGCGCTCGGCCGCGATCTTCGCGAGCAGCCGGTTGGGCGCGAGGCCGATCGAGACCGTGACGCCGACCTCCCGCTCCACGTCGCTTGCGAAGCGGGCGAGCACGGAGGCGGGCGGAGCCGCATGCAGCGTCGCCGTCCCCGTGAGATCGAGCGCCGCCTCGTCGATCGACAGCGGCTGCACGAGCGGCGTCAGGCGCTCCATCAGCCGTCGGATCTGACGGGAGGCGGCGACGTATTTCGCGAAATCCGGCCGGATCACCACCGCGTCCGGGCATGCCTTCAACGCCTTGAACATCGGCATCGCGGAGCGGACGCCCCAGATGCGGGCCACGTAGCAGGCGGCGGTGACGACGCCGCGCACGCCGCCGCCGACGATCACCGGGCGGGAGGCAAGCTCCGGCCGGTCCCGCTTCTCGACGCTTGCGTAGAACGCGTCGCAATCGACATGCGCGACCGTCAGCAGCAGCAGATCCGGATGCGCGACGATCCGCACGCCGCCGCACAGGGCGCAGTCTCCCGAGGTCGAAGCAGCGTCGGCGACCGCGAGGCAGTCGCGGCAGAGCGAGGGCATGGGCCACTCTGACAAGGCGGCGGGGCTTGCTCAAGGGACGTGCAAGGCAGCAGGATCGCAACCGAGCGGGGAGGGCCGGGATGAGCGAGACGCTGCTCGACGTAAAGGGCATGAGTTGCCCGTTGCCGGTGCTGCGCGCCAACCGCTCGCTGCGCGGGCTCAAGCCTGGCGACCGCCTGCGTGTGCTGGCCACCGACCGGGCGGCGGTCGCCGACTTCCAGTCGTTCTGCCGCGAGACGGGGCACGCGCTGCTCGCCTGGAGCGAGGAGGGCGGCGTGTTCAGCTTTGTCATCCGTCGCCGCCCCGACGCTCCAGCCGAGAAGGAGGGCTGACGATGACCACGGCGCTCATCACCCATCCGGCGTGCCTCGGCCACGAGAACGGCGCGGGTCACCCCGAATGCCCGGACCGGCTCCGGGTCGTGCTGCGCGCCCTCGAAGGCGAGGCGTTCTCCAGCCTACTGCGCGAACGGGCCCCGCGCGCGACCGTCGAGCAGCTCGCCCGCGTTCACCCGCGATCCTATGTCGAGGGCCTGCTCGCGATCCGGCCGGGTCCGGGCGAAACCGTCCCGCTGGACGCGGACACCTCGCTGTCGGCCGGCAGCGCGGAGGCGGCGCTGCACGCGGCCGGGGGCGCGGTCGCCGCGGTCGACGCCGTCATGGAGGGTTGGGCGCGCACGGCCTTCGTGGCGACCCGGCCGCCCGGCCATCATTGCGAGGCCAGCCAGCCGATGGGGTTCTGCCTGTTCGCGAACGCGGCGGTCGCGGCGGCGCACGCGCGGGCGCGGTGGGGCCTGCGGCGGGTCGCGGTCGTCGATTTCGACGTGCACCACGGCAACGGCACGCAATCCCTGTTCGAATCGGACCCCGATCTCTTCTACGGATCGAGCCATCAATACCCGTGCTATCCGGGCACCGGCGCCGCCGAAGAGACCGGGGTTGCCGGGAACGTCGTCAACGCGCCGCTGCCGCCGGGTTCGGGCGGCCTCGCCTTCCGCAACGCCTGGTCGCGCGTGCTGCTTCCGGCGCTGGACAGCTTCGCGCCGGAGCTGCTGATCGTCTCGGCGGGGTTCGACGCGCACAAGGCCGACCCGCTGGCGCAGCTGCGGCTGGAGACGGCGGATTTCGCCTGGATCACGGAAGAGCTGATGCGGGTCGCCCGCGCCCGGACCGGCGGCAAGCTCGTCTCGGTGCTGGAGGGCGGCTACGATCTAAGGGCGCTCGCGGCCTCGGCCGCCGCTCATGTGGCGGTTTTGATGCAGGCCTGACGCGCCCGTGAGCGCCTCGGGCTTGGCGAGCCGCGCCGGACCCGTTACCACCCGCGTTTCAGCCCTGGATTGAGGAGTGAGGCCGCATGTCGGACGTGCGACGGCAAGCCCCGGTCAAGGCCGGCGACACGGCCGCCGATGTCGGCAGTCTGTCCTTCGAGGAGGCGCTCGCCGAGCTCGAGCGGATCGTGCGCGGCCTGGAAGGCGGGCAGATGAAGCTCGAGGACGCGATCTCCTGCTACGAGCGGGGCACGCTGCTGCGGCGGCATTGCGAATCTAAGCTGGCGCAGGCCGAGGCGCGGGTCGCCGCCATCGTCGAGCGCACAGACGGCAGCTTCGGCACGCGGCCGGTGGAGTAGGCGGTGACGGATTTGAGCGTTTTGCCCGCGGTCGATCTGGCGGCGGAAATGCGGCGCGTCGCGTCCGTGGTCGAGGAGGCGCTGGACGCCCTGCTGCCCGCGCCGGAGGGGGCGGAGGCGCGGCTCGCGGAAGCGATGCGCTACGCGGCGCTCGGCGGCGGCAAGCGCATGCGGGCCTTCCTGGTGATGCAGACGGCGGCGCTGTTCGCGGTCTCGGAGACGTGCGCCGCCCGCGTCGGCGCCTCCGTCGAGATGCTGCACGCCTATTCGCTCGTGCATGACGACCTGCCCGCGATGGATGACGACGACCTCCGGCGCGGCAAGCCGTCCTGCCATCGCGCCTTCGACGAGGCGACCGCGATTCTCGCGGGCGACGCCCTGCAATGCCGCGCCTTCGAGGTTCTGGCCGAGCCCGGCACGCATTCCGACCCGCAGGCGCGGTGCGAGCTCGTTTCGGCGCTCGGCTCCGCGTCCGGCGCGCGCGGCATGGCCGGCGGGCAGATGATCGACATGCTGGCGGAAGGCGGCAAGCTGACGGCGGCCGAGGTCACGCGGCTGCAGGCGCTCAAGACCGGACGGCTGATCCAGTACAGCGCCGAGGCGGGCGCCATCCTGGGACGGGCGCCGCTCGCGCAAAGGCATCAGCTCGCCGCCTACGGGCGCGATCTCGGAGCCGCGTTCCAGATCGCGGACGACCTCCTGGACACGGAAGGCACGACCGAGGAGACGGGCAAGACCGCCGGCAAGGACGCCGCCTCGGGCAAGGCGACCATGGTCGCGATCCTCGGCCCGGCACGCGCCCGCGCCCAGGCGGCGATGCTGGCCGACCAGGCCTCCGCCCATCTCGACGGGTTCGGCTCGCGCGCGCGTGTCTTGCAAGCGCTCGCATCCTATACCGTCGCGCGCCGATCCTGATTCGCCGCGCCTCTTCGAACCGCAGTACCAGAAGAAGACCCGGATGAGCCCTGTGAGCACCCCTCTTCTGGATCGCGTGCGCGTTCCGGCCGATTTGCGCAATCTCTCGGCCGAGCAGTTGCGGCAGGTCGCGGACGAGTTGCGGGCGGAGGTGATCGACGCGGTGTCGGTCACGGGCGGGCATCTCGGCTCGGCGCTCGGGGTGGTCGAGCTGACGGTCGCGATCCACGCCGTGTTCGACACGCCGGCCGACCGGCTGCTGTGGGACGTCGGGCATCAGGCCTACCCGCACAAGATCCTGACCGGCCGCCGCGACCGCATCCGCACCTTGCGCCAGGGCGGCGGGCTGTCCGGCTTCACCCGCCGCGCCGAGAGCGAGTACGACCCGTTCGGGGCGGCGCACTCCTCGACCTCGATCTCGGCCGGGCTTGGCATGGCGGTGGCGCGCGACCTCAAGAGCGATGCCGGCGCGGCGGATGACCGGAACGTGATCGCGGTGATCGGCGACGGGGCGATGAGCGCCGGCATGGCGTACGAGGCGATGAACAACGCGGGCGCGCTGCACTCGCGGCTGGTCGTGATCCTGAACGACAACGACATGTCGATCGCGCCGCCGGTGGGCGCGATGTCGGCCTATCTGTCGCGGCTGATGTCGTCGCGGAGCTTCCTCAGCCTGCGCGATCTCGCGGCCCGGATGGCCAAGCACTTCCCGAGGGGCGTCGAGCGGACGGCGCGGCGGGCGGAGGAATACGCCCGCGGCATCCTGACCGGCGGCACCTTGTTCGAGGAGCTGGGCTTCTACTATGTCGGGCCGATCGACGGCCACAATCTCGACCACCTGCTGCCGGTGCTGCGCAACGCCCGCGACGCGGAGGGGGCGGGGCCGATCCTGGTGCATGTCATCACCCAGAAGGGCAAGGGCTACGCGCCGGCCGAGCAGTCGGCCGACAAGTATCACGGCGTCTCGAAGTTCAACGTCGTCACCGGCGAGCAGGCCAAGGCGCCGCCCGGTCCGCCCTCCTACACCCGCGTGTTCGCGGACGCGCTGATCGCCGAGGCCGAAGCCGACCCGAGGGTGGTCGCGATCACGGCGGCGATGCCGTCCGGCACGGGACTGGACCGGTTCGCGAAGCGGTTTCCCGACCGGACGTTCGACGTCGGCATCGCCGAGCAGCACGCGGTGACGTTCGCGGCGGGGATGGCGACGGAGGGCCTGCGGCCGTTCTGCGCCATCTACTCGACCTTCCTGCAGCGCGCCTACGACCAGGTGGTGCACGACGTCGCGATCCAGCGCCTGCCGGTGCGGTTCGCGATGGACCGGGCGGGCCTGGTCGGCGCGGACGGGGCGACGCATGCGGGGAGCTTCGACCTCGCCTATCTCGGCTGCCTGCCGGGGATCGTGCTGATGGCGCCGTCGGACGAGGCGGAGCTCGTGCACATGGTGGCGACGGCGGCGGCGATCGACGACCGGCCGAGCGCGCTGCGCTACCCGCGCGGCGAGGGCACCGGGGTCGCGCTGCCCACACGCGGCGAGGTGCTGGCGCTCGGGCGGGGGCGGGTGCTGCGGGAAGGCGGCTCGGTCGCGATCCTGTCGCTCGGCACCCGGCTCGCGGACGCTTGCCGGGCGGCGGACGAGCTGGCCGCGCGGGGTTTGCCGGCGACGGTCGCGGATGCGCGGTTCGCCAAGCCCCTGGACACGGCCCTGGTCGAGCAACTGGCGCGCAACCACGAGGTGCTGATCACCGTCGAGGAGGGATCGGCCGGCGGGTTCGGCTCGGCGGTGATGCAGCATCTGGCCTGGCGCGGGATGCTGGACGGCGGCGTCAAGCTGCGCCCGATGGTGCTGCCGGACCGCTTCATCGACCACGACAGCCAGGTGAGGCAGATCGCCGCCGCCGGCCTGTCGGCGAAGGACATCGTCGCGACCGCGCTCGGCGCGCTCGGGATCGAGGAACGGAAGCCGATGCTGGGCGCCGTTGGCGGCTGATCCTCTCGCGTGCCTGCGCCTTTGATCCGTTGCGGGAATAGCCTCACGCCGTCTGTCGCAGCGCGTCCACCACGAGGGCGAAGGCTGGGAAGGCTTGGCGCCTGCTCGGGAAATAGAGGCGGTATTCGGGAAATGGCGGGCACCAATCGGCCAGCACCCGCTCCAGCCGCCCGTCGTTCATCATCGGCCTGACGTGATCCTCCGGCAGGCAGGCCAGGCTGAAGCCCGCCGCGGCCGCGAGGATCACCGGCGCCTCTTTGAAGGTGAGCCGGTCCTGCACCCGCGCCCGCAACTCGCGGCCGTCCTTCTCCAACTCGCACACGTGGAGGCCGCCGAGCGTCGGAACCTCAGATCGATGCAGTCGTGGCCCGTCAGATCCTGCGGCGCGTGCCGGGCCGACCGTGCGCGCAATAGCCGGGCGCTCCCACACCGCCACGCGGAGGTCAGGCCCGATGCGGACCGCGATCATGTCGTGGGCGACCTGCTCGCCCAGCCGGACGCCGGAATCGTAGCCCTGGGCCACGATGTCGACCAGACCGTGATCGTTCGCGATTTCGACGTTGATCTCCGGGTAGTGGAACAGGAGCTTCTCCAGGGCAGGCCAAAGGATCGTATCGGTGGGGTGAAGACTGGAGTTGATCCGCACCGTCCCCGCAGTTTGTCCCGCAATTCCGTGATGGCCGCGAGTTCGGCCTCGATCTCGGCCACGGCGGGCATCAGGCGCCGTAGCAGCCGCTCCCCGGCTGCGGTCGGAGCCACGCCGCGGGTCGTTCGCGACGGCAGCCGGATGCCCAGCCTGGCGTCCAACTTGCGGACCGTCTGGCTCAGCGCCGCTCGAGACGTGCCGAGCTGCGCCGCTGCGCGTGAAGCTGCGCGTCTGGGCTACCGCCTGGAACACCAGCAGATCGGCCACGTCCTGACCGCGCGATTTATAAGCTCCCAACATGCGCTTTTTCCGATTGCAGCGGGCTAATCGCGGGTTCAAGAACGGCCTATCTCTCCGTGAACGACGCCGCTGAACTCCGGTCGCCTTCACTGGTGGGACCGAACGGGGACCAGCAGACGAGAGATGCCGGGGCTTGGGGGCTCGCCTTCCGGTTCCATGTTACTGGAGACAGGCCATGCGAGCGACCGTCATGCACCGCGCGGGCGACGTCCGGATCGAGACCGTGCCCGACGCGACCCTTGTTCATCCAACCGATGCTGTCATCCGCATCACCCGCGCCTGCATCTGCGGGAGCGATCTCTGGCCCTACAACGACCTGACGCCAGACGCGGGCGCGCGGCAGATGGGCCACGAAGCGATCGGTCTCGTCGAGGCAGTCGGCGCCGACGTGCAGCGTGTCAAGGCCGGCGACCTCGTCATCATGCCGTTCGCTTTCTCGGATGGCACCTGCATGTTCTGCGACGAGGGGCTGCCCACGTCATGCATCCATGGCGGCTTTTTCGGCAACGGGGGAGGGATCGGCGGCGCGCAAGCCGAGGCGCTCCGTATTCCCCACGCCGACGGGACGCTGTACCCGATCAGGGTAGGGCCCGACGACGCCCTCATGCCGTCGCTGCTCACGCTCTCGGACGTGATGGGCACCGGCCACCATGCGGCCGTAACCGCGAAGGTCGGTCCTGGCAAGAAGGTGGCCGTGATTGGCGACGGCGCCGTCGGCCTCTGCGGTGTCATCGCCGCCCGGCGGCTCGGCGCCGAGCAGATCGTCATCCTCGGCCGTCACCCGGACCGGATCGCGCTGGCGAAGGCGTTCGGCGCGACCGACGTGGTCAGCGAGCGGGGCGCGGAGGCCATCGAACGTGTGCGGGACCTCACCGGCGGGTTCGGGGTCCACTCCGTCCTCGAATGCGTCGGCTCGGCAGGCGCCATCGACACGGCGGTCGGCATTGCGCGTCCCGGCGGCGCGGTCGGACGGGTCGGTGTTCCGCATTACGAAGCCGTTCCGGCCGGCCAGCAGACCTTTTACGGCAACGTCTCCGTTGCGGGTGGTCCCGCGCCGGTCCGCGCCTACGTCGACGAGCTTCTGCCCGACGTCCTGGAGGGCCGGATCGAGCCGGGTCGTGTGTTCGACCGGGCCGTCGCGCTGGACGGGGTGCCGGACGGGTATCGCGCCATGAACGAGCGTCGGGCGCTGAAGGTCATGGTGCGCCCCTGAAGCGCCGGTCGCGCCCGACCGCCGAAATTTAGGGGTAGACGGGCGCGCCGGTAGATGCGTGTCGCGAGCCTCGTCATCGGCGCGGACCGCTTCGTGGCCGCCTTCTGTCATGAGCCGCCTGGAGCGACGCCGGTGATGATCTCGACCCGGGAAAACGTCTCGGACATAGGGCATAACACCAGGCTTACGCCTTGGTCCTTTCCGGCTATTGCCGGTGTCCGGTCAAAACGGGGAGCAGTTCAGGGGCCATCGCCGTCGCCCTCACCGCGGTCGGCGGCTCGCCCGTCGCGGTCGCGATCCTGCTCGCCGGATGGGGCCTGATCGGCACAGCCGCGTCTGTCGGCTGGTGGACGTGGCTGAGCAAGGTGCTTCCCCGGGACATTGAAGCCGGCGGCGGGCTCATGGCCGCCGTCATCCAGCTGGCCATCGCCCTCGGCACGACGATTGGCGGCTTTCTTTATGACATGAGCGGATACCGCAGCACCTTCCTGGTCAGTTCCGCCAATCTCTCCGGGTCGGCGTTCCTGGCGTCCCTGGGTTGGCGCACCGCCGCGCGGGCCCGTGCACACCGGGGGCAACGGTCGAGCCTCTGGTGGTAGAGGAAGGGCGCCGGTATAGGTCGGAGCGTTCTCATCGCCCTGGCCTGAGCCCCGGCCATCCGCCGGTGGCCACACGGGGGTCACGCAGCGGGAGCCGCCGATAGCAGCGGATCACCTCAGCCGAAAGCGGCCGAAGCTCCGGGCCGACCAGCTTCTCGTCGATCGCGGCCTGTGTGGGAGCCGCGCCCGCGCCCAGGCGCTCCTTCTCGCGGGTAAGGTCTTCTCCGGCGAGCGGCGGATCGGCAAGCCTGGGGACATGCTCGCGCCCGACGATCCGCTCGAACTGCGCGGCCAGGATCATCCCTGGGTGTCGCGCGGCGGCCTCAAGCTCGATCACGCGCTGCGCCATTTCGCGCTCGAGCCCGCCGGGCGCGTCTGCCTCGACATCGGCGCCTCGACCGGCGGCTTCACGGATGTCCTGCTCGCGCACGGCGCCGCCCATGTGCATGCGGTCGATGTCGGCCACGGCCAACTCGCGTGGACGCTGCGGACCGATCCGCGCGTCACCGTGCATGAGCGGGTGAACGCACGCTATCTGACGGCGGCAACCGTCGCCTGTCCGGTCCGGGCTCTCGTGTGTGATGCGAGCTTCATCGGCCTTGCCACGATCCTGCCCGCCCCGCTTGCGCTGTGCGCGCCGGGCGCCTGGGCCGTCGCGCTCATCAAGCCGCAATTCGAGGCGGGACCGTCCTTCGTCGGCAAGGGAGGCGTGGTGCGCGAAGCGGCGGTTCACCGGCGCGTCTGCGAACGAGTGCGCGCGTGGTGGTCGTCGCTCGGCGGCTGGAGCGTGCTCGGAATCGAGCCGAGCCCGATCACCGGCCCCGAGGGCAATCGCGAGTTCCTGATCGCCGCGGTCCGGGACTAACCGTCGCTGCGACTGGTCCGAGGGACTCCGCAGGCTACCATGGGTCAATCGCTTCGGGCCGCGAACCGAGGTGGCGCGGCAAATAGGCAGTAGCACATGGGCCGAGAGGAAGAGCTAAGAACTCTCCTGTACTGGCGGGACGTCGAGGCGTTGACCGCCCCCTCCGTCGAGGACGAGGCGGACAAACCCGAATAGACCGTCCGCTACGTGCGCGACGGCGCGCTGCCTTGGGAGCGCGGCCAGTCGGTCCTCGCGCCCGCAATCCACTTCGTGCGGTTCGGGATCGTCCCGCGGCGCGATTACGACCGGGCGCTGCGCGAACTGCTCGGCGCCCCAAAATCCGAAGACCGGGACGACGGCCGCCGGGCAAAGACGGGGCCGCTGACCTTCCTCGGCGCTCTTGTGATCGGCGAGGATTCTGAAAACCGTGGAGTTCCGGCCGGACGAGCACCTCGCTGCCTTCGCCGTCCACTTCGCCGAGCTCTCCGGGGCCGATGTGTCCGGCTACTACGACTTATGGACGAGTTCTTCGCGGAGCAGCAGCAGTGCCTAAAGAAAGAGGACCGTCCGGTCACGATGGCCTTCATCCGGGCCATGGCCAAGCGGTCGGTGTCGCTCCTCGGCTCGCCGCCCCCCTTGGGCGGCGTGGTCGAGGCCGTCCTGGTGAGCAAGGCCCTAATCGACCGGAGAGGACGTAGGCAGAACCCCGAACTCCCGCCGGTGAACGGCTTCTACTACGATGACCTCTCCACCGCGCTCGACGCCGCGCGGCGCGGTGAGCCGAGCGGACTCCTGACCGCGTACCTGCGCGACGAACGGGGGGAGAGCCGACGCGACTGTCTGCGCCCTCAAGAAATCCGCCGCGCGCTCGACCTGGCCCGCCTACCGGACGGAAGCTGGCCGAGCGAGTTCCGGCTGACCCTGATGCAGCAGGTCGCGGTCAACGAGGGCATCGCCCGTCTCCCTGTTTTCCATCAATGGACCGCCGGGCACCGGCAAGACGACGCTGCTGCAAGATATCGTCGCCGCGGTGGTGGTCGAGCGCGCGCGCCTGATGGTGGGCTTCCGATCGCCCACTGATGCGTTTGCAGAAGGTAACCGGTCTCTGGGCCCTGGCGAGGGATACGCCATCGACCCTCGCTTTCGCGACTTCACGATGGTGGTCGCCAGCAGCAACAACGGCGCGGTCGAGAACGTCACCCGCGAACTGCCGGATGCGGCCAAGATTCCGGCCGCTCACCGGGCCGAGTGCGCCCGGTTTCAGGAGACAGCCGCCGCACTGCTGAACCGGTGTCCCCCTAACGGACACGAGGGCGCCTCCCCAGAGCTGGTCGGGCCGCGGGAGGCCTGGGGACTGATCGCCGCCGCGCTCGGGAAGAAAGGGAACCGCAACGCCTTCTGCGCCGTCCTCCGAGCCAAGGAGAAGGTGTCATCCGGGGATGCGAACGGCTCCCGACCGTGGCGGGACGCGCCGTCCAACATCTTCCGTCAACTCGAGGAACTCGGCCAGCCCAACTGGGCCGCAGCAAGAGCGGCCTTTCAGGCGGCCCTCGCCGAAGTGCGGCGCCTCAAGGACGAGATCGCCGAGCACGAAGGGCGGACCGAGGAAGCCGCAGGGGCAAGAGCCGGGCTGGCGGTCGCGGGAGAGCGCCGCCGCGCGGCCGAGAACGCCGCCGAGATCGCGCGTGGGAATGCCGTTGCGACCGGCGAGGCCTTGGCCGATGCCCGTGATGCCTTGGCGACGGCGGACCGGGACACGGAGCTGAACAAGCCGCGACTGCTCGTCCGCATTCTTGCCGCACTGCGGTTGTCGCAGGCAGCGGCCGCGGCTTTGGCCGCGCATGTCGATGTTGTGCGCCGCCGCCGCGAGGCTTCGGCGTGCTTTCAGGAAGCCGTCATCCGCGCGGGCGAGGCATCCCGTCGGCTCAGCGAGGCAGAGGCGGCTGCGGCGGCGGCATCGGTCGAGCAGGAGGCGCTGCGGAGGAAAGCGGACGAGGCGAGGCGGGTGGTCGAGCACCTGGCCGAGATCCATGAGGGGATCACCGACATGGCATCGACTCTGGCGCTGCCCCGCGAGCATTTGCACCAGCAATTGCCCCGCAGCAGCAAGGCCCTGGACGCCGCGCGGGCCGAGGTCTTCGTCCGCGCGCTGGACGTCCATCAAGCCTTCATCGGTGGCGCCGCCCGGCAGTTCAAGCGCAACCTCAGCTTGGCCCTGAAGATGGTTGGCGGCGAGATCAAGCCAGATGAACCGACGGCGCTCTATCTATGGGCCACGCTGGCCGTTCTCGTGCCGGTCGTCTCCAGCACGTTCGCCTCGTTCGGGCGCTGCTTCGCGACCGTGCCGGCGGGCGGCATCGGCTGGCTAATCGTGGACGAGGCCGGGCAGGCGGTTCCGCAGCACGCAGTCGGCGCCCTGATGCGAGCCAAACGAGCGCTCGTGGTAGGCGACCCGCTGCAAGTCGAGCCAGTCATCACCCTCGACGAGGAGGTGGACCGGCGCCTCCAGGAACGCCGCGGTGCGCACCCGATCCACCGCTCGACCGCCACGTCGATGCAGGCCGTGGCCGACCGGAATAATGCCTTCGGCACCTGGATCGGGGGTGGCGGCGAGGAGGTGTGGGTCGGCTCTCCGCTCGTGGTCCACCGCCGCTGCGTCGAGCCGATGTTCTCCATCTCGAATGCTATCGCCTATGGCGGCGGCATGGTTCTCGGCAACGGCAAGGCCGAGCAGGAGAAGGGTATCACCGAAGGCGACCCGGCGAGCGGCCTCGCGCCGCGTCCGCTGCTCGGTCCGAGCCGCTGGATCGATATGGCGACGGAAAGGTGCGGACAGCGGCACTTCATGCCCGCCCACGCCGAGATGGCGGCGAAGATCGTGCGCGCGTTCATGGTCGGCGGCTGGGCCGAGGGAGCGCGGCCGGACGGACTCCCCGACCTCTATGTCATCTCGCCGTTCAGGACCGCCGCGAGCGGATTGCGTGACCTGCTCTCGACGCGCCGGAGCGAGTGGGCGCACGGCATTTCGCACCGCGCCGTGGACGCGTGGCTACGTGCCTGCGTCGGTACGGTACACACCTTCCAGGGCAAGGAGGCGGAGGCGGTCGTCCTGTTGCTGGGCGGCAAGACCACGGGCGCGATCCAGTGGGCGGCAAGCACGCCCAATGTGCTTAACGTGGCGGTAACCCGGGCGAAGCGGCGGCTTTACGTGATCGGCGACTGGGAGGCCTGGATGCGCGAGCCGAGCGTCCGGGCCGCGATCGGCAACGTGGATGAATTCCCGCTGAGTCGCGGGTCAGCCCAGTCTGACAAAGCGCTAGATCCCAGGTCACACGTCCACCTTCTCCACATCCAGCGTGCGGGCGCGGTCCTGGATGAACTGGAACCTGAGCTCTGGCCTGCGTCCCATCAGGCTCTCCACGAGCTCGTTGGTCGCGGCGCGCGCCTCCGGCGGCGCCACGACCTTGAGCAGGGTGCGCTTGGCCGGGTCCATCGTGGTCTCCTTGAGCGCCGAGGGCGGCATCTCTCCCAAGCCCTTGAACCGGCTCACCTCGACCTTCGCGTTCGGCTTGAACTCGGTCTTCAGCTTGCGCTCCCGATCGGCGTCGTCCATCGCATAGACGGACTTCGCGCCCTGCGTCAGCCGGTAGAGCGGCGGCTGAGCCAGGTAGACGTGCCCGTGCCGGACCAGCTCCGGAAGTTCGCGGTAGAAGAACGTCATCAGCAGCGAGGCGATGTGGGCGCCGTCCACGTCGGCGTCGGTCATCACGATGATGCGCCCGTAGCGCAGCTTGCTCCGGTCGAACCGCTCTCCCGCGCCGCAGCCGAGCGCCTCGATCAGATCCTTGAGTTCCTGGTTCTGCCGCAGCTTGTCGGCCGACGCGCTGGCGACGTTCAGGATCTTGCCCCGGAGCGGCAGCACCGCCTGCGTGTCGCGGCTGCGCGCCTGCTTGGCGGAGCCGCCGGCGCTGTCGCCTTCGACCAGAAAGATCTCGGTCTCGGCCGCGTTCTCGCGCGTGCAGTCGGCGAGCTTGCCCGGCAAGCGCAGCCGGCGCGTCGCCGATTTGCGCGGCGTGTCGCGGGTTTCGCGGCGGCGCAGCCGCTCCTCGGCGCGTTCGATCGCGAAGGCGAGCAGATTGTCGGCGCTGGCCGGGTCTCCGGCGAGCCAGTGGTCGAACCGGTCGCGCAGCGCCGTTTCGACGAGGCGCGCGGCCTCCGGGCTGGTCAGCTTCTCCTTGGTCTGCCCCTGGAACTGCGGCTCGCGCACGAACACCGACAGCTTGGCGGCGAGCGCGCCCGTCAGATCCTCGGCCGTCACCTGCGCCGCCCGCCGGTTGCCGCGATGCTCGCCCCAGGCCCGCACGCCCTTCAGCAGCGCCGCCCGGAACCCCGCCTCATGCGTGCCGCCCTGCGGCGTCGGGACCGTATTGCAGTAGGAGTGCAGAAATCCCTCCGCATCGAGCCAGCAGCACGCCCACTCCATGCGCCCGGTCGGCTGCCCGCCGGCCGAGAGCGGCAGCTCCGCCTCGCCCGCCCAGATCTGGGGCAGCGCCCGCGCGGCGTCGCCGATGTCGGCATGGAGGCTGTCGCGCAATCCTCCCGGGAAGTGCAGCACCGCCTCCGCCGGCACGTCGTCGCGGCCCGATTTCAGCAGCGCCGGATCGCAGGACCAGCGGATCTGCACGCCCCGGAACAGGTACGCCTTCGAGCGGCAGAGTCGGTAGAGCCGCGCCGGGCTGAACTGAAGCTCGTGGAAGATCTGCCGGTCCGGCCGGAAACGGAGGCTGGTGCCGCGCCGGTTCTGGGTCGCGCCCGCCTGGACGAGCTTGCCGGTGGGGCGGCCGCGCACATAGCTCTGCTTCCAGAGCACGCGGTCGCGCGCCACCTCGACATCCAGCCGCTCCGACAAGGCGTTCACCACCGAACTGCCGACACCGTGCAGGCCGCCCGAGGTCGCATAGGCCTTGCCGCCGAACTTGCCGCCCGAATGCAGCGTGGTGAGTATGACCTCCAGCGCGCTGAGCTTCTTGAACTTCGGATGAGGATCGACGGGGATTCCCCGGCCGTTGTCGCGGACGGTCAGCGTGTTGTCGGCTTCCAGTGCGACCTCGATGAAGCTCGCATGTCCCGCGACCGCCTCGTCCATCGCGTTGTCGAGGATCTCGGCGGCGAGGTGATGCAGGGCGGTCTCGTCGGTGCCGCCGATATACATGCCCGGGCGGCGCCGTACCGGCTCCAGGCCTTCCAGAACCTCGATGTCCTGGGCGGAATAGGCGCCCGCCCCGCTGGCTGCGCCCGACGGTCCGAAAAGGTCGTTCATGCGATGTTCCAGATGAGCCCCGGACCCTAGCGGGTCCGGGGAGTCCGGGCAATCGCTTGCCTAGCCGGGCCTATTCCTGGAGATGCGCTTCCAGGAACCACAACGCCTTGTCGAGGTCGCGGGAGGCGCCGGTGAAGATGTCGGCCGTGTCCGCGTCGCCAGCGTCGTCCACCTCGTCGATCGCCTTGCGCGTCGCGTTGGCCACCTTGCCGTAATGCTCGATCAGCGCCTTGAGGTGGTCCTTCACGGCGTAGATGTCGGTCGGATACGGCGACAGAGTTGTTTTCTCGACCACCACCTGACTGGTGCCGAGCGCCGTGCCGCCGAGCTGCACGACCCGTTCGGCCATCGTGTCCACGTGCCCATCGAGCTGCGTGCGGAAGCCGTCCAGCATCTCATGCACGCCGATGAACTGCAGGCCCTTGAGGTTCCAGTGCGCCTGCTTGGTGACGAGCGCGAGATCGATTGCGTCCGCGAGCCGCGCATTCAGCAGCGCGATGGCGGCGGCCTTGGCGTTGTCGGGCTCGTCGTTGAAGGTCTGGTGCTTCCTGATCGTCATGAAACTCTCCGTTGGCTGCGATCGGGGCGGGGTGACCTGCGCGCTAACGCGAGGAAAGCCTGGGTGTTGCCCGCCGCCGGACACGGTCAGTCGTCGATCCGGTGCACGTCATGAACGATCACGCCGCCGTCCTCGGGGGCCATCGCCAGCCAGTCGCGGTGGCGCAGCGTCCGCCGCGTGTCGGCGTAGCCCGCGTCCCAGTGCTCGCGCATCGACGTGCCGCTGAACTCGTAGTCCTTCGCCTGCCCCTCATAGGTCATCTGCTGGTAGATCATCTGCAGGATGGTGATCTCGGGCAGGTCGGCGAGCCGGTCGCGGAGCGCGCGCTCCTCGGCGTCGAGCCGGTCCTCCGGGATCTTCGCGAGCAGCTTCTTCTGGATCAGCTTCTGCCGGTGCTGCGCCATGTAGTAGTCCGTCACCAGCCGGGTGCGGCTCGAGAACTGGATGTCCTTCATGCGCCCCATCACGTCCGGCATGTCGCGCGGCAGCGGCCCGCGGGCGCTGAACAGGTCGATCTGGAACACCAGAACGTTGTCCGATCCCGTATTCTCAAGCAGGTGCTGCAGCGGCGTGTTCGAGACGATGCCGCCGTCCCAGTAGTAATCCGTTCCGATCCGGACCATCGGCATGCCCGGCGGCAGCGCCGCGCTGGCCATCACGTGCTCGGGCAGGATCGTTTTCTGGGCATTGTCGAAATAGGCGAAATTGCCGTTCGCCACGTTCACCGCGCCGCAGGCGTAGCGGATGTCGCCGCTGTTCAGGCGCTCGAAATCGACGAGGCGCTCGAGCGTCTGGCGCAGAGGCGCGCTGTCATAGTAGCTCGTCGCCGTGCTCGCGCCCCGCAGGCTGAACCAAGGGTTGCGGCTATGCGGCGTGAAGAACCCGGGTGCTCCCAGCGACATGGTGAGCCAGGCCGACCAGGCGTTGCGCAGCTTGCGCGGTTCGTCGCCGTCCAGGCTCCACGTCCAGACCCGGCGCGCCGTCACCATGTCCCAGAATTCCCGCAGGCGGGAAAGCCTGAGCTCGGGCGGGTTGCCGGCGATGATCGCGGCATTGACCCCCCCGATCGAGACGCCGTTCACCCAGCTCGGCTCGAGCCCATCCTCGTGCAGCGCCTGGTAGACGCCCGCCTGATACGCCCCGAGCGCCCCCCCGCCCTGGAGAACCAGCGCGATCTGGTTGCAGCGGGAGGGCCAGGAGGCGTGGGTTCCGGGGATGGCCGAGAAGGTGCTTGCGTCCAAGATGCTGTTCCGGGGTCCGGGTGGGGTTAGGCGCCGGTCGCCTGCCTACCTGCCCGGAAGGTGGGAAGTCTATATAGGACGGGATTGACGAACGAGATGCGTGCCGGTTCCTGCGGTCGGACGCGGGGCCGGGTTGCAGCTGGAGGGAGACGGATGGAGGAGGCGGCGCGGTTCGTGCGCATGATGACGCGATCGGCCAAGCTGGCGCTCGAGGCGGCGCAGGCGCTGCCTTCGTCCGTGCTCGGCGTGGTCGATCGATGCGAGCGCAGCCTGCGGGCGGGGGGCAAGCTGATGTTCTGCGGCAATGGCGGATCGGCCGCGGACAGCCAGCATCTGGCGACCGAACTCCTGATCAGGCTGCGCGCGGCGGTCAAGCGGGACTCGTGGCCCGCCATCGCGCTCACGCTCGACCCGGCGGCGCTGACCGCGTGCGGCAACGATTTCGGCTTCGAGCACGTGTTCGAGCACCCGTTGCGGGGCCTTGGCCGGGCGGGGGACGTGCTGTTCGGACTGACCACATCCGGCCGGTCGCCGAGTGTCGTGCGGGCGCTCGCCGCGGCGCGCGACATGCGCATCGCGACCGTCGGCCTGCTCGGGGGCGACGGCGAGCCGGCCATTCGCCATTGCGACCACGTGCTGCTCGTCCCCGACCGCGAGACCGCCAGGGTCCAGGAATGCCATATGGCGCTCGGCCACGCGGTTCTCGAACTGCTGGAGGACCGGCTCCTGGCGGACCCGCTCGTCCGGCCGTAACGGGCGGTTGATGCTCGTGCGGCGTGATGGCACGGTCCGCGGCTCGCTGGCGCGTGGCGGTATTTCATGGGAGCGGATCAGTGACCGTTTTGGTGACCGGCGTGGCCGGCTTCATCGGCTATCACGTCGCGCAGGCGCTGCTGGCGCGCGGCGAGACGGTCGTCGGCGTCGATGATCTCAATCCCTACTATGCGGTCGGCCTCAAGGATGCGCGGCTGGGGCGGCTGTCCGGGACGCGCGGCTTCTCGTTCTACCGCGCAAACGTCTCCGACCGGGACCACATGGCGGGGATCTTCGCGGGGGAACGGCGGATCGACCGCGTCGTGCACCTCGCGGCCCAGGCGGGGGTGCGGCATTCGCTCGTCGATCCCTACGCCTATGTGCAGGCGAACGTGATGGGCCACCTTGTGATGCTGGAGGCCGCGCGGCACGCACCCGATCTGCGCCACCTTGTCTATGCCAGCTCCTCCTCGGTCTATGGCGCCAACCGCCGGATGCCGTTCGCCGAGGGCGATCGCGTCGACACGCCGCTCTCAGTCTATGCCGCGACCAAGCGGGCGGACGAGCTGATGAGCTACGCCTACGGCCATCTGTTCGGGCTGCCGCAGACGGGCCTGCGCTTCTTCACGGTCTACGGCCCGTGGGGGCGGCCGGATATGGCCTATTACGCCTTCGCCCGCGCGATCGCCGCCGGCGAGCCGATCACGGTCTATGACGGCGGCCGGCTCAAGCGCGATTTCACCTATATCGACGACATC
>CAVZQE010000020.1:0-62500 GCA_963777325.1 uncultured Alphaproteobacteria bacterium | reverse complement strand
GGCTAGTAGCTCAGTTGGTTAGAGCACACGCTTGATAAGCGTGGGGTCGGAGGTTCAAGTCCTCCCTGGCCCACCATTGCTCGTCCGGGTTCAGGGCTAGTCGCTCAGTTGGTTAGATTGAGGACCGAAGGTCATCGATCGCTTGATAAGCGTGGGGTCGGGGGTTCAAGTCCTCCCTGGCCCACCACTGGCCGGGCGGACTGATCCGGGGGCGTAGCTCAGCTGGGAGAGCACCTGCTTTGCAAGCAGGGGGTCACCGGTTCGATCCCGGTCGTCTCCACCAGGCGGGGCGGCGTGAGGACGTGTCACAGGGAAGCCAGGCTATTCGGATCGTCGCGATCCGTCCCGAGGGGGATGGGTGCGATGGGTCCGCGTCCGTGCCGTTCGGGCTGGTCCCGGGATGGCGCGGTTGTTCTTTGGAAAGCGTAAATCAGGTTCTGGTGCGTCTCTGGGCGTGCCGCGATCGCATGTCTGACCGGTTGGGTCTCCGTGAGGGGGCCGGCCAGCGATCGTGGCGGATGCGTTCAGGGGCGTGAGAAGTGTTGTGTGTCGAGTGCGTGCTGCGCGTGTGGGTCCGTCTGGAAGGATGGTTCCTGTGCGTGGCGGCTGGACCGGAGCGATCCGGTTCGGACGATCTCGAGCGTAAGAAGGGCATTCGGTGGATGCCTTGGCACCAGGAGGCGATGAAGGACGTGGCACGCTGCGAAAAGCCATGGGGAGCCGCGAGCAGGCTTTGATCCGTGGATGTCCGAATGGGGCAACCCACCCCTTTGGGGTATCGTCAGATGAATTCATAGTCTGGCGAGGCGAACCCGGGGAACTGAAACATCTCAGTACCCGGAGGAACAGACATCAATTGAGATTCCGCCAGTAGTGGCGAGCGAACGCGGAACAGGCCAGTGGCCATTGCGAAGGAAGCGGAACGGTCTGGAAAGGCCGGCCATAGCGGGTGACAGCCCCGTATGCGTAAGCGCGCGATGGTCCTTGAGTAGGGCGGGACACGTGAAATCCTGTCTGAACATGGGGGGACCACCCTCCAAGCCTAAATACTCCCTGGTGACCGATAGCGAACAAGTACCGTGAGGGAAAGGTGAAAAGCACCCCGAAAGGGGAGTGAAAGAGACCTGAAACCGGATGCCTACAAGCAGTCGGAGCCGCCGATCTGCCTGGGTCGCGAGACCTGGGCATGGGTGTGGTGACGGCGTACCTTTTGTATAATGGGTCAGCGAGTTTCTGTTGGCAGCGAGCTTAAGCCGTTAGGTGGAGGCGGAGCGAAAGCGAGTCTGAACAGGGCGCAGAGTTGCCGGCAGAAGACCCGAAACCGAGTGATCTAGCCATGGCCAGGCTGAAGGTGGGGTAACACCCACTGGAGGGCCGGACCCACGCCTGTTGAAAAAGTCGGGGATGAGCTGTGGCTAGGGGTGAAAGGCCAATCAAACTCGGAAATAGCTGGTTCTCCGCGAAATCTATTGAGGTAGATCGTCGCGTGTTTACCCCGGGGGGTAGAGCACTGGATGGGCTAGGGGGTCCCAAAGACTTACCAAACCTAACCAAACTCCGAATACCCGGAAGTATAGCGCGGCAGACAGACGGCGGGTGCTAAGGTCCGTCGTCGAGAGGGAAACAGCCCAGACCGCCAGCTAAGGCCCCCAAATCGTGGCTAAGTGGGAAAGGATGTGGGAATTCCAAAACAACCAGGAGGTTGGCTTAGAAGCAGCCATCCTTTAAAGAAAGCGTAATAGCTCACTGGTCTATTAGAAATCCCGCGCCGAAAATGTAACGGGGCTCAAGCCACGTGCCGAAGCTGCGGGATCAGCTTTCAGTCGTCAGTCGTCAGTCGTCAGACAAGAAGTGAGCGAGCGAGCCGATGAGCAAGGATGTATGGACGCTGGACGTGTTCCGGCGGGCCTATGCGTTGTCCTTGCAGGTGCATCGGGCGAGCCAGGGTTTTCCGAAGACCGAGCAGTATGGCGGCGTTGCCGACCAGCTGCGGCGGTCATCCAAGTCGGTGTGCGCGCTCCTTACGGAGGGTGCGGGCCGGCAGGTCGGGTCCGATCCGGAGTTCCGGCGCTTTGTGCGCATGGCGCTCGGTTCGGCCGAGGAAGTGAAGCTCTGGTGCTGCTACGCGCGTGACCTCGACCTGGTCGAACGAGACAAGGCCGAGGTGTGGCGTGAGGCGTACGAGGAGATCGCCCGCATGCTGCAGGGTCTGCTCAAGCGCCTGTCTTCCTTGTCTGACGACTGACCGCTGACGACTGACGAACTGATCGGTAGCGGAGCGTTCCGTAGGCCCGTGAAGCCGCGCCCGTGAGGGGCGGTGGAGGTATCGGAAGTGCGAATGCTGACATGAGTAGCGACAAACAGAGCGAGAAACTCTGTCGCCGAAAGTCCAAGGGTTCCTGCGCAAGGTTAATCCGCGCAGGGTGAGCCGGCCCCTAAGGCGAGGGCGAAAGCCGTAGTCGATGGGAACCAGGTGAATAGTCCTGGGCCCGCTGGAAGTGACGGATGCGAGATGTTGTCGGGGCTTAACGGATTGTCCCGGCTTTTTGAGCATTCCAGGAAACAGCTCCAGCGTATGGACCGTACCCGAAACCGACACAGGTGGACTGGTAGAGCATACCAAGGCGCTTGAGAGAACGATGCTGAAGGAACTAGGCAAATTGCTCGCGTAACTTCGGGATAAGCGAGACCTCTCATTGGGCAACCATTGGGGGGTGGCACAGAGCAGGGGGTAGCGACTGTTTAGTAAAAACACAGGGCTCTGCGAAGTCGAGAGACGACGTATAGGGTCTGACGCCTGCCCGGTGCCGGAAGGTTAAGAGGAGGGGTGCAAGCTCTGAATTGAAGCCCCGGTAAACGGCGGCCGTAACTATAACGGTCCTAAGGTAGCGAAATTCCTTGTCGGGTAAGTTCCGACCTGCACGAATGGCGTAACGACTTCCCCACTGTCTCCAGCATCGGCTCAGCGAAATTGAATTCCCCGTGAAGATGCGGGGTACCCGCGGTCAGACGGAAAGACCCTATGAACCTTTACTGCAGCTTTGCAGTGGCATCAGGGGAGTGCTGTGTAGGATAGGTGGGAGGCTTTGAAGCCGGGGCGCTAGCTCAGGTGGAGCCACCCTTGAAATACCACCCTGAACTCTTCTGATGTCTAACCGCGTCCGGTCAGCCCGGACCGGGACCCTGCATGGCGGGCAGTTTGACTGGGGCGGTCGCCTCCCAAATGGTAACGGAGGCGCGCGATGGTGGGCTCAGGCCGGTCGGACATCGGTCGTTGAGTGCAATGGCATAAGCCCGCCTGACTGCGAGAGTGACAGCTCGAGCAGAGACGAAAGTCGGCCATAGTGATCCGGTGGTCCCGCGTGGAAGGGCCATCGCTCAACGGATAAAAGGTACTCTAGGGATAACAGGCTGATCTCCCCCAAGAGTCCACATCGACGGGGAGGTTTGGCACCTCGATGTCGGCTCATCACATCCTGGGGCTGGAGCAGGTCCCAAGGGTTCGGCTGTTCGCCGATTAAAGTGGTACGTGAGCTGGGTTTAGAACGTCGTGAGACAGTTCGGTCCCTATCTGCCGTGGGTGAAGGAGACTTGAGAGGCGCTGTCCCTAGTACGAGAGGACCGGGATGGACGCACCTCTGGTGCACCGGTTGTCGCGCCAGCGGCACGGCCGGGTAGCTAAGTGCGGACGGGATAACCGCTGAAAGCATCTAAGCGGGAAACCCTCCTCAAAACCAGGTCTCCCAGGGGGCAACCCCGAGAGGGCCGTGATAGACCATCACGTCGATAGGCCGGATGTATACGGGCGGCAACGCCCTCAGCTAACCGGTCCTAATCGCCCGACGGCTCGATATCGTCGCCCCGGAAACGGGGGCCGCCATGCGCAGCAATCATCCTTTCAGTCATCGGCTGACAGTCGTCAGTCGTCAGACAAAGGACGAGGCGCGGCGCCGCTCGCTCGCACACAACACACACCAGAACCTGAAATCCCCGGTCCGACGACTGACGTCCGACGACCGGCGACTGAACCGGATAGGCTCGACGACCTGGTGGCCATGGCGGGGAGACCGCACCCGATCCCATCCCGAACTCGGCCGTGAAAACCCCCAGCGCCCATGATACTGCGTCCCAAGACGCGGGAAAGTCGGTCGCCGCCAGGTCTTCGAACCTATCCGATACCACATCCAATACCGACGCGGGGTGGAGCAGCCCGGTAGCTCGTCAGGCTCATAACCTGAAGGTCACAGGTTCAAATCCTGTCCCCGCAACCAACCTTCAGCGATCATCCGAGCCGCTGATCGCCCCCCCGACAAATCCCGTCCCGATCGTGACCGTGTGCCGCGTCAGCGGGTCCATCAGCCCGAGGCCGAGCAGCACGAACAGCCAGAACACCCCGGCCCAGGCGAAGACCCGGATCACGCCGGGGCCTTTGTCCACCTCCATGAAGAACACGGCGACCGTCGCCGCCATCAGCACGCCGAGCGCGAGCGAGACGTTGCCCCAGCCGAGCACGCGCCCGAGCGCCGCCTCGACCGCGAGCAGCGCAGCAGCCCGAGCCAGACCAGTCCCCGGCGGAGAACGATGCTCATGCCGCCCGCCCCGCGAGATAGATGAGCGGGTACAGCACGAGCCAGACCATATCGACGAAGCTCCAGTAGAGCCCGACCACCTCGACCGGGGCGGCCGTCTCGGGCCGGAATGCGCGCGCCGCGCGCGCCACGCGATCCAGCCGACGAGCCCGATGCCGATCAGCAGGTGCAGCCCGTGCAGGACCGTGCCGATCCAGTAGAACATCCAGAACAGCTGCGCGCCGCCCTCGCCGCCGGGCGTGTGATACAGCGCGCCCGGCACGTCGCCCTTCACGATGTCCTTGTACCATTCGAGGCCCTTGAGGCCGAGAAACACGATCCCGAGCAGGCCCGTGAGGACGCTCGCCCACATGACGCGGCGGTTCTCGCCCCGGCGGGCGAAGGCGACGGCGCAGGCGAAGGCGAAGCTGCTCGTGACCAGCACCACGGTGTTGGCGGTGCCGATCGCGAACTCGGTTTCGCGCGTCGCCTCGGCGAAACCCGAGGCGTGCTGGATGCGGTAAAACCCCCAGGTCAGGATCAGCGCGCCGAAGAACAGCATCTCGGAGGCGAGGAACAGCCACATGCCGCTCCGCGCCGTTTCCGACTGGTAGCGCCGGTCACGATACTGGATCTCGACCGCAGCCGTCCGGCCGCGCGCTCGCGCTAGACGACATGCTCGCGCTCCTCCGGCCGTGGATAGTCGTACGGCTCGCTGGTGATGACCGGCGTGACCACGAAATTCACGGTGCGCGGCGGCGACGGGGTCTGCCATTCGAGCCCGGTCGCGCTGCCACGGATTGGCGGGCGCGCGCGCGCCGCGGAACAGCGACCAGGTGAGATAGACGAGCGGCATCAGATAGGCGACGGCGAGGATGGTCGCGCCGGCGGAGGACAGCACGTTCACACCTGGAACTCCGGCCGGTAATGCGCGTAGCGGCGCGGCATGCCGTAGATAGCCGAGGAGGAATTGCGGGAAGAAAGTGACGTTGAAGCCGAAGAAGATCAGCAGCGCGGCCACTTGCGCCCACGCTTCCGGATACATGCGGCCGGTGATCTTCGGCCACCAATAATGCAGCCCGCCGAAAAAGGCGGACACCATGGCGCCGACCATGATGTAGTGGAAATGCGCGACCACGAAATAGGTCTGCGTCAGATGCACGTCGCTCGCGAGCGCGGCGACGAACAGGCCGGTCAGGCCGCCGATCGTGAACAGGCCGATGAAGCCGAGCGCGTACAGCATCGGCGCGTCGAACCGGATGAAGCCCTTGTGCAGCGTGCCGAGCCAGTTGAACACCTTGATCGCCGACGGCACGGCGACGAAGAAGCTCAGCAGCGAGAACACCAGCGCCGAATAGATGGACGTGCCCGCCACGAACATGTGGTGGCCCCAGACGAAGAAGCTGATGATCGCGATCGCAACCGACGACCAGGCGATGAACTTGTAGCCGAAGATGCTCTTCCGCGAGAACGCGGTGACGATCTCGCTGACGACGCCGAAGCCCGGCAGGATCATGATGTAGACGGCGGGGTGCGAGTAGAACCAGAACAGGTGCTGGAACAGCAGCGGGTCGCCGCCGAGGGCCGGGTCGAACACGCCGACGCCGAAGACGCGCTCGAGCGCCGAGCAGCAGCAGCGTCATCGCCAGCACCGGGGTCGCCAGCACGTAGAGCACGCTGGTCGCGTAGAGCGACCACAGGAACAGCGGCATCCGGTACCAGGTCATGCCGGGCGGCCGCAGCCGGTGGATGGTGACGATGAAGTTCAGCCCGGTCGCGATCGAGGAGAAGCCGGAGATGAAGATGCCGACGCACGGCCGGCGACGACGTAGCCCGCGCGTGTAGCGATGTCGAGAGCGGCGTGTAGAACGTCCATCCGGTATCGACGCCGCCCGCGAACAGCGCGTAGAGGGTGACGACCCCGCCGAGCATGAACAGGTACCAGCTCGCGAGGTTGAGGCGCGGAAAGGCGAGATCGCGCGCGCCCAGCATCAGCGGCGTCACGAAATTGCCGAGCGTCACCGGGATCGAGGGCACGAGGAAGAACCAGACCATCACCACGCCGTGCATGGTGAACAGCCGGTTGTAGGTCTCCGCGCCGACGATCGCACCCCGCGGGCGTGAGCAGGTTGCAGCCGCATCATCGCGGCCGCCGCGCCGCCGATGAAGAAGAACAGCGGTGATCGAGGCGAGATAGAGCAGCGCGATCCGCTTGTGGTCGGTCGTCAGCAGCCAGGAGCCGATGCGACGTCCTCGCGAGAGATAGCTCTTCACCGGCGCGTTCCAGGACGGCGCTCATCCTTGCACTCCTCCCGCCGACAGCGATTTGATGAAGGCGATGATGCGCACGAGATCCTCCTCGCCGATCACGCCCGCGAAGCTCGGCATCACCGGCGCGTAGCCCGCGACCACCTGCTCTGCGGGGCTGCAGGATCGAATTCGCGGATATAGCTGCTCGTCCGCGGTGACGACGCTGCCGTCCGACAGCGGCACCGGGCTGCCGAACACGCCGACGAGCGACGGCGCCCGCACGATCGACGCCGTTGCCGGTGCCGGGACCGATTTGTGGCAGCCGCTGCAGCCATGCGATCTGGAACAGCGCCTTGCCCTTCCGCGACAAGCCCGCTGGAGGTCGGGCTGCGCGCCAGCCACTTGGCGTAGTCGGGCCCGCTCATGACGGTCACCTCGCCGATCATCGCGGCGTGGTCGGTGCCGCAGAACCGGCTGCAGTACAGATGGTAGCTGCCCGGTCTCGTCGGCCTCGAACCACAGGCTCTCGTAGCGGCCCGGCAGCACGTCGTGCTTGATGCGGAAGGCCGGGATGTAGAAGTCGTGGATGACGTCCTCGGACACCATCAGCAGCTGCACCGGCCGGTCCGACCGGGACGTGCAGCGCGTCGATCTCGCGCTGCCCGCCCGGATGCTCGACCTTCCACATCCACTGCTTGCCGACGACGTAGATCTTCAGCGCGTTCGGCGGGGCCTGGAACAAGCGCACATAGAGATCGGCGCCCCAGAGGAACAGGCCGAAGAACACGACGAGCGTCGCGATCGTCCAGGCGGTCTCGATCCGCCACGTCTTCTGCGCGAGCTTGCCGCGATCGAGCGGGCTGCTCGCGCGATAGCGGACGACGTACGTCCCCATCAGGCCGAACACGAGCGCCAGCACGGCCCCGCTCATCAGCAGCAGGCAGATGATCAGCGCAGTCGGTTTCGGGCGCGTGCGCCGAAGCTTCCGGAAGGATGAAGTTCATCGCTGGAAATGCGCCTGTGGCAGAGTGTCCTCGATCCGGACGTTGCGTTGCAGGCCGCTCTCGGTCGCCTCAGCGCGCGGCGTCCCGAGCCGGATCGTCTCCTCTCGCGGCTCCGGATCGACCGCCGCCTTCGGCCAATCGGGGATTCCCTCCCGCGCGACCCGGCGCATCGCCTCCGCGATCGGCATATGAACGCGGCCGGAGGCGCGATCGACCCACCAGACGCCGTTGAGGCTCTGCATCTCGCTCCGGAAGAATGCGGCCATCTGCGCGCGCGGGTCCGATTGCAGGGCCGGTGCGGCTGGAGCCGGAGCCTGCCTCGGGAACCGGGTGCTCGGAGAGGGAGACGGGGAAGATCCAGATCACCAGCAACGCGGTGAGCACCAGCGCGACGCCGACGAAGGCGAGGCCCAGCGCGAACAGCCGGGGCGGCACGTCCCACCGCTCGTGCGCGGCCGGCGGCAGCTCGGGATGTTCGGTGTAGTCAGACATCGCGCCGCGCGATCCGGGTGCGCCCCGTGGTCTGGGCCAGCCCGCAGGCGAGGCCGGCCAGGGCGAGCACGCAGGCGAAATCGATCCAGCCGAACGGGCGCGAAGCCGAGGGCAGCACCGTCCACCAGCCGCGCACGACCGCCATTGATCGCGAGCAGCGCGGCGACGGCGGCGATCCCGGCCCGGCTGTGCTGGACGCGCGGAAAGATGAGCAGCGCGAACGGCAGCACGAAATGCAGCGCCGCGGTCGCCGCGAACACGTAGCCCCAGCCGCCGGTCGTGCGCGCCGCGTACCAGCTCGAATCGTGCGACAGGTTCGACGACCAGACGATCAGGAACTGGATGAAGTCGAGATACGCCCAGAACACGACGAGCGCGAGCAGCATCTTGCCGAGATCGGGCGAGCGCGTCCCGCGACGTCGTCAGCGCCGCCGGGATCGCCGGCGACCGACAGCGCGAGCAGCACCGCCGACGTGCCTTGCAGCAAGCCGTAGATGCTGGAATTGAACGCCGGGTCGAGCGACATCGTGAGGTCGATCGCGGCGAAGGTGAAGGTCAGCGCGAGCAGCGGCAGCCCGATCGGCCGCGACGCGCGTGTTGCCGGCGTGGTGAACAGGGTCAGCGCCGCCAGCACGAACCAGACGACGAGATAGGCGACGCCCCGCCCATAGAAGAACGGCACGTTGAGATAGAACCGGTTCGCGAGGTGCGCCGCTTCGTCGGGCCGCGCCCAGGCGTAGAGGACCGGCAGCGCCGAGCAGCACGGGCACGACCGCCGGCAGCAGCAGGAGCAGCGTCGCGGTCCCGGTCCGCAGGCCGGGCCGCAACGCGTCGCCCCAGCGGCCGCCGGTCAGGCGATGGATCAGCAGCAGCGCCATGCTGCCGAGCGGCCAGCCGATCCAGACCGCCAGCGCCGCCAGCCAGGCGAAAAAGAAGGCGCGGGGCGCCATCGTCCAGCCGAGATACGCGACCCCGACGCCGATCAGCCCGGCGCCCCAGGCGACCCACTCCCACCGCCTCATGGGATGCCGACCCCCGGCGACGCCCAGGGCCGCGCGTCCGTGCCGAACTCGCTGCCCGGCCCCTTGTCGCCCGCGAGCAGCGCCCGCCGCTCAGGCTCGCTCAGCTCGGCGACCGTCGCGGTCTCGCTGCGCTGGAGCGCGCGGATATAGGCGGCGATCGCCCAGCGGTCGTCCGGCGGCACGCGCTGCGCGAAGGAATACATCGCGCCGTAGCCGTTGGTGATGACGTCGAAGAAGTGCTGCGTCGGCGCGCTCCTTCAGCCGCGTCGATGTGGTAGCTCGGCGGCGGCGAGAAGCCGCGCTGCACGATCATGCCGTGTCCGTCGCCGAGTTCGGAATGGCACGGGGTGCAGAAGGCGCGGAAGCGCGTCTGCCCGCGCTCGAGCAGCGCGAGCGTCACCGGCGGCGGCGGCGTGGCGCGCTCCCGGTATTTCACCGTGCCGGGCGGCACGCGCGCCGGATCGCCGCCCGTCACGCGGTAGGGGTTGTCCTTGCGCTGATAGGTCATGTCGTCGCAGCCCGCGAGCAGGACGGCGGCCGCCAGCAGCGCGGCGAGCGCTCTCACTCCGGCACCTCCTGCAGCACGACCGGGCGCCGCGCGGTCGAGCAGCGCGCGCACGCGGGCCGGCTCGCCGCCGCGCACCGAGAGGAACCACCCGTCCCGGCTGGCCTGGCGCAACCCGTCGCATTCGTCCACGGGCTCGTAGAGCGTCGGCATCCGGTTCGCCACGAAATAGCCGGCGAGGCCCGCGACGAGCGCGCACAGCACGCCGAACTCGAAAGCGTTGACGATGAACACGGGCCAGGAAAAGTTCGGCCGTCCGCCGATGTTGATCGGGTAGGCGACCACGTCCGCGTAGGCTTGCAGGCCGAAGAACCCGAACCCGCCGAGCAGGGCCGCGCCGAGCATCACCAGCGGCAGCGGCGAGACGGTCGAGTCCGGTTCGCTCTCGTCGAGCTTCCCCGGCGTGTACGTTTCGACCCGCACGCGCTCTCGCTTGCAGCGCGATCAGCGCCTGCCGCAACGCAAGCTCGGTCGCGAAGCCCGCGACGATCATGTCCGCTCCCGCAGGATTTCGCGCATCTCGGCCATCGAGACCACCGGCACGACCCGGATCAGCAGCAGAATGCCGGTCAGGAACAGGCCGACGGTGCCGCCCATCACACCCCAGTCCCAGAAGCTCGGCCAGAAATTGCCCCAGGCGGAGGGCAGGTTCGTGCGATGCAGGCTCGTCGACCACGATCTCGACGCGCTCGAACCACATGCCGACGATGATGCCGAGGCAGACGACGACGACCACCGGCTGGTTGAGCCGCAGCCGCTTCGACCAGAACAGCTGCGGCAGCGGTCACGTTGAACAGGATGGTGGACCAGTAGACGAACCAGTAGAGTCCGAAGACGCGCGCGGCGAACATCGTCTTCTCGGCGGGATCGGGACCGTAGAAGGTCGAGAACGCGTCCATCATGTACGAATACGCCATGCAGAGACTGCTCGTGACGCACGAGCTTGCCGAGCACGTCCAGATGCCGCTCGGTCATGAACGCTTCCAGATGGAAGAAGTGCCGCACCGGAATGACGAGCAGGATCACGGTTGCGAAACCGGACAGCAGCGCGCCGAACACGAAGAAGGGCGGGAACTGCGTCGAGTGCCAGCCGACCGTCTCGCCGCCCGCGAAGTCGAGGCCGACGATGCTGTGCACCGAGACGACCAGCGGCGCCATCAGCGCGGCCATGATGCCGTACACCGCGCGATAGTGCCGCCACTGACCGCCGGTGCCGCGGAAGCCGAAGGCGAGCACGCCATAGAACAGCTGCGCGAATCGCGACCGCGCCCGGTCGCGGATCGAGGCGAGATCCGGCAGCAGGCCGAAATACCAGAACACGACCGAGCCGATGACATAGGTGAACAGCGCCATGAAATCCCACAGCAGCGGGCTGCGGAACTGCGGCCAGAGCGTCATCGTGTTCGGGTATGGGAACAGCCAGTAGAAGAACCACGGCCGGCCAAGATGCAGGATCGGGTAGATGCCGGCGCAGGCGGCGGCGCAGAGCGTCATCGTCTCGGCGAGCGGTTGATCGAGGTTCGCCATTCGACCCGCACCAGGAAGAACAGCGCCGAGACGAAGGTGCCGCCCGATGCGATCGCGATCCACCAGACGTAGTTGACGATCGCGAAGCCCCACATCACCGGCCAGTTGATGCCCCAGACGCCGATGCCGCGCCAGAACAGCCAGCCGACGGAGACGACGCCGAGCAGGAGCAGTGTGGCCGACGGCACAAGCGCGATCCACCACCAGAGACCTACACGCTCCCGCAAAACGATCTCGCAGATGCGGTCGGTCATCTCTCCGGGCGTCGGACGGCCCTCGACGACGTCCTCCGTCATGCGACGATGTCCGGATTGGGGTTGAGGATGCGTCCCTCGTACGTGACGCGCGGATAGGTGTTGCGCTCGGCGAGCAGCGAGTAGTCGAGCGGGCTGTTCCTGCGCGCCGAGGCTTCGCTGTCCGGCCGGTTGAGATCGCCGAAGGTGAAGGCGCGGGTCGGGCAGGCGGCCTGACAGGCCGTCTCCACCTGCTCGGGCACGCCGTCCCGATCATGCTCGACCCGCGCCCGCGCGATCCGCTGCAGGCAGAAGGTGCATTTCTCCATTACGCCGCGCGCGCGGACGCTGACATCGGTGTTGCGCGACAGCGGCGGGCGGTGCTCCTCGGCCGTATAGGCGAGGAAGTTGAAGCGCCGCACCTTGTAGGGGCAGTTGTTCGAGCAGAAGCGCGTGCCGATGCAGCGGTTGTACACCTGCACGTTCAGCCCCTCCTCGTCATGCACGGTCGCGTTGACCGGGCACACGATCTCGCAGGGCGCCTGCTCGCAATGCTGGCAGAACATGGGCTGAAAGAAGCTTTGCGGATCGTCGGCGTCGCCCTCCCAGTAGCGGTCGATGCGCAGCCAGTGCATCTCGCGCTCCAGGAGCACCTGCTCCTTGCCGACGACCGGCACGTTGTTCTCGGCCATGCACGCGACCACGCAGGCGTTGCAGCCGATGCAGGCGTTGAGATCGACGCCCATGCCCCAGGCCACCCGGCCGCTTGGCTCGCGCCGGTACAGACCCGTGCCATGGCGTTCGCCTTTCAGCAGATCCGGCGTCTCCTGGAATGCGGCGAGCGTCGCGTGGCGCACGATGGGCGCGATCGTGTCCGGATCGACGTCGAGCGGGTTGTGGTGGTCGGTGCAGGCGATCGCCACCTTCCGCCCGACCTTCTTCAGCACGACCGGCCCCGCCGCGTCGCGCAACGGATAGAAATCCCATCCCGCGCCGCTGCCGACCGCGCCCACGACGCGACGGCCGAAGCCGAGCAGAGCGACCGCCGTCGGCGCGGCCTGACCCGGCATGATCCAGACCGGAACCTGCATCGAGCGCGCACCCACCCACAGCTCCACCTCGTCGCCATTGGCGAGGTCGTGCGTGCGGGCGAGGGCGGGCGAGATCAGCACCGGGTTGTCCCAGGTGAGCTTCGTCAGCGGCCGTGGCAGTTCCTCGAGCCACGGGTTGTTGGCGTGTCGGCCGTCCCACATGTACGGGTCCGGCCGCACGAGAAGCTCGATGGCGGTCGTCTCGCGGGCGGGCAGTTGCGCCGTCGCCGCCTCGGGCTTCAGTCGCGCGTCGCTGGGTTTGCTGGCCGTGTTCGCGACGACGCCCGACGCGAGCGCGTCCCGCCACGCCTGGTCGTCGGCCTTCCACTGCGCCCGCACCGCGTCCATCGGCGCCCTCGGCGTGGCGTCGGTCAGCAGCGACAGCAGCTCGATCGGCGACGTGCCGCCGTACAGCGGGAGCGCCATCGGCTGCATGATCGTCGCGGTGCCGTCATAGGCGCGCGCATCGCCCCAGGTCTCGAATTCATGCGTCTGCGGCACGAACCAGGTCGCCGCCGCTCCGGTCTCGTTCAGCGAGGGCGCGAGCTGAATGCTCAGCTTCACCTGCTTCAGCGCGTCGGCGAAGCCGGGCTCGGTGAAAACCGGGTTCTCGTCCAGGATGAGCAGCGTGGAGACGCGGCCGGCCTGCATGTCCTGCATCAGCGTCGCCAGATCGTCCTCTGGGCCGGGCGGGTGCGGGAGCGCGGTCTCGACCACGTCGAGCGTCTTGCCGCGCGCGCCGAGCGCCTCGTTCATGGCGTGAACGAGCGCGTGCGCCTCGGCCGGCAGATCCGGACCGGCGTGGATGAGGGCGTCGCCTTGATGCGCTTTCAGATCGCCTACGACGGCAGCGAGCCAGGGTGGCGCGCCGGACGGCGCCTGCCCGCGCAGCAGCGCGTCCGCGAACGCCATGACGATCCCGTCCATCTCCGCGGCGCTCGCGATGAAGCGGTGATCGGCGGCGGCGCCGGTCAGTCCGGGCGTTGCCTCGACCGCATAGACGCGGCTCATCTGCGCGCGGGTCGGGTTGCGCCGCGATGCGAAATCGCGCGCGTGGCGCACATGGCCGGGCGCGGAACTCGAGCAGGTCGCTGTCGAGCGCCAGGATCACGTCCGCCGCGCCCGGCGCGCGGCAGCACGTCCACCGCTCCGCCATAAGCGATGGCCGCACCTTGCCGCACGGCCGCGCGCGAGATCGCGTCGTGCTGGTGCCAGCGCGCCTCGGGGTAGCGCGCCAGCACCGCCCCGATCGCCGCTCCGAGCGTCGGCGAGCGGGTGGTCCCGGACAGGATGCGCAGACCCGCGCCGTGCGACGAGGCAAGAACGGGCCGCAGCGCCGCCAGCATTGCCAGCAGCGCCTGCCGGTCGGCGGGCTGGCCGTTCTGCATCAGGGACGACCGAGCGATCGGGGTCGTAGAAATCGAGGATCAGCGCCTGCGCGAGCGCGTCCGTGCTGCCGAGGCTGGCCGGGTGCAGCGGATTGCCCTCGACCTTGATCGGACGCCCCATCTGGTGCGTGACGACGATGCCGAGCGCATCCCCGCGCGCGACGCTCGCCGTCGCGTAGTGGTCCGGCTCGCCGGCGACGATGCCGGGGGCCGCGATCACCGACGGGATGTAGGACACGCCGGGGATCGCCGGATTGCAGCCGCGTGAGGCCGCCCAGCGCCATGCTCGCGGCCATCAGCTTCAGCACCTGCCGGCGGCTCGGACCGTCTTGCAGCATCGACGGCAAGCGAGGGGAAGGCCTGCGCCGTCAGCGCCGGGTCTTCGAGCAGGCTGCGCCATTGCGGCCGGGGCGCGCTCATCGGTGGCAGATCGAGCAGGCGGTGAGATCGCGGTTCGGCACGTGATATTGCGCGAGCAGCGCGGCCGGCGACGGCGTGTCGGGCGTCCGCTTCCACTCCGTGTTGAAAATCTCGCTCTCCGGACGCAGGCGCGGGCCGGGATCGCGGTGGCAGTCGAGGCAGAACCCCATGGTGAGCGACACGGCCTTGTAGGTCAGCGGCATCTGGTCCACCCGGCCGTGGCAGCTCGCGCAACCGACGCCCTTCGCGATGTGGATGCTGTGGTTGAAGTAGACGTAGTCGGGCAGGTTGTACACGCGCTTCCAGGCAATCGGGCGGTTCTCGGCCAGGCTCTCGCGCACCGGCGCGAGCAGCGACGGCATTGGTCCAGATCTGCGAGTGGCACGTCATGCAGGTGTAAGTCGGCGGTAGTCCGGCATAGGACGCCTTCTCCACTTGGCTGTGGCAGAACAGGCAGTTGATGCCGAGACCGGCGGTATGATGCTCGTGGCTGAACGGCACCGGCTGATCGACCGTGAACCCGGCGCGGCGCACGTAATCCGTTCGCGGCCACGCAAACCACCAGCCGAGCCCCGCCAGCACGGATACGGCGACGGCGATCAGGCCGGTCTTGGCGGCGACGTTTGCCGCAGGGCTGAAGATGGCCGCCAAGCTTCAGCTCCTCCCGGCTTTTGCTTACTCTGGCCGGGAACGATGGTTGGCGGAACCCTGGCCCGGATATTGTTACGCGCTTGTGATCGAAGCCATTCCCGGCGCGCGCGTTGAGGGCGCATGGTCGTCGTGTTCGGTTCCCTCTCTGTCGATCTCGTGTTCCTGGTTCCGGGCCTCCTGAAGCCGAACCAGACGCAGCAGATTCCCGAGATGGAGCCGGCCTCCGGCGGCCGGGGCGCGAACCAGGCGGTCGCGGCGGCGCGCGACGGGGCGCGTGTCGTGCTCGCGGGCGCGGTCGGCCGCGACGAGGCGGCCCTGATGGCGCTGCGCGGTCCGCAGGAAGCGGGCGTGGACGTCGCGCGGGTAGCGCGCACGGCCGGCCGCACGGGCTGCACGGCGCTGCTGCGGGACGCCCAGGGCGAGGTGCAGATGGTGCATGCGCTCGGGGCCAATCTGCTCGCCGAGGCGAGCCAGGTCGAGGACAAGCTGCTCGGCCGTGGCACGACGCTCCTGCTCCAGCTCGATCTGCCGGTGCCGCAGACCGAGGCGCTGATCCGGCGGGCGCGGCAGCGCGGCGCTGGCGTCGTCCTCAACTTTTCTCCGCGCAGGTCATGAACGCGGACGTGTTGCGCATGATCGACGTGCTCGTCATCGGCGAGGGCATCTCGGGCTGGCTGTCCGAGCATCTCGGGACGGGCGTCTCGGCGGCGTCGCTGCGGGCGGCGCTCGGCGTGACGGTCGTGCGTTCGCTCGGCGTCTCCGGTCTCGAATACGCGAGTGACGGCGCCATCGGGCGGCTGCCGACGCGGCCGGTCCACGTCAAGGACGAGACGGGCGCGCAGGATTGTCTCGCCGGCGTGCTCGCATCCGCGCTCGACCAGGGCCTGCCGATCGAGGAGGCGGTGAAGCGCGCCAATGTCGCCGCGTCCATCTGCTGCGAGCGCCTCGGCGCGCAGGCCGCCATGCCGCTCGGCGCGGAAACCGACGCCGCGATGGAGGGCTGACCGCTGAGGCACCGCCTCACCGGCTCGGCGCTCCTGTTCGTGGCGGCTTCGATGCTGGCCGGCTGCGGCGACACGGCGTCGCTTTCCGTCGCCGACGGCACGGGGCCTGCGCCCGCGCTGCCGCCGCCGCGCGAGACGCTGCTTCCGACCGTCAACATCGCGCCCGCGACCGGCTGGCCGGACGGAGCGACGCCGGTGCCCTCCGCCGGTCTGACGGTCACGGAACTCGCGGGCAAGCTTGCGCATCCGCGCTGGCTCTACGTGCTGCCGAACGGCGACATCCTGGTCGCCGAGACCAACGCGCCGCCGAAGCCGGACGACGCGCGCGGCATCAAGGGCTTGGTTCAGCGGCTGATGATGGCGCGGGCCGGGGCCGGCGTTCCCAGCGCCAACCGCATCACGCTGCTGCGCGCACGCCGACGGCGGCGGTCGTCAGCCGTTCGGTGTTCCTCGACGGGCTGAACTCGCCGTTCGGCATGGCGCTCGTTGGCGACGATCTCTACGTCGCCGACACCGACGCGATCCTGCGCTTTCCGTACCGGCCGGGCGAGACTCGGATCACGGCGCCGGGCGTCAAGGTCGTGGACCTGCCCGCCGGCCCGATCAATCACCACTGGACCAAGAACGTCGTCGCCAGCCCCGACGGTCGAGCGTCTCTACGTGACCGTCGGCTCGAACAGCAACGACGCCGAGAACGGGATGCCGGCGGAACAGGGCCGCGCCGCGATCTGGGAGGTCGATCCGCGGACCGGGCGGCACCGGATCTTCGCGTCGGGCCTGCGCAATCCGGTCGGCCTCGCCTGGCAGCCGCACACGGGCGCGCTGTGGGTGGCGGTCAACGAGCGCGACGAGATCGGCAGCGACCTCGTGCCCGACTACATGACCGCGGTGCGGGACGGGGGCTTCTACGGCTGGCCTTACAGCTACTACGGCCAGCACATCGATCCGCGCGTCACGCCGCAGCGCCCGGACCTCGTCGGCCGCGCGATCGCGCCCGACTACGCGCTCGGACCGCACACGGCCTCGCTCGGCCTCGCCTTCTCGCAGCCCGGCGACCTGCCGCCGCGCTTCTGGGACGGCGCCTTCGTCGGCCAGCACGGTTCGTGGAACCGTCGGCCGAAGAGCGGCTACAAGGTCGTCTTCGTGCCGTTCGCGCAACGGACGGCCGGCCGGCTCGCCGACGGACGTGCTCACCGGCTTCCTCGACGCGGACGGGAACGCGCGCGGCCGGCCGGTCGGCGTCGCGCTCGACCGCCAGGGGGCGCTGCTCGTCGCGGACGATGTCGGCAACCGGGTCTGGCGGGTGCGTGAGGCCGCCGCCCCTCAGCCTTGAGCCAGTTGCTCAGACCGCTCTGCTCAGCCTCTATCCGTATTAATGCCCGCCTTGCATCCGCTGAATGCCGGCTTGGCGCAGTTCGGCCTCATGCGCACGCAGGGTAGTGATTACATGCTCGGCGAGGTCAATCGTGACGTCCCTACTCATCGCGAGCCTCCGCCTGCACGCGCACCAGCAGCTTGCCGAAGTTCCGGCCTTCCAGCATGCCGATGAACGCCTCGGGCGCGTTCTCGATGCCGTCCACAACATCTTCCCGGTAGCGGAAGCGCCCGGAGGCGACGCCGTCGCCGACGTCGCGCAGGAAGTCCGCGAAATGGTCGGCCCGGAAGTCGTAGTTGATGAAACCACGCAGGGTCAGGCTCTTCGAGAGCACTTCCCGCATGGTCGCGGGCAGGCGGTCGGTCTCGCCCGGCCCGGTCGCGTTGTATTGCGCGATCAGCCCGCACACCGGCACCCGCGCGAACTTGTTGAGCAGCGGCAGCACCGCCTGCCAGACCGCGCCGCCGACATTTTCGAAATAGACGTCGATCCCGTCCGGGCAGGCGGCGGCGAGCAGTGCCGGAAAGTCCGTCGCGCGATGATCGACCGCGGCGTCGAACCCCAGCGCGTCCTTCACGAACGCGCACTTCTCCGCACCGCCCGCGATGCCCACGGCGCGCGCGCCCGCCGCCTGCGCCAGCTGCCCGACCAGGGAGCCGACCGGACCGCTCGCCGCCGCCACGACGACGGTCTCGCCCTTCGCCGGCCGTCCGATGACGTGCAGCCCGGAATAGGCGGTGAAGCCCGGCATGCCGAGCACGCCGAGCGCGGTCGTCACGGGCGCGCGCGCCGGGTGAAGCTTGCGCACGTCCTTTGCGTCCACGGCCGCGTGGGTGCGCCAGCCGGTCTGTGCCAGCACGATGTCGCCCGGTGCGTAACCGGGATCGTTCGACCGAACGACGTTGCCCACGCCCTCCGCGCCCATCACGCCGCCGAGCGGGATGGGCGGGACGTAGGATTTCCGGTCGTCCATGCGGCCGCGCATGTACGGGTCGAGCGAGAAATACTGCACCGAGAGCAGCAGTTGCCCCGGCCCCGGCCCCGGCATCGGCGCGTCTTCGATGCGGAAATCCGAGGTTTTCGGGCGGCCCTTGGGCCTTGCTGCGAGAACCACCTGTCGCGCGGTCGCATCCGTCATGTCGGTCGCTCCTCCCCGGTTCGGTCGCCGTCGCCGGACATATCGGCGCACAAAACTTGCCGCGGCAAGGGCCGTCGCCACCACGGCCAGCACGATTGCGGCGAGCGCGTTGATCTCCGGCGTCGGGCCGAGCCGAAGCTGCGAGAACACGACCATCGGCAGGGTCGATGCGCCCGGGCCGGAGGTGAAGCTCGCGACCACCACGTCGTCGAGCGACAGCGTGAACGCGAGCAGCCAGCCGGAGAGCAACGCGGGTGCGAGCAACGGCATCGTGATCCGCAGGAACACCGCGACCGGCGGCGCGTACAGGTCGGCGGCCGCATCCTCCAGATCGCGCGGCGTCTCCTGCAAGCGGGCGCGGACCACGACCGCGACATAGGCGACGGAGAGGCTCGCATGGGCGAGCGTGACGGTCAGCGCGCCGCGTCCGGCGGGCCAGCCCGTCGCCTGTTCCAGCACCACGAACAGCAGCAGCAGCGACAGCCCGGCGATCACGTCCGGCATCACCAGCGGCACGGACAATCCGGCGACGAACAGCCCGCGCGCGCGGAAGCGGCCGAAGCGGGCGAGCGCGAGCCCGGCCAGCGTGCCGAGCGCGAGCGCCATGGTCGCGGACAGGATCGCGATGCGGAGCGAGAGCAACGCCGCGTCGATCAGCGCCGTGTCGCGCCAGAGGGCGACGTACCAGCGGACGGAAAAACCGGTCCAGCGCGTCACCAGCCGCGAAGTCGTTGAAGCTGAGCGCGACGGCGAGGACGATCGGCAGATAGAGGAACGCATAGCCCGGCACGAGCCACGCGGCCCAGAACCGGCCGGGTCTCGCCTCACCGCGCACGCTGCACCAGCGCCACCGGAACGATCAGCAACAAGATCAGCACGAGCGCCAGCGCCGAGGCTTGCGGCCAGTCGCGGTTCTGGAAGAACTCCTGCCAGATCACGCGCCCGATCGTCTGCGCCTGCGGGCCGCCCAGCAATTCCGGGATGACGTATTCGCCGACGGCCGGGATGAACACGAGCGCCAGCCCGGCCCAGACACCCGGCATCGACAGGGGAAGCGTGACGGTCAGGAAGGCAACGAGCGGCGTCGCGCCGAGATCCGACGCGGCCTCGGTCAAGCCCGGATCGAGCCGGGAGAGGCGCGCGTAGAGCGGCAGCACCATAAACGGCAGATACGCATGCACGATGCCGAGATACATCGCGAAATTCGTGTAGAGCAGCGGCAGGGGCGCGCTCGTCAGGCCGGTCGCCTGCAGCGCCGCGTTGATCCAGCCGTCATCCTTCAGCAGCCCGATCCAGGCGTTGATGCGCAGCAGGAAGCCCGTCCAGAACGGCAGGATCGCGAGCAGCAGCAGCGCCGGGCGCAGCCGCGTCGGCGCGCGAGCGATGGCGAGCGCGATCGGATAGCCGATCAGGAGACAGCCCAGGGCGGAGATCGACCCGATGCGCAGGCTGAACAGCAGCGCGCGGAGATAGTAGTCGTCCGCAACCAGCGCGGCGAACGCGTCGCGGCTCGGGGCGAGCGCGAAGGGAGGCACGCCGTCGCGCGGCGTCGAGACCGCGATCACGGCCAGGATCGCAACCGGGGCCAGCACCGTCAGCAGCAACCACACGGCCGGGATCACGACGACAAGCCGCTTCATGGCGGCAGCACGATGCAGGCGGCGCGCGACCAGGACACCGCGACCGCCGCGCCTACTGCCGGGCTTTCCCGGAGTCCGTGGCCGAGCGGCTCAGCGACGCGCAGCGCCGTGCCGTCCGACAAGCGCACAATGTGGCGCAGCGTGTCGCCCACATACGCGGACGAGACGAGCACGCCGGACGTGCGGTTCTCCAAGATCGTTGCATCCGCGCCGATGCGCAGCCGCTCGGGACGCAGCGCGATCAGGCAGGGCGTGTCCGGCCCGAGAGCCACGGGCGGCGCGCGCACCTTCCCGATGCCGGCCGCATCGAGCAGCGTCCCGGCCACGCCCGTCGCGAGAACGATCGCGGGCAGGACGTTGGCCGCGCCCAGGAACTCGGCGACGAAGCGGCTGGCGGGCCGCTCGTACACGCTCGCGGGATCGCCGACCTGCGCCAGCCTTCCGTGCTCCATTACGCCGATGCGGGTCGCCATCATCAGCGCCTCCTGCTGGTCGTGCGTGACGAGGATGAAGGTCGTGCCGAGCAGTCGTTGCACGCGCATCAGCTCGCCGCGCGTCGCGTCCCGCAAGCCGGGATCGAGCGCGGACAGAGGCTCGTCCAACAGTAGCAGTGCGGGACGGGGAGCGAGGCTGCGGGCCAGCGCCACGCGCTGTTGCTGGCCACCCGAGAGCTGGTGCGGACGACGGCCGCCCAAGCCGCCGAGCCGCACGAGATCGAGCATTTCCGCGACGCGGGCGTTTCTCGCGCGGCGGTCGAGGCCGATGCGGCGCAGGCCGAAGGCGATGTTGTCCGCGACCGTCATGTGCGGAAACAGCGCGTAGGACTGAAACATCGTGTTCACCGGCCGCCGGTGCGGCGGCAACGCGTCGATAACGTCCCCGCGCAGCCGGATCGAGCCGGAGGCGGGACGCAGGAAGCCCGCGATCGTTCGCAGCAACGTGGTCTTGCCCGAGCCCGAGCCGCCGAGCAGCACGAACAATTCTCCGGACGCGACGGCGAGGCCGAACCCGTCCACCGCCGTCGTCTCGTCCGTAGGCGACGCGCAGCCCTTCGATTTCCAGAAGCGGCGGGGCGGTCAGGGACCGGCCTTGAAGCGCGCCCACATCCGGTTGCGCGCGCGCTCGGACGCGGGCGACGCCGCTCCCACCGTGAAGAACGAGGCCATCCGGCCGGGCGGCGGGTAGATGTTCGGATCATCCAGCAGATCCGGATGCACCATGGGGCGGCTGGCCGGGACGGCGTTCGGGTAGCGGACCTTGTTCGTGACGCCCGCGATCACGTCCGGTTGCAGGATGAAGTTGATGAACGCGAGCGCGGCGTCCGGGTGCGGCGCGTCCGCCGGGATCGCCAGCATGTCGAACCAGAGCTGCGCGCCTTCCTTCGGCGCGACGTAGCGCACCCCGACGCCGTCCCGCGCCTCGGCGGCCCGGGCGGCGGCCTGGATCACGTCGCCGGAATAGGCGAAGGCCAGGCATGTCTCGCCCGAAGCGAGCGCGTTGACGGCGCCGCCCGAGGCGAAGCTGCGGATGTAGGGGCGGATCGCCATCAGCGCGCGCTCGACCGAAGCGAGGTCGGCCGGGTCCGCGCTGTTCGGGTCGCGGCCGAGATAATGCAGCACGGACGGGATCACGTCGGTCGCGGAATCCATCATGGTGATGCCGCACGGGGCGATCCGGCGGGCGTTCTCCGGCTTGAACAGCAGATCCCAGCTGTCGAGCGGCGCGTCCGGCGCGAGCGCCCGGATGCGGTCGGGGATAATGCCAAGGCCGACCGTGCCCCAGAGATAGATCGCGCCGTACTGGTTGGATGGATCGGCGGACTCGACCTCGTGCATCAGCTTGGGATCGAGTCCGGCCCGGCTCGGCACCCGGCTCCAGTCGATGCGGCGGAGCGCGCCGGCGGCGATCAGGCGCGAGAAGGTGGGCTGGCTGGTCGGCACCACGATGTCGTAGCCGGACCGTCCGGCCAGCAGCTTGCCCTCCAGCGTCTCCAGGCTGTCGTAGACGTCGTAATTGACGTGAATGCCGGTCTCCCGCTCGAAGCGGGCGATGGCGGCCGGATCGATATAGTCGGTCCAGTTATAGACGTTGAGCACGCGCTCCTCGGCGCGCGCGGGCAGGCCCAGCACGGCGATAAGGAGCAGGAGCGCCGCGGCCGCCGTTCGGCGGCCGAAGGAGCGGAGGGGGGCGTGAGACATGCGGGAATGCTAGCGTGCGGGCCGAGCGCCAGGGAAGGGCGGCGCCAAGCGGCGCGGGCCACGTTTCCGGCCGGCCCGGCCTCGTGCTAGGGTTGGCTCGCCCGGGACAACCCACAGCAGAGCAGGACGGTATGAGCCAGCAGCTTACCGAGACCGAAGCGTGGCAGGCGCTTGAAGCGCATTATCAGGACATCCAGGACATCCATCTGCGCACGCTGTTTACCGAGGACAGCAAGCGTGGCGAACGCCTGACCGCCGAGGGCGCCGGGCTGTTCCTCGACTTCTCGAAAAACCGCATCACCGACGAGACGATCCGATTGCTTATGACGCTGGCCCGCGAGCAGGGCCTGGAGAAACGCCGGGACGCGATGTTCGGCGGCGAGAAGATCAACATCACCGAGCGCCGGGCCGTGCTGCACGTCGCGTTGCGCGCGCCGCGCGGGACGAAGATCGAGGTCGATGGAAAGGACGTCGTGCCGGAAGTGCACGAGGTGCTCGACCGGATGGCAGCGTTCTCCGAGAAGGTGCGGAGCGGCGCAATGGACCGGGCATAGCGGCAAGCGCATCCGCACCATCGTCAATATCGGCATCGGCGGCTCCTATCTCGGCCCGGAGATGGCCTACCGGGCGCTGCGCGAGTTCCGCGATCCGGCGCTTGCGCTCCGTTTTGTCTCGAACGTGGACGGCGCGAACTTCGCGGCGGCGACGGACGATCTCGACGCCGAGGAGACGCTGTTCATCATCTCCTCCAAGACCTTCACGACGCTCGAGACGATGACCAACGCCGCCGTCGCGCGCGCGTGGCTGATCGGCAAGCTCGGCGACGAAAGCGCGGTCGCCAAGCACTTCGTGGCGGTCTCCACCAATACCGACGAGGTGCGCAAGTTCGGCATCGACCCCGCCAACATGTTCGGCTTCTGGGACTGGGTCGGCGGCCGCTATTCGATGGATTCCGCGATCGGGCTTTCGACGATGCTGTCGGTCGGCCCGGACAACTATCGCGCGCTGCTCGACGGCTTTCACGCCATGGACGAGCACTTCCGCACCGCGCCGCTGGAACGGAACCTGCCCGCGCTGCTCGGCCTGCTCACGATCTGGTACAACAATTTCTTCCGGACCGAGACGCTCGGCGTGATGCCGTACGCCGCCGATCTCGGGCGGTTTCCGGCCTATTTGCAGCAGCTGCAGATGGAGAGCAACGGCAAGCACGTCGATCTCGACGGGCGGCACGTCACCTACGAAACCGGCCCGATCATCTGGGGCGAGCCGGGCACGGACGGGCAGCACTCGTTCTTCCAGCTGATCCATCAGGGCACGAAGCTCATTCCGTGCGACCTGATCGGCTTCATCCAGCCTTTGAGCCCGAACGCGCACCAGCACGACCTGCTGATGGCAAATTTTTTCGCGCAAGCCGAGGCGCTGGCGTTCGGCAAGACGCTCGACGAGTTGAAGGCCGAGAACACGCCCGAGTATCAGGCGCCGTTCCGGGTGATGGAGGGCAACCGCCCGACCAACATCATCCTGGGCGACAAGCTGACACCGCATTCGCTCGGCAGCCTGGTCGCGCTCTATGAGCACAGCGTCTTCACCCAGGGCGCGATCTGGGAGATCGACAGCTTCGATCAGTGGGGCGTCGAGCTCGGCAAGGTGCTGGCGAAGCGGATCATTCCCGAGCTTGAGGCGAAGACGGACCCGCCGCTCAAGCACGACAGCTCGACCAACGCGCTGATCCGCCGCTACCGCGCGGGCAAAAGCTGACCTCCTCCCGCAACCTCCTCCCGCGTGGGCGGGAGGAGGAGAGCGGTCCAGGTTACCGAGGGGGCGGCGGTGCCCCCGGCTCGCTGGGTGCGCCATGCTCCCCGGGTTCGCCGCCGGGACCATGGTGTCCGTGCATCCAGTGCATCGCCGGCCCCTTGATTTCGGTCAGCTTGTCGGCCGAAGGGCCGATCTGACGCGCCATCACGAGGGTGCCGAGGACGTTCTTGAACCCTTTGCCCTGGACGTAGATCGTCTGGCCGGTCTTGAGCTGGTCCCCGAGCCGGGTCGCTTCCGGCGGCGGCAGCTTGACGATCGTGCCGTCGTTCAGCAGCACGCCGTTCAGATCGCCGCGCGGGCCGTGCAGTTGGGCTTTCACGGTGCCCTGCGCGGTCATCGTCTGCTCGCCGCCCATCATCGCCGGGCCGGGCGGATGGCCGTGATGCGGGCCCGGGCCGCCCATCGGACCACCCGGGGGACCGCCCGGGGGTCCATTGTCCTGCACGGTCTTGCCGCTCGCGTCCGCCGTCACCGACATCGCCTGCACCAAGGGCAGCGCGCGCGCCTTCAGGCCATGCACCGTGACCGCATCGCCCGGCTTCACCACGGCGACGATTTCGGTGCCGAGATGCGGCGGGAAATGCACCTCGGTGCCGTCGTCGAGGATCAGCCCGTCCACATCGCCGCGCGGCGTCAGATCGTATTGCGCGACCTTGCCCTTGACCGAAGGAAGCTGGGATGCGTCGTAGACGCTGCCGCCGGATTGCGCGGCCGCAACTCCGGCGCCTCCCGCGATCAGCGTCGCCGCGAGCAGGGCGGTGCGCAGTTTCGAGTGTCTCATTACTAGCCTCCAGAAGTGACGGGCCACATCGGCCCCCCACAGCCTACAAGCGCAAGCGGCGTGCCAGAGATAACGCATTGCAGCACTTAGGTTTCTCTCGGCCCTGGGCTGCTGGACCGTCGTCGTCCCGGACGAAGCCGTCCGGAAAACGGACGCCTCAGCGGTCCGCTTCCATGCCGTAGCGGCGCAGTTTGGTGTGGAGCAGCTGGCGATGAATGCCGAGCCTTCTGGCCGCTTCGGTGCGGTTGCCGTGCGTTTCGGCGAGCGCGCGGGCGATCATCGCTCGTTCCAGCCGGGTGATCGCGGTCTCGAGATCGCCGTCGAGCCAGTCCGGCGCGGCGGCCGGCGCGGGCGCCGTTAGGAAATCGAGGTCGCCTCGCCCGATCACGGATGCGCGGACGAGCGCGGTCGCCCGCTGCATCGCGTTCTGCAATTCGCGCACGTTGCCGGGCCAGGAATGCGCAAGCAGCCGCGCGGCGGCCTCCGCCGACAGGCGCTTCGGCGTGCCGCCGCCTGCAGCGCGAGCGCCAGGAAGTGCTCCGCGAGCGGGACGATGTCGGCCAGCCGGTCGCGCAGCGGCGGCAGCGAGAGCGGCACCACGCCGACGCGGTAGAACAGATCCTCCCGGAACCGGCCTTCCGCGACACGCGCCCTCAGATCGCGATGGGTCGCCGACAGGATGCGCACGTCGACCGGGACCGGCCGGCCGCCGACGGGCGTCACCACGCGCTCCTGCAGCACGCGCAGCAGCTTCGCCTGCATCGCCGGGTCCATGTCGCCGATCTCGTCGAGGAACAGCGTCCCGCCCTGCGCCTCCCGGAACGAGCCGGCCCGGTCGGCGATGGCGCCGGTGAACGCGCCGCGCACATGGCCGAAGAGCTGGCTTTCCAGCAGTTCGGCCGGGATCGCGGCGCAGTTGACGGGGACGAAGGGCTTGGCGCGGCGCCGTCCGTGCAGATGGATCGCGCGCGCCACCACCTCCTTGCCGGTGCCGGTCTCGCCCGAGATCAGCACCGTCGCCTCGCTGTCGGCCAGCAGGCCGATCGCCTTCTGCACCTCCCGCATCGCCGCCGATGCGCCGACCAGAGCCCCGGGCTCCGCCTCCGGAGGCGCGGTAGGCGGGGCGTCGGCGGCGATGCGGGGCAGCAGCCGCACCAGAAGGGCGGCGAGGTCGGCGCGGCCGACCGGCTTGACGAGATGGTCCGCCGCGCCGAGGCGCATCGCCTCGATTGTATTCGCGGCCGAGGCGTGGGCCGTCAGGACCGCGACCGCGGGCGGGTCCGGGAGTGCCCGCAGCCGCGCCAGAACCTCTAGCCCGTCCATGCGCGGCATGCGCAGGTCGAGCAGCACGGCGTCCGGTCGCCGCCGCGTGGCGAGGGCGAGGGCCGCCGGACCGTCCGCCGCCTCGACGACGGTGTGGCCGAGATCGGTCAGGCTCTCCGCGAGTCCCTCGCGCAGCGCCGCGTCGTCGTCCACGATCAGGATGGCGGCCATCGCGCCCCTCCCGGCAGGTCCAGCACGAACCGCGCGCCGCGTCCGGGCGTCTCGCCGCCCGCGTCGGCGAGCGTCAGGCTGCCGCCATGCGCTTCCGCGAGTTCGCGGGCGATGGCGAGGCCGAGGCCGGTCCCTTCCGGCCGGCCGGTGGCGAACGGCTCGAACAGCCGCGCCCTCAGACCGGACGGGACGCCGCATCCGGTGTCGGCGACCTCGATCCGGACACGCCCACCGGCGACCTTGGCGGCGACCCGGACCTCGCCTCCCGCTCCCGTATGCTGGATTGCGTTGAGCAGCAGATTGTCGAGCGAGCGCCCGGCGAGGGCCGGATCGAGCGAGACGGTGGCGGGCGGGGCGGAAACGGTCAGCGAGACCGCGCGCGTGTCGGCGAGATCGCGATGGGCGTCCGCGCGCGCTGTCACGAACGCGGCGAGCGAGGCCGGGAGCGGATGCGGCTCCCGCCGCTCCGTCATCGTCAGCAGTTCGGCGATCAGCGCGTCGACGCGGCCGATCTGGACGAGGCTCGCCTCCAGCGCCGTCCGCTGCCGCGCGACATCTCCCGCGAGCGCGTTCTCGGAACGCAGGCGCATCGCCGCCATCGGATTGCGGATTTCGTGCGCGACCGCCGCCGCCATGCGCCCGAGCGCGGCCAGCCGTTCGGAGGCCGCCATCCGCGCCGTCATCTCCGAGGAACGCAGGCGTGCCGCCGCGAGCCGCTGGCCCGCGTCGTTGAGAGCGGCGACTATGCGATCCAGTTCCCGCTCGCCCGTCGGAGGCAGCTCGGGCAGCATCTCGACGTCGTGCCGCGACAGCGCCGCCTCGATCTGCCCGACCTTGCGCCCCCACACGACCGTGATGCCGGTTAGCCAGAGCGCGATCCCGAGCACGAGCGCCGCCAGGACGCCAAGCCCAAGCCCGAGGCTGCCATATCCGGCGGGCCGGGCCACGGAGGCGAGCGTCCAGCCGGTCAGGCCGGAGATCGGACTCGGGAGCGGGCAGGAGGCGGCGAGCAGCAGACGGTTGCCCTCCGAGACGCGGAGCAGTGCCGACTGCTCGGCGCGGGAAGCCTCTTTGTTCGCCTCTCGGATGAGGGACTCTGCGGCGGCCGTGCCCACCCCGCCCGTTTCGGCGAGGGAGCCGCTGCCCGCGAGCCAGATGCCGCCCGCGAGCCCGGGCCACGGCGCGAGGGCGACGGTGACCACCGCCGCGAGATCGCGCAGCTGCCCGGGTTGGTCGAGCGCGAAATCGGCGCCGTTCCACCCGGCCGCGTAGAAGGCGAAGCGCTCCCGGATCGCGTCGCACGCGCGTGCGACGACGGCCTCCGCCCGCTGCTCCTGCGCCGAGGAGGACGTGCGGTAGAGTTGCAGCAGCAGAAAGCCGACCACGATCGCGGCGGCGGTCGCGAGCGCCCACAAAACCCAGAGCCGGGAGCGGAGCGAGTGCATGGCCGGGCCGCGTCAGCCCTGTCCACGCCGCGCTTTCGGGCTGCTGATGGCGCAGCGCGCCTCGGCATAGGCCCGCAGCAGGGCGTAGGCGCGGTCATGGCCGTCGCTCCCGGGATCGAAGCGACCCGCCCGGATCGCGGCCGCGAGAGGCCGCCACGCATCGTCGTCAGGGTGTCCGCCCATCAGCGCCCGTGCTTCGGCCGCCAGCGCGTCGGCCGAGGCGTGATCGTGCCGTGCGGTCCGGGCGGCGATCGCGATCGCGTTGGCGACCATCAGCGCCGGATAGTGCTTCTCCGCCGGCAGGGCCGGAAGCAGTTCGTCCAGCAGCGTCCTGCGGGCCGCGTCGAGCAGCTCGGGGCCGGACGGCGGTTCATGCATGCGCGATGTCCAAGATGTCCTGCTCCAGCTCCGGGATAATCTGGCCAGTGAGCGCGAGTTCGAGGCTGTGCTCGCGGCCCGAGGCATGCCGGTCCGCCTGTTCGGCGGCGATCACGCCCCAGCGCAGCGCGGCCAGCAACTCCCAGGCCGCGACCTGATCCCGCGCGATGCGGCGCCCGGATTCCGTCTCGTAGCCGTGGTAGAACGCTTCGCGCGAGCCGATGCCCCCTGCCTCGTGCGGGCTTCCAAACCGCCAGCTTCGGGCGCAGAACCAGCCGATGTCCGTGAGCGGATCGCCCCAGCGCGCGAACTCCCAGTCGAGCACCGCCTGCACGCCCGCCTCGTCGACCATGAGATTGCCCGTGCGGAAATCGTTGTGGCACAGCACGGTCTCGCCCGATGGCAGACGCAGCCGCTCGAGATGCCGCAGGCCCCACTCGAACACCGGACGGGGGATGGCGCTTTCGTCGATCCGGCGGCGGTAATCCTCGATCAGCGCCTGCATCGGCGCGGCATGCGGCGGGGCCAGGAAGCCGAGGCCCGGATGGCCCGGCCGGATGGAGTGGATGCGCGCGAGGATGCGCCCGAGCGAGGCCGCAAGCGCTTCGCGTCCGCCGCCGAAGCGTTCGCCGCGCACCACCTGCCGAGGTGCGGCGACGCCGCGAACCAGCCGCATGACGAAGAACGGCCGGCCGAGCACGGCGCGGTCCTCGCACACGAACAGCGGCTCCGGCACCGGCACGCCCGCGCCCCAGGCCGCGCGCAGCAGGGCGAACTCCTCGGCCCGCGCGTGGCTGTGGCTGAGCACCGCCTGCGCGTCCGTCCGCAGCACCCAGTCCTGCGCACCCTCATGCGGGCCGTCCGCCACGCGCGCCGCGAGATGCCAGTTCTGCTGGATCGCGCCGCCCGCCAGCAGCCGCGCGCGCTCGATCGCGACCGACCGCGCGCCCGCCCGCCCGGCCAGCCACGAAGCGAGCCGCGCCCGAACCGCCTCGTCCGTGGCGAGATTCACGCGCCCCAGTTCCAGAATGCCCCCCGTTCCTTGAGCAGCGCGCGGGCCAGCACCATGCGATGCACCTCGCTCGCGCCATCGACCAGCCGCGCCTGCCGGGCGTAGCGGTAGATCCACTCGACCGGCGTGTCCTTCGAGTAGCCGCGCGCGCCGAGCAGTTGCAGCGCCGTATCGGCGGCGCGATGCAGCGCGTCGGCGACGACGACCTTCGCCATCGAGACCTCCTTCCGCGCCTTGTGCCCCTGGTCGAGCAGCCACGCCGCCCGCATCGTCAGCAGCCGCCCGGTGTCGATGTCCATCGCCGCCTGCCCGAGCAGCCCCTGCACGCTCTCGTGGTCCTTTAGCGTTGCGCCGAAGCTCTCGCGCCGCTCCACGTAGTCGAGCGCGACCTCCAGGCACCGTTTCGCAAGCCCGGTCCAGCGCATGCAGTGGGTGAGGCGCGCCGGTCCGAGGCGGATCTGCGTCAGCCGCAACCCGTCGCCGACCTCCATCAGCCGGTCCTCGTCCGGGATCTCCAGCCCGTCGAAGGCCAGCTCGCAATGGCCGCCATGCTCCTCCGGCCCCATGACCGGGATGCGGCGCACGATGCGCCAGCCGGGGCTGGCCGGCGTCGAACAGGAAGGCTGAGAGGCCCCGCCGCGCGTCGTCGGAGGTGCGGGCGATCAGGATAAAGTGCCGGGCCGTCGCCCGCGCCGGTGATGTAGTGCTTGCGTCCGTCGATCCGCCATCCGGCGCCGGTGCGCGTCGCCGTCGTGTAGGTCAGCGACGGATCGGAGCCGCAGCCGTCCGGCTCGGTCATCGCGAACGCGCTCGACACCGCGCCGTCCACGATCGGTTGCAGCCATCTCTCCTTCTGGGCCTCGGTCGCGACCTGCTCCAGCACGCGCATGTTGCCGTCATCGGGGGCGGCGGCGTTGAATACGACCGGGCCGAAGATCGAGCGGTTCATCTCCTCGTAGCAGGCGGCGAGGCCGGTCATCGGCAGCCCGCCGCCGCCGCGCGCCTCCGGCATGCCGAGCGCCCACAACCTCTCCGCCCGGGCTTCGGCGCGGAGGGTGCCGAGCAGGGGGAGCGCCAGGTTCTCGTGCGGGTCGTAGCTGGCCGGGTCGCGTTCGAGCGGGATCAGGCGCTCGTCGACGAACCGGCGGATGCGGCGGCGGAGCGCGTCGATCTCGGGCGGAAGAGTGAAATCCATCGCTCGCAATCTCCCTCAGATCCGGGGACCGGCCTGACCAAACCTTAGCTCACGTCCGGCCGGGCTGTGACAAGTCCTGGCCCGTGGCCTTTTCCCCGTGCGCCGGAGTGCGCTAAGGACAGCCACAAGCGCCACGTCGAGCGCGCGGGGAGACGGGCATGAGCGGGCGCCAGGTCAGGTCGCGGATCGAGAACGGCAAGATCGTCTCCGCCGCCGAAGCGGTGCGTCTCATCCGGGAGGGCGACACCGTCGCGACCGGCGGCTTCGTGGGGATCGGCTTCCCCGAAGGCGTCGCCGTCGCGCTCGAGGAGTTCTATCTCAGTCCCGGCGAGCCGGACGCGCCGCCCGCCGCCAAGCCCCGCAATCTGACGCTGGTCTATGCCGGCGGCCAGGGCGACGGGCGCGGCAAGGGGCTGAACCATTTCGGCTGTCCGGGCCTCGTGAAGCGGGTGGTGGGCGGCCATTGGGGGCTGGTGCCCGCCTTGCAGCGCCTCGCGGTCGAGAACCAGGTCGAGGCCTACAATCTGCCGCAGGGCGTGATCTCGCATCTGTTCCGCGACATCGCGGCGCGGCGGCCGGGCCATCTGACCCGCATCGGTCTCGGCACCTTCGTCGATCCGCGGCTCGGCGGCGGCAAGATCAACGCCCGCACCACCGAGGATCTCGTCGAGCTGATCACGATCGGCGGCGAGGAGTTGCTGTTCTACAAGGCGTTCCCGATCAATGTCGGCGATCATTCGCGGCACCACGGCCGATCCGGACGGCAACATCACGATGGAGCGCGAGGCGCTCACGCTCGAAATGCTGTCGATCGCCATGGCCGCGCGCAATTCGGGCGGCCTCGTCATCGCGCAGGTCGAGCGCATCGCCGAGCGCGGCACGCTCAATCCGCGCCAGGTCAAGGTGCCCGGGCGTCCTGGTCGATTGCGTGGTCGTGGCCGAAGATCCGGCGCATCACTGGCAGACCTTCGGCACGCAGTACAACCCGGCCTACAGCGGCGAGATCCGCGCGCGCGTCGGCGGCATCGCGCCGATGCCGCTGTCGGAGCGCAAGGTGATCGCGCGCCGCTCGGCGCTGGAGCTGAAGCCGAACAGCGTCGTCAATCTCGGCATCGGCATGCCGGAAGGCATCGCCACCGTCGCCAACGAGGAGAAGATCGTCGATCTCATCACGCTGACGGCGGAACCCGGCGTGATCGGCGGCATGCCGGCGGCGGGCCTCGATTTCGGCGCGGGCGTGAACACGCAGGCGATCCTCGACCAGCCGTATCAGTTCGACTTCTACGACGGCGGCGGCCTCGACATGGCGTTCCTCGGACTGGCCGAGGCCGACCGGCGCGGCAACCTCAATGTCAGCCGGTTCGGCCCGCAGCTCGCCGGCGCGGGCGGCTTCATCAACATCAGCCAGTCGCGCCAAGCGCGTGATCTTCTGCGGCACGTTCACGGCCGGCGGGCTCAAGGTCGCGATCGAGAACGGCGCGCTGCGGATCGAGCGCGAAGGCCGGGCGCGCAAGTTCGTCGACGAGGTCGAGCACCGCACCTTCTCGGGCGAATACGCGGTCGCGCGCGGCCAGCGCGTGCTGTACGTGACCGAGCGCTGCGTGTTCACGCTCACGCCGAGCGGGCTGGAGCTGACCGAGATCGCGCCCGGCATCGACATCGACCGCGACATCCTGGCGCAGATGGATTTCCGGCCGATCGTGAATGCGCCCGTTCTCGATGGACGCGCGGCTGTTCCGGCCCGAGCCGATGGAGCTGCGGCAAGACCTGCTCGACCGCCCGCTGTCGGAACGGCTCACCTATGACCGCGAGCAGAACCTGTTCTTCGTCAACCTCGCGGGCTTCTCGCTGCGCTCGCAGGCGCAGATCGATGAGATCGAGCGGCTGATCCAGGAGAAGACGGCGCCCGCCGGCGGCCGCGTCTATGCGGTCGTGAACTACGAGAATTTCTCGATCCTGCCGGAGCTGCTCGATCCGTATGTGGACATGATCAGCCGGTTGATGGAGCGCAACTATTCCGGCGCGACGCGCTACTCGACCAGCGGCTTCCTGCGGATGAAGCTCGGCGACGCCCTGGCGCGGCGGGCGGTCGCGCCGCATATCTACGAGAGCGCCGAGGAGGCGCGCGCCCACCTCGCCGATTTCGGCCAGACCGGCTGACCGGCCTCACCAATCCCGCCTGGAGACGCTGAATGACACTGCACGGCAAAGTGGCTCTCGTGACGGGCTCGACCAGCGGCATCGGCCTCGGCATCGCCCGCGTGCTTGCCGGGCATGGCGTCGCGATCGCGCTGAACGGGTTCGGCGATGCGAGCGAGATCGAGACGCTGCGCCGCAAGCTCGCGGACGAGTTCGGCGTGCGCGTCACCTATGACGGCGCGGATTTGTCGCGCCCGTCCGAAGTCGAGGCGCTCGTCCGGAACACGCAGCGGGAGCACGGCGCGCTCGACATCCTCGTCAACAACGCCGGCATCCAGTACACCGCCAATATCGAGGACTTTCCTCCCGAGCGCTGGGACGCGGTGATCGCGATCAATCTCTCCGCCGTGTTCCACGCCATGCGGGCGGCAATTCCGGGGATGCGGGAAAAGGGCTGGGGCCGCATCATCAACATCGCCTCCGCGCACGGCCTGACCGCGAGCGCGCAGAAGTCCGCCTATGTCGCCGCCAAGCACGGCGTGGTCGGGGTGACGAAGGTCGCGGCGCTGGAGCTCGCCAACGCGGGCGTGACCGCGAACGCGATTTGCCCTGGCTGGGTGTTGACGCCGCTGGTCGAGCGGCAGCTGCGACGACCGGGCGCAGAAGAACGGCACGAGCTTCGAAGTGGAGAAGAAAGAACTGCTGGCCGAGAAGCAGCCGATGCACGAATTCTCGACCCCCGAGCAGATCGGCGCTTTGGCCGCCTTCCTCTGCTCCGACGACGCCCGCACGATCACCGGCGCCCCGCTCTCGATCGACGGCGGGTGGATGGCGCATTAGTCGCGCAGGGGTCCGGCCGCCAGTCAGGTTCCGGGCGGTCCGGCCCTCGCCGGATGAGGCGGCGCGTCGGCGGGCATTCCCTCCGGCGTCGGCAGCGGCGGCGCGGCGGGCCGGGTCAGCCACAGCGGCAGAAGGGGCCGCCGTGCCGGTCGCGCTTCGCCGCCCGCCGCCCCGGCTTCCGTGCCGCTGGAACGATCCCGGCGGCGCCGGGCACGGTCGCGGCGCGGCAGCCGCAGCGCGGGCGGCGGCTCGATCCGCAGCGCGTGGCACAGCGGGCGCAGGATGCGTCCCGCCTGCGGCGCCTGCGCGAGCAGTGCGGCGAGTTCGGGGTCGCCGAGCAGGCTTTCCAGCTGCGAGCGGCCGATCCGTGTATCCAGCGCTGGCGCGAGCTTGAGCAGCCAGCCCGATCCGCCCGGCAACCGATCGCCGCGGCGCCAGGTGCGCGGCCGCGACGAGGCGGCCGTTCCCGGCGGCGAACGGAAACCCGCCCGGCCTCCACGGCGGCGACCAAGGACGCGAACCGGGCGAGCAGCCGCCGCAGCCGGGTCCAGGCGAACAGGGGCTCCTTTCCGATCCCCGTCCGCCCTCCGCCGATGCGACCACTGTGCATCAGGAACACGCCTTCGGTCTCACTTGTCCTCGGCGAAGAACCCCGCGACCTGGGCGCTATTGCTAGGGGTGGGGATATTGATCTCGACCACGCTCGTCTGTGCCGGTCTATCCGGGTTGTAGATGCCGAAGCCGTTCCAGTAGCGTGGCACAGCGGAGTTCTGGGAAGGGGGAATGAACGCGCACCAAAGCTTCCCCTTTCCCCTCGAGTAAATGATCTCATCGACATTGCCGCCGGGATAGCCGATATTTTTTGTGCCCTGGCGTTTGAGGGCAGACTTCAGGTTCTTCTCCAGGGTAGATTGCAGGATCTTTTTGGTCCTCTTGCTACAAACCAGTGTCAGCATGGAAATTTCTCCAGCAAGTCATTTCACAGGATAAAAGAACCGACTTCTTGTGGCTGCGAGCTCGTCAGGCAACTGCTGTAGGCGCTGCATGTGCCGCTTGCAGATCTGCGCTGCAACCAGGATCGGCAAAGCGGGCGCTGAGAAGGCCGTTGTGGCGTGAGGCTCTTGGCCTGCCACATCATCCAAGTCGCTATCATGCCCGGTCGGCGATGACGCGGGCCAGTTTTTGGCCGAGTTTACGCACCTCCTTCGCCAGCATTTCCATTTGCTGCGCAAGGCGGTTCGCATCGGGAGAGTCGGAGCGCCGATAGCGCTCAGCCGGATGCTGCGCGTCGGGGCTCTTGAAGAGGACCGCACGCATTCGGGCCTTGCCTCTGATCCGAAAGCGCGTGCCGAAGACGGCTGCCGCCGTGGTCACGGCCGGCCAGTCCGACTTCGCCTCGTCGATGCCAAGCGTGACATCACCCGGTTCTTCGGGATGATCGTCTATGTCAGCCAGCACCAGCAAGGGTTCCTCCGCGGTGCCAAGCAGCCGCACACTCCCCCCGTTCTCGTTCACCGCTTGGCACAAACGGCCGAAGGTCCGCTTGGCCGTTTCGCTTGAATCCCAAATCCTGAGCTTGAACTCCTCGGGCATCTTCCATCATTGTGAACCACAATGCAGATCGCATGGTGCTGCGCCCAGGCCCAGTGTCAAGCGTTGCGGATCGCACGGGTGGGCGCTCGGGTAAGCGTCGCCCCGGCTGTCCCGCCTGGACACCCCGTCGCCTGAGCGCCTAAAGACCGCCGCGACCCTTCGGGAGCGGCACTGCGTTCGATGAAGATCCTACTGACCGGCGGCTGCGGCTTCATCGGCTCCGCCGTCGTCCGCCACCTGATCCGCGACACCGGCCACAGCGTCGTCAACGTCGACAAGATGACCTACGCCGCCTCCGAGGAGGCGCTGGAGGAGGCCCGCGCGCGACCCGCGGCACATCCTGGTCCGCGCCGACGTCGCCGACGCCGCGCGCATGCGGCGAGGTCTTCGCCGACCCACCAGCCGGACGCGGTGATGCATCTCGCGGCCGAGAGCCATGTCGACCGCTCGATCGACGGCCCGGCCGACTTCATCCACACCAACATCGTCGGCACCTTCACGCTGCTGGAGGCGGCGCGCGCCTACTGGCTCGGGCTGGACGCGGCGCAGACGGGCCGCGTTCCGCTTCCACCACGTCTCCACCGACGAGGTGTTCGGCGCGCTCGGCGCCGGACGATCCGCCGTTCACCGAGACCACGCCCTACGACCCGCGCAGCCCCTATTCGGCCAGCAAGGCGGCCTCCGACCATCTGGTGCGCGCCTGGCGCCACACCTACGGCCTGCCGACCATCGTCAGCAACACGACCAACAACTACGGGCCGTGGCAATTCCCGGAGAAGCTGATCCCGCTGGTCACCCTGAACGCGCTGGAAGGCAAGCGCGCTGCCGGTCTACGGCGACGGCTCGAACCTGCGCGACTGGCTGTTCGTGGACGATCACGCGGAGGCGCTGGTGCGGGTGCTGGAGCGCGGCGAGCCCGGCGCCACCTACGCCATCGGCGCGCGCCAGCCGCGCAGCAACCTGGAGGTGGTGCGAGGCGATCTGCGCCGTGCTCGACGCGCCGCAGCCCGATCCGGCCGGGCCGCGCGAGCGGCTGATCCGCTTCGTCACCGACCGGCCCGGCCATGATTTCCGCTACGAGATCGACCCGTCGCGCGCCGAGGCGGCGCTCGGCTGGCAGGCGCCGCACGATTTCGAGCGCGGCCTGCGCGGACCATCGACTGGTATCTGGAGAACCGCGCCTGGTGGGAGGCCGATCCGCGCCGCGGCGCTACGCCGGCGCAGCGGCTCGGCTCGGCCGCGCCCGAGCGATAAGGACTAGCGCATGAAGGGCATTCTGCTCGCCGGCGGCTCCGGCACCCGGCTGCACCCGATGACCCTGGCGGCGTCGCAAGCAGCTGCTGCCGGTCTACGACAAGCCGATGATCTATTACCCGCTGTCGACGCTGATGCTGGCCGGCATCGCGCGACATCCTGGTGATCTCCACGCCCGACGACCTGCCGCAGTTCCGCCGCCTGCTCGGCGACGGCAGCCGCTTCGGCGTGCGCTTCGCCTACGCCGAGCAGCCGAAGCCGGACGGGCATCGCCCAGGCCTTCCTGATCGGCCGCGACTGGATCGCGGGCGAGCCCTGCGCGCTCGCGCTCGGCGACAACCTGATCTTCGGCGACCACCTCTCGCGCCATGCTGCGCGGCGCCGCCGCGCGGCCGCGAGGGCGCGACCGTGTTCGCCTACCAGGTGCGCGACCCGGAGCGCTACGGCGTCGTCGCGTTCGACGCCACGGCCGGGCGCTCGAGATCGTCGAGAAGCCGGCCGCGCCGCGTCTCGAACTGGGCGGTCACCGGGCTCTATTTCTACGACGCGCCGCGTGACGCGACATCGCCGCCGCGCATCCGGCCCTCGGCGCGCGGCGAGCTGGAGATCACCGACCTCAACCGGGTCTATCTGGAGGAGGGCAGCCTGCACGTCGAGCGGCTGGCGCGCGGCTGCGCCTGGCTCGACGCCGGCACGCCGGACAGCCTGCTGCAGGCGGCGACCTTCGTGCAGACCATCCAGTCGCGGCAGGGCATGCTGGTCGGCTGCCCGGAGGAGGTCGCGTTCCGCATGGGCTTCATCGACGCCGACCTGCTGCGCCAGCACGCGCGCGCGCCTCGGCAAGACCGAGCTCGGCCGGGTGCTGCTGCGAACTCGCCGAGGGCGCAGCATCGCATGAAGGTCGAACGCCTCGCCATCCCGGACGTGATCCTGGTCACGCCGCCGCGCTTCGGCGACGCGCGCGGCTTCTTCTCCGAGACCTGGAACGCGGCGCGTATCGCCGAGGCCGGCATCGCCCGGCCCGTTCGTGCAGGACAACCACAGCCTCTCCGCCGATCGCGGCGTGGTGCGCGGGCTGCACTGCCAGATCGCCCCGCAACGCGCAGGGCAAGCTCGTGCGCGTGGTGCGGGGCGCGATCTGGGACGTCGCGGTCGACGTCCGGCACGGCTCGCCCACCTTCGGCCGGCATGTCGGCGCCGTGCTGAGCGCCGAGAACTGGCAGCAGCTCTGGGTGCCGCCGCGGCTTCCTGCACGGCTACTGCACGCTCGAGCCGGATACCGAGGTGATCTACAAGGTCACCGCCCCCTACGACCGCGCCGCCGAGCGCGGCGTGATCTGGAACGACCCGGCGCTCGGCGATCGCCTGGCCGGTCGGCGCGGAAGAGGCGATCCTGTCGGACAAGGACCGGGTGCTGCCGCGCGCTGGCCGAGTGCGCCGGTCTGGTTCCGCGGCGTGAGCGCCGATCCTGGTCACCGGCGGCTCCGGCCAGCTCGCGACGGCGCTGGCGCGCGGCGCCGGGCGGCGGCATGCCGGTGCGCCGCGTCGGCCGGCCCGGAGTTCGACTTCGACCGGCCGGAGACGATCGGGCGCACGCTTCGCCGCGGCCGCGCCCGGCGCTGGTGGTCAACGCCGCCGCCTATACCGGCGGTCGATGCCGCCGAGACCGACGCCGAGGCGGCGTATCGCGCCAACCGCGACGGGCCCGGCGCGGCTGGCGCGCGCTATGCGCCGAGCGCGGCATCCCGCTGATCCACGTCTCGACCGACTACGTGTTCGACGGCAACAAGGGCGCGCCCTACCGTCGAGACCGACCCGACCGACCCGCAGGGCGTCTATGGCGCGAGCAAGCTGGCCGGCGAGGAGGCGGTGCTGGCCGCCTGCCCGCGGCCGTCGTGCTCCGCACCTCCTGGGTCTATGCCGCGACGGGCAAGAACTTCGTGCGCACCATGCTGGGCGCGGCGCAGCGAGACCGACCGGCTGCGGGTCGTCGCGGACCAGCGTGGCTGCCCGACCAGCGCCGACGACCTCGCGGCCGCGATCCTCGACATCGCCGCCGCTTCCGCGCAGCTGGCGACCGGCTACGCCGGCGTGTTCCACGCTCGCCGGCACCGGCTGCGACCACCTGGCACGGCTTCGCGACCGCCATCTTCGAGAGCGCCGCCCGCTACGGCGTCGCCGCTGCCCGCGATCGAGGCGATCGCGCACCGCCGACTGGCCGACCCCGGCCAAGCGCCCCGCCGACTCCCGGCTGGATTGCGGCCTCGCCGCCCAGCGCCTTCGGGGTGACGATGCCGGCCTGGCGACCGAGCCTCGACCGGGTGATCGACACGCTCTACAGCGTCGGCAGCCTAGTCCGTCCGCCAGCCGCATGACGCGAGCGCCGCACGCATGTGCGGCGGGCGGCGTGGCCAAGGCCGAGACCGGCGGGGTCAGCGCGAGCGTAAGCGAACGCGCGAGCAGATGCAGCGAGCCGTCCGCCGCCGCCGTAGAGCGCGTCGCCGAGGACCGGACAGCCCAGCACCTCGGCGCAGTGCAGCCGGATCTGGTGCGTGCGCCCGGTCCGAGGCCGCAGCCGCAGCCATGCCATTCCCGGCGCGCGGCCAAGCACCGCCCACTCCGTCACCGCCCTCTGGCCCGCCGGGTCGAGCGCCATGCGCCAGCCACCCGGACCCGTGCGGCGCAAGACCGGCGCGTCCATGACACCGCTCGCACGGTCCGGCGACGCCGCGCACCACCGCCCAGTAGATCTTCTCGGCGCGCCCGGACGCGAACTCCGCCTGCGCCGCGATCAGGGCCGCGTGGCGGAGCGCGATCAGCAGGCAGCCGGAGGTGTCCGCGTCGAGCCGGTGGACGAGCCACGGACCGGTGGGACGACGGCTGAGCGCGGGGAAAAACGTCTCGACGCTCGTTCCGCCGCGCGGCCCGGCATGCACCGGCAGACCGGCGGGTTTGTCGAGCACGACGAAGCGATTGTCGCGGAACAGGACCGGCGGCGGCGTCAGCGCCACAGGCCGACGAGCAGCGGCACCAGGATCGCCGTGATCAGGCCGTTGAGCGCGAGGCCGAGGCCCGCGAAGGTGCCCGCGAGCTCGTTCACCTGGAACGCCCGGGCGGTGCCGAGACCGTGCGCGGCGAGGCCGGCCGCGAAGCCGCGCGCGCCATAATCGGTGACGCGCAGCAGGTTTATCACCGGGGTCACGAGGACAGCGCCGAGCACGCCGGTCAGCATGACGAGCACGGCGGTGAGCGTCGGCAGGCCGCCGATGCCTTCGGAAATCGCCATCGCGATCGGCACCGTCACGGATTTCGGCGCGATCGAGAGGATCGTCTGCCGCGACGCGCCCAGCATCCAGGCGACCGCGACCGCGCTCAGCGTCGCGGTCAGCGATCCGCACACCAGCGCCGCCACCTTCGGCAGCAGCATGCGCCGCACAAGCGCGGCCTGCGCGACCAGCGGAATCGCGAGCGCCACGGTCGCCGGGCCGAGCATGAAATGCACGAACTGCGCGCCGGCGAAATACGTCTGGTACGGCGTGCCGGTGAGCTCGAGGATGGTAACCAGGATCGCGACCGAGATCAAAACCGGGTTTGCCGCCGGATTGCGGTGCAGCCGCACTGAGATCTGGTCGGCAAGCACGTACGCCGCGAGCGTCGCCGTGAGCCACAGCAGCGGCGTGGTCGAGAGATAGACCCAGAGCTCGAACGAGTGCATCAGCGCTCCTCCCGCAGCCCAGTTGCCGCGCGACCGCCTGGAAGGTCAGCGCCGTAACCGCCAGCGTCGCTGCGGTCGAGACGATACCGCCGAGCCGATCGCGACGCCCTCCGAGAGAAGGCGCGGCAGATGCTGCACGATGCCGACGCCCGCCGGCACGAACAGCAGCGACAGATGCCGCAGCAGCCCGGTAGCGGTCGGCTCGACCGCATCTCGCACCCTGACGGACGATGCCGCCGCCGCCGCGAGCAGGACGAGGCCCAGCACCGGACCGGGGATCGTGAGCCCGAGCAGGCGCGTGGCCGCTTCGCCCAGCAATTGCGAGCCGAGCAGTATGAGCAATGCGATCAGCATCCCCTGTCTCCCCTATGCGCGCGGCCGGCACCGGTCGGCGAGCAGCGCGGCGACCGCCCCGGCCAGCATCAGCAATGCCATGGGGCGCGCGGTGCCGTCATCGAGCAGACCGACCAGCAGACCGCTCGCCGCTCCGAGCAGGAACTGCAAGGTGCCCATCAGCGCGGTCGCGGTCCCGGCCTGCGCGGGGTGGCGGGCCAGGGCGCCGATGGTGGCATTCGGAGTGACGAAGCCGAGGCTGCTCATGAACACGAAGATCGGCAGGGCGACAGCCCAAAGCTGCCGGACGCCGGCGAAGGCCACGACCGTGAGCACGGCCGCGGCGGCGACCCCCACCCAAGACCCGGTCCGGAGCACGCGGGAGAAGCCGAACCGGGGCAGGATGCGCGCATTGACCTGCGACGCGCCGATATAGCCGGCCGCGCACAGCCCGAAGATGATGCCGTACCGCTCGGGCGTCAGGCCGAACATCTGGATGTAGATCGGCGGCGAGCCGCTGATATAGGCAAACAGGCCGAACAGGGCGAACCCGCCTTGCAGCGCATGCGTGATGAAGCTGCGTTCGACCGCGATCGTGCCGAAGCGGACGATCAGCTCCGCCGGCCGGAGGCGCTGCCTGTACTTCGCGGGCAGCGTATCGGGCACCAGCAGCCCGACCAGCAGCACGCAGAGCGCGCCGAAAGCGGTGGTGATCCAGAAGATCGCCCGCCAGCTCGAGACGGCGAGGATTGCGCCGCCGAATGTAGGGGCAAGGATCGGAGCCGCGCCCATAACCAGCATCAGCTGCGACATGAGCCGGGCGGCTTCATGTCCGTCCGCCAGATCCCGGACAATGGCGCGGGGAATGACCATGCAGGCGGACCCGCCGAAGGCGGCGACCGCCCGCGCGACCGTGAGCGAGGCGAGATTGGGCGCGAGCGCGCACGCGGCCGAAGCGGCCGTGAACAGCAGCGCGCCCGCGAACAGCGGCCCGCGCCGGCCGAACCGGTCGGATAGCGGCCCCTGCATCATCTGGCCTGCCGCGAGCCCCGCGAACCAGGCCGCGAGCGTGATCTGCGCGGTGCCCGCCGGCCGGGCGAACGCCGCCTCTATCGCCGGGAAGCCGGGCAGGTACATGTCCGTCGAGAGCGGACCGACGGCGGACAGAACGCCGAGCAGCAGCGGCAGCCACCAACGAGCAGGCATCGGCCCTTCTGGCAGCACTTTCCCGGCGTGCCAATCCTGCCAAGTGCCGCGCGGCCGCAGCCGTGCTATGTGCAGGCCCGGGGATCGGAGGGGGCCAGGATGCCGGGCGAGTGGGTGCGGGTGGCGTCGGTGTCGGACGTGGGCAAGAGCGAGGTGATCGGCGTCCGGGTCGGCGACCGGGACGTGGCGCTCTGCCGCACGCGGGACGGAGCGCTGCACGCGACCGACAATGTCTGCACGCATGAATACGCCAGGCTGTCGGATGGCTGGCTGGAGGACGACGAGCTCGAATGCCCGCTGCATGGCGGCAAGTTCGACGTCCGGGACGGCAAGGCCCTCTGCCCTCCGGTCGAAGCCGATATCGAGGTGTTCGAGGTCAAGACGGAGGGCCGAGACATTTTCGTCCGCGTACCCTGAGGCGATATGCCCGAGCCGGCCCGGCCGGGAGCGACCCCGGCCGGACGCGGTGCTTAGCCGGACTTTCCGTCAGGCGGCCTTGCGGTTGACCCGGCTCTCCGCGATTTCGGTCAGCTTCCTGTCGGTCGCCTTCTCCTCCTCGAGCGTCTCCGAGAACACCTGGGCGCAATCGGACCGGCCGAGCTGCTTGGCGAGCGCGATCAGCGTTCCGTAGCGGGCGATCTCGTAGTGCTCGACAGCCTGGGCGGACGAGAGCATCGCTGCATCCAGGACTTCCGGATCGGCGACGTCGCCCGCGACTTCCTCGGCTTCTTCGATAATGCCATCCATGGCGGCGCAGGTCACGCCCTTGACCTCCTGATCGTGCATCTTGAAGACCTGCTCCAGCCGCTTGATCTGGTTGCGAGTCTCCTCCAGATGCGTCTGGAAGCCCTGCTTGAGCTGAGGGTCGCTCGCCTTGTCGATCATCTTCGGCAACGCCTTCGTGATCTGGTTTTCGGCGTAGTACATGTCCTGCAGCGTATGCACGAACAGGTCGTCAAGCGTCTTGATCGGCTTGCTGAACATTCCCATGGCACCCTCCTGGTGGTTGTCGTCGTCGTGAGGTCAGAGCGCGGGCCGCGGGGCTTGGTTCAGATGATAAGAAGTTGAGGGTAGGATTGCCGCCCGGCGATCGATCCCGGTATCATCCCGCGCCCTGGAGAGATGGGATGGCTGATCAACAAACAAGAACGCCAGCCCCGGGCGTCGGCCTGTTCGTGACATGCCTGGTGGACGCCATCCGACCGGAAGTCGGCTTCGCTGCACTCCGGCTGCTGGAAGAAGCGGGATGCCGCGTGGAGGTGCCCGAACGGCAGACTTGCTGCGGTCAGCCCGGCCACAACAGCGGCGCGACCGACGCGGCGACCGCGCTCGCACGCCAGTTCGTGGACGCGTTCGAGCCGTTCGAGCACGTCGTCGTGCCGTCCGGCTCCTGCGCCGGCATGATCCGGCATCACTATCCCGAGATGCTGGCGGGCGACTCAGGCTATGCCAAGCGCGCCGAGGCCGTTGCCGGCCGCACGTACGAGATCATGGACTATCTTTATACGATTTCGCGGCTTTCGCCCGGCTGGACGGGCTCTGCGTGCGACCGCCACGTATCACGATAGCTGCGCGGGATTGCGCGAACTCGGCATTCACGCGCAGCCGCGTGCGATGCTGGCGGCGATCGACGGGCTGGAACTGCGCAAGCTCGACGGCGACAACGTCTGCTGCGGCTTCGGCGGCACGTTCTGCGTCAAATACCCGGCGATTTCCAACGCGATCGTGGATGAGAAGGCGGCCGCCATCGAGCGGACCGAAGCCGATTTGCTGCTCGCAGGCGACCTCGGCTGCCTCATGAACATGGCCGGCAAGCTGCATCGCCGCGGCGCGCGCACCCGGTGCTTTCACACGGTCGAGGTGCTGGCGGGCATGGCGTCCGGTCCCGCCATCGGGGAGGCGCGCTGACGTGCAGCAGGGGGCAGCAGGCGGGGCAGCAGGCGGGTACGTCCGAGACCTTCAAGGAGAATGCCCGCGCGGCGCTCGCCGACGCCGTCCTGAAGGTCGCGATCGACCGCACGACGGGAACGGCCGAAACCAAGCGCGCCGCCGCCGTCGCGGAGTTCCCGGAATTCGACGCGACGCGCGAGCGTAGCCGCCGCATCAAGGACCACGTGATCGCCAATTTGGAGCACTATCTGCTCGCGTTCGAGCGCAACGCGGCGGCGGCGGGCGCCAAGATTCACTGGGCCTCGACCGCCGATGAGGCGTGCGAGATCGTCGTCCGCATCTGCCGCGACGCCGGGGCGAAAATCGTCACGCGCAGCAAGTCGATGCTCGGTGAAGAGATCGGCCTGCCGCATGCGCTGGCCGAGGCGGGGATGGAGCGGGTCGAGACCGATCTCGCCGAGCACATCATCCAGCTCGCGGGCGAGCGGCCGTCGCACATCATCTGGCCGGCGATGCATCGGACGCGCGAGCAGATCGCGGTGCTGTTCAAGGCCCGGCACCGCCAGCCGCCGAAGGCGGACGAGCCGGGCGCGATGGTCGAGAGCGCGCGCCGCGAGTTGCGCGACAAGTTCCTGTCCGCCGATGTCGGCATCGCCGGCGCGAACTTCCTCGTCGCCGACACGGGCGCGGTCTGCACCGTGACCAACGAGGGCAACGCGGAACTGACGACCTCGCCGCCGCGCGTCTTCATCGTGACCGCGGGGATCGAGAAGCTCGTGCCCTCCACGGATCACGCGCTGGCGCTGCTGCGCGTGCTGGTGCGCTCGGCCACGGGCGGCGATCTGACGCAGTACACGACGTTTCATTGCGGGCCGAAGCGGCCGGGCGATGCGGACGGTCCGGAAGAGATGCACATCGTGCTGGTCGATAACGGCCGCACCCGGATGCTCACCAACGGCCTGCGCGAGATGCTGCGCTGTATCCGCTGCGGCGCGTGCATGAACCACTGCGTCGTGTACCGCCAGATCGGCGGACATGCGTACGGCTCGACCTATCCCGGCCCGATGGGCGCGGTACTGACGCCGGTGTTCGAGGGGTTGGACAAGTCGCGCGACCTCGTTCACGCCTGCACGATGAACGGACGGTGCCAGGAAGTCTGCCCGGTGATGATCCCGCTGCCCACGTTGCTGCGTGGCTGGCGGGACAGAAGCTGGCGGGAGGGGCTGGAGCCGGCCTCGGTCCGCTCGGGCATCGGCTTGTGGAGCTTCCTCGCGACCCGGCCCGCGCTCTATCGGCTCGCAACCCGCTCCGCCATCCGGACGATGCGCCTGTTCAGCCGTGGCGGCTGGATCCGGTCCATGCCGCTCGCGGGTGGATGGACGGCGTACCGCGACATGCCCGCGCCGGCCGCCCGGACCTTCATGGAGCAGTATAAATCGCGACGAGGCGGGGCATGACGGAGGCGCGAGGCGAAATCCTGGCCGCGATCCGCCAGGCGCTCGGGCCGCCGCAAGCGGCCGAAGCCGTGCGGGCCGAGGCGGCCGCCCTGCTGGACGCGCCCGAGCTGATCCGCCCCCATTTGCCGAACCGAAGCCTGACAGCGATCTTCGCCGAACGCATCTCGGCGCCCAAAATCGGGGCGACCGTCGAGCGCGTCCCCCGCTTGACGGATTTCCCGAGCGCGGTCGGCCGCTATCTTCGCGCGAACGAGCTGCCGCAAGCGGCGGCTTTGCAGCCCGCGCCGGAGCTGCAGGAACTCGACTGGACCGGCATCGAACTGCACAGGCGGATGGCGCCCGACGAGGCCGCGGGCATCGGCATCGCCCGCTGGGGCATCGCGGAAACCGGATCGCTGGTGTTCCACTCGGGACCGGATATGCCGGTGCTCTTCAACTTCCTGCCGCGCCACTCCATCATAGCGATGCGCGAAGGGCAGATCGTGGCGTATCTCGAGGATTATGCCGCCCTGGCCGAAAAGGCGGGCCCGCCGCCCCGGAACGTCAACATCATCACCGGGGCCAGCGGCACGACCGACATCGAAGGCAGCTACGTTCGCGGAGCGCATGGCCCCGGGTACCTGCACGTGGTCATCGTCGGCGACGCGCCGATTTGACTCGACCGGGGCTTGGGCGCGATATTCGCGCCTTCTTGAAGAGCGGCCGGGCCGCAAAGGGGAAGAGAAACACATGGAAGATGTCGTTATCACCAGCGCGGCGCGGACGCCCGTCGGTTCCTTCAACGGCGCACTCAGCGGATTGCCGGCGCACGACCTGGGAAAGATCGTAATCGACGAAATTCTGAAGCGGTCGCAGGTCGACGCGAACGAGGTTTCGGAGGTCATTCTCGGTCAGGTGCTGACGGCCCTCGCCGGCCAGAACCCGGCCCGGCAGGCGGCGATCGCCGCCGGCATCCCGGTCGAGAAGACGGCCTACGGCGTCAACCAGCTCTGCGGCTCCGGCCTGCGCACGGTCGCGCTCGGCTTCCAGGCGATCCGCAACGGCGACAGCGACATCGTGCTCGCCGGGGGCCAGGAGAGCATGAGCCAGGCGCCGCACTGCCGCGCATCTGCGCAACGGCGTGAAGATGGGCGAGCTGAAGATGCTCGACACCATGCTCCGGGACGGGCTGTGGGATGCCTTCCAGGGCTATCATATGGGGCAGACCGCCGAGAACGTCGCCGAGCATAGCAGATCGGCCGCGAGCAGCAGGACGAACTCGCCTTCAACTCGCAGCGCAAGGCCGAGGAGGCGCAGAAGGCGGGCCGCTTCAAGGACGAGATCGTTCCCGTGACGGTCAAGGGCCGCAAGGGCGACGTCGTCGTGTCGCGAGGACGAGTATCCGAAGCACGGCACCACGGCCGAAACGCTGAAGAAGCTCCGTCCGGCGTTCGACAAGAACGGCACGGTGACGGCGGGCAACGCCTCCGGCATCAACGACGGCGCGGCGGGCGTGGTGCTCATGTCGCGCCAGCCGCGCGAGCGGGCGCGGCCTGAAGCCGCTGGCGCGCATCGTCTCCTGGGCGACGGCCGGCGTCGATCCGAAGATCATGGGCACGGGGCCGATCCCGGCCAGCCGCATGGCGCTGGAGCGCGCCGGCTGGAAGGCGAGCGATCTCGACCTGATCGAGGCCAACGAGGCGTTCGCGGCGCAGGCCTGCGCCGTGAACAAGGATCTCGGCTGGGATACGAGCAAGGTCAACGTCAACGGCGGCGCGATCGCGCTCGGCCACCCGATCGGCGCGTCCGGGCGCCCGCGTGCTCGTGACCCTGCTGCACGAAATGCAGCGGCGGGACGCGAAGAAGGGCCTCGCCACGCTCTGCATCGGCGGCGGCATGGGCATCGCCATGTGCGTCGAGCGCGACTAGCCGACGCAGTGCCGTCATTGCGAGCCGGCGTAGCCGGCGCGGCAATCCATATCGCACGTCCATGCGGGCGGCTTGTGGATCGCCACGCCGCCCTGCGGCCGGCTCGCGATGACCGTTTCCTATGAGCCAACCCGCCCTCGCGCTGTGCTTCGACGTGTTCGGCACCGTCGTCGATTGGCGGTCCGGGGTCGCCCGCGAGGCCGAACGGTTGCTGTCGCCGTTCGGCCTTTCGCTCGACTGGACCGGATTCGCGGATGCCTGGCGCGCCCGCTATCAGCCCGCGATGGAGGAGGTCCGCACCGGGCGGCGGCCGTTCGTGACGCTCGACCGGCTGCACCGGGAGAACCTCGACGCCGTGCTCGCGAGCGTGGGCGCGGGCGACGTGCCGGACGGCGCGCGGGCGGAACTGACCCTCGCCTGGCATCGGCTCGATCCCTGGCCGGACGTTCTGGACGGGCTTGCCCGTTTGCGCCGCCGCTACATCCTGGCCCCGCTCTCGAACGGCAATGTCCGCCTCATCGTGGACATGGCGCGGCGCGCCGGTCTGCCGTGGGACGTCGTGCTCGGCGCCGAAATCGCGGGCGCCTACAAGCCGTCGCCGAAAGCCTACCTGCGTGCGGCCGAGCTCCTCGACGCCGCCGGCGGAACGCTGCGTCATGGTGGCCGCCCATAACGCCGATCTCGCCGCCGCGCGTGGACAGGGCTTCCGCGCGGCCTTTGTCGCACGTCCCGCCGAGCACGGACCCGGCCAGACCACGGATCTCGGCCCCTCGTCCGATTGGGACTACGTCGCGGAGGATTTCGGCGCGCTGGCGTCGGCGCTCGGTTGCTGAGTCAGACCGTCCGGCCGCCATCGACCGGCAGCAGCACGCCGGTGATGAACGCGGAGTCGTCGCACGCGAGATAGAGCGCGGCGCGGGCGATGTCGTCCGGGCGGCTCAGGCGGCCCAACGGAATGGTCGCGATGAAGCGCGCCCGGTTCTCCGGCGTGTCCGGCATGCCCATGAACTGCTCGAGCAACCCCGTCTCCCCCATCACCGGGCAGATGCAGTTGACCCGGATGTTCATGGGCGCGAGGTCGAGCGCGAGCGACTTCGAGACGACGTTCACGAAGCCCTTGGTGCCGTTGTACCAGGTGAGGCCGGGCCGGGGCCGCAGCCCGGCGGTCGAGCCGATATTGACGATCACCCCGCCGCCTTGAGCCTGCATCAGCGGCACGACGGCGCGGGTCGTGAGATAGATCGACTTCACGTTCACCTGCAGCAGCCGGTCGAACGTCGCCTCGTCCACCTCGAGCAGCGGCACGTTGCGATGCGTGATCGCGGCGTTGTTGACGAGGATGCCGGGCGGGCCGAACGCCTCCACCACCCGCGCGACCGCCGCCGCGACCTCCGCGCCCGACGAGACATCCGCGCCGACGGCGATCGCGCCCGTCCCGATCTCGTCCGCGACCCGTCTCGCGGCATCCTCGCGGATGTCGAGCAGCGCGACCCGCGCCCCCTCGCGGGCGAACAGCCGGGCGATGCCCTCGCCGAACCCGCCTCCGGCCCCGGTAACCAGCGCGACTTTTCCGTCCAGCTTCATGCCGTCCACCCTGCTTGTTGCTTGCTTTCCGCAACAGTATGAACCGCGCATGTTCCCGCCAGACAGATCCCGGCCGAACTGGATCGTGACGCGCCGGCTCGTGGAAGCGTGGTGGCGGGACCGGGGACAGTTCTCCCGGACGAAGATCCCGCGCACCTGTCCGATCTGCGGCTATCAAGGCGTTTTCGTGAGCGTCGGCCGCCCGTCGCGATGGGATGTGCGCTGCCTGCAATGCGGCAGCCGGGAGCGGCACCGGCTGACCCATCTCTGGGTCACGGAGGGCGGCGGCGACAAGCTCGCGGGCAAGCGCATCCTGCATTTCGCGCCCGAAAAGACCGTGCTCCGGCAGATGCGCGGCAACCCGCTGTACGAAACGGCCGATCTGCACCAGAAGGGCGTCACCCACCGTCTCGACATCACCCGCACCGGCCTGCCGGACGAAAGCTACGACGTCGTCATGGCGCATCATGTGCTGGAGCATATCGACGACGACCGCGCGGCCATGCGGGAACTGTTCCGCCTGCTCCGGCCCGGCGGCTTCGGCCTGTTCAGCGTGCCGATCAATCCGACGCGGGAGGAAACCTACGAGAACCCGGCCATCGCCACGCCGGAGATGCGCTTCGTGCATTTCGGGGGCGAGGACCACAAGCGCTATTACGGCCTCGACTTCGCCGGCCGCCTGACCGACGCCGGCTTCGCGGTCGAGACATTCCGTATGCCGCCGGATCGCGAGGTCGAGTACGGGCTGCTGCGCAACGAGTGGATCTACATCGCGCGCAAGCCGTGATCCCGGGCGTCAGCGCCGGCCCAGCAAGCCGCCGCCGAGCAGCCGGTTGAGGCCGATGACGAGACAGACCGCCAGGGCATGGAAGGCAAGATCCGTCCCCGTCGGGTTGAACGGGTGGAAGAACGCGAGCAGCGTCGCCGAAGCTCCGGCCGCGCTCAGCCCCGCGAGCGCCGTCGTCAGGCCGGGCCGCAGCGGGCAGGCCCGCCGCAGCATCGCGAGCATGAGCAGCGAAAGCGGGACGGACACGCCGACAATGAAATAGAGGCAATGCCGCTCCTCGGGCATCGACGGGTCGTGCGCGGCGGGCAGCGCCCACGCGCGCAGACAGCCAAAGCCGCTCGCGCCCGAGCCAAAGCAGCAAGGCGGGCAGCGGCAGCCAGGCCCAGCGTGCCCCGCCGCGTCCGGGCACGCTCGTCTCGAACGCCGGCTGCCGCCGCCAGGATCGCGGTCAGCGCCGAGCCGGCGACGGCGAGCCACATGTCCGGCTCGGCCAGCAACCGCTCCCGCACCGCCCGCAGATCGGCGACCTGCGACAGCACCGCGCGCCGCCAGCGCCACGACCGCGATCCAGGCGCCGGCGCGCACCATCGGCGGCGGCAGGCGGCGGACCGGCCGGAGATCGCTCGCCAAGGATGCGATCAGCTTCGCCTGGGACGGCGCGTCAGACATCGCCGCCGGACCTTCGCCGAGACGGACACGAAGGGATTTGATGGCGCGGTGCAGGCTGACCTTCAGCGCGACCTTGCTGCGCCCGGTCGCCGCCGACGCCTCCTCCAATGTCTCGCCGCCGAGCGCGAGCCGCTCCACCGACAGCCGCTGCGCCTCCGGCAAGGCGGCGATCGCCTCCGCGAGCCGGCGCGTTTCGCCGGGCCGGTCCAGCGCCTCCGCCGGGTCCGGCGTCTCGTCGATCGCCCCGTCATAGGCCGCGGGGGCATGTACCTCGCGCCCGGCGCGGCGCCCCTGCGACCGGAGCGCGTCGATCGCACGCCGGCGGGCGATGGCGCGCAGCCACGGCAGGAACGGCCGCCCCGGATCGTAGGTCGCGCGCGCCCGGTGGATGGTCAGCAGCACCTCCTGCACGACGTCGTCCACCCGGTCCGGCGGCACGCCCTGGCGGCGGGCGACGATGGCGACGAGCGGCAGGCAGTCCCGCAGCAGAATCCTGTACGAGGCGGCATCGCCCTCCTGCGCGGCGGCCATCAGCGCCGCCAGCCGGGCATCCGTATCGTCGGTCACGATTGCGACAGCAACTGCACGCGGCAAGACTAACCCGGCTTGACCGCCGCCTTCCATCTTCGCGCAAGCCGGGCGGAAGTTACGTTGCGCTCGCCCGCGCGCGTTGCATACCCGCCCGCCCGTCACCATCGTGCAGTGATTGGCCGCCCGTTCTGGCATCCGGCTGACTGAGAGCAGCGCGCGCTCCCGCCGGATATCAGCGGGGGGCCAATGCCCGATCCTACAACCTCATCCGTTCGCAACCGCCTGCTGCGGCGCCTGCCCGCTCCGGATCTGGCCCGGCTGCAGAGCAGGCTGGAGCGCGTCGAACTGATCGCTCAGGTCGAGCCTGCTTGACCGGCCGACTGCCCCCGTCGAGAGCGTGCATTTCATCGAGACCGGCACGGTCTCGATGATCGCGGCGTCTGGAGGATGGCGCGCAGGGAGAGGTCGGCCTGGTCGGGCCCGAGGGCATGGTCGGCCTGCCGCTGCTGTACGGCGTGCCGACCTCGCCGCTCAACGCGATGGTGCAGGTCGGGGGCACCGCCCTGCGACTGCCCGCCGCTGCCTTTCGGTCCGCGCTCGCCGACACGCCTGCATCTCCTGGCTCTCCTGCTGCGCTATGTGGACGCGTTCCAGACCCAGATCTCGCAGACCGCCGCCTGCAACGGGCGCCACCATATCGACCAGCGCCTCGCCCGATGGCTGCTGATGACGCATGATCGCGTCGAAGGCGACAGCGTTCACGATGACCCAGGAGTTCCTGTCCGCCATGCTCGGCGTGCGCCGCCCCGGCGTGACCCTGGCGGTCGGGGCCTTGCAGCGGGCCGGCCTCGTGCAGCACGAGCGCGGCGCCATGCGAGTGCTCGACCGCCCCCGGCTCGAGGCGGTCGCTTGCGAATGTTACGAAGCCGTTCAGCGTCGCTTCGCCTGGTTGATGGATGCCGAGGGATCAATCCGGAATAGCGCGGCGCATCGTCCGGTATCGGACAGACGCGCCGGGTGAATCCGACTAACTACGCCTGCAATCACAATGCGGAGTTGGGCGTGGGGTTCTCTCAATCCCCATTCCGGGGCCGAACCGCTGGATCCCGCCGGAGCGCGGAGCCTCCTCGAGATTTGCCGGCTCGACCTGAAGTCGCGTGCGGCGAGTCGGTGATTTGCGACGACGACGGCGAAGCAAACGATCCGTTGCCCGAATGCCGCGTACGGAAGAGCGCCTATGCGCGATCGCCGAACGTCTGGAGCGGGCCGCGGGCGCGCTCGACCGGGTGCTCGAGTCCGAGAGCCGTTCCGGCCGCCACCGACGAAGTGCTGGTGCGGGAAGCCGACCACCGCATCAAGAACAGCCTGCAGACCGTCATCGCGTTGCTTCGCCACCAAGCCGACCGGGCCGACGCCGAGGCGGTGCGGGATGCGCTGCAAAGCGCGGCTGCCCGCGTCGAGGCGGTGGCTCAGGTGCATGCGACCCTGTACGGCGCGGCCGGCGGCTACGGCATCGTCCCGGACCTCGACCTGAAACAGCATCTCGAAGGCTTTGCACGGCGCTTGGCACGCGATGGGCGTCGATGGCGAGCGGCGCGTCGATCCATGTCGAGGTGGACGAGCTTGCGGTCACGCCGTCCACGGCTGCCTTGCTCGGGCTGGCGGTCGCGGAACTGGTCACCAACGCCTTGCGTCACGCCTTCCTCCTCGGACCGGAGGGGGACCGTGCGGGTGATCCGGCGCGCGAGTCCGCGACGGCTGCTACCAGCTCCGCGTCTCCGACGACGGCAGCGGCCTGCCGCCCGGCTTCGATCCGAGCAAGCGGCAGCCGGGCTTGGGGCTGCGCGTGGCCAGCCGGCTTGCCGACCAGTTGCGGGCGCGCCTGACCGTCGACGGCAAAGCAGGCGCTCGCTTCACGCTGACCTTGCCGCCGGAACTTCTGATCAGGAGTGCCGGGCGAGGCGCAGGCGCCGCATCTCGGTGATCTGCCAGGCGAGCAGGATCGGGATGCCGATCGCCAGATCCTTCGCGCGCCGGAGCAGCGACACCCCGAGCGACATCTCCGGCGGCAGCCCGAACAGCACGCCGATGCCCGCGTACGCCGCTTCCTGCACGCCGGCGGCGGCGGGAACGAGGAAGGCGACCGCGAGCGCGACGTTGAGCAGCGCCTCGAGCGCGAGCACGCTCGCGAGATCGATGTCCGAGCCGAGCAGCCGGTAGGCGAGCCAGCCGGCGATCCCCGTGCAGAACCAGCCGAGCAGATGCAGGCTCGCGCCGAGCGCGACGTGACCCGCCCGGTCGATAGATCCCGTGCAACTCGGTCTGGAACAGGTCGAGCCGGTCGCCGGTGCCGCTGAACCACTCGCCCGCGATGTGCTTGCCGAGGCGGACGAGGATCGGCGCGGCCCCGCGCTGGGTGTAGATGAACCCGGCGCGGCGGGCACCGACGAGCGCGAGCGTCGACCGCGAGCGGGAGGGTGAGGCTCGAATCGGGCGCGCGGTCGAGAAGGATCGCCAATCCGAACGCCGGCGAAAACGATCTGGGCCAGGAACTCCGCCGTCACGTCCACGACCAGGGAGGCGGTCGCGAGCGGCCATCCGACGCCCTGCGTCGTGAGCGCGCGCGCGCCGAGCACGAACCCGCCCATTTGCGAGAACGGCAGGCAGTTGCCGGCCGAATCCCGCACCATCCGCGCCCAGACGAACCCCCACGGGCGGCTGGCGTCCGTGCCGCGCGGCACGATCGACGTCCCAGGCGCAGCCCAGCACGACGAACAGCCCGCACTGCCAGGCGAGCAGCAGCGCGAATCCGCCCCAGCCGACCGAGGCAACCGTGCCCGCGACGTTGTCCAGGCCGAAATAGCCGACCATGACGGTTGCGAGCAGCAGACCGAGGACGGCCAGCAGAATGGGAACCTTCTTCACCGAGCCCCCAAGGCGTTGCGCCGCGCCTCCGGCCGGCGGCGGGTTGCAGCGGATACGCCGGGGCAGGGCATAAGTCCACCCCGGCTTGCGGGAGAGGTCTGGGGGAGGGTAGAGCGGCGCAGGATCGGACAGGAGCTTCTTCCGCGTGCCGAATGACGGACTGACCCTGGTCACGGGAGCCACCGGCTTCGTCGGCTCGGCGGTGGCGCGGAGCGCGCTGGCGCGCGGGCCACCGGCTGCGGCTGCTCGTCCGTCCGGGCAGCGACCGCCGCAACATCGCCGATCTCGCCGCCGAGCTGGCCGAGGGCGACCTGCGGCGAGCCGGACTCGCTCGCCCGCGCCGTCGCCGGCTGCCGCACCGTGATCCACGTCGCCGCCGACTACCGCATCTGGGTGCCGGACCCCGAGGCGATGCTCTCCGCGAACGTGCGCGGCACGGTCGCGCTGTTGCGGGCGGCGCAGGCGGCCGGGGTCGAGCGGATCGTCTACACGAGCAGCGTGGCCGCGCTCGGGCTGACCAAGGACGGCAGCCCGGCCGACGGAGACGACGCCGGTGACCGAGGCGGCGCTGGTCGGCATCTACAAGCGGTCGAAATACCGCGCCGAGCAGGCGGTGCTCGATCTCGTCAGCGAACGACGGCCTGCCGGTGGTGATCGTCAACCCGGCCGCGCCCGTCGGCCCGCGCGACATCAAGCCGACCCCGACCGGCCGCATGATCGTCGATGCGGCGGCCGGGCGAATGCCCGCCTTCCTCGATACCGGCCTGAACGTCGTGCATGTCGACGACGTCGCGGAGGGCCACATGCTGGCGCTGGAGCGCGGCGTCGTCGGCGAGCGCTACATCCTCGGCGGCGAGAACCTGACGCTCGCCGCCCTGCTCGCGCTGGTCGACGAGGTGGTCGGGCCGCACGCCGCCGCATGTGCGCCTGTCCGAGCGCGCTGCTCTGGCCGGTGGCGATGGCGTGCGAGGGGCTGGCGCGGTCTCGGCATGGAGCCGCTGGTCACGCGCGACCATCTGCGCATGGCGCGCAAGAAGATGTTCTTCTCGAGCGACAAGGCGCGCGCGGAACTCGGCTTTTCGCGCCGCGCCCGGCGCGCGAGGCGGTGTCGGACGCGGTGCGCCTGGTTCCGCGCCAACGGCATGCTGAAGCGCGTGATCGCGGCTCGCGTTCCTCGCTCGTCGCTGGCCTGGGCCTACCTGCTCGCCCTGCATGGCCGGTTCTGGCTGTCCGGCCCCGAGCTGATCCGCCGGCCGGCCCGCCGCGACGCCGCCGGTCGCGGTCGTGGTGCCCGCGCGCGACGAGGCGGCCGTGCATCGGGGCCGCGCTGCGCTCCCTGCTCGCGCAGGACTACGCCGGGCCGTTCCGGGTCATGCTGGTGGACGACGGCAGCACCGACGGCACCGGCGCGATCGCGCGCGCGCATCGGCGACGACGCGGCTGACGCGTGCTGACGGGCCAGCCGCCGGCCGCCGGGCTGGAGCGGCAAGCTCTGGGCGATGTCGCAGGGCGTCGCCGAGGCGGGCGCGGCGGACTACGTCCTGCTGACCGACGCCGACATCCTGCACGACCCGCGCCACGTCTCGGCGCTGGTCGCGCGGGCGGAGGCCGGACGGCTCGATCTGGTCTCGGAGATGGTCGCGCTGCGCTGCGAGACGCCGGCCGAGCGGGCGCTGGTGCCGGCCTTCGTCTATTTCTTCCAGCTGCTCTACCCCTTCGCGCGGGTCAACGACGCCCGCGAGCCGCACCGCCGCCGCGGCCGGCGGCTCGATGCTCGTGCGGCGCGAGGCGCTGGCCCGGATCGGCGGCCTCGCGGCGATGCGCGGGGCGCTGATCGACGACGTGGCGCTCGCGGCGCAGGATCAAGGCGCGGCGGCCCGATCTGGCTCGGCCATGGCGTGCTGGCGCGCGGTCGGTGCGGCCCTATCCCGGCCTCGCCGACATCTGGCGCATGATCGCGCGCACCGCCTTCGTGCAGCTCCGCTACTCGCTCGCGCTGCTCTCGGGCACGATCGCTCGGCCTCGCGCTGATCTTCCTGGCGCCGCCGCGTCGCGGCGGTCGCGGGCGACGGGCTGGCGCGCTGGCTCGGCGTCGCGGCCTGGCTCGGCATGGCCGCGAGCTTCGTGCCCGACGCTGCGCCGCTATCGCCGCTCGCCGCTGTGGGGCGCCGCTGCTGCCGCTGATCGCCGCGTTCTACATGGCGGCGACGATCGGCTCGGCGCTCGACCATCTCCGGGGCCGCGGCGTCGTGTGGAAGGGCCGCGCCTACGGCGAGGAGGCGGGCGGCGTGAGCGCCGCCGCCATCGACACGGTCGAGAGCTGGTCGGGCAAGGACCGGGGCGACGAGAACTTTCCCGGTCGGCTCGGCGCTGATCGCGCCGCGCCTGCGGCCGCATGTGCATGCGTTCTACGCCTTCGCCCGCAACGCCGACGACATCGCCGACAGTCCGGTGCTGACGCCGGAGGACAAGGTGCATCGGCTCGACGTGATGGAGGCGGTGCTGCTCGGCCAGCGCGAGACCGGATCGCCGAGCGCGGCCGTGCTGCGGCGAAGCCTCGCCGAGACCGGCGTCACGCCGCGGCATTCGACTGCGACCTGCTGGTCGCCTTCCGCCAGGACGCGACCAAGCGGCGCTACGCGAACTGGGACGAGCTGTACGAGTATTGCCGCTATTCGGCGATGCCGGTCGGGCGGCACGTGCTCGACCTGCACGGCGAAGACCCGGCGGCGACGCATCCGCCCTCGGACGCGCTCTGCACCGTCGCTGCAGGTGCTGAACCATCTGCAGGACTGGGCGAAGGATCTGGCCGCGCTCGACCGCTGCTATCTGCCGCAGGATCTGCTGGACGCGGCACGGCGCGTCGGTCGCGGATCTGCGCGGCAGCGCCGAGACGCCCGGCTTGCGCGCGCGTGTTCGCCGACCTGCTGGACCGTGTGCGAGGCGCTGAACGCGCTCGCGCGTCGGCCTGCCGCGCGCGACCCGGGACCGGCGGCTGCGGCTGGAGACGGCGGTCATCGTCGGCCTGGCGCACCGGCTCGCGCGCCGGCTCGGCAGCCGCCGATCCGGTCGCGGGCCGGGTGAAGCTGACCAAGCGGGACGCGGCCGGCGGCGCTGCGCCGCCGCGCTCCGGTTCCTGCCCTGATGCCGCTCGACGCGGCGACCGGCCGATCTCGACGCGGTGGAGCAGGCGGTCCGGGCCGTCCGGCACCTCGTTCTATCGCGGCATGCGGGTGCTGCCGCCCGACCGGCGGCGGGCGATGTACGCGATCTACGCCTTCTGCCGCGTGGTCGACGACATCGCCGACGATGACGGGCCGCTCGCGGCCAAGATCGCGCGGCTCGACGCCTGGCGCGGCCGGGTCGCCGGGCTGTACCGCGGGCGAGGCCGGAGGACGCGGTCACCCGCGTGCTGCTGGCCGCCGTTCGCGCGTTCGGGCTGCGCCGGGAGGATTTCGAGGCGATCATCGACGGCATGCAGATGGACGCGGAGACGGCGATCGTCGCCCCGGACCTGCGCGACGCTCGATCTCTACTGCGACCGCGTGGCCTCCGCGGTCGGGCGGCTCTCCGTGCGCGCCTTCGGCGACGCGTCGGAGACGGCGGACCGGGTCGCCCACCACCTCGGCCGCGCCCTGCAGCTGACCAACATCCTGCGCGATCTGGCCGAGGACGCCGAGCGCGGCCGGCTCTATCTGCCGCGCGAATGGCTCGATCGCGGCCGGGGTTCCCGCATCGAGCCGGAAGCCGCGCTCGACGCGCCGGGCCTGCCGCGCGCCTGCGCCGCCTGCGCGGCCGTCGCGCACGCGCATTTCCGCGAGGCGCACGCGGCGATGGCGGCGCTGCGATCCGCCGCGCGATGCGGCCCGCGCGGCTGATGGGCGCGACCTATGCGCGCGATCCTGCGGCGGCTGGAGCGCGCGCGGCTGGCGGACGCCGACGGCAGCGGGTCAGCCTGCCCGCGCTGGCAGAAGCTGTGGCTCGCGCTGCGGTTCGGGCTCGGGTGAGACCCGGCGCCTGATCCGGACCGCGCACATCATCGGCGCCGGCCTCGCCGGGCTGTCGGCGGCGGTCGCCTGCGGCGATGCCGGGTACCGCGGTCGGTCGTCCACGAGGCGGGGCCGCAGCCGGGCGGGCGCTGCCGGTCCTATTTCGACCGCGAACTCGGCTGCCGGGTCGACAACGGCAACCACCTGCTGCTCTCCGGCAATCGCGCGGCCTTCGCGTATCCTCGACCGGATCGGCGCGCGGGACACGCTCGGCGGTCCCGGGCGGCCGCTGTTCCCGTTCCTCGATCTCGCGACCGGCGAGCGCTGGACGCTGCGGCCGAGCGCCGGGCGGCTGCCCTGGTGGATTTTCGACGCCAGCCGCCGCGTCCCCGGCACGCGCGCGCGCGACTACCTGTCGCTGCTCGCGCTCAGGCGGCCGAAGCCAGACGCGACCGTCGCCGGGCTGCTGCGGCCCGGCACGCTCTACCGCCGCCTGATCGAGCCGCTCGCCATCGCCGCGCTCAACACGCGCGCCGGAGGTCGGGGCCGCGACGCTGCTGGCGGCGGTCGTGGACGAGACGCTGGGGCGGGGCGGAGCGTCCTGCATCCCGGCTTTCCCGCGCGCGGGCTGGTCCGAGACGCTGATCGACCCGGCCGTCGCGACGCTCGCGCGCGCAGGGCGGCGACGGTGCGGACCGGCCGCCGGGTCGCCGCGCTTGCGCATCGAGGGCGGGCGGGTCGCCGCGCTCGAGACGACGGACGGCGCGGCCGCTCGGCCCGGAGGACGCCGTGGTGCTGGCGGTGCCGCGCCTGGATCGCGCCGACCTGCTGCCCGGACTCTCGGCGCCGGACCGAGTTCGAGGCCATCCTCAACGTGCATTTCGCGGTCGGCAGCCGAGCCGGGCGAGGCCGGGTTCATCGGGCTGATCGGCGGCATCGCGGAATGGGTGTTCGTCAAGCCCGGCCACGTCTCGGTCACGATCAGCGCCGCCAACCGCCTGGTGGACGAGGCCGCCGACGCGGATCGCCGCCGCCGGTCTGGCCGGACGTGCGCGCCGCCCTGGACCTGCCCGAGCCGATGCCGCCGCTGGCGCGTGGTCAAGGAGAAGCGCGCGACCTTCGCGGCGACGCCCGCGCAGGAGCGGCTGCGGCCCGGCAGCGCGCACGCGGCTCGCAAATCTCGCGCTTGCCGGGCGATTGGACCGCGACCGGCTTGCCCGCCACCATCGAAGGTGCCATCAGGTCCGGTCGACGCCGCCGCAGGACGCTGCTCGCGGCGCGCCTGAACCAAGTTTGGATCGACCGATGCCCGTCGAGACTGCCTGCCTCCGCCGCGCCGTCGCGCCGCGCCGCCGATCGAGACGCAGCGTCTGACGGATGCGGTCGAGCGCGGCGCGCGATGCGCTGCTGCGGCCGGCAGCGCCGCGGACGGGCATTGGGTGTTCGAGCTGGAGGCCGACGCCACCATCCCGGCCGAATACGTGCTGCTCGAGCACTATCTCGACCGCATCGACCCGGAGCTGCAAGCGCAAGATCGGCGTCTATCTGCGCGCGATCCAGGGCGCGCATGGCGGCTGGCCGCTGTTCCACGACGGCGCCTTCGACCTCTCGGCGCAGCGTCAAGGCCTATTTCGCGCTGAAGGCGATCGGCGACGATCCGGACGCGCCGCACATGGCGCCGCGCGCGCGCGGCCATCCTCGCGGCAGGCGGGGCCGAGCGGACCAACGTCTTCACCCGCGCCCAGCTTGCGCTGTTCGGCCAGGTGCCGTGGCGCGCCGTGCCGGTGATGCCGGTCGAGATCATGCTCGCTGCCGCGCTGGTTTCCGTTCCACCTGAGCAAGATCTCCTACTGGTCGCGCACCGTGCATCGTGCCGCTGCTGGTGCTGATGGCGCTGAAGCCGCGCGCGCGCAATCCGCGCGGCGTCGACGTCCAGGAGCTGTTCCGCACGCCGCCCGAGCACGTGCGGCGACTGGATCCGCGGCCCGTACCGCTCGCGCTGGGGGCGGTTCTTCAAGAGCGCTCGACGCGGCTGCTGCGCACGCGTCGAGCCGCGCCTCGCCCGGCGCGCTGCGGCGCAAGGCGATCGACGCGGCCGTCGCGCTTCGTCACCGAGCGGCTGAACGGCGAGGACGGGCTGGGCGCGATCTATCCGGCCATGGCCAACACCGTGATGATGTTCGACGCGCTCGGCTATGCCGCCGGACCATCCCGGACGCGGCGATCGCCTGGGCGTCGGTGCGCAAGCTGCTGGTGGTCGAGGACGGACGCGGGCCTACTGCCAGCCCTGCCTCTCGCCGGTCTGGGACACGCGCGCTCGCCGGCGCACGCCATCGCCGAGGCGGACGGCGCGGCCGCGCCGAGCGCTGGACGCGGCGCTGCGCCTGGCTGCGAGGCCCGGCAGGTCATCGATCTCGCGGGCGACTGGGCGGACGCGCGGCCCGCGACGCGCCGCCGGGCGGCTGGGCGTTCCAGTACGCCAACCCGCACTATCCCGGACGTCGACGACACCGCCGTGGTCGGCATGCTGCTGCACCGCGCACGGCGATCCGGCGCATGCCGGCGGCGATCGCGCGGGCGCGCGACTGGATCGTCGGCATGCAGAGCCGCAACGGCGGCTGGGGCGCGTTCGACGCCGACAACGACCACGACTACCTCAACCACATCCCGTTCGCCGATCACGGCGCGCTGCTCGACCCGCCGACCGCCGACGTCACCGCGCGCTGCGTCTCCTTCCTGGCCCAGCTCGGCGACGCCCGCAGGACGCGCCGGTCATCGCCGCGCGCGATCGCCTATCTGCGGCGCGAGCAGGAGGCGGACGGCAGCTGGTTCGGCCGCTGGGGCACGAACTACATCTACGGCACCTGGTCGGTGCTGTGCGCCCTCAACGCCGCCGGCGTGCCGCGCGGACGATCCGGCGGTGCGGCGCGCGGTCGAGTGGCTGGTCTCGAGTCGCAGCGCGAGGATGGCGGCTGGGGCGAGGACGAGCGAGAGCTACGCCGGCGCGCCGCACGGGCGCTATCACGCGACAGCACGCCGTCGCAGACCGCCTGGGCGCTGCTCGGCCTGATGGCGGCGGGCGAGGCCGACCATCCGGCGGTCGCGCGCGGCATCGCCTATCTGCATGGCGACGCAGAAGCGCAGACGGCGAGTGGGACGGAGCTGCCCTACACGGCGGTCGGCTTCCCGCGCGTGTTCTACCTCCGCTATCACGGCTACCGGCTGTTCTTCCCGCTGCTCGCGCTGGCGCGCTATCGCAACCTGCAGCGCGGCAACACGCGGCGGGTGGCGTTCGGGTTCTGAGCCGTCCCGGTATCGTCCGGCCGCCCAGCCGGCCCGGCATTGTCGTCGGGCTTCGGCGGAGGCGCGGATCGCCCGTCATCTTGGCTGGCCGGTCGCGGTCGGCGGCGGCACGGCCGACGGCGCGGCGGAGGCGGTCGCGCGCCTGGTCGCGTCCGGCGCTCGTGCGCATCTGAGCCTCGGGCTGGCCGGCGGCCTCGACCCGGCGCTGCGTCCGGGGGCGGTGCTGGTGCCGGACCGGGTCTGGACCGCGCTTGGGTATCGTCGGGACCGACCCGGCCCTCCGCGCGCGGCTTGGCGGCGCGAGCGGCCACATGCTGCTCGCGGGCGATACCGTCGCGGTGACCGCGTCCGAGAAGGCCGCGCTCCGGGCCGCGACCGGCGCCGATGCGGTCGATCTCGAAACCGGGGCGGCGCTAAGCGCGGCCAGCGCCGCCGGGCTGCCGTTCGCGGCGTTGCGCGCAATCTGCGACCCCGCCGGGCGGAGCCTGCCGCAAGCCGCGCTGGTCGCGCTGGATGCGCACGGCGGCGATCGGGCTCGCTCCGGTGCTTCGCTCCCTGGCCGGAGATCCGGGGCAGATACCGGCATTGCTCGCGCTCGCGGCCGATGCCTGGATCGCCCGCGCCGCGCTGCGGCGCCACATCCGGTCCTTGCCGCCCGGTTGATGCGGCGGACCGAAAGCCGTTTGGTCGCGGTTCGTTAAGGTCCGCGCGCTATCCGGAGCCGTCGCGTGAGCGTGCGGGAGGGTTCGGGCGTGTGGCTGTCCAAGCTGCTTCAGCGCGATGCCGACCGGGATACCCCGCCGAAATCGCGCCCCCGCGGCTTCGCGGAGGTCGCGCAGTTCGGGGGCTTGACGGCGGAAGCCCGCCCGGCCCCGCTCGACCGTCCTCCGCCGGAATGGCGCGAGTCGTATACAGGCGCGGCCAGTCAGCCGTTTCCGAGCACCGGCCCGCAGGGGCATCGCGCCCGAATGCGCACCAAGCTGCTGGAGCGTGGGCCTGATTCGCTCGCCGACTACGAACTTCTCGAAATGCTGCTGTTCTTCGCCCAGCCGCGCGGCGACACCAAGCCGCTGGCCAAGGCCGTCATCAATCGTTTCGGCAGTTTCGCCCGCGTGCTCTCGGCTCCCCAGCGGGAGCTGTTCGAGACGCCTGGCCTCGGGCCGCACAGCGTCGCGGCGATCAAGCTCGTGCAGGCCTCGGCGGTATCGGCTGGCGCGCGCGGAGGTCATGGACCGGCCCGTGGTCAACAACTGGGACCGGCTGATGGAGTATCTCGGTGCGGTGCTCTCGCGGGAGAAGACCGAGCAGTTCCGGGTGCTGTTCCTCGACAACCGCAACCGCCTGATCGCCGACGAGGCGCAGGCGCGCGGCACGGTGAACCACACGCCCGTCTATCCGCGCGAGGTCGTGAAGCGCGCGCTCGAACTGCACGCGACCGCGCTGATCCTGGTCCACAACCACCCGAGCGGCGACCCGACCCCATCCCAGGAGGACGTCGCGATGACGGACGAGGTGCGGGAGGCGGCCTCCGTGCTGTCCATCGCCCTGCACGACCATGTGATTGTCGGCAACGGGCGATGGACCAGTTTCCGGAAAGAGGGACTGCTGTAGGCGTCGGCTACATGTCAGTCGGCGGCGTCGGCAACCTGCCGCTCGCGCGCCTTCTTCGTCTTCAGCATGCTCATCGCCTT
>CAVZQE010000019.1:0-32701 GCA_963777325.1 uncultured Alphaproteobacteria bacterium | reverse complement strand
CGTCAGTCGTCAGTCGTCAGACAAGAAGTGAGCGAGCGAGCCGATGAGCAAGGATGTATGGACGCTGGACGTGTTCCGGCGGGCCTATGCGTTGTCCTTGCAGGTGCATCGGGCGAGCCAGGGTTTTCCGAAGACCGAGCAGTATGGCGGCGTTGCCGACCAGCTGCGGCGGTCATCCAAGTCGGTGTGCGCGCTCCTTGCGGAGGGTGCGGGCCGGCAGGTCGGGTCCGATCCGGAGTTCCGGCGCTTTGTGCGCATGGCGCTCGGTTCGGCCGAGGAAGTGAAGCTCTGGTGCTGCTACGCGCGTGACCTCGACCTGGTCGAACGAGACAAGGCCGAGGTGTGGCGTGAGGCGTACGAGGAGATCGCCCGCATGCTGCAGGGTCTGCTCAAGCGCCTGTCTTCCTTGTCTGACGACTGACCGCTGACGACTGACGAACTGATCGGTAGCGGAGCGTTCCGTAGGCCCGTGAAGCCGCGCCCGTGAGGGGCGGTGGAGGTATCGGAAGTGCGAATGCTGACATGAGTAGCGACAAACAGAGCGAGAAACTCTGTCGCCGAAAGTCCAAGGGTTCCTGCGCAAGGTTAATCCGCGCAGGGTGAGCCGGCCCCTAAGGCGAGGGCGAAAGCCGTAGTCGATGGGAACCAGGTGAATAGTCCTGGGCCCGCTGGAAGTGACGGATGCGAGATGTTGTCGGGGCTTAACGGATTGTCCCGGCTTTTTGAGCATTCCAGGAAACAGCTCCAGCGTATGGACCGTACCCGAAACCGACACAGGTGGACTGGTAGAGCATACCAAGGCGCTTGAGAGAACGATGCTGAAGGAACTAGGCAAATTGCTCGCGTAACTTCGGGATAAGCGAGACCTCTCATTGGGCAACCATTGGGGGGTGGCACAGAGCAGGGGGTAGCGACTGTTTAGTAAAAACACAGGGCTCTGCGAAGTCGAGAGACGACGTATAGGGTCTGACGCCTGCCCGGTGCCGGAAGGTTAAGAGGAGGGGTGCAAGCTCTGAATTGAAGCCCCGGTAAACGGCGGCCGTAACTATAACGGTCCTAAGGTAGCGAAATTCCTTGTCGGGTAAGTTCCGACCTGCACGAATGGCGTAACGACTTCCCCACTGTCTCCAGCATCGGCTCAGCGAAATTGAATTCCCCGTGAAGATGCGGGGTACCCGCGGTCAGACGGAAAGACCCTATGAACCTTTACTGCAGCTTTGCAGTGGCATCAGGGGAGAGCTGTGTAGGATAGGTGGGAGGCTTTGAAGCCGGGGCGCTAGCTCAGGTGGAGCCACCCTTGAAATACCACCCTGAGCTCTTCTGATGTCTAACCGCGTCCGGTCAGCCCGGACCGGGACCCTGCATGGCGGGCAGTTTGACTGGGGCGGTCGCCTCCCAAATGGTAACGGAGGCGCGCGATGGTGGGCTCAGGCCGGTCGGACATCGGTCGTTGAGTGCAATGGCATAAGCCCGCCTGACTGCGAGAGTGACAGCTCGAGCAGAGACGAAAGTCGGCCATAGTGATCCGGTGGTCCCGCGTGGAAGGGCCATCGCTCAACGGATAAAAGGTACTCTAGGGATAACAGGCTGATCTCCCCCAAGAGTCCACATCGACGGGGAGGTTTGGCACCTCGATGTCGGCTCATCACATCCTGGGGCTGGAGCAGGTCCCAAGGGTTCGGCTGTTCGCCGATTAAAGTGGTACGTGAGCTGGGTTTAGAACGTCGTGAGACAGTTCGGTCCCTATCTGCCGTGGGTGAAGGAGACTTGAGAGGCGCTGTCCCTAGTACGAGAGGACCGGGATGGACGCACCTCTGGTGCACCGGTTGTCGCGCCAGCGGCACGGCCGGGTAGCTAAGTGCGGACGGGATAACCGCTGAAAGCATCTAAGCGGGAAACCCACCTCAAAACCAGGTCTCCCAGGGGGCAACCCCGAGAGGGCCGTGATAGACCATCACGTCGATAGGCCGGATGTATACGGGCGGCAACGCCCTCAGCTAACCGGTCCTAATCGCCCGACGGCTCGATATCGTCCCCCTCGCAAGAGGGGCCGCCATGCGCAGCAATCATCCGTCCAGTCATCGGCTGACAGTCGTCGGTCGTCAGACAAAAGGATCGGCGCGGGCACTCGCCGGCACACACACACACACACACACCAGAACCTGAAATCCCCGGTCCGACGACTGACGTCCGACGACTGACGTCCGACGACCGGCGACTGAACCGGATAGGCTCGACGACCTGGTGGCCATGGCGGGGAGACCGCACCCGATCCCATCCCGAACTCGGCCGTGAAAACCCCCAGCGCCCATGATACTGCGTCCCAAGACGCGGGAAAGTCGGTCGCCGCCAGGTCTTCGAGCCTATCCGAACACACACACGACACCGACGCGGGGTGGAGCAGCCCGGTAGCTCGTCAGGCTCATAACCTGAAGGTCACAGGTTCAAATCCTGTCCCCGCAACCAGAACGCCGATTCTCGCCTTGCCGGATTCCCGACGCGTCGGGCATAGGGCGGCATGACCAACGACTCTCAACGCAGGCCGCTTCCTCGCCGCCCGCTCGAGCGCCTGGCCGAGCGCGCGATCTTCGCAAGCCGGTGGCTGATCGCACCGCTCTATCTCGGCCTTGCCGCAAGTCTGCTTCTGATCCTCGCCGCGTTTGTGAAGAAGGCCGCGGCGCTGGCGGCGCATGCGCTCGCCGCAGGCAGCGACGAGACAATCATCGGCATCCTGTCGCTCATCGACCTGTCGCTGATGGCGAACCTGGTGCTGATCGTCGTCATGGCCGGGTACGAGAATTTCGTCTCCCGCTTCGAGCTCGATACGCATCGCGACCGGCCCGACTGGATGGATCATATCGGGTTCTCCGAGCTCAAGCTCAAGCTGATGGCCAGCATCGTCGCCATCTCGGCGATCCATGTGCTCGAGGATTTCATGCACGTGGACACGATCAGCGACCGCGAGCTGGGCTGGACGGTCGGCATCCACATGGCTTTCATCGTCTCCGCCCTGCTCCTCGCCTGGATGGACCGCATGTCCGGCGCCGGTCACGGCCCCTGAGGCAGGATCAGGGGCCGTCGGATCGTCGGGCGGCTTCGAGGAGCTTGAGAGCCTGTTCGGGACCGGCGAGGATCTCGACCAGCCGCACCCGGTCCACCGCCTCCAGCGCGCGCCCGGCCGCGCCGCTGCCGACCTCCTCGACCGTGCGCCGCAGCAGCCCGTCATAGCTGGCGCCGCCGCCGATCCGGCGGGCCGCCCTTTCGAGACTGCGAAGGCTGCGGGCGGCCGCCTCGAGCGCGACCACCGCCCCGTCTTCCAGAATCCGATCGGCCGATTGCAGCGGCTGCAGCACCTCCGCCTCGAGCGCGTTCGCGAAGCGGGCACGGCAACTGGCGTCCAGGGCCTGCCTGATGTCGGCGATCCGGCGCCGGCGCTCGGGCGATGTGGCGCCTTCGGCGAGGTCGTTCAGCAGCATATGGACCCGATGCACGGTTGTTCCGGCGCCCTGAAGCCCGCAGGTCGCGAGCGGCGAGGCGGACGGGTCGCCCTCTTCCAGCCGCTCGAGGAAGAATGCGACGGCGCTGTCGGCTGCGGCCCGGCCGCCCGCCTGGGTCAGCCCGGCCCGGGTCTCCGCCGCGCGCAGCAGCGCCGCCGCGTCCGGCAGGCTTGCGAGCACGAGCGTGAGCATGCGGCCCGTCGCCACGGGGCCGAAGGCCGCCATGCTCTGCATCATGCGCTCGCCCGCCACCGTGTCCGGCTTGCAGCCGCAGCGCGCCGCCTCCCGCAGCTCGTGCAGGGCGACGGCCTGGGTCAGCAAGGCGCCGGCGGCCTGGGCGAGCGGCTTGTAGTCGGCGTGCGGCAGATTGCTCGCCTCCCAGCCCTTGGGCGGCGGCGGTTCGAGCAGCAGAACGCCGGCGGCTGGCCAAAGCATGGCCCCGGCGCGCGCCACCACCTGCGTGTCCGCCGTGGTGTGGCCGGCGATCATCGCGTCGATCCCGGCGACCAGCTGGCCGGGGAGGACGGCGCGCAGGGTTGCGGCGAGCGGCGTGAGTGCCGAGCGAGGAATCGTCAACGCGTCCGGACGCCACCGGGCGGGCGAGGCGATCAGCGGGTCGAGCGGCAGGAACAGCAGGCGCGAGAGCCGGAGCGGACGCGCGGGCCTGAGCTGCGCCAGCCGCCCTCTGAGCGGCGCGATCAGACGGTCGGCGTCGCCGCGTTCCTGCAGCCGGTCGACCACCGCAACCACCTGCGCAATCTTCGCGTCGCAGGCGTTGCACAGGTCGCGGCTGAGCGCGCCGAGATCGCCGGAGTCTACGGGCGCGCTCACGCCGCCCGGGACCGTATGAGCTCGTTGCGCGCGATCAGGTCGAGCACCTGATTGCCGGCCCGCCAATCCTCGTTCCGGCCAACGAACTTCCGCAGCCGGGCCGGGTGCTCGCCGCCGATCTCGGTGCCGACCCATTCGGAGGCCTCGCGCGGGATCAGCGGCACCAGGGCCACCAGTTCGGGCAGCACCGCGCGCTTCTCGTCGGGGCTGACCGCAGTCTGCCACAGCAGCCGGACCTGCTCCCAGCCGTCCAGCAGCCAGTCGGGGCGGGCGGCGCGGCCCGCGACCGCTCCCTCGTCGGCCTCCCAGCGGCGCAGCAGGTGAGCGACATTGGCGGTGAGCGCGACCGCTTCCCCGAGCGTGCGCCGCGCCCATTCGAGCGTCAGTTCCGCAACGCTCGCGATCAGCGCGGCCTGCTCCCGGCTCTCATCGAGATGCGCGCCGCGCCAGGCCACGAGATCCGCATGCAACTGCCCGAGGCCCTGCGCCGCGCGGGCAAGCCGGAACCGCGCCGCCTGCGGCTCGACACCCACGCCGCCGAATGCCGCCGCGAGCGCCTCGAGTTGCGCCCCCAGCTGCTCCTGGGTCTTGCCCAGGCGTGGCGCGGCGGCCTCGGTCGCCTGCCTGGCGCGCTCCTCCATGTCGTCCAGCCGCTCGCCCGCCGGAGGCGCCGCCGCGTCCCCGCCGGGATCGAGCTGCGCGGCGAGCGCGGTCGCAAGCAGGAAGCAGGCCAGGGCATGGTCCCGCTTCTCGGCCTCCGCCGCCTCCTCCGCCGCCGCGCTCGCTTCGCGGCCGGCGAGCCCCTCGGCCGCGACCGCGCGGGCGGCTTGCCGGATCGAGGCCGGCGAGATGCCGGGCGCCGCCGCGATCCTTTCGTGCAGCTTGATGTCGTGCACGGTCGGGCGGCACAGCTCGCGCACGCCGTCCCAGGGCAGGATGTAGACGCCCTGGCCGCCGCTCGGGTTCGGAACGATCAGGTCTAGTCCGTCGCGCTCGTTCGGCCGCGTGCGGGTGCCGGCGAGCAGCGGCGCCGTGAACGGAACCAGCACCCCGCGCTCCAGAAACGTGGGCGGGCTGTAGGCCTGGGAAAGTTTCCGTGTGTGCGGAGTGAGGACCATGCGCTTGCGTTTTTGCTGCGCGCCGATCCTGACCGCCCTGTCTGAACGAAGCGTTGACGGCCTTCGCTCAGCGTCCCCGGAATCGAGGCGCGCGCTTGTCCAGGAAGGCCGCGCAGGCGTCGCGGAAATCCTCCGTCTTGGTAAAGTCACTGGCCGCCCGCTCGTCCTGCTCCGAAACGGGCAGCTTTCCCTGGAGCCGGCGGATCGCTTGCTTGTGGAAGCGGGCGGCGAGCGGGCTGCCCTCCGCGATGCGACTCGCGAGCGCGTGCGCCTCCGCCTCGACATCCGCATCCGGCGCCAGACGCGAGAGAATGCCCTTCTCGTGAGCCTCGCGCCCGTCAAGGATGCGGCCTTCGATCAGGATTTCCGTGGCGACTCCCGCGCCAACAAGGCGGATCAGCGGGTCGATCTCCGCGTACGGATAGAACAGCCCCATGCGGTTTGCGGTAATGCCGAATCGGATGCCTTCGCCGCCGACACGGAAATCGCACATCGTCGCGATGCCCGCGCCGCCGCCGAGGCAATGGCCCATGATCAGCGCGACCACCGGATGGCGGCACAGCCGGATCGACTGCATCGCCTCGTCGAACACGCGCGCGAAGATCGCCTCGTTCTCTGGCGTGCCGCGCTCCTCCCGCATGGCGGCGATGTCGATGCCGACGCTGAAGGCGCGCGTTCCCGCGCCGCGCAGGACGACGCAGCGCAGCTCGTCCCGCGCCGAGAGGGCGTTCATCGTGTCCCGCAGGCCGCCCCACATCGAGAGATCGAAGGCGTTATGCACGTCCGGACGGTTGAACGTCACCGTCGCCACCGAGCCCTCGTAGGCGAGCGCGAGCCTTGGATGCTGCATACGGCTCTCCCAGCTAAGCGGGTTGCGCGGTTTCCGTCTGCCGCCACTCGGTCCGCAGGGCATCGAGCGCGACCAGCCGACCGTCGCGCTCGACATGCCAGAAGGTCCAGCCGTTGCAGGAGGGAGCATTCTGCACCATCGCGCCGATCTGGTGGATGGAGCCGCGTTCGGTCCCCGTGACCAGGGTGCCGTCCGCGCATACCGTCGCCCGCACGCGTCGGGCGCGGTCGTGCAGGATCGTTCCCGGCAGCACGACCCCGCGCTCGACCAGGCTGCCGAAGGCGACCCGGGGTGCGTCCCGCTTCGAGGGAGTGGTCGAGAGGCCGTCCGGGGGGGCGGGCCGGGTGCGGCGGATGCGGCCGATCGCGGCTTCCGCATAGGCCGGATGGCGCTCGATGCCGACGAAATTGCGGTGCAGGCGCTTCGCCACGACCGCCGTCGTGCCGGTGCCGAGAAAGGGGTCGAGGACGACGTCGCCCGGTCCCGTGCTGGCAAGCATGACCCGGTGCAGCAGCGCCTCCGGCTTCTGGGTGGGGTGCAGCTTCAGGCCATGACTGTTGCGCAAGCGTTCGGGCCCGGTGCAGAGCGGCAGCAGCCAGTCGCTGCGCATCTGGATGTCGTCGTTCAGCGCCTTCATGGCGGCGTAGTTGAACCGGTGCCGGCTCTCCCGTCCGCGGGCGGCCCAGATCATCGTCTCATGCGCGTTGGTGAAACGCCGCCCGCGAAAGTTCGGCATTGGGTTCGACTTGCGCCAGACGACGTCGTTCAGAATCCAAAAGCCGAGATCCTGAAGGGTCGCGCCGATGCGGAAGATGTTGTGATACGACCCGATCACCCAGATCGTGCCGTCCTTGCGGAGCAGCCGGCGGCATTCGCCAAGCCAGGCCCGTGTGAACGTGTCGTAGGCCGGGAAATCGATGAAGCGGTCCCACTCCTCGTCGACGCCGTCGACCAGGCTGTCATCCGGCCGCCGCAACTCTCCCCGCAACTGAAGATTGTAGGGCGGGTCGGCGAACACGCAATCCACGGAGGCCGACGGCAGCATCGCCATGAGCGCCACGGAATCGCCCAGCAGCACCTGGTTGAGCGGCAGTTCGCGCGTGGTCTTCACGGTCTGTCGGGACGTTCCTGTGGCCGCCGCTGCATGGCCCGCAATCCGAACGGGCTGACGATGGAGCAATCGTGAACGCCCGTCCGTCGCCGCGTCAACCTAAGCCCGAAAGCCCGTGCGGGCCGGCTCGGTCAGGCGCCGCCGATGGCGCGCGTGACCACTCCGGTCCCGGAGCACTCCTCGCACTTCTGGCCGTCGATCTTTCCCGTGCCACCGCAGCGCTGGCAGACATCGTCTCCAGATCCCGGCGTGCCGGGTGGCACCTCGTCTCCCGGGCGTGCGTCGCTAGCCGGGTTCGCGGGCGAATTGGCCATTGTGTGTCCTCCAAGTCCAGCCCAACGCAACTCCGCCCCGCCGGTTGCGCGCACGATCACCCTGATGGTCGGGTATCGGCCTGCTCCAGATCCAGCGCCATCTGCCGCACCGTGCCGAAGGTCGGCCGATGGTGCCGGGTCGGGCCGAGGCGCAGCAGGGCGGCGCGGTGCGAGGGGGTCGCATACCCCGCGTTCTCCGCCCAGCCATATCCTGGGCAACGCCGGTCGAGACGCGCCATGGCGCGATCCCGCAGCACCTTGGCGACGATCGAGGCCGCCGCGATCGAGAGGCTGCGCCCGTCTCCGCCGACCACGCACTGCACCGAACAGGGCAGGGCCGGCGGCCGGTCGCCGTCCACCAGCGCGTGCCCGGGGGGTGACGGCAGGCGGGCGACGGCGCGGCACATGGCGAGCAGCGAGGCCCGCAGGATGTTGATGCGCGCGATTTCCGTGACCGAGGCCGCGCCGACCGCGAGTTCGGCGACGCCGGAGGCGAGCAGGGCGGCGTAAGCGGTTTCGCGCTCGGCGGGAGTGAGCTTCTTCGAATCGTCGAGCAGGCGGGCGAGCCTGCGCGGCACCCCGGCCGGAAACACGACGGCGGCGGCGACCACCGGCCCGGCGAGCGGCCCGCGCCCGACCTCGTCCACGCCGGCCACCCGGCCGCCGAGCTTCTTCTCGAGCGTGAAGTTTGGCATCGCGCGATCCGATAGCAGGCCGGGGCAGGAGTTCGGCTATGCGGGCGTCGCGTCTCCGGTCGCGGTCAGCCGCCGTCCATACGCCCGGGTCAGCAGGAACAGCACGATCGCGCCGTTCAGCACGTTCCACAGCACGCCATTGACGAAGGCCGCCTGGTAGGAGCCGGTCAGGTCGAAAATTTTGCCCGACATCCAGCCGCCGAGCGCCATGCCGACCAGGGTCGCGAACAGCACGACGCCGATCCGGCCGCCCGCCTCGTCCGAGGGGAAATGCTCGCGGACGATGACCGGGTAGCTCGGCACGATGCCGCCCTGGAACAGCCCGAACAGCGCCGAGATGACGTAGAGCGAGCCAAGCCCGTGGAAGAGGAGGTAGAGCACGAGCGCGAGACCCTGCAGCAGCGAGCCGATCATCAGGGTCGCGAGCCCGCCGATCCGGTCGGCGACGAACCCCGAGCCGATGCGGCTGACGATTCCGAACCCGAGCATCAGCGCCAGCATCTGCGCGCCGCGCGCGACGCCGTAGCCGAGATCGCCGCAATAGGCGACGATGTGGACCTGCGGCATCGCCATGGCCGTGCAGCAGGCGACGCCCGCAACGCAGAGCAGGGCCATCAGCACCGGGGGCGAAAGCCCGAGCGGCATGGCGTCCTTCCGTGTCGCGCCGCCCGCTTCGGCCACCGGTTGGGACGGGGCGGGGCGGCGGAGCAGCCCAAGCAGCGGCAACATCGCGACGAGGCAGAACACGCCGATGCCGAATTGCGTGCGCCTCCATCCGGCCGCTCCGACGAAGTGCTCGATCACCGGCGGCCAGATCGCGCCTGCAATGTAGTTGCCCGCCGAACAGACGGCGACGGCGATGCCCCGGCGGCGGACGAACCATTTGGAGATGTCGGCGATCATCGGCCCGAAGGTCGCGGCGGCGCCGATGCCGATCAGCGCGCCCTGCAACGCCGCGAATTGCCAGAGCGTCTGCGCGAAGGCCGAACCGACATAGCCGAGGCCGAGCATCAGGGTCGCGAGCGCGAGCGGCGGCGCGACGCCGAAGCGGTCCACCGCGCGCCCGATGACGATGCCGCCGACGCCGAAGCCGAGCGTCGTCAACGTGTACGGCAGGGACGCGTCGGCGCGCGCCACTCCGAATTCCGCCTGCACCGCCGGCAGCACGACGACCACGGACCAGAGGCCGGCGCTGCCGATCGCGCACAGCAGCACGGCGACGCCCAGCCGCCGCCACGCAGGCGGGCCATCGATGACCGCCTCCGGCTCAAGCGAGTAATCGGTTTCGCCGCCCACCCAGCGCCTCCCATCCATGGAGCAGGGTAGGGCCGGCGTTCTCCGTCGCAAGCCGGGGCGCTGCATACGTGTCGTGCGACAGCCCGGCTTCAGCGTGGTCTGCGCCGGCGCGCGAGGCCGAGGCCGGCGATGGCGGTGCCCAGCACTGCGAGCGTCGCCGGCTCGGGCACCACCGCGCGATTGCCGAACGCCACGTCGTCGAACTCGAACGCATACGCTGTGCTCGACATCACCACCCGATCATAGGTGACGCCCTCCGTGAACAGGATGTTGGCGTAGGCGGTGCCGCCCGCTTCCTGGTTGCCATCCGTGCCGGCGGCGGCGTCGATATCCGTGCCGTCGAGCGCCGCGACCAGGGTCGTGCCGCTATAGAAGCGCAGCGCGTCATAGGCATCGACCGAACCCCAGAGGAGACCGAAATAGGTCTGAGCGCCCGGCATGGCCAGCTCGACCCGAGCGCCCGGCGCGACATCCGACGAACCGGTCGTGATATAGACGGTCTGGTCCGGGCCGTTCTTCTGGGCGGTTCCGCCGCGGCCGAAGCCCGCCCCGTTCGAGCCGGACAGCTCCGGCGCGGCATGGATCTCGGCGACCGTGCCCGTGGTCGCCATGGCGTTGCCCGCGAACGAGATGTGGATGCCCGACGGAAGCAGGGAGGCGGCGCTCGCGCCCGTCCTGAGCGTGTCGAAATTCTCCGTGGTGCCGGAAAGGCTGCGAGCGCCGGTGCCGCTCTCGATCAGATAGCCGGCGTGGGCCGGAACGCTGGCGGCGCTGGCCGTTGCCAGGGCGAGGGCGGCAAGAGGGAGGCGGGCGGCGAGGGTCATCGGTCGATCTCTCCGGTTCAGCAACGTCCTGCCTGTCATCAGCACGCGACGTGCCAACGACTGATTGCAAGGACTTAGCCCGGATCTCCCTTGAAAGTTGTAAAGCGCATCGACAACCGCTGCGTGTCCGGCAGCGATGGCTTGCGGCGCTTGCCGCCGGGGAGGAGTGGGTTTATTAGAGGCGAATGCTGTGTTGCGGTGTTGCCATGGCTTGCCGGACTGCGCGCGTGATCGCTCGCGGTGGCGTGCGCCTGCTCACTCTCGGCCTTCTCGTCCGGCTTAGCCGCCAGCTTAGCCGCCCCTGGGCGTGACGCCGCGCGACTGACGCAGGCATCGCTCAGGGGACGCCCTGAGGCACCGGTCGCATTCGATTCCACCGAGGTACGCGCACATGGCCATCACCCATCCCAGCTTCGGCACGCTGGACGACAACCGAATCATCATCTTCGACACGACTCTGCGTGACGGCGAGCAGTCGCCGGGCTTCTCCATGAACCTCCAGGAGAAGTTGCGCATGGCCGAGGCGCTGGCCGAGCTCGGCGTCGATGTCATGGAGGCGGGGTTTCCGATCGCCTCGGCCGGGGATTTCGAGAGCGTTCGCGCCATCGCCGAGTTGCTCGCCCGCAACGAGGAGCGCGGACCGGTCGTCGCCGGCCTGGCGCGGACCGGGCGCGACGACATCCTGCGCGCCGCCGAGGCGGTCAAGCCGGCGGCCAGGCGGCGCATCCATATTTTTCTCAGCACCAGCCCGCTGCACATGAAGTACAAACTGCGGATGGAGCCCGAAGCGGTGCTGGAACTGACGGCGAGCTCCGTCGCGCTGGCGCGGCAGTATGCGGAGGACGTCGAGTGGTCGGCCGAGGACGGCAGCCGCACCGATCCGGACTTCCTGTGCCGCTGCGTGGAGGCCGCGATCAAATGCGGCGCGACGACGATCAACATACCGGACACGGTCGGCTACGCGCTGCCCGAGGACATGGAGCGCATCTTTGCGATGTTGCGCGAGCGCGTGCCGGGCGCGGACCGGGTAGTGCTGTCCACGCATAATCACAACGATCTCGGGCTTGCGGTCGCGAACACGCTGGCGGCGGTGCGCGGCGGGGCGCGGCAGATCGAATGCACGATCAACGGCATCGGCGAGCGGGCGGGCAATGCCTCGCTCGAGGAGGTCGTGATGGCGGTGCGCACTCGCCAGGACGCGATCGCCGCGACCAACCGGATCGACACGACGCGGATCCTGCGCGCCTCGAAGCTTCTCGCGACCATTACGGGGTTCGACGTGCAGCCGAACAAGGCGATCGTCGGCCGCAACGCCTTCGCCCATGAGAGCGGCATCCATCAGGACGGGGTGCTGAAGAACGCCGCGACCTACGAGATCATGACCCCGGAAAGCGTCGGCTGGACCAAGTCGAGCCTCGTCATGGGCAAGCATTCCGGCCGCGCCGCGTTCCGCGACAAGCTGCGCGCGCTCGGCTACGGCGCGGTCGGCGACAACCAGCTCAACGACGCCTTCCGCCGCTTCAAGGATCTCGCCGACCGCAAGAAGGTCGTGTACGACGAGGATATCGTGGCGTTGGTGGACGACGAGGTCGTGCGCGGCCACGATCGCATCCGCTTCGTCTCCCTCGACGTGCATTCCGGCTCAAAGGTGCAACCGAAGGCGTCGCTCGAGCTCGAGATCGACGGCGCGCACCGGCAGGCGGAGGCGCTCGGCGATGGTCCGGTGGATGCGACCTTCAACGCCATCCAGGCGCTGTTTCCGCATACGGCGCGGCTGGTGCTGTTCTCGGTCGGAGCCGTCACGGAAGGCACGGACGCGCAGGCCCGGACGACGGTGCGGCTCGAGGAGGACGGAAAAATGGTGGACGGGCAGGGCGCCGACACCTGCACGATCACCGCCTCGGCCCGAGCCTATGTCCACGCGCTCAACAAGCTGTTGGTCAAGCGGCTGCGAACGGAGCCGGAAGCGCTCACGGCCTGAGCGGGGACTGGGAGCGCTAATTGTAGCCGTAGAACCGCCCGTCTGAGCCGAAGGTCGGGGCGACCGACGGTGAGTAGCGCGTGCCGAAATCGCTCGGGTCGCCGGGCGGCGGGATCGCGGCGTCGTCGGATGCGGGCGGCGGCCCTGGCGCCGCGACATTGGGGCCGTTTGGGCCGGTGATGCCGAGTGCCGTCGGAGACCCCGAGCAGCCCGAGAGCAGCGCCGAGACAATGGTCAGCATCAGGCCATGCGCGGCCGTTCGGGTCATCGAGGCGTCTCCGGATCGGAGCCGGCATACTGCATCCGATCCGGAGCGCGACAAAGCGGTAACGCCGGTCTCAGTAGCCGTACACGGGAGCCGGCCGCTGCGGCGTCGTGACCGCGCCCGCACCCGCTCCGAGCGCGCCGCCGCCGAGCGCTCCGATCGCCGCGCCCTTGCCGCCGCCCGCAAGTCCGCCGATCGCCGCACCGCCAGCCGCGCCGATCAGGCCGCCTCCGACCGCGCGCTGGCCCGGACTGTAGGGATCGGAGCAGGCGGACGCCCCCATCGCAACCATTCCGAGCACCGCCGCGATCCTGATCGTCTTGCTCAAGTCAGCCTCCTGTCCGGTTGAGCCCGGCCCGCCTTGCGATGCGGAACGCGGCCCTGCTTCTCTCGCTTCGAAAACGCGACGCAGCGCCAATGCGTCGCGTTCCATCGAATGAAACGTGCCCAAGATGAAAAAGATGTGTCCGATCGGTGGCCATAAGCGGGCTGTCGGCGCTTGATCGCGCCACGTCTGCTGACGGCATATCGCCGCACCGAGTACCGAAGCGGCCGGCGCGGTCGCGCTTGTCGGGCGGCGCTCGGCGGAGATCGACGCGCTGCTGCGCGGGCTGGGCGTTCGGGAGGCGGCGTTCGTGACGGCGTGGAACCCTTGCGGCAGGCGAATGCCGGATGGATGGAACGCGCGCATGCAGGCGCGGCTGTGCCAAGCGGCGCGGCGCTGGCCCGTGGCGGCCGGACACGGGCGCGGGCGCGGCTGGAGCGAGGCGCATCTGCTGGTCGGCGTGCCTCCCGGCCCTGCGCTGGCTCTGGCGCGCCGGTTCCGGCAATTGGGGATCGTGACCGTTCGGGTCGGGAGTAAGGCAAGGCTCATCGTCCCGGTCTTCGCGCGTGCGCGGCCGGAGGCGAGCCAGGGCCAGCACGCGAACATGCTGGCCCCTTCCGCCCGGGACGTTCGGCAACCGGTCCTGGATCAGCCCTGCTTGCGCACCCGCCGGACCAGGCCGAGGCCGAGCAGCCCTGTCCCGAGCAGCCCCATCGACACGGGCTCCGGCACGGGGGCCGCCGCGATGTCGGCGTAGATCTTGAGCGTCGACATGCCGCCCTCCGGGTTCGACCAGATGCCGGAGCCGAAGCTGCCGTCGCCGAACTCGGCGAACGAGAAATTCGACAGGATCAGGCCGTCGGCCGTGATGGAGTTCGAGTTGGGGGACAGGCTCGCGGTGTCGTTGACGCCGCCGGTGTTGTTGCAGAAAAACAAGAAGCAGACCCGGGCATTGTTCGCCGTGTTGGTGATCATCAGGTCAAACGTGTCGCTGCCGATGCCGCCCGGCGTCGGCTGGGTGAAGTTTAGGGTCAGCTTGTAGTCGGCGGTGACGGTGGCGGAGGTCGTGTCGGAGGAGGTGGACGCGTTGTACCAGGTGAGCTCGCCGATCTCGTCGTGGCTCGCGGGGGTCGTTCCGGTCTGGGCGTAGAGGGGAACGGCGGCAAGCGTGCTGCCGTTGTAGGAGTGGCTGTTAACGCTGTTGGTGCCGCCCCAGCCGATGAGCGAGCCGCTCGATGCGACGGTGCAGCCGGCGCAGTCTGTGAACGCGCCCGACGAGTTGAAACTGTAGGGGGTGGCGGCGGCCTGCTGGGCCGCGAGGGCGAGCGGCAGGGCGACGGCCGAGGCGAGCAGGTTGAGGCGTAGCGACATGGGATGCTCCTGGTTAGCGCGGGGAAACGTGCGCGCTTGATACAGGAGCAAAACGGATGCCACCCTCGGAAAGCATTGATGTTGCTCGGAACTTAGGACTGGTTCAGCGAACCCACGTAAAGATCGCCGACAGACCGTGCTCAGGGCCGCGCGGCCGTCTTGGTCTTGACGGGCGGGGCGGGGCGCGCCGGCGTGTTGTCCCGCCGCAGGCGGTTCTCGCCGAGGAGCAGCAGGATCGGGGCCGCGATGAAGATCGAGGATGACGTGCCGACCACGATGCCGAACAGCATCACCCAGGCGAACCCCGAGATCGATTTGCCGCCGAACAGGGCCAGCGGCAGGCTCGCGAGAAACACCGTCATCGACGTGCCGAGGGTGCGGTTCAGCGTCTCGTTGATCGAGAGGTCGATCAGCTGCCTGAGCGGCATGGTCTTGTATTTGCGCAGGTTCTCCCGCACCCGGTCGTACACCACCACCTTGTCGTTGGTGGAGTAGCCGATCACGGTCAGGATCGCCGCCACCATGACGAGATCGAACTCGATCCGGGTGAGGGCGAGAAAGCCGATCGTCTTGGTGACGTCGAGGATCAGGGTCGCGACCGCGCCGACCGCGAACTCCCACTCGAACCGAAACCAGATATAGGCGAGGATCATCAGCAGGCTGATCCCGAGCGCCAGCAGGCCGTCGCGGAACAGCTCGCCTGACACGGACGCGCCGACCGCGTCGGTCCGCACCACGCGGGCGCCCGGCTCCGCCTGTTCGAGCGCGGTCCGGATGCGGGTGACGGTCGCCTGCGTCGCCTGCTCGCTCGGCTGCGTCTGCAGACGGATCAGCACGTTGTTGTCGCCGCCGAAGCGCTGCACGCCCTGCTCGCCGACATGCTCGGCGGCGAGCGCGGAACGGATGGCGCCGACATCGGCGGGGCCGGGCGTGCGCACCTCCATGACGATGCCGCCCGAGAAGTCGATGCCGAGATTGAGGCCCGGGTAGAAGAACAGCGCGACGGATGTGAGCGACAGCACCGCCGAGACGATGAGCCCCATGTAGCGGCCGCGCATGAACGGGATGCGGGTGCCGTCCGGAACGAGGCGGGCGAGGGGGCGGTAGAACATGCGGGACTTAGACCGGAAGGAGGGTGGGGCGGCGGGCGGCGTACCAGCGCGAAACGAGGAGCCGGGTCAGCATCCAGTTCGTGAACATGGTGGTCGCGATGCCGAGGGTGATCGTGAGCGCGAAGCCGCGCACCGGCCCGGTGCCGAACACGAACAGCATCACATGCGCGAGGAACGCCGTCATGTTGCTGTCGAAGATCGTGCTGAAGGCGCGCTTGAACCCGGCCTCCAGCGCCGCCAGCGGCGGCCGGCCGCCTTTCTGCTCCTCGCGAATGCGCTCGTTGACGAGGATGTTCGCGTCCACCGCCATGCCGAGCGTGAGCAGGATGCCGGCCATGCCGGGCAAGGTCAGCGTGAACTGGCCGAGCGACATGATGGCGACGAGCAGGATCAGGTTCACGATCAGGGAGACGTTCGCGAACCAGCCGAACAGCCCGTAGAACAGGCCCATGAAGGCGATCACCAGCAGGAACCCGACCGCGAGCGACAGCGCCCCCGCCCGGATCGAGTTGGCGCCGAGTTCGGGGCCGACGCTGCGCTCCTCGACCACCGTGAGCGGGGCCGGCAGCGCGCCCGCGCGCAGCAGCACCGCGAGATCGTTCGCGGACGCGGCGTTGAAGCTGCCGCTGATCTGACCGCGCCCGCCTGTGATCGGCTCGCGGATGACCGGGGCGCTGATGATCTGGTTGTCGAGCACGATCGCGAAGCGGTGGTTGACGTTGGCGCGCGTCACGTCGGCGAAGCGCCGCGCGCCGACCGAGTTGAAGGTGAAGTTCACCACCCATTCGCCGGTCTGGCCGTTGGTGCCGGCGCGCGCGTCGGTGAGATCGCCCCCGTCCACGTCCACCCGGCGGCGCACGGCGAGCTTCTGCTTCGGGTTCGCCTGCATCGGCAAATACTCGTCGCCGGGCGGCGGCGGACCGGCCGAGGCGGGGTTCGCGTTCTCGTCCACGAGCTGGAACGTCATGTGCGCGGTCTTGCCGAGCAGCTCCTTGATCCGGTTCGGGTCTTCGACGCCCGGCAGCTGCACCACGATTCGGTCGCTGCCCTGGCGCGTGATCTGCGGATCGACGACGCCCGTCTCGTCGATGCGGCGGCGGACGATCTCGATCGACTGCTGCACGGCGGCGCTGCCGCGCTCGGATAATGCGACCGGCGACAGCGTGAGCGTGACCGTGCCGTCCGGCGTGCCCGTGAGGTCGATGTCCGGTCGGCCCGTCGCGCTGTCCGCCGTCGTCAGCGGACGCAGGGCGTCGAGGGCGGCCGGGACTTGCCCGGGATCGCGCAGGCGGAGCACGACCCGGTTCTGGTCGGGCTGGCCGACGAGGCTCTGGTAGAAGATGCTGCCGGGCCGGAGCGCCTGGCGCACGCTGTCGGTCAGGCCTTCCAGACGCTCGCGGATCACGGCCTTCATGTCCACTTCGAGTAGAAGGTAACTGCCGCCGCGCAGATCGAGGCCGAGATGGAGGGTCCGCCACGGCACCCACGATGCCGGGCTTGGGAACAGGTTCGGAATGCAGAGCAGGGCGCCGAGGACGCAGACGGCCAGGATGAGCGTGGTCTTGAGGCGGCTGAAATACATCATGGGCGACTGAGGGTCTGCTTTTCCCGGAGGGCGCGGAGAATGACCATCCACTCCCGGCGATGCAACCCCGTCTCCTTCGGCCAGGCGCTCCGCGTCTGGCTGCGGGTCGCGGCGCTATCCTTCGGCGGCCCGGCGGGCCAGATCGCGGTCATGCATCGCATCGTCGTCGAGGAGCAGCGCTGGATCGGGGAGGCGCGCTTCCTGCACGCGCTCTCCTATTGCACGCTGCTGCCCGGCCCGGAGGCGACGCAGCTCGCCATCTATATCGGCTGGCTGATGCACCGCACGCGCGGCGGCATCGCCGCCGGCGTCCTGTTCGTGCTGCCCGGCCTGATCTCGCTCATGGCGCTGAGCTGGCTCTATGCGGGTTGGGGTCGGGTTCCGATCGTCGCCGCGTTGTTCTTTGGTTTGAAATCGGCGGTGCTGGCGATCGTGCTTCAGGCCGTCTTGCGCATCGGTTCGCGGGCGCTGAGGAACCGGGCGCTGCTCGGCATCGCCGCCGCCGCCTTCGTCGCGATCTTCTTCTGGGCCGTTCCGTTCCCGGCCGTCGTCCTGGTTTCCGGCGTCGGGGGCTGGCTTGGCGGCCGGAGGGATTCTCCGCTGGTCCGGGTTGGCGGCGACGGCCCAGCGGCGGAGGCGGTGGCGTTGACAGACGCGGACAGCCTGCTCGGCGAGAGCCTGCCCGCGCATGCGAGCACGAGCGTCGCGGCGGCATGGCGAGCTGCAGCCGTGTGGCTGATCCTGTGGCTCGCGCCGGTCGCGGCGCTGCTCGCCCTCTTCGGCGGCGCGAACACCTTCGCCGAGATTGCCGTGTTCTTCAGCAAGATGGCCGTGGTCGGGTTCGGGGGCGCCTATGCCGTGCTGGCCTACGTCGCCCAGCAGGCGGTCGGGCACTACCACTGGCTGCGTCCGGGCGAGATGCTCGACGGGCTCGGCCTGGCGGAGACGACGCCCGGCCCGCTCATCATGGTGACGCAGTTCGTCGGCTTCATGGCGGCCTATCGCGATCCCGGCGGGCTGCGGCCGATGCTCGCCGGCACGCTGGGCGGGCTGCTTACCACCTGGGTCACCTTTACTCCCTGCTTTCTCTGGATCTTCCTCGGCGCGCCGTTCATCGAGACGCTGCGCGGCAACAGGGCCGTGACCGGGGCTTTGACCGCGATCACCGCCGCGGTCGTCGGCGTCATCCTCAATCTCGCTGTCTGGTTTGCGCTGCACGTCTGGTTCCGCGATCTCCGTCCTGTCCGGTCGCTCGGGCTCGCATTCGATGCGCCTGTGTTCGCGAGCGTCGATCCGTGGGCGCTTGCGCTCTCCGCCGCCGCCCTCGTCGCGATCTTCGGCGTCCGCGCCGGCATGGTTCCGACGCTGCTTGCCTGTTCGCTGGCCGGCATCGGCCTGCATCTGGCGGGAGTGGTGTAAAGGGCGCAACGGACTTGCAACCGTCCGCTGTCCGCGTCAGCTAGGGGCAACGGGTGGCGGAGAGGCAAATGACGGTCGCGGCGGGGCGATTGCGGGTCGGGATCGCGGGGGCCGGTCATTTCGGGCGGTACCATGCCCTCAAGGTCGCGAGCGCGGAGCGGGCCGTGCTCGCCGGCATCTACGATCCGGACGAGGAGCGCGCCAAGACCGTCGGCTGGGAGGCGGCCGCCCCCTCGATGGAGCTGGACGAGCTGCTCGCCGTGTGCGACGCGCTGATCATCGCGGCTCCGGCCGAGGCGCATTACGAGCTGGCCCTGCGGGCGCTCGATCTCGGCAAGCACGTTCTCGTGGAAAAGCCGGTCGCGGCGACGCTGGCCGAGGCGGATGCCCTGGCCCGTCGCGCCGCCGAGCGCTGCGTCGTGCTGCAGGTCGGGCATCTCGAGCGGTTCTCGGCCGCGTTCGGCGCCGTCGCCGGACGGCTGCGCCGCCCGCTCTATATCGAGGCGACCCGGATCGCGCCGTTCAAGCCGCGCGGCACGGACGTGTCCGTCATCCTCGACCTGATGATCCACGATCTCGACCTGATCCTGTCGCTCGTGGACAGTCCGCTCGAGAGCGTGGACGCGGTGGGCGCGGCGGTCGCGAGCCCGCACGAGGACATCGCCAACGCCCGCGTGCGGTTCGAGAACGGCAGCGTCGCCACCATCACCGCGAGCCGCATTTCGTTCAGGACCGAGCGGCGGATGCGGGTGTTCGCGCAGGACGGCTATCTCGCGGTCGATTTCGCCAACCGGCGGCTGACCAGCATCGCCCGCGAGACCGGACGGCCGATCCCGCAGGTGCCGGAGTTCGGCATGGAGGACGGCTCGTGGGAGGACCACGATTTGCTCGCGGCCGAGCACGCCGCGTTCTACGCGTCGGCGCTGGACGGCGCGCCCGTCGTGGTCGATGCGGCCGCCGGTCGCCGCGCGCTCGCCGCGGCCCTGGCGGTGATGGACGCCATGGAAGTCTCGCGCGCCCGCGCCCGCGCCTCGGGGCTGATCCGGTAGCGGTCACGCGCCGGGCGCGCGGCGGCTCCGGTCGAGGCAGGACAAGATCGCCTCGGCGGCCGCGCCGGACGGCGTGCCTCGCGGCGGCCGCAGGGCATCGAGGCTCGGGGCGAAGGCGTCGCGCTGGGCGGCTCTCGCGCCGGGGTCGGTCAGCAGCGGGCGAAGCGCCGTCGCGAGGCGGTCCGGGGTGCAGTCGCCCTGGATCAACTCGGGCACCACCTCGCGGCCGGCGAGCAGGTTCAGCAGCGAGGCGAAGCGCACCTTGATCAGCCGCCGCGCTATTGCGGCGCTGACCGGGTTCACCCGGTAGGCGACGATCATCGGCACACCGGCGAGCGCCAGTTCGAGCGTCGAGGTGCCCGATTTGGTCAGCGCCGCCGTGCTCGCGGCGTAGGCGTCGTGCTTATCGGCGAGCTCGGTCACGACGACCGGCGGCACCGGCCAGCCGGCCGCGCCCGCGCGCACGAGGTCGGCGACGGGCGCCGCGGCGGGCACCACCGGAACGAGGCCCGGCACCACGTCGCGCAGGCGAGCGAGGGTCGCGCCGAGCACCGGCAGCAGGCGGGACGCCTCCATCCGGCGGCTGCCGGGCATCACGGTCAGGATCGTGGCGTCGTCCGCCAGCCCGTGCGCCGCGCGGAACCGGGCGGCGTCGCCCCTATCCGCCCCGCTCTCCAAAACGGGGTGGCCGACGAAGCTTGCGGGCAGGCCGTGCCGGGCGAAGAAGGCCGGCTCGAACGGCAGTAGGCAGAGCAGGTCGTCCCACAGTCCGGGATAATGCCGCACCCGGCTCTCCCGCCAGGCCCAGACCTGCGGCGCCACGTAATGCGCGCGGGCGATGCCGAGCGGCCCGACCGCCCGCAGCAGCCGGAGCGCGAAGCCCGGGCTGTCGATCGTGACCACGACGTCCGGCCGGAGCGAAGCGATGTCCGCAACCGTTTCCCCGAGCCGCTTCTGCAAGCGCCGCAGTTTCGGCAGCACTTCCAGCAACCCCATCAAGGCCAGCTCGCGCATCGGAAACAGGCTGCGCAAGCCCTGTTCCGCCATGCGCTCTCCGCCGACGCCCGCGAACCGGATGCCGGGACGCAGCGCCCCGAGCACCGTCATCAGCCGGGCGCCCAGCACGTCTCCGCTCGCCTCGCCGGCGACGATGTAGGCGAGAGTCACGGCGGAGCGTCGCCCGACAGGCTCTTGATCCAGAACGAGAGGCGCTTCTCGGTTTCATCCGGTTCGCCGATGTCGGTCCACCGCATCGTGCAGGTCAGGTCGGGGTAGGAGACAAAGCCGCGATGCCGCCAGAACCGGTCGAGCGGCACGTGCCCGTGCGGCCGGGCCGGACGCTCGGGCGGGCGGATTACGGCGCAGAAGCAGGCGAAGGCCGCATCCGATACGCGCCGTGCATGCGCCTCCCGCGCCGCGAAGAACGCGACTCCCGCGCCCCGGCCGCGATAGGCGGGCAGCAGCACGGATTCGCCGAAGTAGAAGAACCGCGCCGGATCGAGCCCGCGTTCGCGGAACGGGGCGGTGATATTGGCGGTCTCGTCGGCAAGCGGCAGGCAGGTGGACGCGCCGACGGGGGTTTCGCCATCGAACGCCACGACGACGGCCGCAAGAGGACAACGCTCGTACGTCCGGAGGTAGTCCGTCTCGTACCGGTCGTTTCCCGCGTAGAGATAGGGCCAGTCCCGGAACACGACCGTGCGCAGCCGCCCCAGATCGGCGAGCCATGGGCCGATCGCGGCGCCGGTCAGCGTCTCGATGCGCAGCGCCGTCATGGGGCTGGGTACTGCCCGTGGCCATAGAGCGCGTCCGGATCGATCAGCGGGCTTGCGATGTCGGTCAGCGTTCCGTTCCGGAAGGCGCGGTAGAAGCAGGAGCGGCGGCCGGTGTGGCAGGCGACGCCCGTCTGATCGACGAGCAGCAGCACCGTATCGCCGTCGCAATCCAGGCGGATCTCGCGCAGGGCCTGGCGCTGGCCGGAGCGTTCGCCCTTGCGCCAGAGCGTCCGCCGGCTCCGGCTGAAATAGCACACCTGGCCGGTCGAAAGCGTCTCCAGCAGCGCCGCCCGGTCCATCCAGGCAACCATCAGCACCTCGCCCGTGTCATGCTGCTGGGCGATGGCGGGCACGAGACCGCTGGCATCGAAGGCGACGGCGTCGAGCACGCCGGAGAAGGGAAGGGCGGGTTCGCTCATGCGGCCAGTGTGGGGCGGATCGCGGTCGTACGGAAGCGGCGATGGCTAGGCCGCCCGACCCGCAACGGGTTCCCCCCGGCCGCGACCTTGTCGGCATCTTCGTGCTGATCGCCGCAGTAATTCTATTCATCGCCGCGTACTGGCTGTTTCCCCTGGTGCAGCACTGGCTGAGCAATCAGGACTGCATCGCGAGCGGCCGCGTGAACTGCGGCGGCTGAGCGCCTCACTCGGAGTTGGCGGCGGCGGTGCGATGGGCGCGGAGGGCGGCGAGGCCCCGGTCGAGATCGGCGATCAGATCGGCCGGGTCTTCAAGCCCGACATGGAACCGCATCACCGGCCCTTCGAAGCGCCCGCTTCCCGCCGTGCGGGTGACGAAGTTGGTGGTGGGCAGCACGAGGCTCTCGTATCCGCCCCAGCTCGCGCCGATGCCGAATAGCGTAAGCGCCTCGGCCATCGCCTGCGTCGCTTCGGGGCTGAACCGGGACTGGAATACGACGCCGAAGAGGCTGCACGCCCCCGAAAAGTCCCGCAGCCAGAGCGCGTGCCCCGGCGCGCCGGGCAGGGCCGGGTGCAGCACCCGCGACACCTCGGGCCGCCGGGAGAGCCACTCCGCGACCTCGATGCCGGATTGCATCTGCCGGTCCAGCCGCACGCCAAGCGTCCGCAGCCCGCGCAGCGCGAGCCAGCAATCGTCGGGGCTTGCGTATTGCCCGAGCGCCAGCGCCGTGTCGCGCACCCGCTTCCAGTCCGCCTCGTGGTTGACGGTCACGGCGCCGAGCAGGATGTCCGAATGACCGCCCGCGTATTTGGTCAGCGCCTGGATCGACACATCGACCCCATGCCGGAACGGCTGGAAAAAGTGGAATCCCCAGGTGTTGTCCATCAGCACGCGGGCCCCGCGCGCATGCGCCGCCCGCGCCAGCGCCGGGACGTCCTGCACCTCGAACGTATGGCTGCCGGGGCTTTCGACGAACACGACCCTGGTGTTGTCCTGCATCAGCGCGGTCAGTCCCGCCTCGTCCGCCTCCGGTTTATAGTAGGTGGTCTCGATCCGCATGCGGCTCAGGAAGCTGTCGCAGAAGATGCGGGTCGGGCCATAGACGCTGTCTGGCATCAGGCAGTGATCGCCCGCTTGCAGGTAGGCGAGCAGCGGCGTCGTGACGGCGGCGAGGCCCGAGCTCACGATCTGGCAACGCGTGCCGCCCTCGACGTCCGCGACCAGATCCTCCAGCGCGTGATGGGTGCCGCTGCCCATGACGCCGTACACGAGCGCCTGGTCGTAGCGCTGGGTCATGCCGGCGCGGCGATCGGCCATGGTCGGGTACAGCACCGTCGAGCCGCGCATCACCGGCGGGTTGACGAAGCCGAGAGTCTCGCGGTCCGGGCGGCCGAGATGCGACAGGCGGGTGTGAAAGCCGGGCCCGCCGCGAAAAGATTCGTCTTTCTCCGCCACGGTCAGGCTTCTCCGGTCGCGACGGGCGTGTCCGATCGTCCGCCCCACTCGGTCCAGGAACCGTCATAGACCGCGCCGACCGGCAGCCCCGCGACGGTGAGGCCGAGCGTCAGCATGCAGGCCGTGACGCCGCTGCCGCAGCTGGTCACGACGGGGCGCGTGCCATCGGCCCCCGCCTGGGCGAAGCGGCGACGAAGCGCTTCGGGCGGCAGCATGGTCTGCTCGGACGTCAGCAGCTCCGTATAGGGCAGGCTGCGCGCGCCGGGGATATGGCCCGGCCGAACGCCGGGGCGTGCTTCGGCCACGGACCCGGCGAAGCGGGAGGCCGCGCGCGCATCCAGCACGAGCGCGTTGCCGGAGGCGAGATTGTCGATCATGTCGCCGATGCCGCGTAAGCGGGCGGCGCGGAAGTCCGGGCGGTAGTCCGAGGGCGTCGCGGGCGGCGGTTCGCCGCTCTCGGTCGGGCGTCCCTCGCGGACCCATTTCGGCAGCCCGCCGTCGAGCACGGCGGCTTGGTCGTGTCCGAACAGCCCGAGCAGCCACCAGCCGCGCGCCGCGGTCGCCAGGCCCTTCTGGTCGTAGAACACGACCCGCGTCCGCCGGGTAACGCCGAGTTCCGCCATGATCCGCGCGAACCGGCCGGGGCTTGGGACCATGTGCGGCAGCGTCGTGTCCGGGTCCGCCACCCGGTCGATGTCGAAGAAGCGCGCGCCAGGGATATGCGCTGCGCGGTAGAGCGCGACCGCGTCGCGACCCTCGCTCGGCAGATAATAGGTGGCGTCGAACACCACGAGGTCGGGGCTGTCGAGCGCGGCGGCGAGCCAGTCGGTGCTGACCAGGGACTGCATCGGGCTGTTCTCTACTTTGCGGGAGGGCGTCGAGAAGTCGGCGCGGCTAGCGCGACCACTGCGCCCGGAGCGCCTCGCGCCGAGCCGCTAGCCATAGCAGGGCGAGCGCGGTCACGGAATTGGCGACGCCGCCGCCGACGGCGCGCGCGATCGCCTCCTTTGCCGGAATCACCTGCACGCGGATGTCCTCATGCTCGGATGCGAGGCCACCCGGGCCGGCGATTCCGTCCGGTCCCGATGCGGGCGCGCGCACCCGTCCGGCAAAAATACGCACATACTCGTCCGCGCCCCCCGGGGTCAGCACGAAGTCGCCCACCCGCTCCAGACGGTCCGCCTCGATGCCGATTTCCTCGCGGGTCTCCCGCATGACGGTCTGCTCGGGCGTCTCCCCGGGATCGCAGAGACCCGCCGGGATCTCGAGCATCACGGGGTCGGCTCCGGCGGCGAGGGCGGGCAAGCGGAACTGCTTCATCAGCACCACCGCGTCGGCCTCCGGGTCGTAGGGCAGCAGGGCGGCCGCGCGTCCCCGCCGGAACACCTCCCAGGTGCGGGTGCCGGACATCGTCCCATCGAACCGGCGATGACGAAAGCGGACGACGTCGAGCGCGAACCGGCCGGAATAGGCCCGATCCTCGGACACGATCTCGACGTCGGGGCCGGACGGAATGGGCGGGTAATCCTGTGCGTTCATCCCCGCGTCATAGACCAACCCGGTGCCGGTCGCCCATCCCTCAGGCGGTCACCGCTCCCAGGAGCTGGCGCAGCCGCGCGGCGGCGGCCGGTCCCTTGGTCGCATCCCGCCAGTTCGCCTCGGCGACCCGCTGATGCGCGGCGATCGCCTCGTCGGAAGCGGTCACCATGGCGACGCCGGTTTGAGCGCCCGGATGCGTGTCGGTCTGGAACGGATTGATCGCGAGGCTCGCGCGGTCGCGGGCCCGCAGCACCTCGAACGCGGAGCTCGGCTCGGGACCGGCCAGCAGCCCGAATTGCAGCCCCATCGGCTCGGTGTCCATCAAGCCGGCGATGTTCTCGACCTCGGTCGCCGCGACCTGGCGGCAGATGCGGCGCAGCCGGTCGGAGACCGGAAGGCTGCCGGCAACCCCCTGAGCGAGCAGCCGCTCGACCGCTCCCACGGAGATGATCGCGATGATGGTGGGGCGGCGCAGCGCATACATCCTCTTGCGTGCAACGAGAATGCCGAGCACCTGCTCGGTCATCGCCCGAAGCGGCGCCCGGTCGGTGCCGCCATGCTCGATCACCTCGTCAAACGCATCCGCGAGCGCCGCATCGTAGACGTCGGACGTCGTGAGATAGCAGAGCGGGCCGACCAGTTGCAGAATCTGGTCCGCGCTTTCCTCGATCTGGCGGAGCCGCTCGAAGTAACCGATCGGCCTGTTGTAGTATTCGACCCCGATACCGAGAAGCGAAAGCGGCGATATTTTCAGCAGCTCGGCCAGACGCTGGATCGTGTCCAGCTTGATGACTTCGCCCTTCTCGTAGCGATACAGCGCAGCCCGCGATACGCCGAGCCTCGCCGCGATCTCTTCCGCGCGCAGGCCGGACTCCAGACGATAGGCTCTGAGTTGCTGTCCGATCTCCGTGAAGCGCATGCGGTTCCATCCAAGGTTGAGGCATCGCACCCGAACCCCACGATTGCGGGACGTCTCAGAATCGAGAGCTACCGCCCAGTTTAGGGAAGACGGTTCGGAATCTCAACCAATGGTCATGGGGCAGGATTCAGTTTCCTGGCGGCGGAGACGACGGGGCTACCCGAAGCCGGTCCGGCGTGGGATGAGTGGCGGATGAGACGATCGCTGGAGCGGCCCCGATCCGCATAGGTCCGGAACAACGCCCTCCCATGGCCGGGTTGGTGGAGCGATGCCTGCTTGCGCTCCTGCTCGGAGGGATCGCGATCGGCTGCACCCTTGTCCTGTGGCCATTCTTTCCCGCCATTCTGTGGGCTGCCATCCTCGTGTTCACGACCTGGCCCCTCTATGAGCGGCTGCGAGTGAACCTGCGGCTGCGCCGGGCCGGGGCGGCGGGGGTCATGGTCGCGCTCGCGGCCGTGCTGCTCGTCCTGCCGCTCGCGCTCGCGGCGCCGACGAGCGGCGACGACGTCTCGCATCTGCGCGTCTTCGCGGAGCGTCTGACGCGGGCGGGCCTGCCCGCGGCGCCGGACTGGGCGCGCACGATCCCGATCGCGGGAGCTTGGATCTCGGGCCTGTGGAATCACTGGTCGGAGGATCTCTCCGCCGTGGGCGAGACGCTGCGACCCTATTTCGGCCTGCTGATCGAGGGCGGCTTCAGCCTGCTGCTCGGCCTCGCGAACGGGGTCGTGCTCTGCGTTCTCTCGCTCTTCATCGCCTTCTTCGTCTACCTGCACGGCGCGCTGCTCGCGGCCAAGCTCGAAGGCATCGTTCGCCGCGTCATGGGCGAGCCGGCCGACCGGCTGATCGCCGTTACCGGGGCGATGGTGCGGGGGACCGTGTACAGCATCCTCGGCACGGCGATCCTGCAAGGGTTGCTGACGGCGCTCGGCTTGTGGATCGCGGGCGTGCCGCGGCCCGTGATGCTGGGCGTGGTCGTGGGCTTCCTGTCCGTGCTGCCGATCGGCGCGCCGCTGGTCTGGGTTCCGGCCGCGATCTGGCTGCTGACGACCGGCCGGACCGGGCAGGGCATCTTCCTCGCATCCTACGGCCTCCTTGTCATTACCGGAACCTACTACGTAGGTACAGCCGTGGCTCGTGGCGCGCGGCGCGCGGCTGCCATTCCTGTTGACGGCGCTCGGCGTCATCGGCGGCGCGCTCGCGTTCGGGCTGCTCGGCATTTTCCTCGGCCCGGTGCTGCTGGGTGTCGGCTACACGCTCGTCAACGAGTGGATCAGCCCGGTGCGGCCAGCGCTCTCGAGCGAGAGAGCGACGAGCGAGCGCAAAGACGCGCCTTGAGGCTGGCCGTTCTCGGAAAATTGAAATATACGACCGTATTCAGGTTGTGAACGCGCGCGCGTCGCTTCGAAAGATTGAATGCTGCTGTTCGTCCTCTCGCGTACAATGCAGGCGATCCCCGTCCTTCTCGTGGTTGGCTTGATCGCTTTTGTCCTGTTCGCCTTTGTCGGCGATCCGGTGCTGATTCTGCTCGGGCAGAACTACACCGAGGCGCAGCACGCGATGCTGGAGCACAGGCTCGGCCTCGATCAGCCGGTCATCGTGCAATATCTGCATTTCCTCTGGGCGGCGCTGCAGGGCAAATTCGGAATCAGCTACCGGCTGGCGCGTCCAGTCGCTTCGCTGCTCGCCGAGCGACTGCCCGCGACCGCCGAACTCGCGGTCACGGCGACGCTGCTGTCCCTCGCATTCGGGGTGCCGCTCGGGCTGCTCGCCGCCGTCCACCGCCACCGCCGCATCGTCCGTGTGCTGCTCAGCCTCAGCCTGCTGGGGATCTCGATCCCCACCTTCCTGCTTGGGCTGCTGCTGATCCTGGTTTTCGGGGTGCATCTTCACTGGCTGCCGAGTTTTGGGCGCGGTGCCGTCGTGCGTCTCGGCTGGTGGAGCACCGGGCTGCTGACGGCCTCGGGGCTACGTTCGCTCGTGTTGCCGGCGGCGACGCTCGGGCTGTTCCAGATGGCGCTCATCACCCGTCTGGTACGAACTGAGATGCTCGAGGCGCTCGGCAGCGACCACGTCCAGTTCGCCCGTGCGCGCGGTCTGTCGCGCCGCTCGATCTACGTCACCCATGCCGGGCGGAACGCGCTTGTCCCGGTCGTCACCATGGCGGCCCTGCAATTCGGCAGCGTGCTCGCGTTCTCGATCGTGACGGAGGCCGTGTTCCAGTGGCCGGGACTTGGACTGCTGTTCATCCAGTCGGTCAACGCCGCCGACATTCCGGTGCTCTCGGCATATCTGATGCTGACGGCGACGATCTTTCTTGTGCTCAATCTCGCGGTCGATCTCGCCTACCTCGCGATCGACCCGAGGCTCCGCGCCTCGCTCAGGCGCGATCCGTTCATGCTCGGGCGATGACGGTTCCGGCGCAGGCGTCGAGCCCCGTCCTGGAGGTCAGGCCGCGGAGCAAGCTCACGCTCGCTCCGGCGGCGCTCGCGGCGTGCGGCGTCCTGCTGGCGTTCCTGTTCGCCGCCATCTTCGCGCGGTGGGTGACGCCTCAAAATCCGACAAACCTGGCGCAGCTCGACTTGATGGACAGTTATTGTCCACCGGCTTTCCTCAAGGGAGGAAGCTGGTCGTTCCCGCTTGGAACGGACGACCAGGGGCGTGACATTCTCTCGGGTATAATCTGGGGCTTGCGGGTAAGCTTCGCCACCGGACTATCGGCCACCGCGTTCGCGGCAATCGTCGGCGTGCTGGCGGGTTTGGTTGCCGGGTATTGCGGCCGTGTCGCGGACGTCGCGGTGATGCGGCTCGCCGACACGCAGCTGACCTTCCCGGCGCTGCTCGTGGCGCTGCTCGTTGATGGATTGCTGCGGGCGGCCTTTCCGCGAACGGCGGGCGACCTGTCGGCGCTGGGGGTTCTCGTGTTCGCGATCGGGATCAGCAGCTGGCCGCATTTCGCGCGGGTGGTGCGCGCGGCGGCGCTCGTCGAGGCTGGGAAGGACTACATCCTGGCTGCGCGGTTGGTCGGCCGTCCGGCGCCGTCGATCATGCTCGCCCACATCCTGCCGAACGTCCTCGGGCCCGTCCTCGTCATCGTCCCGATCAGCCTGGGCGGCGCGATCATCGCCGAGGCGACGCTCTCGTTCCTCGGGGTCGGCCTCTCGCCCGCGCAGCCCTCGCTCGGCACGCTCATCCGTTTCGGCAGCGCCTTCCTGTTCAGCGGCGAGTGGTGGATGTGCGTCTTCCCCGGCGGCGCCCTCGTCCTGCTGATCTGGTCGGTAAACGTGCTCGGCGACTGCGCCGGCGACCTGCTCGATCCGGAGACTCCGGTGAGACAAGCGCTCGACATCCGCGACCTCATGGTCGAGGTCCACGCGTCCAGACGCGGGAGAGTGCGTGCGCTCGACCGGGTGTCGCTGTCGATCGCGCCCGGCGAGGTGCTCGGCGTTGTGGGCGAGAGCGGCGCTGGCAAGTCGCTGACCGGCCGCGCCGTGACCGGCCTGCTGCCGCCGGCGGCGCGCATCGCTGGCGGCGAGATCTGGAGTGACGGCACCCGCATCGACAATCTCCCGCGCCCCGCGCTTCGTCGCCTGCGCGGGGGGCAAATCGGCGCCATCGCGCAGGACGCGATGTCGGCGCTCGATCCGCTGCAGACGGCCGGCAGCCAGCTCGCGGAGACGATCGCGACCCATCTCGGCCTCGGAACGGCGGCGGCGCGCGCCCGCGCGGTAGACTGGCTCGGGCAGGTGGGCATTCCCGCGCCAGAGCTGCGCGCCCAGGCCTACCCGCATCAGCTCTCGGGCGGCATGCGCCAGCGGGTCGTGGTTGCGCTCGCCCTCTGCGGCGAGCCCAATCTTGTCATCGCGGACGAGCCGACGACCGCGCTAGACGTTTCGGTGCAGGCGCAGATCATCGGCCTGCTCACCCAGCGCGCTCGCGCGAGCGGCACGGCGATCATGCTGATCACGCACGACATGGGCGTGATCGCGGAAGCGGCGGACAGGGTCGCCGTAATGTACGCGGGCCGGATCGTGGAGGAGGGGGCGGTCCGGGACGTGCTGACGTCGCCCGCGCATCCGTACACGCGGGGGTTGATCGGCAGCATTCCGGCCGTCTCGCAAAGGGTCGAGCGCCTGCATCAGATTGACGGCTCGATGCCGCCGCCCGGGGCGATGACGCAAGGCTGCCCGTTCGCGCCCCGCTGCCCGCGCGTGTTCGACCGCTGCCGGATCGAGCGGCCGGAACTGATGCGGGCCGGGCCTGGGCGCGCCGCCTGCTGGCTGTGGGACGACCGCGCCGGTGCGCGCCATGCGGACGATGTAGCCGCCCGTGCCTGATCCGATCCTGGAAGTCCGGCACGTCTCGCGCGTTTTCGATCTGCCGTTCCCCGATCTGCGGTCCCGTCTGTCCGGGCTGCCGCGTCCCTGTCTGCGAGCGGTGGACGACGTCTCGTTCGGGATCGAACGCGGCACGACGCTGTCGCTCGTCGGCGAGAGCGGCTGCGGCAAGTCGACCCTGGCGCGCCTTGCCGTCGGCCTGTTGCGTCCGAGCGCGGGCGAGATCCGGTTCGAGGCGTGCTGCCTGACGAACGCCCGCGCGGCGCGCGCCATGCGGCGACGGATCAACATGGTGTTCCAAAACCCGTACGCGTCGCTCAACCCGCGCTGGCGGGTTCGCACCATCGTGGCCGAGCCGCTGCGTGCCTTCGGCCTGGCTCCGACGCGCGCCGCCGCGACCGAGCGGGTCGCGGAACTGTTGGAGCAGGTCGGGCTTTCGCCGCGCGACGCCGCGCGCTTTCCGCACGAGTTCAGCGGCGGCCAGCGGCAGCGAATTTCAATCGCGCGGGCGCTGTCGAGCAATCCGGCGTTCATCGCCTGCGACGAGCCGACGAGCGCGCTCGACGTCTCGGTGCAGGCGCAGGTGCTCAACCTGATGCGCGACCTGCAACAGCGTCTCGGGCTCACCTACCTGTTCATCAGCCACAACCTGGCGGTCGTGCGGCATATGTCGGACCGGCTGGCCGTCATGTATCTCGGGCGGATCGTCGAAACCGGGCCGAGCGAGGCGGTGTTCCGCCGCCCGCGCCACCCCTACACGCGGATGCTGCTCGACGCCGTGCCGGATGTGACCCGCATCGGCCGCTTGCGCGCGTCGCTGCCGGGCGAGCCGCCGAACCCGGCCGCGCCGCCGACCGGCTGCGTGTTCCACCCGCGCTGCCCGCTCGCGAACGAGCGCTGCCGCAACGAGCGGCCGTGCGATACACGGGCCGGCACGGTCCTCGTCGCCTGCCATGCCGTCGAGGAGGGGCGGGACGGCGCATGAGGGCCAGCCGCGCGCCGGGCCGCATCCGCCGGGGCGCGGAGGCGCAGGCGCTCGGCCTCGACGCCGAGGAGATCGCCTGCCGCGCGCTCGCGGCCGAGGGCTGGACCATCCTGGGGCGACGCCTGCGCACGGCGGCGGGCGAGGTGGACATCGTCGTCGACCGCGAGGGCCTGCTCGCGATCGTCGAAGTCAAGGCGCGGGCGACGCTGGCCGAGGCCGCGTTCGCGCTCGGCCGCCGCCAGCGCGCGCGGCTGCTGGAAGCGGCCGGCATCCTGCTCGCGGAGAATCCGGGCTGGGGCCGGGGCGGCATCCGTTTCGATGTGCTACTCGTGGACGGGTCCGGTCGGGTGCGGCGCATCGCCGACGCATTCCGCCGGGAAGCGCCGGAGGACTGAACCGGGCGATGGAACGGCTCGCCGCATGGCTCGATCGCATCGACCCGCACACGAGCCGCCGCATCAAGGGGCTGCGCCTGGTGACCGCCTACGGCATCGCGGCGCTGATGGGCGGCCTGCCGGCCTTTACGAGCGGCTTGCCGGATGCAGCGTCGCTCGGCCCCGTGGCGGCGGGCTTCGCGCTGTGGGCGAGCGTTTCGGAAGCGCAGACGGCGCGCGCCGCTTCGGCCCGCGACCTGCTGCTGCTGGTGCTCGCCTCCGCCGCCGGGGCGATCATGCTGATGGAGCTCGCTCCGGCGCTGACCGGAAAGGGCTGGCCCGGGCCGGAGCTGACCCTGGTTTCGGGCGCCTTCTGCGTCGGCTACCTCAAGCGCTTCGGCGTGCTGGGCGCGGGCATCGGATCGCAGATCTATATCGGCCAGCTATTGGCGTACGGCGTTCCGCTGACCCGCGCGGATCTGGGGCTGGTCGCCATCGCCGCAGCCATCGCGGCGCTGGCGTCCCTCGTGCCGCGCCTGCTGAGCGGTCCGGCCGAGCGGCCGGTCGCGCCGACGCCGATCACCGCAGGCGCTGGCCGCGTGTCCGTCGAGATGCGCATGGGTTTGCAGGCGGGGCTGGCTGCGCTCGTCATCGTGATTCTGAACGACGCCTTCGGGCTAGAGCAATCCGCCTGGGCGGTGACCGCCTGCACCTATGTCGTCGCCGGAACGACCGCAGCCACGATCGAGCGCGTGCGGCGGCGCATCCTCGGCACGGCCATCGGTGTGCCGCTCGGCCTCGCGCTGCTGCCTCTCGCGCCGGAGATGCCCCTGCTCGTCTGGAGCGCCGCCGCGTTCGCGATGGTGATCTACGCCATGGCGCTGCCGGAACGATACGACATCGCCTGCGGCGCGTTCGCCTTTGCCCTGATCGTCACCCTGGCGGCGTCCGGCGGCTACGCACCGCTCGTTCTCCTCGCGCGCGCCTGGGAGACGCTGATCGGCGGCGCGGCCGGCCTCGGGGCCGCGTTGCTCGTCATGCCGATCCGGCCGGCTCAGGCGCCTTCCAGCAGGGCGACCGGCAGCTTGGACAGCACATCCGAGAGCAGCAGCCGGCCCGATGTCCCGGTGTGACCCGGGCCGCCGAAGACATCCCCGAACCGGCGCCCCTGCAGGTTGCGGGGCAGGATCAGCGCGGTCCCGTGCCAGGCGGAGGCGGGCAGGAGCGGCCGCTCGGCCAGGCCCTCAAGCTGCGCGGCGA
>CAVZQE010000018.1:297500-811628 GCA_963777325.1 uncultured Alphaproteobacteria bacterium | reverse complement strand
TCGCATTCATCCAGGAACGATGGACGCGGTAGCGGCTTTCTTCCCACCCGGCCATCTATTCCGCCGCCACCCTCTCCGGCGCGGCAATTTTCTCGGCCGCCTGGATTTGGGCGACCCTCGCCTCGACCAGCTCGACCACGTGGTCGATCATGTCGCCGCCCGCGATCGTGTGGTCCTGTTTGCCCGCGCTGTAGACCATGTGCCGGCCGTTGCCGCCGCCGGTGACGCCGAGATCGGTCATCAGCGCCTCGCCCGGCCCGTTCACGACGCAGCCGATGATCGACAGGGTGAGCGGCGTCTCGATATGGGCGAGCCGCTCCTCCAGGGTCTGCACCGTCTTGATGACGTTGAAGCCCTGGCGCGCGCAGGACGGGCAGGAAATCACTTTGACGCCCCGGTTGCGGACCCCGAGCGTCTTCAGCATGTCCCAGCCGACCCGCACCTCCTCCTCCGGCTCGTCCGAGAGCGAGACGCGGATCGTGTCGCCGATCCCGGCCCAAAGCAGGCTGCCGAGGCCGATCGCGGACTTGACGGTGCCCATCCGCCGCCCGCCGGCCTCGGTGATGCCGATATGCAGCGGGTGGTCGCATACCTCCGCGAGTTGCTGATAGGCGGCGACGGCGAGGAACACATCGGACGCCTTCACGCTGATCTTGAACTCGTGAAAGTCGTTATCCTCAAGAATCTTGGCGTGCTCGAGCGCGGATTCGACCAGCGCTTCCGGATTCGGCTCGCCATATTTCTCGAGCAGATGCCGCTCCAGCGAGCCGGCATTGACGCCGATACGCATCGAGCAATTGTGGTCGCGCGCCGCCTTGATGACCTCGCGGACCCGCTCTGGGCTTCCGATATTACCGGGATTGATGCGCAGGCAGGCGGCCCCGGCCTCGGCCGCCTCGATGCCGCGCTTGTAGTGGAAATGGATGTCCGCGACGATCGGCACGTTGACCTCGTGCACGATCTCGCGCAGCGCCGCCGTGCTCTCCTGATCCGGGCAGGACACGCGGACGATATCGACCCCCGCCAGCTCCGCCCGCCGGATCTGGGCGATCGTCCCCTCCACGTCCGTCGTCAGCGTGTTCGTCATGGTCTGGACCGGGATGGGCGCGTCGCCGCCGACGGGCACGCGTCCGACATGGATCTGGCGCGATTTGCGGCGGGTGATCTGCTGGTAGGGGCGATAGTTCATCGGGTTCTCTGCCAGTTACGGGCGCCGGAATGCGGGATATAGGCAGCCGCGACGCCCGCTTATAGCCCGTACTGCCCTATTGTGGGGAAGTGGCTCGCGCGCCGGGCGGCCGTGCGGCGGACGCGGCTTGCATCTGGGCAGGCAACTTGCCGTCCCGGATCGCGTCCGGATTCAGCGGCAGGTCGCGCCGGATCGCGCCCGGATTGCCGATCGGGGGCGCGGCCACCCCGTCCACCACGAGTTCGGTGCCGCCCGCATTGCCCGTCGAGAGCAGAAGGTCAGGGTCCGGCGGCACCGGCCACTCCTCGCCGGCGCGCAAAGTCCGGCTCAGCAGCACCTGGCCGCTGCGCACCCGCACCTGCACCCAGGAGTTGGCCTTGGCGCGCAGCACGAGCCGCCACTCCTGCGAGACGACCGGAGAGTGGGAGATCGCGTCCACGACATCCGCGCGCGGAAGCCCGGGGGTTGCGGGAGCCGGACCCGGCGGAACGGAGGCCGACATTCCGGACATGCCGGCCTGCGCGGCCTGTGCGGCCGGACCGGGTGACGCGGGAGAAGCGGCGGCCGGCAAGGTGTGGGGAGCAAGCGGCACGACGGGCGCTTGCCGGCCGGACGCCAGCGGCACGGTCTTCGCCGGCCACCAGTTCCGACCCGACACCGCGTATCCGCCGGCGGCGGCGCCGGCACAGACGGACAGCGCCAGCCCGGCCACCACGACGGCCCTCGCCCGGCTTCGGTGCTTTCGGACCGGAACGGGAGAGGTCAGCTCCAGCTCCGGTTCCATCACCTCGGGCGCCTCGGCCTTGAAGCGGAACGCCATCTCCCAGGGATCGAGACCGAGCGCCGCGGCATAGGTGCGCAGGTACCCGAGCGCCTCGTCGGCGGCCGGAAGTTCGGAGGGGTTTCCTCCTTCAAGCGCCTCCAGATAAGAGGGCCGGATGCGGAACGCGGCGGCAACGTCGGCAACCGTCCATCCCAGCCGCAAGCGCGCGGCCCTGAGCTCCTCTCCGAGCTCATTCGCCCCGCTCTCTTCCAGCATGTCCGACGGCATCGCCCGAGTTCCGTCTGTAACCTGTCCTTGATCGCCAAGCGCGGCCGATGTCGCACCCGATCGCGCTGCGCAGGCGCCAAGCTTACCCGAGGGTAGGATACGCAAGCGCTTTGTTGAGGACAGTTATAGTGCGACAGTTTTCGTACTGCAACGGTTTGCAATCCACGTCACCCGTATTGCGATTGATACGGAGGAGGCAGCGGATCGCGTGGACACGCCACTGCCGTCGTGCTCGCCCCGAAATACGGGCATTAACGCGATCTTTTCGAAGCCCTTTTTCAATACGCAGCGATCCTGCAAGCACGACATCAGCATTCACTGAGGGCCGACCTACCAGGGCGGTCCCATTGTCTCTCGCCTGCCGGACGATCGCATCGATCGGCTCCTGGTCCTGCTCGCCTCCGCGTTCTTCGCCTACTACGCCGGCATCTCTCGGGTGAACAGCTCCTGGAGGCGCACCGTGCTGCCGCTCGGCGTCTGACAAGACTTGGCGAAATGGCTGCGCTTGCAACCAGTTGCGCAGAACCGCCACAATGACGATCTCCCGCCGCGCCGTGCTGACACCAAGGGCGGAGGGAACCTTGTCTGCGTCACGGCGCGCGCGGTGCGGGCGTGGCGGTTTACCGGCCGACGGGCTTACACGCCCTACGTCACCAGCCCGTGTTCCCGCGCCCAGGCCGCGATCGGCTTGCGCAGGCTGGCGACGCCAGCAGCGTTCTGGCGCAGTACCCGCAGCACCGAGCGGAACGCGGTCAGGTCGAGCGCCGCGAGCGCCGCCTTCACCGGCAGGATGCCGGTCGATGGCATGGAGAGCGTGGTAAGCCCGACACCCGCAAGCGCGATCGCCTCTAACGGCCGCGAGGCCGCGTCGCCACAGAACGAGACCGGGACGTTCGCCTCCCCGGCCTCACGCAACAGGTGCTCCAGCACATTGAACACGGCGGGCGAGAGCAGGTCGTAGCGCCCGGACAGCGTGGGGGCGCTGCGGTCGGCGGCGAACAGGAACTGCATCAGGTCGTTCGAGCCCACCGAGACGAAATCGACCAGCGGCAGGAGTTCGCGGAGCTGCCACATCAGTGCCGGCACCTCCAGCATGGTGCCGATCAGTAGCCGCGCGGGCGCCCGCGGCACCCGGCCCGCCTCGGACAGCAGCAGCGCGCGCGCCGCACGCAGTTCGGCGACCGTCGCGATCATCGGGAACATGACCGACAATTCGCGCCCGTCCGCCGCCAGCAGGAGCGCCCGTAACTGCCGCCGCATCAGCGAGGGCCGGTCCAGGCCGACGCGGATCGACCGCCAGCCCAGCGCCGGGTTCTCTCCCTCCAGCTCGACCCCGGGCAGCACCTTGTCGCCCCCGAGATCGAGCGTGCGGAACAGCACCGGCCTGTCGCCTGCCGCGTCCAGCACCCGCGAATAGACCGCGGCCTGCTCGGCGAGGTCGGTGATGGCGCCGCGCGCGAGCATCGCGATCTCGGTCCTGAACAGGCCGATGCCGTCCGCCCCCGTCGCGTCGAGCTGGTCGAGCTCGAGGGCGAGGCCCACGTTCAGCATCAGCCGGATACGGGAACCGTCCGCCGTCTCCGCCGGACGCAAGCGCAACGCCGCCCAGCCCGCCTGCTGCTCGGAGCGGGTCTCAAGAGCCTGGAGATAGCTCTCCCTCACCTCCGCCTCGGGCCGGAGCAGCAACACGCCCTCGTCCGCGTCCAGCACGGCGAAGTCGGCCTCGCCCGCTGCATCGACGACGCCGCGCGCTCCGCTGAGCGCCGCGATGCCGAGCGCGCGCGCGAGGATGGCTGCGTGCCCGGCCGGGCTGCCTTCCTCGATCACAATGCCGCCGACCCCGCGCGCATGCCAGCCCAGGAGTTCGGCCGGCCCGAGCCGCCGCGCGAGCAGGATCGACCCGGGCTCGATCGGCGAGGTGGCGTGATCGCCGGCGAGCGCCGACAGCAGCCGCCCGCCGAGATCCTCGAGATCGGAGAGCCGTTCGCGCAGATACGGATCGGGAATGCGGCGCATCCGGTCGCGGAACTCGCCGACGACGCGCTGCACGGCGGCCTCCGCGCTCAGGCCGGAGCGGATGACGGACGTGACCCGCCGCAGCCACCCGGCATCGGTCGCGATCAGCTTGTAGGCTTCCAGCACCTCGCGGGAGGCGGAGGCGTCCGGCCCCTCGTCCACGTCCCGCAGCGGATTGCGTTCGTCGAGCAGCTCCCGCAGCCCCTGTCGCATGCGCTCGACCGCATCCTGCAAGCGCACGAGTTCGGCGTCCGGATCGTCCGCCAGGAAGCGACGCGGCGGAAGCTGACCACCGCGCAACACGACCGATCCGATCGCAATCCCGGGTGCCAGGATCTTGGCCGAGAACACCCGCGGCAGGGTGGACGCCAGGCCTTCCTCCGCGCCGTCGGTCGCGCCGGCGGCGGCAAGGATCTCGGCGAGCAGCATCGCGACCGTTTCGAGGACGTCCACCTCCTCGTCCGTATAGAGCCGGTTGTCCCGGTTCTGGACGGACACGATGCCCAGCGTGCGCCCGGCCCGCCGCACGGGTACCGCCAGCATGGCGGCGTAGTTCTCCTCGCCGGTCTCGGAACGGTAGGCGAAGCCCGGATGCGCCTGGGCGTCGGGCAGGTTGAGCACCTTGCCGGTCGCGGCGCAGAGGCCGGTGATGCCCTCGCCCACGCGCAGGCGCGTCTGACCGATCGCGGTCGGCCGCAAGCCCTCGGTCGCGACCAGCTCCAGGATTTCGCCGGGGCGCATGGCGTAGACCGAGCACGCCTCGGCCCCGAACTCCGTTCCGATGACGCGAACGAGTTCCGGGAGCGTCGTGCTGCCCTGCGCCAGCATCATGCGCAGGCGGGCCAGCAGGCGGCGCGCTTGCGTCACGGGGGCCTCAGGCAAGGGGAACGGCTGGCCGCGTGCGCCGGGCGCGGGCGGCGAGGCTCGCGACCGCCTGTCCGACCACCTCGGCGATGATCGCGGTCACCGGCTGCTCGCGCGCGACGAGCCCGACCGACTGCCCGGCCATCACCGATCCGGTCTCGATATCGCCGTCGATGACCGCGCGGCGCAGCGCGCCCGCCCAGAAATGCTCGATTTCGAGCTGCGCCGCGTCCTTGGTCAGCTCGCCGGACTGGAACCGCCGCAACGTGACGGCCTGGTGGTCGAGAAAGCGCCGGGTGCCCTCATTGACGAGGCCGCGCACCGGAATGACCGGGAACCGCTCGTCGAGCTGCACCGAAGGCAGCGCGTCCCGCGCGGCCGCGCGGCAGAACGCCTGCTTGAATCGCGGATGCGCGATCGAACTCGGTGGCGGCGGCGAACAAAGTGCCGAGCTGCGCGCCCGAAGCGCCCATCTCCAGATAGGAGAGGATCGCCTCGCCCCGGCCGAGGCCGCCCGCGACGAATACCGGCACGTCGTGAACATGCGGCAGGATCTCCTGGCCGAGCACGGTCAGAGAGACGGGGCCAATATGCCCGCCCGCCTCGGACCCCTCGATCACCAGCGCGTCGACCCCCGAGCGCATCAGGCGCTTGGCGAGAACCAGCGCCGGGGCGAAGGCGATCAGCCTCGCGCCCCCATCCTTCACCGCCCGCACCGCCCCGCCCGGCGGAATGCCGCCCGCGAGCACGACATGACCGACTTTCAGCTCCAGGCACACCCGGATCAGATCGTCCAGCGCCGGGTGCATGGTGATGAGATTGACCCCGAACGGCCGGTCGGTCAGCGCCTGGGTGGCGGCGACCTCCTCCGCGAGCCGATCGGGCATCATCGAGCCGCAGGCGATGACGCCGAACCCGCCGGCATTGGAGATGGCGGAGACGAGGTGGCGCTCGCTCACCCAACTCATCGCGCCGCCCAGGATCGCGACCTCGCAGCCGAGGAAGTCCGTGCCGCGCGCCCACAAGCGATCGAGCGCGGCGCGGGCCGCGATCACGTCCCGGTCGGGGCTGGCGATGTCAGGCGGCATCGAGGCCATACGCCGTATGCAGCGCCCTCACGGCGAGCTCCGTGTAGTCGGCGGCGACCAGCACGCTCACCTTGATCTCGCTCGTGGAGATCACCTCGATGTTGATCGCCTTGTCCGCGAGCGCCCGGAACATCGTCCCGGCGACGCCCGCGTGGCTGCGCATGCCGACGCCGACGACGCTGATCTTCGCCACGTTCGGATCCGTCAAGATCTCGGCAAACCCGATCTGCGGCCTGGCGCCCTCAAGGATCGCCCGCGCGCGCGGCAAATCCGCGCGGCCGACCGTGAAGGTCATGTCGGTCAGTCCTTCGGCCGAGACGTTCTGCACGATCATGTCCACGTTGACGTTCTCCGCCGCCAGCACGCCGAAGATGGAGGCGGCGATACCAGGCCGGTCGGCGATCTTGCGCACCGTCACCTTCGCCTCGTCCCGGGAATAGGCGATCCCGGTTACGACTTCCTTTTCCACGATCTCGTCCTCATCCACCACAAGCGTGCCGGTCCGGGCCGTGTCCGGCGCATCGACGAAGCTCGACAGCACCCGCACCCGCACCCGTTCGTTCATCGCCAATTCGACGCTGCGGGTCTGCAACACCTTGGCGCCGACGGAGGCGAGTTCCAGCATCTCCTCATACGCGACCTTATCGAGCTTGCGGGCGCGGGGGACGATGCGCGGGTCGGTTGTATACACTCCATCCACGTCCGTGTAGATGTCGCAGCGATCCGCCCGCACCGCAGCGGCCAGCGCAACGGCGGACGTGTCGGAGCCGCCCCGGCCAAGGGTCGTGACGCGGTTGTCCGGCCCGACCCCCTGGAACCCGGCGACCACGGCGACCTGCCCCGCCTGCATGCGGCGGACCAGTTCCCCGCCTTCGACGGACAGCATGCGCGCGCGTCCGTGGGCGTTGTCGGTCCGGATCGGGAGCTGCCATCCTTGCCACGACCGCGCCTCAACGCCGATCTCCTGCAGGGCGATCGCGAGCAGGCCGACGGTGACCTGCTCGCCGGTCGAGACGACCGTGTCGTATTCGCGGGCGTCGTGCAGCGACGACAGCGCCTGGCACCAGGCGACCAGCTGGTTGGTGGCGCCGGCCATCGCCGATACGACGACGGCGACCTCGTTGCCCGCATCGACCTCGCGCTTGACGCGGGCCGCCACCTTGCGGACCCGGTCGAGATCGGCGACCGAGGTGCCGCCGAACTTCATAACGATACGGGCCATGTCATTCCAGGCGCTTCATCCCCTGCCACGAGCCCCGGGGATGGCGAGGGCCGCCGGAGGATTGCGTCCCTCGCGGATGCGGCACACATACTGACCGTGATGGACCTGGGCAACTCAATGCTGGAACGCGACAGGCGGGCGACGGCGGCTGGCTCGGTCGAGGAGGCGGAAATCCGCCGCTTTGACGCGCTGGCCGCCGAATGGTGGAACCCGGACGGGCCGATGCGCCCGTTGCACCGTATGAACCCGGCCAGGGTGCACTGGATCGCCGGGCGCGTCCGCGCGCGCGTTCCGCGCGGCGCGGTGCGGCTGCTGGACGTCGGCTGCGGGGCCGGGCTCGCCTCGGAGGCGCTGGCGCGGCGCGGCTTCGACGTGCTCGGCATCGACGCCTCGGAGCGGGCAGTCCAGGCGGCGCGCGCCCATGCGGCGGGGCAGACGCTCGCCCTCACCTACGGCGTCGGCGCGCCGGAAGATTTGCTGGCGAGGGGAGAAGGCGGATTCGGGGTCGTGACCGCGCTCGAGGTGATCGAGCATGTGTCTGATCCGGCCGCCTTCGTGCGGACGCTGGCCGGGCTGGTGCAACCCGGCGGTCTGCTGTTCCTCTCGACGCTGAACCGGACGGCGCGCTCTTTCCTCGCGGCGAAGGTCGGGGCGGAATACCTGCTGCGCTGGCTGCCGGTCGGAACGCACGATTGGCGGAAGTTCCTTTCGCCGAACGAACTGGCCGAGTGCCTCGGCGGAGCGGGATGCCGGATCACGGATATCGCCGGGCTGACGCCGGACCCGCTGCGGGGCGGCTGGCGTACAGGCCGGGATCTCGCCGTCAACTACATCGTCGAGGCGGAGCGGGGCGCCTGACAGTATGGGCGCGAACTGAAGGCCCGCGACCTCGGTCACGAACGCCGTCATGCAAGCCGCGCTCCCGATAGGCTTTGCTCTCGTCGCGGTCATCGCATGTGCGGCGGTGGCCGCGCGTCGCCTGCGGCTGCCACACTCGATCGTGCTCGTGCTGGCGGGCTTCGGCCTTGCGTTCGCGCCCGGACTGCCGCGTGTAGCGCTCGATCCCGAGCTGGTGCTGCTGCTGTTTCTGCCGCCCCTACTCTACACTTCCGGGGTGGGCATGAGCTGGCGCGGCTTCCGAGCCAATCTTCGCCCGATCATGCTGCTCGCGGTGGGGTGCGTGCTATTCACGGCGGCGGCGGTCGCGGCGGCCGGTCACTGGCTGCTCGGCCTGCCTTGGGCGGCCGGCTTCGTGCTCGGCGCTGTGGTGTCGCCGCCCGATGCGGTGGCGCCGATGGCGATCGCGCGGCGTCTCGCATTGCCCGAGCGGCTGATCACAATCCTCGAGGGCGAGGGCCTGGTCAACGACGCGACTGCCCTCATCCTGTTCAGCTTCGCGGTGGCCGCCCTCGCCGGCGACGGCTTTTCGTTCGCGGCAGCCGGCGGCAGCTTCGCCCTGATCGTCGTAGGCGAGTTGGCGTTGGGGATAGGGGTAGGCTGGGCCGTGCTGCGGCTACGGCACTGGGCGCATGACCCGCAGGTCGAGATAGTTCTCTCGCTGCTGACGCCGTACGTCGCATTCTGGCCGCCGCACGCGCTGGGCGGCTCGGGCGTCCTCGCGACCGTTGCGGCCGGCCTCTACGTAAGCTGGAACGGTTCGCGCTTCATTGCGCCCGCGACGCGGCTGCAGGGCTACTTCGTCTGGGGCCTTGTCGTGCATCTGGTCGAGGGTGTGGTATTCCTCCTCACAGGCCTGCAAGCACGCACCGTCCTGGAGGGGAACGGTTCCGAACACTGGCAGAAACCGCTGCTGTTCGGTCTGACCACCTGTCTCGTGGTGATTGCGGTGCGCTTCATATGGGTGTTCCCCGCAACCTATCTGCCGCGCTGGAGTTGGCCCGGATTGCGCGCGCGAGATCCAGCGCCGCCCTGGCAGTATCCGATTCTGATCGGGTTCACCGGCATACGTGGCGGGGTCTCGCTCGCGGCCGCGCTGTCGATCCCGGTCGCGGTGCACGGCCACCCGTTCCCAGAACGCGGCCTCATCCTGTTCGCGACCTTCTGCGTCATCATCGTGACCCTGGTCGGCCAGGGCACTGTCTTGCCACGGGTGATCGCCTGGCTTGGCCTCGACGGCGCCGGCCGGACGGAAGCGGCGGAGAACAAGCGTCGCGAGGTGGCGGCCAGGATCGCGGGCGTGGAATTGGCGCTGCACCGGCTCGATACGCTGGAGCGCGAGGGTGTGCCCGCCGCGATCGTCACACCGCTCCGCCGCGGATACCGCGACCGTCGCGCCCAGTTCGCCGACACCGCGGATGAGAACCTGCCCGGCAGCCCGGTCCAGGACGACGCGGCCGTACAGCTCCAGCTCCTTGCTGCGGAACGGGCATCCCTCGCCCGGCGCTATGACGCGGAGTGCATCACCGACGCGGCGCGCCGACGCATCGAGCGCGAGTTCGATCTCGAGGACGCCCGCGTCCGCCACGCCGCCGAGAGCGCCACCGGTCATTGGATGGATGGAGACCCCGAGGCGGCTCAGGCGGAAGCGGCTGCAACCGATGAAGACAATTCCGCTTAAGGGGTGGGGGGCTCCGCTAAGCCGCTCCCGATCTCCGCATTTTGGAGTTCGCCATGACGCAGACACCGGAGCATAATCCCCCGACCACCTGCCGACTTGTCACCGCTGGACCGGCTTTCGTCGGCAAGCAGGGACTGACATATACGCCGGGCATTTCGGCGGAGGCCGTCGGCGCCCAGGCGATCCACATGCAGATCGTCACCATCCCGCCGCGCGGCCGCGCCCACGCCCACAAGCACGCGGCGCATGAAACCGCGATTTACGGGCTGAGCGGGGTGTCATGCATGTGGCACGGTCCGGAACTCGCGGAGCACATGACCATCAGCCCGGGCGATTTCCTCTACATCCCGGCGAACATGCCGCACCTTCCCTATAATCCTAGCGATACGGAGCCTTGCGTCGCGCTCATCGCGAGAACGGATCCGAACGAACAGGAGAGTGTCGTCCTCATGCCGGAACTGGACGGCATCCACGTCCACGAACTGCCCTGATACGCAAGGGCGGGACGCTCAGCTCTCGGCCCGGCGGACCCAGGGAATGCTGGAAATCTCGATCCCCTCGTCGGCCAGCGCCTCGGCCTGGTCCGGCGTCGTTTCGCCGTAGATGCCGCGCCGCTCGACCTCGCCGTGGTGGATCCTGCGGGCCTCTTCGGCGAACGCGCCCCCCACGTAGTCGCAGGTCTTCTCCACTTCCGCGCGCAGCTTCTGGAGCATGGCTCGGAGGTGATCGGGCACCGCGCCTCCCGTCGCAATCCCCGCAGGACCGGAACCGGCGGCAGGCGCTGGGTCCGGCAAGGGCGGCGGCGCCGGGTCCGCCCGCTTGCGGCCGAGGGACGGGGTCATGAGCGCGCGCGCGACCTGCCTGTCCCCGCAGGCTGGGCATGCGAGGAGCCGCGCCCCGGTCTGCTGCTCGAAGCCGGCGGCATCCCGGAACCATCCGTCGAACTCGTGACCGGCTTGGCAGCGCAATTGATAGTGGATCAAAGCGGCGTCCGCCCGTTGAGGCTTCAGCCGGGCGCGAGCAGGGCATCAAGCCCGCCCGCCTGGTCGAGCGCGTGCAGATCGTCCGATCCGCCGATCGCCCGGTCGCCGATAAAGATCTGCGGGACGCTCGTCCGCCCTCCGGATCTGCGGATCGACTCCCTCCGCTCCGGCGTGCCATGCGGCGCATTGATCTCGCGGTAGGACACGCGCTTCCTGTCGAGCAGACGCTTCGCGGAGGCGCAATACGGGCACCAGGGCTGCGTGTAGATCACCACTTCCGGCATCGTTCTCTCCCGGGCCTGGGGAGATTTGGCCCGGGAGAGTAGGTGTGCAGCGCGGCCGCGAGAGTCAAATCCGCAGGCGGCCGAGCACATAGCCGAGGCCAAGCGCAATCAGGGCCGCCGCGATCGGCTGGCTGCGAATGAAGGACGCGACCTGATCCCCCGCCTGCTGCGCTTGCTGGTAGCTGGTGCTGACAGCTCGGCTGGCCGTCTCCGATACGCTCTCGCCAGGCTGGCCGACCGTGTTTCCAAGGCCGGTCGGTTCGGCAGTTGGATCGCCGGACATCGACGGCCCTCCCTAAGCGGTCAGCCGGCCGATCAGGACGCCGAGGCCGAGCGCGACCAGGACGGCGACGAGCGGCTGGTCCTTGAGGAAGTCGTTCGCCTGACCAACCGCCTGCTGCGCCTGCCCGGCGGCCTGCTGATAGTATCCGTCGGCCTGAGTCTTCGCGTCCCCCACAAAATCGCCGGCAGCGGATTGCGCCTTGCCGGCGTATTCGCGTGCGGTACCCGTGATGCGATCAGAGTCCATAATCAAACCCCTTCCGGTTCGTGCGCCAGACCCAAGTAACTGCGCCGCGGCCGCCAAGTTTCCTGCCTGTTGCGCCCTCAGCCCAGGCGCGGGTCCGGAACGCGGGCTGCGACCAGCACATCGACCCGGATCGCGCCTCCTTCCAGCAACGCGCGGGCGCAGGAGGCGGCCGTCGCGCCGGACGTCATCACGTCGTCGACCAGGAGCGCGTGGCGGCCCGCGATGCGGTCGCGGCGCGAGGGCCGGACGGCGATGGCGTCGCTCATTTCCAACTGCCGGGCGGCGGCCGTGAGATGGCCGAGCGACGCCGTCGGCCGGACGCGCGCGAGGGCGTCGGCCAGCACCGGCCGCCCGGACAGCCGGCCGAGCGCCCGGGCCAACAGAGCGGCCTGATTGTAGCGCCGCGCCCGCAAGCGCCGGCGATGCAGCGGCACGGGTATCAGCACGTCGGCCTCGCGCAGCAGTGCAGCCCCGGCCCGCAGCATCATCGGCGCGAGGGTCGCCGCCAGCTCGACACGGTCCGCGTGCTTGAGCGGCAGGATCAGGCGCTTGGCGTGGGCGTCGTACCGGAGTGCCGCGCGAGCCCGCCGGAACGGCGGCGGATCGAGCCCGCACGGCATGCAGAGCCGGTCGGCCCCTCCCTGCTCGCTCGAGGCGAACGGCACGCCGCAGGTCGTGCAGCATGGCTCGGTGACGAACCCCGTGCGGACGAAGCACGCCGAGCAGAGGCCATGCGCCGTATCGACCGCCGCGTCGCAGGCCGGGCAATGCGGCGGCAGCAATACGTCGAGCATCGTCTTGAAGGCCCGGCCTGCGTGGAGTGCGAGCGCCTGCATCGCTTCCGACCGTGCCGGGCAAAAGTGAACAGCCCGTCAGCGCGGCTTGGCAAAGCGACGGGCGGGGCGCAGATCACGCGCATGAACGGACCGACCGAAGTGTTCGAGCGCCGCGCCGTCAGGCTGCACCGAGACCGCGCGGCGTCAAGCGTCGCCGAGGTGGGGCCGGTGCTGCGCGAGCTGGCCGATCGTCTGCTCGACCGGCTCGACGACACGACGCGTCGTTTCGGGCGCGCGCTCGAAATCGGCGGCCGGGGCGTTGTCGCGCCCTTGCTGCGGGCGCGCGGCATCGAGACGATTTCCTGCGACCTGTCGCCCGCGATGGCGGCGCTGAACGGCGGCCCCGCCTTCGCCGCCGACGAGGAGTGGCTGCCCGTCGCGCCCGCGAGCGTCGATCTCGTCGTCGCCAGCATGGCGCTGCACTGGATCAACGATCTGCCGGGCGCGCTCATCCAACTGCGCCAGGCGCTGCGGCCGGACGGGTTGTTCCTCGCGAGCGTGCCGGTGCTCGGGACGCTCGCCGAGTTGCGGCGTGGCCTGACGGAAGCGGAAGCTGTCACCGGCGGCGGCGCGTCACCGCGCGTCTCGCCGTTTCCGGAGCTGCGCGATTGCGCGGGGCTGCTGCAACGCGCGGGTTTCGCCCTGCCGGTGGCCGATCTCGATGATCTGCGGCTGCGCTACGGCGACCCCTGGGCGTTGCTGCGCGATCTGCGGCACGCGGGCGAAGCGAACGCCCTCAGATTGCGGGACCGGCGCACGCCGAACACCGTCCTGTTCCCGGCCGCCCTGTCGGGGCTTGCGGCCGACGCGGACGGGCGCATACCGGCAACGCTCCGCCTCGCCATCCTGACCGCCTGGGCGCCGGGGCCGGGCCAGCCCAAACCGCTGCCACGAGGCAGCGGCCAGATGCCGCTCGGCGAGGCCCTCGACGCCGCGTCCGAAACTCCGGGATGACGGCGAGACCGATAAGCGTAACCGCGATGTGAGGACGCCGGAGGCCGAGTTCGGCGTTGGCGAAGAGATCGATCCAGGCCGCGCGAATGCCTCGGGCCATTGCGGAAGTTCATCATCATGAGACGTCTTCTGACAGCGATTTCCATGCTCGCCCTGCTGGGCGCGAGTTCGGCCTGGGCGCAACAGAACAATGCGGCTGGGAACGCCGGGAACACCGGCGGCGGGCACTCAAATCAGCAATCGAATGCGAGTGGCGGCGGCTCGCAGGGCCAAGCCGGGAACGATGAGACCTTCGCGCAGGCCGCCTCCTCGACATCCGCCGGGAGCAACGCCTCCTCATCACCGAAACCCGATCCGGGACCGAGACCGGAGAGCACGCGACGGCGGCAGGCAACCGGGCGGTCCGGAAGCTCAATCGGCAAGAGCTGAACCGCATTCAGAAGCGCAACGACTGAGCAGGCAAGTATAGGTTCGGACCTGACCAGCCGCCTCGTCCGGCTCGTGTGGCGGGCGAGAGTGGCTGGACGGGCGGCGGCCAGACAAGGTTCCGAAAGGCTCTCGGTTGAAACTCCGAACCGGATGCGGCGTAGGGAGGTTCGAACCGCATCCGGTTCAACCCTCGCTGATGGAGAAGATCGATGACCTCCCGCGCACTCGCGGTCGCATGCCTTCTCGGCCTGACCGCCCTGTCCGCCTGCGTCGAGGCCCCTGCCGCGCCTCCCCCCGCGCCCGCGCCCGTCGTGGTGGCGCCGCCGCCTGCCGGTTCCGGGGTCGTCGTGACACCGCCCCCGGCCGGCTCCGGAGCCGTTGTCGTCCAGCCCCGCTCCTACTAGCTCCAGCTGAGCGCCTATCCGCCCGTCACGCTCATGTGACGGGCGAGCGCGGCCGGAGCGTGCGGCCGGTCTATGACGAAGTCGTGGCCCTTCGGCTTCCGGGCGATCGCGGCCAGGATCGCTCGATCGAGCTCCTGGTCGCCCACCCCGCCACGCAGGACGGAACGCAGATCGGCCGCGTCCTCCTGGCCGAGACACATGTAGAGCGTACCCGTGCAGGTGAGCCGCACCCGATTGCAGCTCTCGCAGAAATTGTGGGTCATCGGCGTGATGAAGCCAATCCGCCGGCCGGTTTCGGCGATGGCGAAATAGCGCGCGGGTCCGCCAGTTCTGTAGGACGTGTCCTGCAAGGTCCAGTTCTGCCGCAGGCGCGAACGGACGACCGAGAGCGGGAGGTATTGATCCATCCGGTCGCCCGAGATCTCGCCGAGCGGCATCGTCTCGATCAGGCAGAGATCGAAGCCGTGCTCACCGCACCAGGCGATCATGGCGTCGAACTCGTGCTCGTTGACATCCTTCATGGCGACCGCGTTGATCTTCACGGCAAGCCCCGCGCGCTGGGCCGCGAAGATGCCGTCCAGCGTCGTTCCGATGCGCCCTCGCCGGGTGATCGCGGTGAACCGGGCCGGGTCGAGCGTGTCGAGCGAGACGTTCACCCGCCGCACGCCGCATTCCGCCAAAGCCCGCGCATATTTGCCGAGCTGGGTTCCGTTTGTGGTGAGCGTCAGCTCGTCGAGGCCGGTCCCGAGCTGCCCGCCCAGGTTACGGAACAGACTCATCACGTCCCGCCGGACCAGAGGCTCGCCGCCGGTGATGCGGATCTTGCGCGTGCCGAGCCGGACGAAAGCCAGACACAGGCGCTCCAACTCCTCGAAGGAGAGGATCTCGGGCTTCGGCAGGAAGCTCATGTCCTCCGACATGCAATAGACGCAGCGGAGATCGCAGCGATCCGTGACCGAGACGCGCAGATAGGTGATGGACCGGCCGAACGGATCGATCATCGCATAGGGATCTTTCGCATGGAACCGAGGTGCGCTCTTTCGGGCCGTCCTTCAAGAGCGCCCTGCGGCCGCACCGCCAAGCCGTCACGGCGGGTCGCAGATCTCCAGCGCGATCACGCGGGCGTTCACCAGAATCTTGCCGGCGTGCTCGAAGTTGACCGTGATGCGCTCGCCTACGGTCGATTGCACCTGGCCGAGCCCCCAATCCGGACGAGACGGATGGCGGACGAACTGCCCGGGCTCGATGAAGGACCATGACGGAGCGGTCATGTGCCTCCAACACCGCACGGCCAGTCTCGTTCCGGGCGCCAGGATGCGAGGCGGCCGGCATTCATGCTTCTTTGGTGTCTCGCCCGCACGATCGCTCCCGCTCCTGGCGCCCTGGAGGGATGCGTGGACGACCTGCTCGCTGAGTTCGTAGCCGAAGCGGACGCGACACTTGCGGCAATGGACCGGGCCGCGCTCGATATGGCGCGGTCTCCCGGCGACGCGGCGGCGCTGTTGCGCCTGTTCCGCCTGGTCCACACGCTCAAGGGGAGTTGCGGCTACCTCGGCCTGGTCCGGCTGGAGCGGCTCGCGCACGCATCCGAGGACGTGCTCGGCGCAGTACGGGAGGGAACGATCCTCCCCGAAGCGGCCACCGAATGGCTGTTCGCGGCGCTCGATGCAACGGCCGCGATCCTCGCCGCCCTGGCCGCGTGCGGCGCGGAGCCGCCGGGCGAGGACGGAGTCCTGATCGCTTATCTGCACGCCCTCGCCGCCGGCCAGGCCGTCGCGCCGCCACCGGAACGACCCGGGCGGTCTTCAGCCGCGTTTGCGCCGCCGCGCCACACCACCTCCTGGCCGCACAGGCGCTCGATCGGACACGCCTGGAGGCGCCTCCCCGGCCTCGTGCGCGCGCTCGCACGCGATCTCGGCAAGTCGATCGAACTCGTAACGGCGGGGGCGGAGACGGAACTGGATCGCCATACGCTCGAACAACTCGCCGGACCGCTTGCGCATCTCGTGCGCAACAGCGCCGATCACGGGCTGGAGCAGCCGGACGAGCGGCTCGCGAGCGGCAAACCCGCGACCGGCAGGATCACGCTGACGGCGGCGCGGGAGGCGAACGGGCGGATCGTCATCACCATCGAGGACGACGGGCGCGGATTGCAGGCCGCGGGCATCCGCGAGCAAGCCGTCGCCCGGAAACTCGCCCGCCCAGGCGAGGTCGCGCTGATGACCGACGCGGTGGCGGCGCAGTTCGTCTTCAGCCCGGGAGTTCTCGACCGCTGCCCGCCTGACGCCCGTGTCCGGCCGGGGCATCGGCTTGGACGTGGTGAAGACCAGCGTCGAACGGATCGGCGGAACGATCGAGGTCGCGAGCGCGGAAGGCCTTGGCACCAGCTTCCGGATCGCGCTCCCTAGCCAAGCCCCTCAGCCCGGGGCGGGCGGCACCGGGCTGGGTGCGAGCGCGCGCCATCGGGCGACGTTGCGCTGATGTTCGTCGAGCGTACGCGCGAACACATGGCCGCCGGCGCCGTCCGCAACGAAATACAGATCGGGGCTCGCCGCCGGATGCGTGACGGCGCGTAGGCTTGCAACACCCGGAGAATTGATCGGCCCGGGCGGCAGGCCGCGAATGCGATAGGTGTTGTATGGATCGTCCCGCTCGAGGTCGGCCCGCGTGAGCGGCCGGTCGAGCGTGCCCGCGCCACCGCTCGCGCCGTAGACGACCGTCGGATCGGCCTGCAGCTTCATGCCGAGACGAAGCCGGTTGAGATACACCGCCGCGACATGCGGCCGCTCCTCCGGCCGCGCGGTCTCGCGCTCGACGATGCTCGCGAGAATGAGCGCGTCCTCGGGCGATGCCAGCGGCAGGCCGGGCTGCCGCTCCGCCCAGGCCTTCGCCAGCGCCTCGTCCATCGCCGCCTCGGCCCGGCCCAGGATCGCCTTGCGGGTCGCCCCCAACTCGAAGCCATAGCTCTGCGGCAGCGCCCGACCCTCGGGCGGCGTCACGACCGGCCCGCTGAGCGCATCCGTCCGCCCCAGCACGGACGCGATCTGCTGCGCGGTCAGGCCCTCGGGGATGGTCACGAGATGCTGCACCGGGCGCGCGGTGCGCAAGACCGTCAGCACGTCCCGCAGGCTCGCATGCGCGGGAAAGGCCAGCTCCGCCGCCCGCAACGGCCCCTCGTCCCGGGTCGCCAGCGCCGCGAGCAGGAACCGGTTCGGTCCATCGATCACCCCGGCATCGGCCAGATACCCGGCCAGCATCTGCAGCCCTCCGCGCGGCACCACGAGCGTGCGCGCCTCGGCGAGCGGTCCCGGCCCGTAGAGCGCGCGTACGGCGTAGAAGGCTGCCGCCCCGGTCGCCGCACAGCCGAGCAGGAAGCCGAACACGAGGCCCAGCAGCACGCCCCGCCCGCGCCTGCGGGGCCGGGGAGGAGCGAGCATCGGACGGCCCGCCCCGTCAGGCGGCGGCGCGGAACAGGATGCTCGCGTTGGTTCCGCCAAAGCCGAAGCTGTTCGAGAGAGCGACCCGGATCGGGCGCTCCTGCGCGACGCGCGGCACCCGGTCGATGGCGCTCGCCCGGCTTGGCTCGTCGAGATTGAGGGTCGGCGGCGCGACGCCGTCGCGAACGGCGAGGATCGAGAAGATGGCCTCGACCGCCCCGGCGGCGCCGAGCAGATGTCCAGTCGCGGATTTCGTGGACGACATGGCGACGCCGCGCCCGGCCTCGCCGAACAGCTTCTCGACCGCCTCCAGTTCGAGATCGTCGCCAAGCGGCGTCGAGGTGCCGTGCGCGTTGACGTATTGTATGTCGGAGGGCGCGATGCCGCCGTTCTTCAGAGCCGCCTTCATCGCCCGGAACGCGCCATCGTGGCGCTCGGCGGGGGCGGTAATGTGGTGCGCGTCCCCGGACAAGCCGTAGCCTGAGATCTCGGCGTAGATCTTCGCGCCCCTCTTCCTGGCGTGCTCGTACTCCTCGAGCACGAGGACGCCCGCGCCTTCTCCCATCACGAAGCCGTCCCGGTCCTTGTCCCACGGGCGCGAGGCGCGGGGCGGATCGTCGTTGAAGTTCGTGGACAAGGCGCGGGAGGCGCAGAACCCGGCGATGCCGAGCTCGCAGACGGCCGCCTCGGCCCCGCCCGCAACCATGACATCCGCGTCGCCGAGCATGATCAGCCGGGCGGCGTCGCCGATCGCATGCACCCCGGTCGCGCAGGCAGTCACGGCCGAGTGGTTCGGACCCTTGAAACCGTAGTTGATGGAGACATGACCGGAGACGAGGTTGATGAGCGCGGACGGGATGAAGAACGGGGAGAGGCGCCGCGCCCTGCCCTCATGCACCAGGATGGAGGCGTCGTAGATCGTCTTGAGGCCGCCGATGCCCGAGCCGATCATCACGCCGGTCGCGTTCCGGTCGTCCTCGTCCTTCGGCTCCCAGCCCGAATCGGCCACCGCCTCGCTCGCGGCCACGAGGCCGAGCTGGATGAAGCGGTCCATCTTCTTCTGATCCTTGACGGGGATCCATTCGGACAGATCGAGCCGCCCTTCCTCCTTGCTGCCGGCAGGCACCTGGCCCGCTACCTTGGAGGGGAGATCCTTCGTGTCGAACGCCTGGATGGCGCCGATGCCGGACTCGCCATTGACGAGGCGAGTCCAGACGCGCTCCACGCCTAGGCCTAGCGGGCTGGCGATGCCCATGCCGGTCACGACCACCCGTCGCATGGCGGCGTTATCCTCCCCGATCGAGGCTGTTCAGGCGGCCTTCTGCTTCTCGATATAGTCGATCGCGTCCTTCACGGTGCTGATCTTCTCGGCCGCGTCTTCCGGGATCTCGACCCCGAACGCTTCCTCGAACGCCATCACCAGCTCCACGGTGTCGAGACTGTCGGCCCCGAGGTCGTCGATGAATGACGCTTCCGGCGTCACCTTCGACTCTTCGACGCCGAGATGCTCGACGACGATCTTCTTCACCTTATCGGCCACTTCGCTCATGAGATCGATCACTCCTGCCTGTAGGTCCGGCCGGCCCGGTCGATCGGTCCGGAACCGGATTGCCGCTGGTACGCCTTGATTGTCCGTCGGACAGGATCCGAGCGGCGCGAGGGTTCGGGGCGATAGCATGGTTTTGTCACGCCAGCCAACACCGGCCCGCCCGTTTCGCGCCTGTCCGGGACCGGGCTGCCCGCTTGTGTCACGACAGCATCGCACCCAGGGTGCGTCACGAAATCATCGCCATGCCGCCGTTGACGTGGATCGTCGCGCCCGTCACCCAGGCCGCCTCGTCGGATGCGAGATAGAGCACGGCGGCGGCGACATCGTCCGGCCGCCCCAGGCGGCCGAGCGGGATGGCGCCGGAGAGCTTGGCGCGCTGCGCCTCGCCGAGCGCATCGGTCATCGCGGTCTCGATGAAGCCGGGCGCGACGACATTGACCGTTACCCGGCGGGACGCGACCTCCTGCGCCAGCGCCTTGGACATGCCGACCAGCCCCGCCTTGGCGGCCGCGTAATTGGCCTGCCCGGCATTGCCGGTCGCCCCGACGATGCTGCCGATAGCAATGATCCGTCCCGCGCGTCGGCGCAGCATGACCCTGAGCGCCGCGCGCGCCAGGCGGAACGGCGCGCCGAGATCGACGTCGAGCACCGTCTGCCAGTCCTCGTCCCTGATGCGGATCGCCAGCATGTCCCGCGTCAGGCCCGCATTGTTGACGAGGATATGCAGCGGCCCCGCCGCCTGCTCGGCCGCCTCGATCAGCGCGTCCGGCGCGTCCGGGTCGCGAAGATCGGCCGGGCAGACATGCGCCCGGTCCCCGAGTTCCGACGCGAGCGCGTCCAGCGCCTCCTGCCGCGTCCCGGAGAGCACCACTGTCGCGCCCTGGGCGTGCAATGTCCGGGCGATCGCGCCGCCGATGCCGCCCGAGGCCCCCGTCACGAGCGCCGCCTTGCCGTCCAGCCGGAACATGCCGCCTTTTCTCCTCCTGGCCGCTGCTCAGAGCGTTTTCAGAAGCGCGTCGATCTCGGCGGGCGTGGCGGCCGAACTCGCGGTCGCGTCGGGCGCGATCCGGCGCACAAGCCCGGTCAGCACCTTGCCCGCCCCGAGTTCGAAGAACGTATCGACGCCCATCGCGGTCATCGCTTCCACGCTCTCGCGCCAGCGCACGGTCTCGGTCACCTGGCGCACCAGCAGGTCGCGGAGCAACTCCGGATCGGTCGCTTTCGCCGCCGAGACGTTCGCGATCAGCGGCACGCAGGGCGCGACGGGCGGCGTCGCCGCGAGCGCCTCGGCCATCGCCTTCGCGGCCGGCGCCATCAGCGCGCAGTGGAAGGGCGCAGAGACCGGCAGCGGCATCGCGCGCCGGATGCCGCGCTTCTTCGCGATCTCGACCGCGCGCTCGATGGCGGCGCGATCGCCGGAGATCACGACCTGGCCGCCGCCATTGTCGTTGGCCGCCTCGGCCACCTGCCGCTCGCCCCCCTCGCTGTCCGGCACGGACGCGGCTTCCGCGCAAATCGAGCGCGCCTGCTCCATGTCGACGCCGATCAGCGCCGCCATGCCGCCCTCGCCCGGAGGCACCGCCCTCTGCATGGCGCGGCCACGCAGCCGCAGCAAACGCGCGACGTCCGGGACGGAGAAGCTTCCGGCGGCGGCGAGGGCCGAGTATTCGCCGAGCGAGTGACCGGCGACGACCGCAACCCGGTCGCGGAGCGCGAAGCCGCCCTCGCTCTCCATCACCCGCAACACCGCGAGCGAAACCGCCATCAGGGCGGGCTGGGTGTTCTCGGTCAGGGTCAGCTCCTCCGCCGGTCCCTCGAACATCAGCTTCGAGAGGCGCTGCTTCAGAGCCTCGTCCACCTCTCCGAACACGTCGCGGGCCGCCGCGAAGGCGGCGGCGAGATCGCGGCCCATGCCGACGGACTGGCTTCCCTGGCCCGGGAAGATGAAGGCGCGCACTGGCATTGCAGCATCCAGAGGGGAGATTAGGGCAAGCGGGGCGTAGCCGCCGGTCCCAGGGCTGTCAATCTCGCCCGGGGAAACGTCCAAAAAGGGCTTCCCGGGACGAAGGACGGGACAGGACACCTTGCTCGCGGCCGTGATCCGTGCTTGATGCGCCGCCTTCCCTGCCGGGCGGCGGCACCCGTCCCGGCTATGCCCAGCGCGCCATGGGGGCGCGCGGCCCGATGCGGCGAGAGACGCGGGGCCGGGGCGGAGACAAGCCAGAGGGACCAAAGGATGCCACTATATGAGTGCGTGCTCATTGCGCGCAGCGACATCACGCAGCAGCAGGTCGACGACATCGCCGACGGCATCGCGGCGCAGCTCGAGGGGGACGGCTCCTCGATCCGCAAGCGCGAGTATTGGGGGCTGCGCAGCCTGTCCTATCGAATCAAGAAGAACCGCAAGGGCCACTATCTCCTGCTCGGGCTGGATGCCAAGCCGCCCGCGATCCATGAGATGGAGCGCCAACTCCGGCTCAACGAGGACATCCTGCGTTTCATGACGATCCGCGTGGACGAGATCGACGAGGCCCCGTCGGTCATCCTGTCCCGCAAGTCCGAGGAGCGCGATCGCGACCGGGGCTTCCGCGGGCCGAAGCCCGCCGGACGCTTCGAGAGCGGGCGGCGGCGCGGGTTCGACGAGCGCGAGGAGTTCCGCGCGCGTCCCGACCGCGAGGAGTTCGCCGACGCCGCGCGAGAGCCGCGTGGCGGCCAGGAATAAGGAGAGGCGAGCATGTCGGATACAGAAGTCAATCCCGCCACCCGCCGCACCGCGGTCGGCGCGCGCCGACCGTTCTACCGCCGGCGCAAGTCCTGCCCCTTCTCCGGCCCGAACGCACCGAAGATCGACTATAAGGACGTGCGGCTGCTGTCGCGCTTTCTCAGCGAGCGCGGCAAAATCGTGCCGTCCCGCATCACCGCCGTCTCCGCCAAGAAGCAGCGCGAACTGGCCAATGCCATCAAGCGCGCGCGGTTCCTGGCGCTGCTCCCGTATGTGGTGAGCTGACGGGAAGCGACCGGAAGGAAAGAGGACAATGGCCGCCACAGAACTGATCCTGCTCCAGCGCGTCGATAAGCTTGGGCAGATGGGCGACGTCGTGCGCGTGAAGCCCGGCTTTGCCCGCAATTTCCTGTTGCCGCAGAAAAAGGCGATGCGGGCGAGCAAGGAGAACCGCGAGCGGTTCGAGCAGCAGCGGGCGCAGCTCGAGGCGCAGAACCTGCGCCGCCGCGAGGAAGCGGAGCGTCTCGCCGAGCGCGTGGGCGGCCTGTCGGTCGTCATCATCCGCCAAGCGGGCGAATCGGGCGGGCTCTACGGCTCGGTTTCGTCGCGCGATATCGCCGAGGCGGCGACCGCCGCCGGCCTCACGATCGGCCGCGATCAGATCGCGCTCGAGCATCCGATCAAGTCGCTCGGCCTCGCGCGCGTGCGGGCGATCCTGCACCCCGAGGTCTCCATCCCCGTCGTGGTGAATGTCGCGCGCAGCTCGGAAGAGGCGCAAAAGCAGGCCCGTGGCGAGACGATCGGCGGCGAAGAGGACGAAGGCAAGACGGCGGATGAGACGCTGGACGTATTCGACCCCGGCGCCGGCGAACAGCCGTAACACTTCTGCGACGCCCGCCGCTGAATGCGAACTGAACCGCTCCCGGGGGATTTACCCTGGGAGCGGTTTTCTTATGGTGGCAGGATGTTCCAGAAGGCGTTGGATGCCGTTTTCAGAACCCTGATCCGGCGCGGCAGGCTGCATGTAGTCTGGCCGGACGGCAGCTCCTCGATCTACGGGGAAGCGCCGGGTGCCCGTCCGGAGGCGCGGTTCGCTTTCCGCTCCGAGCGCGCGGTCAAGCGCCTGCTGCTCAATCCCGAGCTGGCGGCGGGCGAACTGTACATGGAGGGCGAGCTGGCGCCGGTGGGCGGCAGCGATCTGTTCGCCGTGCTCGACCTCCTTACGTTGAATACGATAAGCCTGCCCCGGACGTCGTTCTTCGTCATCAACGCCCGCCGCCTCCTGGCGCACGCGCGGCGGCGCGTCGACCAGTTCAATCCGGCTCGGAAAGCTCGCCGCAACGCCGCCCACCACTACGATCTCAGCCATACGCTCTATGATCTCTTCCTCGACCGCGACCGCCAATATTCCTGCGCCTACTTCCCGACCGGGAACGAGACGCTTGAGGAGGCGCAGAACGCGAAGAAACGCCATATCGCGGCCAAGCTCCTGCTGGATCGGCCCGGGCTGTCGGTGCTCGATATCGGCTGCGGCTGGGGCGGACTCGCGCTGACGCTCGCCCGCGACTACGGCGCGACCGTCACCGGAATCACGCTCTCGTCCGAGCAGCTGGCGGTGGCGCGGGCGCGGGCGGAGGAGGAGGGCCTCGCGGACCGGGTCTCGTTCGAGCTGATGGACTACCGGGCGGTGCCGGGACAGTTCGACCGCATCGTTTCCGTCGGCATGTTCGAGCATGTCGGGGTCGACCACTACCGGACGTTCTTCAAGGTTGTGGCGAATCGGCTGAAGCGCGACGGCGTCGCCCTCCTGCACACGATCGGCCGCACCGGACCGCCCGGCGCCACGAACGCCTGGATCGCGAAATACATCTTCCCGGGCGGCTACACGCCGGCGATGAGCGAGATCATGCCGCCGATCGAGCATTCGGGCCTCGCCGTCACCGATGTGGAGGTGCTCCGGCGCCACTACGCCCAGACGTTGCGGGCATGGCTGCGGCGGTTCCAGGCCCACCGGGACGAGATCGCGGCGCTGTACGACGAGCGGTTCTGCCGGATGTGGGAGTTCTACCTGATCGGGGCCGAGCGTTCCTTCGAGCGCGAGGAGATCGAGGTGTTTCAGGTGCAGCTCGGCTTCCCCGGCGGCGCGGACATCCCGCTCACCCGCGACTACATCGCCCGCGCCGAGCGCAAGCCCGTTATGGTGCGTGAACGCTCGACCGAGGACGCCGACTAGGAGAGGACGCCGTAGAGCGCCGTCTCGAAGCGGTCGAAGGCGTCGAGCACGGCTGCATCGAGGAACGGTGAGACCTGGGCCAGCAGCAGGCCAGCGACGCCGCGCGTCGGGTCGATCCAGTAGTAGGTGTTATTGATCCCGGCCCAGGCGAGGCTCCCCGCGCTGCGGCCCGTCGCGGTGGGCACCGTGTTGATCAGGAAACCGAGGCCCCATTTGCACGGGACGCCGGGCAGCAGGTCGAACGCGTTGGTCATGTTGGGGATGACGGCCGTGAGGGCGCGCACCGACAGCTCGCCGATCTGGTTCCGCCCCATTTCCGCGACCGTCTCGGGGCGCAGCAGGCGCACGCCATCGAGCGCTCCGTCCCCAAGCAACATTCGCAGGAAACGGAGATAGTCTCCGGCCGTCGAGTACAGCCGCGTGCCGCCCGGATAAAACTCCATCTCCGGCGGCGGGAGCGACGGCAACGGCCGCAGGGTGCCGTCCGGGTCGCGCCGGTGGGTGACGGCCTGGCGGCCAAGCTGCTCCGCCGTGAGCGTGAAGCCGGTATCGTGCATGCCGAGCGGCCCGGTTACGCGATCGCGCAGGAGGCGGTCCAGGCGTTGTCCGGTCACCGCTTCCAGCATCCGGCCGACCCAGTCGATGCCCGTGCCGTATTCCCAGGCATCACCGGGATCGGCCACCAGCGGCGCCTGGAACGCCGCGAGCTTGCCGCTGCGCGCCGGGGGCAGCCCGCTCCATTTCAGATATCGCAGCAGATCGGCATTGAGGAAGTCGTAGCCGATGCCGGACGTATGGGTCAGAAGCTGGCGGAGCGTCACCGAACGGCGTGGCGGCCGCAGCCTTGGCGCGCCGTCCTCGCCGAACCCGTCCAGCACGCGGAGCGCGCCGATCTCCGGCAAGACCGCGCGGGCCTCCTGGTCGAGCGCGAGCCTGCCCTCCTCGACCAGCTGCATGGCGGCGACCGAGGTGATCGCCTTGGTCATCGACGCGATGGCGAAGATCGTGTCCTGCGTCATGGACGCTTCGCCCTCGAGACCCCGTCTCCCGGCCGCGCCGGTATAGGCGATGCCCTCCCTCGTCGCGAGCGCCGCGACGATGCCGGGCACCCCGCCGGATCGGGTCGCGTCATTGAGGACGCTGTCGAGGTCTGCCTGCATCGTCATGCCCGCCCGATCCGCTCCATCCCGCCCATATACGGGACCAGCGCGGGCGGCACGGCGATGGAGCCGTCTTCCTGCTGGTAAGTCTCCATCACCGCGATCAGCGCCCGGCCGACCGCGACGCCCGAGCCGTTCAAGGTATGCACGAACGCGAGCGATTTGCCGTCCGGCGCGCGGAAGCGGGCGTTCATCCGCCGTGCCTGGAAGTCGCGGCAATTGGAGCAGGAACTGATCTCCCGCCACGCCCCCTGCCCCGGCAGCCAGACCTCGAGATCGTAGGTCTTGGCGGCGCTGAAGCCGGTGTCGCCCGCGCAGAGCAGAACGCGGCGGAAGGTGAGACCAAGCCTGGACAGCACGGCTTCGGCGCAGCGCGTCATGCGCTCGTGCTCGGCGGCGCTTTCGTCCGGGTGCGTGATCGAGACGAGCTCCACCTTGCGGAACTGGTGCTGGCGCAACATGCCGCGCGTGTCCCGCCCGGCCGCGCCCGCCTCGCTGCGGAAGCAATCGGTCAGCGCGGTGAGGCGCAGCGGCAGTTGCTTCTGCAATAGGATGTCACCCGCGACGGTGTTGGTCAGCGGCACCTCGGCGGTCGGGATCAGCCAGCGGTCGTCCGTCGTGCGGAACAGATCGTCGGCGAATTTCGGCAACTGGCCCGTGCCGTACGCGGCCGCGTCGTTGACCAGCAGCGGTACGCTCGTCTCGGTGTAGCCATGCCCGTTCGTGTGCAGGTCGATCATGAACTGCCCGAGCGCGCGTTCCAGCCGGGCGAGCGGCCCGCGCAACACGGTAAAGCGCGCGCCCGCGATCTTGGCGGCGGTCGCGAAATCCATCATCCCGAGCGCCTCGCCCAGCTCGAAATGCTGGCGCGGGTGAAAGCCGAGATCACGAACGTCACCGTGCTGCGCGACCACGAGGTTCGCGTTCTCGTCCGGCCCGTCCGGCACCTCGGGATCGAGCGTGTTGGGAAAAAGCGAAAGCTGCTCGCGGATAGCGGCCTCAAACTCGCTCACCTGGCTTTGTAGGTCGTCCGCAACATACCGCAGTTCGAGTGCCTCTTTCTCAAGAAACCCAGTATCAACGCTGTTGCGCCTTCCTTCCGCGATCAACTTGGCCAGACCGTTTCGGCGTGTTTGAACCTGCTGAAGTGATGTCTGCGCACTACGTCGAGCCTCGTCCTGCGTCAGGATTGGAAGCGAGTTCGGCTCCCACTCACGCCGACCACGCCGCTTAAGTCCGTCATCGAATGCCTCCGGGTCGGCGCGGATCGCGCGGATGTCGTGCATCGGTCAGGCCTCGATGGGTTTCGGCTCGACCATGCGCGCGAGCAGGATCGAGATCTCGTACAGGCCCAGTAGCGGGATCGCGAGGCCGCATTGCGTCAGCACGTCCGGGGGCGCGAGGATCGCCGCGACCACGAACATCCCGACATAGGCGTAGCGGCGCATCTTCCGCAGCCCTTTCGAGCTGACGATGCCGACTTTCGCGAGCAGGGTCAGCAGCACCGGCAACTCGAAGGCGATGCCGAAGGCGAAGATCAGCTTCATCACCAGGTCGAGGTATTCGCCGACCTTTGCCTCAAGCTGGATCGGCAGGCCGCCGCCGCCGGTCGGCGTCTCGAAGCTCAGGAAGAACCGCCACGCGACCGGGAACACGAAATAGTAGGCGAGCGCCGCGCCGAGCACGAACAGGATCGGCGTCGCGAGCAGAAACGGCAGCAGCGCCCGCTTCTCGCTGCGGTAGAGACCCGGCGCCACGAACAGCCAGATCTGCGAGGCGACGATCGGGAAGGAGAAGAACGCCGCCCCGAAAATCGCGACCTTCAGATAGGTGAAGAACGCCTCGGTCAGCGCCGTGAAGATGAGCTTCCGGTCGGAGCCGGTCTGATGCTGCAGGATGTCGGCGAGCGGCCGCACCAGAAACGAGTAGATCGCGCCCGAGAAGTGGTAGCACACGAAGAACGCGATCATGAAGGCGGAGATCGACCAGATCAGCCGCCGGCGCAGCTCGACGATGTGCTCGAGCAGCGGCATCGGCTTGTCGTCGATCGTGTCTTCGATCTCGGGCTTCGGCTTCGGTTTGGCCACGGTGGTCCTGATGCAGAGGGGAAGGTGCCAGGAAGTTCGCCTGTCAGTAGCGGAGCGGCCGATCGCTCGGGCGCGTCGTGCCCGGCGGCACGAAGGACGGCCGCTCCGGCGCCGACGCGGCGGCTCCCGGCGGGATGAAGGCCGGCGCGCGTTCCTGCGCCTCCTCCGGCGCGATCCCGCCCGCCGGGTGCTCCGGCGCTAGCGGGTCGAGGCGGTCGAGATCCGCTTGCGGCGCGATGGTCGTGGCCGGATGAGCCTCCAGGGCGGCCGCTTCGCCGAGCGGGGGCGCATCCGCGATCACGCCCACCGGCTGCGGGGGGTGCGCGGCGATCGGGTCTTGGAAAGCCGCCCGGAGCGAGCCGTCCGCGTCGATCGTGCGCTCGACCGTGCCCTTGAAGTCGAAGTTCCGGATTTGCTGGAATTCCTTCCGCACCTCGTCGAGATTGGCCTCGCGGACCATCTCATCGACATGGCCCTGAAACTCGGCCGCCATGCGGCGGGCCTTCTTCAGCGCATTGGTCACGGCCCTGATTGCCGTCGGCATGTCCTTCGGCCCGATCGCGATGAGTGCGACGACACCGATGACGGCGATCTCGGACCAGGCAAAATCGAACATGACGCGGCAACTCTCCGGGGCGGCTAGCTAGCAGGAAAACCCGCCGCCTCAAACCTGCGCCTCGCCCTCCGGCGTCGCCGCAGCCGACTCCTCCGCCTGCACGCTCGCAAGCTCCGCTTCCGGCACCGGCGACGGCGGCTCGACGAGCAGATCTTCCCGGCGCGGCAGCTCGCGCAGGTCGCGCAGGCCGAATTGCGCGAGGAAGGCGGGCGTCGTGCCCCAGAGCGTCGGCCGCCCGGGACTTTCGCGGCGTCCCTTCGGCGCGACCAGACCCGCCTCCAGCAAGGCGTCCAGCGTCTGCTGCGACAGGCTGGTGCCGCGTGTCTCCTCGATCTCGGCGCGCGTGACGGGCTGGTGATAGGCGATGATCGCGAGCGTCTCCATCGCGACGCGCGGCAGCCGGCGCGGCACTTCGACCACGCGCCTGAGCCGGTGCGCGAGATCGGGCGCGGTGCGGAACTGCACGCCGCCGCCGACCTCGGCCAGCTCCACGCCGCGCCCGGCGTAGCGCACGCGCAAAGCCGCGATCACCACGTCCGGGTCGGCGCCGTCCGGCAGGATCTGCGCAAGCGCCCGCGCCCCGACCGGCGTGCCGCTCGCGAACACGAAAGCCTCGGCCAGCCGCAGCGAGTCCTCATCGGCCTCCAGGGAGAGCGCCGCTTGCGGCTTGTCGTCTTGTGCGTCGGTCATGTGTCCTCGGCGATGTCCGCTGCCCGGCCGACCAGGATCGGCCCGAAATCCCGCTCTTGCCTCAGATGCACGGCGCCGCCTCGAGCCATTTCCAGCCCGGCCAGCAGCGTGCTCGCCACCGCCGCTCGGCGCTCGAGGGAACCGGCAAGGCTGTCGGGCAGGAACCGCTCGAGGCTGGTCCAGTCGGGCAGGCGGCCGACCAGGGCCGAGAGCCGTTGCAGCGCGTCCTTCACGCTCCAGAGCGAGAGCTGGCGCGGGGCGTATTTCCGCTGCGCCCCGGCACGGCGGATCGCGAGCAGGTAGCCGCGCATCAGCGCCGGGAGATCGAGCAGCAGCCGCGAGCGGTCGGTCTCGGTCAGATCCTCGGGCATTCCGCGCGCGAACACCTCCTGCCCGAGCTGCGGCCGCGCGCCGAGCCACGCCGCCGCCGCCCGCACCACCTGCAGGTCGCGCAGGCGCGCCGCCAGCACATCCGCCGCCTGCTCGCCCTCCTCCGCCTCTTCCGGATCGGACGGCACCAGCAGGCGGGATTTGAGCCAGGTCAGCCACGCCGCCATCACCAGCCAGTCCGCCGCGAGTTCGAGCCGCACCCGCCGGGCGCTCTCGATCACCGCCAGATATTGCTCGACCAGCGAGAGGATGGAGATGCGCGCGAGATCGACCTTCTGGGCGCGCGCGAGATCGAGCAGCAGGTCGAGCGGCCCCTCGAACCCCTCCAGCCGGAGTTCGAGATGGTCCGGCCGCTCAGAAACCGTTTGCATAGCCGGAGCCGAGGTCGTGGCCGGCGAGCGAGAGGGCCGTGTTAATCGCCCAGGGCAGAACCGTGTTGAGCGCCCGCCCGACCGGGTCGAAATCGACGCCGAACTCCCGCAGCAGCGGCGGCATCACGAACACGAGCAGCACGACGATGACGATGCCCGCCCGCTCCAGCCGCGCCCAGCGTTGCGCCATCGGTTCGGGCAGCAGCCCGACCACGATCCGGCCGCCGTCGAGCGGCGGCACCGGGAGCAGATTGAACAGGCCGAGCACCAGATTGGTGAGCAGGAAGTAGAACAGGAACGGCCCGAGCACCGGATACTGGGCCAGCATGCTGTCCAGGAAGTCGTAGCCGGGCAGCAGCGGGATGCGCGGCATCAGCAGCGCCGCGACCCAGGCGAGGAAGAAGTTCGTGAGCGGCCCCGCCGCCGCCACCAGCATCATGCCCCTTCGCGGATCCTTGAACTTCCACGCCGAAACCGGCACGGGCTTGGCCCAGCCGAACATGAAAGCGACCCGGTGGATGGTCAGGAGCTGGAACAGCAGCAGCGCCCCCGGCAGGATGATCGTGCCGACCCGGTCCACGTGCCGCAACGGGTTGAGCGACAGCCGCCCCGCCCGGCGGGCCGTGTCGTCGCCGAGCGCGAGCGCCGCGAAGCCGTGCGCCGCCTCGTGCAAGGTGATCGCGAGCACGGCCGGGATCACGGCCAGGGCGATCTGAAGCAGGATTGCCACTAGACGAGTAGCCGGTCGCGCTCGGCGGCGAGGCTCTCGGCGTTAAGAGCGACCCGGCGCGAAGCGGCCATCTCGCGCGCCCGCGCGAGCCGGTCGGAGGCTTCGCCCGTCAGGACAGGACAGGCGGCGAGCAGCGCCTCGGTCGGCCCGAAATCGCCGGCGCAGTAGAGCGCGAGGTCGCAGCCCGCCGCCAGCGCCTCTGCCGCCAGCGCCGCCGGAGGCCCGTCGAGGGCCTGCATCGCAAGATCGTCCGTCACCAGCACTCCCTGAAACCCGACCCGGTCCCGGATCACACCCCCGACGATCGCGGGCGAGAGGGTCGCGGGCCGGGCCGCGTCCCATTCCGTGTACAGGATATGGGCCGTCATGAACCAGGGGAGGTCGGCGTTCAAGGCGAACGGTTCCAGGTCGGGCTCCAGATCGTCCGTCTCGATCCGGGGCAGCGCGATATGGCTATCCACCCGCGCGCGGCCGTGGCCGGGGGCGTGCTTGCACACCGGCTGCACGCCCGCCGCCAGCACTCCGTGCGCGACCGCGCGGCCGAGCACGGCAACCGCTTCCGGGTCGGCTCCGAAGGAGCGGTCGCCGACAATGTCATGCGCCTTCGGGTGCAGCAGGTCGAGCACGGGCGCGCAGACGACGTCGAACCCCGCGCCCGCGCAGTCGAGGCCGATCAGCGCGCCCGTCAGCCAGGCGGCGCGCAAGCCGGCGGGCGGATCTTGCTCGTGCAGCGCGCCGATGCGTCCGGCGGCGGGATGCGGCCGCCAATGCGGAGGACGCAGCCGTGCGACCCGGCCGCCCTCCTGATCCACCATCAGCACGGCCCCCGGCGGCAGGGCGGCGCGCAAATCCGCGATCAGGCCTCGGAGCTGCCCCGGTTCCTCGATGTTGCGCGCGAACAGGATGACCCCGGCCGGGGCGTACGCTTCCAGCATGGCGCGCTCGGAGGCGAGCAACGCCGGGCCCCCGATGCCGACGATCGCCGCACGCAACCGGCCGCTCAGAAGCTCGCGATGGAGCAGCCCGCGCCCTTGGCGCGCACCCGCTCGCAGAACGCGGTCGCCTGCGCCGCGTCCGCGAAGCCGCCAGTGCGCAGCCGCCAGAAAATCCGCCCGTCATGCTCGGTCTTCATCAAAGCCGGGCTATGGCCCCGGAGCAGGTCGGGCATCTTGCGCGACAGGCGCGACCATTCGGCGCGGGCGCCATCCTCGGACCCGACCGCCGCCAGTTGCACCTGGGCGGAGCGGCCCGGAGCCGTCGCGGCCTCCGGCCTGGCGACGGCGGTCGCCTTCGCTGCAGAGGGGGGCGGCGGCGTGGGCGCGCTAGCGACGTCAGGCGCAGGGGACGGTTCGGCCTGCGCCCGCGGGGCGGGCTTGGGCGCGGCTGGGGGCGCGGGTGGGGGCGCGGGCGGCGAGAGCTGCGCCTTCAGCGCATCGGGTTCGGGAGTCTCCGGAGGCGGCGCCAGCTTGTCGTTCTGCGCGCTCGTGTCGCCGGACAGGATCTCGTCGTTCGAGCCGGCGAGCTGCATGCCGCCGGGGTTGGCGGGCTTCACCCGCAGCGGGCGGCTATCCGCCTCGACGACCGGGACGCGCCCGCTCGCATGGTGGCCGGACAGGCTCCAGATTCCCACTACGGCGAGCAGCGCCGCGCCCAGCCCGCCCGCGATGAGCGCGAGCCGCCTGGTGCCGTCGTCCATCCATCCCCGGCGCGGCACGCGATAAACGGGGCCCGCCTGATACTCCACCTCGTCCGACACGGCCTACCTCCGCTCGCGCCGGCCGAACCCGGCTTCAGCGCATTTCCTCGACGGGCGAAACGCCCATCACCGCGAGGCCGGACCGGATCGTCGCCGCCGTCGCCGCAACCAGGGCGAGCCGCGCCCTTGTCTCCCCGGCGCGGTCCCGCTGCAGGAAACGGAGCGTCGAATCGTCGCGTCCTCGGTTCCACAGCATATGAAAGTCGCTCGCCAAGTCATAGAGAAAAAACGCGATTCGATGCGGCTCGCGCGATGCGGCCGCGCCTTCCACCGTGCGCGGCCAGGTCAGCAGCCGGCGCAGCACGGCGAGTTCCGGCTCGGCGTCGAGGGACGAGAGCGGCACGTCCGCCAGCGCCGCATCCTTCGTCTGCCCGGCCCCGAACATTTCGGCCGCAAGCCGCAGCACCGAGCGGCAGCGCGCGTGCGCATACTGCACGTAAAACACCGGGTTCTCGCGCGTCTGGGCGACTGCCTGCTCCAGATCGAACTCCATCTGCGCGTCGGCCTTGCGGGTCAGCATGGTGAACCGCACCGTGTCCGGCCCGACCTCGTCGATCAGATCCCGGAGCGTCACGAACGTCCCGGCGCGCTTCGACATCCGGACCGGCTCGCCGCCGCGCAGAACATGCACGATCTGGCACAGCACCGCCTCAAACCGCGCCCGGCCGTGCCCGAGCGCGGCGACCGCCGCCTGCATGCGCCTGATGTAGCCGCCATGATCCGCCCCGAGCACGTCGATCAGCACCTGCTCGCCGCGCGCGATCTTGTCGGCGTGGTAGGCGATGTCGTCGGCGAAATAGGTGTGCGAGCCGTCCGACTTCGCGAGCGGCCGGTCCACATCGTCGCCGAACGCGGTCGAGCGGAACAGCATCTGCGGACGCGGCTCCCAGTCCTCCGGCGTCCTGCCCTTGGGCGGCTCCAGCACGCCCTCATAGACCAGCCCGTCCGCCCGCAGGCCCGAGATCGCGCGATCCACCGCGCCCGAAGCGACCAGCTCGCGCTCGGAGGTGAACACGTCCGGCTGCACGCCGAGCAGCGCCAGATCCTCGCGGATCGAGGCCATCATCTCGGCGATGGCGAAATCGCGCACCGTGTCGAGCCAGAGATGCGGCGCGGCGATGCCGAGATCCTCGTCCGCCAGCGCAGCCCCGTGATCGGCGGCGAGCTTCAGCCCGACCGGGATCAGATACTCGCCCCGGTACTGCAGCCCTCCCGGCACCTGCTCCGCGAACTGCTCCTCAGTCATCGGCGTGCCGAGCGCTTCGAGATAGCGCCAGTAGGCGGCCCAGGCGAGCGCGGTCACCTGCGCGCCCGCGTCGTTGACGTAGTATTCCTTCGTCACCGCGAACCCGGCTTTCGCAAGCAGGTTGGCGAGCGCGTCGCCGACCACGGCGCCCCGGCAATGGCCGATATGCATCGGACCGGTCGGATTGGCCGAAACGTACTCCACATTCACCCGCGTGCCCGCCCCGAGCGCGCTGTCGCCGAACGCGGTTCCGGCGCGGAGCACGAGAGGCAGCACCGACCGCAGCGCGTCGGGCGTGAGGCGGAGGTTGACGAAGCCCGGACCGGCCACGCCCGCCTCGGCGACGCCGGGCACGTGTTTGAGCGCCTCCACGAGACCCGCCGCGATCTTCGCCGGCGGCATCCGGGCGGGCTTGGCCGCGACCAGGGCGGCGTTGGTCGCCATGTCGCCATGCGCCGGGTCGCGCGCGGGCGTGACCTCGACCTTGTCCAGCACGGCGTTCCCGAGATCGGGGAGAGCCTCGCGGAGCGCCGCGAGGACATGGCCGCGCATGGTGGCGTAGAGATCGGTCGGGTTGTTGGTCATCGGAGCGCTTTCAGCCGGGGATCGAAAGATCGGTCAGCCGGCGGTGCTCGTCCATGGCGTAGCGGTCGGTCATGCCGGCGATGTAGTCGCTGACGATGCTGGCGGCGCGCGGCGTGCTGCCCTCCCCGGCCCGCGCCCGCCAGTCGTCCGGCAGCAGGTTCGGATGGGCGCAGAGCAGCGCGAACAGCTCCTCCGTGAGCCGGCGGGCTTTCAGCGTCATGCGATTGACCCGCCAGTGCCGGTACATGCGGGTGCGCAGGAACTCCTTGATCACGAGATTGGCGTCCGCCATCGCCGGGCCGAAGGCCACGACCGGCTTCTTCGCCCGCCGGATCGCGTCCGACGAGCCGGGATCGAGCGCCGCGATCCGCCGCCCGGTTTCGGCCAGCAGGTCGGTCACCATCGCGTCGATCACGCGCCGGATCGTCTCGTGGCGGAGCCTCGGCGGCGGCACGTCGAGGCTCGCGCGGCGGGCCGCGTCGAGCGCCGCGCCGACCACGGGCAGATGCGCGAGATCGTCCGGCGCGAACAGCCGCGCGCGCATGCCGTCGTCGAGGTCGTGGCCGTGATAGGCGATGTCGTCCGCGAGCGCCGCGAGTTGCGCCTCGGCGGACGGATAGGAGCCGAGATCGAGCCGGTGCCGCTGGTCGTAGTCCGCGATGTAGCCGCGCGGGCGCGCCACGGGGCCATTGTGCTTGACCAGGCCCTCCAGCGTCTCCCAGGTCAGGTTCAGCCCGTCGAACGAGGCGTAGCGGCTTTCCAGCAAGGTCACGACCCGGAGCGATTGCCCGTTATGGTCGAACCCGCCGAACGGCCGCGACGCGACGTCCAGCGCCTCCTCCCCGGCATGGCCGAACGGCGGGTGGCCGAGATCGTGGGCGAGCGACAGCGCTTCGGCGAGATCCTCGTTCAGATGCAGCGCCCGCGTCATCGAGCGCGCGATCTGCGACACCTCGATGCTGTGCGTCAGGCGCGTGCGGAAGAAGTCGCCCTCGTGGTTGACGAACACCTGCGTCTTGTACTGGAGCTTGCGGAAGGCGGAGCTGTGGATGACGCGGTCGCGGTCCCGCTGCCACGGCGAGCGCGGCAGCGCTTCCGGCTCCGGATGCAGCCGCCCGCGCGCGGTCTCGGCGGTGACGGCATAGGCGGCGAGCGTCATGGCGCCGGGGCTTACACCCGCGAGGAGGCGGGTTCAACGCAGGCCGCCGCCCGAGCTTGCATCTCCCATAGCGAGATCCCATCATCTTACCGGCGTCTTACATTGGGAACGGACATGGCTGCGACCGACCTCACGACCACGGTGTCGACCAAGGGACAGGTGATCCTGCCCAAGGCGATTCGCGACCAGTTGCACTGGGACGCCGGGACGCGCCTGGCCGTGGAGCACACAGCTGAGGGGGTGCTTCTGAAGCGGCTGACCGCCGTCTTCGCGCCGACCCGGCCGGAGAATGTCTTCGGCTGCCTCGCCTACCGGGGTGAGCCGAAGTCGATCGAGGAGATGGAGAAGGCGATCACCGCCGAAGTCAGGCGCCGGCATGCGCGCGGTCGATACTAATGTCATCGTCCGCTACCTGACCGGCGATGACCCGAAACAGGCGGAGAAGGCCCGGGCCACCATCGGCCAGGAGCCGGTCTTCGTAGCGACGACCGTTCTGCTGGAAGTCGAATGGGTGCTGCGCGGCGTGTACGGCCTGCCGTTCGAGCAGATCGTCCCGGCGCTCCGCGCCCTGGCCGGGCTTCCGGGCGTCACCGTCGAGGCCGCTTCCCTGGCCGCCAAGGCGATGGATTGGGCCGAAGCGGGTCTGGACTTTGCCGACGCGCTGCATCTGGCCGCTGCCGCCGGGTGCGAAAGCTTCCTCACCTTCGACAAACGGCTGGTGCGATCCGGGACGCGCCTGAGCGGCGTGCCGGTCGCGGCGCCGTGATGGCTTCCAGATCACACCGCGCAATGGGCGGCCGCCCGCTCCTCGGCGAGAGTGCGATGTGAGCCAGCGCCGAGCGTCAGAATCGTGCTCGTGTGCGTGCCCTCGCAGAGTTGGCTCAATGCCGAATCCTCTAATGAGAGGTCGCACCGCCGCTCAGGAGCGTGTCGAGCGCCGTGAAACCGGCCGGAACGGGCATCGCGAACGGAGCCGAGCCGCCGTTGATGGTCGCGACCGGCCCCGGCGTCTTCCAGCTCGACACCATCGGCCGCAGCGCGCCATGGATCTTGCTGATGTCGAACGTCGGCGAGACGTAGGGACCGCCTTGTCCGCCGTTCACGAAGGTCGGACGGCTATCCGAAAGGCGATACTGCACCGTATGGGCCGAGGTATCGACGGCGATCCCGACCACCACCGGGTCCGTCCATAGGACGGGGTTCGGGGCCGTCGTCCCGTTCACCTGCAGCATGGCCGTCTCCATCTGCACACGGCCATTGTAGCTGAATTCGATGAAGTGGGATCGGTCGGGCGGGAACCCGAGCGGATATTGAACCCCGCTGTCGATCACCGGCAGGCTGTAGGCGTCGGCAAGCGTGAGCGTGAAGGCCGTGAACAGCGCAGCCCCGCTGGCCGTGACCTCGAAATACGCCCTCCGGCCGGAGGGGATGGTCTGGTTGGCGAAGCACTGCCACACCGGATCACTGTCCCTGCCCGTGTTGGGGCTCGTGGCCGTGCGGCCGCCGTTTGAGAGCTCCCAGCTTCCGTTATGGGCTGCATCCCAGGCGATCACCGTCGCCGCCTCGGTCATCGGCGCGGCGGCGCCCACCGCGAGCAGAGCAATGCCCAGCGCGGCCGACGCCTCGGTCACTCGGCGCACCATCGGCGGCCGGGCGATCGTCGCGACACACGCCAGCAACTTTCTCGTCAGGTCACCCATCCAACCATCCTTTCGGGGTTGCCGGTTCGGTGCAAGGCCGGACGAGAGGCCGCGAAGGCCGGAGACGTCCCGCCCAGCCGCCCGGCCTTCAAATCCCCCTCCCCACTCGCTATCTTCCCGCAATGGACACGAACGTCGCCGCGCCGCCCTTCGCCGTCTCCGCCCGGGCCGCCGCCCGCATCGGCGAGATCGCCGCGTCCGACGGCGGCAATGCGGCACTGCGGGTCGCGGTGCTGGCCGGCGGCTGCAGCGGTTTTCAGTACAAGTTCGAGCTGGACCGGTCGCCGCAGCCGGACGACCTCGTCATCCGTCGCGACGGCGCGACCGTGCTCGTTGATCCGGCCAGCCTCGACCTGCTCGCGGGCGCCGAGCTCGACTACGTCGACGAGCTGATGGGCAGCTATTTCTCGGTGCGCAACCCGCAGGCGACGTCCGGCTGCGGCTGCGGCACCAGCTTCTCGATCGACTGACGCCCTCACCGCTTTCCCGGTGAAGATCGCGACGTGGAACGTGAACTCGATCCGTCAGCGCGAGCAGCACGTGCTGCGCTGGCTGGAGCAGGCCGAGCCGGACATCCTGCTGTTGCAGGAGATCAAGTGCGAGACCCGCGCCTTCCCCGAGCAGTCCTTCGCCTCGATCGGCTACAGCTCCTGCGCGGTCGGACAGAAGGCCTATAACGGCGTCGCGGTCCTGTCCCGGGTGGGCACGCCGCTCGCCGTCACCCATCGCTGCCTGCCGGGCCTTCCCGAGTCCGACACCCAGGCGCGCTACCTCGAATGCGAGACGGACGGCATCACCATCGCCGGCATCTATCTGCCCAACGGCAATTCCGGCGGCGAGGCGGGGTTCGCCTACAAGCTCGAATGGATGGACCGGCTCGCGGACCGGGCCGAGGCGCTGCTCGCCACCGACACGCCGCTCGTGATCGCGGGCGACTTCAACATCTGCCCGGACGCCCAGGATTTCGCCCCCGGCACGCTGCCGCCCGGCGACGCGCTGGTCCGGCCCGAGAGCCGCGCCCGCTTCCGCCGCCTGCTCTGGCTCGGCCTGACCGACGCGATCCGGGCGATCCATCCCTCCGGGCCGGTCTGGACGTTCTGGGACTATCAGGCGGGCGCCTGGCAGCGGGACAAGGGCTTGCGCATCGATCACGTGCTGCTGTCGCCGACCCTGGCCGAGCGGCTGGTCGGCGCGGACCCGTTCCGGCGCGAGCGCGGCCTGGAACGCGCTTCGGACCACGTGCCGGTGATGGTGGAGCTGAGCAACGCATGACGGATACGGACGCCTTTCATCGCGAGCAGATCGAATACTGGAACGGCGGCGGCGGCGAGCGCTGGGTCGCGCAGCAGGCGCATACCGACGCCATGTTGGCCGCCGTCGCCGAGCGCGCCATCGCGCATTCCGGGGCCGCTTCGGGCGAGCGGGTCATCGATGTCGGCTGCGGCTGCGGAGCGACCACGCTCCTCCTGGCCGACCGGGTCGGCGCGCAGGGCTCCGTGCTCGGCCTCGACGTGTCCGCGCCGCTGCTCTCGGTTGCCCGCCGGCGGAGCGCGGACCGACCGAACGTCTCCTGGCTGGAAGGCGACGCCGCAACGGTCGCGTTGCCGGGCGGGATGGACCTGCTGTTCTCGCGCTTCGGCGTCATGTTCTTCGGCGACCCCGTTTCGGCGTTCGCCCATCTGCGGACCGCGTTGCGCCCCGGCGGGCGGCTGGTTTTTGCGTGCTGGCGCAGCCTCGACGAGAACGGGTGGATGAAGGTGCCCCTCGCCGCAGCCTACCAGCACGTGCCGAAAGTGCCGAAGCTGGAGCCGGGAGAACCCGGCCCGTTCGCCTTCGCCGACCCCGGCCACGTCGCCCGCATCCTAGCGGCGGCCGGATTCACGGCGCCCCGGTTCACCCCGCTCGACCTCGAGTTCGACATCGCGGGCGGGGGCGGCCTGGACCGCGCCTGCCGCCAGGCCGTCGAGATCGGAGCCGCCAGCCGTGCGTTGCGGGATCACCCCGACGCCAAGCCCGCCGTGATCGCGACGCTCCGGGAGCGGCTGCGTCCCTACCTGCGCGGCGACTCGGTCCTGCTGCCCGGAGCGGTCTGGCTCGTCGCCTGCGAGCGGGGGTAAGCCGCTTACCGATAGGACCCGTAATAGCCCCAGTGGGGACCGCCCCAGAGCGCCAGGATGAGGAAAACAATGATGAGGATTCCGACCCAGCCGAACGCGGTGGAGCGCCCGTAATACGATCGACGGTATCCGTAGTATCCGCTGCCGCTGAACAGCAGGAACAGGATCAGCAGCCAGAAAACGAACCACATCGGGCGTCTCCTTTCCGGTCCGGCGTCGCCGATGGACGGCGCACGGGCTCAAACCTGCGTCCGCGCCCAAGGGTTGCACAACTCTGGGTCATTCGGCCCGGCTGCACGTGGTTGTCCGGCCCAGCCCAAGGGGCAACAAGCTCGTGACGCCGGCGGTGCCGGGGCGGGCGCCGCACATGACCTGCAGCGTGCTGGTGCATGAGGCGATCTGCAGGCCGGCGGTGGAGTATGAGAGCCGGACCCAGATCGCGCATGCGCAGCATGTAAATTTCGGCACCTTCATGATGCATATGAATGAGGATTATTCGCCGGCCGAGGATGTCGCGCGCATCGCCCAGGAAGCCGGCGTGACGCAGAGCGCGCGTTCGGCAGTGACGAGACCTAGCCTGCGCCGGTCGCGCGATATTGCGAAGGCCAGATCGTGACTGCCCATGATCTGGCGGTGGTCTGACGTCAGGATCTCCTCCGCCGGAGTAAGGTCCGGCCGGCGCTCCTTCAACGCCAGTGCGCGGGCACCCAGACCCACGCACCCCCGCGCAGCGCCCAGTGGCCCGGCGCATACTGGGCGTAGTGCGGATAGCGCTGCACATAGCGCCCCGGAATCCAGACATACGCCCGTCCGCCCCACTGCCAGTGACCCGGCTGCCAGATCACTGCGCCGGGCGGAGCCACGGGCACCGCCTCGTAGCGCGGCGGGGGAACGGGTGGGTAATAGGGATAGGGCCGCGCCATCGCCGGAGCGGCGGAGAGCAGCAGCACGCCCGTCAACAGGGCCAAACGGTTTCGCATGGAGCGACAATACCGGAACTCTGGTGGCGAAAACATGGCGACATCGTTCCAAACTACTTGAGACGGTGCCGCGTTTCAGCGGCCGCACCAACAGCTGTCTCGTTCCGTGGAGAGCCAGACCGCCCGGGACGAACCAGTCCACACCCAGCACGGGGTCGATGCCGGGCACCCCCTCATTTACCGAGGAGATCCGGGAGCTCAAGTCACCGCGAACCCGCGTCTTTCGCGACCCCGCGATTACCTCTACATTGCCCGCCAATATGGCAGCCTATCCGCTGCGGGGGGGAACAAATGTCGTCAAAGACGATCACGACCGCCATTCTCATCGGCATGATCCTCGGCATCGTCCTCGGCTACATCGTGAACGTGTCCGCGCCCGACGCGGAGACGGCCAAGTCGATCGCCGGCTATTTCAGCCTGGTGACCGACATCTTCCTGCGGCTGATCAAGATGATCATCGCGCCGCTGGTGTTCGCGACGCTGGTGGCCGGCATTGCCCATATGAGCGACACCAAGACCATCGGTCGCGTCGGCCTGAAGGCGATGATCTGGTTCGTTTCGGCTTCGTTCGTCTCCCTGCTGCTCGGGCTGTTGCTGGTCAACCTGATCAGGCCAGGCAGCAACCTCAACCTGCCGCTGCCCGACATCAATGCGACGGCCAACCTGCGCGCCTCGTCGCTCAACCTGAAGGACTTCATCGCCCACCTCGTGCCGCGCAGCGCGGCCGAGGCGATGGCGAACAACGAGATCCTGCAGATCGTGGTGTTCTCGATCTTCTTCGGGGTGGCCGCCGCCGCGGTCGGCGAGAAGGCGAAGGCCATTGTTCATATCATCGAGGAGCTCGCCCATATCATCCTCAAGGTGACGGGCTATGTCATGAACTTCGCGCCCGTGGCGGTTTTCGCTGCGATGACTGCGATCATTGCCACCCAGGGCCTCGGCATCCTGGTCACCTACGGCAAGTTCGTCGGCTCGTTCTACCTCAGCCTCCTCGTGCTCTGGCTGGTGATGGGGCTGGTCGGCTTCCTGCTGATCGGCAAGGGCGTCGTGCGGCTGTTCACGCTGATCCGGGAACCTTTCCTGCTGGCCTTCAGCACCGCCAGCAGCGAAGCCGCCTATCCGGTGACGATGGAGCAGCTCGCCAAATACCCGGTGTCGCAGCGCATCATCAGCTTCGTCCTGCCGCTTGGGTATTCCTTCAACCTCGACGGCTCGATGATGTACTGCACGTTCGCGGCCCTGTTCATCGCGCAGGCCTACAACATCCCGCTCACGCTCGGGCAGGAGATGACCATGCTCCTCATCCTGATGCTGACCAGCAAGGGGATGGCCGGCGTGCCGCGGGCGTCGCTGGTCGTGATCGCGGCGATCCTGCCGCAATTCAACATCCCGGATGCCGGGCTGCTGCTCGTCATCGGCGTCGATCAGTTCCTCGACATGGGCCGCTCCGCCACAAACGTAATCGGCAACTCGCTGGCGACCGTGGCGGTCCACAAATGGGAGGGCGCGGCGGCGGTCGTCGTCCCGGACGAGTTCGCCGAGATCCGGGCCGAACCGGTGTGAGGAGGGGGCGGATGCGCTCGCTGCTCCTGCTCGCGGCGGTCGCCCTGCTGGCCCGCCCGGCCGTGGCCGAGGACGATCGGCTCGCCGGCACTCTCAAGAAGGTCCACGACACGGGCGCGATCACGCTCGGCTTCCGCGAGTCCTCGATCCCGTTCTCCTTCAGGGCGCCGGGCGGGCAGCCCGTCGGCTACTCGATCGACCTGTGCCTCGCAATCGTGAAGGACATCGCCGCAACGCTCGGCGCTCCCTCCGTGCAGGTCCGCTACCAGCCGGTCACCCCGGAGAACCGCATCCCTGCGCTGCGGTCCGGCGCGATCGACCTGGAGTGCGGCTCGACCACCGCCAGCCGGCCCCGTCAGCGCGAAGTGGCGTTCTCGCCGATCATCTTCATCGCGGGCACCAAGCTGCTGGTCGCGCGCAACAGCCGGGTCAGCTCGCTCGACGACCTGCGCGGGAAAACCGTGGTTGTGACCGCGGGAACGACGAACGAGGCTGCGATCCGTACGTTGGACGCGAAGCAGAAGCTCGGACTTCACATCATCGTGACGCCGGATCACGCCGAATCCTTCGCGCGGCTCGCCTCGGGCGGCGCCGACGCCTTCGCCACCGACGACGTGCTGCTCTACGGCCTGATCGCCACGGCCCCGAACGGCCGCACGTTCAAGGTCGTGGGCGACTATCTCTCCTACGAGCCATACGGGCTGATGTATCGGCGCGATGATCCGGCGATGGCGGACATCGTTACCCAGACCTTCCGCCGCATGGCCGACGACCGCGAGCTGGGCCGGCTGTACAATCATTGGTTCGAGGGCCGGCTGCCGGGCGGGCGCGTGCTCGGCATTCCAATGAGCCCCCAGCTTGCGGACATCTTCGACGTGCTCAGCGAGAACCCGGCCGGAATCTAGCTCGGCTGCGGACGGCCTTGCAGGGGTTACGACGAGAAAGCGCGGACTTCCGAGGAGACTGACGAATGCCGTCCACCGACGACACCCAGAAAGACGCTCTCATCGACGCGGCTGCCGCAATGGACGAGAACGGCGCGGAGTTCATACGCGAATGCTACCGCAACGTCGCGCCCGGGGACGTGCTGTCGCGCGACGCCGCCGCCCTCTCCTCGGCCGCCCGCTCGCTGCGGAGCTTCGGGGCCGGCCGGACCCCAGGCAAGCCGCTCGTCCGGGTGCTGCCCCCCGCCGGCGAGGGCGAAGGCAGCGTGGTGGAGATCGTCACCGACGACATGCCGTTCCTGGTCGCGAGCGCCGGCGCCGCGCTGGCGGAGCTGGGCCTCGAAGCGCCCCTGATCATCCATCCGGTGGTGCGCGACCAGTCGGGCGCCAAGGTCTCGATGATGCGCGCCGAGCTCGAGGGCGAGGTGGCCGAGGATCGCTACCCGGCCATCGTCGGCAAGCTCGAGTCGGTGCTAGGCGACGTGCGCGCCGCCGTCGAAGCCTGGGCCTCGCTGCGCGAGGCGGCCGGCCGGATGGCGGCGGAGGTGGAGCACGCCCGGGGCGACAAGGCGGAAGCCGCGGAAGCCGCGACCCTGCTGCGCTCGCTGGAGGACGACAACTTCATCTTTCTCGGCTATCGCGAATACGAGCTCGGCCCGGACCGGGCGCGGATCGTCCCTGACACCGGCAAGGGTGTGCTCAGGCAGGACGAGACGCTGGTCTTCGACGGGCTGCGCGCCATGGCGCAAGCCTCGCCCACGGTGAAGGCCACCCTACAGGCGCCCACGCCCCTGCTGGTTGCCAAGTCCAGCCGCCGGTCCACCGTGTACCGGCCCGTGCCGATGGACGCGGTCGTGCTGAAGCAGTTTGACGCAAGCGGAAACGTCATCGGCCTGAAGCTGCTGCTCGGACTGTTCACCATGACCTTTCATGGCCGCCCCGCGCACGAGATCCCGATGTTGCGCGAGAAGGTCCGGCGTTGCCTCGGGCGGTCCGGGTTCGCGCCGGACAGCCACAACGGACAGGCGTTGCGGCGCATCCTCGACAGCTTCCCGCACGACGAGCTGTTCCAGATTGATGAGCAGCAGCTCTTCGGTACGGCGCTCGCCGTCCTGCACTTGCGGCAGCGGCCGCGCATCCGGCTCCTGGCACTGCGAGACCCGTTCGGCCGTTCCGTCACCTGTCTCGTTTACATGCCGCGGGACCGCTACAACGCCGAGCTCCGGCGGCGGGCGACGACGATCCTCGAACAGGCGCTCGGTGGCCGCTTGATGACGGATTCCACCAGTTTCGATGACGCCGGCCTCGCATGTCTGCGCGTGGTGCTCGCGACGCCGGGCGAGACGCAGGCCGACGTCGCCGCGATCGAACGCCAGCTCGCCGAAGCGGCGCGGAGCTGGGCCGACCGCCTGAGCGAAGCCCTCGTCGGCGCGCACGGGCGCAAGGACGCCGGAGGCGTGTTGCGCCGCTTCGGCAACGCCTTCCCGTCCGGCTACACGTCGCGGCACTCCGCGAACGAAGCGGTGCCCGACATCGCCTTGGTGCATGAGGTGGAGAAGGGCGCCCCGATCGCGATTGCGCTCACGTCCTCCGGGCCGAACCTGCGGCTCAAGACGGCGCGCGCGGGCGCGCCGATCCCGCTCTCGGACATCTTGCCGATGCTGGAGAACCTCGGCGTGCGCGTGATCACCGAGATCCCGGACGAGATCACGCCCGCGAACGGGACGCCCGTGTGGCTGCAGGACTTCACGCTCGAGCGCAAGGCCGCGGGCGACCAGGCGGACGGGCGCGGGCTGTTCGAGGACGCGCTGCGCCAGGTGTGGTCCGGCATAGTCGAGGATGACGGGTTCAACCGGCTCGTCCTCTCGGCCGGGTTGTCCGCCCGCCAGGCGGTGGTCCTGCGCGCCTACTGCAAGCTGCTGCGTCAGGCCGGAAGCAGCTTCAGCCAGGCCTACATGGAGGACACGCTCAACGCTCACCCGGGGCTCGCCCGCCGGCTGGTAGACTTGTTCGAGGCGCAGTTCGACCCGTCGCGCCAGAATGATGCCGCCGGGACGCAGGCGATCGCCGACGAGATCACGACCTCGCTCGAGGAGGTCGACAACCTCGACCAGGACCGCATCCTGCGCGCCTACCTCTTACTCATCACCAAGACGCTGCGCACCAATTTCTACCAGCGCACCGAGGCCGGCGAGCCGAAGCCCTATCTCTCGCTCAAGCTCGCCAGCCGCGAGATCGACCTGCTGCCACTGCCGCGCCCGCTGGTCGAGGTGTCGGTCTACAGCCCGCGCATGGAGGGTTGCCATCTGCGCGGCGGCAAGGTGGCGCGCGGCGGCATCCGCTGGTCGGACCGCAAGGAGGATTTTCGCACCGAGGTGCTCGGCCTGATGAAGGCGCAGATGGTCAAGAACGCAGTCATCGTGCCGGTCGGCTCAAAGGGCGGCTTTGTCGTCAAGAACCCGCCCGCGGGCGGCCGCGACGCGCTGATGCAGGAGGTGATCGGCTGCTACAAATACTTGATGTTCGGGCTGCTCGACATCACCGACAACTTGCAGGGCGAGACGGTGGTGCCGCCGGCGGACGTGGTGCGGCGTGACCCTGACGACCCCTATCTGGTGGTCGCGGCGGACAAGGGCACGGCCACTTTCTCCGACATCGCCAACGGCGTGGCCATCGACTACGGGTATTGGCTCGGCGACGCCTTCGCCAGCGGCGGCTCGGTCGGCTACGACCACAAGGGCATGGGCATCACCGCCAAGGGCGCGTGGGAAGCCGTCAAGCGGCACTTCCGCGAGATGGGCACCAACATCCAGACGACCGACTTCACCTGCGTGGGCGTGGGCGACATGGCGGGCGACGTGTTCGGCAACGGCATGCTGCTCTCGCGGCACATCAAGCTCGTAGCCGCATTCAACCACATGCATATCTTCATCGACCCCGATCCGGATCCGGAGACGAGCTGGCAAGAGCGCAAGCGGCTCTTCGACATGCCGCGCTCCAGCTGGGAGGACTACGACGTCTCCAAGCTGTCCAGGGGTGGCGCGATCTACGACCGCCGGGCCAAGTCGATCAGGCTCTCGCCCGAGGCGCGCCGCGCCCTTGGCATCGCGCCGGAAAGCGTCTCGCCGCAGCAACTCATCCAGACCTTGCTGCGGCTCGACGTGGACCTGCTGTGGTTCGGCGGCATCGGCACCTACGTCAAGGCCTCGACCGAGACCCACGCCGATGCCGGCGACCGCGCCAATGACAGCTTGCGGGTGGACGCGCCGGCGGTGCGGGCCAAGGTGATCGGCGAGGGCGCCAATCTCGCCATCACCCAGCGCGCCCGGATCGAGTTCGCGCTCGCCGGCGGCCGTCTCAACACCGATGCAATCGACAACTCGGCCGGCGTGGACACGTCGGACCACGAGGTGAACATCAAGATCGGCGCCGACGACCTGATCGGGGCCAAGCTGGTCCCGGCCGAGCAGCGTGCCGCCTTCCTCGCCAGCATGACCGACGAGGTCGAGCAACTGGTGCTGCGGGACAATTACCTGCAGACACTGGCGCTGTCGCTTGCCGAGGCACGGGCGGCGTCGTCGCTCGACGCGCAAGCAAGGCTCATGCGCGGCATGGAGCGCGCCGGGCGGCTGGACCGCGCGGTGGAGTTCCTGCCCGACGACGAGGCGATCGCGCAGCGGGCCGCCGCCAAGCGCGGCCTCACCCGGCCGGAGAGCGCGGTCCTGCTCGCCTACGCCAAGAACGTGCTCTACGACGAACTGCTCGCCTCCGACCTGCCGGACCAGCCGGAACTGCGCGCGGAACTGCTCGCCTATTTTCCGCAGGCGATGAGCCGGCTGGGGCCGGACGTGCTCAACGGGCACCGGCTGCGGCGGGAAATCATCGCCACCTGCGTGGCGAACGGGCTCGTCAACCGTATGGGACCGAGCTTCGTCGAGGACACCAAGGCGCGGACCGGGCGCGAAGCCGACGCGATCGCGCGGGCGTATCTGATCGTGCGCGAAGTGTTCGAGCTTGAGGCGGTCTGGCGATCGATCGAGGCGCTGGACAACGAGGTGCCCGCCTCGGCGCAGAGCCTGCTCCTCCTGGCGGTGATGGAGGTCGTGGACCAGGCCGTCCGCTGGTTCCTGCTCTCCGGGCTCCCGCTCGAGGTCGGCGCCCGCATTCGCGAGTTCCAGCCTGGCATGCACATGCTCGCGGCGCACGTGACGGAGCTACTACCGGAGAGCGGACGTGCGCTGAACGAGAAGCGCCGGAGCTCCTATGTCGAGGCGGGGGCGCCCGCGGAGCTGGCCGACCGCGTGCTGGTGCTGAACGCGCTCAGTACCGCGATGGACATCGTGCAGGTCAGGGAGGAGACCGGGCGCGACATGCTGGATCTTGCCCGGCTGTATTTCGGCGCGGGCGAGGCGCTCGGCCTGCTCACGCTCCGGCGGCAGGCGCGGATCCTACCTGCAACCACCGAGTGGCAGCGCATGGTCGTGGACACGCTGGTCGACGATTCCTACGCCCAGCAGCGCGCGATCGTGCGGCGGATGGTCGCTGACGGCGTCAACGGAGCGGGCGACGGCCTTCCCGATTGGGTCAGCCGCAAGGCGGGGCCGGGCTCGCCGGTGCAGGGCGTGCTCGCCGACATCGCTCGCGCCCCCGCCCCGGATCTCGCCATGCTCACCGTCGCCAGCCAGCGCATCCGGGCCGTGGTCGCGTAAAGCCAAACGACAGGAGAAACGCCATGAAAGCGACCGGCCACCGCATCGAGCATGACCTGCTCGGCAACAAGGAAGTCCCGTCCTCCGCCTATTACGGGGTACACACGCTGCGCGCGGTCGAGAACTTCCCGATCACCGCGACGCAAATCTCCATCTACCCGGACCTGATCCGAGCGCTGGCCTGCATCAAGGAAGCGGCGGCCATGGCGAACCACGAGCTGCACCTGCTCGACAAGGCGAAGCGGGACGCCATCGTCAGGGCCTGCGAGGAGATCCGCGCGGGGCGGCTGCACGACCAGTTCGTGGTGGACGTGATCCAGGGTGGCGCCGGCACCTCGACCAACATGAACGCCAACGAGGTGGTCGCCAACCTGGCGCTCGAGCAGATGGGTCACGAGAAGGGCGAGTACGAGTACCTGCACCCGAACGAACACGTCAACATGAGCCAGAGCACGAACGACGTGTACCCGACAGCGCTGAAGCTCGCGACCTATTTCGGCATCTTCCGCCTGATCGAGGCCATGGTCGTGCTGCGCCGCGCGTTCGAGGCCAAGGCGGCGGAGTTCCAGGACGTCCTGAAGATCGGCCGCACCCAGCTCCAGGACGCCGTGCCGATGACGCTCGGGCAGGAGTTCAGCACCTACGCAGTGATGCTCGGCGAAGACGAGGAGCGGCTGCGGGAGGCGGCGCTCCTGATCCGCGAGATCAACATGGGCGCCACCGCGATCGGCACCGGCATCACCGCGCACCCCGACTACGCCGCCCTGGTCTGCCGGCGACTGGTGGAGATCACGGGCGTGCCGCTGGTCACGTCGCCGAACCTGATCGAGGCGACGCAGGATTGCGGCGGATTCGTGCAGCTCTCGGGCGTGCTCAAGCGCATCGCGGTCAAGCTGTCCAAGACATGCAACGACTTGCGGCTGCTCTCGAGCGGTCCGCGCGCGGGGCTCGGGGAGATCAACCTGCCGGCCGTGCAGGCAGGCTCATCGATCATGCCGGGCAAGGTGAACCCCGTTATTCCCGAAGTGGTCAATCAGGTCGCCTTCGAGGTGATCGGCAACGATGTGACGGTGAGCTTTGCCGCCGAAGCCGGGCAGCTTCAGCTCAATGCCTTCGAGCCGATCATCGCCCACAGCCTGTTCAAGAGCGTCAACCATCTGCGCCAAGCCTGCGTCACGCTCGAGGCGAAATGCGTACGCGGCATCACCGCCAACCGCGAGGCGCTGCGCCAGAGCGTCGGGCGCTCGATCGGGATCGTGACCGCGCTCAATCCGTATATCGGCTACGCCAATGCCACGGCCGTCGCGCAGGAGGCGCACGCCTCCGGCCGCAGCGTGCATGACGTCGTCCTCGAGAAGGGCCTGCTCTCGAAGGAGCGGCTGGAAGAGATTCTCCGGCCCGAGATCCTGACCCGGCCGCAGCCTATTCTTATCCCGGTCGAGGCCGAGCCCGACGCCGAAGCGGTCGGCGCGACCGACATCGACACCGGCCAGACCACGACCTGATCCTGGCAACCGGCGCTCTCCAACCGCGTCCTTTCATCAACGCGCGACGTCGTCGATCACCGCTGCCGTCCCTGGAACAAACGGCGTCGCGACGCCAGCCCGCGCGGGCGCCCGCACGCCAACCGTCGCACGACCGCTGGAGCCTCCAGGCACCAACGCCTATCGGCGGCGGCCTCGTGTCCGGGACATGCTACGGGGTGGGCGTGACGAGTTGCGTCTCTCAAAAGCAGGCCCAAATTCTTGGCCTTGCCGTCGCCGTCCCAGAAATCGCGCGACAGAGCGCGCCAGCGGTATTGCAGGCTCGGCTTGCGACGGAAAGATCAGGGGCGGACGGCTCTCACCATGTTCCGCCGAAGGCGTCTTGAACATCGGACGGCTTGGTCACCCCGTTGGCGATCAGAAGCTGGCAGAGCACGCGCGCCTTCTGCGGATTGAGGTCGAGCGAGACGACGAAACCGAGCTTGTCGTCATCGACCTCCACATTGCGGTTAACGAAGCCTGAGCCGGTCCTGCTCGCCCGGACCACAACGACCCCTTGCTTGACGGCATTCGCAAGGGCATCGACAGCCGCTTGCGATCCGTTCCCGTCACCGACGCCCGCGAGCACAATGCCTTTGGCACCGCCTTTGATCGCGTCGTCGATCAGCGCCGCATCCATGTTGGCATGGGCGTAGATGATATCGACGCGCGGAAGCGGGGGGGCGGCGGGTAGCGCATAGGGCGCGTGCGCGGGAGCGACTACGGGCGAGGTGAACCGGATGCTCGCCGGATCGACGTAGCCCTCTGGGCCGCCATTTGGCGAGACGAACGTCTGCACCGACGTGGTGTTCGCCTTTGTGACCGCGCGCGGAGCGTGGATCGTGTCGTTCAGAACGACCATCACCCCACGTCCGCGCGCCTTGGGCGATGCGGCGACTTCGACCGCCTCGTAGAGATTCTCCGGTCCATCCGCACTGACCGCAGTCGAGGGCCGCATGGAACCGACCAGCACTACAGGCTTATCGGGACTGAGCACGAGGCTGAGGAAGAAGGCGGTCTCCTCCATCGTATCGGTGCCGTGGGTGATCACGACGCCGTCGGCTTCCTTGTTGTCAAAGAGCTCCTTGATACGCTTGGCGAGGTCGAACCAGAATCTTGTCGTTGATGTCCTGCGAACCGACTTGCGAGATTTTCTCGACGGACAGCACGGCCAGTTTGTCGAGTCCGGGAACCGCGGCGATCAGATTGGAGCCGCTGAGCTGACCGGCCTGGTAGCCGATTGCCGAGCTGCCCGATGCCTGGCCCGCAATCGTTCCCCCCGTGGTGAGGACGGTAATATGCTGTAATGGAGCGCCATTCGGAGCTCCTTGCGCCCATGCCGGCCTGTTCCACACGCCGACATTGAGAAGCAAGAAGAGAGACGCCAAAGCCGTGGCTTGCTTTTTCACGCTTCTCTTCCTTTGGCAGTCAGTGAGCCGACATTCCCCGGACTGGCCCGGATCAGTCGGCCTACGGGCAACGATAGCCGTAACCTGGCGCTTCCGGCAACGAACTCTGCAATTTTTTCAAGCCGCGGGTGCGCTGCCGCAAGCATTGGCTGACCTACCCGTCCCGGTCTCAGAACCCGAGTGACGAAGGCTTCGCCGGAAAACTGAGGACGGCGGAATAATGTGAGGTCCGACGCGCAGCCCTCCAGGTCGCGATTGCCGCGTCGGTGAACCAGACCGTCAGACTGCCGCGTTGCCGCAAGGCGGCGTCACTCCGGCCAATTCGTGACCCGAGCCGCTGCTTCGGGACGTGATGGCGCCGGTCGCTCGCCGAAGATGCGCCCCAGATCCTTGCGGTGGCGCGCGTCAGCGGTGCGGCCGAGTGTCAGATGATGCCCGTCCCAGCGCGCTCAGATATCCGCGTAGCAATGCGTCTCGGCCGCGCCGCCGCCCTGGGTGGTTGCGCCGAGATGGGCGGGGCCGACGAGCTGCGCGTATTTCCAGATCGCGCCGCTGTTGTAGTCGGTCGGGCGCGGCTCCCAGCCGGCCCGCCTGGCCGCCAACTGCGCCTCGGTCAGTTGCGCGTCGATCGTGCCCGCCTCGGCGTCGATCACGATGCGGTCGCCGTTGCGCAGCAGCGCGATCGGGCCGCCGACCGCCGCCTCCGGCCCGACATGGCCGATGCAGAAGCCCCGCGTCGCGCCCGAGAAGCGGCCGTCCGTGATCAGCGCGACCTGCTCGCCCATGCCCTGGCCGTAGATCGCGCCCGTGGTCGAGAGCATCTCCCGCATCCCCGGACCGCCCTTCGGGCCCTCGTAGCGGATGACGATGACGTCGCCCGCCTTGTAGGCGCGGCTCTGCACCGCCTCGAACGCCTCCTCCTCGCTGTCGAAGCAGAGCGCCGTGCCCTCGAAGCGCAGATGGTGCAGCCCGGCCACCTTCACGATGGCGCCGTCCGGGGCGAGATTGCCGCGCAGGCCGACCACGCCGCCTGTTTGCGATATCGGTTTCGAGACGGGATAGATCACGTCCTGATCGGCCGGAAACACCACGTCCTTCAGGTTCTCGGCCATCGTCCTGCCGGTGACGGTCAGGCAATCGCCGCGCAGCACGCCGCCGTCCAGCAGCGCCTTCAGGATCACCGGCACGCCGCCGACCTTGTAGACGTCGAAGGCCACGTATTTCCCGCCCGGCTTGAGGTCGGCGATGTACGGCGTCCGGCGCATGATCTCGACCACGTCGTCCATCGTGAAGCGGATGCCCGCCTCGGCCGCGATCGCCGGCAAATGCAGCCCGGCGTTGGTGGAGCCGCCGGTCGCCGCCACCACGATCGCGGCGTTCTCCAGCGCCTCGCGGGTGACGATGTCGCGCGGACGGATATTCCGCTCGATCAGCGCCATCACCGCGCGGCCGCTCTCGACCGCCCAGCGGTCGCGCTCGTCGTACGGCGCGGGCGCGCCGGCCGAGCCCGGCAGCGCGAGGCCCATCGCCTCGCTCACCGTCGCCATCGTGTTGGCGGTGAACTGGCCGCCGCACGCCCCCGCCGACGGGCAGGCGACGCATTCCAGCTCGTGCAGATCCGCGTCCGACATGTTGCCGGCGGCGTGCTGGCCGACCGCCTCGAACACGTCGACCACGGTCACGTCGCGGTCCTTGAAGCGCCCGGGCAGGATCGAGCCGCCATACATGAACACGCTCGGCACGTTCAGGCGAAGCATCGCCATCATCATGCCCGGCAGCGACTTGTCGCAGCCGGCGAGGCCGACCAGCCCGTCATAGCAATGGCCGCGCACCGTCAGCTCGACGGAATCGGCGATGCACTCGCGCGACACCAGCGAGGACTTCATGCCCTGATGACCCATGGCAATGCCGTCGGTCACGGTGATGGTCGTGAACTCGCGCGGCGTGCCGCCGCTCTCGTTCACGCCCTTCTTCACCGACTGCGCCTGCCGGCTGAGCGCGATGTTGCAGGGCGCGGCTTCGTTCCAGCAGGTGGCGACGCCGACGAAGGGCTGGTTGATCTCGTCCTCGGTCAGGCCCATCGCATAGTAGTAGCTGCGGTGCGGCGCGCGGTCCGGCCCGACCGTCACATGACGGGACGGCAGTCTCGACTTGTCCCAGCGTTTCTGCGGCATCCCTGATCCTTCCGGCGCTTCGCGTGCGGGCGGACCCTCCGGTAATCGGTCTTACGGAGTCAAGACCGGCCACGCAGGCGCGCGAGTTCCTCGGTGGCCACGTCCTGACGGACCTCGCGCTTTTCGGCCAGGATGCGGGCCAAACGCTCGACCTCGTCCCCGACCGCGCCGGCCGCGATCGCCACGTTCGTGGCGTGCAGCGACATGTGGCCCTGCTGGATGCCGACCGTGGCGAGCGCCTTCAACGCGCCGAAATTCTGGGCGAGCCCGACCGCCGCGATGATCCGCGCGAGGTCGCTCGCCGACTGCACGCCGAGGATCTTGAGGCAGGCCTGCGCGGTTGGATGGATCTTTGTTGCGCCGCCGATCAGGCCGACCGCGAGCGGCATCTCGAGCGTGCCGACGAGATCGCCCGCCCCGTTCGCCTCCCATGCGCTGAGGCTGGCGTAGCGCCCCTTCCGGGCGGCATAGGCGTGCGCGCCCGCCTCCACCGCCCGCGTGTCGTTGCCGGTCGCGAGCACGACAGCGGAGACCCCGTTCATGATCCCCTTATTGTGGGTCGCCGCCCGGTAGGGGTCGGCCTCGGCAAAACGGTAGGCGGCGATGATCCCGTCGCGCACGTCCTCGCCGCCGATGGACGCGAGCGGCCACACGGCCCTCGCCCGCGCAATCCGGCGGTCCGCGAGATTGGAGAGGATGCGCAGGAGCACCCTTCCGCCGGTCCACGCCTCGATGCGCGGCGCCAGGCGCTCGGCCATGGTGTTGACGGCGTTGGCCCCCATCGCGTCCCGCGTATCCACGATTAGATGGGTGATCACCATCGGGCCGCCGGGAGAGGGAACGACCCTCACCTCAAGGTCACGGAAGCCGCCTCCGAGGCCCGCCAGAACCGGGTCGCACCCGTCGCAGGTCGCGGCGATCTCGTCCCGGCGCTCCAGGATGGCGAGACGGGCGTTCTCGGGGTCGGCAACGCCCACCAATTGCACCTGTGCGATCATGAGCGTGCCCGAGGCGGAGGTGACAAAGCCGCCGCTGTCGTAGCACTGCCGCGCCGCGTTGCAGACGGCGGCGATGACGGACGATTCCTCCGTCGCCATCGGAACGAGCACGTCGCGCCCGTCCACCTTCACGTTGACGGCGATCCCGATCGGGATGCTGATGCTCGAGATCGCGTTCTCGATCATGTGGTCGGCGACATGCGGGTCGAGGTTGCCCGGTTTCGCGAGCTGCGAACGCGTATCGGCATCCAGGCCAGCGAACAACTCCACAACGGACAGGCGCTCCTGACGCGACATCCCGTGAAAGCCGCTGATCCGGGAACTGCGTCGCGTGTTCGCAGTGCTCATGTGCTTCTCCGCATGCCGGAAGTTTGCGGCTCCCGCCGGGGATACGAGGCAAGAACGGGAACCGGCCACGGCCGCGCCGCTTATCAGCGCGAGCCGGCGTCCGTTGCGCGCCGGCGGATGGAGCACACGCATGTCCGACGACACTCAAAGAACGAATTGCCGAGCGCGCCTTCCAGCTCTGGGAACAGCAGGGCCGGCCCGAAGGGCACGATTACCAGAACTGGCTGGAAGCGGAAGCGGAGATCCTGGGCCCGCCGGCCGGGCTGGTCGGCGCGAGCGAGACGGACGACACCGGCGCGACACAGACGCGGGGCGATCCGCTGGCCGGACCGAACGCCCGCGAACTCGGGCGTCCCTGAGTGCCGCCACCCCGCCCGACACGCCTCCAGATGCACGGCCGTTCTCTCGACACGGGGCGCGGGATGTGATTGTCACTCGGCCCCGACGACGGCGAAGAGGCGATTCCGTAGTGACCCACGCGCGACTGACCGCGATCCTTCTGCTCGGCGCGACGGCCGTGCTCGCCCAAGGCTGCGCCCAGAGGGGGCCGGTGAAGCAGCCGAACCGGCAGTACTACGTGGACCAGGGCGGCATCGCGCCCACCTGCAAGACCAGCGCGGTCAGCCTGAAGGACGGGCAGGAGGCGACCGCCGAAATGACGGCGGGCGGCGGTCCGGGCCGATGCTCCTTCAGCTTCTCGCGCGGCGGCGACCCGTACGGCGCGGGCCTGCTCAATAGCCGGCCCGAGCACGGCAAGGTCTATATCCACAGCGTCGGCGACGATACCCGGATCGACTACACGCCGGAGCCCAGCTACGACGGCCCGGACAGCTTCAAGGTGACCCTGGTGCCGGGGGCTGCGTCGCTGCGCGTCGCGGTCACCGTCATCCGCTCGCCCTCCGCCGCGCCCGAGCCCGCTCCCGCGCCGGCTCCTGTCGAGAAGCCGCGCCCCAAGGCCCCGGCCAAGAAGCGCCCCGTCCGGCACTGACCCGGACGGTCGCCGGTCCGGCTTGTCTCGGGACCGCGCCGCGACGGTTCAATGCTTGTGGCTGGATCGCGCCGCGTGGCCCCGGGCACGCACGACCGCTCTCGACGGGGCGGCGGGCGCGGGGGCGCACGCGCCGAGTGACGCGGGCACGAGAATCCTTGCCGGCGGCGTAGGGGCCGAGGTCGGAGGCGGCAGGCAGGGCCTGCACCTCGGAGAACATCGCCTCGTCGCGAGGGCAGAAATCGCTGCCGAGATGCATGCCGAGGTCGGATTGCGCATTGGCGAGCGCGGTGATGTAGGCATCGTGCTCGCGCTGGCCGGCGCGGCCGTAGCGCTTGCGGAAATAGTCGTCGAAGCTCTGCTCGCTTGCCGCCAGCTCCGGCTTGTAGCGGTTCACGAAGGCATTGTACTCGCTGTCGGCATGGCAACTCGTCGCGAGCACCATGAGCGCGCTCTTCAGCGCCTGCAGCTCGAATACCTGCTGATCCGCGGGCGACGGACAAGTCTGCTGCGCCCCCGCCTGCTGTGCCACGAGCAGGCCGGCCACCGCCAGCCCGGAAAGAACTCGACGCATGTTCTGCTCCAAACGAATGACGAACCCGGCCTCATAGCCTGTTTCGCCGCGCCGGGTGCAGCCCTAACGCCCGGCGTGCCCGATTACGGATTGGTCACCTTGTCCGGGTTCGATGTTCAGGAGAACCGGCCCGATTTCGGGAAGCCGTTCGGCGCCTGCCGTCCCGCCTGCCCGCGCTCGCCGAGCCAAGGCGCGAGATTGGTCTCGGTACGGAGCTTCTCGCCAAGCTTCCAGCTCAGACCGGCGGCGAGGCGGAACACCTTCACGTCCGCCAATCCGCCGTCGCGGTATTTCTGCAGCATCACCCCCGCGCCGCGCGCCATCTCGGGCACCTCCGCGAGCGGGAACACCAGCAGCTTGCGGTTCTCCCCGATGACGGCCGCGTGGTCACCGTCCGCCGGGGCGCAGCAGCACGCCTCCTCGCCGGTTCTCAGATTCAGAATCTGCTTGCCGGTCCGCCGCTCGGCCGCGAACTCGGCGGCCGCCACCACGAACCCGCGCCCGCCCGACGAGGCGACCAGATAGCGGCCGCCCTCCGAGGGCACGAAGATGACCGCCACCTCGTCCTCATTCGTAAGATCGGCCAGCAGCCGCACCGGCTGGCCGTCGCCCCGGCCGCGCGGCAGCTCGCCCGCCTTCAGCGTGTAAGCGCGGCCGTTAGTCGCGAACAGGCACACCCGGTCGGTCGTCAGGCACGGCAGCAGCGCCCGCAGCCGGTCGCCCTCCTTGAACTTCAGCTCCGACGCCTCGACGACGTGGCCGCGCACCGCCCTGATCCAGCCCTTGTCGGACAACACGATGGTGATCGCCTCGCGTTCGACGAAGGCGTCGGCCTGGAAGGCGAGCGGCGCCGGCGCATCGCCCATCTCCGTCCGGCGGTCGCCGAGCGGCCCCGAGCCGAACTTCACCCGCACAGCCTCGATCTCGTCGGCGATCCGGGACCAGCGGTGCCTCGCGTCGCCGAGCAGGGCCGTCACTTCGCGGCGTTCCCTGGTCAGCGCCTTGTGCTCGCGCCGGATCTCCATCTCCTCCAGCCGGCGCAGGCTGCGCAGACGCATGTTGAGGATCGCCTCGGCCTGCAGGTCCGTCAGCGTGAACCGCGCCATCAGCCGCTGCTTCGGCTCGTCCTCCTCGCGGATGATGCGAATGACCTCGTCCAGATTGAGGAAGACGGCGAGATAGCCGTCCAGGATCTCGAGCCGCCGCTCGATGGCCGCCAGCCGGTGGCGGGACCGCCGGATCAGCACCTCGTGCCGATGATCGAGCCAGGCCCGCAGCACGTCCCTGAGCGCCATCACGCGCGGCGTGCGGGTCGCGTCCAGCACGTTCATGTTCAGCGGGAACCGCTGCTCGAGCGCGGTCGCGCGGAACAGCGTCTCCAGCAGCACCTCCGGCTCGACGCCGCGCGTCTTCGGCTCGAGCACGAGCCGCACCGTCTCGGTGCTCTCGTCCCGCACGTCCCCGAGCAGGGGCAGCTTCTTCTCCTCCATCAGCGCGGCGATCTGCTCGATCAGCTTCGCCTTCTGAACCTGATAGGGGATCTCGGTGACCACCGCCTGCCAGGCGCCGTGCTTGCCGCGCTCGACCGACCAGCGCGCCCGGATGCGAAAGCCGCCGCGTCCCGTCTCGTAAGCCGCGAGCAGCGCCTCGCTTCCTTCCACCAGCACGCCGCCGGTCGGGAAATCCGGGCCGGGCATGTGGGCGAGCAGGTCGGCCGTGGTGGCGTCCGGGTTGCGGATCAGGTGGATCGCGGCGGCGCACACCTCGCCCGCGTTGTGCGGCGGGATCGACGTCGCCATGCCGACGGCGATACCGGCCGCGCCGTTCGCGAGCAGGTTCGGGAACGCGCCGGGCAGCACGACCGGCTCGTGCTCCTCGCCATCGTAGGTCGCGCGGAAATCGACCGCGTCCTCGTCGATGCCCGACAGCAGCGCGCGCGCGATCTCGGTCAGGCGCGCTTCGGTGTACCGCATCGCGGCGGCGTTATCGCCGTCGATGTTGCCGAAATTGCCCTGGCCCTCGACCAGCGGGTAGCGGACCGAGAAATCCTGGGCCAGCCGCACCATCGCTTCGTAGATCGAGGCGTCGCCATGCGGGTGGAACTTGCCCATGACGTCGCCGACCACGCGGGCGCATTTCTTGAACCCCGCCGTCGGGTCGAGCCTGAGCTGGTGCATGGCGAAGATCAGACGCCGGTGCACGGGCTTGAGCCCGTCCCGCACGTCCGGCAGCGAGCGGGACATGATCGTCGAGAGCGCGTAGGCGAGATAGCGCTCGCTCAGCGCGTCGGTGAGGGGCGTATCCTCGATGCGGCCGGTCAGTTGGTCGGACATGCCGGTCCTCTAGCGGCGGCGGCGGCCTCCCAGCAAGAACAGCACGACGAAGCCCGCCATCACCACCGCCGCCATGCGCACCGGATCGATGATCGGCAGGAAGCGGGTGCCGTGCTCGGTGATCTCGACGACGCCCGCCGGGCGGGCGCCGAGGCCCGCGCCGCCGGAGCCGCCGGATTCCTCGCCGGCCGCCGTGACCTGGCCGCGGGTCGCCCCGAACCCGTATCCGACCCGCGAGACCGGGATCAGCGTGCGCCCATGCGCCTGGATCGGCTCGCCGTAGACGGCACGGGGTGTTTCGGCCTGAAGCCGTTCGCCGAGGGCGCGGAGGGTGTCGGAAGTGCTCATGCGATGTGTCCTTCGGTTTCTGGACCGGCCAGGCACCGCGACCGTCCCGGACAGGACGCGCGGCCGCGAGCGCTGGTAGTGCCCGAACGCGGCGCGGGCGAGGAAGTGCCCTTGAGCCTCAGGCCGGCCGCCGGCGCGCTCGATCCCGCCACAGGCACGATTCCGTGAGGTCGTTGCCACTCTCCCCGAATTCGTGTGAAGAGTATTACAACAAAAGTAAAAACTTTCGGGAGGCGCTGTGGCGCTGGACGGCCAGCATCCGATCGGCGGCGACGAAGCCGATCTCGCGACCCGTGCCGCGTGGCTGCACTTCGCCGGCGGTCTGACCCAGACGGAGGTCGCGAAACGGCTGCATCTGACGCCGATCAAGGCGCACCGGCTGATCGCCCGGGCCACCCGGGGCGGCTTCGTCCACGTGTTTGTCGATGGCCCGGTCGGCGCCTGCATCGCGCTCGAGAACACGCTGAGGCAGTGCTTCTCGCTTGCCTTCTGCCGCGTGACGCCCGATCTCGGCGAGCGGCATGTGCCCCTGCGGGCGCTCGGGCAGGCCGGCGCGGCCTTCCTGCTGAGTGTGCTCGATCGCGGCGAGCATCGCGTGATCGGCGTCGGCCACGGCCGCACGCTCGCCGCGATGGCGGCCGAACTGCCGTCCCGGCCCGCGCCCGGCGTGCGGTTCGTCTCTCTCCTGGGCGGCTTGCCGCGCACGATCTCGTCGGCGCCGTTCGACGTGATCTATCGCCTCGTGAAGAAGACGTCGGCGGAAGCCGATCTGATGCCCGTGCCGTTTTTCGCGCAAAGCTCGGAGGACCGGGCGGTGCTGCTGCGTCAGGAAGGCGTGGCCGAGACGCTGGCCGCGGCGGCCGAAGCCACGCTGTTTCTCGTCGGCATCGGCGAGGTGACGGGTGGCGCTTTCCTGCCGGAGGCCAGCCGGCTGATCGGACGCGAGGTCGAACGGCTTGGCGAGCGGGGCGCCGTGGGCGAGGTGCTGGGCCGCTACCTCGATCGGAACGGCCGCAGACTGGACGTCGACCTGCATCGGCAGGTGGTCGGACTGGACCCGGAGGCGATGCGCGGTCGCGAAGCGATCGCGGTCGCGGGAGGTCACGGGAAGGTGCATGCGATCCGGGCCGTGCTCCGCAGCGGATTGCTGAGCGGGCTGATCACCGACGAGCAGACCGCGCGCCGCCTTGTCGATCTCGAACGCGGGGCCGAGGACGGGGGTGCGCAAATGCCCTGAACGATGTCCCTCGAAGCCAAGACGAGGGCCGGTGCAGCGGCAGCGCAACCGGTCCGGAAAGACCGACAGAAACAGCCGGAGACACGCTTCCATGAACCACATCGGCAAGGTTGCCAGCATCACGCTCGCCGCGGCCGCGATCGCCATTCCGGGCGTTCTCAGCGGGACGCCCGCACGCGCCGAGCAGGGCATCTCGAACGTCAAGGTGGCCTTCCTCATGCCCGACCAGGGCTCGACCCGGTACGAGGAGCATGACGCGCCCGGCTTCATCGCCGAGATGAAGAAGCTCTGCCCGACTTGCACGGTGCTGTATCAGAATGCCGACGCCGATGTGTCGCGGCAGCAGCAGCAGTTCAACTCGGTCATCTCGCAGGGCGCGAAGGCGATCGTCATCGATCCGGTCAATTCGACGGCGGCGGCGTCGCTCGTGCATCAGGCGCAGGGCCAGGGCATCAAGGTGATCGCCTACGACCGGCCGATCCCGTCCGCGAAGGCCGACTACTACGTGTCCTTCAACAACGAGGAGATCGGCAAGACGATCTCGCAGTCGCTCGTGCAGCACCTGAAGGCGACCAACGTGCCGACGGGCGACGATGGGCTGCTCGAGGTCAACGGCTCGCCGACGGACGCCGCCGCCGGCCTGATCAAGAAGGGCATCCATGAGGGCCTTGAGACCGGCGGCTACAAGACGCTCGCCGAATACGACACGCCGAACTGGGAGCCGAGCAAGGCCCAGCAATGGGTCAGCGGCCAGGTTTCGCGCTTCAACAAGAAGATTGTCGGCGTCGTCGCCGCCAACGACGGCACCGCCGGCGGAGCGATCGCGGCGTTCAAGGCGGCCGGCTTCAATCCGGTCCCGCCCGTGACGGGCAATGACGCGACGATCGCGGGACTGCAACTCATCATCGCGGGCGACCAGTACAACACCATCCTCAAGCCGAGCGAGATCGTCGCGGCGGCCGCGGCGAACGTCGCGATCGAACTGCTCGAAGGCAAGACGCCGAAGGCCGACACGACCCTGTTCGACACGCCGACGCGGCTGTTCACGCCGACGCTGATCACGGCCAGCAATCTCAAGGCTGAGGTCGTCGACAAGAAGATCAACGGCAAGCCGATCGAAACGGCCGCCGTGCTTTGCACCGGCCGCTACGAAGCCGGCTGCAAGAGGCTCGGCATCACTCCCTAGGAGCCACGGCCATCCGGCTGCCCGCGCGGCAGCCGGACGGCCGCGATGCGCTTGCCGCGACGAACACCCGGAGGGCTTGCCACCATGACGGAGACGTTGCAACGACCGGTGCCCGAAGGCGAGTTGGTGCTCAGCCTGCGCGGCATCTCCAAGCATTTCGGCGCGGTTTCGGCGCTGACCGACATCGATCTCGACGTGCATGCGGGTGAGGTCGTCGCGCTGGTCGGCGACAACGGCGCCGGCAAATCGACGCTGATCAAAATACTCGCCGGCGTGCACGAGCCAAGCGCGGGGACGATGACGTTTCGCGGCAAGGCGGTGACCCTCGCCGACCCCAGCGCGTCGCTGTCGCTCGGTATTGCGACCGTGTTCCAGGATCTGGCGCTCTGCGAGAACCTGGACGTGGTCGCCAACATCTTCCTCGGCAAGGAACTCGATCCGCTGCATCTGGACGAGGTCTCGATGGAGACGAAGGCGTGGACCCTGCTGCGCGAGCTGTCGGCGCGCATTCCGAGCGTGCGCGAGACGGTCTCCTCGCTCTCCGGCGGTCAGCGCCAGACCGTCGCGATCGCCCGCTCGCTGCTGCTCGACCCGAAGCTCATCCTGCTCGACGAGCCGACCGCGGCGCTCGGAGTCGCCCAGACGGCCGAGGTGCTCGACCTCATCGAACGCGTGCGCGACCGCGGCCTCGGCGTCATCATGATCAGCCACAACATGGAAGACGTCCGCGCCGTCGCCGACCGCATCGTCGTGCTCCGGCTCGGACGCAACAACGGCGTGTTCTATCCGGACGCCTCGAACGAGGAGCTGGTGAGCGCCATCACCGGCGCTTCGGACAACTCCGTCTCCCGCCGGTCCGGACGGCGCCAGGCGCAGCGCGAATCCACGCAGGAGGCCCGGCCATGAGCGGCAGCACTCAGAAGCCAGCGCCGGCTGCGCCGCTGCTCGACCGCAGCGACGAGCGGGTCAAGCACGCAACCGGATTCGGCGGTGCGATCCGCGCCTTTCTCGACCGCGTGCGTTCGGGCGAACTCGGGGCGCTGCCGGTGGTCGTCGGACTCGCGATCATCTGGACGGTTTTCCAGAGCCTCAACCCGGTCTTTCTCTCGAGCAACAACCTCGTCAACCTGCTGTTCGATTCGTCCACCGTGGGCGTGATCGCGCTCGGAATCGTGTGCATCCTGATGGTCGGCGAGATCGACCTGTCCGTCGGCTCGGTCAGCGGGTTCGCGTCCGCGCTGGTCGGCGTGCTCTGGGTCAACTCGGGCTGGCCGGTATGGCTCGCGATCCTCGCCGCCCTGGCGGCCGGCGCGGTGATCGGCTTCATCTACGCGTTGCTGCTCAATCGTTTCGGAATGCCGAGCTTCGTCTCGACGCTCGCGGGCCTGCTCGCGGTGCTCGGACTGCAGCTCTACATACTGGGCGCGACCGGCTCGATCAACCTGCCATACGGTTCGGCCGTGGTGAACTTCGGCCAGAACCTGTTCATTCCGCGCGTCCTCGCCTACATCATCGCGGCGGTTCCCGGGATCATCATATTCGCCTTGGGGCAGCGGACCGCCACCCGCCGCCGGGAGGCCGGCCTGTCCTCGAAATCCTTTGGAAGCCGGATCGCCGGCGTCGTCGCGTTGACGGTCCTGCTCGAACTGATCGCCTTCTACCTCAATCAGGACCGCGGCGTGCCCTGGATGTTCGGCCTGTTCGTCGGCCTCGTCGTCGCGATGAACTACGCGCTGACGCGAACGACCTGGGGCCGCTGGATCACCGCCGTCGGCGGCAATCGCGAAGCGGCCCGCCGCGCCGGCATCAATGTCCACCGCGTCTACATGAGCGCCTTCGTCCTTTGCTCCATGTTCGCGGCGTTCGGCGGCCTGCTGGCCTCGGCGCGCCTCGCTTCCGCGAGCCAGCAGGCCGGCACCGGCGACGTCAACCTGAACGCGATCGCCGCCGCCGTGATCGGCGGCACGAGCCTGTTCGGCGGGCGTGGCAGCGCCTACTCGGCGCTGCTCGGGATCATCGTCATCCAGTCGATCTCGAACGGGCTGACCTTGCTCGACCTGTCCTCGTCGCTGCGCTACATGATCACCGGCGGCGTGCTCGCGACCGCAGTGATCGTCGACTCGCTCGCGCGTCAGTCGCGCGTGTCGCACGGCCGCGCCTGAGTGGGAGGCTGAACGGAAAGCGCCATCACCCGGTCATCGAGCAACAGGCGCGCGGCCGGCAGCGGGCGGTGGTAGTGCCCGAACGCATCGCGGGCGAGGAAGTGCCCGGTCAGGCGCAGGCCATCGACCCAGTCCTTCGGTGTCCCCGGGCTGCCGTCCAGCAGCAATCGGGGCAAGGGCAGCAGCCGCTCCCGCCACGACCCGGCGCCCGCCTCGGTCACCGCCCGGCCGGTCCTCGGCGAGACATAGGCGAGGCCCTCGGTCGCGCCGGTGACCGCGCAGGCGGCGAGGTCGAGTCCATAGCCAAGATCCGCGAGCAGCGCCGCTTCCCAGCGGATGTAGTCGGCGACGGGTGGGTCGACCCCACCGAGGCTCGCGAGCAGCCGCAACAGACCGCCGAACGGGGCCGCGTGCGGCTCGCGCTCGGGCAGCGCGCCCTCCACGACCGCGCAGGCGGACGAGAGCAGCGCCAGCGGCAGCGGCGCGTCCATCGCGAGGGCGGCGGCCGGATGAACCAGCTCGCCCGTGAAGCTGCCGAGCTGCTCGGCGGCGCGCCCGACCCAGCGCAGCTGCACCATGTTGCCCGGCTGCCACGTCGCGACCCGCCCCTTCGACGCCCCGCCGCGCGCGAGGCCGCGATGCACGCCATGCGCCTCGGTCATCGCGCTCGCGATCGCATCCCCCTCGCCGTAGGGGCGCACGGCGACCACGATCCCGGGCGCTTCCCACTCCAAAACCCGATCTCCTCCGATTGCCGTTGCGGCCAGCCCGCCGCACCTATACCCGGCTGCCATGACCCGATGGCAAGCGCTGCACGGCCTGTCCCCCGACCAGGCGGTCGATCATCTCTGCGGGCTGTATGATGCCGCGATCGACGGCGAACGCGCGGCGCTGACCCGCTTCCTCGACCTCGGCCGGATACCGGTGGAGGCGGAGCGCGCCCGCTTCCGCTACCCCGAGCTGCGCCTGACTTGGCATCAGGGCGGCGCTCCGGCGCCCCGCAGCCGGCGGGCCTGGGCGAAGCTGCAGGTTCCCGGGCTGTACACGACCACGGTGACGCAGCCCGCCGCGTTCCGCCCCTATCTGCTGGAGCAGCTCCGGGCGCTCGTCCAGGACTACGGCACGCAGATCGGCGCCGGCCCGAGCGACCAGGAGATCCCCTATCCCTACGCGCTGCCGTCCGGCAACGAGCTGTCGCAGGGCGGCGCGTCGGCGGCGGCGCTGGCGCGGCACTTCCCGGTGCCGATGCTCTCGGCCGTGGGCGACGAGATCGCGGACGGGCTGTGGCGCTTTCGCGAGGGCGTGGCGCGGCCGCTCGCCTTCTTCGACGCGGCGCGGGTGGACTACTCGCTCCGGCGGCTCGTCCACTATACCGGCACGCATTGGCGTTCCGTGCAGCCGTGGCTCCTGCTCACCAACTACCAGCGCTATGTCGAGCAGTTCGTCGCCTGGGCGCTCGCCGAACTGTCGCGGCCGGACGGCCCTTATACGCGCCTCGTCGTGCCCGGAGACGGCGAGGTGACGCGGGACGATCCGCCGGACAAGGCCGCCGCGGTGATCGCCGCGTCTCCCTGGCAGCGGTTCCAGATGCCCGCCTACCACCTGCTGCGCGGCGACGGCTCGGACGGGGTCAGCATCGTCAACATCGGCGTCGGCCCCTCGAACGCCAAGACGATCACCGACCACCTCGCGGTGCTGCGCCCGCATTGCTGGCTGATGATCGGCCATTGCGGCGGTCTCCGCACCAGCCAGAAGATCGGCGACTACGTGCTGGCGCATGGCTATCTGCGCCGGGACCGCATCCTCGACGATCTGCTGCCGCCGGAAGTGCCCGTGCCGGCGCTCGCCGAAGTGCAGCGCGCGCTTGAGGACGCGGCGGCGCGCGTCACCGGCGAGGACGGCGACACGCTGAAACAGCGGCTACGCACCGGCACCGTCGTCAGCTACGACGACCGCAACTGGGAGCTGCGCTGGTCGCAGGAGCGGCGGCGGATCAACCTGTCGCGCGCGATCGCCGTGGACATGGAGAGCGGCACGCTGGCGGCGCAGGGCTACCGCCTGCGGGTGCCGTACGGCACCCTGCTCTGCGTCTCCGACAAGCCCCTGCACGGCGAGATCAAGCTGCCGGGCGCGGCGACCGAGTTCTACCAGCGGGCGGTCGGCGAGCACCTGGCGATCGGTCTCGCGACTCTCGACATATTGCGCGGCCAGCTCACCGCTCTGCACTCCCGTAAGCTGCGCGCGTTCGAGGAGCCGCCGTTCCGGTAGGGAACCTCCCGCCCGCCACGCGCGCTCATCGGGCGGCAGCAGCAGGAGCGGACCGTGCAGCAGAGTGATACGCCGAAGCCGACCAGCGACCGCAAGGACGCGTGGGATCGGCAGGACGAAGACCTTCGGCGCGAGCAGGAGACCGTCGTCCCGCACAGCGACGCGCCTTCGCGCGCGAACATCACGGGTCCGGGCAGCGGCGCCGACGGCGGCAGCGCGCATCACGAGAAGTAGCGGCTACTCCCCGTCCTCGAGCCCGATCGCGCGCAGGCGCGCCCGCTCCTCGTCCCAGCCGGCGCGTTCCTTGACGTTCAGGAACAGATGCACCGGCCGCTCCAGCAGCGACGACAGCTCGGCGCGGGCGCGGGCGCCGATCTCGCGCACGCGCCCGCCCTTCTCGCCGATCAGGATCGCCTTGTGCCCGGGCCGCGCGACGTAGATCGTCGCCTCGATCCGCACCGAGCCGTCCTTTCGGTCCTGCCAACTCTCGGTTTCGACCGTCGCGGCGTATGGCACCTCCTCGTGCGTCTGCAGGAAGATCTGCTCGCGCACGATCTCGGCCGCGAGCAGGCGATCCGGCAGATCGGTCAGGTCATCCGGCGGGTAAAGGAACGGCCCCTCCGGCATCGCCGCCGCCAGCGCGTCCTGCAGCCGGTCCAGCCCGTCGCCGTTCGCGGCGCTCACCATGAAAATCTCCTCGAAGGGCGCGAGGGCGGACAAGGTGGCCGTGAGCGGCAGCAGCCTGGGCGGCGCGACGAGGTCGATCTTGTTCAGCACGAGCCAGGCGCGCCGCCCCGCCTGCCCGATCTTCTCCGCGATCTCGCGCACCGCGTCGGTCGCGCCGGCCCGCGCGTCGGCCAGCAGCAGCACGAGGTCGGCATCCTGGGCGCCGGTCCAGGCGGCTGCCACCATCGCCCGGTCGAGGCGGCGGCGGGGGCGAAAGATGCCGGGCGTATCGACGAGCAGGATCTGGCTCTCGCCGCGCATCAGGATGCCGAGTACCCGCGAGCGCGTGGTCTGCGCCTTCGGGCTGACGATCGAGAGCTTCGCTCCGGTCATGCGGTTGAGCAGCGTCGACTTGCCCGCGTTCGGCGCGCCGACGATGGCCGCGAAGCCGCATCGCGTGCTCATGAGGGCAGCCGCGTCAAAAGATCGGCAGCGGCTTCCTGCTCGGCCTCCCGCTTGCTGCCCGCCGTCCCGGTGCCGGTCTGGCCCCCCGTCTCGACGGCGATCACGAACACCGGCGCGTGCGGCGGCCCTTCGCGGGCAGCGACCTCGTAGCGGGGCAGTGGCAAGCCGCGCGCCTGCGCCCATTCCTGCAGGCCGGTCTTGGCGTCCTTGGGCGGCTCGGCTTGCCGGATCATGGCGTCGCTCCAGGTGCGGCGGACGAAGGCGCGGGCGGCCTCGATTCCCCCGTCCAGATAGAGCGCGCCGATCGAGGCTTCCAATGCGTCGGCGAGCACCGTCGCCCGATGGCGCACCCCGGCCTTCGCCTCGCCCTCGGATACATCGAGCAGGGCGGCCAGGCCGATCGCGTCCGCGACCTCCGCCAGCACGGGCTGGGAGACAAGCTGGGCCAGCCGCCGCCCGAGCGCGCCCTCCTGCTCGCGGGGAAACCGCTCGGCCAGCCACTCCGCGATCAGCAATCCGAGCACCCGGTCGCCCACGAATTCCAGCCGCTCGTTCGACAGCGCTGCCCGCCGCGCCCGGCTGCGCCCCCGCCCGCGCTCATGCGCGGCCGACCGGTGCGTCAGGGCCTCGCGCAGCAGCTCGGGACGGGAGAAGACATGGCCGAACGGGACTTCGGCCGCATGCGGCGAATCGCTCAGCGGATGCCCGAGCCGATGCGGCTCCAGCGGATCTCGACCGGCCATTGCCAGAACTGCCACCACGGCGCCTCGGCATCCACGCTGAAGAACAGGAACTCGGCGCGGCCGACCAGGTTCTCGAGCGGGACGAAACCGACGCCCCGGTCCATGAAGCGGCTGTCGAGGCTGTTATCGCGGTTGTCGCCCATGGCGAAGACGCGGTCGGGCGGCACGAGAAAATCCGGCGTGTTATTGGCGAAGCCCTGGTCGGTCGCCTTGCAGATGTAGTGCGTGACACCGCCGGGAAGCTCTTCCCGGAAGCGCTGCTCCTCGATGCGGATGCCGTTGTCGTCGGCGATGCACTCGCCGGCCGCCTGGCGCGGCACGAGCTGTCCATTGATGTAGAGTTCGCCCCGGCGCATCTGCACGTGGTCGCCGGGCAGGCCGACGATGCGCTTGATGTAGTCGGTCGAGTTATCGAGCGGCAGCTTGAACACGGCGACATCGCCCCGATGCGGCAGGTGGCCGAAGACGCGGCCCGAGAACAGGTCGGGCGAGAACGGGAAAGAGAACCGCGAGAAGCCATAGCTGTACTTCGCGACGAACAGATAGTCGCCGACGAGCAAGGTCGGGATCATGCTGCCGGAAGGGATGTTGAACGGCTCGAACAGGAAGGTCCGGATGCCGATGGCGATCAGGCCGGCATAGACGATGGTCTTGACGTTATCGAGAAGGCCGCTCGATTTGGGCTTGGCCCGTGTGGTCGCCATGAGGGAGGGATAGCCTTCCTGAATTTGGCGGGATCAAGCCCAGGGGGACCGGGGCTGTCAAGAAAACCGGCTGTCACCAAATGGCTCAGCGCTGAATGAACACGGGCGGTTGCGGCCTCCGCCGCTCCCAGCCGAGCCGCTCCAGTTCCGGAACATCGTCCTGCCGCTGCGGATGGCCGAGACAGAAATAGCCGACCAGCGTCCAGCCCGGCGGCACGTCCAGCGCCGCCCCGACCGGCGCCGGATCGAGGATCGAGACCCAGCCGAGCCCGAGGCCCGCCGCCCGCGCCGCGAGCCAGAGCGTGTGCACCGCCATCACCGCCGAGTAGGTGGTCGTCTCCGGCATCGTGCCGCGTCCGAGGCCGCCCCCCTGCTCCGGGTCTGGCTCTGCGAACACCGCCAGATGGCACGGGGCCTCGTCGAGCCCGGCCAGCTTCAGCCTGGCGTAGAGCGCGGCCCGGCTCGGCTCCTGGCAGGCCAGGGCGCGCGCGTTGCACGCCTCGAAATTGGCCCGCACCGCCTCCCGGCGCGCGGGGTCGTCCACCATCACGAACCGCCATGGCTCGCTCAGCCCGACCGACGGGGCGAGCGCCGCCGCCGCCAGCAACTCGCGCAGCAGCGAGGGCGGGACCGGCTCGGGGAGGAACCGCCGCACGTCCCGCCGCCATCGGAACAGCTCCAGCAGCTCCGACCGGAACCTCTGGTCGAACGCCGGGGGCGAGGCGGATTGGAGGGACATTGGAGTGCCTTATCGACCAGCCGCCCGTCGCGCGTCGCGCACCCGGAACGCGGCCTGCTCGGTCAGGTCCGAGTGGATCGGCAGCGCTGGGATGCGTTTGGACAACGTCTCCGAGAAAAAAAGAAGCCCCGCACGAAACGGGGCTTCCAAACCAACACCGCGCCATATCAGCCTTCACCCAGTTCGGCCCCCTGTCAAACGGGGGCGGCAGGGCAAGCTCCTTCAACTCGACCTGGTATGCCGCCGTGACTTTGGGAACTTCGGTGCTGATCGGCACAATTGCGCATAGGCCCGAGCGTCCCTGGATTTGCGGCTTACGACGGTCGCGGGTCGCCGCTTGACCATCTCGGGCACGACGAAGCCGCACGGAAGTCGCAAACAACGACCGTTCTGGCTTTCGGATGGAAATGCAGGGGCATCGGAACGAGGGCGCTCGCCTTAGCTGATCCCCGCCAGCACCGCCTCGCACACCCGCCCGACCGCCTCATCGGTCAGATCCGGATGGATCGGCAGGGCCAGGATGCGCTCGGACAGCGCCTCCGAGACGGGCAGCGCCGAGCCGTCGTGGTGGTCGCGATACGCGGGCTGCCGGTGCAGCGGGCGCGGATAGTAGATCGCGCTGGGCACGCTCCGCGTGCGCAACATCGCCTGGAGATGGTCGCGGGCCGCGCCGTCCTCCACCAGGATCGCGTAGATCGCCCAGGCGCTCGTGCTGTCGGGCACCCGGCGCGGCGTCTCGACGACGCCGGCGAGGCGCGCGTCGTAGGCGTCGGCGATCCGCGCGCGCGCCGCGAGCTCGTCCTCGAACACGGCGAGCTTGGCGAGCAGCACCGCCGCCTGCAGCGAGTCGAGGCGGCCGTTCATGCCGGTGCGCAAGCACCTCGTAGCGCGTCGTGCCCTCGCCGTGCGTGCGCAGGCTTCGGTACAGCGCCGCCCGCTCCTGGCTCTCGGTGAACAGCGCGCCGCCATCCCCGTACGCGCCCAGGGGTTTCGACGGAAAGAAGCTCGTTGCGGTCGCCTCCGCCGCCCGGCCCAGCCGCTCGCCGTTCAGGGATGCGCCGAAGCTCTGCGCGCAGTCGTCGAGCGTGAACAAACCCTCGCGCGCCGCGACGGACGCGAGCGCCGGCCAGTCGGCGGGCTGGCCGAACAGATCGACGCCGATGATCGCGCGCGGCCTGAGCCTGCCCGCCCGGCGCGTGTCGGCGATGCGCCGTTCCAGATGCGCGACATCGATCTGGAACGTGCGCGGATCGACATCGACGAACACCGGGGTTGCGCCGAGCACGAGCGGCACCTCGGCCGTCGCCGTGTAGGTGAAGGCGGGCAGGAACACGGCATCGCCGCGCCCGATCCCCTCCGCCATAAGGGCGATCTGCAGCGCGTCGGTCCCGGAGCTGACCGAGACGCAATGCGCGGCCCCGCAGAAGGCGGCGAGCGCGCGCTCCAGCTCCCCGACCTCGGGGCCGAGCACGAACTGGCAATGCTCGAGCACGGCATCGACCCGGCGGCGCAGGTCGACGGCGATGCGCCTCTGCTGCGCCTTCAGGTCGAGAAACGGGACGGGGGCGGCGTCGGTCATCTGGCCTCCTGTGGCGTCAGGCGCGCGGGGCTGCCGTCCGCATTGTGCTCGAACTCGGGAACGAGGCGGCCGATCAGGGCCAGCGCCACACGCTCCTGGCCCCCTCGGCAGGCCGCCGCGATCTCGTCGATGGCCCGGCCGACGACCGCCGGATCGGCGGTGCGGGGATTGGCCATCAGCAGGCCGGGAAAGCCCGTCGGCACCGGCGGCTCGCGGCCGTGGAACAGCTCCTCGAACAGCTTTTCGCCGGGACGCAGGCCCGTGAACCGGATCTCCACGTCCTCGCCCGGCCTGAGACCGGCGAGCCGGATCATCTGCCGCGCCAGATCGACGATTTTCACGGGCTCGCCCATGTCGAGCACGAAAATGCCGCCCTCCTTTCCTGCCGGCAGCCCAGACGGCAGCACTGCGTCGCCGGTGCCGAGCACGCTCGCCTGCAGCACGAGGCCGACCGCTTCCCGCACGGTCATGAAGTAGCGCTGCATGTCGGGATGCGTGACCGTCAGCGGCCCGCCGCGTTCGAGCTGTCGGTGAAACAGCGGCACGACCGAGCCGGTGCTGCCGAGCACGTTGCCGAACCGGACGGTGACGCAGCGCATCGCCTCGCCGCCGGCGTTGCGGGCCGCGACGTCGAGCGCCTGGCAATACATCTCGGCCAGCCGCTTCGAGGCGCCCATCAGGCTGGTCGGGTTCACCGCCTTGTCGGTCGAGATCAGCACCATGGCTCGCGCGCCGGCCGCGCGCGCCGCGTCCGCGACGTGGCGGGTGCCGGCGATGTTGGTGAGCATGCCCTCGAGCGGGTTCGCCTCCACGATCGGCACATGCTTCAGCGCCGCCGCATGAAAGACGAGCTCCGGCCGCCACGCCTCGAAGATCGACCGGATCCGCGCCTCGTCGCGCACGTCGGCAATGAGGGCGTGGCGCTGCACGCGCGGGTGCTGCTCGGCGAGCTCGATGTCGATCTGCCAGAGCGCGAATTCGCCGTTATCGAGCAGCACCAGCGTATCCGGCCCGAGCGCCGCGACCTGCCGCGCAAGTTCGCCGCCGATCGTGCCGCCCGCGCCGGTCACGAGCACCCGCCGTCCCTCGATCAGCCGCGCCATGCCCGCGCGGTCGAGCGGCACCTGCGGCCGGTTCAGCAGATCCTCGATCGCGACCGGCTTCAACTCGATCGCCGGCGCGGCGGCCGCGTCGCTGCCGCGTCGCGCCGGGTGCAGCGCCGTCGGGCGGGGCGCCAGGCGGACGATGACCCCATGCTGGTCGGCCTCTTCGAGCAGCCCGGCGAGCGGCACGCCGGCCAGGTCGGGGGTCGCGACCACCAGCAGGTCGGGCAGCCGCCCTTCGTCCCGGAGCCGTTCCAGCACGGAAGCGGCCTCGTCGACGCCGCCCAGGATCGGCCGCCCGTGGATGCGGCGGCCGGTCTGGCGAGTGCCGAGCGCGAGCAGGCCCAGAACCCGGAGCGGCTGCCGCCGGTCCTGCGCGAGCGCGCGCATGAACAGATCGGCGTCCTCGCCGGAGCCGACCAGCAGCACGGACGACGCTTCTCCCCGGCGGGCCGGGCGCAGCGAGGCGCGGGTTCGGAACCACCGGTACACGACGCGCGGGGCGCCCAGCAGGGCGAGCAGCGCCAGGGCGTGGATCATCGGGAAGGCGGGATTGGCCGGCGGATGGCCGGACAGGTGGAGGAGGAGCGTGAACAGCAGGGCGCCGAGCGCGCTCGCGCCCGCGACCCCGAGCAGGTCGTTCATGCCCGCGAACCGCCAATACTGCCTGGACAGGCCGAACGGCACTCCGGCCGCGAGCAGCGTCGCGGCGCCCGCCGCCAGCAGCCAGAGCGGCGCGATCCACGCTCCGGCGGGATCGGCGATCCACCGGGCAAGCGGCACCGCGAGCGCGGCGGCGATCCCGTCGAGCGCGACGTTCACCGCGATCCGGGCGTGCGAGCGAGGGCCAGCCATGCCGCCCCTATAGCCGAGCGCCGCGCACAGGTCTTGGGCCAAACTTGCCGCTCTCCCTGCGCAGGGGGCAGGGTTGCGCCGGGAGGAACGCAGCATGGATTTGCAGCTCCGGGGCCGGCGCGCGCTCGTGACCGGCGGATCGAAGGGCATCGGCCGCGCCGCCGCGTTCTCGCTGGCCGGCGAGGGCTGCGAGATCGTGCTCGTGGCGCGGAGCCGGGACACGCTCGAGGCGACGGCGGCCGGGATCCGGTCCCGCCATCAGGTCGGAGTGCGGACGGTCACCGCCGATCTGTCGGGCGACTCCGCCTGCCTTAAGGTCGCGGCGGCGGCGGGCGAGATCGACATCCTGGTCAACAACGCGGGCGCGATCCCGCCCGGCGACCTGGTTTCGGTCTCGGATGCCGCCTGGCGTCAGGCCTGGGATCTGAAGGTGTTCGGGTTCATTTCGCTCGCTCGCGCGCTCTACCCGGCGATGACGGCGCGGAAATCCGGGGTGATCGTCAACGTGATCGGCGCGGCCGGGGAGCGATTTCCGCCCGGCTACATCGTGGGGGCCGCGGGCAACGCCGCCCTGATGGCCTTCACCCGCGCGCTCGGCCGCGCCAGCCCGGCGCATGGCGTGCGGGTGGTCGGCATCAACCCCGGCCCGGTCGAGACCGAGCGCGCCGAAATGCTCGCTCGCGCCGCCGCGACGGCCGAGGGCCGCGACCCCGAACGCTGGCGCGACCGCAACGCGGCCCTCCCGTTCGGCCGCGCGGCGAAGCCCGAGGAGATCGGCGACGCGGTCGCCTTCCTCGCCAGCCCCCGCTCGGGGTACACGTCAGGCACTATTCTGACGATCAACGGCGGGGGGTGAGGGCGTCCGAACGGCGGATCGCGCGACCCCAGGACCAACCCGCTTAAGGGAAGCGTAACGCCCGCCGATCCAGTATTGCGCGCCGGCAGGAGGCCGGACAGCCAGGAATCAGGCCGCGCATGCAGCATGACCCGCGACACGCGGCGAAGGATCGAGCGTGAAAGCGCTGCTCGCCAGCCTCAAGGCCCTCGGCCCCGCGCGCCTCGCCGCGCTGTCGGCGGTCGGCTTCGGCCTGCTTGGGCTGCTCGGCTTCCTCGCATGGCGGAGCGGCGCCGACCCGATGGCGCTGCTCTACGCCGATCTCGACATGCGCGAGTTGGGCCAGGTCACGGATCAGCTCGCGCGCCAGCACATTCCGTACCGGCTGGCGGCGGAAGGCGCGCAGATCCTGGTGCCGGAGGATCAGGTGGCGCAGGCGCGCGTCCAGCTGGCGAAGGCAGGGCTGCCGACCGGCGGTTCGATCGGCTACGAGATCTTCGATAGGGGCGACGGCCTCACCGTCAGCCAGTTCCAGCAGCAGATCAACCAGGCGCGGGCGCTGGAGGGGGAGCTTGCCCGCACGATCCGCGCGATCCAGGGGGTGCGCGGCGCGCGCGTGCATCTCGTGCTGCCGAAGCGCGAGCCGTTCGCCCGCGAGCGGCAGGAGGCGCAGGCGAGCGTGCTGCTCACCATGGCCGGCTTCTCGCGGCTGGACCGCGAGGGCATCCAGGCGGTGCTCAATCTGGTCTGCGCCGCCGTGCCGGGGCTGAAGCCGCACAACGTGTCGATCATCGACAGCCGTGGCGGCCTCCTCGTCCGTGCCGGAGAGCCGGCTGGCCCCGCCGCGACGGACGCGAGCACGGAAGAGATCCGCCGCGCGACCGAGACGCGGCTCGCGCGCGCGGTCGAGGAGATGCTCGAACGCACCGTCGGCCCCGGCCATGTGCGGGCCGAAGCGGCCGTGGACATGGATTTCGACCACGTCCAGGAGACGCAGGAGAAATACGATCCCGACGGACAGGTCGTGCGCAGTTCGCAGACCGTGAACAGCAACAGCCGCACGACCGACGCCAGCAGCACCGTTTCCGTGCAGAACAACCTCCCGAACGCGGACGCCGGCAAGCAGGCCGCGACCGGCTCCCAGGACGGGCGGCAGGAGGAGACCACCAACTACGAAATCGGCAAGACGGTGCGCACGCTCATTCATGAGCAGCCGCAGATCCGCCGCATCAATCTCGCCGTCATGATCGATGGCGTGGACAAAGCGGGGCCGGACGGCAAGCCGCAATGGGAGCCACGCCCGCCCGAGGAGCTGGCGCGAATCGCGAGCCTCGTCCGCGCGACGGTCGGCTACAACGAGAAACGCGGCGATCACGTCGAGGTGGTCAGCATGCGCTTCGCGGCGCCGGAGGAGATGCCGCTTCCGGAGGCGCGCGGCCTGTTCGGCGCGGCGCTCGGGCACGCGGACCTGCTGCGGCTCGTGCAGACGGCGCTGTTCGGTCTGGTCGCGGTCGTCGCCGTGTTCTTCGTGCTGCGGCCGATGGCGCTCAGGCTCACCGCCTTCCCGGACCGCGGGGCGCTCGACGGCCCCGCCGACGCGAGCCTGCTTGCCGCCCCCGGCGGCGGGCCGGCACTGCCCGGATCGGCGGCGGGAAGCGCGGCTCAGATCGGCGGTGAAGCCGGGAGCGAAGCGGCGCTGCTCGACGATCAGAGCATGATCAGCATTGCCAACGTGGAGGGCCAGCTGCGCGCATCCTCGCTCCGCCGCCTCGCGGCGCTGGTCGCCAAACACCCGGACGCCTCGCTCGGCATCGTGCGCGGCTGGATGCTGCAGGAGGCGGACTGAATGGCCGCCGCCGACGACTACGGCCGCTTGACCGGGCGTCAGAAGGCGGCGCTGCTGATGCTGGCGCTCGGCGAGGACCACTGCGGTCCGCTGTTCGCGCTGATGAACGACGATGAAATCCGCGAACTGTCGCTTGCCATCGCCCAGCTCGGCACGATCAGGGCCGAGGCGATCGAGCGGCTGTGCAGCGAGTTCGCGCAGAGCCTCGGCGGCACCGGCGCGCTGGCGGGCGGCTTCGACCGCACCGAGCGGCTGCTGCTGAAGACGATGCCGGCCGAGCGGGTGTCGCAGATCATGGAGGAGATCAAAGGCCCGGCCGGGCGCACCATGTGGGACAAGCTCGGCAACGTGAACGAGGCCGTGCTCGCGAACTATCTCAAGAACGAATACCCCCAGACCGTCGCGGTCGTGCTGACCAAAATCCGCACCGAGCACGCGGCCAAGGTGCTGGCGATCCTGCCCGAGCCGTTCGCGATGGAAGTCGTGATGCGCATGCTGCGCATGGAGAGCGTGCAGAGAGAGGTGCTCGAGGGCGTCGAGAAGACGCTGCGCACCGAGTTCATGTCCAATCTCGCCCGCAGCAGCTCGCGCGATCCCCACGAGATGATGGCGGAGATTTTCAACAGCTTCGACCGCAGCGCGGAGGCTCGGTTCATGGGCGCGCTCGAGGAGCGCAGCCGCGAAGCGGCCGACCGCGTGCGTTCGCTGATGTTCACCTTCGACGATCTGAAGCGGCTGACCCCGGCGGCGGTGCAGCTTCTGCTGCGCGCGGTGGAAAAGGACAAGCTGCCGCTGGCGTTGAAGGGCGGTTCGGAAACCATTCGCGAACTGTTCCTCGGCAATCTCTCGGAGCGCGCGGCGAAGATGCTGCGCGACGAGATGGACGCGCTCGGCCCGGTCAGATTGCGCGACGTGGACGAGGCGCAGGCGGCGATCGTGATGCAGGCCAAGGAGCTGGCGGCATCGGGACAGATCGATATCGGCGAGAGCAAGGACGAGGAGCTGGTCTACTGACATGGACACGATGATCGCGGGCTCGTCCCGCCTCGCCGGCTTGCTGTTCGCGGAGGATTTCGACATCGAGGAGCCCGACGCCGTGCTGGCGCCGCCGCCCGAGCCGGACGTGATCGAGCCGCACTTCTCCGCCTCCGACCTCGACGCGGCGCGTGACGAAGCCTGGAGCAACGGCCGTCAGGCGGGCGTCGCGGAAGCGAATGCCGGGCATTCCGCCGCCCTGGCGCGCGCCATGGCCGGCATCCGGCTGGCGCTGATCGAGAGGAGCGCCGGTGCGCGCGACCTCGCCGAGCGCACCGCGACCGGCCTCGCCCGCGTGCTGACCGCGAGCCTCGCGGGCGTGCTGCCCGCGCTCTGCCGCGACCACGGCGAAGGCGAGGTGCGGGCGATCGTGCAGGCGATCCTGCCCGGGCTGCTCCGCGAGCCCGCGATCACGGTGCGCGTGCATCCCCGGCTCACGGACGCGATGGAGCAGGAGCTGCGGCGGCTCGATCCGGTGCTGTCGCCGCGCGTATCCGTCCTCGCGACCGACTCAGTCGCGTTCGGGGACGTGCGCATCGACTGGGAGGACGGGACCGCGCAGCGCGACGCGAGCACGATGTGGCGCAAGGTGCGCGCCATCCTGCTTGGCGCGGAGTTGCTGGAACCCGAATACGCGCAAGGAGAGCTGGCGCATGCCGGGTAACATGGAGCTCGCCGAACTGCCCGAGGAAGGCGCGAGCGCGGGCGGCGCGGGGCCGTCGCGCGGCACGCAGGATCTGGAGGCGGTGTACGACATTCCGGTCACCGTCAGCGCGGTGCTGGGCAAGGCGACGATGCAGGTGAACCAGCTGCTGAAGCTCGGACGGGGCGCCGTCGTGGAACTCGACCGCAAGCTCGGCGAGGCGATCGACATCTACGTCAACAACCGCCTCGTCGCGCGCGGCGAGGTCGTGATGGTGGACGACAGCCGCCTCGGCGTGACGATGACGGAGATCGTCAAGGCCGACCGGTCGTGAAACCCGCTTCGGCCCGCTGATCGTGCGTATCCTCATCATCGGCTCGCTCTCGGGAGAACTCGGCAAGGCGGCGCGGCTCGCGATGGCGCGCGGCGCCAAGCTCGACCAGGCGGCGGACATCCAGTCCGGCCTCGCCCGGCTGCGCGCGGACGGGCGGATCGACGTCGTGCTGTGCGATCTGGCGGAAGACGTGGGCGGCCTCGTGCGCGCGCTCGCGGCCGAGCGGATCGTGGTGCCCGTGGTCGCGTGCGGCGACGAGAGCGACCCCGACGCCGCGGCGCAGGCGATCCGCGACGGCGCGCGCGAGTTCCTGCCGCTGCCGCCCGACCCGGACATGATCGCCGCGATCCTGCAAGCGGCGACCGGCGAAAGCCACGCGCTGATCGCCCGCGATCCCGCGATGCTGGCCGCGATCCGGCGTGCGGAGCAGGTGGCGGGCTCGGATGCCTCGGTGCTGATCTGCGGCGAATCGGGGACCGGCAAGGAGGTGATCGCGCGTCACATCCATCGGCGCTCGCGCCGGTCGGGCGGCCCGTTCGTTGCGCTGAACTGCGCCGCGATCCCGGACAATCTGCTGGAGTCGGAACTGTTCGGCCATGAAAAGGGCGCGTTCAGTGGCGCGCTCGCCCGCCGGGTCGGCAAGTTCGAGGCGGCGGACGGCGGCACGTTGCTGCTCGACGAAATCAGCGAAATGGATGTGCGCCTGCAATCCAAGCTGTTGCGCGCGTTGCAGGAGCGCGAGATCGACCGGCTCGGCGGCGTCGCGCCCGTGCGCATCAACGTCCGCATCCTCGCGACCAGCAACCGCGACCTGCCGGCGGAAGTGGCGCGGGGTTCGTTCCGCGAGGATCTGTATTTCCGGCTGAACGTCGTGTCGCTGCGCCTGCCCGGCCTGCGCGAACGGCCCGGCGACATCCTACCGCTCGCCGAGCATTTCGCGCGGCACTACGCCGAGGTGAACGGCATGCCGGCGCGCCCATTGTCGCGGCAGGCACAGGCGCGGCTGGCAGCGCATGGCTGGCGCGGCAACGTGCGCGAACTCGAGAACGTGCTGCACCGGGCGGTGCTGCTGGCGCAGGGAGATGCGATCGAGGCGGAGGCGATCGAGGTCGCCAGCCCCTCCCCGTCCGCCGCCAGCGCCGCGGAGGCGAACGAGGCCGGTTCCGGCGGAGTGGCGTCGCTCGTCGGCCGCCGCATGGAGGAGGTCGAGCGCGACCTCATCCTCGAAACGCTGAGCCACACGCTCGGCAACCGCACGCACGCGGCGACCATTCTCGGCATCTCGATCCGGGCGCTCCGCAACAAGCTGCGCGACTACGCGGCGCAAGGGCTGAAGGTGCCGCCGCCCACCGCCGGGTTGCCGGCCTGATGGCGGCCGCAAGCTTCGCGTCCTTCCTGCCGCCGATCCCGCCGCGCCTCCGCCGCCTCGCGCCGGGCAGCGATATCGGCCTCGCGCTCGGCGTCGTCGCGCTGCTGTCCGTGCTCATCCTGCCGCTGCCGACACTGATCCTCGATTTCGGGCTGGCGCTGTCCGTCACGGCGTCGGTGCTCGTGCTGATGGTGGCGCTGTTCCTGCAACGGCCGCTCGACTTCACGACGTTCCCGACGCTGCTGCTGCTGACGACGCTGCTGCGCCTGTCGCTCAACGTCGCGACCACGCGCCTGATCCTCGCGCACGGCAACGAGGGCACGACGGCGGCGGGGCATGTCGTCGCCGCGTTCGGCGGTTTCCTGATGGGCGGCGACGTGGTGATCGGCCTGATCCTGTTCGCGATCCTGCTGGTCGTGAACTTCATGGTCATCACCAAGGGCTCCGGCCGGATCGCGGAGGTCGCGGCCCGGTTCAGCCTCGATGCGATGCCGGGCAAGCAGATGGCGATCGACGCCGACCTCTCGGCCGGGCTGATCGACGAAAAAGCCGCCCGCCGCCGCCGCCGCGAGCTGGAGGAGGAGAGCGGCTTCTACGGCGCCATGGACGGCGCCGCCAAGTTCGTGCGCGGCGACGCGATCGCCGGATTGCTGATCACCTCGATCAACATCCTGGGCGGTCTCGCGATCGGGATCGTGCGGCACGGCATGGCGGTCTCGGACGCCGCCTCCACCTTCACCGTGCTGACGGTCGGCGACGGGCTCGTGTCGCAGATCCCGGCGCTGCTCGTCTCGACGGCCGCCGGCATCGTCGTGACCAAGGGCGGCATGGAAGGCACCGCCGACACGGCGCTCGTGCGCCAGCTCGGCGGCAACACCAAGCCGCTCGCGATGGCGGCGGGCGCGGCGGCGGTGCTCGCCCTGATGCCTGGCTTGCCGATGCTGCCGTTTCTCGGCCTCGCCGGCCTCGCCGGCGGCGCGGCCTGGTTCCGCGCCAGGAACCCGCAGGCCGCCGCCGATGCCGCCGATACCCCGGCCGTCGCCGCCATCCCGTCCGAGCCGCCGATCGGCGAGAGCCTGCGCATCGACACGATCCGGCTGGAGCTCGGCTACGGCCTGCTCGTGCTGGCGGGCGGCGACGCGCCGCGCCTGACCGAGCAGATCAAGGGCCTGCGCCGCGCCATCGCCGCCGAGATGGGATTCGTGCTGCCCGCCGTCCGCATCCAGGACAACATGCAGCTCGGCGCGGACACCTACGTCATCCGCATCAAGGAGATCGAGGCGGCGCGCGGCGAGCTCAGGCCGACCAAGCTCCTGGTCATGGACCCGAAGGGCGGCCTGCCGGATCTGCCCGGCGAGAGCGCCGTCGAGCCGGCCTTCGGCCTGCCCGCGCTCTGGATCGAGCCGAACGCGCGCGAGGAGGCGCTGTTCCGGAACTGCACCGTCGTCGATCCGCCGAGCGTGCTGACGACGCATTTGACGGAAGTGGTGCGCGAGACGATGGCCGAGCTTCTCTCCTACGCCGAGACGCAAAAGCTGCTCGACGAGCTGCCGCGCGAGCAGCAGAAGCTCGTCGCCGACCTGATCCCGTCCCAGACCAGCGTCGGCGGCGTGCTGCGCGTGCTGCAATCGCTGCTCGCCGAGCGCGTCTCGATCCGCGACCTGCCGACCATCCTCGAAGGCATCCACGAGGCGGGTCCGGGCCGCCTCCTGCCCGTCATCGTCGCCCATGTCCGCACCCGCCTCGCCCGCCAGATCAGCGACAGCCATGTCGGGCCGAACGGCTACATCCCGCTCGTCACGCTCTCGCCCGACTGGGAGACGGCGTTCGCCGACGCGCTGGTCGGCCCGGCCGAGGACCGGCAGATCGCGATGCCGCCGACCCGGCTGCAGGAGTTCATGCGCCGGCTGCGCGCCGTGTTCGAGGCGGCGAGCGCCGCCGGCGAGGCCCCGGTGCTGCTGACGAGCGCCGCCATCCGCCTGCACGTCCGCGCCATCGCCGACCGCATCAGGCCGGGCACGCCCGTGCTCGCGCAGACGGAGATTTTCCCGCGCGCCCGCATCCGCACCATCGACACGCTTTGAGCAATCGCTCGTAAACCGTTGCCGGCTAGGCTCGCCGCATGCGGCTGAAGGTGTATCGCGCTCAGGGGATCGCCGAGGCCATGACGCGCATCCGCGCCGAAATGGGGCCGGACGCGCTCATCCTGACGACGCGGCGGGTGGCGGACGGCATCGAAGTCACGGCGGCGCTCGAGCCGGAGGAGGCGCCACCGCCGCCGCCGCTGCGCGCCGACCCCGGTCTGGAGGCGGCGCTCCGCTTCCATGGCGTGCCGGAAGCCCTGCGCGCGCGCCTGCTGGACGGCGTGCTTGCGCCGGGGCTGGAAGCGGCGCTGCCGTTCGCCGCCCTCAAGCTCGATCGGGACAACCCGCCGCTGCTGTTCGCCGGGCCGCCCGGCGCGGGCAAGACGCTGACCGTTGCCCGTCTCGCGACCCGGATGGTGATGGCGGGCGAGAAGCCGCTGGTCGTCACCGCCGACGGCAAGCGGGCGGGGGCGGCAGAACAACTCGCCGCCTTCACCCGGCTGCTCGGCCTCAGCCTCATGATCGCGAGCCACCCGGTCACGCTCGCGCGCGCGCTCGCGCGCCGGACCGACGGTGCGCCGGTGCTGATCGACACGCCGGGGATCGACCCGTTCGACCCGGCGCAGCGGGACGACCTCGTGGCGCTGGCGGAGACGGCGCGGGCCACGATCGTGCTCGTGCTCCCGGCCGGGCTGGACGCCGCTGAGAGCGCGGATCTCGCGTCCTGCTTCGCCGAGGCCGGCGCGAGCGGGCTGGTCGCGACCCGCATGGATTCTCGCGCGCCGCGTCGGCAACGTGCTCGCGGCCGCCGCATCCGGCCGCCTCGCGCTCGCCGAGGCGGGCGTCGGACCGGGCGCCGCCGACGGACTGACCGCGCTCACCCCCGAATATCTGGCCGGCCGCCTGCTCGCTACGGCGCGGCCCTGTACCCTGGAGCACACCGCATGACGGCCGAACCGACGCCCTCCGCCGGCCGCACCATCGCCGTCGCCTCCGGCAAGGGCGGGGTCGGCAAGACCTGGTTGAGCATCACGCTCGCCCACGCGCTGGCCCGCCGGGGCCGCCGCGTGCTGCTGTTCGACGGCGATCTCGGCCTCGCCAACGTCGACATCCAGCTCGGCCTGACGCCCGCCCGCGACCTCGGCGCGGTGATCGCCGGGCAAGCGACTCTCGCCCAGGCCGTCACCCGGCACGCCGAGGGAGGGTTCGACCTCGTAGCCGGGCGTTCCGGCTCCGGCGCCTTCGCGACGATGGACCCAGGCACGCTCGCCGCCATCCTCGACGCGCTGCGCGCGCTCGCGCCCCGCTACGACACCGTCCTGCTCGATCTCGGGGCCGGGCTCGACCGCCCGGTGCGGCAGCTCGCGGCCTTTGCCGACACACTGCTCGTGGTCGCGACGGAAGAGCCGACCAGCCTGACCGACGCCTACGCCGTGCTGAAGCTGCACGCCGCCGACGCGCGTCACGCCGACGCGCGGATCGTGGTCAACCAGGTCGCCTCCCGCGGCGGCGGCGAGCGCACGCATGCGACGCTCGCCCGCGCCTCGACGCTGTTCCTCAAGCGCACGCCGGCACTGGCGGGGATCGTCCGGCGGGACGACCGCGTGAAGGACGCGATCCGCCGCCAGACGCTCCTGTTGCGGCGGCATCCGACCGCGCACGCCGCCGCCGATGTCGAGGCAATCGCGCGCACGCTGAAAGCGGGGCCGCCGGCCTCATCCGCCTTGGTTGCCGCTCTGGAACCGACGGGCTGAGGCCTGCTCGTGCCGGCCGGCGCCCGATCCGGCGGGCCGGCCGCCGGCACGCTCGCGGGTCCGCCGAGACGCAATCCCCTCGCAATGCGCTTTCGACGGACCGGGAACGCAACTTCCTGGCGTGGTGCTCTTTACCCTCGCATGGGCAGCAGGTGGAACGATGGCAGGCCGGCATTTGGAGACGCGGAAGGCGCGCTCGAGCGCTGGATCGGCGAGGATCTCGCGCGTCAGCACCGGGAGGCGCTGACGGCCGAGCTGCCCGAGACCTGGCTCTCCATGATCGCGGCGGCAGATCGGGCCAGTGGTTCTTCCGCACGCGCCTGATCGCGCCGCTAGACCCGCCCGGTCGCGCGCAGCAGGAGCATGAGCGCGCCGTCCACCATGAGCGCCGGGATTTCGCGCAGGCGCCAATACCACCGCATCGCGGCGACGTGCGATGCCGGGAAGGCGGGCGGCTTGCAGCCCCGGGCGTGGATGCCAGCCAGCCGCAGCAGCAACAGGCAGCGCGGCAGATGGTAGAAGCTGGTCGCGGCGTACACGCGGCCCTCGAGGCGGTGCGCCCGCAGCAGCCGCCGCACTGCCCGGACCGAGGACAGGGTGGAGGTGCCGGTCTCCTCCAGCACGATGCGGCTGCGCGCGACGCCGAGCGCCTCGAGCAGCCCGGCCATGACCGACGCCTCCGAGGGGCCGAAGCGGCCGACGCCGCCGGTCGGCAGGTAGAGCGGGTTGCCCCGCCGGGCGCCGCAGGCGGCGGCGGCCTCGACCCGGCGGCGCAGCGTGTGGCTCGGCCTGCCGTCCGGGCGGACCGCCGCGCCGAAGATCACGATGACGGGCGAGAGATCGCAGGCTCCCGGATCGTCAGTCACGCGCGAGCGCCTCGGCGCGCGTCCGAACGATCTCGACGCCGACGACGCAGGGGCTCACGTCGAGCTTCTCGATCCTGACGGTGACGCGAACGGCGCGAGGATGCCGCAGCAGCCTGGATGCGAGCCGCTCGGCGAGATGTTCGATCACCACCCAGTGGCAGGATGCGGTCAGCAACCGAATGCCGTCGAGAATGAGATCGTACGAGAAGATGTCGGCCATGTCCTGCGCGGTGCGCGGAATACGGGCGACATCGACGTCGACCGCGAACCGCACCCGCTGGCGGGACTGTTCCTCGTGCCCGTACGCCCCCGCGAACACCGGAAGCACAAAATCGTGCAGGAACACCCGGTCGGTGCCGACGGCCGCAGACGGCTCCCCGGAGGCAATCGCACGCTCGGGCGGAACGAGCGCCCGCAGCCGCGCGATCCCGCCGGCGTCCAGCCCCGCATGCCGCCGGGGGCCAGGCGCCAGGGCGATGAGGGCGTCCGGTTCGAGTTCCAGCAGTCTCGGCATGTCCGGAGGTTCGAGCCGGCCGGCCAGGCCGGATTGCAGGCCCCCGGCCGCGCAAGCGGCGACGAACCGTTGCAGCCGGACGACCGGCAGCCGGTCCAGCAATCGTCCGTCCCGCACCTCGAGCCGCGCTCCGGCGAACCCCGCCTCCGCGCAGGCGGCGAGCACCGCCTCCGGACGCGGCTCGTCGGCTCCGACCGCCGCATGCCGCGCGCCGGGCGGGATCTCCGCCGCCCAGCTGCGGGACGCCGCCCCGACATCCTCGCTCCGGCCGAAGGACCGGACGACGTAGTCCACGCCGCAGGCGAGCGCCTCGCGCGCCGCCGCGAGCAGGTCGCTTGCCGCCGCGAGCACGGTTCCGACCGGACACCGTCCCGCGACCGCCTCGACCACCTGCCTCACCTGGCCCGGCGTCAGGATCTCGACGTCATCCGCGCCGGCCGCCAAAGCAAGGCGCGCGTCCTCCGCGCTCGCGACTGCGACGACGAGCCGGGTCACGATGAAAGGCGATCGATGCGCAGCCTGCGCGCCGGGCGGGGCATCAGATCTTGGGTCCGGCTCCCCCGGCCGAGCCGATGCCGGCGCCGGTCGTGCCGCTCGCGCCGCTGGTGCCGGAGGTCGTCTCCCCGCCCAACGCGCGGCCGGACATGCTCGGGCTGGCGGCCTCGCTCGTGCCGCCCGTGGCCGCGTCGCCGAGAACGCCGGCGGACGACGTGACGGAGGGAGTGCCGCCGCTCGCGACCTGGCGCTCAGGTCCGAACTGCCGGACCCGCAGATTGTTCTGCACGTGGCTGACGCCGGAGACGCCGTCGGCCACGTCTTCCGCCATCCGCTTGGCGTACCGGCTGTCCACCGTGCCGCCGAGGGTCACTTCCCCCTGCGAGGCCTGCACCTCGATGTCGGAGGCATCGATGCCCGGATGGTCGGTCAGGCGATCGTTCACGTCCTCGCGGATGCGCTCGTCGGATCGCGTGTAGCCGCGCGGACCCCGGCCGCGATGCTCGCCCTGCTCGTCCTCGCGCCTGCGGCGCGCGGCATCCCTGTCGCCGAACCATGACGAAACCTCGTCGGTCGCCCGGCCGAACCAGCCGCGCTCATCCTCTCGGCCGCCATAGCCGCGATCCTCGTAGCCCCGACCATGCTCGCGGCCATAGTCGGGTCGGCTGGCATAGCCGCGCTCGCCAGGCCGCCCGCTCTCGGACCCATATCCCTGGGCGTAGCCGCGCGAGCGATCGCGCCAATCCTCGTCGCGCTCGCGGCCATAGCCGCCGCGCCCATACTCGCTCCGCCCCTCGCCGCGGCCCTGGTCCGCTTCGGACCGGTAGCCCCGACCGTATCTCTCCCCGCCGCTCCAGGCCTCCCGCCCGCCATATCCCCCGGTATCGCGCGCGCGGTCGGAGGGGCGACCCTCTCCCCGCCGCTCGCCTTCCCATTCGCGACGCTCGCGGTCCTGGTCTTCGCCACGGTATCGGTCCTGTTCGCCTCTCCAGCGCTCACGGTCGCGCGCCATAGCTCCCTCCCCGAACGGATGTGCCTGCACGCAGGCAGCTCGGACGGCCCGATACGACAGCCACGCGGCCAAGCCCAAGCGAGAAAGCAACGGCTCCCTCCAACGCCGGTTGCACGGCGCGGCCGCTCCCTCCGGACTGACCGGCTGGTCCTGGCCGGGGAACATTTGCGGAGCCTTGAGCTTTAGAGCCGCGCGGCCACGTGGCCGTCCACGCCCAACTCCATCGGGGAACACAAGCCGTGACAGAAGCAGGCGCACTCGACCATTCCTCGGCGGCTGTCCGTCCGGTCAAGCTGTCGGTGAACGGCGCCGAGCGCGAGATCGACATTGCTCCCTGGACAACCCTGCTCGACGGCTTGCGCGAGCATCTCGGCCTGACCGGCACCAAGAAGGGCTGCGATCACGGGCAATGCGGCGCCTGCACCGTCCTCGTGAACGGCGTCCGCGTCAACTCCTGCCTGAGGCTCGCCGTGATGCATGAGGGCGACGCCATCCAGACGATCGAGGGCATCGGCGCGGAGGGCGCGCTGCATCCGTTGCAGCAGGCGTTCATCGACCACGACGCGTTCCAGTGCGGCTACTGCACGCCCGGCCAGATCTGCTCCGCCGCCGGCCTCATCGCCGAGGGTCGCGCGAACTCCTCCGACGAGATCCGGGAGCTGATGAGCGGCAATCTCTGCCGCTGCGGCGCCTATCCGAACATCGTCGCCGCGATCGAGCAGGCGATGCAGGCCAAGGGATGGACCGAGGGGCCACGCGCATGAACCGCTTCGAATACGCGCGCGCAACCGACGTCGCGGGCGCGGTGCGCGCCCGCGCGGCCGACAGCGCCGCCCGCTTCATCGCCGGCGGCACCAACCTGATCGATCTGATGAAGGAGAACGTCGCCAAGCCGACGCGGCTCATCGACATCAATCACCTGCCGCTGCGCGAGATCGAGGAGATCGAGGGCGGCGGCTTGCGCCTCGGCGCGCTCGCGACCAATACCGCCGTCGCCTACGACGCGCGGGTCGAGAAGCGCTATCCGCTGCTGTCGAGCGCGATCCTCGCGGGCGCCTCGCCGCAACTCCGCAACGCGGCGACGACCGGCGGCAATCTGCTGCAACGGACGCGCTGCTACTATTTCTACGACGTCGGCACGCCGTGCAACAAACGCGAGCCGGGCACCGGATGCCCCGCCATCACCGGCATCAACCGCATCCACGCGATCCTCGGCGCGAGCGACAAATGCATCGCGACGCATCCGTCCGACATGTGCGTCGCCCTGGCCGCACTCGGCGCGACGGTGCGGGCCACCGGCCCCTTGGGCGAGCGAGAGATCGCGATGGCCGATTTCCACCGGCTGCCCGGCGACACGCCGGAGATCGACACCAATCTCGGCGAGGACGAACTCATCACCGCCGTCGATCTGCCGGGGGAGGATTTCTCGTCGAACTACACGTATCTGAAGCTGCGCGACCGGCTTTCCTATGCCTTCGCCCTGGTCTCCGTCGCGGCGGCGCTGAAGCTCGACGGCGACACGATAAGCGAGGCACGGCTGGCGCTCGGCGGCGTCGCGGCAAAGCCCTGGCGCAAGCGGGACGTCGAGGCGGCGATGGCGGGCAAGCCCGCCACGCGCGAGACCTTCTCGACGGCGGCCTCCGCCCTGCTCGCGGACGCGCGCGGGTTCTCGGGCAACGCGTTCAAGGTCGAGCTGGCGCGGCGGGCGATCCTCCGCGCGCTGTCCCAGGCGGCGGCAGGCACGCCGCAAGTGCAAACCGACAAGCGGGTGCGATGACATGACCTATATCGGCAAGGCGGTTTCCCGCATCGACGGGCCGGCCAAGGTGACGGGCGGCGCGCGCTACGCGGCCGAGTTCCCGGCGCAGGGCCTGACCCACGGGGTCGTCGTCTCCAGCACGATCGCGCGCGGCAAGATCACGCGCATCGACGCGGCGGCGGCGCTCGCCGTGCCGGGCGTCGTCCAGGTGTTCACGCACGAGAACCGGCCGCACACGGCCTTTCTGAACCGGAGCTGGCGCGACCAGACGGCGCCGCCCGGCGCACCCTTCCGGCCGCTCTACGACGCGGAAATCCATTTCAGCGCGCAGCCCGTCGCCCTGGTCGTCGCCGAGGATCTGGAGACGGCATTGTACGCGTCCTCGCTCGTTGAGGTCGAGTACGAGAGCGCCCCGCACGCGACCGATCTCGAAGGCCAGCGCGACGGGGCCTACGTGCCGCCGAAGAAGCGCAGCGGCATCGAGCCGCCGCCGAGCCCGCGCGGCAATTCGGGGAAGGCGTTCGAGGCGGCGCCGCGCAAGCTCGAACGCGAATACGTGACGCCCTTCGAGCACCACAACCCGATGGAGCCGCACGCGACGACGGCCGTGTGGGAGAAGGGCGGCAAGCTGACGGTCTACGACAAGACCCAGGGCGTGCAGAACGTGCAATCCTACCTGACCAGCGTGTTCGGGCTGAAGTCCGACGACGTGCACGTCATTTCGCCCTTCGTCGGCGGCGCGTTCGGCTCGGGCCTGCGGCCGCAATATCAGTGTTTCCTCGCGGTGATGGCGGCGATCGAGCTGGAGCGGCCGGTGCGCGTGGCCCTCACGCGCGAGCAGATGTTCACCTTCAGCTACCGCCCGAACACGATCCAGACGATCGCGCTTGGCGCCAACCCGGACGGCAAGCTGACGGCGATCAACCATGAGGCGATCGCCAACACGTCGCAGTTCGAGGACTATCAGGAGAACGTCGTCAACTGGTCAGGGCTGCTGTACGGCGCGGACAACGCGACGCTCACCTACAAGCTCGCAAAGACCGATTTTTCCACGCCAGCCGACATGCGCGCTCCCGGCGCGACGCTCGGCGTGTTCGCGATCGAGACGGCGATGGACGAGCTCGCCTACGAATTGTCGATGGACCCGGTGGCGCTGCGCCTCGCCAACTACACCGAGCGCGACGAGAACGAGGGCAAGCCGTTCACCAGCAAGGAGCTGCGCGCCTGCTACGCGCAGGCGGCCGAGCGGTTCGGCTGGTCCAGGCGCAATCCCGCGCCGCGCTCGATGCGCGAGGGTCGTGAGCTGATCGGCTGGGGCATGGCGACCGGCGCCTGGGAGGCGCTGCACCAGAAGGCATCCGCGCGCGCAACGCTGAGACCCGGCCCGACACTCGAAGTCGCGAGCGCGACGGCGGATATCGGCACCGGCACCTACACGATCATGGCGCAGATCGCGGCCGAGACGCTGGGGCTGCCGATCGAGGCGGTCGACGTGAAGCTCGGGGATTCGTCGCTGCCGACATCGCCGATCGAGGGCGGCTCCTGGACGGCGGCCTCGGTCGGCGCGGCGGTGCAGGCGGCGTGCGAGACGGTGCGCGGCAAGCTGTTCAAGCTGGCGCGCGGGCTCGACAGCTCGCCGCTCGCCAATGCCGACATCGACCACGTGGAGTTCGCGGACGGCGTCATCCGGCTGGCGGGCGATCCGTCGCAGGCGGTGCCGGTGGAACGGGCGCTGGCCGCGAACGACGCGCCGGTGCTGGAAGCAGAGGAATCGGTCGGCCCGGGCCTCATCAGCTCGAAGCGCTACACGCGCAACACGCATTCGGCGATCTTCGCCGAGGTGCGGGTGGACGAGGAGCTGGGCGTGGTGCGCGTCACGCGCGTCGTCAACGCGGTTGCGGCCGGGCGCATCCTGAACCTCAAGACCGGGGGCAGCCAGGTGATGGGCGGCGTCGTCTGGGGCATCAGCATGGCGCTGCACGAGGAGACGATGCCGGACCACACGCTCGGCCGGTTCATGAACCACAATCTCGCCGAGTACCACATCTCCGCGCACGCCGACATTCCGCCCGCGATCGAGGTGATCTTCGTCGAGGAGCACGACAGCGAGGTCAGCCCGCTCGGCGTCAAGGGACTGGGCGAGATCGGCATCGTCGGCACGGCGGCGGCGGTCGGCAACGCGATCTATCACGCGACCGGCAAGCGCGTGCGCGACCTGCCGATCACCATCGACAAGCTTCTGTAGAGCGGGCGGGAACGCGCCTCAGGGATAGGCGATCGCCCCGCCTGGAAGGGGGCGGGGAGCGCCGGTCGTGCCGGGGAAGGTGAGCGGCAGTCCGGCCGAGACGCGAACGGCGAGCAGCCCGAAGCATTGCGCCTCCAGAGCGTCGCCGTTCCAGCCGACCGCCTCCACCCTCTCGACGACGCCGCTGAGCCTCCGGGCCAGCGCCCGCATGATCGCCGGGTTGTGGCGGCCGCCGCCGGTGACGAGCCACCGGCGCGGGGGAGACGGCAGCAGCGCGGCGGCGCGGGCGACGGCCCCGGCCGTGAACGCGACCAGCGTCGCCGCGCCGTTCGCTGGGCCGAGCGCGGCCAGCCCGCTGCCTGCGAGCGCGCGCGCGAACTCCAGCCGGTCGAGCGATTTCGGCGGCGTGCGGCCGAAATAGGGATGCGCGAGCAGAGTTGCCAGCACCGCCTCGTCCGGTCGGCCGGCAGCGGCGAGCCGGCCGTCGCGGTCGAACGGCTTGCCCGTGTGCCGCATCGTCCAGTCGTCCAGCGGGCCGTTGCCCGGCCCCGTGTCGAAGGCGAGCAGCGCGCCGTCGTCGCCGATCCAGGTGACGTTGGCGACCCCGCCGATGTTGAGCACCGCGAGCGGCCGCGCCAGCGCCCGGGCGAGCGTCGCGTGCAGCACCGGCGCCAATGGCGCGCCCTGCCCGCCCGAAGCCACGTCCGCCGAGCGGAAATCATGGGCGACCGGCAGGCCGGTGCGCCGGGCGAGCAGCGCCGCGTCGCCGATCTGCCATGTCCGGTGGCGTTCCGGCCGGTGCAGGATGGTCTGGCCGTGGAAGCCGACGATGTCGGCGGCCGTCCCGAGCGCGGCCACGGCCTCGGCGTGCCGCTCGGTCAGCCTCCCGGTGGCCGAGGCGAGGTCGGGATCGGCCGGATCGAGCCCGTCCGCCCGGTCGAGCAGCCGCCGCAGATCGGCCCGCAGCGCGTTGTCGTACGGAAGCGTCAGGGCGGGGCCGAACGCCTGCACAGCCTCGGCGTCGGTTTCGATCCAGGCGGCGTCCACGCCGTCGAGCGAGGTGCCGCTCATGAGGCCGATCGCACGCAATTTCACCTCCCGGCTCGTCTGTGATAGGCCGCACGCCCTTCTTTACTGGACGCGGTGCGATGCCGAGAAGCGACTTCCTGCACGAAGCCACCGAACGCGGCTTCGTCCACCAGTGCACCGACGCCGATGCGCTGGATGCCGCGCTGCACGCCGGGCCGGTCTCGGCCTATATCGGCTTCGACTGCACGGCGGATAGCCTGCACGTCGGCAGCCTCGTGCAGATCATGGCGCTGCGGCTGCTACAGAAGCACGGGCACAAGCCGTACGTGCTGCTCGGCGGCGGCACGACCCGGATCGGCGACCCGACCGGCCGCGACGAGAGCCGCCGGATGCTGACCGACGTCGAGATCGCCGCCAACATGCGCGGCATCTGGCGGGTGTTCGAACCGTTCCTGCGCTTCGGCGACGGCGTTGCCGACGCGGCGCTGGTCGACAACGCGGACTGGCTGGACGCGCTCGGCTACATCCCGCTGCTGCGCGACATCGGCGTGCATTTCACGATCAACCGCATGCTGACCTTCGACAGCGTCCGGCTGCGGCTCGACCGCGAGCAGCCGATGACGTTTCTCGAATTCAACTACATGATCCTGCAGAGTTACGATTTTCGCGAATTGCTGCGCCGGCGCGGCGTCACCTTGCAGATGGGCGGCTCCGACCAGTGGGGCAACATCGTCTCCGGCGTGGAGCTCTGCCGGCGCACGGAGGCGCGGCAGGTGTTCGGCCTGACCAGCCCGCTGATCACCACCGCATCCGGCGCGAAGATGGGCAAGACGGCGCAGGGCGCGGTGTGGCTGACGGCGGATCGCGTGTCGCCGTACGACTACTGGCAGTTCTGGCGCAACGTGGACGACGCCGATGTCGGCCGCTTCCTGCGACTGTTCACCGACCTGCCGCTCGGGGAGATCGCGCGTCTGACGTCGCTCGGCGGCGCGGAGGTCAACGAGGCGAAGAAGGCGCTGGCGACCGAGGCGACGGCCCTTGCGCACGGGCGCGATGCGGCGATGACGGCGTTAGAGACCGCCCGCCGTGCGTTCGAGCAGGGGGAAGCGGCCGAGACGCTGCCCACGATCGAGGTGCCGCAGGCCGAGCTTGCGGCGGGCATTCCCGCATTCCAGCTATTCGTGCGCGCGGGTCTCGCCGCCAGCAACGGCGAGGCGCGACGGCTGATCCGGGGCGGCGGCGCGCGGGTGAACGACACGGTTGTTACGGACGAAAGCGCCGTCGTGGGTGCGGGCGACCGACGCAACGGGGCGGTCAAGCTCTCGGCGGGTAAGAAGCAGCATAGGCTGGTTCGGGGGATCAGTTAAAAGACTGGTTGGATATTCAGAGGCCTGAACTGCTTTGGTCTCTCAGGGTCGTCCACGACCGGAAAACGTCAAGCCAAGTGGTTTGGGAGACCGGGTTCGCAATCGGAGTGATCCATGAGGATTGCCAGACTGAAGGCTTACTTTCGATACCGCGGATCCCCCTTGTTTGAGTCTACATGGACAAGGCTGTTTCTTATAGCTCATTTCTCCACCGGTGCGTTTCTCATCCATCACTTCAGGCCGCCGATTCCGAATCAGGCTGCGCTCCTTGGAATCCTATGTGGCAGTATCGGTGCATTCGCATTGTACTATGAAAGCAGTTTGGCAATTGACGATGAAGCCGTCGCGAACATTTCAGCCGGCTACGCTCGCGCGGGTCGACCCATGTTCCCCACCGCGGGAGATTGGAGGGCCTCAGGATTTAATGCACTGGCTGGGGGCTTTGTTGGAGGTCGGCTGGCAATAGCGTGGGGATCTCAGACGGTTGTTGCTGTCGCGATCGGCTCATCCGTCCTCGGAGGAATAACTTTCCTGTTGCTGAAAACGGCGCACAGGTGGCAATGCAGTTTCTATGACCAGATTATCTGCCAGTTCTGACCGGAGGAAAGAAAAAGGCCCATCACTCGGAGCCTCCGGCGCGCCGGCTTCATGCTCATCGTCGGGGGCGCCTGGGCTCAACTTCCGCTGATCCTGTTCTGAGACTCGCCTTCAAGATTGTTCGGCGAACTTGTAGCCGAATGTGGCACCTACCGACTGTGAATCACGCCGTTCCGGATCTTCGCGGACGCCCGCCCTCAATGCGGTTTGGCCGTTCGGCGGCGGCCTTGGCCGGAGAGGTTGCCGTCCGGCGTGTCGGGCAATGAACGCCTCAAACAGGCCCGGCAAGCAGGCCCGGAACCGACAAATCGGCATCGAGCGATTCCCGGTGCAAGCCATATCCGGTGCCAAGGATCGCCGGACCGACCCCGCCTACAGCTTTTTGGCGTTGCTATAGCTCACGATCAGATTCGGAATCAGAGCGATGGTCCTCACCTCGTTGCCGTCTGCTACGAACACCACGTGGAAGCTGGGCTGCACGATTGGCTCCGGCGTTGTCACGTAGAAGTCGCCGCTGCAGCTTGCCTTGCTGACCTGGAAGGTGCCGCCGAACGTAACGTCCGGCGTGTAGCCATTCGCGTCGTTCTGATCCAGGCTTACGCTCCAAGTCCCGGTCAGGGTCGAACCATCCTCCTGCTCGGCCTCCAAGGTCACGGTCCCGGCCTGCGCGAACGGCCCGACCGGGACAAAGGGATTGGCCCCCGTCGCCACGCCTTCTGTCGCATAGCCGTAAGTGCCGCTGGCCTTGTTTGCGTTCAGTTTGCAAGCGCCACCCGAAGCTTGCGCCGCTGCCAAGTTAAGCAAAGACAACGCCAACGCAAAAAGGCCGGCACCGAGCGTCTTTCCGAGCTGCATCCGTTTCCTTTCGCCTCCTTCACTTAAGCTATCGCCGGGAGCCGGTATTCCTCGCGAGCGCCGCGCTGCCCCACTCAAGACACCATGCTAGCTGGGCAGTCGGTCCCACCTTGGCACGGCCTCCGCAGGCGAGCCGCCGCAAACAAGATCGGCCACAGCGTTACCACAGCTCTGGGAGAAAGGTTAGTACTCTCCGAAACGGATCTTTGGCCGCTAAAGAGTGCTCCGAAATCAAGGCCCATCAGCACATCTCCGTCGCACGCCAGCAGCAACGGACCGACGGGTGCGGGCGTATCGACGCGCGCGAGGCCCAGGCACCGCGTGCTCACGCCGCACCTCTCCCGGCCGCGCGGGCAGCGTCCGAGGCCCAGAGATGCATCGCGGCGTAGGCGCGCCAGGGACGCCAGGCTTCGGCGCGGGCGAGCAGCGCCGCCGGGCTGACCCGCGCGCTCCCCGGCGCCGTCGCCGCCCGCAGCAGGCCGAGGTCGCTGGCCGGAAAGGCGTCGGGTTCACTGAAGGCGCGCATGGCGACGTAGTGCGCGGTCCAGGGGCCGATGCCGGGCAGTGCCGCGAGCCGCGCCGTCGCCGCCGCCAATCCGCTGCCCGGTTGCAGCAGGCCCGGATCGGCGGCGACGGCGGCGGCGAGAGCGGAGATCGCGGCGGCCCGCGCCCCAGGCAGACCGACCTCCCGCAGATCGGCGCGGGCAAGGTCGGCAGGGCGGGGGAACAAAAGCGACAGGCCCTGAAGGCGCAAGCCGTCCGGCAGCACCGCGCCGTGCCGGGTCACCAAGCGGCCGGCGAGCGTCGAGGCGCCCGCGACACTGACCTGCTGCCCGAGGATCGCCCGCACCGCCAACTCGAACGCGTCCCAAGCGCCGGGTACCCGCAATCCCGACCGCGCAGCGAGGAGCGGCGCGAGCAGCGCGTCCCGTCCGAGGCACGCCGCGATCGTCGCCGGATGCGCGTCGAGATCGAACACGCGGCGAAGCCGGGCCGCGACCACCGCGAGGTCGGTCCCGCCGGGCGCGCGCACCGTCGCGACCAGCGCGGCCGATCCGGAGCGGCAGACCTCGATCGTGCCGGCCTCGCCGCCGAGACGCACGGTGCGGCGGTATGTGTCGCCCCCGACCGCCTCGACGCCCGGGATCGCACGGGCGGCGAAAAAGGCCAGCATCGCGGGCCAGTCGAACGGAGCCACGAACGGCAGGCGCACCTCTTGCCGCAGACGGGCGGCCTCGGTCAGAACGGCTTGAGCAGCCGGTCGATATAGTCCAGCTCCTGCTGCGGGCGGGCGCGGTCGGCGCCCCGGCGGCGGAGTTCCTCCTGGATCGCGCGGCTGCGCTGGCGCTCCATCTCCTCCGGCACGCGGACGTCGCTGCCCTCGTCCGCGCCGGAATTGCCCTCCCCGAGCTGGCGTCCGAGCGGATCGCGGCGGCCCTGGCGGCCACGCTGGCCGGGCAGCACGCCCTGGCCGTCGTCGCCCTCGCCCGGCCCCTCCTGCAGCGAGAAGCCGCTCATCCCCGTCGGGTCGCCGTCGTCCCCCTCCTCATCGCCGGGCGTGCCGGGACCGAACTTCCGGGCCATCGCCTGGCCCATCTCCTGGCCGCCCTTCTGCAGCGCCTCGATCGCCCGCCCCTCGGCGCCGCCCGCCTCGTCGTCGCGTCCGCCCGCCAGCGCCTGCCCGGCTTCGCGCATGGCGGATTTGGCGTCGCCGAGGCTCGGCGGGATCTGGCCGGTGGCGTCCCCGAATTGCTGCATCAGCTCGCCGAGCGCCCGCCGCAATGCCTGCTGCACGCGGCGGTCGGCCTCGCGCTGCGCGGCGGGATCGCCGCCCGGCTGCGCCCCCGCGCCCGGCTTGCGCCGCTGCGCCGTCCGGCCCTCGCCCGGCTGCGACCCCGACTCCGCCGCATTCCCGCGCTGATGCGCCCGGTCGAGCAGGCCCGTCTCCCGCCCGATCATGTCCTGCAGCGCGCCCTGCTGCCGGCGGGCCTTCTGCCGCTGCTCCGCCCGCTGGCGCTGCTCGCCGTTCGGCATCACGCGGGCGTTGCGCAGGCGCTCGAGCATCCGCTCGAGCTCGGCCATGCGCCGCCGGGCTTCGTCCATCTTGCCTTCCCGGGCCGCCTCGCGCGCCTGCTCGGCCATGCGTTGCAGGTCGCGGCTGTCCATCGGTCGGCCGTTCGGGTCGGCGAGCGTCAGCGCCCCCTCCCGCCGCGCCTGCTCCGCGAGCGCCTGCATGTGTCGCTGGATCGCCGCCTCCAGCTCCCGCAGGCGCTGCTCCAGCTCGGCACTCGCCTTGGCGCTGGGGGTCGCGGTCGCGCGGTCCAGCGCGTCCCGCGCCGCCTGCCGCGCCTGCTCGAGCGCGCGGGCGGTCTGCTCGGCCGCGCCCTCCTCCAGATGCAGCGCGAGCCGCCACATCCGCGCCTGCGCCTCCGGCACGGCGTCGGCGCCCCGGTCCCGCACCAGCAGGGCGTAGATGGCCGCCAGATTGAGGTAGGCGCCGGTGTCGCCGGCCATCGCCTCCGGGTGCTGCAGCAGATCGTCCAGCATCGCCGAGGCCGGATCGCGGTCGTCCGGATCGAGGCTGAGCAGCTTCCGCGCGCCGATCAGCGCCTGCGCCACCGGGTTCTGGAAGGCGCGTTCCGGCAAGGTGAACCGCGCGTCCTCGCTGGCCGCGGACTGACCGGACGCGTCGCGCGCCACCAGCCGCGCCGTCACGTCCAGACCGGCCCAGGGGTTGGCGGTGAGATCCTGCAGGCTGACACCGTGCGCGTTCGCCGCCGGCCCTGCGGGAACCGGCAAGGTGAGCGTCACCGGCGGGGCGTCCGGCCGCGCCTCCAGGCGCAGCTCGGCCTGCAGCACCGTCACCCCGTAATCGTCCGCCGCGCGCCAGGGCAGCCGCGTCTGCAGGCCGCGCGCCGCCCGCCCGGGCGGCTCGGCCCAGGCGACGGTCGGCGGCTGGTCGGGGATCGTGGTCACAGTCCAGGAGGCGAGGCCCCGCCCGCCCCGGCGCAGTTCCACCAGACCCGTCGCCCACAGATCCGCATCCGCCTGGAAACTCCCGGCGTCGAGCGCCCGCACCGGCGACGGCCGGCCCGCGATCGCCAGGCTCGGTTCGCCCTCGCCGCCGGTCACACTGACCGTCAGATGCGAACCGGCCGGCACGCGCACGCCGTTGGCCTCGGGGTGGAGGAACAGCGGCGGCAGGCTTGTATAGGCGGGCGGGGTGATCCAGGCCTGGATCTCGGTCGCGGGCGCGGCCGGACCGGACGGCAACGGCACCTGCACGGCCCGCGCCAGCCGCGCGGGCGCGTCCGGCCCGGCGACGACCAGCGCCGCCACCAGCAGCACGGCGAGCCCTCCCCTCAGCGCCCGCCGGTCGAGGCGCGCGAGACCCGGACGGGGCAGGCCGACGCGGAGCCGGCGCACATCGCCGAGCGCGCGCGCGACATGCGCCTGCCACAGCCCCTCCGCTGCCGGATCGGGTCGCGCGGGGCGGTCGGCCAGCACCGCGAGCGGCCGGTGCCGCAAGCCCGATGCGCGCTCCAGCCGCCGGTCGGCCTCGGCCACGCGCGGCCAGCGGATGCGCCACAGGCCGCCCGCCAGCAGCGCCAGCACCGCCGCCAAGGCGGCGAGCGTCAGGAAAGCGTGCGCGAGCGGCGGCAGGAGCGACGGAATGTCGAGGAGCGCCAGGCAGACGAACAGCCCGCCGACGCCGAACGCGGGCCAGAGCGCAGGCCAGGCCTGCTCGAACAGGATCGCCGCGCGGGCGAGCCAGCGGCGGCCGCGCAGGCGACCCATGGCCGCCTCGGCCTCATCCGGCGCGCTGGTCACTCGGCTGCGCGCGATGGCGTCCCCCTCAGTCCTGCCGCACCCACTCCGGTACCCGTTCGGCGGCCCACAGCGCCTCGATCGGCTGGCGCGGGCGGATGACGCTCCATCGCTCGCCATCCACCATCGCGATCGCCGCAAGCGGCCTCGCGTTGTAGGCGGAACTCATCACCGCACCATAGGCCCCCGCGTCCAAGATCGCCACGCGCGCGTCGGGCGCAAGCTCCGGCAGGGGACGGTTTCGCGCGAAAATGTCCCCGCTCTCGCACACCGGTCCCACGATGTCGGCCGGGGTCGCTGGCTTGCAGGCATCGACGGCGGACACCGGGACGATGGCGTGCGCGGCGTCGTACATCGCGGGCCGCACGAGGTCGTTCATCGCCGCGTCGAGCACGACGAAGCGGGACGCGCCGTCGCGCTTGACCAGCACCACGGATGCGAGCAGCAGCCCGGCCGGACCGGCCAGCCACCGGCCCGGCTCCAGCATGAGGCGCAGGTCGAGGCCGCCGAGCGCCGCCCGGATCGCGCCGGCCAGCGCCACCGGGCTGCCCTCGGCCTCGTCCCCATAGGCGATGCCCAGACCGCCGCCGCAATCGACCGTATCGACCCGCGCGCCCTCGCCCCTCAAGGCACGCACGAGGCCGGCGATGCGGGCATAGGCCGCGCGATACGGCGCGACGCTCAGAACCTGGCTGCCGATATGCACGGCGAGGCCGCGCGGATCGATGCCCGGCAAGGTCGCCGCCCGGCGGTACAGCGCCGCCGCGTCCCCGAAAGGAATGCCGAACTTGTCCCGCGCCCGGCCGGTGCTGATCTTCTCGTGCGTGCCCGCGTCCACGTCCGGATTGACGCGCAGCGCGACCCGGGCCGTGCGCCCGAGACCGGAGGCGATCGCCGACAGCATCTCGATCTCTTCCGCGCTCTCGACGTTGATCTGCGCGATGCCCTCGTCCAGCGCCGCCCGCAGCTCGCGCGCGCTCTTGCCGACGCCGGAATAGACGATCCGTTCGGCGGGTACGCCTGCGGCGAGCGCGCGCCGGAACTCGCCCTCGCTCACCACGTCGGCGCCCGCGCCTTCCGCCGCGAACAGGCCGAGCACCGCGAGGTGGTCGTTCGCCTTCACGGCGTAATGCACATGCGCGTCCAGCCCCGCATCCGCGAGCGCCGCGCGCAGCCGGCGCAAACGCGCGCGCATCGTCCCGGCGCCGTAGACCCAGGTCGGCGTGCCGAGCCTGTCCGCGATGGCGTTGAGCGGCACGCCTTCCAGCAGCAGCCCGTCCATCGCGTGCATGCCGAGCGCGGGCCTGGCCGCGATCATCTCCGCCACATTGCTCATCCGTTGGTCGTCTCGGTCCTTCCCATGCCACAGGGCCGTCCTCCCGCGACCTTAGCCCCGAATGGTTCCGGTCCGAACAGCTTTGCGGCCCGGGCGGCCCGTGCGGCCCGGCTGCTTCGCGGGTCAGCGAGACCACGCGACGGGTGGCCCGCCGCTCAGGTTCGGGGCGGTCCGGTCCTCGTCGGATCGGGCGGCATCGAGGCGGGCGCTGTCTTCGCCTCCGGCAACGGCGGCGAGCGCGGCGGGGTCAGCGAGAATGGCGGCGCGGGACGCGCGGGCGTGGCGTCGCCGCTCGCCGCTCCCGCGTCCGTCGCTCCCGAGCCGGACGGGGGGCGCCGGCGGCGGACTGGCAGTCGCAACGCCGCCGGGGTTTCGATCCCGAGCATATGGCACAAGGGGCGGAGGATGCGTCCCGCCTGCGGCGCTTGCGCGAGCAACGCGCCGAATTCGGGCGCGCCGAGCAGGCTCTCGACCTGCGAGCGGCCGATCCGCGTGTCCAGCACGGGTGCGAGCCTGAGCAGCCAGCCCGATCCGCCCGGCAGCCGCACCGGGGGCGTCGCCAGGGGCGTCGCCGGGCGGGGCCGGCGCCTCCCAGCCGTCGTGCGGCGGCGGACGGAAATCCGTCCGGCCTCCACGGCGGCGACAAGGGCCGCGAACCGCGCCAGCAATCGCCGCAGGCGGCTCCAGGCAGCGAGGATGACGGCGGCCTTGCCCAAATTCCCCGGCAGGCTGGCCGTAAGCCCCTGACACAGCAAACCGATGGCGGAAGCGAGGTGGGCGGAAAGGCTCGGTGCGGCGAGCGCGGCGGGCATGAACGAAAGCAGAACACAACCATGGCGGGATGTCAAGCAAAATTTTCGCGCGGTGGACGGCAAGTCGGGGCCCGTGAGTTGGAATCCGCAAGCCGGGGCGAACCCGGTCAGCCCGCCAGAGAGCGCCGCGCCAGAAGGTCGAACTCCGCGACCGTCAGCGTCTCCGCCCGCCGCGCCGGGTCGATCCCGGCCGCCCCGAGCAGTCCCTCCCCGCCCAGCGGCTTCAGCGCGCTCCGCAGCATCTTGCGGCGTTGCCCGAAGGCGGCGGCCGTCAGCCGCTCCATCGCCGCGAACAGCGCCGGCGGCGGCTGCCTCGCATGCGGCAGGAGCGAGACGACCGCGGACCAGATTTGCGGCGGCGGCACGAAGGCCGTGGGCGGGACGCGCAGTCTCAGCGACACGCCGCAGGTCCATTGCGCGAGCACCGCCAGCCGCCCGTACGCCGCCGACCCTGCCTCCGCCGCGATCCGCTCCGCGACCTCCTGCTGGAACATCAGCGTCATCCGCTCGAACGCAGCCGCCTGCCGCAGCCAGCCGACCAGCAGCGCCGTGCCCACGTTGTAGGGGAGATTAGCGACGATCCGCCTGGGCGCGGGCACCAGCGCTGTCAGATCGGCCGTACGGGCGTCCGCCTCGACGACCCGCAAGCGGCCGTCGCTCGCATCCGAGAGTTCGCGCATCGCCGCGACCGCGCGCGGATCGACCTCGATCGCGGTCACGCTCGCGGCTTCGGTCTCCAGCAGGGCGCGGGTGAGGCCGCCCGGCCCCGGCCCGATTTCCACCACGTGGCAACCGGCGAGGTCGCCCGCTTCGCGCACGATCCGGCGAATCAGATTGCCGTCGAGCAGAAAGTGCTGGCCGAGCGACTTGCGGGCCTGCAATCCATGCCGCGCGATGATCTCGCGCAGCGGCGGCAATCCACCCTGGTTCATCCAGCCGGGCGGTCAGGTGGCGCCGCCGGCGCTCCGCATGTCGATGTTGGCGCGGCGGCGCAGTTCGCGCTGCAATTGCCGCGAGGCGAGTTCCACGCGCTCCGACAGGATCTGGCCGCGAATATCGTCGGGCGAGAGCTGCGCCAGGTTCTTCTGGTCGCGGGAGCAGATGACGACGACCGCGATCCCGTCCGGCGCGACCAGCGGCTGGCTCGCGCGCCCGACCGGCAGCGAGGCGAGCATCGCGCGGAATTGCGGCGGGTTCACGCCCTCGAGCCGGATTTCGCCTGGATCGGCCGGGCGGGGCGAGTTCGCGTTCTTGTTCGCCGCCTCCATCGCGTCGCAGCCATGAACGCTGGCGCTGATGGCCTTGGCCCGGTCGAGCGTCTGGCGCTGCTGCTCGGTCGGGTGCTGCGGATCGAGCGGCGTGCTGAAGGGCAGGAAGGTCTGCCGCAGCGAAATCATCGTCGCCAGATCGCGGCCGATCTCCCGCTTCGCCCGCAGCGTGATGATGGAGATGCCGCCGGGCACGCGGATCGGGTTGCTGATGGCGCCGACCGGCATCGCCTCGGCGATGCGCGCCACCTCCGGGTCGAGCTGCCTCGGCTGCACCCAGCCAAGATCGCCGCCCTGCAACGCGGTCTGGCTTTGGCTGAACTGCGCGGCCACGACCGGGAACGGCGCCCCGGCGCGCAGCTGGCCGATGATCGTCTCTGCGAATTTCTCCGCGTCCGCCGCGTTCGCCGGGTCTTCGACCGGCACGAAGATCTCGCCAAGCCGATATTCCGGCTTGCCGGTCTGCTGCTCGAGCGCCCTTTGCCGGTCGGCCACTTCCGCCTGCGTGACATTCGCCTCCGGCCCGAGTTGCTGGCGCAGCACCTGTGTCCAGGCGAGCTGCACCCTGATCTGGTCGATCAGGGTGCGCATCCCGATCCCGTCCGCCTGCAGCTTGGCTTGCAGCGCGCCCGGAGGCATGCCGTTGCGCTCCTCGATCTGCCGGATCGCGGCGGCGATCTGCTGGTCCGAGATGATCACGTGCCGCCGCTGCGCTTCCTGGAGCCGGAGCCGCTCGTCCACGAGCTGGCGGGTGATCTGCGGCCGGAGGCGGTCGAGCACGTCCTGGGTCGCGGGCAACCCGGTCGAGACGGCGAACAGCCGGCCGCGATTATGCACGTCGCGCAGGCTGATGATGCTGCCATCGACGATCGCGACGATGCTGCTCTCCGGCTCCGCCGGCTGCTTGGCGGCGGCGGAACCGGCGGACGGCTTCCCCGGCGCCGCCGCCGCGTACGGAGCGGGGAGCGCGAAGGTCGCGGCCGTGAGGAGCAGGGCGGCTGGCAGGAGGCGGATGGACATTGGACTGGTCTCGATCCCGAACTCAGAAGGCGTGGAAGCCGAACTGACCGACGGTCTTGAGCGTCATCTGGAACAGGACCGTGGTCGAGCCGCTGTCGTTGTTGATCGACGTATAGCGGCGGAAGAACTTGACGTCGAAGATGTAGCACTCGTCCTCGTAGGCGCCCTCCGCCCCGATCGTCACGAACTGGTTGGTCGAGAGATTGCGGCGGCCATAGACGCTCGCCCGGTAGTGATCCCAGGTCGTGGACGCGCCGAGCGTGATCTCGTCGCGGGGCGTGTAGTAGCTCGATCCGGCGGGTGGGGGCGGCGCCGTGTCGTAATACGTGTACGGATCGAACGTGCTGTAGAGATAGCCGGCGGTTACTCGAAACTTCGGCACGCCCGCGGTCGCCACCGCGTCGGCGAACCGGGTCTTGAAGCTGCTCTTGTCGAGCCGCGTGCGGTAGGAGAGGTCCAGCCAATCGGTCGGCGCAAACGTCACGCGGGCAACGACGTCGGAGACGGTGTCGTGCAGCCCGGAAGCGACCGGGAACAGGTTGGTCTTCTCGGTCCGGTAGGACTGGCCGACCAGCCCCTCGAGCGCGGTGCCGTTCAGGAACCACGATCCCTGCATGGCGACATTGGCCCGCGTGCCGCCTTCCAGGCGGTCGATGCCGGCGAAGCGGTTGAAGCCGAACAGGTTCGCGTCCGTGAACTCGAAATCGAGACTGTCCTCGTTCGGGATCTTGTTCAGCTGGCTGTCGCCCGCATTCGGCGCGACGATGAGCTGCACGCGCGGCTCGAGCACCTGGCTGCCCCAGCTCCCGGAATCGCGCAGGAACGGCCACCGGAAATCGCCCGCCACCTGCGGCAACGCCCGCGCAGTCGTGTTCGACTGCAACGTGCTGAAGTTCGGCTGCTCATTGAACTGCGATGCATTGTAGGCGGCCGCGTCGCCGTGCAGCGTGAGTTGCCAGAGATCGCCGAGCGAGCCGACGAACGGACGCTCGTAGTTGACGGTCAGGCTGGCGCGCTGGGTGTTCGTGCCCTCATTGCGGATGACATTGAAATCCTGCGTATCGACGCGCAGGCGGCCGCCGAACCGGTCAACCTGGCCGAAATAGCTGTACTCGTAGCGCGGCAGCACCACGGGCAGCTTGGCGTCGATGATGCTTGTCGTGAGTCCCTGATACCATTTCGTGTCCAGACGGGAATACGCGCCCTGCCCGAACCCTTCGATATACGCCTGGCTGGTCAGCAGATCCGGACGTGCCGGTGATGTAGGGACTCAGGTGAAAATCGGTCACGTATTGCGAGGACGACGCGCGCTCGAGATCGAAGCCGTAGCGCCACGTATCGTCCCAGGTGAACCGCCCCTTGGCGTCGACCAGCCCCTGGATGCTGTCGCTCGAGATAGCCGACCGATCCGTTCACGGTCAGGTCGCCGTCGTTGAAGCGGCGGCGGTAGCCGAGCGTGAGGTTCGGGCCGGCGTCGGTCGTGAACAGCGGCGTGACGGTCAGATCCGATTGATCGTCCAGCACGCCGTAATACGGAATGGAAGCGAACGCGCCGATATGGCTCGATATCCCGATCGAGGGGATGAGCAGGCCGCTCGCCCGCTTCACGGAGGGGTCGGCGTGCCAGAAATACGGAAAGTAGGCGACCGGCACTGCCCCACATCTCGACTTCGGCATCCGAATACTCGATGCGCTTGTGCTCGGCGTCCTGCACGGCCGAAAGCGCGCGGATTTGCCAGAGCGGCGGCTTGGTCGGGTCTTCCTTGCACAGATTGCAGGTCGAATAGACGACCCGGCTCAACTCGTTGATCTTGCCTTCCGTGCGCCGCGCGCCGTTGGCCGCGAGCTTGCCGTTCTGGGCGAGCAGCGCGCGCATCCCGCGCAGGACGCCGTTGCGCATTCCCTCGCTCAGCTCGGCGTAGTCCGAGAACAACACCTGCCCGTCCGGCTCCAGCAGCACGACGTGGCCGCTCGCCGCCGCGACATTGGTGTTGCGGTCGAACGTGATCTTGTCCGCGCGCAGCACGTGATCGTTCTGCCACGCCTCGACGTGGCCCGATGCCGTGACGATGCCGTTCTCGCGGTCGTACGAGACCTGGTCGGCCGTGAATGTCACCGGCTCGTTGCGCGAGATCGGCTCCTTGCCGCCGAGCGAGGCGAGGCCGCTCAACTGCGCGCGCGCCGGCATGGCGGCGACCGCCGGCAGCAGCAGGGCGACGCCGATGCCCAAGGGTACATTCAGACCGCGTGCGACCCGATCGCGCATGCTCAACCGTCTTCCATGTGCAGCAGCAAGGCAACCGCCAGCATGAGGCCAGACGCCGCCGGCACCCAGGCCGCCATGAGCGGCGGCAGGGCGCCGGATTGGCCGAACTCCTCCGCCACCTTGGAGACGACGAACAGCGCGAACCCGGCCGCGACGCCGCTGCCGAGCATCTTCGCGACGCCGCCGCGACGGGCCGGCCGCATCGAGAACCCCGCCGAAACGAGCGACATCGTCGCCGCCAGCAGCGGCAAGGCGAGCAGCGCCTGAAAGTGCAGCCGGTGCCGCACCGAAGAGAATCCGGAGCGGTCCAGCAGCGCGATGAAATCGGGCAGCGCCCAGACGGACAGCGTGTCCGGCGACGCGAAACTCTCCTGCACGCGCGAGACGGTGAGATCGGTCGGCAGACGCAAGGTGACGGGCCGCTCCGGCAGATGGTCCGGACGGATGACGCGCGCGTCCTGCAATGTCCACGTGCCGCCGGCGAGCGTCGCGCGCGTCGCCTCGATCCGCGCCAGCAGCCGGTCCTGCGCGTCGAGCCGGAACACGCTCACCTCCTCGGCCGTCAGCCGCTTGCCGCTGAGACCCACCTGATGCGCGTGCAGGATCGCGATCCCGTCCGGCACCAGCTGCCGGTCGGACTGGCGCAGCCAGAGCTGGCCGCCGGCGAGCGCCAACGGTCCGCCGCCGGTGCGCAGATAGGTGTTGTCGAGCGTCTCGGCGCGCGCCAGCATCAGCGAGGAGAGCGGGCTGATCGCCATGGTCGCGAACGCGCCGAGGAACGCCGCGCACAGCATCGGCCCGGTCAGGAACTGCCACGCCGAGACGCCGGCCGCGCGCGCCACGATCAACTCCGATGATCGCGTCAGCCGCCAGAACGCGATGATGCCGCCGAGCAGCACCGCGAACGGCAGGATCTGGATCATGATGTACGGCACGCGCAGCGCCGCGATCTGGGTCACGAGGCCGAAGGTCGCGTCCGGTTTCGAGGCCGACCGGCGCAGCAGCTCGATGAAGTCGAACAGCGCGACCAGCCCGGACAGCGCCGCCAGCATCGCCAGCACGGCTTCGGTGAAGACACGCGAGACATAGACGCCGAGAGTGAGCGCGCGCATCGCCCGGATTCAGGCGCGAAGCGGCGGCCGGCCGGCGCGCGGGCCATCCGCGCGGCCCGAACAGCAGCCAGCCGCAGACGAGGCCCGGGCCGACCGCGACCAGCCAGATCAACGGCACGAGCGCATTGTCGCGGGCCGCGAGATTGCCGATCGCAAGCCCGGCCGCGAGCAGGGCGACGACCACGCCGATCGCAACCAGCGGACGCAGAATGCCGCCGTGGCGGCGGAAGCTGCCCTGGAGGACGGCGAGCAGCGCGACCATCGCGAAGGAGCCGGCGGTCAGCGGCGTCGCGAGCCGCTTGTGCGCCTCGGCGTACCATTTGGGCGCGTCGCGGGCCATCGCGAGCACGTCCGGGGTCGGATGCAGCAGCTCGCGCAGGGACACTTCGCCCATGTCGCGCACGCGGCCGGCTTCGTTCTTGGCCGATTGCGCGAGGTCGATCGTGTTCTCGCCGAAGGTCAGCACGTTGAGCCGCCCGGTCTGGCGGTCGAGCTCCTGGCGGCTGCCGTTGACCAGCAGCACGCGCGGACCCTGCGGCCCCTCGATCAGCCGGCCGCGCTCGGCGAGGATGGTCGCGTGCGAGTTCTTCTGCCGCGCGTCATCGACCAGGATGCCGTGCAGCGTGCCATCCGTGTCGCGCGACCGCACATAGACCGTCAGATCGTCCGAAACGGGCGTGAACACGCCCTCCTGCAGCAGGAACGCGACCATCCGGTTGCGGATCTCCCACTGATATTCGCGGAAGGCGGTGAGGCTGCTCGGCACGATCCAGATGTTCAGGAGATAGCCGAGGCCGATCGCAACGGCGGCGACGGCGAGGGCCGGCCGGGCAAGGCCGAACGGCGACAGCCCGGCCGCGCGCATCACGGTCAGCTCCCGGTCGCTCTGAAGCCGCTGATAGACGAACTGCACGACGACGAAGGTGGTGATCGGCAGGATCACGGCGATGAAGCTCGGAATGAGGAGCCCGGTCAGCTCCAAGAAGACGATCAGTGACAGGCCGTGATTGACGACGAGTTCGACGAACCGGAGCGACTGCGTAAGCCAGATCAGCGCCGCCAGCCCGCCGGTGGTCGCGATCAGGGCGAGAAAGAGTTGCCGGAAGACGTAGCGGTCGATCCGGGTGACCCGGAGGCCGCTCGGGATCGCCGGAACCAGCCTGCTGCGAAAGGTGCCCGCCATCGCTGGGCGTTCTGGGGCAGGCGGGCGGCTTATGCAAGCGCGGCCTCCGCCCCCCTTCTATCGCAGCGCCGCCCCGCTGCGCGTCCAGGCGGCGAGCAGGCCGATCACGCCCGGCACGGCGCGGGCCGCCGTCAGGGCCCATTCCTTGTGGCGCGACAGGCAAAGCGCGTGCACCAGCCCGGCGAGCCCGACCGGCCGGACGAGATCGCGCCGGAGCCGCCGGTGATAGGCGGCGGCGTCCAGCCCCGCCAGCCGGTCGCTCGCCGCCTGACGGCCGCTCCGGAGCGCGATCGCGATCCCGTCCCCGGCCAGGGACGGGATCACCCCCATCTGGTCGCCCACGCGGTACACGGCCGCATCGGCCGCGGTCGCCGCGCGATGCACATAGCCGTAGGGCAGCCCGGTCACGGCAAGCGCCTTGCCGATGCAGGGCGCGGCCTCCGAGAGCCTTTGCGCCAGATGCGGCGCTTCCCCGAGAAGCGCGGGCAGCAGCCGGTCCCAGGCGCCGCCCGCCTCCTCCAGCCTGCGGCGGCGGACGAGGGCGCACAGATTGAGCCGCCCGCCCTCGACCATCTGCAACCCCGCGTAGCCGTCCCGGAACAGGACGATCTCCACGCAGCCGTGCAGGGCGGCGGCTTGGGCGGGCGCGGGATCGAAATACATCTTGAGCCCGACCAGATCGCCCGGCTCGGCCCGCCGCCGCGCCCCGCGCAGCTCGTGCTTGCCGGTGGCGAGGAAGGCGGCGCCTGGCCGGATCTCGCCGTCCCGGTCCGTCTCGATCCGCCCCTCCCGCCATCGCCGGACCGCCGTGCCGCGCCGGATGTCGGCTCCGAGCGACGCCGCCCGCGCCAGCAGCGCCTCGTCCAGCCGGGCGCGCGACAGCCCGGCGGCGCGGAACGGCAACCTCCCCTCCGCCTGCCGGCCGCCATGCACGAGCCGCATCCGGTTCACCGGGGCCGCGCCGAGCGCCTCGGCATCGAGGCCGAGCGACGCGAGGCTCCGCCGCGCCCCCGCGCTCAGGAAGTCGCCGCAGACCTTGTGCGCGGGCCCGGACGTCCGCTCCAGCAGCAGCACGGATTGCCCCGCGGCGGCGAGCGTGCAGGCGGCCGCCGCGCCGGCGGGGCCGCCGCCGATCACGACGTCCGGCCGCATCAGCGCACCCGGCCGACGCAGAGGCGGAACGGCACCCGCTCGGCGATCTCGACCGAGGCCGGGTCCAGGCCGGCGCGCTGCACGAGGCCGCGCCACTCCTCGGGCCGGAAACCCCGGGCGATCGAGATTTGCCCGTCCGTGCGCACGAAACGATGCCAGAGCGCGGCGCGGGCCAGGAGGGGAAAGCCGTGATAGGGAAACCAGTGGCGGCGCAGGTCGCTGATGAACCAGCCTCGCCTCGCGGTCCGCTCCATCCAGCCGATGAAACGCACGATGGCCTCATCGGTCAGATGATGCGTGAACTGCGAACTGATGATGAAGTCGAAGCGCCGGGCGGGATCGATCGCGAAGATGTCGCCGGTCTCGAACCGGATGCCGCCAGGGTTCGCCCCACGGGTCGCCTCCGCAGCCGCCCGCGCCGCCCAGGGGTTCAGGTCGATCCCCGCGAGATCGGCGTCCCAGCCCCGCCGCCCCGCGAGCGCCGCGATGCGGCGCAGCATGTCGCCCTGGCCGAAGGCCACGTCCAGGAGCGAGAACCGCGCGCCCGCCGGCAGCGCCCGCGCGGCCAGCCAGGCGAGCGTCGGGGCGTAGGTGCGCGTCGTCCGGTTCACCCGCGTCAGATCGCGCAGGCACCGCGCGTAGTCCTCGAAATCCACGCAGTCCGTATCCATCCGCTCGGGATCGGTGCTGCGGGAGGCGAGCCGCCCGCTCATGCCGCCGGCCCGAGCCGGCCGGGCCAGCCGGAGAGCACGACCCGTCGCGCCGCCTCCTCCGCCGGAACGGGCGAGAGGGCGACCGCCAGCGCATCCTGCGGCCGCAATGGCCCGAGGCGGTCCGGCCACTCGACGAGCGCGACCCCGTCGGCCGCATCCGACCAGCCGAGTTCGGCCAGCGCCTCCGGCCCGTCCAGCCGCCACAGGTCGTAGTGGTAAACCGGAAAGCGCGGCGTGCCGTAGGTCTGCACGAGGGTGAAGGTCGGGCTCGGCACCTCGAGCGCCGGATCGCCCGCCGCAGCACGGATGAACGCGCGCGCAAAGGCCGACTTGCCCGCCCCGAGCGGGCCATCCAGCAGGATCACGTCTCCCGTCCGGGCGAGGCCACAGACGGCTTCGGCCAGCGCCTCGGTCGCCGCGAGCGACGGAAGGACGCGGCTGCGCGGCAGGGGGCGACTCGGCATGACCGCACTCTGCCGCAGGCCCGCAGCCCGCGACAATGCGCCCGCGCCGGATCCGGCGACGCACCCGCGCCACGATCCGGCGACGCACCCGCGCCACGATCCGGCGACGCACCCGCGCCACGATCCGGCGACGCGCCCGCGCCACGATCCGGCGACGCGCCCGCGCCACGATCCGGCGACGCACCCGCGCCACGATCCGGCGACGCACCCGGGCCGCATCTGGCGACGCGGAGCGCCTGCCGGTAGGGTCCGCTCATGCCACACGCGATCGAGACGGATGTTGCGATTATCGGGGCCGGGCCGGTCGGCCTGTTCGCCGTGTTCGAGCTGGGGATGCTGAAGCTCCGCTCGGTGCTGATCGACGCCCTCTCGGAAGTGGGCGGGCAATGCACGGCGCTGTATCCGGAAAAGCCGATCTTCGACATCCCGGCGCATCCCGCGATCCACGCCGGCGCGCTGGTCTCGGCGCTGGAAAGCCAGATGGCGCCCTTCGCCGCGCCGCGCCTGCTCGGGCGGCGGGTGGAGCGGCTTGCGGGGGGCGCCGGCGACTTCACGCTCGGCACCGACGCCGGCGATGAAATCCGCGCCCGCGCGATCGTGATCGCGGCGGGCGCCGGAGCATTCGGCCCCAACAGGCCGCCGCTCGATGACCTCGCCGCCTACGAAACGAGCGGCGGCGTGCAGTACTACATCCGCCGCAAGGAGGATTTCCGCGGCAAGCGGGTGGTGATCGCGGGCGGCGGCGATTCCGCCGTCGATTGGGCGCTGGCGCTGAAGGACATCGCGCGCGTGGCGGTGGTCCACCGCCGCCCCAAGTTCCGCTCGGCGCCGGAAACGGCGGCGCGGCTGGACGCGGCCGCCGCTTCCGGCGAGATCGAGATGGTCATTCCCTATCAGCTGCACGCGCTGCACGGGACGGACGGACGGCTCGCCGAGGTCGAGGTCACGACGCTCGCGGGCGAGGCGCGCCGCCTCCCGGCCGACGTGCTGCTGCCCTTCTTCGGCCTCGCGATGGATCTCGGGCCGATCGCCGCCTGGGGTCTGGCGCTCGACCGCCATCACCTCTCAATCGACCCCGCGACCTGCCAGACGAGCGCGGCGGGCATCTTTGCCGTCGGCGACATCGCCGCCTATCCGGGCAAGCTCAAGCTCATCCTGCAAGGCTTCAGCGAGGCCGCCGTCGCGGCGCACGCGATCCACCCGATCGTGCATCCCGGTCAGGCGCTGCATTTCGAATACTCGACGACGAGCGGCGTGCCGTCGCTGGCTTAAAATCTCCTGAGGAGGTACGGCGTCGAGCACCGATACGGCCAGTCCCATTAAGGGGTAAAACCGTGTCGGATTGGCCAGTGGCGCGCCTGGATGCCGGATACTCGGACGATCTTCCGACCGTCCAGCATTCCGCATGCCCACGTCGCTGAGATCACGGAATGACGGCCCGGGCAAGACGATCTCCGCCACGCGAACCTTAAATTCGTTCCGCCCGGCCAAGGGCCTATGATCCAGCAACCACCTCGGCAACCGTCTCCGGGCTGCGCGCAATGACCCTCAGGAGCACGCGGGCGGCCGGATCGGGCCGGCGTAGCCCCTGCTCCCAATCGCGCACGGCCGCGACCGCCAAGCCGAACCGCTGCGCGAAGGCGGGCCGGGTCAGGCCCAAACGCTCCCGGATGGCGCGCACGTCAACGTCCCCAGGAGGAAGATGCACGCGCGCCGGACCTTTCTCCCCGCGCAGGATGGGGACGGCCTCCGGCATCGAGGCGATCAACTCGCGCCCGAAATCGGTCTCTTCGATCTCGATCATGATCCTGCTTCCTGCTTCATCTCTGCCGCCAATGCGGCCACAACCTTGCGCTGTGCCGGGCTGAGAACGCCTCGTTCGTTCTTGCCGTGGATCAGGAGGGCAAGGATGGGCTGGCCCTTTGTCAGCACGTAGTAGATCACGCGGAACCCGCCGCTTTTGCCCCGCCGCTTTTGCCCCGCCCCTTCGGCCCGAAGCGCAGCTTCCGCACCCCGCCCAAACCCCCGACATCACATCGCCGGCCAGCGGATCGCGGGCAAGCGTTTCGATGAGGTCGGCCCGGTTCTCCGTTGACAGCAACGCATCTGCAGCGGCGGCTGAGGATCGACGTTTCCACGACCGCCTGCGGCATGGCTCGTGAATACAGCATTGCTGTATAGGAGTTGACAGCAAATGCTTTGGCCGATTTCAGCAAGCGCTGCCGAATCGAGTTGCGCCGGACAGCCTTGGTTCCGGACATCGCGGCGTCGGCCCGGAATGTCGGCGGGCCTTACAGTGGCGCCGCCGGTTTTCGCCTAAGCCAATGATTCCGTTCACTGGTACGGCGCTTGCTCCTGTTCCCTCGAAGCAATGTCGCTCAACGGGTCAAGGGGAACACTACCATGGGTAAGAAGATTGCGGGCGGACTGGCGGCGGCGGCTCTGTCCTTGATGATCGGAACCGCCTCGGCGACAACGATCAGCGGAACCACGGCGTTCACCCTGGTCGATCTCGGCACCGGCAACGGCGCCGGCAAGCAGTCCATCGCAGGCCCTCTCCATGTGGGCGGCGAGACGATCACGTTCACGGGCGCGTCGGGCGTCTATTCCGGCACGGACCCGAACACCGCGACCTCGCCGTTCGGCGACCGCTCGCGCGCGAACTACCTGTCGGCGGAGCCGGGCGGCTCGCTGACGATCGCGTTCGACCGGCCGCAGACGGAGTTCGACCTGCTCTGGGGCACGGTCGATGATTACAACAGCCTCGTCTTCGAGATCGGCGGCACGACGATCACCGGCAGCGACATCGCGAACGCGATCAGCGGCATCGATTTCGGCAGCAGCAACGTAGCCGTCGCGATCTCGGACCTGCCGGCCTTCACCTCCATTGACGTCGTCAGCACACGCCAGGCGTTCGAGTTCGTGCCGGGCGTCGCCGTGCCGGAGCCGGTGTCGCTCGCGGTGCTCGGCACCGGGCTGATGGGTCTCGGCCTCGTCCGCCGCCGCCGCTCCTGAGACGGACGGCGCCGGACCGCCGAGCGGCGGCCCGGCGCCCGTCACTCCAGATTGTGTTCGTGCAGATACTGGTGCCATGGGCTGCGGTCCTTCGGGTCGGTCGCGCAGCCGCACACCACGCTCGCGAGGAGGAAAGCGAGAAGAGCCGTTCGCATGGAATCCTGAACTCCGCCTGAAAGATGGCCCGCGGGCCGTAACGGCCCGCGATCCGCCGCCGAATGGGAGAGACGCCCTGGGGCCGGAGGATCGCTGCTTGCGCGGGACCGCCGGCACCGCACATGCGGGACGCGATGGAGAGTACATCATGACGACAGGCACATCCCCTGACAAACATTCCCCGGCTGGCGCGCGCCGCTTCGCCCGCCACGGGCCGCGCGCCCTGGCGGCGGCGGCGCTGCTCGTCCCGGCCGCCGTGCTGCTGGCACGCATCCCCGCGCGCGCCGACCAGCCCGCCAGCCGCCTGCCGGACCCGGCGCTCGATGTCGCGGCGACGTCGGGCGATGCCCAGACCGCCACCTTCTCCGGCGGCTGCTTCTGGGGCGTGCAGGGCGTGTTCGAGCATGTTCGGGGTGTGAAGAAGGCTGTTTCCGGCTACGCGGGCGGCCAGGCCGCCACCGCCGAATACCCGGTGGTGAGCACCGGCCTGACCGGGCACGCCGAGTCGGTGCAGATCACCTACGATCCGCGTCAGGTCACCTACGGCCGGTTGCTCCAGATCCTGTTCTCGGTCGCGATGAACCCGACCGAACTGAACTATCAGGGGCCGGATCACGGCTCCCAGTACCGCTCCGAGATCTGGGCCGCCGACGCCGGCCAGCGCCGGGCGGCGGAAGCCTACATCGCGCAGCTCGGGCAGGCGCGCGCGTTCGACGCCCCGATCGTGACCCGGGTGGACGATTTCGCCGGCTTCTATCCGGCCGAGCCCTATCACCAGGATTTCCTGGAGCGCCATCCGGACCAGCCCTACATCCGCGCCTGGGACATGCCGAAGGTCGAGGCGCTGCGGCGGCTGTTCCCGGACAGCTACACGACGACCCCGGCTCTCGTCGAAGGAGCGGCGGGGCCCGGTTCCTGACCGGGATCGCGCAGCGTGAACGGGACGGTGCCGCCGGCGCGGATGTCGTTCCAGCTTGGCGCGGCGGCGTAGCCCGGCTGGCGCAGCGCGAGCGTCAGAACGCGGTCGCCCTCGGCGAGCACGAGGCCGAGCGCCTCCAGTTCCGCGAGCGCCGACCGCAGCCCGTCCGCATCCCCGTGCAGCCGCACAAGCGCGCTCCACGGCGTCGCCTGCCAGCAGGAGCGCAGCAGCGCGGCGGGGAGGCCGTCGAAATGCCGCGCCCGCGCCCTCCCCGGCGCGCGCCCGTCGGTGACCTCGACGCCGTCGCCGCCGCGATCGAATAGCGCGAGCGAGCATCGCGGCTGCGCGTTCCGCCATCCGGCGATCGCCTCGCGCACTTCGAGGATGGCTCCGTCAAGCGAAGCGGAGCCCGGCGCGACAATGTCGAAATGGTAGGCGAGCCGCGCCACCGCCTCCGGCGCGAACGGGTAGATGTGGCGGTAGGCCGGGTTCGGCGTGATGTCGATGCCGAAGCTCTCCGGTTGCGCCCAGTACGGGCTGAACCGGTCGGCCCGGACGGGACCGCACACGCCGGGCGGTTGCAGATGCAGCAGTTTCGGGATGACCGCCGCCATGCCGAGATAGCTGGCGGCGGTTTCGCCTGGAAAGCCGTGCAGCAGGTTCCATTCGACGAACAGCCCGTTCTCGGCCCCGAGCTTCAGCAGCTGCACGTTCTGCAGCAGGGTGCAGCCCTTGCGCATCAGCTTGAGCACGCTCGAATCGAGCAATTCGATGCCCGGCTGGATCTTCTTGATGCCGGCGCGCGAGAGGACGGTCAGTTGCGCGGGCGCGATATTGGCCTTCAGCTCGTAATAGGCGGTGATGCGCGGGCCGTCGCGCCCGAGCCGGGGCAGGAAGTCCTCGAAATAGCGGTAGTCGAGGATCGCATCGACGTTGACGAGGTCGGCGCCGAAGCGCTCCGCGAGATGCGCGACCTCCGCATAGGCGCGGGGCTGCGACTTGCTGCGATACGGCATCGAATTGCCGTTGATGCCGCAGAATGTGCAGTGATGCTTCTGCCCCCACCAGCAGCCGCGCGACGTCTCGAACAGCGCGGTCGGCCGCGAGATCGCGCGCGCGGCTTCCGAGGCCGCGTGCTGGGCGAAGAAGTCGGAAAAGTCCGGATAGGGCAGCGCGTCGAGATCGTGGATCATCTCGGCCGTCTCGGCATCCGCGCCGGTCGCGCGCGCCCGCTCGGCGATGCCGGGAATCGGCGCGGCAGGAGCCCTCGAGGCGAGGCGGCGGACATAGGCCGGGAAGGCGCGGTCGCCCTCGTCGGTGCAGACCGCATCCAGGAACGGATAGGTCTCCAGCAACGCGAGGCCCATCTCGCCCCGGCAATTGGCGCCGCCGAACACGACCACGGTCTCCGGATTGCGCTCCTTGATGCGGCGGGCGAGCGCCAACGACGCGCAATTCTGCTGGAAGGACGTCGTGAACCCGACGATGGCCGGGGAGTCCCGCAGGACGGCCTCGAGGCAGGCGTCGAGAAACGGTCCGGCGATCTCGCGCGCCCGCATCGCGGCGTAGAGCAAGCGGAGCGAGCATAAATGGCCGAACCGCGCCTGCAACACGTCACCGACATAGTCGAGGTCGAGCCGGTCGGTGCCGTGCGCCTCGGCCGCGAAGATCCATTCCCCGACCAGCGCGTGATAGAGGCTCTGCTCGTCGAGCAGGGACTGATGCTCCGCCCCGATCATGTCCGCGAAGCGCAGGAATTCGTATCGGATGCAAACATCGGCGCCGTCCGCCTGCAGCGCGGGCTTGAGCAGGCTCAGCCCGATGCTCGGGTAGTGCAGCGAGGAGGCCGGCATCGAGAGCAGCAGCACCCGATGCCGGCAGGGGATATCAGCAGTCACCGGCCTTGCCGACGCCGTCGAGCTTCGCGTTCCGGACGGACTTGCCGAACTGGCCCTCCTTGCCGCCCAGGCTTTTCAGGATCTCCACGGTCTTGGGCGCATGCTGGTAGCCGAGCGCGTCCAGTTCCTTCTCCGGGTCTTCGAGCAGGCGGTCGCGAAACTCATGGTCCTTGAGGGCCTTGCTGAGGACGTAGGTGATGTCTTCGTGGTGAACCGGACGTTTCGTCGGCATGGCTGTTCCCTTCGTGGCTCAAGGCGAGATGTCGGCCGCCACCGGACCGGCTGTGAAGCGCGCCAGATCGTGCCGCATCTCCGTCGCTGCGGGGACCATCCCCAGCAGATCGGCCAAGGCGATGGCGGCCCTATACTCGTCGGCGGCCTCGCCGTCTGTGTCGCCGCTCACCATCCCGATCCGCGCGCGGGCGCGCAGCGCCATCGCTTCGATGCCGCGCATCCCGCGCGCGCGCGCCTCGGCCAACGCCTCGGAAGCGGCGGCGCGGGCGCTCGGCACGCGCCCGGCCGCGAGCAATGCCTCGCTCAGCGTCGCCTTGCACCAGGTCGCGAAGGGGCTGAGGCCGCGCAGATGGGCACGAGACACGGCCTGCTCCAGCAGCGGGATCGCCTCGGCCGGGTCGCCCGCCGCGACCAGCGCCGCGCCGAGAAAGCGGGCGATCGAGGGATGCAGAACCTGAATGTCTCCCTCGACGCAGCGATCCATCGCCAGGCGCAGATGCTTGATCGCGACGCCGGGTTGCCCTTGCAGCAGGACGGTCACGCCCCGGGCGAGCGCCGCATAGCTCTGGTCGTAGAGCCGCGCCGTCTCCTCGGCGATCGTCCACGCCTCCTCCGCCGCCGTGCGCGCGGGCGCGAACTCGCCCAGGATCGCATGCGTGATCGCGAGGCCGCTGAGATAGAGCACGGAAGGCGTGCCGGTGGTGCCGACATAGGCGTGGCGGGCCTCTCGCATCAATTGCTCGCGGTCGCTTTCCAGCAGGTCGGCGGCCTCCCGGAGATTTCCCGCGAGCGCCAAAGCCTGGCAGAGCGCGAAATCAGCGCCCAAGGTGAGCACGGGATCGGAGAGTTCCCGCGCCAGTTCGCGGCCATGCCTTCCGGCCTGTTCCGCTTCCTGCATCTGACCCAGCAGCGCCCCGATATTCGCCTGGCCGATGCGGGCGATCGCAAGCAGGCGGGTATCCCCGGCGGCGCGCGCCAGCGCCTCGGCCCGGTTCAGGCAGTCCATCATGCGATGCATGTCGGCCGTGGCCGCCAGCGCCACCCGCAGGCCGAGATGGATCTCGATCAACCGGCGTTGATCGATCTGTTCGGGCAGCACGTTGTCGAGCGCCGCGAGCGCCTTCTCGAAGCAGTCGATCGCCGCGTGGTGCAGCCCGCGATCGTTCGCCCGGTTGCCCGAGAGATAGAGGTATCCGACCGCCTTCGGAAACGCCTCGGCCTTCAGCGCGTGCTCGGCCAGCCGCTCGGTCCACTCGCCGATGCGGTCGGCGTAGCGCTCCTCGATGGCGCGGCACACGGTCTCGTGCAGCGGCCGCCGGCGCGAGATCGGGATCGCCTCGTACGAAACGGCGTGCGTGAGAGCGTGCTTGAACTTCAGCACGATGCCGTCGGCCTGCTTCGCTTCTTGCAGGAACTCGCCCGCCTTGAGCTGGCCGATCTGTTCCTCCAGCAGCTCATCGGCGCGGGAGGCCACCCTCTGCAGCAGATCGCGCGGGACCGAGGCGCCGATGACGGAGGCGACCTGCAGCAGGGACCGGCTGCCGGGCGGCAGACCGTCCATGCGCTCGGCGAGCACGCCCTGGATGGTTTCCGGCAATTGTATCTCGTTCAGCCGCGCCTGCAGCCGGTAGCCGCGCAAGCCGCTCTCCACGACGCCCTTCTCCACGAGCAGGCGAGCCATTTCCTCGATGAACAGCGGCACGCCGCCGGTGCGCTCGATGAGCAGGCGGGAGAGAAAGCCGAGCTCCGCGTCGTCGCCGATGAGCTGCTTGATGAGCGTCTCGGCGTCCGAATCGTCGAGCGGCGGCACATTGAGCAGCGTGTAGTAACTGTGCCGCCCCCAGTTCGGCTGGATCTCCGGCCGGAACGTGGCCAGCACGAGCACGCGCGAAAGGCCGAGCGAATCGACCAGCGTGTCGAGCGCCTCATGGCTTTCCGGATCGATCCAGTGGATGTCCTCGAGCACCAGCACGAGCCGTTTGCGGCTCTCTCGCGCAAGCACCAGGTCGCGCACGGCGCGGGAAGCCCGCTTGCGCCGTTCGGATGGGTCGAAGCGACCCCACTCGGGCACGTCCACCGGGTATTCGAGCAGCCAGCGGATCGGCGCGTTACCGAGATGGTCCGACCACTGCACGCGCTGGCTCATGGCGGTCAGCCGCGCTTCCGACTCGGCCCGGTCGTGCCGGTCCACGATGCCGAGCAGCGCGCGAACGAGGCACGCGACGAGCATGAACGGCGTTCGCAGATCGTGCGGGGTCGCGGCGGCGCGCACGATCTCCGCATCCTCGAGCGTCGCCGTGAACTCATGCACGAGCCGCGACTTGCCCGCCCCGGGATCGCCGCTGACGCCGACCACCTGTCCCCGCCCCTCGCCAGCGCGGCGCCAGGCGCGGGCGAGCGCGGTCATCTCGATCTCCCGGCCGGCGAACCCCGACAGCGCGTGCGACGTCGCCCTGATCTGCCAGCGATCGGCGGCTTCGATCGGTCCGAGCAACTGAAACACTTCGAGCGGCCGCGTCGTGCCGCGAATCGCGAGCGCGCCCAGCGAACGGGCCTCGACCGCGCCTTGCGCCAACCGGAAGGTGCTGGCCGACACATAGGCCGTGCCGGGTTCCGCCATGGTTTCGAGCCGGCTCGCCGTATGCGCGGTCGCGCCGACCGCGTCGTAGTCGATCGCGAGATCGTTTTCCGTCGGACGCACCAGCACCTGACCGGAATCGATGCCGATCCGGACCTGCAACCGCTCGTCGCCGAGCGCCGAGATCGCGTCCAGGATGGCGCAGGCGGCGAGGCACGCGCGCGCCGCATGATCCTCGTGCGCCACGGGCGCGCCGAACAGGCCCATGATGCCGTCGCCCTGGATGCGATTGACCGTGCCGCCGTAGCGATGCACGCCGGCGATCATCGCCTCGAGCGCGGGATCGAGCCAGGTGATCGCGGTTTCGGGATCGCAGTCCGAGATGAGCGCCATCGAACCGCGAATGTCGGCGAACATCACCGTGACCAGCTTGCGCTGGCCGCCCATCAGTTCGGGCGGGCGATGGGCAACCGCGTGGCCGGGGCCGCCCGCGCCCGGCGCGCTCTCCCGGCGCCGCGCTTCGGACGGCTCGGCCGCGCTGGCCCGCGCGTTGCGCGCCTGCACCGAAAGCGGCTCGCCGCAAACGCCGCAGAACCGCGCCGCCGCCCGGTTCGGCGACAGGCAGGCGGGGCAGGCACGGCCGAGCGCCGCGCCGCAGCCGTCGCAATGCGCATAGCCCTCGGGATTGAGCGTCCCGCATTGCTGACAGAGCGAGATGGACGGCGGGCTCATCGGTGAAATCTATACTCCGTGAAACGAGTGTGTGGTATAGGAACGATAGTTTCACGATCGTTCGGTGAGCCCGGTCACATGCGGAGACGTTCAACCTTTGGTTGAGTCGCCCAAGCGGGACGGCGCCACGCATCACGCGCTTCCCGACAGGCCGGACGCGCGTGACAAGTGTTTCGACGCCGCGCCCCATCTTGTTCCCGCGCATGTCCCGCTGGCGCGCTACGCTTCATGCCGCTTGCCGGTCATGGACCAGGGCGACGAGCATGCCTGCACGGGATTCGGCCTCGCCGCGGTCGTTCACTACCTGCTGCACCGGCATGCGCCGCGCCGGATGCATGCGCCGGTCAGCGCCCGCATGCTGTACAAAATGGCCAAGCGCTATGACGAGTGGACCGGCCTGGACTACGCCGGGTCGAGCGCCCGGGGCGCGCTAAAGGGATGGCACAAGCAGGGCGTGTGCGCGGCCAGTCTCTGGCCCTACAAGCCCGACCATTTGGACCAGCTTCTGACCGAACGCCGGCGGCGGGACGCAAGGCGGCGCCCGCTGCTCGCGTATGAGCGCGTCAACGAGGCCGATCTCGGCGCCATGCGGGCGGCGGTCGCCGCGTCGGGGATCGTCTACGCGACGGCGCGGGTCCACATGGGATGGCGCAAGGTGAGGCGCACCGGCCGCATCCCCCGATCGCCGCACATGCTCGGCAGCCACGCCTTCGTCATCGTCGGCTACGACCACGCCGGGTTCTGGCTGCAAAACTCCAAGGGCGCGCGCTGGGGCCTGCGCGGCTACGGCCACCTCGCGTACGAGGATTGGGTGCAGAACGCGCAGGACGCCTGGATCGCCCGCCTCGGGCGCGTCGTCGGGATCTAGCGTCAGCCGGGCCAGGCCTCTCCCGCGCGCGGGAGAGGGGCAGGGCCTGGCGACGGGCGGCCTCTACTCCGGCGCGAGCGTCTCGTTCAGATGATCGAGCACGCGGCGATCCTCTTCCGACGGCTCTTCCGGCTCCTCGACCGCGACGCCGGGAGGAACCGCATCGCCGGGATCGATCTCGGCCGATTTCCGCCGCCGCCCGCCCCGGCGGGCCGGCGCCTCGCCCTGCGGCTCCTGCGCGTTGAGCCTGCGCTCCAGCCGGGCGACCGTCCGCTCCAGCTCCTCCGCGCGGCCGGCATCGGCGCCCGAAGCGCGCTTCAGCTCGCGGTTCTTGGCCCGCAGGCTCGCGACCGTGCGCTCCAGCTTCTCGACCTGGACGCGCAGTTCCTCCTTGCTGAGCTTCGGGCCGGCGCTGGCCCTCGACGCCGCGCCGGACCTCGGCGCGGACGCCGTCTTGCCGGCGGTTGTACCGGCTCCACGCCGGGCGGGTGTTTTCGCGGCGGCGGGCTGCCTGGCGCCGCGTGTGGTCGTGGCTCGCGCCATCCTCTACTCTCCTTCTGTCGCGCGGGGATTTGGACCCTGGCGCTTTGTTCCACTCGTGACAAGCCAACGCAGGACCGCGCCGGTCGGACGCTTGCCTTTTCCTCCCGTCCGCGCCATCTGGGCGTCAGGCGCGGACGCGGTCCTTCCGGCCAGAACGCGGCGTGGATCTGCCGGGCATCCAGACAGCCCGGATGGAGGAACAATGGGTACGTTCAGCCTTTGGCACTGGATGGTGGTGCTCCTGGTCGTGCTGCTGCTGTTCGGCAGCGGCAAGGTCAGCAATCTGATGGGCGACTTCGCGAAGGGGATCAAAGCCTTCAAGAAGAACATGGCCGACGACACCGACGCCTCGATGGAAGCCTCGGCCGACCGGCCGGCGAGCACGCTGTCCGCCCCCGCCGTGACGCCGCCTCCGGTCAAGACGCCCGAGACCGTCCGCCACGGCTGAAACCGCGCGGGCGAGCGTTCCGGAGGCGGCGATCGAGGCCATCGTCGCCGCCGGACGGCGGATGGACGACCGAGGCTGGGTGCCCGCGACGGCGGGCAATATCAGCCTCCGCCTCGCCGATGGCGACATCGCGATCACCATGAGCGGCGGACACAAGGGGTTCCTGACCCCGTCCGGCGTGATGCGGGTCGATGGCGCGGGGCACTCGCTGACGCCCGGCGCACGCCCGAGCGCGGAGACGCTGCTTCACTGCCAGATCTATCGGCTGTTTCCCGAAGCGGGCGCGGTCCTGCACGGCCATTCCATTCCCGCAACCGTTCTGTCGATGTCGTTGCCGCACGAGGATGCATTGGTATTTTCCGGCTACGAGTTGCAGAAGGCGTTCGCGGGGCAGACGACGCATGAGGCCGCCCTGAAGTTGCCTGTCGTCGACAATGACCAGATTATCGCGCGGCTCGCGGACACGCTGGAACCGGCCCTGAAGGACGGGGCGGCGCCCGGCTATCTGATCCGGGGCCACGGCGTCTATGTCTGGGGTCCGGACATGCCGAAGGCGCTGGCCCGGCTGGAGGGAATCGAGTTCCTGCTGGCCTGCGCGCTCGAGAGAAGGAGATTAGGGACATGAGCCGCCTCACGATCTTCGCCGACGATAAGCCAGGACAGCCGGAGCTCCGCACGGAAAACCCGGCCGAGATCGCCGCGGCTCTCGGGCGGGTCGGTGTGCGCTTCGAGCGCTGGGAGAGCCCGGTCACGCTCGATCCGGCCGACTCGCCGGATGTCATTCTCGAAGCGTATCGTCCTTATCTCGACACGCTGATGGGCGAAACCGGGGCCGGCTCGGCGGACGTGATCAAGCTCACGCTGGACCATCCGCAGGCCGGCGCGCTCAGGCAGAAATTCCTGAACGAACACATCCACACCGAGGACGAGGTGCGGTTCTTCGTGCATGGCGCCGGCAATTTCATCATGCACGTCGATGGCCGGGTCTATGACGCGCATTGCCAGCAGGGCGACCTCATCAGCGTGCCGGCCGGAACCCGACACTGGTTCGACGCCGGACCGGCGCCGTTCTTCACGGCGCTGCGGGTGTTCAGCGATCAGTCGGGCTGGGTCGCCAATTTCACCGGCGACACGATCAGCCAGCGGTTCCCGGCGAACTGACACGATGCGCACCCGCCCTTCCTGCATCGTGACGGATCTCGAAGGCACCACGACGCCGATCGCCTTCGTGCATCAGATTCTGTTCCCTTATGCCCGCACGCATCTGACGGTGTTCATCGCCACGCACCGGGACGAGGCGGAGGTGGCGGCGGCGCTGGCCGAGACCGAACGGCTCGCCCCCGGGCGGGCGCCGCTCGACGCGCTGCTCGGCTGGATGGAGGAGGACGCCAAGGTCACGCCCCTGAAGACGATCCAGGGCCTGATCTGGCGGGACGGCTACCAGGCAGGCGCGTTGCAGACCGAACTCTATCCCGACGTGGTCCCGGCGCTGCGGCACTGGCACGGCGAGGGCGTCCGGCTCGCGGTCTACTCGTCCGGCTCGGTCGGAGCGCAGCGCCTGCTGCTCGGCCATGCGCCGGAAGGCGACCTGACCGGATTGTTCGCGGAGTTCTTCGACACGGCGACCGGCGGCAAGCGCGAGGCGGCGAGCTACGCGTCGATCGCCCGCAGGCTCGGGGTCGCGCCGGATGCCGTGCTGTTCCTGTCGGACGCGGAGGCCGAGCTGGACGCGGCGGCCTCGTCAGGCCTCGTCACCTGCCAGATCGTGCGCCCCGCCGACCGCACGCTCCCATCGTCGCGCCACGAGACGGCTCCGGACTTCACGGCGGTCACGGACCGGTTCGGATTGCGCTAGTCTAGTGCCTCAGCTCGTGGCCCGGGCCGGCGGCGATCACCTCCGCGCCCGACGGTTCGATGCGGCCTGCGGCCTGCTCGGCGAGATACAGATCGAGCTTGCCGGGCGTGAATGCGCGCTCCCACTTCGCGATGATGAAGGTGGCGATGCAATTGCCCACCACGTTCGTCAGCGCCGTGCATGTCGCCATCAGCTGATCGTTGCCGACCGAAGGATGATCCCAGCCAAGGATCGGACCGCCCGTGCGGTTGCCATGAATTCCAAGTTGTTCGGAACGGACGACGCGTGCTTGGCCGACGCCGTGCGCGCGCTTTGCGCAGCGAAGGGCATTTGCGGTCGTGCGTCCGGACGTCTCCGAAGCCGAGTTGCTCGGTCGGTCCGCAAGACCTGCGGGCCGAGTGCGACACTCGGCCGTACTGCTTCGACTAGCCTCCCACTCCCCGCGGCAATACCGCTTGCAGCGCCTGGGCGGCGGCGGCGCGCACGAGGGCGGGCGCGGAGAATACCGCGCCGCTGACCGGGCCGAGCACGAGCGTCCTCTGCCGTCCCAGCGCCGCGAGCGCGCTCCGGGCGACATGATCGGGATGCTGCGCGCCTGGGAAGTTGCCGCCGAAGCCCGCGCGTTCGCCGAACCGGCTGCGGGTCGCCGTCGGGCAGAGCGCGAGCACGTCGATGCGGCGTCCGGCCAGTTCGGCCGCGAGCGCCTCGGTCAGCGACAGATCGAACGCCTTGCTGGCCGCGTAGGCCGCGAATCGCGGGATCGGCAGAAAGGCCGCGCCGCTCGACACCACGATCAGCCCCGCGCGCCGGCCTGCCTTGTCCGCGCGCGCCAGCATGCCGGGCAGCAGCCGCCGCAGGAGCACGAGCGGCGCCATCACGTTGACCGAGACCGTCTGCCTGAGCGTGTCTTCCGGCGCTTCCAGGAAGTCGCCGAACGGGCCGAGGCCGGCATTGCAGACCAGCAGATCGATGCCGAACCGCTCCGCCGCCGCGGACAGGGCGTCGAGGCCCGCATCGGTCGCGAGATCGCCGCCCAGCGTCTCGACCAAGCGCCCGGCCCCGAGCTCGCTTGCGAGCCGGCCGAGGGCGGCCTCGTCGCGCCCGGCCAGCAGCAGCGCGGTCGCGGCGGGCAACGCACGCGCGAAGGCTTCGCCGATGCCGCTGGTCGCCCCGGTCACGAGAGCGGCGCGGGGGACGGTTCGCATGGAGGTCATACCCCGCAGATAGTCCCGCCGCGTCCGAACGGAAGGGAGAAGCCGCCCATCCGGCGTGGACAGGCCAGGGCCTACGTTATACCGTAACCTTTCGCGTTCCGGAGCCTCCCGTTGCAGCACCGCTTCTTCCCTCTGCTCGGGGTGGCGATCATGTGCGCGCTGGCCTCTCCCGGCAGGCCGAGCGCCGCCCCGCTTTCCGTGCTCGCGGCCGAGAATGTCTACGGCGATGTCGCCCACCAGCTCGCGGGTCCGCACGCGACGGTCGCGAGCGTGCTCAGCAGCCCCGATCAGGATCCGCATCTGTTCGAGGCCAGCCCGTCGGTCGCGCGCGAAATGGCCATGGCCCGCATCGTGGTGATCAACGGCGCGGCCTACGATCCCTGGGCGGCCAGGCTGCTCGCCGCCACCCCGTCGAGCAACCGGACAACGATCGTCGTCGCTGATCTCGTCGGCAAGACGGCGGGCGACAATCCGCATCTCTGGTACCATCCCGCGACCATGCCGGCTCTGGCGCGCGCGCTGTCCGGGGATCTCGCCGCCGCCGACCCGGCGGACGCAGCCGACTTTGGCGAGCGGCTGACGCGGTTCCTGGAGTCCCTCGAACCGCTCCGGGAAAGGATCGCGGCGATGCGCTCCCGGTACTCGGGAACCCCGGTCACGGCGACGGAGCCGGTGTTCGGCTACATGGCGTCCGCACTCGGTCTGAAGATGCGCAACGAGGCGTTTCAGCGCGCGGTGATGAACGGCACCGAGCCGGGCGCGTCCGACATCGCCGCCTTCGAGGCCGATCTGCGGCAACGCCGGGTCAGGCTGCTGCTGTTCAACAGTCAGGCGACCGATCCGGCCGCGCAACGCCTGCTCGGCATCGCGAAGGCATCCGGCGTGCCCGTGGTCGGCGTCACCGAGACCGAGCCGGCGGGCAAGACCTACCAAGCCTGGATGCTGGATCAGCTCGACGCCGTCCAGCGCGCCCTCTCCGAGCCGTCGTCCCGATGACGGCGGTCGCATTCGACGGCGTCTCCCTGGCACTCGGCGGCCGGACGATCCTTCGCGATGTCGCGTTCGGCATCCGGGAGCGCGAGTTCATCGGCGTGCTGGGCGCGAACGGCGCGGGCAAGACGACGCTGATGCGCGCGATCCTCGGCCTCGTGCAGCCGGTCGCGGGCACGATCCGGGTGCTCGGCGCCGCGCCCGCGCGCGGCAATCCGGCGATCGGCTACATGCCGCAGACGCGCAACACGGCCGCGCTGCGCCTCAGCGGACGTGATTTCGTCGCCGCTTCCGCCGGCGGGCATCGCTGGGGCTTGCCAGCGCCGAGCCGCGCGGAGCGGCGCGAAGTCGACTGGGCGCTCGACCAGGTCGGCGCGACCGCCCTCGCCCGCCGTCCGCTTCCCGAACTCTCGGGCGGCGAGCGGCAGCGTCTGCTGCTCGCCCAGGCGTTGCTCGGGCGGCCGAAGCTCATGCTCCTCGACGAGCCGCTCATCAGCCTCGATCCGCACCGCCAGCAGGACATCGTGGCGCTGGTGCGCGCGCTGCAACGGAGCCTCGGCATCGCCGTGCTGTTCAGCGCCCACGAACTCAACCCGCTGCTGCACGCCCTGGACCGGGTGCTCTATCTCGGGCGTGGCCAGGCGGCGCTCGGCACCGTGCAGGACGTCATCACCGGGCCGGTGCTGTCGCGGCTCTACGGCACGCCGATCGAGGTGCTGCATGTCGGGGGCCGCATCTTCGTCATGTCCGGCGGCACGGAGATCGAGCGCAACCCTCACCCGAACGAGGGCTGCTGCTGATGTTCGCCTACGCCTTCATGCAGAACGCCTTCGCCGCCGCCGGGGTCGTCGCGGTGATGGCGGCGCTGTCCGGCTACTTCCTGGTGCTGCGCGGGCAGGTCTTCGCCGGACACGCCCTCGCGCATGTGGGCTTCACCGGCGCGACCGGGGCGGTGCTGATCGGCCTGCCGCCGCTCTGGGGCCTCGTGCTGCTGACCCTCGCGGCGGCGGTCGGGATGGGGCTGCTCGGCGAGAAGCTGGCCGGGCGCGACGTCGCGATCGGCCTCGTGCTGGCCTGCTCGCTCGGCCTCGGCCTGTTGTTCCTGCACTTCTTCACGGCGTTCGCGACTCAGGCGACCGCGCTTCTGTTCGGCAACGTGCTCGGGGTCGATCCCGGCACGGTCTGGACGCTGGCGGGCCTCGGCTTCGTCACGCTGGGGGAACTCGCCGCCATCGCCCGGCCGCTGCTGTTCGCGAGCCTGCAGCCGGAACTGGCCGAGGCGCGCGGCGTGGATGTGCGCCGCGTCGGCACGCTGTTCCTGGCGCTGGTCGCGCTCGCGACCGCCGCCTCGGCGCAGATCGTCGGCGTCCTGCTCGTGTTCGCGCTCATGGTCGGACCGGCGGCCACGGCCCAGCGTCTCACGACGAGGCTCGGCTCCGGCCTCGCGCTCTCGGTCGCGCTCGCGCTCGCGCAGGCCTGGGCCGGCCTCGCGCTCGCGTGGTGGACGGACTGGCCGACCAGCTTCTGGATCACGGCGCTCGGCGGCGCCGCCTATCTGCTAGCGGGCGTGTGGGTGTTGCCGACCCATCCGAGCCGGGGTTCCGGATGGGCCAGGCACTCGCGGACGATCGGGGCGCAATAGGCGTCTGGAGAGAACGTCGCGTCCGTCTCGCCCGAGTAGCGGATGCGCGTCACGCGGTCGTGGTCGAGCCGGACGGTCGCGTGGCAATAGCCCCCGCCCGAGACGCTGAGGCCGCCCCCGATGACCGGCAGCGTGACGTTGACACCACCGCCTCCCGTGGAGGTCGCGTAGTAGCTCAGGATCTGCGTGTCGCCGATCGCGGAGCGCTGATCGGGGGCGCCGAGACATGATTGCAGCTCGACCGAGGAGTAGCCGAGCAACGCGGCCTGCGCCCGCCGGGCGGTCTCGCCGTCGCGGATCGCGCAGCCTCCGGCCAGCAGGGCGAGCGCAATCCGAACGGCGGAGTTCACGGCCGGCCTGCGGCCTCAGACGAATGCGGCGCGAAGCCGACCCACACCAGGCCGCCCGTTTGCAGCGAAATGGCCCGCTTGTGGCCGAGCCGGCCGTCCTCCGCGATCGCGAACACGTCGAGGCTCGCAGGCAGGTCCGGTCGCGGATATTGGTTCGCGGCGACCAGCATGCGGCCCGACGGGTCGATCGCGAAGCTGCGCGGTTCCAGCCCGTGGACGGGCGCGTGCTGGATCAGCTCCGGGCGTCCGCTCGACGGGTCGAGCGCAAACACGGCGATGCTGTTCTCGCCACCGCCGAAAACCTGCCCCCCGCTCGCGTCGGCGTCGAGTTGGCCGCGATTGCTCACGTACACGAACCGGCCGGAGGGATGGACGTGGACCGCGCCCGCGCGCTGGCCGGCGGCGGGCCGGCCGGGGTCCGCAAGGGTCGTCGCGACGAACAGCGGCTCGGAGCCGAGAACGTCGCCGGTGAGCGCCAGGACGCGGAGCGTGTTGCCGCGCTCGACGGCGACATAGGCGCGGCTGCCGTCCGGGCTGAAATCGAGATGGCGGGGGCCGACGCCTTGCGGCGTGGCGAGACGCTGCGCCTCGCTCAGCACGCCGTCGGCAATGGCGAAGCGCGCGATCGCGCCGAGATCCTCCTTCGTGCTCGGGGTCGGATCGTTGCCCCGGGCGCAGGCGATCAGCGATGTGCCCGTCGGGGTGACGCGGGCCTGGTGCAGGAACACGCCGGGGCGCGGCTCGGCGGCCTGCGGCACGGGCGCGGCGATCGTTCCGTCGTCCCGCAGCCGCAGCACCATGATGGTGCCGGGATCGAGCAGCGACACGAACAGGTGACGCCCGGCCGGATCGATCTCCAGATGGATCGCCCGCGCCGGCAGCGGCACGGCGTCGCCATGCGGCCGCAGCGCGCCCGACACCGGGTCGATCGCGAAGGCCAGCACGCTGGTCGGCTGCGGCGGTTTGCCCGCCGCCACATAGAGACGATTGCCGGCCGGATGCGGCACGGCATACTGGCCGTTGCCCGGGAGAGGGACGGATTGCGAGGGGGTCAAGGTCGCGGTCGCGGGGTCGGCCGCGTAGCGGAGCAGTTCAGGGCCGATCGCGTAGCAATCCGGCATCGGTCGTCTCCAGGGTGGTTCGCGCCTAAATGCGGGACGCGGCAGACTTCTCGCCGCGCCGCCGTTCAGAGACAAGCCCCGGAAGAGACAGCACTTGAGGAGACTCCGCCGTGCCGGACGAGAACGCCCATCCCGAAGCCGACGACGAGCCCGTCATCATCCCCGGCAACACGAAGAAGCCGAAACCCACCGAGGCCAAGCTCGAGCACTCCACGATCCGGGACAGCGCCCTGCCGCCCTCGATCACGCCGGGCGAGCCCGGCCCACAAAGCTCCACGGGCGACGCATCGGCGGGCGGAACCGGCGGTAGCCGGAGGTAAGCTCAGGGACGAAGGCCGAGCGTCCGGCCGGGATAGCCCGCCGCATCGAAATAGCGGGTGTCGCCCACCGTCTGGTAGTTCAGCACCGTCATCCGCCCGGCCTCGTCCGGCTCGGATCGGGCGGTGTGCGCCTCCGCCTGAGGCGTCGCGCCGTTCGGCATCACTTCGGTCAGCACGCGGCCGATCAGCGTGCCGTGACCGTTCGCCTTCAGCCCGAGCAGGTGAGCGATGGTGCGGCCGAGATCGGCGTTGCTGGCCGGCAGCGTGTCCGTGAAGCCGGTGCGGAAATCCGGGCCGGCGGCCCCCATGATGTTGCGGGTGTCGGCGCGGCTGAAGCTGCCGTGCATCCCCTGCCCTTGCTGCAGCACCGTATCGGCGACCTCGACGCCGCATCCGGTCGGATCGGCGCAGCCGGTCGAGAAGGTGCGGAAATTGACGACGATCGCGGGCATGGGCGTGATCGCGGTGCCTTCCAGGCCGACATCGGACAGGGGCAGGGTGCCGGGGATCGGCCCGAGCCTTGACTGCACGAACAGGCCCGACGTGTAGTCCTCCGCCGCCAGCGCACGCACGATTTCGCGCGCAATCGTCTTGTCGCCGCCTGGGATGTAGATGAGGTCGCTGCCGCCGTTGGTGGCGACGACGATCTCGGGGTCACCCGGCGTACCGCCGATGAGGCCGTTTCCCTTCGAGGGATAAGTGCCGTCGGCGACCACCGCGCCCTTGTCGTCGGGGTCGAACAGCGTCTTGCCGAGCGCGTGCGCGAGATCGATCGCGACGAAGCCCATTGGCAAATCGTGCGGGGTTACCTTCCTGTAGCTCTGGGACGCCGCGAAGCTGGTCGCGCTCTCCTTCGAGATCGTCGAGAAGCCGTGGTCCGAGGTCAGGAGGATGTCGGTATCCGCATCCAACCCTTGCTGCTTCAGCGCCGCCTCCAACTTGCCGAGATCGTCGTCGGCGTTCCTGATGCCGGCGAGCGACGTCGGTCCGTTGATGCCCGGCACCAGCCGTCCAAGACTGTCGCCCTCATTGTGCTGCGAGCCGTCCGGATCGCGCGACCAGAACACGAGCGCGAACGGCTTCCCGCGCTCGCGGAACATCGGCAGGATCGCTTTCGTCGCGACGTCCGCGAACCAGTTCTGCTGCCCGACATTGGCGACCGTCGTGCCGGGGGTGCGGAAATCGCCCGACTGGCCGTTCGCGCCGCGCGCCGGGGCCTGTTCGCCGAGTTCGGCCGCGCCCAGGCGCTGCCTCATCTCGGCCGAGAGCGGGATGCCGCGGGCGCGGCCGGTGCTGTCGTCGACGATGACCGTCTGTTCGCCCGACCGCTCGGTCGGATCGAAGATCAGGGTGGGGCCGAGCTTGCCCACGCTCGCGGTCGAGAAGCCGGCATCGCGCGCGAGCTTCAGGATCGTCGCCTCGTTGAGATAGTTGCCGCTGAAATGCTCGTCCATGTCGCCGAGCACGGCGTCGTTCTCGAGAAACGGCGTCGGGCTGTCGCCCGCGCCGGGCACCGGAAAGGCGGTGTAGATCGTGTTCGAGAAGTCGCCCGTGTCGCCGAGATAGTGGCCGGTCGCCATGGTCGAGGCATTCGCGGTCGTGAAGGTGGGAAACAGCGAGTGCGTGTTGCCGAACCGCACGCCGCGACGCATCAGCGCCGTCATGTTCGGGGCGGTGGACTCGGTCACGAGCGCCGGCCGCAGCCCGTCCGACACGAACAACACGACGTTGTGCGGCTTGTTCTGCGCCTGGGCGTGGCCGATCAAGGCGGCGGTTGCAAGCAGGGCAGCAGCGAGGCGTCGCATCGGTCAAGCCTCCGGTCGAAACGGCGGGTGCGGCAACAGCGCCCGCCGCGCCGTCGTGTGAAGAAGGGGTGACAGCCCGCCAGCACGGATGCCCCGGCTCCGGCCGTCACACGTCGAGGAAGACCGTCTCGTTCTCGCCTTGCAGATGGATGTCGAAAGTGTAGACCGCCGCGCCGTCGCGCAAGGACCGCTGCGCGATCAGGGTGCGCGCCCGATCGTCGTGCTGCATCATGCGCAGCACGGGGTCGTTCGCGTTCGCCTCGGCCTCGTCCGAGAAATACATCCTCGTGTTCAGCCCGATATTGATGCCGCGCGCGACGATCCAGAAGTTGATGTGCGGCGCCATAACGCCGCGCCCGGCCCGCCCGGCCACCGGCCCCGGCTTGATCGTCTCGAACGTGTAAGTGCCCGTCTTGAAGTCGCCGCCGGTGCGGCCCCAGCCCCGGAAGGTCTCGTCGATCTCCTTGCCTTCCTGCCGGTCCATCGGATGGTTGTAGCGTCCTGCCGCGTTGGCCTGCCAGATCTCGACCAATACGTCCCGCACCGGCGTTCCCCCGCCGTCGATGACGCGACCCTCGATCCGGATACGCTCGCCCTTCGTTCCCTCCGAGGTCAGGTTGTTGCTGAAATTGTTTTCGTAGATGTCGAAGCCGGCCTGGTGCGGGATGAGGCCGATATGCACGTACGGACCGGCCGTCTGCGACGGCGAACTCGGGCAGGTAATCGAGGGTTTGCGTCTTCATGGCTCAGTTTCCCTGCAGCTTGTTCTCGAACAGAGTCTGGCGGCTGCCGCGCAGCACGACATTCCAGCGGTAAGCCAGGGTGTCGAGCTGCACCTGTGCTTTCATGTCGAGCAGCGCCACCAGACTCTCGCGCCCGCGTTCGTCCGGGATGCCGCGAATCATCGGATCGAGCGGGATCAACGGGTCGCCCTCGAAATAGAGCTGCGTGATCAAACGCTGGGCGAACCCCGAGCCGAAGACCGAAAAGTGGATATGCGCCGGCCGCCAGCTGCTGGCGTAATTGCGCCACGGATACGGGCCGGGTTTGATGGTCCGGAAATAGTCAGTACCCGTTCTCGTCGGTGATCGTCCGGCCGCAGCCGCCGAAATTGGGGTCGATCGGGGCGACGTAGGTATCGTTCCTGTGCCGGTACCGGCCGCCCGCGTTCGCTTGCCAAAACTCAACGAGCGTGTTCGGGATGCCCCTGCCGTTCCCGTCCAGCACCTGCCCGTGGACGATGATGCGCGGGCCGATCGGCTCCTGATCCTTGGCGTAGTTCAGAATGAGATCGTTATCGAGCGGACCAAGCTCGCCCTGGCCGAAGAGCGGCCCCGTGATCTCGGACAGCGAGTTCTGCAAGGACAGCAGCGCCCGCCTGGGAGAGCGCAGATACGTCGTCTTGTATTCCGGGGTGAAGGCCGGCGGATGCGCGGAGCGATCTCGCGCTATGAACTCCGGCTGCGCCGGGATTTGCCGGTCCCTGCTGCGGAAATCCTTCTGTCCCTCCACCGCTCGTCCTCCCTTGGCCTTTCCGGGCGCTGCGCCCGTGAAAACCAGAATGCGGCGGAGCGGGAAGATCGATCAATCCGCGACATTGGCACTATTCGCACGGCCCAGGATTCGCACGGCCCAGGATTCGCACGGCCCAGGATTCGCACGGCCCAGGATTCGCACGGCCCAGGGCGGCAATCCTCCGGCGAAGCCCTCGCCGGAGGCGGCGCGCGTGGAACCGGCCGGCGACGCTCTACTGCGCGGAGCTCATCTGCGCATCGGGCGTCGCGGCTTCGGCGGCTGCCTTGAGGTCGGGATAGAGCCATGTCATCGCCAGCAGCACGCCATTGGTCCAGCCGAAGCCGATCTGCGTCGCGTACTCGCCGCCGCCGCCCTCGTCGCCGCCGGTCGTCGTGACATTGTACTTCTCGACGAGCTTTGCCGCCTGCTGGTAGCCGGCGATGTTCTTCGACACCCACCGCGTCGCGATCTCGTGCGCGAGCGCGGGATAGTGGTAGTGCAGCGAGCCGACCACCGCCATCCATTGCAGCGGCGCCCAGCCGTTCGGAGCATCCCATTGCTGGCCGCTGTTCACCAGGGTCGTGGCCAGGCCCCCGACCTGCAGCAGCTCGCCGCCGACCGTCTTCACGACGGCCTCGGCCTCGTCCTCGGAGGCCACGTCCAGAAATAACGGCACCACCGTCGCGGCCGTGACCTTTCGCGTGGTCTTGCCCTGGCGCCAGAGATAGTCGGTAAACACGCCGTCATCCTGGTCCCACATCACGCGCCGGATCGCGTCGGTCCGCTTTTCCGCGCGCTCCGCATACGCCGCCGCCTGCTCTGTGTCGCCCTGCAGCCGGTACGCGACCGAGAGCGTCGTCTCGAGATGCACGAGCAGGCTGTTGAGATCGGGCGGCAGCAGGCCGAGCGTCTGGATCGTGCCCAACGTCTTGTCGTCCGCGAGCCAGCGTGAGCTGAAGTCCCATCCCGACTCGGCGGCGGCGCGCAGGTTGCGCCAGACCTGACCGGCCGGGCGGGACGACTGCGACGCGGTCTGCACATCCTCCTTGTACGATTCGTCCCTGGGGGCGGCGCGCTCGTCCCAGTAGCGATTGAGCACGCTTCCATCCAGCAGCCGCACGACGTTGCGCTTCGCTCGGCCGGGCAGGACGTCATTCTCGCCCTGCATCCAGTAATCGTATTCCGCCCGCAGTTCCGGGAGGTACGTCACGTAGGTTCCGACGCCATCGCGCAGCGCGATCAGATCGACCATGAGCGAGAAGAACGGCGGTTGCGACCGGCTGAGATAGTAGCTGCGGTTACCGTTCGGGATGTGGCCGTATTTGTCGATCTCGTAGGCGAAGTTCTTGAGCATATCGACCGCGAGCGCGTGCTGGCCGTCCACCTCCAGTCCGAGCATGGTGAAGTAGGAATCCCAGTAGTAGACCTCGCGGAACCGGCCGCCGGGAACGACATACGGATACGGCAGCGGCAGCAAGGTCGAGTACCGGCGGCACCGAGGGCGTCGATTGTTGCAGCACGGGCCAGAGGCTCGCGACGTAGTCGAGCAGATGCTGGCCGCTCGTCGCCGGGTCGACGGTCGGCCCGGGCGGGGTCGGGCCGGCGAAATACTGGTTGACAAAACCCGCCAGATCGAAGCCCGGCGCCGACTTGGCCACGTCGTAGGCCTGCACGATGTCCGAGGGCGAGGCGTTCGGCACCATGTCCGGGAAGGTCTTGCTGTCGGGAAAGATGGAGGCCAGTTCGACGTCCGAATAGAGGTCGCCGTATTCGATGGACGGCGGTATCGGGTAATCCGGCCCGACGGTCTGGGCGCGAAGTCCCGGCGCGAGCACCGACCAGACGGCCAGCGCCGCCACGGTCCGAACCACCCGATCGATTTGCATGGATTGTCGTCTCCAGATGCAGGGGTTGCGTGCGCACAGTCAGCTATCCGGCCCGTTTCGGCAATCGAAATCAAACCTTCTGCAACCAAATCGCCGCGCGGCAAACGTGCTCGGCGTCGCGTCCAGACCACCCGTCCAGCCCCCCGCACTGGAGCGGGCCGCGACGGGAGCCATCCAGGTCACGATTCCGGATGGGGATTGTGCATTGCACCCAGGCCTGCCTATGAGTCTCCCTCGAATCGCATGAAAGCCTGACCATGACGGCATGCCGACCGTTCTGACGACGCCCCGGCCCTCGGCCAGGATTGCGCCCGGCCGCGCAATCGAGCCGCGGTTCGGGCAGGTGGCGTGCCAGTCCCGCTCGGCGTTTCACCGGATCGCCTATACCGAATGGGGCGATCCGGACGCGCCGCGGGTGGCGCTCTGCGTCCATGGCCTGACGCGCCAGGGCCGCGATTTCGACGCCCTGGCCGCCGCTCTGGTGCAGAGGGGATACCGCGTCATCTGCCCCGACCTCGCCGGGCGCGGGCGCAGCGAGTGGCTGACCGACAAGCAGGACTACGCGCTGCCGCAATACGCGAGCGACATGGCCACCGTGCTGGCCCGCAGCGGGGCCGCCGAGATCGACTGGATCGGCACTTCGCTCGGCGGGCTGACCGGCATCTATCTGGCGGCGCTCGCCCGCGCCCCGATCCGGCGCATGGTGATCAACGACATCGGGCCGTTCCTGCCGTGGAACGCGCTCAGCCGGCTCGGCGCCTATCTCACGGTCATGCCGAAATCGTTCACGGATTTGCACGCGGCCGAGGCTTACTTCCGCGAAATCCTGGCGCCGTTCGGCGGGCTGAGCGATGCCGAATGGTTCCATCTGACCAGGCACAGCATCGCGCGCACCCCGGAGGGCCGGTTCGAGTTGCTGGTCGATCCCGGCATCGGGCACGCCTTCCGGCCGGTGATGTTCTACAATGTCAGCATGTGGCGGCAATGGGAGCAGATCCGCTGCCCCGTGCTCGTCCTCCGGGGCGAGCGTTCCGACCTGCTGACGCGCGACGTCGCGCGGACGATGACCGAGCGCGGCCCCCGCGCGAAGCTGGTGGAATTTCCCGGCTGCGGCCACGCCCCGCCGCTGATGGATCACCTCCAGATCGGCACCGTCGTTCACTGGCTCGCCCGGGAGGACGGGGCGGCGGATTGAGGCCTCCTATCCCTCCGGCAGCGGTGCTGCCAAACTGCTACTTCGCCCGAGACGAGATTGTCAGGCCGATCATGATCGCCACGAGGGAACATGCCTTTCCGCCTCTTCCGTTCGCTGATGCCCCGGGACGAACGCTTCGTCGAGCGCTTCTGCGCCCATTCCAAGCTGATCGTGCCCGCGGCCGAGGCCTTTCGCGCCCTGATGGAGGATGACGGGCGGGCGCAGGCGAACGCTGCGGAGATCAACCGGCTGGAGGACGAGGCGGACCGGATCACCCGCGAGACCGTGCTCGCCATCCATCGCACGTTCGTGACGCCCTTCGACCGCTCCCAGATCCTCGATCTGATCACGGCGCTCGACGACACGATCGACCTGATGAAGGAGACGGGCCGCCGAATCATGCGCTACGGCGTCGGGTTCACGCCGGAGATGCAGGGCATGGCCGATTGCGTCATCCGCGCCTCGACCGAGATCCGGGACGCGATGCCGCTGCTCGGCTCGATCGACCGCAGCGCCGAAAGGCTCGGGGCGATGTCGGTCGCGGTCAGCCAGATCGAGGGGGAGGCGGACGAGCTGCTGGATCGCGGACTCCGCTCGCTGTTCGCGGGCGGCGGGTCGCCGGGCTACAAGCTCACGGTCGAGAAGGTGTACGACCTGGTCGAAGCGGTGGTGGACCGCTGCGAGGACGTGACCAACGTGATCGACGGGATCGTCGTCGAGCAGGTCTGAGGAGCGCCGGGCCGATGAACCTCCTCGCAGTGAGCGCCCCGGCGCTGGGCGGCCTCATCGCCGTCGCCCTGCTGTTCGACTTCCTGAACGGGCTGCACGACAGCGCCAACTCGATCGCGACGATCGTCTCGACGCGCGTGCTCAGGCCCTCCACCGCGGTCGCGTTCGCCGCCTTCTTCAACTTCATCGCCTTCGCCGTGTTCGGCCTGCACGTGGCCCAGACCATGGGCAGCGGCGTCCTCGACACATCGATCGTCGATCCCGTGGTCGTGTTCGGCGCGTTGGGCGGCGCCATCGTCTGGAATGTGCTGACCTGGCGGCTCGGCATTCCGTCCAGCAGCAGCCACGCCCTGGTCGGCGGGCTGGTCGGGGCCGGGATGGCGAAGGCCGGCGTGTCGGCCGTGATCTGGGGCGGCCTCGGCGTCATCGGCGCGGCGATCGTGCTGTCACCCCTGATGGGCTCGCTCCTGACCCTTGGCCTTGTGCTGGCGGTCTCGTGGCTATCGGTGCGCTCCACCCCGTTCGTCGTCGACCGGCGCTTCCGGCATCTCCAGCTCCTGTCGTCGGCGCTGCTCAGCCTCGCGCACGGCGGCAACGATGCGCAGAAGACGATGGGCATCATCACCGTGCTGCTCTATTCCCAGGGCCGCCTGTCGGGCGCCTTCCATGTCCCGTTCTGGGTGGTGCTGAGCTGCCAGGCCGCCATGGCGCTCGGCACGCTCTGCGGCGGCTGGCGGATCGTGCGCACGATGGGATCGCGCATCACGCATCTGACGCCGATGCAGGGCTTCTGCGCCGAGACCGGCGGGGCGGCGGCCCTGTTCGGCGCGACCTGGCTCGGCATCCCGGTGTCCACGACCCACACCGTCGCCGGATCGGTGATGGGCGTGGGCGCGGCCCGGCGGGTCTCGGCGGTGCGCTGGGGCATCGCGCGCGGCATCGCCGTCGCGTGGGTCGTCACGCTGCCGGCCTCCGCCGCTGTGGGCGCGGCCTGCTACTGGCTCGGGGTGGCGGTGGTCCGCTAGAGCCGCAGGACAGCGCCCGTCCGATTTCCCTTGCGCGAGATCCGGAATGGATCTACCGGCGTCCGGCGTCCGGAGCCATTCCGCAAAAAATCTTCCTGTCGCCACTTGCAGGAAGGCCGATCGGAGCAGCCGATGTCCGCCCCACAGACCGCCCTGCACTACGCGCCCGGCTCCAACGTCGTGAACGGCCAGTACGCGCCGGGCGGCGACGGTTTCAATCTCGCCGACGTAAGCAGCGTCGGGGCGCTCAACCAGCTGCCGGCCGGCGTCAAGGGACTGGTCTGGCTCGGCCTCGGCAACGGCGCGGATGCGACGTTTCAGAGCACGGTCAGCCAGTTCATCGGCAATCCCAAGCTGTTCGGCTTCTATCTGTTCGACGAGCCCGACCCGACCGGCCAGTGGGGACCGCAGATCCCGGCGGCCAATCTGAAAGCGGAGTCGGACTGGGTTCACGCCCACGTACCCGGCGCCCAGACGTTCATGGTCCTGATGAACCTGGGGACGCCGGAGAACCCGTCCTACGCGAACACCTACAACTCGGCCAACACGGACATCGACCTGTTCGGCCTGGACCCCTATCCGATACGGCCGCAATTTCCGGGCGGCGTGAACTACGGCGTCATTCCGGCCGCCGTGCAGGCGGCGGAGGCTTCGGGCATCGCGGCAAGCCAGATCGTCCCGATCTACCAGGCCTTCGGCGGCGGCGGCTATCCGAGCTACGCGCTGCCGACCGCCGCCCAGGAACAGCAGATCCTGCAAACCTGGGGAACGGTGATCCCGTCGCCCGCGTTCGACTACGCCTACGCCTGGGGCAGCCAGCTCGGCGACACGGCCCTCAGCCAGGTGCCCGATCTGCAGCAGGTCTTCGCCGCCCATAATGGCGGCTCGCAGGCCGGGGATCCCCCGACCCAGCCGCCGGCCCCGCCGCCGGCGACCCTCAGCGACAGCGCGATGACGGCGACCGACAGGGCGGGCGTGACCGAGACCGTTCCCGTGATCGCCTCCGGCACGCAGGATTACACGGGGTTGTTGGCCGGCACCGTCCACCAGTCGGCCGATGGCGGGCTGGACACCATCTCGGCAACGGCGGGCATCGCCTCCGAGACGTTCCATTTCGGAACCGGCACGCAAGCGGTGAGCTTCCTCGGCTCGCAAGCGGTTTCGGTCTATGGCGGCGACGGCGCCGATCGCGTCTCCGCCGCCTCGGGCGCCAATTTGTTCGTCGCCGGAAGCGGCTCGCTCGACGTCACGGGCGGATCGGGGAAGGACGCCTATGTCTACCACGCCGGCTCGGGCCTGCTGACGATCGAGGACTTCTCCTTCGGCAAGGGCGACACCCTGACCGTGGACCGGGCGCTGCTGGCATCCGCCCACAAGGCCCCGGACGGTCACGGTGGCACCATGCTGACCTTCGGCGCGGCCGGCCAGGGCGTCGACCTCCTGGGCGTGCCCTCGCTGCGCTTGTCGCAGATCCAGTCCGGCTGATCGCTCGCCCGGTCCATTCGGCCCACACCCTTTGGCCGAATGGCCCCGGGCGACCCGACACCCTACGCTTCCCGGCGAGCGGCCCGGCGGGCCTGCGCGGCTAGGAGCAGGGGCCTTGGATCGCATGCGCACGCTGGATGGGTTCGTCGAAATCCCCCCGGCGGCGTCGCGCGCCAGACCCTTCAAGGGCACGGCATCCGGGTCCGGGCGCGACGCGCTGATGGCGACGGGCCTGCTGCTGACCACCGCGACCCAGCTCCGGATGCCGGGGCTGCCGCTCGGGCCGGGCGAGATCTGTCTGGCGCTGTGGATCGTGCTCGTGACCGTCCTCGAACTCGGACGATACACGCAGCTGACCCCGGCCCTGCGCCGGATGCTGCTCTTCTGGGCGCTGTTCGCGATCGCCCAGTGCCTGGGGACACTGACGGCCCTCGCCATCGGCGACAGGCACGATCCGGCCCTGTTCTGGCACGACGCGCTGGCCTACCCGCTCGCCTGCGCCTTCAGTTGCCTGAGCCTGGTCGAGCCGGGCGCCGAGCGCCGCCTGCGCCGGGCCGCGGAGATCTTCGCGGGTCTCGGGGCCGCGTGCCTCCTGCCCCAACTCGCCGCCGGATGGGACGCGATCACGCTGCCGGCGGTCGATCCGTGGCTGGGCGACCGCTTCCAGGGCTGGTCGAACAACCCGAACCAGCTCGCTTTCCTCTGTGCGCTGCTCGCGCTGGTCTCGCTGCATCTCGCGGACACCGCCGCGCGGCCCGGCAAGCGTTTGGCCGCTCTGTTCTACATGGTCCCGCCGATCCTCGTCGGCCGGCTGACCAAGACGGATACGTTCACCTTCGCGCTGCTGGCCTCCATTCCTCTCTACTTCGTGTGCAAGCTGCGGTTCCGGCTCGGCAGATCCGAACCGGCGCCATCGCTTCGCAGATCCTTGGCCTGGCTTTCCGTCATCGCGATCCCGGCGATGCTCGCCGCCGCCGCCCCGCTGGCGCTGTGGGCAGCGGGCGATTCTGGACCAGATAGCGGTGGTCCTCATGAAGAACGGCGGCAAGGAGGCCTCCAACGAGACCGATTTGAGGCTGGCGCTCTGGCGCGAGGCGGTCGGCCGCGGCATGGAGTCCTACATGCTGGGACTGGGACCGGGGCCGCATCTGCCGATCCCGCCCGAGATCCGGGTGGTCCGGGTGACGGACGCCGTGCCCGAGGGACGCGACCATCCGGCGGTCAACGGCACGCCGGATTTCGAGGCGCATAACTCGCCGCTCGACCTGTTCACGCAGGGCGGATTACTCGCGGCCGGGAGCTTCCTTTGGCTCCTCGCCACGGCCTGGACCGTTTCCTACAGAGCGCGTCTGGCGGGGCTGCTGGCCCTGCTCACCGCAGTCGCGATGTTCGCGCTCACCAACAACATCGTCCGGCCGCCGGTCTTCTGGTTCGCGGTCGCCCTCTGCATGGTCGCGCGCGACCGGACAGAAGGCGCCGGCGCGAGTTAGGTCGCGAAGCTGGTCTCCTTGCGCACCTGCCCGGCGGCGAGCCGGTCGCTCCACCAGGCAATGGTGCGGGCCAGGCCGGTCGCCAGATCGGTCCGCGGCCGCCAGCCGGCGTGCTTGAGGATCAGGCTGCTGTCGGCGAGCAGCGCCCTCACTTCCGAGTTCGCGGGCCTGGTCCGGCCGGTCTCGTGCCGGACCGGCTTCTCGCAGTCCGTGAGCTCGGCCAGCGTGTCGATCAATTCGGCGATCGAGACCGCCTTGCCGCTGCCCGCGTTGTACGGCACGCCGAAGTCGATGCTGGACGACCGGCCGAGCGCCAGGAAGGCCGCCACCGTATCCTCGACGAAGGTGAAGTCGCGCACCGTCGAGGCCTCGCCGACCCTGACCGCCTCGCATTGCGGGTCGAGCATCTGACGGATGAGGGACGGGATGACGGCGCGCTCGCTCTGGCGCGGACCGAAGGTGTTGAACGGCCGCAGGATGGCGACGGGAAGCTCGAACGAGCGGGCGAACGATTTGGCGATCATGTCGGCCCCGATCTTGGTGGCGGAATAGGGCGACTGGCCGCGCAGCGGGTGCGACTCGGTGATCGGCATGAACAGCGCCGTGCCGTACACCTCGCTGGTCGAGGTATGCACCACCCGCTGCAGACCATGGTCGCGCGCCGCTTCCAGCACGTTGAGCGTGCCCGAAATGTTCGTCTCGACGTAGGACTGCGGCGCGACATAGGAGTGCGGGATCGCGATCAGGGCCGCGAGGTGAAAGACGACATCCTGGTCCTGCATCAGCCGCCGAACGAAACCGGCGTCGCGAACGTCACCCCGGCGGCAGGTCAGGGCGGCCCTGACCGGAGCCTCGATGTGATCGAGCCAGCCGTGACTGTCGAACGAGTTGTAGCAGGCGAGCGCCGTGACCTCGGCCCCGCAATGCACCAGCGCCTCGGTCAGATGCGAGCCGATGAAGCCGTCCGCGCCCGTGACCAGAACTCTCATCCCTGCGTAGCTCGACACGTCGGCTTCCCTCCAGGCTGCACGGTCCGGCCCAAGCCAATCGATGGTCATGCGCGGCGCACCCGGCCCTGACGGCTCATTCGTTTCGTATCTCCGGCAAGGAGTGCAAGGCAGGTTTCCACTTGCTCCAGCATGTCGGTTCCCTCTGCCACCAGATACAGGCCAAGCACAGCCAGCAAGCATCGCACCGTCCAGATAGCGTCGAGCCGCGTGTGCGCGTTCGGAAAGTAGGCGAGGTCGAGCCGCGCCTTGAGCGGGAACAGAACCGCGCGGTAGTATTGTTCCGGATCGTCCGCGTGCAGCGTGCTCTCGTTCCTGAACACCGCCTGGCTCGGCCCGAAGATGCCGGGCTTGTAGCGCAGCAGCTCGCGATGCGGGCCGACGAAGCAGTCGGCGAAATGCGGCGTCTCCGGCCGGGGTCCGACGATGGACATCTCGCCCTTGAGGATGTTCCAGAGCTGCGGCACCTCGTCGATCTTGGTGCGTTCCAGAAACCGCCCGACGCGGGTGAAGCGCGGATCGTCCCGGAGCGTGAGCGGGCAGCGCCCGAGATCGGGACAGTTGCGGAATTTCCTGAACTTCAGCAGCACGAACGGCCGGCCGTCGCGCCCCAGCCGGCTCTGGAAGAACAGGATCGGCCAGCCGTCCTCGATGCAGATGGCGAGCGCGACAACGATGAGAACCGGCGCAAGCAGGGCGAGCGCCACGAGGGCGAACGCCGCGTCCAGCGCCCGCTTGAGCGCGAGGCGCGCAACGGCGACGAAATCCGGCATCGGGCGGCCGATCTCCGCCCCGGTCCCGACCGTCATGGGCGCCAGGACTCCGCCTCATCGTTCAGGATGCCGGCGAGTGCGCGGACGACGGTACGGACGTCACGCTCGCTTAGGCCGGGGTGCAGCGGCAAGGTCAGCTCCCGCGCGGCGAAATCCTCGGTCACTGGCAGCCGCGCCGCGGGCAGCGCGCCCGCGTGCCACGAAAACAGATGCGCCGGCGGATAGTGATTGGTGGTCTGGATGCGCCGCGCCCGCAGCGCCTCAGCGACCCGGCGCGGCGGCAGCCCTCGCGGCAGCACGACCGGCAGGATATGGTGGGTCGAGACCGGCCAGTCGCGGAACGGCATCAGGATCGACGGGCAGTGTTCGGCCAGGAGAGCCCGGTACAGCGTCGCGAGCGCCGTGCGCCTTGCGATCCAGCCATCGAGCTTGCGGAGCTGGACGAGCCCGATCGCGGCGCGCAGCTCGTCCATCCGGTAGTTGTAGCCGAGCATCGTGACGTCGTAGGAGAACGAGCCGTCGCGCAGCCGCTGCGTCGTCCCCGTCGTCATGCCGTGGCCGCGCGCCTGCCGCATCCAGGCGAGCTTCGCCGGTTCCCTCGCCGTCACCATGCCGCCCTCGGCGGTCGTCATGTTCTTGTTTCCGAAGAAACTGAAGGCGGCGGCGTCGCCGTAGATCTCGCCACGCGCGGCCCCGGCCGCGTGCGCCGAGTCTTCGATCAGGATCAACCCCCGCGAGCGCGCGAACTCCGTCCAGGAAGCGGCGTCGGCCAGGTATCCGCCGTAATGCATGACGATCACGGCGCGGGTCCGGGCCGTCGTCTTGCGGGCGGCGTCGGCGAGCGACAGGATCGGCGCCTCGGGCGACGGAATGTCCACGAACACGGGCCGGGCGCCGCTATAGAGAACGCTGTTAGCGGTCGCGATGAAGGTGAGCGAGGGCACCAGCACCTCGTCGCCCGCGCCAATGCCGAAAGCCTCCAGGATCAGGTGCAGCGCCGCCGTGCAGGAACTCACGGCGACGGCATCGGTTGCCCCGTGCTTGGCCGCGAAGGCCTGCTCGAACTCGCGCACGCGCGGCCCCATCGTGATCCAGCCGCTGTCGATCACGGCAGCGAGGGCCGCCTTCTCGTCCTCGCCGAGCGTCGGCTCGGCCACGAGCATCATCGCCTCGGGTGCCGTCCTGTCGGGATGCAGCAATATCGCGCCGGTTTGCATCGCTTCACTCGCTCGGTTGCGCAGGCGGCGGCGGGAAAGATTCAGACGGCAGGCACTTCCGCATCGAGCGCGTAGGTCTCGAACGCGGGCACCACCTCGTCCCAGCCGAGATCCTGGGCCTTCTGGAAGTCCTCGACGCGCCCGATGTCGAGCCACATGCCCCGGTGCAGGAACGTCCGCACCGGAACCCCCTTCGCCAGCATCGACAGGATGAGGTCGTCGAAGCCGAACGGCACGCTGTCCGGGATGTAGTCGAGCACGCCGGGCTCCATGCAGTAGATGCCGGTGCTGACGAGCTGGGTGAAGTTCGGCTTCTCGCGGAAGCGGACCACCCGTTCGTTTGCTTGCTCGATGATGCCGAAATCGACCCGCACCGTTCGCTCAATGGTTGCGACTGTCAGGATGCTGCCGAGCCGCCGATGCGCCTCCTCGAAGCCGTTCAGGCTGAGATCGGTCAACACGTCGCCGTTGATGACGAGGAAGGTGCTGTCGAGCTCCTCGCGCAGCAGGCTGAGCGCGCCGACGGTGCCGAGCGGCTCCGTCTCCTGGGTGTAGGCGATGCGCAATCCCCATTGCCGGCCGTCGCCGCAGAAGTTGCGGATCAGGTGGCCGAGATACCCGGTCGTCACATAGACATCGACGATCGCGTTCCGCCGCAGCCACTTCAGGAGCAGCTCCAGCACCGGCTTCGATCCGACCGGCATCAGCGGTTTCGGCAAGATCATCGTGTATGGCCGCAGCCGGGTTCCCTTGCCGCCCGACTGGATGACTGCCTTCATGTCGGTTCCCCGTTTCGAGTGCGCGCTTCCGCCAGATCCGGCGCGGTGTCTCCGATCCTCAATGCATGAGCGTGGATTGGCAATTATTCCGAAGGGCCTACAACCAAGGCCGGCGGCGGGCCCGCGAAGCCGCGTCAATCCCCGCGGGAGGCCAGGAAAAGGCGGGTCTCGCGCGCGGCGGACTAGACCGGTTGGCGAGGCCGTTCGGCCGTTCGGACAAATGGCCGTATCCGACGCAATCATTTTCAATGCGGACCCGCACCGGCCGGCTGGATGAGCAGCGCCGCTTTCTTGGAACCAAGCGATTGCCACATCATACGTCTCCGAGGCGGTCCCGGCTGGAAGGAGCGGCGCATTGAGCGCCCACATCCTCCTGGTCGGCGGCGAGGATCACGACCTGCGCATCCCCTACATGCTGGCGCTGCGCGAGAGCGGCTTTCGGATCACCGCCGCGGGCACCGGCGATCCCGGCCCGTTCCGGCGCGCGGGCCTCGACTACCTCCCCTTCGCCTTCGACCGGTTCCTCAACCCCGCCGCCGATCTGCGGGCCGTGCGGTCGCTGCGGCGTCTGTTCCGCGATCTCGGGCCGGAGATCGTCCACAGCTTCGACACCAAGCCGAACCTGCTGGCGCCCCTGGCCGCGCGCGCCGTGGCGGGGCTTGCCGTCATGCGCACGATCAACGGCCTCGGCTGGCTGTTCTCGTCGCGGGGTCCGCTGCCGACGCTGCTGCGGCCCGTCTATTGCGGCGTGCACCGGCAGGCGGCGAGATCGGCCGGACTGACGGTCTTTCAGAACCGTATCGACCAAGCTTTTTTCGAGAGAAACGGTATGCTCGGACGCGGCGGCAGCCGTGTCATCGCGGGGTCGGGCGTCGATCCCGGCCAGTTCGGCAGGCGGCTTGCCCAAGGCCCCTCGCCCGCCCTTCTGCGTCGCGAACTCGGTCTCGGGGACGCCGAGATCGTCATCACCGTCAGCCGCATGACGCGCCAGAAGGGCATCCCCACGCTGCTCCGCGCCGCGGCGCTGGTCCACGCTAGCCGCCCCGCGACGCGCTTCCTCCTGGTCGGTCCGTCCGCGACCGAAGGCGCCGACGCCGTCCGTCCGGAAGAGATCGCGCGGCACGCCCCGTACGTCATCGCGGCCGGCAAGCGCCAGGACGTGCCCGCGTTGCTCGCCATGTCGGATGTGTTCGCCTTCCCGACGGATACCGCGAGGGCGTGCCGCGCGTGCTGCTGGAGGCCGCGCTCGCGGGCGTGCCGATCGTCACGACGGACATGCCCGGATGCAACGACGTCGTGCGCGACGGCTGGACCGGCTTGCTGACGCCGCCGCGCGACCCGTCCCGGCTGGCGGCAAGCATCGTCGCACTGCTCGACGATCGGGCCCGCGCCCGCGCGATGGCGGATCGGGCGGCGCAGTTCGTCGCGGCCGAGTTCAGCCTCGCGCGCATCGTGGCGCTCTACGCATCGGCTTATCGCGAACTGCTGGGGCGCAGCATGGAGCCGAGCCGATGTGCGGCATAGCCGGTATCCTGCTCGCTCCGCGCGCCGACCCGGGACGGCTCGCGCCGATCCGGGCGATGACCGCCAGCCTCTATCATCGCGGGCCGGACAGCGACGGACTCTGGACCGATCCGGACGCCGGCATCGCGCTCGGGCATCGCCGGCTCGCGATCGTCGATCTCTCCGAAGCCGGGCGGCAGCCGATGGCTTCGCACGACGGCGGACTGATCGCCTCGTACAACGGCGAGATTTACAACTTCCAAGAGATGAGGCGGGAACTCTGCGCGCTCGGACACCGGTTCGAAGGCGGCAGCGACACCGAAATCATGCTGGCCGCCTTCGCGGCGTTCGGCATCGAGGCGGCGCTAGAGAAGTTCGCGGGCATGTTCGCGGTCGGCTTGTGGGACCGGCGCGAGCGCGCGCTGCACCTCGTCCGGGACCGGCTCGGCAAGAAGCCGCTCTACGTGGCGCTGGTCGAGGGCGCGTTGCTGTTCGCATCCGAGCTGAAGGCGCTGCACGCGCATCCAGGCTTCGAGCCGACGCTGAACCGCGCGGCGCTCGCGCTGCTGCTGCGCCAGGGCTGGATCGGCGAGCAGCACTGCATCTGGGAAGGCGTCTTCAAGCTGCCGCCCGGAGGCATCCTGACGGTGCGCCCCGGCGACCTGGCCGGAGCCGACGCGGGCAGCCTGAAGGCAACAGCGCGGATCTGGTGGTCGCTCGGCGATGTCGTCGAAGGCGGGCGTCGGGAGCCGTTGCAGGCGGACGACGCGGCGCTCGCGGACGCGCTCGACCGGACACTGAGGACCGCGGTGGCGGAGCGGATGGTCGCGGACGTGCCGCTCGGCGCCTTGCTGTCCGGCGGTATCGACAGCTCGGTCGTGGTCGCGCTGATGCAGGCGCAATCGTCGCGGCCGGTGCGCACTTTCACGATCGGCTTTTCGGAATCCGGCTACGACGAGGCCGGGCACGCCGCCGCCATCGCCGGGCATCTCGGCACCGAGCACACGGAGCTGCAGCTGTCGGCGGCGGAGGCGCGCGCCACCATCCCGGAGCTGCCGCGCGTCTGGGACGAGCCGTTCGCGGACGAATCCCAGATCCCGACCCTGCTCGTGGCGAGGCTCGCCCGCCAGCACGTCACCGTCGCGCTGTCCGGGGATGGCGGCGACGAGAGCTTCGGCGGCTATGCGCGCCACGTCCTGCCGGCGCCGCTCAAGCTCGCGCTCGGGCTGCCGGCCGGCCTGCGCCGGACCGGCGCGTCGGCGCTCTCCGCCCTGCACGCCGAGGGCTGGGAAGCGGCCGGGCGTCGGCTCAGGCTGCCCCCGGTGCTCGCGCACCTGCTCGAAAGCGGCAGGATCAGCAAGCTTGCGCGCGTGCTCGGGGCGAGAGACGAAGCCGAGCTATACGACCGCCTTGTCGCCGTGACGGAGAGGCCGGCCGTTCAGGACCACACCTTTCTCAGCGGTGCTGCAAACGCCGCGGCGGTCCCGGCGTGGCTGGACGAGACGGAACGCGCGATGTTTCGCGACACGATCGGCTATTTGCCCGGCGACATCCTGACGAAAGTCGATCGCGCGAGCATGGCGGTGAGCCTGGAGGCGCGCAGCCCGCTCCTCGATCACCGCGTCCTCGAATTCGCCTGGCGGCTGCCGTTGCACATGAAAGTGCGCAACGGGCGGGGCAAGTGGCTGCTGCGCGAGGTGCTGCGCCGCTACGTCCCCGAGGCGATGTACGAGCGGCCGAAGCACGGGTTCGACGTTCCCATCGCCGCGTGGCTCCGCGGACCGCTGCGGGAGTGGGCCAGCGATCTTCTGGCGCCCTCCCGGCTCCGCCGCGAGGGCCTGCTCGACGTCGCGCGGGTGCGGGCAAGCTGGGCGGATCATCTGAGCGGCCGGCGGGACCGCGCGACCGAACTCTGGGCGATTCTGATGTTTGAGGCGTGGCTCGAAAGCACGCGTGCGCCCGCGCGTGTGTCGGCCGCGGCATGAGGAACGGAGGCCCGTGATGATGACCGCCGACGCCGAACTGCAGCAGGTTCTGAATGTCCTGCGCCGCCATTTGCTGCCGATCGCGTCCGTGGCGCTGGCGGGCACGGTGCTGGCCGGGTTCGGCGGCTTGCTGATCGCGCCGCGCTATGTCGCTCAGGCGGAGATCGTCATCGAGCCCCAGCAGCCCGCGCCTGGAAGCGGGCAGGCGGTCGTGCTGGGATCGCAGGACCAGGCCCTCGTGCAGACCCAGGTCGCCGCGTTGTCGTCGCGCGATCACCTGCGCCGCGTGCTCGAGAGCCTGGAACATGATCCCGCCTACCTCAAGGCGATGGTTCCTCCGAGCCAGGGGCGCGTCGGCCTGTCGCTGAAGCTGCGCGCCTGGGTCAAGGCGCAGTGGCTGGCGTTCGGCGCACCGGTGCTGAACGCGGCGTTGTCGTTCGCCGGCGCGGCGCCCGCAGCCGACGCAAACGCCGATCCGGTCGGCGAGCCCGCGCTCGATGCCATGCAACGGCGGCTCGTCGTCGCCCAGGAGCGCGGCTCGCAGGTCGTGTCCGTCAGCTACGGTTCGGTCAGCCCCGAGCGGGCGGCGCTGACCGCGAACCGCCTCGTTCAGCTGTTCACGCAGCGCCAATACGATCAGAAGCGGGAGAACACGAACCGGGCGCTGGGCTGGATCAGCGGCCGGATCGCGGAACTCAAGCAGGAGCTGGAACGCAACGACGCGACGATCGAGCGTTACCGGATCGAACACGACCTGCCCGCGAACAAACAGACCGATGTCGTGGATGCCCGCATCGCCCAACTCAACCATGACCTGACCTCGGCGCAGGCCGACATGGCGGCGCGGCAGTCGAGGCTGGACTACATCGCCGATCTCGGGCGTCGCGCGCCCGCCGGTCTCATCGGCAATCTCGACTCGCCGGTTCTCGCCGATTTGCGCCATCAGGAGGTCAGCCTGCGCCGGACCGTGGCCGACCTCACGCCGTCGCTCGGCGCATCGCATCCGGAGGTGCGGCGGGCAGTCGCGCAGCTCCAGGAAACCCAGAGGCGCATCGCGCAGGAAGTGGACCGCTCGGCCACCGTCCTCCGGGACGACGTGCGGATGGCCGCCGCCAGGGAGCAATCCCTACAGCAGCAACTCGCCGCGGTGCAGGCAGCGGCGCAGAAAGGCCAGCAGGCGCAGGTGGGGCTGCAGGAGATCGAGCGCCAGACCGTCGCGAGCCGCAGTCTCTACGACAATCTGTCGCAACGCCGCGAGCAGCTGCGCGAGCAGCTCGAGATGACCTCGCCGGACGCGCGCATCCTCTCGCTCGCGACCCCGCCGGACCGCACCAGCACGCCCAACCCGGTCTGGCTGATGCTGCCGGCCTTTGTCATGTGCTGCATCGGCGGAGGCGTCGTCGCGATCGGCGCGGAGCGGATCAACCGTGGCCTGCGCAGCGCGCGCGACGTGCAGGAGGTGCTGGGCATCCGATGCGTCGGCCTCGTGCCCCGGGTGCTCGCGATCGGGCGGAAGCGGCCGCACGAGCAGATCCTGAAGCGCCGGTTCGCCGCCTATACCGAGGCGATCCGGTCGATCGTCGCCGGGATGCAGCTCGCTACTCCCGCGCTCTCGTCGAAAGTGGTGCTGATCACATCGAGCGTGCCGCGCGAGGGAAAGACGACGCTGGCGGTGAGCTTCGCCGTCTACGCCGCACGCATCGGCCGGCGCGTGATCCTGGTCGATCTCGATTTCCGGCACCCCGCCGTGATGCGCGAGGTGGGCGGCGAAAGCCTGGCGGACGGCCCGGCCGATGAGGCGGACGCCGAGGATTTCTCCCTCGCCGCCGTCCGGCACGTTCCGAGCCTCGGCATCGACACGCTGCCGTTGCGCAGCCCGCCCGATGATCCGATCACGCCCTTCGCGAATGGTCAGCTGTCGCGTCTGATGCGGGCGTTGCGGGCCGAATACGACCTCGTCGTGATCGACGGTCCGCCGCTCCTCGCCGTCACGGAGGCGCAGCTTCTGACGGTCCTCGCGGATCAGACCCTGTTCGCCGTGCGCTGGGGCCGGACGCGCCAGGACGTCGCCATGAATGCGCTGAGCCTGTTGCGCGACCCGCGCCTGCTCGGACACGAGTTCGTCTCGCAGACCGTGGCGGCGGTCGTGACGCAGGTCGATCTGCGGCGGCACGCGCGCTACCGCTTCGGCGATGCGGCCGAATCCGTGATGAACTTCCGGCAATACTATGTCGACGCGCCTCGCTGGGGGTTCAGGAAGCTCGGTTTCACGCCAGCCTCTCCGACCCCCCCCGTGTCCGTCCAGGACAGGAGCGAGCGCACGTGACCGGACAAGCGTCCCCGACGATGTTGCGCCTCGCCGCGGCGGAGCCGCCGGTTTCGTTGCCCCCGGTTTCGTTGCTGATAGAACTGCTCGCGCGGTTCGACGGAGAGAAGGTGCGCTACTGCTACTGGCGGAGCGGCCGGCGCGTTCAGGAGGCGCTGTCCGGGCAGACCGATCTCGACCTGCTGATCGCACGCGAGGACCAGCATCGCGCCCAGCTCATTCTGCTCGCGTCCGGTTTCAAGTGCTTCCCCGCGATCGCGGCGCGGGACCATCCGGCGATCTCGAGTTTCCTCGGCTACGACGCGGCGAGCGGGGCGATCGTCCATGTTCATGCCCATCTTCGCCTCGTCGTCGGCGGCAAGCTTCTGCGCGAGTACCGGCTCCCGTGGGAGGAGATACTGCTGGCCCGCGCGGTCGCCCATGCGCGCTTGCCGATCCGGGTGCTCGATCCGGCCGGCGAGGCGCTGCTGCTGATCGTGCGCGCCTGCCTCGAACTGCGGCGGACCGACCCGGTCGCGCTCCGCCGCTGGCCGGAGACGGCGGCGAAATTCGCGCGCGACCAGCGGGATCTGGCCGGGCGCGTGGACCCAGTCGCGTTGCGGGCGCTCGCGGCCGAAACGCTCGGTCCGGACATGGCGGAGGAGGTGGCGGCCGCCTTGTTCGCGCGCGCGCCGCTGGAGCGGCAGCGATGTCTGCGCCGGCGGATGCGGCGCGTTCTGGCCGAGCGCCGGGCCTACGGCACGCCCGAGACGCTTCTGCGCAGTCTGGCGCGCGGAGCCGCCTGGGCGGCTGGCGGCGTCAACCGCCGGGTTCTGCACCTACCGCGACCCTGGGCCCGGCGAGCGGCCGGCGGCGGTTGCATCGTGGCCGTGCTGGGCGTGGACGGAAGCGGCAAGAGCACCGTCGTCCGTTCGCTGCGGTCGTGGCTCGGCGCCGAACTGGACGTGTTGCCGGTCTATTTCGGCACCGGCGATGGCCGTCCGTCGCTGCTCCTTTTGCCGTTCAAGCTGCTGGTGCCGCTGGTGCGGCGCCTGTTCCCGAGCAAGCCGAAGGGCGCTTCGCACGGCCGGATTTCGGAGCGGCCGCCGGGGTTCCTCTACAGCGTCCTGCTCTCGGCCTGGGCCGCCCTGGTCGCCGCCGAGAAGCGGACGAAGCTGCACCGCGCGCAGCGCGCCGCGTCGCGCGGCATGATCGTCGTCACCGACCGCTACCCGCAGGATCAGGATGCGGAGTACAACGACGGCCCGTTGCTGCACCGGACAAGGTGGTCGCCGGGCTGGCTCCGCCGGTACGAGGCGCGCGCCTATGCCATGGCCGCGCGCATGCCGCCGGATCTCGTTCTGAAGCTCGACGTCACGCCCGAGACGGCGGCCCGCCGGGAGACAGATATGGACCCGGCGGTGATCGCCCGGCGCATCGCCTGCGTCCGGCGGCTGAGCTTTCCCGGAACGCGGGTCGTCTCCGTCGATGCCGAGCAGCCGCTCGCCGACGTGCTGGGCGCCGTGCGGCGCGAAGTCTGGCAGAGTCTGTAGGGCGAGCCGCATGATCGTCGAGATTTTCGGTCCGCCCGCCGCCGGCAAGACGACGCTGGCGCACGCGCTCGCCGAGGGCTTGCGCGCGCGCGGCGTCCGCACCGATCTGGCGCTGAGCCATCGCCCGTCGGAGCCGGCGAAAGACGGCCGGCTGCACAACCCGCAGGCGCCGGCGCTGATCCGCGTGGCGCGGCGGCTGGGCCGGCCGGCGATCGAGATGGTCGCGACCGCGCGCCACCTGCTCGACGGCTCGGCGGAAGGAAACACGACCTGCTCGCTGCTCGCCCTGATGCCGCCGGTCAACCCGGTCTGGGCGCTGCGGCTGCGACAGTATATCTGGCGTCTGACGCATGCGTGGAACGACGCCCGGACGGCGGACCGGATCGTCATCTTCGATCAGGGATTCGTGCAGGCGGTGTGCTCGCTCGCTTTGCTCTGCGCACCGGAACACGCCGGGCGGCTGGCGCTTGCCTGCGACCTCATACCGCGTGCCGACATGCTCATATGGCTCGACGCACCGCCTGACGTGCTTCGAGCGCGGCTGCTGAAGCGCGAGCGCAAGCAAGGTGTGCTGGAACGGATGCTGGAGTTCGATCTCGGCACCAACCTGCGCTCGGTCGCGGTCATCGAGCGACTGGAGGCGCTGCTGGAAGAGCGCAACGCCGCCATGACATGCGTCCGGTCGGAAGACGAGTTGTCGCGCGAGGCGGCCCTGAGGCGCTTGCAGCGCGCCGCGACGGAGCGTGCCGGGTTGATCGGAGCCAGCGCCTGATGCCGGCGATGCTGCGGACGCTGCGCGCGTCCCCGGCGGCCGGGGCGTCGCCCACGGGCCGGGTCGCCCGCGGCGCGGCGGCCGCCTTCCTCGTCTATGGCGGCAGCGCCGGGGTCTCGTACTGCGCCCAGCTCGCCGTCGCGCGCATCGTCGGACCGGCTGCGTACGGCGTCTACGCCACCGTCCTGGCCTGGGTCACGGTGCTCGCCTATTTCTGCGCGCTCGGCTTCGACGTGTCGCTGCTCCGGTTCCTGCCCGCCTATCGCGCGCGGCAGGAATGGGGCCTCATGCGCGGGGTGACGCACTACGCCGACCGTGCGGTGGCGGCGACCGGAGTGGCTGTGGCGCTGGCCGGTTCCGCCATCGTGCTGGCATCCGGCTTGGTGCCGCAGGCGTTCGCGCGCAGCTTGCTCGGCGGGCTTGTCCTGGTGCCGGTGCTCGCCCTGCTGTGGGTGCGCTGCTCGGCCGCGCGGGCCTTCGGCGGCGTGGTGACGGCGCTGGCGCCGGACCGGCTTATCCGGGACGGATTGCTGCTCGTCGTCATGGTCGCGCTCGGACCCGGCCTCGGCTGGCATCTCGGCGCCGCGCGGGCGATGGATGCGACGGTGCTGGCCGGAATCGTCGGCCTTGGCCTCGCCAGCGTCGCGCGGCGGCGGCTCGCGCCACGCCTGTTCGCGGAGGCGAGGCCGCAGCTCGACGTCCGGATCTGGATGCGGACGGCCGCGCCCCTGGTCGCGCTGGGCGCGGTGGAAGCGTTGATGAACCGGACCGGCGTCATTCTGCTGGGCTGGACCGGAGCCGTGACCGACGCCGGTGTCTATGCTGTCGTGTTCAACGTGGCCTTCCTGGCGACGCTGCCCCGCATCGCCGTGAACTCCCTGTACGCCCCAACCATCTCGGACCTCTTCATCCGGAACGAATGGGCGGCGTTGCAGGCGATGATGACGCGGACGGCGGTGTGGACCTTCCTTGGAACGCTCGCGATCGCGCTGCCGCTGCTGGCGCTGCCCGGACCGGTCCTGTCGCTGTTCGGGCATGATTTCGCGGCCGGCGCCACGGCCGCCCGCATCCTGCTGGCCGGCCAGATCCTTGCGTCGGCGATCGGATCGCAGTTGATCGTCATGACGATGACCGGGCGCGAGCGTGCGGCGGCAATCATCCTCGCGTCCAGCGCCGGCGCGAGCGCGCTGCTCGGCATCGCGCTCATTTCGCGGCTCGGCCTCGACGGAGCGGCCCTCGCCGCTTCCCTCGGGCTGCTCGCCCTCAATGCGGCGTCCGCGATTTTCGTCCGCCGCGCGTTCGGATTGCGGCCCGGCGTGCTGGCGGTGCTCTCGCCGCGAGCCGCATGAGGCCAAAGCGCGCCGTCACGCGGCGCCTCCTGAAAGCGTCCGCCCTCGCGGGCGCGCTACTCGCGTGCGCGGCGCCGGTGCCCTTCGTGCGCAGCGATCTCGCGAGCGCGCGGCTCACCCCAACTCCAAGGATGCCCGAACCGGCCTATCTGCAAACCGTCACGGACCCGGCGTTCGGGACGCCGTTCACGCGCATCACGGACCCAGGCGGGGGCGGCGGCGGGGCGCATCGCCTGCCCTGCGGCAAGGCCTACTGCACGCACCGCTACTCCAGCGCCCAGGCGTGGAACGCCGATCAGAGCCTGCTCGTTATCGCCAATGGCTGCGGCGGACTTTGCTTCCTGGATGGAAGAACCTACCGGCCGCTGTTCGTTCGCCCCACGCAGGACGAGTGCGAATGGCACCCGACCGACCCGGCGGCGATGATCTGCGTCGGCGGCGACGCGATCTACCGCTGGGAGCCGCGCGCCGGCCGCAAGACGGTCCTCTACGAGCCCGGCGGATACCGTCACCTGCAATTCGGCCCCTATAAGGGCAATCTGTCACGGGATGGGAGCACGCTCGTCGTGCGCGCGGTGGACCGCGGCGGCGCGATGGTCGCCTTTGCCTATGACGTGGCGAGATCGAGAAAATACCCGGACATTCGCCTGGACAGGCTGGCGGGCCGCAACGGCTTCTGCTCGATCTCGCCGTCCGCGCGCTACATCCTCTGCGGCCAGACCATGCCGGACGAGACCAACCAGGCATACGTGTTCAGCGAGGCGGGCGAGCAGCTGCAGCACTGGACCGAGAATCACCGCCCGGCGCACGGCGACATGACCATCGACCGCGACGGCAGCGACGTCTATGTCGGCATCAGCAAGTCCGATCCGGACCGGTATCACGTCATCAAGCGTCGCCTCCGGGATGGCCTGGTGACGGATCTCGCGCCCTATGGGGAGGGGTCGCACGCATCGCTGCGCAACACGAGGCTGCCCGGCTGGGTGTTCCTGACCTATAGCGGAACGGAAGCCGAAATCGCCGCCCACCCGGGCTGGGCGCCGTTCTATCGGGAGGTGGTGGCGCTGCGCATCGACGGCAGTGGCGAGATCAGGCGCATCGTGCACACCCGCCAGGCAGCCCACGACTACTGGAGCGAGGCCCACGCCTCGCCATCGCCCGACGGCACGCAGGTGATCTGGTCGAGCAATTGGGGCGCCCCCGGAGCCCCGGTCGCCGACTACGTCGCGCGCGTCCGCTGGCCACCGCGTTTTCAGTGACGAGCAAAAGATTTTTTTGAAATGAAACGTCCTAGTGACATTTTTGCACTAGATCGCTTGGCCGGGACAACCCCTCCCTTCGGAGTAGAAGCATAGCAGAAGCTGGCCGGAACTCGGTCTCTCGGACGACATACTCCGGATCGGGACCACAGGTGGAACAGGGCGCCGCGAGCCCCTGCCAACCGGGCCGGCGATCCGTCGAACAAGACTGTCGGCGCCGGGAGTTACCGCGGTAACCGCATGCTTCGTCTCAGCGGCATCGTTGCGCTTGCCCGACGAGCGGCACGAAACCCTGGGTCGCATCTGTTCCTCCAGCACCGGAACACACTCCGGGCAGCCCGGCCCTCCATCGCTACGGGGTTCCGGCGAAAGGCGGGGCCGCACCCGTCCTCCGGTAGCCCGCCACCGGAACTGCTCGCTGGACGAGAGTGCCTACAACTCCTGAGTGCTCGACCAGCGTAACGAGACATGGCAATCTTATTACGTGTCGAAACGAGAATTAATGGGTCATTGCCGCCCTGAACCAACGTAAAATGAGAGGCTTGCCTATTCGCGACGACCCCTACGGCCTGCCAGCCACGGGCATTCGCGGTCGGCGAGGAGTGCCTTTCCTGTTGCTCGAAAGACGACATCAGGCTGAGTGAGGGTGCCAACATGACCGACCTAGCGCGCGCAAAAGCCGCGATTTCCGTGCCGGCGGCCTATGTCGGATCGGGGCAGCTGGAGGCAAGCGTCGCCGCAACCAAGCTCGTCATCGTCGTCGATCCGCGCGAGTTTTCACGTGGCTGCCTGACCTCCTGGCTCCGCCAGCTAGGGGATGAGTTCGAGGTCGCCGGTGTTGCCGATACAGGCTTGCTGCCCAGGCCCGACCTGACCCGTTGCAACGCCGTCATCCTGAGCGTCGGCGCCGGCACGCCGGGGGAGGCGTGGCTAGAGCAGCAGGTCGAATGGTTGCGCGGGCAACGGCCGGACGTGCCGATCGTCGCCGTCCTCGAGGCCGACAAGGCTGCGCGGAGCCATGAGCTCCTGGCCCGGCTCTCGTTGCAGGGTCACATCCCGACCTCGAGCACGCTGGAGATCGCCAAGGCAGCGCTGCGGCTGATTTTCGTCGGCGGCAGCTACTCCCCGGCGGCGCCGCAAGCGCAACCGATCATTAACGAGGATCGGCCTGATGCGGCCTGCATCGCGACCTCGCTCGCGCCGAAATTGACACCGCGCGAGACGAAGGTGCTCGAGCTGCTCATGCAGGGCATGGCCAACAAGATCATTGCCTACCGGCTGGGCCTGTCGCAGAGCACCGTGAAGGTGCATGTCCACAGCATCATCCGCAAATTCAATGTGCGCAATCGCACCGAGGTTGCTGTGACCGCGCGCGACATGCGCAAACTGCTCTGATCCCGGAAGCAAAGCCCGTCGCTTTATCCCGGCCGTAACGGAGCCGGCTCCGCCCGCGCCTCCTGAAGCGGCCGTCCGCAGGCGGCGAGCAGCGCCCGCAAGTCGCGGATGACCGGAAAGACTTCATGGTTCCAATCCGCGCCCTGCTCATCGTGCGCGGCCTGCTCCATCTCCACGATGGCGCGATCCTCCGCGAAGATCCGTTCCGTGAACCACACGAGCAGCGGCCAGCCCATCTCCAGCAGGCCCGGTATCTTCGGCCGCCGCACCGAGAGCAGGCCGAAGGTGCGGTTGCTGCGCTGCCCGGCGTCGACCGGAACGTAGGCGATCCAGAGATCCATCACCGGATCGTCGCCGCTCGTCCAGATCCTCAGCGTCTGATAGGGGTACTGGGTGCGGATCGTCATCAGATCGTGCTGCTTGTTCGACGCGCCGCGCCGCTTGCCCAGGATCGCCGCTTCGCCCCAGGGCTGTTTGCCGCTCGTGCGGGCGAAGGTGTAGTCGCACTCCAGCCAGTCCGGCCCCGATCGCCGGCCGAGATAGCGCGGCTTCATCTGCCCCATCTGCCGCCGGTGCAGGAACTGATGGTTCATGTCCATCAGGTTCTCGTGCATGAAGCTGTAGTGGCAGGCGACCGTCTGGCCGAAGCGCCGCGTCTTGAACGCGGGATCGGCGACCGAGCCGAGCGGCGGCAATGCGGAAGCGGCGGACGGATCTCCCGGCCAGATGAAGATCAATCCGTCCCGTTCCCGGCAGGGATAGGAACGCACGCCGTTCGGCAGCTTGCCCTTGTCGAGATACGGCACGTCGATGCACCGCCCCGCCGCGTCATAGGTCCAGCCGTGATAGCAGCAACGCACGGCGCAGCCCTCGACCACGCCCTTGGACAGCGGCACCTGCCGATGGGCGCAGCGATCCTCGAGCGCGAACACGTCGCCGTCCTTCGGACGCACCAGCACCACGGGCTCGCCCGCAAATCGCGCGGCGTAGGTTTTCCGGGCCTTCAGTTCGGAGGACCAGGCGAGCGGATACCAGTGATCCGGATCGACCCCGACCCGCCGCAGATCCTGGGCCGGCCGCTCCTGAAGCGCAATCTCGGGGACGTCCGGCATGGGTCTCTCCTCGCGTACACCGCCCTGCCCTGGGCGCGCTGCCCGTCCAATAAAACCTAGCCCGGCCGGACTTGGTTCCCGACGCTTTTAGCGGCATCGGCCAGTTCCGCGCGCCCGCCCGGTGAGGGCAGCACCGCGAGCAACGCCGGCAGGAACAGCATGGTCACAACCACGGTGCAGCCGAGGCTCAGCATCAGCAGCTCTCCCATGCTCGCGGTGCCGGGATGGTGCGACAGGGCAAGCGATCCGAACGCGGTCGCGGTGGTCAGCGCCGAAAACACGACGGCGCGCGCGGTCGCCGACCCGAGCGGATGCCGAAGACCCGCGCGCCAGTTCATCACGAAGTAGATGTTGAACGACACGCCGACGCCGAGCAGCAGCGGCAGCGCGATGATGTTGGCGAAGTTCAGCGGCAGCGGCAGCAGCACGGCGACCAGAACGGTCAGCAGCGACGACAGCAGAAGCGGAGTCAGTACCAGCGCCACGTCCAGAACCCGCCGCAGCACCAGGACCAGGATCACCGTGATCGCGGCGAGCGCGCTCAGGGCGGCGATGCGGAAGGCGGACACGATGGTCTCGGCGCTGCGCACGATCGTCACCGCCGACCCGGCCGCATCCGGGGCGACGGTCTGCACTTCGGAGACGAACGCGCTCAGGGCCTCGCTCCCCTGCACCGTCGCCTTGGGGACGATCTGCAGGTGGTAGCGGCCGTCCGGCGCAATCCAGTCGCGCCTGATTTGGGGCGGCACGTCGGCATCGGTCACCTTGGTCGCACTCAGGGCCGCGCGGAGCCGGTCGAGTTGCCCGGGCAGGAAGCGGGTCATGGCGGCGTTCGCGGCAAGCAGCGTCGCGTCCGGGGCCGCGGCGAGCCGCTTCAGGTCGGCGGCGATCAGGGCGAGCGGATGGTCCGGCGGCACATGCGGCAGCGCGCCGTCGAGCTTGCCCAGCGCCGACTCGATCGCGCTCCGCAGCCGTGCCGGCGTGACCGGCGGCGTGGCCGGCGGCGGCGCCAGGGTGACGGCGAGAATGCCGGCGACGTCCTCGATCAGCGGCAGCTTCTTGTCCTGGTCGTCGGGCACGAAGCTTTGCAGCCACAATACGCTGTCCACGTCCGGAAGCTTGGCGAGCCGCTCCGCGAGGCGCGCGGCCGCTTCGTGATCAGGCGCCAGCGTCTCCATCGTGTTCGGACTAGTGGCGGGGTTTTCCGACAGGTCGGCGAGCGCCCGCATCGCTTCCGTGTTCGGGTTCTTCGTGTGCAAGGGGTTGCCGTCGAATTGCAGCCTGGGCAGCAGCACGGCGCCGAGCACGGCGAGCGCGCCGAACAAGCCGAGCAGCGGCCAGCGTAGCCGCGCGACCACCCCATCCAGCGGCCGCAGCACGCCGAGGCCCGCCTCCGCCTCGCCCTCCGATGGCCGGAACGCGGCGATCGCGGCCGGGAGAAAGGTCAGCGTGCAGACGAACGCGATCAGCATGCCGATTCCGGCGATCAGGCCGAGCTGCGCGACGCCGATGAACGCGGTTGGCGTGAAGGCGAGGAAGCCCGCCGCCGTCGCCAGCGCCGCGACCAGGATCGGCAGCCCGGCCCTCCGTCCCGTGGCCGACAGCGCCGCCGCAAGATCCGGCGCATCGAGCTGCGATTCGCGGAAGCGGACGCTGAACTGGATCGCGAAATCGACGGCGAGGCCGATGAACAGGATCGCGAACGCGACCGAGACGAGGTTGAGCGTGCCGACCGAGAGCGCCGCGAAGGCTCCGGTCAGCAGCAGTCCGAGCACGAGCGTCAGCAGGATCGGCACGATCACCCGCCAGGACCGCACCGCGAGGAACAGCCACAGCGTGACCAGCACCGCGCTGCCGATCAGGCCCGCGACCGCCCCCTCGGCGACGGTCGAGAACTCCTCGTCGTCCAGCGCGACCGGGCCGGTGAGCCGGACCCGGGCCTCGCCGTCGCGCACGAATTCGAGCTGGCTCGCGGCCTCGCGAAGCGCCTCGCTCGCCGCCGCGCCCGGCTCCAGCGTTCCGAAATCGAGCTTCGGCTTGGCCAGCACGAAGTGAAACCGCCCGGCGAGATCGGCGACCGGCCCCGCGAGCAGGCGTTCCCAGGACAGCGGCTCCCGTTTGCCGGCGGCGGCTGCGGCGAGCCCCGTATGGAAGCCGCGCAGCGCCGGCAGGAACGGCGCGAGATCGGCCTGCCCCGCCGCGACGCCCTCCCCGATCAGGCCGAGCGCGGAGGCGAGGCCGCCGAGGCTCGGGTCGGCGGTCAACTGGCCAAGGAAGGGCTGGGCGTCGACCGTGCGGTCGAGCACGTCCTGGAGCTTGCCGGCCGGAAGGAACAGGAAGGCGTTGCGCTCCAGATAAGGCGAGGCTTCGGGGTCGGCGACCGACGAGAAATGCCCCTTGTCCGCCGCGAGCGCCCTCGTGAGGTCGCGCGCGGTCGCCTCCGCCTCCTCCGGGATCTTCGCGTCGATGACCGCGACCAGCAGTTCCTCGTTCTGGGGAAAGGCCTTCTGGATCTCGAGCCCATGGCGCTTCCAGGGCAGGCTGGCCGCGAACAGGCCGCCGGTGTCGGTGGTGACGCCCAACTGCGTCCGGACCACCCACACGCTGCCGAGCGCGAGCAAGAGCCCCGCCGCCAGCACCAGCCAGCGGCGGCGCACGCAGGCGGCGACCTGCCTGGAGAGGCTGAACGCCGCCGGACTCACGCGCCTACCGGCTCGCGCCGCCTGAGCCTGAGCAGGCGGGCGCCGGTGATCGCCGTCACCACCGGAATGGCGAGAGAGGAGGCCACGAGGATAGGGGCGAACCACCCGAGCCAGGCGATCGGCCCCATCAGGTACAGCGCGTCGTCCGGGTCGAAGCCCCACCTTCCGGAATAGGCGCGGGTGTCCGGCGGGCTGCGCCGCTCCAGCCACTCCGAGAACGCATTGCAGAGAAACAGGGACGCCCCGCTCAGCAGCCCGAGCGGGATCGCCCAAGTTCCGAGCCAGGAATGACGCAGCCCGATGCCGATCGCGACGAAGAACAGGGCGTTGACGGCATTGTCCACGTGATAGTCGTAGAGATGGCCGCCCGGACTCATCAGCTTGCCCATCCGGGCCAGCTCGCCGTCCATGCGGTCGAGGAAGGCGGACAGCACCCAAGCCGCGCCCCCCCACCCCAGCGCCGGCCCTGCGCCGATCGCGAAGCCCGCGCAGGCGAGCAGGCCGGTCAGCAGACGCAAGGTCGTCAGATGGTTCGGCCGCACCCGCGTTCCGAGCAGCGGCCGGACCAGCGGCCGTGCCATGCGGTGCGTCCAGGACGAGCCGATCATGAGGAAGCTCCAGGGAGAGACCGGGCCGGCCCGGCGGCGGACCGCGCCTCCAGCCATTGCCAGCCCAGCAAGCCGGGCACGCCGAGGACCACCTCGCGCAGCCGCTTAACCAGGGACAGGGCGATCGCGACCTCCGGGGAGAGGCCGAACAGCTGGCATACCACGATATAGCCGCCCTCCTGCACGCCCAAGGCCCCGGGCACGGCGAAGCCCGCCGCCTTCAGCGCCTGCCCCAGACTTTCGATCACCAGCCCGGCCCCAACTCCGACGTCGTGGCCCAGCACGTGCAGGGCGAGGCAGACCTCGATGCCGCCCAGCAGCCAGGAGACCATATGCCAGAGCGCGGCCAGCAACAGCCGGCGCGGCTCGCGGTAGCACGCGATCAGCGCCTTGTGCAGCCCCTCGACCTGCCCCATGCCGTTCCAGCCCATCGAACGGCCGAGCCGGAGCATTCCTCTCTCGATCGCGGTCGCGAGGCCGAGCCACTGGGCGGCCAGGAACCCGGCGGCAAGCAGCGCGGCCGCCAGGAGGCCGCTCGCCACATAGCCCGCGATGCCGCCATCGCCGACGCTGTAGAGCAGCAGGCAAAACCCAAGCAGCGTAAAGGCGATCTGCGTCACCATCTCCACGGTCAGGTCCGCGACCGTGCCGGCGATGGCGGCGGGGAGCGGCACGCCGCGCCGGTGCAGCAGGCGGGAGGCGACGAACTCGCCGCCGATCTGCGCCACCGGCAGCAGGTTGTTCACGCCCTCCCTGATCCAGCGCAGGACCATGAAGCCGCCGAGGCCGGGACGGGCCTCGGCCGGGCCAGCGATCACTCGCCACGCGGCGGCCGAGAACAGGATCTGCACCACATGGAAGGCGATCACGGAAGCGATGCCGGACCAGCCCGCATGGGCGAGCAGGTCCAGGATGCGATGGACGCCATAGCTTTCGAGGAGCCACGCCGCGAGCGCGAGGCCGGCCAGACCGCCGATGACGGCGCCCCATTTCACGCGGCCGGTCCCGGGATGGCCGAAGCGGCGACTCTGCGATACGGGAGTGTCATGCCCGCCCCAAATCCGACGCTCCTGCTCACCCCCGGTCCGCTGACCACGTCCGAGCGCACGCGGGCGGCCCTGGGCCGCGACTGGGGATCGCGCGACGGCGGCTTCATCGCCCTCAGCGAAGGCGTGCGCGCCCGGCTGGCGCGGCTCGCTGGCGTCGCGGACACGCACGCGGCGGTGCCGGTGCAGGGCAGCGGCACCTTCGCGGTCGAGGCCGCCGTGCAGACCTTGGCGCCGCGCGACGGCAAGCTGCTCGTGCTGGTGAACGGGGCATACGGGCGGCGCGTCGCCGACATCGCCCGGCGTCTCGGCCGCGCCTTCGCGACGCTGAACACGCCGGAAAACCGCGCCGTCGGGCCGGACGCGGTGGCGCGCGCCCTCGCATCGGATGCGGCGATCACCGACGTCGCCCTCGTGCATTGCGAGACGACCACCGGGCTACTGAACCCGCTGCCCGAGATCGCCGCCCTCGTCCGCAGCGCCGGGCGGCGGCTGCTCGTCGATGCAATGAGTTCGTTCGGCGCGGTGCCGATCGACGCCGCACGGGCACCCTGCACGGCGCTGATCGGGTCCGCGAACAAGGGGCTCGAGGGCGTGCCGGGACTCGGCTTCGTCATTGCCGAAAAAGCGCACCTCGCGCGCTGCGCGGGGAACGCGACGAGCCTCAGCCTCGATCTGCACGCGCAATGGCGCGGCTTCGAGAGCAACGGCCAGTGGCGCTTCACCCCGCCGGTGCAGGTGGTCGCCGCCCTGTCGGCCGCGCTGGATCAGCTCGACGAGGAGGGAGGCATAGCCGCCCGCCACGCCCGCTACCGGCGCAACTGCGACCTCCTGATCCGCGGCATGGAGGCGTTCGGCTTCACGCCGTACATCGACCGGGCGTTGCAGGCGCCGGTGATCGTCACCTTCCGCATCCCGCCGGGCGGCTGGTTCGCGTTCGATTTGTTTTACGATTTCCTGCAGGCGCGCGGCATCGTCGTCTATCCGGGTAAGCTGACAGAGGAGCCGAGCTTTCGCATCGGCTGCATCGGCGCGATCGGCCCGGCCGACATGGCCCGCGCGCTGGAAGCGGTCGGCGCCTTCATGCGGGCGCATGGTCCTCAGGGGACTGCCTGAGCGAGAAAGGCGCGGAACCGCTGCGCCACCTCGTGCGGCGCAACCGTCGGCCGCCCCAGTTTCGCGAGCGACCCCGGCCGGATGCGGGCGTGCAGCAGCACCGGCCCCTCGGCGGCAAGCGCCTGGGCAAAGGCGTCGGCAAAGCCCGCCTCGCTATCGCAGGTGATCGCGCGGCCGTAGCCGCAGGCGAGCGCCACGCCCGCGAAGTCGATCGCCGGGGAGGCCGTCGCCTGGCCGCCGGTGGAATCGTGAACGCCGTTGTCGAGCAGCACGTGCAGCAGACCGGCCGGACGGTACGCGCCAATGGTCGCGAACGCGCCGAGCTTCATCAGCGCGGCCCCGTCCCCGTCCAGCACGATGGTGCGCCGCCCCGTCGCCAGCGCGACGCCGAGGCCCATCGGACCGGCGCAGCCCATCGAGCCGACCTGATAGAGATGCTGCTCGCGGTCCGCGAGGGTGAACAGCTCGCGGCCGGCCTTGCCCGTCGTCGCGATGACCGGCGCGTCCGGCGGCACGGCCGCCAGCACGCGCTCGAGCAGCGCGACGCGACGCGGCGGCTCGCCACCCTCGCAGAGATCGACCCGCTGCCCGGGTTCGGCCCGAACGCGCGGCGCCTCGTCCAGCGTCTCGTCGCGCAGGCTGCCCTTCTCCATCACCAGCGCGAACGGCAGGGAACTCCGCGCCATCATCTCCCGCGCCTCCTCCATCACCGTCCCGAGCGCGGCGGGGTCGTCCGGGAAACGGGCGTGCGGCACCTCGATCACGTCGAGCAGGCTTTGCGTGATCCGGCCCATCAGCGCGTGCTGCGGCTCGTCCCTGAGGCCGGGCTGACCGCGCCAGGTGACGATCAGCAATGTCGGGATGCGGAACGGCGCATTCAGCGAGGTCAGCGGGTTGACGGCGTTGCCGAGGCCCGAGTTCTGGCACATCACCGCCGTCTCGCGCCCGGCGAGCCACGCGCCAGCGGCGATCCCGACCGCCTCCCCCTCGCTCGCCGCCCCGACATAGCGGAGCGCGCGGTCGCTCGCCGTGCGGTTGATGAGCGGGGTCAGGAAGCTGCACGGCACGCCCGTGTAGAAGCCGATCCCGGCGCGTCCCGCCGCGTCCAGGAACGAGGACGCCTCGATCATGAGGAGAAGGGGGGCATCAGGAGAAGTTGCGCGCTTCGGCGAGATCCGCCTGGGTGTCAACGTCCAGCCAGTGGCCGCTGATGTAGTGGACCGCGACCGGATGCCGTCGGGCGAGCCGCTCCAGCATCAGCATCAGGTCGGCCTGGGCCAGCACGCCTTCCTCCCCCATTGCCGCTAGTTCGTCGCGCACAAGCTCCGTCCCGCGCGCGCTCAGATGCATGAGGCCGATCCACTCGCCGCAGCACGTCGCCCCGCCGGCGGCGATTCCCGTCAGCAGCGCCGGTGGATCATCGTAATACTGGCCGGAATCGCGGCGGTTCGCGGCGATCAGGTCACGCGCGGCGGCGGCGGCGCGACACTTCGAGTCGACCACGATCGTAATGTCGGCCGCCGACTCGAGTAGCGCGTCCAGGATGTAGCGCCGGAACAGCACATCCCCGTACACGATGACCGTCTCGCCCTGGAGCCGAGATGTGGCGCAGGCGAGCGAGGCGGCCTCGCCCGTGCCGGCATAGGCGTGGTTGTCCACTACCTTGATGCCCGCGGCGACGATCGCCTCGCGGCGGTAGCCCGCGACGACCGCCACGTCGGTCACGCCGCTCTCGTCCAGCGTGTGCAGCAGCCGGTGCAGCAGCGGCTTGCCGCGCACGTCCACCATGCATTTCGGCTGGTCCGTCGTGACCTCGTCCAGCCCCGCCCCGCGCGAGGCCGCGAGCACGATCGCCCGGACGCTGCGCGTGGCCGGGAGGTAACGCTGGCTCGCCTCTTCCAGCTCGTCGTTGCCGGTCAGGCTGAAGATGTCGCGCACGCTGGCGACGCGGCCCTCCACCTCCATCAGCGACTCGCTGCCGGCGATGGCCTGGGCGGCGTCGCGCATGGCCGAGATCGACGCGCGCACCAGGTGGTTGGCCCAGATGACCATGGAGACCCCGGCCTCGCGGAAGGTCTCGGTCGGGGTCGCGTAATACATGGTGGGCACGATCACCACGGGGCAGCGCCGATCCCAGCGCTGCATGAAGCCCACGATCTCACCCGCGTCCCGCTTCTTGGAATGCACGAGGACCGCGTCGGCCCCGGCGGCGTGATAGGCTTCGGCCCGGCGCAGCGCCTCGTCCATCGAATGACCGGAAATCAGCGCCTCGGTCCTGGCGACGATCGAGAAATCGTCGTCGGTCTGCGCGTCCTTGCCGGCGCGGATGCGGCCGCAGAACTCCCCGATATCGGCCAGGGGCTGGCGTTCGCCCAGGAACGAGTTGGTTTTCGGGAACAGCTTGTCTTCCAGGCAGACGCCGGCGATGCCGCGCTCCCCGAGCTTGCGCACCAGCCGCCGCACGTTGTTGAAATTGCCGTAGCCCGTGTCGCCGTCCACGAGAATCGGCAGCGTCGTCGCGTCCGCCATGAACTCCAGCACGTCGAGCACCTGGGTCCAGGAGGCCTCGTTGTTGTCCCTGAGGCCGAGCATCGCCGAGATGGAAAGCCCGGACGCCCAGACGCCCGCGAACCCGGCCTCCTCGACAATCTTGGCCGACAATCCGCTATGCGCTTCCATGATGAAGGCGAGGTCCGGAGAGACGAGCAGGGAGCGAAGACGCGTTGGCCGTGAAGCCGTCGTTGACAAGCCACGCTGCGTGAGTGGCTTCATGTCGTTCGGCAATTTGCGCTTCCCCTTGCTTCCGGCCGTTGACCACTCGGTCAGATTGATGGCTGTAATCGCTCCCTCACGTTCAGACAATCCTCTCCTGGACCCACCATGCCGGCGAACCCTGACCCTCAGGCCTTGATCCTCGCCGCCGGCGTCGGGCGGCGGCTCGGCGACGACGCTCCGCGCCGTCCGAAGGCCACTCTGGAATTCGGCGGCCGAAGCCTGCTCGCCCGCCACCTCGCCCTGCTGCGCGGGGCGGGGGTTAGCCGCATCACCGTCGTGATCGGATTCGCGGAGGAGGCGATCATCGCCGAGCTCGCTTGCGACACGGGGTCGCCGCCGGTCGCAACGATCGTCAATCCCGACTATCGCGAGGGCAGCGTCGTCTCGCTGTGGTGCGGGCGCGACATCCTGCGCGGCCGGGGGCCGGTGATCCTGATGGACGCGGACGTGCTCTATGACCGCAGGCTGATGCAACGCCTGGTGCGGAGCGCGCACGCCAACTGCCTGTTGCTCGACCGCGACATCGAGCCGGGAGACGAGCCGGTGAAGCTGTGCGTGAACGGCGGCCGCATCGTCGATTTCCGCAAGCGCCCGACCGAGCCGCATGAGTGGCACGGCGAATTGGTCGGCTTTTTCAGGTTCGACCCCGAGACCGCGGCCGAATTGGCGGACCGGGCCGAGGCCTATGTCACGTCCGGGCGGCGGGGTATGGAATACGAGGAACCACTCCGGGACATGATCATGGCGAGCGAGAGCGACCGATTCGGGTTCGAGGACATCAGCGGCCTGCCCTGGACCGAGATCGACTTTCCGGAGGACGTCGTAAGGGCGCGCACCCTGCTGCCGGACCTGGCCGCGTGAGCGCGGCGCTCGCCTCCGCCCTCCCCGCCAGCCGCCGCCACCCCTCCGAGGCGGAACGCGGGCTGATGGCGCGGGACGGCTATCTGGTCGTGCCCGGCTTCTTCGGTCCCGCCGAGACAGCCGAGTTGCAGCGTTGGACCGGGGAGCTGGAATGCGCGCCCGAAGCGCCGGGGCGGCACTGGGTGTATCACGAGGACAGCCTGACCGAGCCCGGCCGCCGGGTGATCCAGCGCATCGAGAATTTCTGCCCGTTCCATCCCGGCTTCGACCGTGTCATCCGGGAAGAGGCGCTATCGCGCTGGACGGCCGAGCTGATGGGCGGCCCGGTCGTGCTGTTCAAGGAAAAGATCAACTTCAAGATGCCGGGCGCGCCGGGCTTCAAGGCGCACCAGGACCAGCAGGCCGGCTGGACCCGCTACGCGCCGCTGTTCGTCACCGCGCTCGTCACGATCGATCCGGCGACGCTTGAGAACGGATGCCTGGAAATGGTGCCCGGCCGTCATCGCGAGGGGCTGATCGGCGAGGAATGGAACCCGCTCGATGAGACCGGGCTCGGGTTGCGGCCGGTGCCGACAGCGCCCGGCGACGTCATCTTCTTCGACAGCTTCGCCCCTCACGCGTCGAAGCCCAACTTCACGAGCGTAAAGCGGCGCATCCTCTATCTGACCTACAACCTCGCCTCGGACGGCGACCACCGCGCGCAGTACTACGCCGAAAAGCACGCCTCCTTCCCACCCGACATCGAGCGGGACGGCACGACCCGCTACGTCTTCCGAGTCTGATCGCGCACGAAGCTACGGCGAAACCGAGGCCTTGGGCACGAGCGAAGGCGCGACCTTCGGCAGCGTCGTTTTCGGCGGCGCTGGATTGGGCGCGGCTTGTTGCGGGAACCAGACGGGGACCGTCGCCGGCAAATCGGTTTGCGCCGCCTCGACCGCGCTCTGGCGGGACTGCGTATACAGGCTGCGATAGGTCGCGTACGGGTCGAGCGCGGTCTTCTGGATCGAGTCGGTCGCGTCCAGCACCCGCTCCCGGCTGTCGACCGCGCCGACGCCGAAACGGGTCCATCCGAGCGTGGCGCTGCCGCCGAAGCTGATCCAGGTCAGCGGGTCGAGCGCCGAGTTCGCGCCATAGCCGACCGCGTCGCGCGGGTCGGACGGGCCGAGCACGGGTAGGAACAGGAACGGCCCATGCGGCATTCCCCAGACCGCGAGGGTCAGGCCGAAATCGTTGTCGTGGTCCGGGAAGCCCCAGTCCGAGGCGACGTCGAACACGCCGCCGAGGCCGATCGTCGTGTTGATGAGCAGCCGCATCAGCGTGTTGCCCGCCTTGCGCGGCTTGGCCTGCAAGACGTCGTTGGCGAACTGCGCCGGATTGCCGAGATTGGACAGCACCTGATGCACATGGATGCGCACCGTCTCGGGCACGGCGTCGCGATAGCCGACCGCGACCGGGTGCAGAGCGTAGCGGTCGAGCGCGCTGTTGACCGCGTAGAACTTGCGGTTCATCGGCTCGAGCGGGTCGTTCGCGTCCTTGTATTCGGCCAGCGCCTCGGGGTCGCTCGCGGGCGGCTTCGTGGCGCAGGCGGCCAGCAGCAGGATCGCACAAGCGAGCAGCGGGTGGGTGAGGATGCGCGGCCGCATGGTGTCCTTCTGCGCTTGGCGGCGACATGCCGGGTGGCCGGCCGGGAAGCGCGGCCGTCCGGATGTGCTAACGATAATCCGGGGCCGACGCCAGATGGAGGCGAACAGGGGTGGACGACACAGAGCGGCGCGTCGCCGTCGTGACCGGTGCGACGGGCGGAATCGGGCGCTGGATCGCGCTCGGGCTCGCGCGCGCCGGCCTGCATGTGGCGCTCGTCGGCCGCGCGGCCGACCGGGCGGAAGCGGCTTCGGGCTGGATCGCGCGGAACGCGCCCGGCTCCAGCACCGAGATCCGCCTCGCCGATCTCGGGTCGCTTCGCGCGACGGAACGAGTTGGGCGCGAGATCGCAGAAGCGCATCCCCGGATCGCCGTGCTCGTCAACAATGCCGGCATGTTCTCGGCGAGGCGGCAGGTCACGGCGGAAGGGCGCGAGGCGGTGCTCGCGGTCAATCACCTCGCGCCCTTCGTCCTGACGGACGCCCTTGAAGGCGCGCTGCTTGCCGGAGCGCCGTCACGCATCGTCAATGTCGGGTCGTCGACTTCGGACCGCGCCCGCATCGACCCGGCCGATCTGGAACTGGAGCGCAACTGGGGCATGGTGCGCGCCTACGCGCAGTCCAAGCTCGCTCTGATGATAACGACGTTCGCGCGCGCCGACCGGCTGCGCGGCACCGGCGTCGTCGCCAATCTCGTGCATCCAGGCCTGGTCGCGAGCGGCCTCGTGCGCGAGGGCGGCGCGATCGGCATCGGGTGGCGCCTCGTGGCGCTGTTCGCGCGGACGGAGGAGCAGGGCGCCGTCACGCCGCTGCATGTGGCCCTGGCGCCGGATTGGGAGACGAGAACCGGAGCCTACGTCAAGGACCGCGAGGCCGCCTCCCCGAACCCGCTCGCGCTCGATCCGGCGCTCGTGCGGGACGTCGATGCCGCGACGCGGGCTCTGGTGGGAGCGACTCTGGGCTGATCTGTCGTTTTCCGGCGCGATGACCGGCGGCTTCACTTTCCCCGGCATCGATGCCTAAATCCTTCGCCCCGCCCCGGGGTGCCGCGAAAGGACGACCATGATCGGGTTTCGCCGCTTTTCTCCTGACCGGGGCCGCGCCGGCAGCGGCGGCATGAGCCCGGCCGGCACCGTCCGGCTGACCGTGGCGCAGGCGATCGTGCGTTACCTCGCCGCGCAGCGTACCATCCTGGACGACGGGACGGAGGCGCCGCTGTTCGCGGGCTGCTGGGCCATCTTCGGTCACGGCAACGTGGCGGGCATGGGCGAGGCGTTGTACCACGCCCGCGACTCGCTCCCGACCTACCGCGCGCATAACGAGCAAGGCATGGCGCTGGCCGCGATCGCCTTCGCCAAGGCCAGCAACCGGCGGCAGATGATGGCGTGCACAACGTCCATCGGGCCGGGTGCGATGAACCTGCTGACCGCTGCCGGCGTCGCGCACGTCAACCGGCTGCCGGTGCTGCTCCTGCCGGGCGACGTATTCGCGAGCCGCCGGCCGGACCCGGTGCTGCAGCAGCTGGAGGACTGGGGCGACGCCACCGCGAGCGTGAATGACTGCTTCAAGCCGGTCTCGCGCTACTGGGACCGGATCACCCGGCCGGAGCAGCTGCTGGTCTCGCTGCCGCGCGCGGTCGGCGTGCTGACCGATCCCGCCGCCTGCGGCCCGGTCACGCTGAGCTTGTGCCAGGACGTGCAGGCGGAGGCGTGCGACATCCCCGAGGCCTTCTTCGCGGCAAGGCTCCATAAGCCGAGGCGGCCGGGCGCCGATCCGGAGGAACTCGCGCGCGCCGCCGAACTCCTCCGCGGCGCGGAGCGTCCGCTGATCGTCGCCGGCGGCGGCGTGCTCTACGCGGACGCCGCCGCCACGTTGCAGGAGTTCGCGGCGAGGCACGGCATTCCGGTCGCGGAGACGCAGGCGGGCAAGGGCGCGATGCCATGGGACCATCCGCAGGCGGCCGGCTCGATCGGCGTCACCGGCGGCTCGGCCGCCAATGCGCTCGCGCGCGAGGCCGACGTGCTGCTCGCCATCGGCACGCGGCTACAGGACTTCACGACCGGCTCGCGCGCCCTGCTGCCCGGCCCCGCGCGGCTGATCCAGCTCAACATCCAGCCCTTCGACGCGGCCAAGCATGACGCCGTGAAGCTGGTCGGCGACGCGCGGCGCACGCTGGACGACCTCGAAGCGGCGGGACTGGCGGGCTACGCGACGCCTCAGTCATGGCAAGCGCGCACGGCCGGCCTGGTGCGGGAGTGGAACGAAGCCGTCGAGGCCGCCATGGCGCCGGGAAACGCCGCCGCGGCGCTGCCGACCGACGCGCAGGTGGTGGGTGCGGTCAACCGCGCCGCCACGGGGCCGCGCGATACGGTGGTCTGCGCGGCGGGCGGCTTGCCGGGCGAACTGCACAAGCTCTGGCGCACGGCAGCGCCGGGCGGGTACCATCTGGAATACGGCTTCTCCTGCATGGGTTACGAGATCGCGGGCGGTCTCGGCGTCAAGCTCGCCCGCCCCGATCGCGAGGTCTTCGTGATGGTCGGCGACGGCAGCTATCTGATGCTCAACTCCGAGCTTCAGACCTCGGTGATGCTGGGACGCAAGCTGATCGTCACCGTGCTCGACAATCGCGGCTACGGCTGCATCAACCGTCTGCAACAGGCCTGCGGCGGCTCCGCGTTCAACAACCTGATCGCGAGCGTCGATCACAAGGCGGACGAACGCTGGGTCGATTTCGTCGCCCACGCAAGCAGCCTGGGCGCGCTTGCGGAGAAGGCGGAGAGCATCGGCGAGCTGGAGGCGGCGCTGGCGCGCGCCAAAGCGGCGGACCGGACGAGCGTGATCGTGATCGAGACCGACCCCGTGCCGACGACGCAAGCGGGGGGCGCGTGGTGGGACGTCGCGGTGCCCGAGGTCTCGGAACGCGCTCAGGTCCGGGAGGCGCGCGACGCCTACGTGAAGGCCCGCGCCGCGCAGGCGCTGGGCTGACCCCAACGCACCGAAGGACGAGCCGGCATGGCTGTCAGACTAGGCACCAACCCGATCGCATGGAGCAACGACGATCTGCCCGAACTCGGCGGCGACACGCCACTTGAGACGTGTCTCGCGGAGGCACGGCAGGCCGGTTTCACCGGTATCGAGAAGGGCAACAAGTTCCCAACCTCCCCGGCGGCGCTGAAGGAGGTTCTCGGGCGGTACGGGCTGGCGTTCGTGTCGGGCTGGTACGGCGCCGAGCTGCGCAACCGCACCGTTGAGCAGGAGATCGAGGCCATGCGGCCGCATCTCGACCTGCTGCTTGCCTGCGGCTGCGAGGTGATGGTGTTCGCCGAAACCTCCGGCACGGTGCAGGGCCGGCGCGGCGTGCCGGTCGCGGACCGGCCCGTGATGGCCGAGCACGAGTGGCCGCGCTTCCTCGAACGCCTGGGGCGCCTGGGCGACTGGATGGAAGGCCAGGGCGTGCGCATCGCCTTTCACCACCACATGGGAACGGTGATCGAGAAGGCTCGCGAGATCGACCGGATGCTGGACGGCACGCCGGACAGCGTCGGCCTGCTGCTCGACACCGGCCATCTTGTGTTCGCCGGCGAGAACCCGGCGGCGGTCGCGCGCGGATGGGCGCGGCGGATCAATCACGTCCACGCCAAGGACGTGCGCGCCGATGTGTTGCAGCGCGCGCTCCGCGAGCGGTGGAGCTTCCTCGAACTCCGTGCTGGGCGGGGTGTTCACCGTGCCGGGGGACGGCTGCGTCGATTTCGCGGCGGCGCTGCGGCCGCTCGCCGAGGCGGGCTATGCGGGCTGGCTGATCGTGGAGGCCGAGCAGGATCCCGCCAAGGCCCACCCCCTGACCTACGCCCGGAAGGGCTACGCCAAGCTGCGCGAGACCGCCGGGGCGGTCGGCTTTTCCGTGCGTCCTGAAACGCGGAAGGAGGACGAGACCCCGCGATGAACATCTGCATGGTCGGCTACGGGATGATGGGCGTCTGGCACTCGGAGGCGCTGCTGAACATGGGCGGCGTCGTGCTGCACACGGTCGTTGGCCGCCGCGCCGATGCCGCCCAGGCGTTCGCGGAGCGGTTCGGCTACCGGCGGTGGACGCTCTCGCTCGAAGAGGCGTTGACCGACCCTGGCATCGACGCGGTGATCCTGGCGACGCCGAGCGACCAGCACGAAGCGCAGGCGATCCGGTGCCTCGCTTCCGGCAAGCACACGCTGATCGAAATCCCGATCGCGATGAGCCTCGCCGGAGCCGAGCGGGTGGTCGCCGCCGGCGAGCGCAGCGGCAAGGTCTACGGCCTGAGCCATCCGATGCGCTTCCGCCGGGAACGCGAGGCGATGCGCGCCCGCATCCGCGCGGGCGAGGAGAGCATCCGCCAGATCACCGGCCGGTTCTTCATCAAGCGCCTGGTCAATATCGGCGCCACCGGCTACCGGCGCAGCTGGACAGACAACATACTGTGGCACCATTTCTGCCACTTCGTCGATCTCGGCCTGTTCCTGTTCGACCTCGCCCCGGTTCGCCGCGTGCAGAGCCAGATGGGCAAGCTGCACGAGGAGACCGGCATCCCGATGCAATGCACCGTGCTGGCCGAAACCGAGGCCGACCAGACGCTGCTGGTCCACGGCTCCTACGAGGCCCAGTATCGCTTCTACGACCAGTTGATCGTGACCGACCGCGACACCTATTTTTTCGACATATTGGACGGCACGCTGCGCACCGCCGGGGGCACGGTTCCGATGGAAAGCGAGCAGGATAACGCCGCCCGCGTCACCCGCGACTTCGTCGACGCCGCGCGCGCGGGCCGGCCGCCACTGGCCTCCGGTCCGTCCGTGCTGCCCGCCATGCGCGTGCTGCAATCGGTGCAGGACAAATGGGACGAGCGCCACGGCGTCCAAGCGATCCCCGGCCGGCCATAGCGCCCACCGCGGCCAGCCAAGACGTTTCCTGGCCCGCCGCCGCGCGCTTCGATTCTCGCCCCGGCTTTCCCTAGCCTCCTAGAGTAGACTGCTTTTCATCTGGCCGATCACGGGCAAGTCAATGACGCCAATGGAGTCCGAAGACCCTGCATCCCCGCCCTGCGCAAAGCTGGAGATCGCCAAATCCCAGAATCCCGTACTCTTGCGGCGTCTCCTGCGCGCCAAGGACCGCATGGATGCCTCCTCACACGAGGACTGGCCCATCCACCGGCTCGCCACTGTCAGCGGCGTGTCCGCGGCGCATTTTGCCCGCTCGTTCCGGCAGGCCTTCGGCGTGCCGCCGCACCGCTATCTGCTGACGCGACGCTTAGAGCGCGCCAAGGCCTTGCTGCGCGATACCGATCTCCCCGTCATCGCGATCGCCTTCGATACCGGCTGGAACAGCCTTGGCACATTCGGGCGCATCTTCCGCAACGTGACGGGTGAGAGCCCGAGCGCGTGCCGCGCCCGCGAGCAGCGAGAGGCGCAGGGGCTGGGGCTGGGGCTGGGCCAAGTGCCAGCCTGCTACGTGAGTGCGGCGCATCGGCCTGACCTCACAAGAGCAGTTTCGGAGAAGCGCTGGCAGCACTGCGGCGATAGATCAGCCGAGAGTTGCCGGAGGGAGATCCCATGAGCGAAGGCATCCAGGTGGTCGGCTTGTATGTGCGCGACCAAGACGAGGCCTATGAATTCTACGTCGGCAAGCTGGGCTTTCGCGTCCACACCGACCAGCGCAACGGAAATTATCGTTGGCTGACGGTGCAGCACCCCGAACAGTCCTCGTTTCAGCTCGGTCTGTTCCGGCCGCAGGCGCCATTACACGACGCGGCGACCGCACAGGCGCTGAACGCACTCGTGGCAAAGGGCGCGATGCCGCCGCTCGTCATGGCGGTCGACGACTGCCGCGCCACATATGCGCGGTTGCGCGAGCGGGGTGTCGAGTTCACCCAAACGCCGATCGCCCGCTATGGCAATATCGACGCGAACTTCCGCGACCCTTCCGAGAACGGATGGAAGATCATCGAGGCGGGGGCATGAAGGACCAAGTCTCGCCCTCTGCCCGGGTGGATGCGAAGCTCGCACGTCTTGGCGACTGGCGCGCCGACGTGTTGGCGCGGATGCGTGGGCTGATCACCGAGGCCGATCCCGAGGTGATCGAGGCAGTCAAATGGGTCAAGCCCTCGAACCCCTCGGGCGTGCCGATCTGGGAGCATGCCGGGATCATCTGCACGGGCGAGGTTTATAAGACCTACGTCAAGCTGAGCTTTGCGCAGGGCGCGGCCCTCGACGACCCGGCACGGTTGTTCAATGCCGGCTTCGGGGGCGGCACGCGTCGTGCCATCAATATCCCCGAGGGTCACGTCGTGGACGCCGCGGCGTTCAAGGCGCTGGTCCGACAGGCGGTCGCGCTCAACATCGCGAAACAAAAGCGCAAGCCGGCCTGAACGCGCCGCTGCGGTTCGGCCGCAGCTTACTCAAGCCGCCGCCCCGGCGCGGCCGATCTCGCCCGCGTCCTGCAGATCCCACGCCTTCCAGCACAGATCCATCAACCGGCGGGTCTGATCGGGCGGCAGGATCTCCTCGGCTTGTCCTGTGAACTTGTCCTCGAGCTGGGCGTCGGTCATCGGACGGTCCTGGCTGCCAACGGCGTGCTCGATGAATTTGTGCAGCGTGCGCCCGTCCTGAAGCGTGACCGTCATGTCCGCCTGATCGGCCTTGATCGCCGGATCGGTCGTCACGGAGACCTTCTTGCGCACCGCGACGACCGTCGGGTCGTTGACCGCCCGGTCCGTGAAGGCCTGCTCACCGGCGCGGCCGGTCACGAGCGCGACGGCCACGGCGTGATAGACGCTGAATTTGCCCTCGAGACCGGTGCGCGGGTCCGTCTTGCCCATGAGGTTCAGCACGAGCGGATGCACCCGGAGCGCGACGGCCCGGATGTTCTCCGGCTTCAGGTCGTCCGCGTCCCGAAGCTGGATGGCTGCGTCGATGGACGGATGCGCCACGATGCCGCAGGCGAAAGGCTTGTAGGTGTTGAGGGCGATCTCGTAGTGCTGTCCCAGCCCGTCCGTGATCTCCGACCAGTCGTGCCGCGTGCTGAGCGCCTGCCCCCAGCCGTCGAAGCCCGATCGCGACCTCCGACGCCGTGTAGCCCTGCTGCGCCAGGAGCGCCGACAGCATGCCGTTCTGCGCCGCGCGGCCGGGATGGAAGCTCTTCGTGTCCGAACCGAACTGCACCTTCAGCCCCACCGGCTGCGAAGCGGCGAGGCCGAGCGCCCAGGTCATGCGCTGCTCGTCGAGCTTCAGCAGCCGGCCGATCGCGGCGGCGGCGCCGAACACCCCCGTCGAGCCGGTGATGTGCCAGCCCATCGCGTAGTGCTCCGGGAACACCGCGTTGCCGATCCGGCACTCGACCTCGCACCCAAGCACCAGGGCGTTCATCAACTCGGCGCCGGAGACGGGCCGGTACTCCGCGAGCGCCAGGAGCGCGGAGGCGACCGGACCAGCGGGGTGGATGATGGTCCTCAGGTGGGTGTCGTCGAAGTCGAGCACGTGGGAGCTGATGCCGTTGATCAGCGTCGCGTGCAGCGCGTCGAATCGCTCCTTCCGCCCGAACAGGCTCGCCTGCGCCGGGCCGGAGAAAGGCTTGAGCGCTTCCACCGCATGGTTGGGCGCCCCCTGCCGAGACCCGCCGACGGCGCAGCCGACCCAATTGAGCAAGGTGCGGGTCGCCTCCTTGCGGACGGGGCCGGGGATCTGCTCGACGGGAGCCGTCGCCACGTAATGCGCCAGAATGCGTGTGACCGGCACGGGCGGCGGTCCGGCTTTCGGCGCGCCCGGCGGCGGTGCGGGTTTCGCCTTTCCATCGCCTGCCCCTTGGGCCTGAGCCTTGCCGGCAGCGAGGCCGGAGGCCACCAGCGCTGTCGCGGATGCGCGGAGCAAATCGCGGCGTTCAACGGAGGTCATGTGGCTACTCCCTGCATGGTCGTCGTACATCGAAGACACGCGGCGAAGTAGCATTCTCCGCGGCCGTGTCCGGGGTATCACCCCTTTTCGTTGGCGATCCTGGCCGCCTCGGGACGCACCCGATGCGCAACGGCGCGTGCTTCTGGCGGAGGCCGGTCAGGGCGATCTCTGGCCTTCAGGGGTTGCCACCAGCCGTGCCGCTTCCTGGTTGGCGGCAGTCAGGGCGGCTGCGAGCGTATCAGCGAGGGCAAGGCGGGCCGCCAAGGTTCCGACAAAGGCATCGCCAGCTCCATGCGTGCTTGCAACCGTGACCGGGATGCCCGGCACATCTAGCTGTTGCCCGGACCGGCCGCGGAAGACGGCGCCTTCGCCTCCGGCCGTGACAACGACCGCCTTGAACCGGGACCGCAGCGCGGCGGCCGCCGCGGCCGCGCTATCCAGGGAGTCGACATGACCCCCGCCCAGCATCTCGGCCTCGATCGCGTTGACCACCAGAACGTCGGCGAGGTCCGGCAGGCTCGTTTCAAACGTGCGTGCCGGCGCGGCATTCAGGATCGTCATGACCCCGTGCTGGCGCGCCTTGCGGGCCACAGCCTCGTTGACGACTTCCGGGATCTCGTTTTGCAGCACCAGCACCTTGCCGAACCGGAACACATCGTCCCCCGCCTGTTCAGCAACAATCGCGAGATTGGCGCCCGAGATGATCACGGCTCCATAATCGCCATCATAGTCGGAGATCGCGACGCTCATCCCGGACCCAACCCCGTCCAGGATCGCGACCGCCGATCGGTCCACCTTGGCCCGATCCAGGGCGGCGAGGAGCGCTGCGCCGAACGCGTCGTTCCCGACCGCGCCCACCATGGCGGTGGGAACACCCTGGCGCCGGGCTGCGATCGCCTGATTGCCCCCTTTGCCTCCCGACTTGGGCGTCCAGCTCCGGCCGGTCACTGTCTCCCCCTTGCGCGGCCGGTAAGGCGCATCGACCATGATGTCGTAGTGCAGGCTGCCGACCACGATGACTTCGGACGGCCCGGTGCGCTCCGGGACGGCATGGTCACGAGTGGCCCCCCGCGGAGTTTCGGTGCCGCTCTCGCGAGTCATCGAGGAAAGTCCCGTTCAGAGATCATGGGTGCGTGTAGCGGGATGAGAGCCGAGGTCACCCCCCGAACATGGCCTTCTGAACGATGGCTTGGGCTGCCACCGCGTCTTGCAGCGCAATGGCCGCGCGCAACTCATTGTCGCCCTCGAGTTTCTCCAGGATACGCAGCATCGCCTTGACGGTCGCGATGTTGGCTTCGCACTCCCTGACCGGATCGAGGCCCGTCAGGTCCGGAAAGGTGTCGAAATAGATCGGACCGTTGAAGCCGTCGGCCTTCACCTGCCGGAGCAGTTCCAGGGTCTGCAGCGGATGGACCGCTCCGACCATCAGGCCGTCGTCACGCTTGGCGTAGCCGTCGTTGAGGTGAACGCCGAGGACACGGCTGTGCCTGGCGATCAGGGCTGCCGCAAAGGCCGGCTGCTCGTCCGCGTAGAGCACGTGCGCGAAATCCAGCGTCACGCCGAGATTAGGCAGCCCGACATCCTTGAGCGCCAGTAACGTCGTCGCGCAGTCCGGCATGAGACTGAAGGAGCGCGGCTCGTTCGGCTTGTATTCAATGCTGATGAGGCAGTCCGGGTCATGCAGCGCGACCTCCCGGATTGCATCGATCTCCTCGGCCCAAAGCCGGTCGTAGTCTGCCTGGAAGGCGTAGTCGAAGCCGTCTTGCCCAAGCCACAAGGTCATGAGGCTGCACCCGGCTTCGCGCGCCGCATCGATGCCTCGCTTGGTGAGGTCGATCGCCTCGCGCCGGACAGCCGCGTCAGGATTGGTGAAAGCGCCCAGCTTGAACGCGGGATTGGAGTAGTAGCGCATGGCCAAGCCATTCACCGATAGGCCGAACGCGCGGATGGCGTTGCCGGTCGCGCGCGGGTCGGGTCCGACATGGTCCGGATAATTGAGATCGATATCGCTGAGCCCGGCCGCTTTCGAGGCGCGCTCCGCCAGGTGCAAAGGCGTCGGTTTGCCGTGCCCCTTCGGCCAGAACGCCTCCGGTTTCGACGCAAATGAGTTGAGGCGGGTTGCGAAGCGGAGAGCGAGCGGCTTCATGCGGGTTCCTCACCGGCGCGGGCAAGCGAGCCGGTCGATGTAGACGGCCAGGATCACGACCACGCCGGACGCGACATACTGCCAGAAGGATGGCACGTTCATCAGCGTCAGGCCGTTCTGCAGGCCACCCAGCGTCAGAGCGCCGATCAGCGAGCCCAGCGGATTGCCGATCCCGCCGAACAGGCTCGCCCCGCCGATCACCGCCGAGCCGATCGCCTGGAGTTCAAAACCGTTTCCCCCGATGGGCTCAGCCGCCCCGATGCGAGCGATGAGGACGAACCCGGCGAGGCTCGAAAGCAGACCCGACAAGGTGTAGACGACGATCTTCACGCCATCGATGTTGATGCCGGATAGCCGGGCCGCCTCCTCGTTGCCGCCGACCGCCACGATCTGCTCGCCGAGGGCCGTGAACCGGACCAGGAAGAACGCCAGCGCCGCGATCACGACGGCCAGTATCACCGGTGTCGGAATGCCGAGCGCCTGCCCCGCAAACGCGTCGCGGAACTGTTGCGGCAAGCCATAGATCGGCTGTCCGTTGGTGTAGATCAGCGCCGCTCCCCGATAGACGCTGAGCGTGCCGAGCGTCACGATGAAGTCGGGCAGCTTGAGCTTCGCGATGAGGATGCCGTTCACCGCGCCACAGATCAGCCCAGCCATCAACCCGGCGGCAATGCCTAGGACAAGGCTGCCGGACATCACGTCGGAAGCGATCATGCTGGACAGGCCGACGATGGAGCCGACCGACAGGTCGATGCCGCGTGTGATGATCACCAACGTCATGCCGACCGCGATCACGGAGTTGATCGCCGACTGCAGCATGATATCGACGAGGTTGGCCGGCTGGTAGAAACTGCTTGTCAGCACGGAGAACACCCCGAACAGGGCGAAACACCCGATGAGGATGCTCGCCTGCCGGAACACATCACGGTTGAGGGTGGCGCGCCGCCCCGGAGCGGAAGCCGGCGCGCCCGAGGCCTTGGCCGTTCCTTGGCTCATGCGGCGCCGCCGGCGCTTGCGTAGCGCATCAGAACATCCTCGTTGAGATGATCGCCATTCTCCAGCATCCGCGTGAGCCGGCCCCGGTTCACTATGCCGATCCGATGTGAGAGCAGCAGCAGTTCAGGAAGTTCGGAAGAGACGACCAGCACGGCCCCTCCGCCAGCGGCGAGGCGCCGGAGCAGTGCATAGATTTCCGCCTTGGCGCCTACGTCGACGCCACGCGTGGGCTCGTCGAACATCAGAATGCGGGCGCCCGTGGCCAGCCAGCGCGCAATGACGACCTTCTGCTGATTGCCCCCTGAAAGATTGGCAACCGGAGTAGCGATGTTGGCGGGCCGGATTTGCAGATCGGATACGTAGCGCCGGATCTCGGTTCGCCGGTTCGCGCCCCGCAGAACCCCGAACCGGGCGAAACGCTTCTGGCTGGCCAGGCCGAAGTTTTGCTCGATCGACATCATGGGGACGATCGCGTGACCGCGACGATCCTCGGGAATGAGCGCGATGCCCGCCTCCATCGCATCCTTCGGTTCGGTGATGTTGACCGGCTTGCCGCCGACGCGGATTTCGCCGCCGGTGCGCTGATCGACCCCGAACACCGCGCGCAGGATGGCGGACCGCCCCGACCCGACCAGGCCCGCGAGGCCGACGATCTCGCCGGGATGGACCAACAGGTCGACGCTGCCGAGGCGCTCCGTTGACAGGCTTCGGAGTTCCAGAAGCGGAGCACGCGGCTGTTCCATCGCGTCCGGCCGGCCTTCCATGGCCAAGGAAAGTTCGCGCCCGGCGATCAGCCCGTTGAGCCGCGCGTCGGTGTAGCCCGACATGGCGTCGCTCGCGACGACCCGGCCGTCGCGCATCACGGTGAAGCGGTCGGCGATGGCGCGGATCTCCTCCATCCGGTGCGAAATATAGATGATGGCCTTGCCCGCGTCCCGGAGGTCGCGGATGACTTTGAAAAGGCCGTCGCGCTCCGACGGTGTGAGGCTCGAGGTTGGCTCGTCGAAGGCGATGATGCGGCCGCCCCGCGCCAGCGTGCGGCTGATCTCGACCAGTTGGCGGTCGGCCATCCCCAGTTTCGAAACGGGTGTGTCGACCCGGAGATGAGGCGCGAGCGTCTGCAAAATCTTGGCCGACGCCGCGCGGTGCTGCCGGCGAGGCACCACACTCAGCCCCGCCGATTGTCCGAGAAAGATGTTCTGAGCGACGTCAAGCTGCGGCACAAGGCTCAGCTCCTGGCTGACGAGGCCGATGCCGAGCGACAGCGCGTGCCGAGGACTCTCTACCCGGAGAGCGCCGAGGCCGTCGATCTCGACCGTGCCGGCGTCGGGTTCCACGATGCCGAACAGCACCTTCATCAAAGTTGACTTGCCGGCCCCGTTCTCGCCGAGCAAGGCGTGGACCTCGCCGCTCCCCAGCGTCAGATCCACGTCGTCCAGCACGCGGACACGGGCGAACGCCTTGGAGATCCGCCGCATCGCCAGCATCGGACCACGGTCCGCCGCCGCCTTCTCCGGCGATGCGCTGGCGCTCATCGGACGCTGGCTTCAGTGGGCCGGAGGGTCGGGATAATCGGCGACGTTGTTCTTGGTCAGGACCGCGTTGGGCGAAACGACCCATGGCGGGATCGGCTGACAGGCCAGCAGCCGCAACGCTACGTCGACGCCGAGCTTGCCTTCCTCGAACGGGAATTCGGCGACCGTCGCCCGCATCTCCCCACCCTTGATGGACTTCTTGGCTTCGCGAATACCGTCGGTGCCGACCACGGCGACCTTGCCCGTCGCCCCCGCGTTCTTGACCGCCTCGTACACGCCGAGCGCCATGCCGTCGTTGTTGGCGTAGATCCCGACGAGATCGGGGTGCTGGCGCAGGATGTTGCTGGTGGCGTTGAGCGCGGTCAGACGGTCCCAGTTGCCAGGCTGGCTCGCGACCAGGTGCAGGTCCGGATACTTGGCGAGTTGCTCCTTAAAGCCCTTCATGCGCTGTCGCGCATTGGGTGAACCGGCGGCGCCTTCGATTTGCGCGACATTGCCGCCTTTTGGATTGGCGTCGTGGATGTAGGTTGCCGCCTCGGCGCCGATGTTCACCTGGTCCGTCCCGATATAGGAGCTGGCCCCAGCCGTCCGCGCATCGTCGATGATCACGGTCGGAATGTTGGCGGCCTTGGCGGCCTTGATCACCGGCACGAGATTGGAATCGGACTGTGGCGACAGCAGCAGCGCGTCGGGCTTCTGGGAAGCGACGGTTTGTGCGAGGTTCAGCTGCTCGACCATCGAGGACTTGTCCTTGGCCGCCTGGACGTCAACCTTGATGTCGTATTTCGCGGCCTCGCTTTTCACGCCTGCCGCGACGTCCTGCCAGAATTCATTGATCAGCGTTTTCGTGATGTAGGCGAAGTGCAAGCTCTTGCCGGGCTTGGGGATAGCGCCGAATTGCGACTGGAGCGCCGAGCTCGCGATCTGTTCCGCCGTTCCGGTCGGGTAGACCGAGCAGCTTTCGGAGGCTTGTGCGCCTGTGCAGCCCAGGAGCACAGCAAGCACGCTCGCGGCGGCGGGTAGATGTCTGGCATCGGCCATCATTAAGTCCTCCCAGGAGATGCGCGGCGTTCCGCCGCGACTAAATTCGGCGCAGCGCCGCTGCCCTTGTTATTGTTTCCCGAAAAAATCCACACGCACACTAGGGCCAGCTGTTTGCGGCGAGCAATTTAGATGCGTTGCCCGAGGCGTTAGCACAGCTTAACTGTCTGGATCAGACTTCCGCTCGTAACGGGCGAAAAGGGCGTCTTGATCGAGTAAGCCCGAACCGCGCCTTCGCGGGCAGGACCGCACTGGCGAGGGCGGTGAGATCGTATCCATCGAGAAACTCACCATTGCTAGCCGACGAGCGGGCGTAACGGTTGCGAAAACCTCGCCCGCATCCCTCACCCCTGCGCCGGTCCCTCGTTCAGCCTCGACGCGGCCTCCTCCGGTCGCGGGCCTCGGCCGGACACAGAAGGCGACTGCCGCGGACGCGGACGGGCCTGCGGTCGTAACCGCGCCAGCAGCGTGATCAGGCGCACATGCACGCTGGCCGGCCGGGCCTGTTCGCTGAACGCGCCGTGGACCGGAGAGGCGCGCTCCGAGGCCGCGAACAGCGTCGGGTCGTGACGGGCGAGCGACGCCGGCTGATCGGTGAGCTGGCCGCCATAGCCGAGCCTGCGAATGGCCCGGTCCACGAGCCTGGGCGTGAGCCGCACGCCGAGCGAGAACAGGACCGTCGTGAAACTCAGCGGCATTTCGCGGCGATCCGAGATCGCCGCGAGGTGGATCGCCTCGGCGACCATCTCGGGCTGGTAGACAGGGGGGATCGGGCGTCCGGGCAGGCCCATATACGAGATCGCGTGGTCGAAGAACGGCGTGTTGACGGCCGGCGGGAGCACGGTCGTCACGCGCACCCGGCTTCCCTCCTCCCACAGCTCGGCCCGGACCGCCTGGTCGAAGCCGCGAACGGCGTGCTTCGCGCCCGAGTAGGAGGAGAGCAACGGCATCCCCCGGAACGCGACGGCGGAACAGACGTTCACGACGCAGCCATGATCGCGCGGCACCATGCGCCGCAACGCAACCCGCGTGCCGTTCACCGTGCCGAGATAGGTCACGTCAGTGACGCGCCGGAACTCAGTGGCGGGCGTGTCGAGAAACCGTCCGTAGGTGCCGTTGCCGGCGCAGTTCACCCAGACGTCGAAGCGGCCGAGCGCTCGCTCGATCGCGGCGGCGGCCTGCTCCAGCGCCTCCGGATCGGTCACGTCCGCCCGCGCCAGCGCGGCGGTGCCGCCTTGCGCCTCCACGTCGGCGCGGCTTGCCCGCAGGCCGGCCTCTCCCCGGGCGATGAGGCCGACGCGCCAGCCGCGCCGGGCGAACAGCCCGGCCGTGCAGCGCCCGATCCCAGACGAGGCGCCGGTGATGACCACGACGCGCGGCCGAACCTCCTCCGGCCGTCCTGGGCGGCCAGGCGATCCCGGCGAGCCCGTGCCTGACGTTTGCGGGTCCAGCATGGTGTCACACCCTGACACAGCTTGGCGGACGGGCATACCGCGAGGTGAACCGCAGGCCGACCGTTCGGTCAGGGACGCGCGCCGTTGCGGACCCAGGCCGAAACGAACAGGCAGAGCGCGAGAACGGCGGCCAGTTCGGCCCAGAAGAAAACCAGCATGTCGGCGCGGATGCCGAGCGGCGGATCTCCTGGCAAGGCCCTGCGCAGCGCCGGCAAGGCGAACACGATCGCTCCCAGCGCGCCGACGAGCGTCACCTCGATCCGCCGGTAGCCGACGAAGACCAAGACGCCGACGGTGAGCCCGCAAAGCGCGAGCGCGGCCATCGCGCCGTACATGGCGAGGCCTAGGAACGCGACCGCTCCGGTGCGCTGAACGCCGAAGCGCAGGGTCATCTCCCCCGGCAGCGCCGACGCCGTCTCCTCCGCACGCACGGTATAGCCGAGAATGCCCTCCCAGACGGTGACCCCGATCGGAACCGGCGACCGGCCGGAGCCGGCCTGCCGGGGCAGCAGTCCCGCCAGCTGGATCAGGGACGTGTACGCGTCCAGCGGATAGGCGCGGATGCTGCCGCCTTCCAGATCGAACGCGAAGGTCACCTCGGGATACGCCTCGTTCGCGCGTATCCTCACGGTATCCGCCTGGCCGCCACGATAGATCACTAGGTCCAGGTCGCGTTCGGGGGTGCTGGCGGACGTATGGCTCGCGTCGTGCGGAGGCAGAACGCTGATCCGCACCTGCATCGTGTCGCTGACGGCGTCGATCGCGATCGGCTCGAGGTAGACCTGGAGGCCCGCCGCGTTCGCGGCCGCCCCGAAATGCCTCTCCTGCGTCTCCGCCGAGACATCGAAACGGGCGAGCACCAATCCATACCCGGCCCCGCTCACCAGAACGAGAATCGCAAGCGCCAGGACGCGGCGCGCCCGCACGCTCATTAGCCGCGGCCGGGCGGCGCGCGGCTGATCCGGCAGCGGCCTGCTCACAGAGCGACACGTCCTTTATGCGCCGGCAAGCCTCGGTGGCGAGGATCGTCCTGTCAAGGCGACGCTCGCCTTGTGTGGCTAGCTCATGAGTTGTCCGGAGTTTGTAGCTCGTGAAGTGTCCGGTCATTCCGGTCCCTTGTGTTGGGGGTTGGGATGGATCGGGCACGCATTCACGAGGGGATACGACGGATGCGGTTCGAGGATGTTCTTGGCCGATCGGAGCGGTCGGAGTTGAGCCAGCTGGAGGCGGCGGAGTTGCTGGGAGTGAGCGAGCGTACGTTCCGGCGCTGGCGTGACCGGCATCGCGAGCAGGGGCTGGCTGGTCTTGAGGATCGCCGGCTGCTGCCCTCTGGGCGACGCGCGCCTGTGGCGGAGCTCGAGCGGATGCTTGGCCTGTATCGCGACCTCTATCGCGGCTTCACGGTCGAGCACTTTCACGAGCAGCTGGGGAAGCGGCACGGCTACAGGCTGGGCTACACGGTGACCAAGCTGGCTCTGCACCGTGCGGGGTTGGTACTGCCTGCGGTGAAGCGCTCGGCGCATCGCAAGAAGCGCCCGCGCCGTCCGTTGGCGGGCATGCTGCTGCACCAGGACGCCTCGACGCATGCCTGGCTGCCCGGGAGTGGGCGCCTGCACGACCTCGTCGTCACGCTGGATGACGCGACGAGCGCGATCCTCTCGGCGTTTCTGGTGGATCAGGAGGGGACGGCGTCGAGCCTGCGAGGCCTGCGCGAAGTGGTGGAGCGGCAGGGCCTGTTCTGCGCGCTCTACACCGACCGGGGCAGCCACTCCTTCCTGACGCCGGAGGCTGGCGGACCGGTCTCGCGGACGGCTCTGACCCAGGTCGGCCGTGCGCTCGCGCAGCTCGGCATCGAGCACATCGCGGCCTACTCGCCGGAAGCACGGGGCCGGTCGGAACGGGCGTTCCGGACGTTGCAGGACCGGCTGCCGAAGGAGTTGGCGCTGGCCGGGATCACGACAGCCGAAGCGGCGAACCGCTGGTTGGCGGAGAGCTACGTGGCCGAGCACAACAAGGCGTTCGCGGTGGCGCCCGAGCAGGAAGGGTCGGCGTTCGTGGCCGACGCGGCCGGCGCCTGGCGCGAGATCCTGTGCGTCCAGGAGGAGCGGACGGTGGGCAATGACAACACCGTGCGATGGCAGGGGCTTAGCTTGCAACTGCCGCCGAGCCGGCTGCGACCGCACTTCGTGCGCGCAAGGGTGCGGGTGAATGAATACCCCGACGGCACGCTCGCAGTGTTCCTCGGGCCGCACCGGTTGGCGAGGCTCGCCTTGGCCGCTGGCCGGAGGCGCGGCCTTCTCCCTACCAGACGCCTGGAACGATGCGGTATCTGACCCGCTGGGCATACGCCGCGTAGCCCGCGAGTTCGCGGCTGAGCGTCCGCTCCTCCCCGAGGATCCGCACGGCCAGTCCAGCGAGCAGGAACGGAACAAGCATCAGGCCCCACCAGGAGCCGAGCAGCAGCGGCATGCCAACAAGAAAGAGCGCGGCGCCCGCGTACATCGGGTGGCGCACGATGCGGTATGGGCCGTCGGCGATCACCCGATGCGCGCGGTCCGCCTGCACGCGCACCTGCGGCACGGCGAAGCTGTTGAAGCGGAACGTCTGCCAGGCGAGGATCATGCAAAGCGCGATCAGGAGGACGCCGGCTCCCTGCATCCAGAGCGGCAGGTGCGACCATCGGAAGCGGCGCGCGTCGAGCGCCATGAAAGCCATCCACCCGATGAAGGCCACGCCCGCGAGAACGATGAACACGCGGTCCCACGGCTTCTGGTCGCGATGCAGCGGCGAGGCCAGACGCGCCTCGAGCAGCGCCGGGTCGTGACCGGCGAGCCAGAAGCCGATCGCGAACGCGAACGCCCCCACTTCCCCAAGAAAAACCCAAGCCTGCGGCCAGCCGGGATCGCCAGCCGCGAGAAAAAGCAGGCCGCCCATCGCCACGAGCCAGAGCGAGGTCCGGACCAGCATGGGCGCGATCACGCGGGGGCCAGACAGTCCGCGCAGACGCCCTCGATCTCCACCGTCGATCCCCGGATCGCAAACCCGCACGCCCGGGCCGTCCGGACGAGAGCCTGGCCGATCTCGGGATCGCTCAGTTCCGTCACCCGGCCGCAGCTTCCGCAGATCAGAAACTGCACCGCGTGATGATGCCCGCCTGGCTGCTCGCCGTGATCGAGGCTGTCGAGGCAGCCGACGAAGGCCGAGAGCCGCTCGACCTTATGGATCAGGCCCTGCTCCAGCAGGAAGTCGAGCGCGCGATAGACGGTCGGCGGCGCGGCGCGCTTATGATGGGCACGGAGCCTGTCGAGCAGATCGTAGGCGCCGGCCGGCCTGGCGCTGTCCAGCACGAGACCGAGCACGTGCCGCCTCAGGGCCGTGAGCCGCGCCCCCCGGTGCGCGCACAGGCTCTCTGCCCGATCGAGGAGACGCGCGGTCTGTTCCGTGTAGCACGCAGCGGCCAACGCGGCTCCTGGGTCGCAGCCTGCGGGAGGGTTACAATGTAACGCTTCCCTCTCGCAGTGCAATGGAGTGCGCCTTCGGCTGGAGCCGCGCCAAAAGGTCGCGCCTCTTCGCCGCGAACTCGTTCTCGCTCAGCAGGCCCTTGTCGCCCCGCAGAGATCCGGAACCCGTGACGGCCCTGGCGCTTCAGCCGCCGCGAAAATCGACCTCGTAGCCGGAGCCGAGCTTGGTCACGTAGAACGACCGCGCCTCGAGCCGGACCTGCGGCCGGTCGCCGTCCCGCATCGTGTCGTATCGGCCCACCTCGACCTGAAGGGTGCAGAGCGCCGTCGCGGGATCGAAGGTCGGCATCTCGGCGGCGGACGCAGGAAGCGGGCGCACGTAGAGCGCCGTCCGTCGATAGTGGGCCGCCGCAAAGTCCAGCACGTCGCTGCGCCGGCAGACCGATTCCGCAACGGGCGGAGGACCAGGACGGGATGCGCACGCGCTCTCCGCCAGCAGCGCGATTGAAAGCAGCGCCCGCACCAGAAAGTGCCAGGAGCGGCACGCGGGGCCGGTCATCGTTCGATACGCGGCAGGGGCCCTGCCGCGCGGGCGCCGAACAGGCGCGCGGCCGAGGCGACCACGAGAGCCCGGTATTGCTTGCTCAAGGGTCCGGTGTGCGAGTGGTAGTACCCGATTGCCCGCATCAGGTCGCCGTCCGACTCGTCGAGATAGGTGCGCAGGATCGCGCCGGCGGCGGCGATGTTGAAGCACGGGCGCTCGGTAAGGCGCTCGCGCACCGCGGCCGCCGGAAGGCCGGTGAACGCGGCAAAAGCCGGAACCCAGCGCGTGTTGATCTGCATCACGCCCAGATCGTCGGTGCCATCCCGGTTGCGATGGACCGTTCCCGCCCTGCCGCCCTCGACGGCCTGGATGGACGGCAGCACGCGCGGCGGCAGGTTGTAGAGGGAGGCGACCAATGCCATGCACGCCAGATAGGGAACCGCCACAGCCGACTCCGGCGCGCACGAGGAGACCTGACATGCAACGACCTAACGCAACGGCGGGCGCCGCGCAATCGAGGCGGCAGGCGGGATTCACGCTGCTCGAAATCCTGGTTGTCATCGTCATTCTCGGGTTGCTGATCGGCCTCGTCGCGCCGGCCGTCCTGCGGCAACTGGGCGGCGCCCGCGTGTCGATCGCGCATCAATCGATCGAGCGGATCGGGTCGCTGCTCGACCTCTACCGGCTCGACACGGGCTCCTATCCCTCGACCGAGCAGGGGTTGCAGGCGCTGGTCGTGCGGCCGACGGGCGTGAGCATCTGGAACGGGCCGTATGTGAAGGGCGACAAGGTGCCGCTCGATCCGTGGAATCACGAATACATCTATCGCAGCCCTTCCGGGCGCGGCGGCCACGACTACGATCTGTGCTCGCGCGGCCCGAACGAGGGCGCATCCGATCAGAACCTGATCTGCAACCAATAGGCGGACCGAAGAACTCGCGCCGTCACGAAACGGCCCCGCGCCGGTAGGCGATGACCGTGAAGCTCTCCTCGATGGGCGCATTTCCGGGACGCGCAAGGGAAGGGCTGGCGCGCAGCTGCAGGTCGTCGATCAGCATCCTCGGGCTCGCCTGCTCGACGGCTTGCATCAATTCCACCAGCACCGGCCACGGCGCGAGCACCGACACGCGCAGCGCCACCCGCCGGTAGTCGCCCGCCTGCTGGACCGGCAGCGTTTCCAGGCTCGAGAGCGTCGCCCCGGCTTTGGTCGCCATGTCCTGCACGCGCTCCTGCAGGGTCGCCGCCGCGATCGCGTCGGTATTGCCGTCGAGGAGGATCGCGGCGGGCGGCGCGCTCCCGGCCGCCGCCTCGGCCCGGCGCCGCCACTCCGGCAGACTGGCCGCGACATCGGCCATGCGGCGGGCCAGAACACGCCGCTGCGCAAGGTCGGCTTGCCGTTCGCCATAGAAGGCAAGCACCGGCCCGGCGACCGCGAACCAGGCGACGACGAGCAACGCCAGCGTAACGCCAAGCGCCAGCAGGCGGCCGGTGAGCCCGGTCGGCAGCGTCGAGTGCGTTGCGGACGTCGCCATCTACCGGGCGATCTCGGCGTGAATGGAGAAGAAATCGGCGCGCCCGGTCGCGATCCGCGTCACGGGCGCGGCGAAGGCCGGGTTGCGGATCGCCGGATCGGCCGAGAGCGCCGCGATGAGCCGGGCGGCGGCATCGGATTGCCCCGTCATCTCGATCCGGCCCTGATGCAGCGACAGACTGCTCAGATACGTGTCGTCGGGCAGGATCTCGGTGAGCGCCGCCAGCACGCCGAGCGCGTCGCCGACACGCGTTCGCTCCGCCGCGACCACATCGACGCTGCCGGCCCGCGCCGCGAGATCGCGCCGTAGCGCCTCGACCGCCTGAACGCGCGGGCGCGAGGCCTCGATCTCAGCCTCGATCCGCCGCCGCTCGGCCGATTGCCGCACGAAGGGCAGCGCGATCGCCGTCAGCGCCAGCGCGCCGACGATCGCCCCTCCCAGCCCCAGGCCCCGGCGCTGCCACCGATCGCGCGGCGACGGCGCGCGGTTCAGCTTGATCCGCCGGAGCGGCGCGGCCGCCTCCAGCGCCACGGGAGCGAGGCCCGCCCGTTCCAGCGCGCCGAACAGCGGCAGGAGGGGCGCTTTCGGCACGATCAGGACGCGGGCGGTCAGCCGGTCGCGCGCGCGATCCCGCTCGCCGAGACTGTGGGTCCAGAACACCTCGTCGGCTGTGAACGGCGTCATGCGGTCCATGTCGTAGGCGAGCACCCGGCCGATGTCGCGCTCGGCGGCGAGCGGCAGCGTCACCGGGCGCTCGAGCATCTCAGCGGGCGGAACCCGGACCAGAAGCGGCGCCTTCCTGTTGCCGAGCGCGAGGCGGAGCGCCGCCATGCCCGCCGCCGTCAGCTCGAAGCGCCCGAGCGTCTCCTCCCGCGATCCTCGGCGCATGGCGATCGCGATGGCGGGCGGGTCGGCGCCCCCGACCGGCTCGGCGACGACCGCGTCGCCATACTCGTTCTGCTGCTTGCGGAAAGCGGCCGGGAGCCATTCCAGCATACGCTCCGACCACCAGGTCAGCAGGTCACGCAGCATGCCGTTCCGCCGAGATCAAAACTGCCTCGCAAAATCCGCACTCACCCCTGCCCGCACTTCACCCTGCCCGCGCTTCACCCCTGCCAGCGCTTCGCGCGCCGCCGGTCCCACCAAGCCTGCACCGCACCGAGGGCGCGCATCGCCGGACGGCGCAGGAAGGGCATATCATCCGCCAGCAACAAAATCCCGAGCGGCACCATCCAGAAGCCCAGGATCGGGAGAAATCCGACGAGTCCGCCGAGTACCAGCAGGATCGCGAGCGGCACGCGCACCCAGATACGCTCCGGCCGGCGCATCCGGTCCACGCCGCGCCGTACCGGTTCCGGCAGGGCGGCCAGCAGCCGCCGCAGCGGGGCGTCGTCGGACTGGGCCGGATCGTCGCCGCCGGATGTGGGCATCAGCCGGCTCCGCGTTGTTCCGCCGGCTTGGCCGCGCGGGTCAGGTTGAGGGCGGTGTTGACCAGCGCCACGTGCGAGAACGCCTGCGGGAAGTTGCCGAGCATCCGCCCGGCGCGCGGGTCGAACTCCTCGGCCAGCAAGCCGACATCGTTGCACAGCGCAAGCAGCCGCTCGAACATCGCGCGTGCCTCCTCGTAGCGCCCCTGCAGCACGAGGTTGTCGGCGAGCCAGAAACTGCACGCGAGGAAGACGCCTTCTCCGGCGGGCAGCCCGTCATCGGTCGCGGCGGAATCGTAGCGGAGCAGCAGACCGCCGACGGAGAGCCTGCGCTGCACCGCCTCGACGGTTCCCCGCATGCGTGGATCGTCCGCCGGCAGGAAGCCGACCAGCGGCAGCAATAGCAGGCTGGCGTCGAGTTCGACGCCGCCATAGCGCTGCACGAAGCTTCCGAGTTCGGCGTTGTAGCCGTTCCGGCAGACATCGGCGTGGATTTGGTCGCGCAGGCTCCGCCAGCGATCGACGGGGCCGGGCAGCCCGAACTCTTCCGTCGCCTTGACGAGACGATCGAACGTCACCCACGCCATCACCTTGGAATGCGTGAAGTGCCGCTTTTCCCCGCGCACCTCCCAGATGCCCTTGTCCGGCTGGGACCAGATTGCCTCGAGATGCTTCGCGAGCGCGCACATAAGGCGCCACGCGACCTCGCTCTCGGCCACGCCGCCGCGCCAGGCGACGTATAGGGCATCGGCCACCTCGCCGAAGACGTCGAGCTGTACCTGCCCGACCGCCGCGTTGCCGACCCGGACGGGACGCGAGCTCTCGTATCCCGGCAGCCAGGGCAGAATGCGTTCGGCCAGGTCGCGCTCGCCGGCAACTCCGTACATGATCTGAATCTGGTTCGCGCTGCCAGCGACGGCGCGAATCAGCCAGTCGCGCCAGTCACCCGCCTCCTCGAAATAGCCGCTGTCCATCAGCGCGAGCAGAGTGAAGGTCGCATCGCGCAGCCAGCAGAACCGGTAGTCCCAATTACGTTCGCCGCCGATCTGCTCCGGCAGCGATGCCGTTGCCGCGGCGACGATGCCGCCGGTGGGACGGTAGGTGAGCGCCTTCAGCGTGATGAGCGAGCGCCGCGCCACCTCGCCCCATCGTCCGTCGACGGTGCATCGCGACGCCCAGCCACGCCAGAAGGCCTCGGTATCCGCGAGCGCCTCGTCCACATCCACGGGCATGGGCGGCGGCACGTGGGAGGGGCCGTGGGTCAGGATGAAATCCACGGTCCGCCCTTCGGCGACGGTGAATTCGCTGACTGTCGCCAGGTCTTCGCCCTGCGTCGGGGCGCCGGCGCGCAGCACCAGCATATCCGGCCCGGCGATCGCGCGCAGCGTGTCCGGACCCAGCCGATTGACCCATGGGACCGTGCGGCCGTAGTCGAAGCGGATCCGCAGATCCATGCGCATCGCGACCTCCCCTTCGAGGCCCGCGACGCGCCGCACAACGTCGGAGTTGGTGCCGCGCAACGGCATGAAATCGGTGACCAGCACCGCGCCGGCCTCGGTCTCGAAGCGGGTTTCCAGGATCAGCGTGTCGGGCCGGTAGCGCCGCGTGATGGCCCGGACGGCGCCGGCCGGCGACAGCGTCCAGCGCCCATGCTCCTGATTGCCGAGCAGCGCCGCAAAGCAGGCCGGGCTGTCGAAGCGCGGCCAGCAGAGCCAGTCAATCGAGCCCTCGCGGCTCACCAGCGCCGCGGTTTCGCAATCCCCGATCAGGGCATAGTCCTCGATGCGGCCGGTCAGTGGAGCCTCGCCTAACTCGCCAGATTGTTGAGGCTCAGCATCGCCAGCAGCAGCGACGAGACGATCCCCGCGACGGCGGCTCCCATCACGATGGTGATGGCCGGAACCAGCAGCGAGACCAGCCGCTGGATGCCGATGCGGGTCTTCTCCTCATGGATGTCCGCCGCCCGCAGCGCCATCGGTCCGAGCTGCGCGGTCTCTTCGCCGAGGCGGAGCAGATAGATCGTCCGCGCCGGGAAGATGCCCGCCTCGCTGAGCGGCAGCGCCAGCCCCGCGCCGCCCTTCGCGCTGACGACCGCGCGGTCGACGGCGGCGACTCCGGCGAGGTTGCCGAGCGCGTCGCGCACGACGCCGAGCGCCGCGATCAGCGGCACGCCGTTCAGGACGAGCGTCCCGAGCGTGCGCGTGAATCGCGTCGCGAGCACCTCCCGGGCCAGCCCGCCGATGATGGGCAGCCGCAGCAGCAGCGTATCCGCCGCCAGTCTCGTGGCCGGACGCTTCAGCGCCCGGAAGCCCGCGAAGCCGAGCAGCAGCAGCGCGAGCAGCACGAAAAGGCCCCAGTTCGAGACGAAGTCCCCGGCCGCGATCAGCGCCCGGGTCGGGCCGGGCAGCGCCACCCCGTTCTGCTCGAACAGCGGCACGAATTGCGGCAACACCTCCGTCAGCAGCAGCGTGATGGAGCCGATCGCGACCACGATCAGCACCACGGGATAGATCATCGCCGAAACCACCGTCGCGGACAGCGAGCGCTCCCGTTCCAGCAATCCGGCGAGGCGCTCGAGGGTCGGCGCGAGCGTGCCGCCGGCCTCGCCCGCGCGGACGAGGCCGACATAGAGGCGCGAGAAGCTGCCCGGGTGCTGCGCCATCGCGGCGGCCAGGGGCTGGCCGTCCCGCACCGCGTTGCGCAGCTGCTCGACGATCGCGCGAACCCGCGCATTCGGGGCGGTCTCGACGAGGTAGCGGAGCGAACGGTCGAGATCCTGGCCGGCCGCCAGCATGATCGCGAGTTCGCGCGTGACATTGGCGACCTCCTGCCGGCGCAGCGAGCGGCGGCCGACCTCCATCCGCAGCAGATCCATCAGCGAATGGCTGGCGGCGGCGGGCTCGGCGCGCATCGGCAGGTGGCCGGTCTTGCGCAGCTTCGCGACCACCTCGGTCTCGCTCGCCGCCTCCATCGTGCCGCGCGTGACCTGCCCCGCCGGGTCGAGCGCCACGTAGCGGAACTGCGCCATCAGGCGTCGGCCCGGATGCTGCGCACGACCTCTTCGATGGTGGTCGTGCCCGCGAGCGCCGCGTCGATGCCAGCATCGAACATCGTGACCATGCCGGCCGCCACCGCCGCGCGCTCGATCTGGGCGTGCTCGGCGCGCGCGAAGATCAACCGCTCGGTCTCGGCGTCCGGCTGGAGGAACTCGGCGATCGCCTGACGCCCGCGAAACCCGGTCTGGCGGCAATGCGAACAGCCGACCGCGTGCCAGAGCGTGACCGCCTCGCTCGCGAGGCCCCTCGCGGCCGCGCGCCGGTCAAGGCCGAAGCGGCGCACGAGTTCCGGCGGCGCGTCCGCGGCGCGGCGGCATTCCGGACAGAGCCGCCGCACGAGCCGCTGCGCCAGCACGCCGCGCAGCACCGCCGTCATCAGGTAGTCCTCCAGCCCCATGTCCCGCAGCCGCGTGACCGTCGCGGCCGCCGAGTTGGTGTGAACCGTGGACAGCACGAGATGGCCCGTGAGCGCCGCCTGCACCGCGATCTGCGCCGTTTCCAGATCGCGGATCTCGCCGACCATGATCACGTCCGGGTCTTGCCGGAGAATGGAGCGCAGCAGGGTCGCGAACGTCAGCCCGATCTGCGGCTTCACCTGGATCTGGTTGATGCCCCTGAGCTGGAACTCGATCGGGTCTTCGACGGTCACGACCTTGCGGCTGACCGAATTGAGGCCGAGCAGCCCGGTGTAGAGCGTCGTCGTCTTGCCGCTGCCGGTCGGCCCCGTCACGAGGACGATGCCGTTCGGCAGATCGAGCGCCGTGTTCAGCCGCGCAACGATTGCGGGCGGCAATCCGAGCCGCGCGTAGTCGAACGCGACCGCGCTCCGGTCGAGCACGCGCAGCACAACCGTCTCGCCGTAGAGGGACGGGATGGTCGAGACGCGGAAGTCGATCTCGGTGCCGCGCACCGCGAGCTTGATGCGGCCGTCCTGCGGCAAGCGCCGTTCGGCGATATCGAGCCGCGCCATGATCTTGATGCGCGACGTGATCGCGGCCGTCAGCCGGGACGGCGGCGGTTCGGCCTCGTGCAGCACGCCATCGTAGCGGTACCGCACGCGCAGCTGGTTCTCGAACGGCTCGATATGGATGTCGGAGGCCTGCGTCTCCACCGCGCGCGAGATGATCTGGTTCACGAGCCGGATGACCGGGGCCTCGCTCGCCAGATCCTTCAGGCGCTCGGCGTCGTCCTCGAGCGGCGCTCCGGCGTCGGTCTCGCCGTCCGCGCCGCCAGCGGCCGCATCCTCGTCCGGGTAGAGGCGGCCGAGGGCCGCGTCGAGTTCGATCGGTAGCGCGATTTCGATCGCGACCGGCCGTCCGACCGCCGCCGCGACCGCCGCAGGCGTGAACGGATCGAGCGGATCGGCGACCGCCAGCGCGACCGTGCCGTTCTCGACCGCGAGCGGCAGGGCGCGGGCGTGGCGGAGGAAGCGGGGCGTCAGCCGGTCCGGAAACAACGGCGCATCCGCCGGATAGCGCCCGGCCGTGGCGACGGGCCGCTGCAACAGATCCGCGTAGGCGTCCGCCAGTCCCCGCTCGGTGAGCAGGCCGAGCTGGATCAGCACCGCGTCGAGCCGCTGACCGGTCTCGTCCGCAACCAGGCGGCCGCGCTCGATGGTGCGAAGGTCGCATTGGCCCATCCGGACCAGACTCTCGGCCAAACGATCGATGGCCGTTTGATGTTCGATCGCTCCCTCTCCCAAGTCGCGACTGCCCCAGGTATCGTTGCGCGCGTCTGGACGCTGGCGTCCTCCCTACATAGGGCAAGCGCGATACGGGCGAAAGTACAGCGCCCAGGCTTCCGCGCCCAAGGCTCACGGAGACGCCCGATCTATTTTCCTCTCCTTCTCTCGCCGCTGATCGGCAGCTTTCTCGGCGTGCTGATCGAACGGCTTCCGGCCGGGCGGGAGGTGGCCTGGGCCCGTTCCCGCTGCCCCGCGTGCGGCACGACGCTGGCGGCGCGCGATCTGGTCCCGCTGTTGAGCTTCGCATGGCTGCGCGGACGCTGCCGGACGTGCCATGGCCGCATCGCCGCGTTTCATCCGGCGATCGAGCTCGCCGCCGTCGCGGTCGCGGGGTGGGCGACGCTCGCCTCGGGCGACGACCTTGCCCGCCTCTGGTTCGATTGCGCGCTCGGCTGGACGCTGCTCGCGCTCGGCTGGATCGACTGGGAGCACCTGCTGCTTCCGGACGTCCTGACCCTGCCGCTGATCCCGCTCGGCCTGCTTGCGGCCGCGTGGACCGGGCCGCCGGATGCGGCCTTCGATCACGCCCTGGCGGCGGCTCTGGGCTATAGTGCGTTCCGCGCCGTCGCCGCCGGATACCGCCGCCTGCGCGGTCAGGAGGGGCTCGGCGAAGGGGACGCCAAGCTGCTCGCGGCGGGCGGCGCCTGGCTCGGGTTGGGCGGTCTCGCGCCCATGGTCCTGCTGGGAGCCGTCGCGGGCCTCGTGCTCGCGGGGGCGCAGGCGCTCGGGGGTCGGAGCGTCTCGGCTAAGACGGCGCTGCCGTTCGGTACGAGCCTCGCACTCGGCCTCTGGCTGTTGCGGCTCTACGGCTGACGCTGTACCTGACCTTCAGGGAATCGGATACTCGGTTGGGTGCGACATGGTTCTGATGTGTTCCCGCGGCGATCGTTAGACGAGGCTTTCCTGCGGGTGCCGGACGACGCTTCCGTAGAAGCAGGACGATGAGGGCAGAAGCTGTTCTGCTGCTGTCGCTCCTGGCGCTCGCCGCCTGCGAGCAACGCGAACCCGTGCTGGAGGCGCTCAAGCCGCTGCCGGGGGGCGCCGCGGGAACGGCGTCGCCACGCGTCAACGGCGCGGTCGGCACCACCGATCTGCCACCCTCGCCCGAGCTCAGCTACGGCCAGCCGCAGCCGCTGACCGCGCCCGCGCCCGGCGCGCTGCCGAAAGGCGGAGCGGTCTCGCTGGATTTCGCTGACACCGACATTCGCGAGGTCGTGGCCCAGATCCTCGGCAATATCCTGCACGTCACGTACACGATCGACCCGGCAATCCACGGCACGGCGACCTTGCACACCTCGGCGCCGCTCTCGAACGCGCAGCTCATCCCGGCGCTGCAGGCGCTGCTCGGGCAGAACAACGCCGCCCTCGTGCAGTCGGGCGGCATCTACCGGGTGGTCCCCGCGTCCTCGGCGGCGGTCGCGGCCGCGACGACGCCCGGCGCCCCCCCAGGCGCACCGGGCGCCGCGGCGGGCGCTCCGGGAATCAACGCGCCCGGCGGCAGCGCCGTCGTGGCTTTGCGCTACGCGGGCGCGGAGGAGCTTGCGAAGGTGCTGCAACCCTTCGCGGGCAACGCGGTCCACATCGTGCCCGATCCCGCGCGCAACGCGCTGATCCTGAGCGGCGATCCGGAAGCGCGGGCCACCATCACCAACCTCGTGCGGGCGTTCGACATCGACCTGCTGGCCGGGCAGTCCTATGCGCTGCTCCCGGCGGGTTCGGGCGACGCCAAGGATTTCGCGAGCGCGCTGCAGGACGCATTCCGCGCCCAGAAGGGCAGCCCGCTCGCGGATCTCGTGCGCGTCGTGCCGATGGCGCGCGTGAACTCCGTGCTCGTGGTCGCGAGCCAGCCCCGCTACATCGACGACGCCCGCCGGGTATACGCGCTCGTCGAGCGGACGCGGCGCGCGACCGTGCGCACCTGGCACGTGTACTACCTGCAGAACAGCCACGCGAACGATGCCGCCTACGTGCTGCAGCGCGCCTTCACGCCGAACGACGTCACCGCCCAGCCGACCGAAACCACCCAGGGCGCGCAGGCCGGCATGGGGGCGGGCATCGGGCAGCAGGCCGGCTACGGCGGCGGCGGCTATGGCGCGGGTGGCGGACGCTTCGGCGGTTCTTCGGTGCTGGGTTCGGGCGGCGGCATCGGCAGCGGCTCGATCTCGGGTCCAACCCTCGGCGGCGCGGGCATGGGCGGAGGCACGTTCGGGGGGGGCGGCATCGGGGGCGGCATCGGGGGTGGCGGCGCCGGAGTCGCGACGGGCGGTCTTTCCCAGTCGCAGCCGGCGGCGAACACGTCCGCCAATCCGCTGCTCGGCGGCCTGGAACCGGGCGGCAACGGCGCGCAGCAGCAGCCGAACGCGATGCGGATCATTCCCAATCCGCAGAACAATGCGATCCTCGTCTATGCGACCCAGCAGGAGGAGGACACGGTCGAGGCGATGCTGCGCAAGCTCGACATCCTGCCGCTCCAGGTCCGGATCGACGCGGTCATCGCCGAAGTGACGCTGAACAACGCGCTGCAATACGGCACCCAGTTTTTCTTCAAATCGGGCGGCATCAACGGCGTCCTCAGCACCGCATCGCAGAGCTTCACCGCCGCGAACCTGGCATCGGCCACGTTCGGGACGACGCTGCCGGGCTTCATCATCGGCGGCAAGGGCCTGGGCGGCGCGCCGCTCGCGATCTCGGCCCTGCAATCCGTCACGACCGTTCACGTGCTGTCGTCGCCGGAACTGCTGGTGCTCGATAACCAGCCGGCGCGGCTTCAGGTCGGCAATCTCGTGCCGTATCTCACCTCGAGTTCGCAGAGTCAGATCGTCAGCGGCGCGCCCGTGGTGAACTCGGTGAACTATCAGCCGACCGGGGTCATCATGCAGGTGACGCCGCGCGTGAACAGCGGCGGCCTCGTGACGCTCGACGTGTCGCAGGAGGTGAGCGATGTCGACAACTCGTCGCCGAAAGCGTCCGGCATCGACAGCCCGACCTTTCTCGAACGCAACGTCACCTCGCGCATCGTCGTGCAGGACGGGCAAACGGTCGGCCTCGCGGGCCTGATCCGGGACAGCGCGACGCGAGGGAATGCAGGCATCCCGTGGCTGAAGGACGTGCCCGTGCTCGGCTTCCTTGCGGGATCGCAGAACAACAACCGCACGCGCACCGAGCTCCTGGTGCTGATCACGCCGCATGTGCTGCACGACCAGCGCGATGCGCGCGCGCTGACCGAGGATCTGCGCGATCAGCTTATCAACGCGGCCGTCATCCCGCAGGAAATGCAATCGACCCGGCCCTTCGGCTCGCCCGATCCGAACGAGCGCGTGCGCAAGAGCGTGCTCGGACGTTAGCGGGCCGGGGCGCACGATGCCCGGATCGCCTGACCGCGGCAGCAAAGGGTTCACCCTCCTCGAGCTGCTCGTCGTCATCGTCATCCTGGCCCTGATCGGCGGCCTGGTGCTTGCGCGCGGCCCGGCCCACAGCGAGCGGCTGGACGCCGAGACGGCGGCCCGGCAATTGGCCGGAGCGTTGCGCCTCGCCCGGACCGAGGCCATCGCGCATAACCGCGTCGTCACGTTCACGCTCGATACGAGCGGCCACGCGTATAGGATCGAGGGCAAGCCGCCGGTCGCCCTGCCGCGTGCGGTCGGGATGAGCATGGCCGGCGCGGCCGCCAGCGGCCCGATCGGCGCAATCCGCTTCGCGCCCGACGGAAGCTCCTCCGGAGGGCGCATCGCCTTGCGAGCCGGGGACTACCGGCCGGAGATCCAGGTCGATTGGCTGACCGGCAAAGTCCGCGTCACGCAGGATCACTGACCCGTTTACGCCCAGGGCGTTCCAAAGAAGGCGCTCCCCCATGGGCGCGAACTTGAGGCGCCCGGCCCCCGCCTACACTGCCTCGCAGCTGAGTCCTCTGAGTGCGCAGTCGGCCCAAGCGAGTGCGCAGCCGGCCCAAGCGGAAGTTAACGTTCAGGGAAGGGAGAGCCGTCCTTGTGGACGAAGCGGCCGTCTGCGTTGGAGCTCATCATGTCAACGTCGGAGCAAATGGTCACGTCCTCGGGCCGCCGCGAGCCGATCTCCAGGTAGACTGCGTCGCTCTTCGAGCGGTTGATCATGTGGTGGCCGTCCCCGCTTCCCTTCGGAAAGGCAGCCGCGTCACCGGTGCGCAGCACGGTCTCGCCGCCGTTCTCCTTGAGGACGAGTTCGCCTTCGAGCAAGAAGACGAACTCGTCCTCATGCGAGTGCCAATGGCGCTGGCTGGACCACTCGCCTGGCGGCAGGCGGGTGATGTTCACGCCGAAATCAGTCAGGCCTCCCGCCTCGCCCAGCTTCCGGCGCAGCCGGTGAGCGGAGAGCGTGGCAAAAGGCTCGGGGTAGCCGACGCCCTTGCGATCGGGCACCGCGTCGATCTGGATTTTCGGCACGTCTATCTCCTCGTGGACGCGAAGCCGCCATCGCAAGCCTCGCAGACGCGGCTACCGCCATCCACCCATGCCGGTTGCTCGAACAACTTTCGCCGGTGCGCCCCCAGGGCGCGTTCCACGTGTGTTGCGCCCCCTCACGGGGTTCGGTAGTAACCACGGTGGCGCTGCCCGCGTGCGTATTCAGCCCGGTTGGCAGCACAGGGGGTCCACCGAGATGCTGAGATTGCCACGCGCGGCCGTCCGGGGAGACGGCCAGCTCTCCGGGTCGTCTGGCTGCTGACGCGCGTGGACGCGACCGCAGGGACGGCGGCCCGGACGATCTGGCTCGATGTCGAGGATCTGTTCGACTACGCGGTCGCCAATCCACGGCCAAGCGGCATCCAGCGGCTCGCCTTCGAAATCTACCGCGTCCTGAACCGGGATCTCGGCTGCCGGGTGCGCTTCCTGCGGCACGATCCGCCGCGCGCTTCATTCCGCGTCGTTTCCTGGGACGCGGTGAGCGCGCTGTTCGAGACGCTCGCATCGCGAGCGGACGCCGCGCCCACGGCTTCTCCTGGCGCCGTCGACCGGCCGCCGTTGCGGCTCCGCCTCGTCACGCGCGAGCGGGTGTCGGCCCTCGCGCGGCGTCTGCCGCCCCGCGTCAGCGTTCCGCTGATGCGCTACCGCACGCTGCAGCCGCTTGCTCTCGACGCGCTCCTGAGACTGGTCCGGGCGCTCGCGGCGCGGCCGAACGAACCGGAAGCATCGCCGCCCTCGCCCGACGCCGCCGCCACGGTCGACGTGCCGCCGTCGCCGCCCGCGCCATCCCCGCCCCCCGATGAAGGCCACGCGGCGTTCGCATCGCTCGTCCGCCCCGGCGACACGCTGCTCGTCCTTGGCGCGCCGTGGTTCCATCGCGATTACGGCGGCCTGCTCGCGACGGTGCGCAAGCGGCACCGGATGCGCGTAGCGCTGCTCCTCTACGACCTGATCCCGCTCCGTCGTCCCGAGTGGTGCGACCGCCGCCTCGTGCGCCAGTTCGCGTCCTGGTTCGCGGGCACGATCACGCAATGCGACGAAGTGTTCGCGATCTCCCGAGCCTCCGCCGAGGACGTCATGCTCTACGCGCGCCAGCACGCGATCGAGCTGCCCGGCCCGGTCCGGCCCATTCCGATCGGCACGAGCTTCGGGCTAGCGGGCGAGATCGAGGCGCACGCGGCCATGACGGAACCCGCGCTGCTGCCGCCCCCCGGCGGCTACGTGCTGTTCGTCTCGACGATCGAGGCGCGCAAGAATCACGCGCTGCTGTTCCGCATCTGGCGACAGCTTCTGGACGACATGCCGCCGGCCGACGTGCCGGCGCTCGTGTTCGCGGGCCGGGTCGGCTGGCTCACGGCCGATCTCATGCAGCAACTCGAAAATGCCGATTACTTCGACGGAAAGATCGTGGTCGTGCGTGATCCGAGCGACGTGGAGTTGCGTCGCCTGTACGAGGGCTGCCTGTTCACGGTGTTTCCGTCCTTGTTCGAGGGCTGGGGCTTGCCCGTGACGGAGAGCCTGGCGCTCGGCAAGCCATGCGTCGTCTCCTCCCGCACATCCTTGCCGGAAGCCGGAGGCGCCCTCGCGCGCTACTTCGATCCCGACGACACGGCCGACGCCTACCGCGTGATCCGCGCAACGATCGCGGACCGGCCCGGCCTCGCCGCTTGGACCGAGCGCGTCCGCCGCGAGTTCCAGCCGGTTCCCTGGGAGGCAACCGCGGCCGCGCTCCTCGATGGCATCGGAGCCTCGACCGCATGAGCCCGACGCTGTGGTTCGATGTCGAGGATCTCTTTCACTACGCACGGCACAGCGCGCGTCCAAGCGGCATCCAGCGCGTCACCTTCGAGATCTACCGCGCGGTGCAATCGCGTTTCGGCGGAACCGGGCGCATCCGCTTCGTACGCCATGCGCCAGACGGGCGCGACTTCGTCCTCGTGTCGTGGAACGAACTCGATTCTCTTTTCAGCCGCATCACCGATCCGGCGGCAGCCGAGACCGCGCGGTCGAAGCCGTTCGAGGCACCGCAGGCGGCTCCCGCCCCGGCGCGCGACGTGGATGCGGCCGAGTCGACGCTGAGACACGTCATGCGGCGCATGGCGGACCGGCTCCCGCCCGCAATGCGTCAGCCGCTCGTGTCGTTTCTCGTCCTGCAAGCACAGTCGCTGACGGCGCTCGCGATGCTCGCCCTCGGAAGCGTGATCAGCGCACCGCTGCTCGTGCCGTTCGCCGCGCGTCGCTTCCGGCGCGCGTTCCGGAGCCGCATGGCCGCAAAGCTGCTGGAATCCGGTGCGCAGCGTCGCCCGGCACGGTTCGGCGCGGCGTTCGCGTCGCTCGTCCGTCCCGGTGATGCACTCGTCGTGCTGGGATCCCCGTGGTTCCACGAGGAATACGCGGACCTCGTGGCGGATCTCCGCGCGCGCTCCGGAGTACGCTTCGCCATCCTGATCCACGACATCATCCCGCTGCGCCGGCCGGAATGGTGCCACCACGGCGTGGTGCGTAGCTTCCGCCGCTGGCACGCCGGCGTTCTGCCGCATTGCGACGTGATCTTCTCCAACTCGCGCGCGACCGCAAGCGATCTGGAGCGCCACGCGCGCGGCGCCGGCATCACGCTGCGCCGTTCGGTGCAGCCAGTGCGCCTGGGCACGAGCTTCGGTCTGGCCGCGACGCCGGACGGAGACCGCCCGAAAGGCGCGGAGCCGGCGCACGATCCGCGTCTGCCGCCCGGCAGCTACGTGCTGTTCGTCTCGACGATTGAGGCGCGCAAGAACCACATGCTGCTGTTCCGCGTCTGGCGGCGCTTGCTCGACGAAATGCCGCGCGAGCGGGTGCCGACGCTCGTCTTCGCCGGCCGTGTCGGCTGGCTCGTCGCCGATCTCATGCAGCAGCTCGATAATGCGAACTATCTCGACGGCAAGATCGTCGTCGTGCAGGAGCCGAGCGACATGGAGTTGCGGACGCTCTATCGCGGCTGCCTGTTCACGGTGTTTCCGTCGCTCTACGAAGGCTGGGGCTTGCCGGTGACGGAGAGCCTGGCGCTCGGCAGGCCGTGCCTCAGTTCCGATCGCACGTCGCTGCCCGAAGCAGGCGGCAGTCTCGCCCGCTATTTCGATCCGGAGAATCTGCACGACGCGACGGCGGCGATCCGCGCCGTCATCGAGGACCGGGCTGGCCTCGCTGCATGGACGGCCGAGATTGCCCGCGCGTTCAAGCACGTCGCTTGGGACGAGACGGCGGAGTTGATCGTCGCCACGCTGCGGGAGACGGGAAACGGCGTCTCTGGCAAAGTGCGGCAAGCCCAGGACGCATGAGCGAAAGACGAGGTGGCCGGAATGGCGCGCGGGCGCGGCTTCACGCTGCTCGAGGTTCTGGTCGCCTTCGTCATCGCGGCGCTGGCGCTGTCGGCGCTGTCCGAGGGGGCGATCGGAGGCCTGCATGCGGCCCGGGTCTCCGGCCGGTATGAGGAGGCGGTGTCGCGCGCCCGCTCGCACCTGGCCGCGATCGGGCATGGCATGCCGCTGGCGGCGGGCGAACAGGCGGGCGACGATGGTGGCGGCTTTCGCTGGCGGACGCGGATCGGAATGGTCGCATCCGCTCCCATCGCGCGCGGGGGTGCGGCGGTCGTGGAGGGCGGCTCGCGCGCCGTCCTGTACGGGGTGACGGTCGTGATCGCCTGGAACGACAACGGGACCGAACGGCAGGTGCGCCTCGAGACGCGCCGGGTCGGGTCCGCGCCGGCGTCCGCGCCATGAGAGGGCGCCTCCGGCGGCGTGTTCCGCCGCTTGCCGTTCCGGGCTTCACGCTGCTCGAAATCCTGGTGGCGCTGGTCGTGTTCGGCTTCCTCATGACGGGGCTGACAAGCGGGATCAGGTTCGGGCTGCGCGCCTGGAGCGCACAGGTCCGGACCCTCGATACGCAAAGCGACGTCGAGGCCGTCGACGGCGCGTTGCGGCGGCTGATCGAGCGCATGGCCCCGGCCGGAGCCGGGGAGGCCGCGATCCAGGGCGAGTCCGGACGGCTTGCCTTCACATCCGACCTGCCGATGGCCATGCCGGCTGGCGCCCGCCTGGCCGACATGGCGCTCGGACTCGACGGTCGGGGACGGCTGGTGCTGCGCTGGGTTCCGCATCGCCCTGCCGTTCGCCTCGGCCCCGCTCCCGCGATGCGGGAAACGAAGCTGCTCGATGGGGTGAGCCGTCTGGAACTGGCCTATTGGCCCCGCCGCGGTCCGGGCGGCTGGCAGCCCGCCTGGCGAAACCGGCAGTTGCCGGCGCTGGTCCGGCTCCGGATCGTGTTCGCCAACGACAAACGGCACTGGCCCGACATCGTCGTCGCGCCGATGCGCGACAGCTTCGATGGCTGAACGGCCGTGAGCGAAGCCGCACGCCGTCTGGCCTTCATCGCGATCGGCCTGGTCGCGGCCGCCCTCGCCGGCGTGCTTGCGCTCGAAATCCGGGCCAGCCGGACGCAGCAGGGAACGCCCCTCGCCGCTGCCGCCGAGCGCCCCCCCGCCGAAGCGGCTCCCGCCCTGCCCACGGCCACGAACATGCACCCCGACTGGACCGCGATCCTGCTCGCGCGGCCGCTGTTCACCCCCTCCCGCCGTCCGGCCCCCGCCAGCCAAACCGCCCCGGCGCAACCGGGGGGGCTGCCGCGCCTAGCCGGAATCCTGGTCAGCCCGTCCGGGCGACAGGCCATCTTCGCCGGCCCGAAGGACGGCAAGCCGATCGTGACCCGGGAGGGAGATCGCATCGCCGATCAGCTGGTGCAGTCGATCCGGCCAGGGGAAGTGACGGTGCTCGGCCCTGCGGGCGCGCGGGTGCTGCACCCCGCGTTCGACAATACGAAAACCCAGGCGACCCCCAACGCCGCTCAGCCCGCCAAGCCGTCCATCCTCGACCTGCTCCGCAACGGGCCGCCGCCCGGCATCGGGATACCCGGTCTCCCTCCCCCGCCAGCCGCGCATCCTTGATCGGCCGCCTTAGCGGCCGCCGGTCTATGACACGCTTGGACGCACGGGCTTTCCGGCCCCGAGCAGGACGCCGCCGCTGCCCGGCGATCGCGCGGCCAGTCCGCGTCCCGCCCTGATGGTCGCGATCTCGACTGTCCCGTGCAGGATCATCGCCAGGACGACGAGCAGCGCGAGCGTCATCCCGAGCGCGGCGGGATAACCGAAACCCCACGCCACGATCATCAGCTTCAGCGTCGCGTAGCCGATCAGGGAGTGGATGCAGTAGAACGGAAAGCTGATCGCGGCGAAGCCGTCCAGCAGCGGATTCCTCGGCACGAACCCGCGCAGCGCGTACAGGGCGGCGAACAGCGCCAGCGCGCAGGCATAGTTCGCGGCGACCCACGGAAACTGCCCCGACAGCACGCTGAGTTCCCAGCAGAGGGCGAACAGCGCTCCGAGACCGGTCACGCCGATCAGCAGCGCGGCCGTGCCGATCCGGCCGCGCAGATGATAGTTGAACAACACGCCGATCAGCATGAAGACGATGAACAGCGAGTCCGTGCTGACCGCGTAGGAAAGCCGCAGCGGGTCGGTGCTTGGGCCGCCCAGCGCGCCCGCCGAGATCGCCGCATTGACGGCGCATGCCGCGATCGCGATCCCGAACAGGACGCCGGTGCGTCCGCCCCGGATCGCCGCCGCGAACACGGCCATGACCAGGTAGAAGCGCAGCTCGACGCAGAGCGTCCAGTTGACCAGATCGACGCTCGGCTGACCGACCACGTCCTGGATCAGCAGCGCGTTGCTCAGAATCGTCCAGAGCCCGTAACCGAACGGGCGTTGCCAGTAGAGCGCGCTCGCATAGACCGCCGCCATCTCGATCGCGAGCGCGACCGCGTAGGTCGGGTAAATGCGGAGCAGCCGGGCGAGCAGAAAGCTGCCCCGCCTATGCTGGTCGAGCGAAATCGGAATGACGAGGCCGCTGATCAGGAAGAACAGCGCGACCCCGAACGGTCCGAAGTTGAACCAGGGATGCAGCACGAGCGCGACCAGCGGCGGGTTGGGGCCGGTCTGCGGCGGCGAGAAGGTCACCTCGGCCGCGACGCCCCGCATCAACCAGAAGACGCCGATCAGGTGGCTGCAGGCGACCGACGCCGCCGCAAGGCCGCGCAGCTGGTTCGCGAAGACAAGCCGCTTCAATCCGTCCTCTCGGCGACCAGGCCGCGCAGCATGCCTGCAAATCTGCGGCCGATCCCGCTCCACTCCCGCTCTCCGGTCCAGGCCTGGGCCGCCCGCACGACCGCGTCGCGGGCAACAGGATCGGCGAGCAGCGTCTCCAGCCCGGCCGCGATCGCATCCGGCTCCATGCCCGGCAGGCGAAACACCGCATCCTCCGCCTCCTCGAACAGCGGCAGCGGGGTCACGGCGACCGCCACGCCCGCCGTCAGCGCCGTGCGCACCGCCGCGCTGGAGGCCTCCAGCGAGGCTTGGTAGGGCAGCACGACGACGTCGCACTCCCGCAGCAACTCCATCGACCGCTCGTGCGGCAGGAAGTCGGTGATGAACTCCACCGCGTCCTCGATCCCCGCCGCCGCCGCCGCGTCCCGGCACGCCGCCAGCTCATCGTCCGAGTCCGGCGCGTCGTAGCGCGCGTTGACCAGACGCAGCCGGGCCGCGGGCCAGCGGCGGCGCAGCAGGGCCAGCGCCTCGATCAGCTGCGGCAACCCCTTGCCGGGCAGCAGAAAACCATAGGAGCCGATCAGCACACCGTCGGACCGTTCGAGCGGCCGCGCCGGGCACGGCGGCAGCGGCGCCTCGGTCCCGTGCGGCAGCATGGTGACATTGGCGGTCAACCCGAGCCGCTTCATCAGATTGAGGTCGGCGACGGTATGCACGACGACCCGGGCGATCCGGCCGAGCGCGGCCAAAGCGGCGAGCCGGTGCGCTTCGTCCGCGAGCAGCAGGTCGCGCGTGTTGTGCAGCACGGTCACGACGATGCGCCCGGCCCGGATCTCGCCGTCGAGCAGGCGGGCCAGCAACTCCCAGCGGATCAGCCCCGGCTGATGCTGCAAAACGACGGCGTGCGGATCTTCGCGGGTCAGCGCGGAGGCGAGCGCGCCGATGCCCGCCGGATCGCCGATGCGCCAGACCGGGCGCACCCTCACGTCCGCTCCGCCCTCGCGCTCCGCGCTGCGGGTGTCCGCCAGCACCACAGTTCCCGCGAGGCCGTCGCTCGGCAGATGGTCGAGCAGATGGCGGGAGTATTCGGACACGCCGCAGCGCACGTCCCAGGTGGAAATCCAGGCGATCCGCAGCCGCACCGGCGGCGGCGCGAGCAGCAGGTCGAGCGCGATGTCGGCCAACCTCCGCACCAGCGCCGCCGGATCGGTTTCGGCGAGGATACGCGCCGCGCCCCGCTCCGCCCGCGTCCGGGCCTGATCCGGCCGCGCGACATGCTCGGCCAGCGCGGCCGCGAGATCCGCGATATCGGGATCGACGGCGACCGACCCCGCCGAGGCGAGATGGCTCTTCGACCCGGCGAAGGTGTAATCGACCAGCCGCGCTTCGTCTGGGCCGCAGAAGTCGCGATGCCCGCCGTAAGCCGTGACGATGAGCGGCACGCAGGCGGCCAGCGCTTCAGCCCCCGGCAGGTTGTAGCCTTCGCCGCGCGTCGGCAGCACCACGGCGCTCGCATCGCGATAGAGGCCGAGCAGGGCGGCTTCCCGGAGATCCTCGTTGATGAAACGGATCTCGGCGACGTCCGGATCTCGGGCGCGCAGCGCCGCGATTTGCTCCGCGACGTCGTTATGCGGATTGGGGAAGCCCTTGATGACGAGCCGTACCGGATCGCCCCGGCGGAACGCGCGAGCGTAGGCCGCCAGCAGCGCGTCCACGCCCTTGCGCGGAAAGCAGGACGAGACGTGCAGGAACGTCGTGACCCCGCCATCCGGCGCCGCGCGCTCCCGCGCCAGTTCCCGGAAAGGGCCGAGCGGGGGCGCCTGTCCGAGCACGCGCACGGGCCGGACCACGCCCGAATCGACCAGCACCTTGGCGACGAAGCGCGACGGCGCGAGCACGCCGCGAAAGCTTGCGTTCAGCCGGTCGACCGTCGCCGCCGGAACGACCGACTCCTCCCAGAAGAACAGGGCGAGCGGCAGGTCGCCGGGATTGGGCGGCTCGTAAACCGGATAGTGCTGGCTGATGACGATTTCGGGGCCGGTCGCGGGCGCCGGGCGACCGGCGAGCGTCACCGCGAGCGGACGCTGCTCGTCAGGCACGCCGGTCAGGTCGACGACCGGCTCGCCCTCCACGGGCAGCAGCCGCACTGTCCCGGGAAGCTCGGCCTCGATCGCCGAGGCCAGCGCCCGGTTGATCGCGGCGAGGCTGTATGTGCCCCGGACATGGCCGGTCACGGCGAAGCGCATCGACGCGGACAACGCCCGCCGCGCATCCGGATCGGGCAGCGGGGCGGCCCCGGCCCGCAGCAAGGCCTCGACCAGCCGGGGCTTGTGACGGTCCAGCGCGAAGCGCTGCAACGAGCGCGCGCCCGCTTCGGCCAGGCGCGCCCGCCGGTCCGGATCGCGTGCGAGGCTGAGCATCCGGTCGGCGGCCGCGCTCGGCACCGTGTCGGTCAGCAGTTCCGCGCCGTCTCCCAGCGTCTCGCCGACCGCGCCAGCGGGCCAGGCCAGAACGGGCACGCCGCGCGCCATCGCCTCCAGCAGCGGCACGCCGAACCCCTCGTGCCGGCTGAGGGAGAGGTAGAGATCGGCCGCGTCGTACCAGGCGTCGCGCTCCGCGTCGCCGATATGGCCGGTGATCAGCACCTCGCCATCGAGCCCGAGCCTGCGGATCGCGGCGAACAGGCGTTCGAGATAGGCCTCGCCTTCGCGGAACTTGCCGACGAGCACCAGCCGCGCCGGCCGGCCGAACGCCGTCCGGAACAGCGCGAAGCTCTCGATCAATCCAAGCTGGTTCTTCAACTCCGTGATCCGTCCGACGAACAGCACGGTGAACGGCGCGCCCGCATCGCGCGCGGCGCGCACGTGCCGCCCCAGAGCAGCGACGTTCACGAGCATCGGGCAGGCCTGCACCGGATCGAAGCCGAGCCTGCGCAGTTCGAGCGCGTTGTACTCGCTGTCGGCCAGGGCGGACGCGACATGCGGCTTGAGGCGGGCCAGCTGCTCGCGCCCAAGCCTCGCGTACTCCTGCTGATGCGGAGAATGCTCCAGCAACTCGGGCGGGGTGATGTTGTGATAGAGCAGGATCTTGCGGCAAGTCAGGGACAGGATGCGGTCGAGCTGGTCGTGGCCCATCGAGTGGCGAACGATCAGCACGTAGCCGCCGTGCGGCGGGATGTCGGCGAGCAGATGCATCTCGTCGGCGAGCGCGGGATCGCGGTGCTCGACGAAAATCTCGCTGCGATAGCCCAGTTCCCGCAACACGCGGCGCATGAGCAGCATGGCATTGGTGATCGCATCCTGCGGCGCCGCGCCCGAATGAAACTGATGCACGGTGCGCGTGGCGCGGGCTTCCGGCCGTGGCTGGGCCGGGGTGCCCGGCTCCGCCCGCTTCTCCAGGGCCTGCTCGATCGCGGGAGGCTCGGCCGGGGCCGGAATGCCGCGCTCCCGCTTCGCGATCAGGGCCGCCCGCCGGAGCGGCGCGGTCAGGCGCCATGACGTGCTCGCCTGGATGCTGGCCAGCCAGGCATTCGCCGCATTCGCCTGTTCGCCGAGCCTGCGGTTCTGTTCCACCAGTTCGCGGATCGAGTCCGCCTGCCGCTCGGCCATGGCAAGAAGACCGCGACTGTCCGCCGCCTCGAACCGCGCCTTCATGTCCGCCGCCCGCGCGGCCTCGCGCGCCAGCAGCAGCGCGGCCCTGTCCGCCTGCTCCCGCGCCACCCGGCGGCCCAGCTCAGCGCGCGCGAGCTGCTCGGCGAGCGCGGCCGCCCGGCCTTCGGCCTCGGTGATGCGCCGCGCCCACTCCGTGTCGGCCGCGCGCAGGAAATCGTCGAAGACGTTCGGCGGCGCACGGAAATGCGGCGCCAGCGCGTCCGCCCTTTCGGCGGCGACGTAGAAGCGGTTCAGACCGTCGAACCAGACGAACCGGTAATCGGCGGCGAGCAGGATTTCCTCCCACTCGGCATGCGTCTCGGCCGAGGAGAGCGGGGCGGTCGCTTCCACGAGAACGATCCACGGCCGGAACGCGCCGAGATCCGCGCCCGCGAGAACCGCGCGTTCTCCTCCCTCGACATCGATCTTGAGGAAGTGGATCGCGCCGGGCGCATGCTCGCGACAGACCGAGGCCAGCGTCGCGACCGGCACCTCGACGGCGGACACATCGTAGCCCGCCCGCTCGTAGCCCTCCCCCGCGTCGCGGCTGGTCGTGGAGAGGCCGGTCCCCTCCACGACCAGCAGCTCCGTCCGCCCATCCGTCTCACCGAGCGCCAGCTCCAGGGTCAGGTCGCGCGCCCGCGCCGCCCGCAGCCGTCGGGCGAAGGAGGGGACCGGCTCGACATTGATCCCGCTCCAGCCCCGGTCGTAGAAAGCCCGGGTGACCGAATCGACGTCGGGATGGGCCGCGCCCACGTCGATGTAGAAGCCCTTGCCGATGTCCCGCAGCGCGCGCCAGAGCAGCACGTCCTCGAAGTTCTGGGCGTAAGAGACAAACGTCATGCACGTTCCATCAAACGGACCAGGAGGCAGGCCGGCCGTGGAGCCGGCGCATCCTTCGCGCGGCCCTGCCTACACGCGAACGCGCCGGCACGAAAGATGAGCGGCTCCGTGTTCCGGCGGCTCCTGCGCCGCCTCTCGCCCACGGGCCGGGCACGCGGGACAGCGGACGAACCCTGGACGCTCGCCTACGAGCCGGTCGCGACCGAGCAGGACATTCGCGCCTGCTTCCGCCTGCTGCTGGGCCGCAATCCGAACCGGGAAGAATGGCGCGGCCACCGGATGCGGGCCGGGGAAAGCCTGCCCGGCGTGGTCGCGAGCTATCTCGGCAGCCTGGAGTTCAGCCGGCGCGGCCTGCTCCGCCAGGACCACATGGGCGAGACCGCGCTCGCCGACCTCGGCTCGTTCCGCATCCTCACGGCGACCGGCGATGCCGCCGTCGGGCGGCACGTGCGCGAGAACGCCTATGAACCCGACGTCACCGCCGTGTTTCGCCGCCTCCTGGCCCCCGGCATGGGCGTCGTCGATCTCGGCGCGAATATCGGCTACTTCACGATGCTCTCGGCGTCGCTGGTCGGGCCGGACGGCTACGTCCTCGCGGTCGAGCCGAACCCCGGCAACGTCCGCCTGCTCGAAGCGAGCCGGCGGCTGAACGGATTCGAGCACGTCACCGTCTGCCAGGTCGCGGCCGCCCCCGCGCCGGGCTTGCTCGCGCTCAACGCGTCGCATTCCAACGGCACCACATCCGGCCTGCCCGCCGACATTGAGGCGATGCTCGCCGCGACCCTGGTTCCCTGCGTGCGGCCCGACACGCTCATGCCGCCGGACCGCCGCATCGATCTCGTCAAAGCCGACGTGGAAGGCGCGGAATACGGCGCGCTGCTCGGATGCTCGGAGACGGTCGCGCGCCACCGGCCGGTCATCGTCAGCGAGTTCAGCCCGTCCCTCATGCCCGGCATCTCGGGCATCTCCGGGCGTGACTATCTCGGCTTCCTGTCCGGGCTAGGCTACGTCCTCGGCGTCATCGAACCGGCGGGCTCGGTTCGGCCGGCGAGCGAGGACGCGGTCATGGCCGAATACGAGGCGCGGGGGACCGATCACCTCGACATCCTCGCCACTCCCACGGAGCGTCTCCCGGTCTTCCGATCCGGACCTACGAAATGACGCCATTCACCCGGTTGGGGAAGAACCCGTAATTCGCCGCCGCCCCGCCGCCATAGGCGATATTCAGAACCTGCGCCGGCGTACGCCGGAAGGCGAGGCCGTTGATGTCGTTCGGGACGAAGTTGTAGGCATTCCCGGGGATCGAGGTTCCGAAATCGTCCGGCGCCCCCGACAGCTTCGCTCGCAAAGCGGAGATCGCATCGGTCGCGTTGCCCGCGCCGAGATCGGAGAGCAAGGCCCGGATCGCCCCGCCATGATAGCCCTCCGTACCCAGCAGTCCCGCCGCCCCTTCGACATTGTTCGGGTCGGTGAGCAGCCGCGCGGCGCCGGCGAGGGCGGTGACACACACATCCTCGAGGACATAGGCTCCGAGCAGCAGCGACACGTCGTCCGTGAACGGGCTGAACGTCTGGCCCGGCACGATGAGGCCCGCCGCCACGGCAAGCGTGGTCCAACTCGTGGACAGGTTGATCGCCGGCTCGGCAACCGCGGCCGCCCCAGGTACCGCGCGCAGGAAGCGCACATGTCCGACTTCGTCCACCGCCAGCCGCTGCACGTATGACTGAACGGCCGCGCTCTTGAACGGCACCGGCCCGCCCGCGCTGACCGCCCCCTTGACGCCGGTTCCGGTCGTGTCCGCCGCGCCGAGCCCCGTTCCGAACAAGGCGTGCAGGTAAAGCTCGGCGCCGAGATACTCGAAGTTGAGGGCGAAGTTGAGGATGTCGGCGTCTGTCACCGCCTGCGCCTGGGCGGGGCTGATGGCGGCCAGCACGCCCGCCGTCGCCAGTACCCCTCCGACGCCGAGGCCGCCGAGCACGCCCCGGCGCTGCATGTGACCGGGATCGGTGTCATTGCCGTTTTGAACGATACTCATGGTATCCCCCCCAACACGGTCCCGACGTTCGGGCCACGATACCAGGTAGAGAGTGGGTCGCATTCGAGAGACACAAGTGTCCCACGAGGAGTTTTACTGGCGCGTTTCGTCACAGGTGGAAGAACCCGGACCCGGTCACGGCAATGTGAACGGCCGGTAATGTCTCTCGCTCATCCGGTCCGTGACCCGCTCCGTAGTCAGAATGGATTGGCCCACTACTTACTCCAGCGGCCTGTCCGAGACACTCGAGGCCTGCCCAATAATGCGTGCGAAAAGAAAGCGAGAGAGCGCCCCAAATGACCGAACATGAATCCGACGTGAGTGGCGGTACGCGCGCCGACATGAACCGCCGTCACGCGATGCGAAATCTCGGCTTCGGCGTCGCCGGCGCGGCGGCGTTTGGCTCGCTGGCGATGACCGGCGCGGCCCTGACGAGCACATCTGCGCGCGCGCAGGCGGTGACGGATGCCGACATCCTGAACTTCGCCCTCAATCTGGAATATCTTGAAGCAGAGTTCTATCTGCGCGCCGCAACCGGCGCCGGGCTCACGCCTGACCTCGTCACGGGGACCGGCGCACAGGGCACGGTGACGGGCGGCAGCCTGGTTCCCTTCAGGAGCGCCGCGATCGCGCAGTATGCGCAGCGGATCGCGGTCGACGAGCAGGCGCATGTGCGGTTTCTGCGCGCCGGACTCGGCGCCGCCGCGGTCGCGGAACCGACGCTCAATCTGCAGACGAGCTTCACCACCCTAGCCGTCGCGGCGGGACTGATCGTGCCCGGCCAGACGTTCAACCCCTTCGCCGACGATATCAGCTTCCTGCTCGGGGCCTACATTTTCGAGGATGTCGGCGTGACCGCCTACGCGGGTTCGGCGCGTCTGATCACCAACAAGGACTACCTGGAAGCCGCCGGCGGCATCCTCGCGGTTGAGGCCTACCACGCCGGCGCCGTTCGCACGTTGCTCGCCAATATCGGCGCGGGGGCCGCCGCCGACGCGATCTCCGCCCTCCGCGCCAAGCTGTCCGGCGCCAACGACGACCAGGGCATCCTCATTCCCGGCAACAGCTACAACTTCGTATCGAATGACATCAACGGGCTCGCCTTCCGGCGCACCACGTCTCAGGTGCTGAATATCGTGTATGGCGGCGGCAGCGCGTCCGGCTATCTCTTCTACCCGAACGGGTTCAACGGCACGATCAGGTAATCAGCCGGCTCGCAACCGCCAGGTGACCGCCGTCCGATCGGCGGTCACCCGGCCCCATGCGCCTACGAGCGTGTCACTTCAGGCCGGCGATGAAAGCCTCGACGTTGCGCTCCAGCCCGTTCTCCTTCTCCTGCCCGGAAAACACGACGATGCAGCCCGACGTGCATGAGGGGTCGCTCGCCACCGGGCCGAACGGGACGAAGACGTGATTGGTCCTCCGATCCGCCGCGACGGAATGGGAGCTGGCGTCGGTCGGCACGTTGGTCACGAACCGGTTGCTGAACGCATCGATGACGCCGAGCGACGGGCCGCCCGCCGCGGCAGGATTGTTGCGCGCGCCGAGATAGAAGTTCCCGTCACCAGGATTGTACCAGACCTCGTCCGAGCCGGAGACTTGCGGGATCTGCGCCAGCAACGTGCCGTCGCGCGCGCTGATGATCTGCGAGCCGTTGGTCAAGGAACAGCCGACCAGCAATTGCTGCCGGGGCCCGAGCGCAAGACCGGCGCCGTTGCAGCCGGTCACCGGGAACCGGCCGATTTCCTTGATCTGCCGCGGATCGACGATCGAGACCGCGCCGGCGTTCGGATCGGTTCCGATCTGGGTCAGGTTGACGTAGAACAGGCCGGTCCGGGGATTGTAGACCGACTGCTCGACGCCCGCCGAGTCGCTGTAGATCACATGACCAAGGACGCGGCGGTCGTCCGGCCGGGTCGAGATCATCGTGATGTAGGGCGGCGTCGCCGCGTTGTTGGCGACGACGAGGATTCTGGTCGCGCGGATCGTACGACATCTCGTCGGCCCGCTTGTCCTGGTCCGCCGACTGGCCGTCGAGCGCGGTCGAGATCGTCGCCACGATCTTTTGCGAGTAGATGTCGATGACCTTGACCGTGCTGTCGCCGTCGCCGGCCCAGACTTCGCCGACGCCGACCGTCACGACGCCGTCCGGGCCGGAGATGTCGGTGCTCGGCAGGCCCGTCGTCGGGTCGTTCCGCACGCCCACGAAGCCGCCGATCTGCGCCGCCACGGTGTTCGTACGGACGTCCACGACGTCGAGCGCCGCGTTGGAGCGGTCGGCAAGGTAGTAGAACGGCAGCACGCGATCGACAAAGCTGATGTCGAACACGGCCAGCGGCTTGCCCGGAACCTGGATCGTCGCCACGCGCGAATAGGTGGCGGTCTCGTTCGAGTTGAACAGCTGATCCAAAAGGTTGTCCAGCGCCGGGCTCGGATCGGCGGCCTTCGCCGGCGCTGCGGACAGGCCGAACGCCAGACAAGCAGCCCCCATGCTCGAAAGCAACGACAGTCGTAGGGCGCGAGTACTCATTGAGACGTCTCCCATGCTGAATTTTCTTTTAAGAAGACAACGGGCAAGGCTGCGGGGGCGCGTCTCCACACCGTCTTGATGCTTCAGCGCCCTTCTACTCTGCTCGCCGCTCATGACCCCGTCAATTACATATGCGGCGACGGAACGAGCGACCCGGAACGACTGCAATCCCCTTCAGTCCGAGGCGAGGATCTGAAACGGCCTTCCCACCGCGTCCAAGGCAAGCCTTACGACCGTGTGGGTCGTGGCGTGTCCGCCGGTGACGAGGTCGACCGTGACCGCGATCCGCAGGACGGGCGCGGGCGCCGGAGCGAGGCCGATCCGGTCGATGTCGCCCGTCGCGACCTCGCCCGCGCCAGCGGTCGCGCGCCGTACGATGGCATCGGCGAGAGCGGGATCGGGATCGCCGGTCTGGAAGACGGAGAGATAGGGAGCGAGGCGGCGGGCGAGATCCGGCGTCACGCCGCGAACCAGGCCGAGCTCATCCCCGGTCTCGAAATCGTCGTTCGGGGGAGCGTAGGGCAAGCCCGCGGCCTCATACTCCGGCGCCTTGGCGCCGAACGCCCGGCGTTGCATCGTCCCCGTGCGCCAATCCAGGACGGCGTCCGCGAGAGCGGCGGATTGTTTCGGACCTACGCCCAACTCGCCCATCAGAGCCGCAAGCGTTTTTGCGGACGCGACGTTCAGGCCGATCTTGCCCGCCTCGCTCCGGATTGCCACATGCGCGACCCCGCCGGGCACGGTTACCGTGTACAATCTGCCGTCGGCGACCCACCTGCCCGCCGACCCGTCGATCAGATGGAACACGGCCTCGTCGAGCACGCCCGCCGCTGCCGCTTGCGCCATGGCGGACGCGCGCAGATTGCTCGCACGCGCCGCCTCGAGCCGCCCCACGCTCGCGAGCTGCGTCCCGAGCAGCGCCAGCAGCACGGTCCACCATAGGCACGATCAATAGCGCGAAGCCTCGCTCGCCGTCTTGCCGCCGGCCACGCCTATCCACCGGGCAGGTTCCGCGCACGTTCCTGTCGGGTCGCCGCGATGATCGGCGGCCAGCGGCGCGGATCGCCGGATCGGAAGATCAGCCGGATGCGAATGAGAGCCGGCAGGTCGGTTCGCTTCCATTGCCCAAGCCACTCGGTCCGGCCGGGCGACAGATAGCTGACCTCCAGCCTGTCCACGCCCCCGAGCAGGATTTCCTCGCGAGGAGGCGGCCCAGGCCGAAGAAGCTGGGCGTGCAGGTGGGGCGACCAGCGAAGAAAGAGATTGTGGGAACGATCGACCGCGACGACGGCGTCCACGCGGGGCGCCGGGTCCGGCCCGCCCGCATTCGGCAGCCCGGTGATGCAGGCGAAATCCGCGCGATCGCCGACCAGGCCGGGCAGCCGCCTGTCGCCGGGCAGGGCCATGTGCTCGACCAGCCCGCGCAGCAGGCGGTCCACGGGTTCGAGATCCTGGTGAGCCGCCATCGCCCGCGACTGCGCTCCGAGCGCCGCGAACCCTAGTCTCGTTCCGCCAAGCAGACCGGTGATGATGAAGGCCAGGATGACGAGCGCGACCAGCAGCTCCAGCAAGGTAAATCCGCGCGGCCGAGCCGCCGTCCTCACCGCACCACCTGGCCAAGCCGCTCGCTATCGAGCCGGACAGCGTGGCGGCGTCCGTCTTCCGTCCAGGACACGACGACGGACAGGCGATAGAGCGTGACCGAGCCCGCCGGGATCGCGCCGGGATTGCCGCTCGTGTGGACGCGGCCGGCGGCGGCGATGCGGACCCGCCAATGATACGCGTCGCCGTCGTCGCCCTGCCGGTCGCCCTCGACGAGCGGGGCCGCGGACAGTTCGGCGAGATGCGACTGTGCTCGCGCGATCGCCTCGTCATACCGGCCAGCCTCGCGGGCGAGGACGGTCGCGCTGGTCGTGACGTGGACGATCGCGGCGATCGCCAGGGCAGCGATCAGGAATGCGACCAGCACCTCGATCAAGGTGAAGCCGCGCTCCGTCCTGCGCCGCGGCGATGCCTCCAAAGGCGCCATCTTGCCTCCGAAATCCACCCTCACGATCGGGCGAACTCGGGACGCAGCCGACGCCGCGGCAAGCGCTCTAACCGTGGACCGGTCCTATCGAACGAGCCGGTCGAGGAAGTCTCCGCCGAGCCCGGCGGCCTCGTAATGCGCCCGGCACATCGCGATCTTCGTGAAAACGTCCTCGTACCCGGTCTGCTTTCCCCAGGGATCGACGTAGATCATCACGCCCGTGATGTGAAACAGCGTGATCATCTCCGGGCAGTCCTCCGGCACGACCAGCGTGTGCGTCTCGCCCGGCGGCTCGAACACGTAGGAGCCGGTCTCCGCCACCCAATCGTGCTCCAGATAGCGCCAGCGCCCCCGCAGCACATGGCCATGCACCGGCGCCGGGTGGCGGTGGCGGCTCAGGATGCCGGCCCGGCGCACCCGCAGCAGGTTGACCCAGTAGCCCTGGCTCGCATTGAGGCAGAGCGGGCGGAACCAGACGTTCTCCGCCTGCGGCACCCAGACCCGCTCGTCCTCTGGGATCACGTTCGGCACCACGATTTCGTGCTGCGCCTCGGGCGGGAACGGCAGCTGATAGGGCATGCGCGCCGCGTCGGCGTCGCGCGTCTGACTGTCTGGCACGCTTGTTCCCTCCTTCGGTTCAGGCCGCGAGATAGCCTCCGTCCACCGGCAGCACCGCGCCGGTGATAAAGGCGGCCGCGTCCGAGCAGAGGAACACGACCGCGCCCGCCACGTCGGCGGGCGTTCCCCAACGCCCGAGCGGCGTACGCGACAGGATCGCGGCGGACCGCGCTTCGTCCTCCTGCAACACGCGCGTGAGATCGGTCGCGATCCAGCCGGGCGCGACGGCGTTGACGCGGATGCCGTCGGCCGCCCAGCCGATCGCGAGGCTTTTCGTGAGCTGCGCGACGGCGCCCTTGCTCGCGCTGTAGGCCGGGGCGAGGCCCGCGCCGAAAAAGCTCAGCATGGAGGCGATGTTGACGATCGCGCCGCCCTGCCGCCCGAGCAGCGGCCGCGCGGCGGTGCAGAGCCGCATCGTGCCCATCAGATTGACGTCGAGCACAAGCTGGAACACGCCGAGATCGTATTCGGCCGCCCTCCGGATGATGCCCGCGGCGTTGACCAGGATGTCGAGCCGCTCCAGCCCGGCGAAAACGCCCGCCGCCGCCTCGTCCGCGACATCGAGCCGCACATGGCGCAGTCCCGGCTCCTCCGGCCCGGGAGGCGCGACGTCGCCGACGATGACCTCGGCCCCCGCCGCCCGAAGCCCGGCCGCGATCCCGGCGCCGATGCCGCTCGCGCCGCCGCTGACGAAGGCCGTGCGGCCGCGCAGCGGAAGTCATGGCGTCACCCGCCGAGACCCGGCCCGCATGGGCGCGGCCGGGTCGGGAAGGCGCTCGCGGGTCCATCTCGCTCCCAAACGGCAAACGGCACCGGTCAGAACCGTTCCTGAAAGCGAACCGCCCATCGCGCAAGGAATGGCGGCGGCTGCGGAGAGGCGAGTGCACCGCCGATCCCCGCCGCGACGGCGCCGATCAGAAGCGCAACGAACGCCACGAACGACCCACGGGAGCCCGCAGCCGCGCTGGAACCGGCGGCCTGCCTGGCCGTCTGCGCAGCCTGGTTTTTCAAATCGGTCAGCCGGGCCCGGGCGTCGTCCACCCGCCGCTGCGCATCCTGCGGGCTGATATGCGCCTGGGCAGCCACGATGTCGGCGATGCGCTGTTTGGCGGCGACCGCCTTGTCGCCTCCTGACAGCAGATCCGGAAGCGACTGCCCGACCGCCTTCACGGCATCCGGGCGGCTCATGCTCGCCGGGTCTTGCGGCGTCGGAGACTGGAGGATGTCCTCGGCCTGCTGCTGCAGGGCGTCGGGATTGATTCCGGCCGCCTGCTCGATCCGCGGCAGCATCGCCTTGACCGCATTGCCGGCGCCCGCGGCCGTGCCGCCGACGACCGAGCCCGCGGCCGACACCGTTCCGCCGACCACGGAGAACGCGCCGCCGATCACGCCTCCGATCGCCGAGGTCAGCAGGTAGACCGTGATGAGAACCGTGCCGCCCCAGATCACCAGTCCGTGCAGCACGCCATCCCAGCGGCTCGCGACAGCGGCCAGCCGGGCGGCGACATAGCAGCCGAAGACGAGGGCGATGATGGTGCTGACCAGCCACCATAGACCGGCGGCGATGCCGAAGCTGCTGGCGTTCGGCGTTCCGCTGCCCGCCGGATTGACGAGGCCGAGGCCGATGCCAGCGCCAAGCATGTTGAGCAACACCTCGACGGCGAGGACCAGCACGATCCCGGCGAAGATCGCCGACCAGGACACCCGGCCGGGGGCGGGGTTCGCCAGCGCGGCGGCGGGCGCCGCCACGATTTCGGTCGGTGGAGGATTGTCGTGGGATGTGCTCACCGGAACCTCTCCTCTGAACCCTTCTGGTACGGCGCCCGCACCGAGCGTCGAACTTTGTGGCCATCTTGGACGCGAACAGGCGGATCGTGAAGCGCGCGGTGATCGCCCGGTGATAGCATCGGCGCGAACAGGAGACGTGCTCATGGCTCTCATCACCTATGTCACGACGATCCAGTTCGACTTCGGTGCGGTCGGGCTGCTGCGCCAGGAATGCGAGCGCCTGGGCATCGCGCGGCCGCTGCTGGTCACGGACCCAGGCGTTCGCGCGGCCGGCCTGCTGGACCGCGTCGCGGCCGCGCTCGGCGCGGCGACGGTGCCCCCGGTATTCGACGGCACGCCGCCCAACCCGACCGAGGCGGCGGTCCGGCTCGGTCTCAGTGCCTACCGCGAGGCGGGCTGCGACGGCCTGATCGCCGTTGGCGGCGGCTCTCCAATCGATCTCGCGAAAGCGGTGGCTCTGGCGGCGACGCATGAGGGCCCGCTCGGCGCGTACGCCGCGATCGAGGGCGGGGCCGCCCGCATCACCGCCGCCGTCGCTCCGGTCATCGCCATCCCGACCACGGCCGGCACCGGCGCCGAAGTCGGCCGTGCCGCCGTCATCATACTGGACGACGGACGCAAGCTCGGGCTGCTCTCGCCGCATCTGGTGCCGAAGCTCGCCATCTGCGACCCGGAACTGACGTTCGGCCTGCCGCCCTCCCTGACCGCCGCCACCGGCATGGACGCGATCTCGCACTGCATCGAGACGTTTCTCGCGCCCGCCTTCAATCCGCCCGCCGACGGCATCGCGCTGGACGGGCTGGCGCGGGGCTGGAACCAGATCGAGCGGGCCGTGCAAACGCCGAACGATCGGGAGGCGCGCCGGGACATGATGAGCGCGTCCATGCAGGGGGCGCTTGCGTTCCAGAAGGGGCTCGGCTGCGTGCACAGCCTCAGCCACGCGCTGGGCGGACTGAATCCGCGCCTGCATCACGGCACCCTGAACGCCGTGCTCCTTCCGGCGGTGCTCGCCTTCAACGCGGACGCGCCTTCGGTCGTCGCGGAGCGTCGCATGGAGCGTCTGGCGGCGGCGATGAACCTGGCGGACGCCTCCGGCATCGCGCAAGCCGTGCGCGACCTGAACCGCCGCCTTGGGCTGCCCACAGGCCTCGGCGCGATGGGCGTGGAAGCATCGCTGTTCCCGCGCATCGTCGAGCGCGCGCTCGCCGACCACACCCACAAGACCAACCCGCGCGAGGCGAGCGCGAACGACTACGCCGCCCTGCTCTCCGGGTCGATGTAATCCGCGCTCAGGAGATCAGGTCGCGGCGGCGGAGCTCGTTGACGACAGCTTGGGCGAGATCTTCCGGCGCGGTGCCGAGCGTCTGCAAATGCACCTCCGGATGTTCGGGTGCTTCGTAGGGCGCGTCGATGCCGGTAAAATTCCGGATCTCGCCCTTGTCCGCCTTCAGATACAGCCCCTTCGGATCGCGCCGCCGGCACTCGTCGATCGGCGTATCAACGAACACTTCGATGAACTCGCCTTCCTCGACGCGCTCGCGCGCCAGCATGCGCTCGGCGCGGTAGGGCGAGATGAACGACACGAGCACGATCAGCCCCGCCTCGACGAACAGCTTCGCCACCTCGGCGACGCGACGGATGTTCTCCACCCGGTCCGCTTCCGAGAAGCCGAGATCGCGGTTCAGCCCGTGCCGCACATTGTCGCCGTCGAGCGTGACAGTGTGCTTGCCGAGCGCGAGCAGCCGCTTCTCGACCAGATTGGCGACCGTCGATTTGCCCGCGCCGGAGAACCCGGTGAACCATAGCACCGCCGGGCGCTGCTGCTTCAGGTTGGCGCGCGCGCTCTTGTCGACGTCGAGCTTGTGCCAGTGGACGTCGGCCGCCGCCCGCTCGGAGCGCTCGACCAGACCGGCGCCGACGGTGTTGCGCGTCAGCCGATCGATCAGGATGAAGCCGCCGAGATCGCGGTTGCGCGCATAGGACTCGAAGGCGACCGGCCGGGAGAGCGACAGGCCGACGCGGCCGATGTCGTTGCGGTGCAGCTCGGACGCCGGAACCTCTGCCAGCGTCTCGACATCGATGCGGTGATCGATGCGGCTGATCGTCGCGGTGACGATGCGGCAGCCGAGCGCCAGCGAATAGGTCCGGCCGCGATAGAGCGGCGTGTCGCCGAACCAGGCGACCTGCGCGACCAGCTGGTCCGCGACCTCGGGCAAAGGCCCGGTCGCGAGCACGTCGCCGCGCGAGACGTCGATTTCCCGGTCGAAGGAGAGCATGACCGCCTCCCCCGGACCGGCCTCGGCGAGATCTCCGTCCGTCGTCGCGATGCGGGCGACCGTCGCGCCGACGCGGGACTCGACATTCACGAGTTCCGTCCCTGGCCGGATGGTCCCGCTCGAAACCGTTCCGGCATAGCCTCGAAAGGCGGCATCGGTGCGCGACACGAACTGCACGTTCAGCCGCGCCGGACCCGCGACGGGCGACGCTTTCGGCTCGGCGGCCTCGAGCGCTGCGAGCAGGGTCGGACCCGTGTACCAGGGCAGATTCTGGCCTGCGTCGATGACGTTGTCGCCGGCCAGCGCGCAGACCGGAATCGCGGTAACCCGCATCCCGCCGCCGAGCCGGCCCGCGAATTCGCGGAAAGCGGCCACGATCATCTCGAACACGCCCCGGTCGAAGCCGACCAGATCCATCTTGTTCACCGCCACGATGACCTGGCGGATGCCAAGCATCGCCGCAATCGTCGCGTGGCGGCGGGTTTGGGCCAGCAGACCGCGCCGGGCATCCACCAGCAGCACCGCGACATCGGCCGTGGATGCTCCGGTGATCATGTTGCAGGTATATTGTTCATGGCCGGGCGTATCGGCGAGAATGAAGCGGCGGCGCTCCGTCTCGAAGTAGCGATACGCGACGTCGATCGTGATGCCCTGCTCGCGCTCGGCAGCGAGGCCGTCGACCAGCAGCGCGTAGTCGATCGCGCCGCCCTCGACCGTGCCGTAGCGGCGGCTGTCGCGTTCGAGCGCGCGCATCACGTCGTCCGGGATGCGGCCGCACTCGTAGAGCAGGCGGCCGATGAGCGTCGACTTGCCGTCGTCCACGCTGCCGCAGGTCAGGACGCGAAGAATGCTCTCGGGCATCAGAAATAGCCCTCGCGCTTCTTCTTCTCCATCGAGGCCTCCTGATCCTGGTCGATCAGCCGTCCGGCGCGTTCGGAAATCCGCGTCGTGCGCATCTCGCGGACGATGTCCCCGATGCTCGCCGCCTCGGACGAAACGGCGGCGCTCAGCGGATAGCAGCCGAGCGAGCGAAACCGGACCAGCCGGTCGGTCGGGCGCTCTCCCCGCTGGAAACGGAAACGCTCGTCATCGACGACGATCAGCGCGCCGTCGCGAATGACGGTCGGACGCATCGCCGCGAAATAGAGCGGCACGACCTCGATGCCCTCGGCCTGGATGTAGGTCCAGACATCCAGCTCGGTCCAGTTGGAGAGCGGGAATACGCGCAGGCTCTCTCCCGCCGCGAGCTGGCCATTGTAGAGCGCCCACAGCTCCGGCCGCTGGCGCTTCGGATCCCAGGTCTGGCCGGGTCCGCGCACCGAGAAAATGCGCTCCTTGGCGCGCGAACGCTCCTCGTCACGCCTTGCGCCCCCGATCGCCAGGTCGAATTTGCCCTCCGTCAGCGCCTGCCGCAGCGCGTCCGTCTTCATCACCTGATTGTAGAGGACGCTGTCATTGTCGAATGGATTGACGTTGCGGCGCAGCCCCTCCGGGTTCGTGTAGACGCGGAGGTCGAGACCGTACCGGCGCGCCGTCCGGTCCCGGTGCGCGATCATGTCGCGGAACTTCCACGTCGTGTCGATGTGCAGCAGCGGGAACGGCAGGCGGCCCGGATGGAACGCCTTGAGCGCCAGATGCAGCAGGACGGCCGAATCCTTGCCGATCGAGTACAGCATGACCGGCATCTCGGCCTGCGCGGCCGCTTCGCGCAGGATATGGATCGCCTCCGCCTCCAGGGCGCGCAGATGGGCGATCCCGCCCGACAAGGGAGCGGGCGCGGCGAGAACCGGAGCGGGTTCGGCGAGAACAGACATGTCCGCATTCCATGAGACTTGGGCGGCCGGGACCGCCAGCGCGCGGAGATACGCCGTCGGGAGCGCGATTTCAACGAAGCGCCACTGCCGTGTGCGCAAGCCTGCGTCGCGGCCCCAGTGGGTCGCCCGCGCCTGCCGCGCGGCTCTGGACGAGAACGCCGGGGACAGGACAATTAGGCGCGGCGGACCGGGTGGAGGCGTAAGGGTGCGGAAGCGGATTGCGATTTTGTGTGCGGGAACGCTGCTCGCCGGCTGCGCCTTCGACCCGCCCGTGGCGGGCGATCACCACGCGCCGAAATACGTGTCGGACCTAGCCGCCTGCCGGGAGGCGGCCGGGAAAGCCGCGCACCACGCCGTGATCAGCCGTGGCTACCTGTTCCTGACCTACCCGGTCTCGTATCCGATCGAGAAACGCGCTGCCCTCCGCAAGTGCATGGTCGACAAGGGCTACACCCTCTCCTAGACCCGGACGCCCGAGTTCGGGCTTCATCGCCGGGCGGAAACGAGGCTAGCATCCGGGGGCGGGACGGACCCGGCACGGGTAGCGGGCGCCGGCCCGAAGCGCGGTCAAGGGCCGAAACAGGCCAGCTCGGGAGGCAATGCATGTCCGGCTCCTCGCATCCGACCACACCGTCGTCGCCGCGCGTTGCGGCGCTGCTCGGCCCTTACGGCAGCGGCAAGTCCGCCCTGTTCGAGGCAATGCTGGGGGCGGCGGGCGCACCGCTCAGGCGTCCCGGCGACGCCCGCAACCGGAGCATGAGCACGGAGAGCCGGATCGGCCAGTGCAGCTTCATGGACGAGAGCTGGACTCTGATCGACGCCCCGGGCTCGGTCGAGTTCGCGCATGACGCCGCCTGGGCCGCCCGCGTGGCCGACATCGCGGTCGTCGTCTGCGAACCGGCCCCCGCCCGCGCGCCGACGGTCGGCCCGCTGCTGCGGATGCTGGAGGAGGAGGGCATCCCGCATGTGCTGTTCGTGAACAAGATCGACGCGCTCGCCGGCACCGTGCGCGAGACACTCGCCGCCCTGCAGGGCTTCTCCTCCGCGCCTCTCGTGCTGCGCCAGGTGCCGATCCGGAACGGCGAGTCGGTGGCGGGCTATGTCGATCTGGTGAGCGAGCGGGCCTACCGGTACCGGCGCGGCGAGGCGTCCGAACTCGTACGCCTGCCCGACGAGGTCGCGGACCGCGAGCGGGAGGCGCGCGCGACCCTGATCGAGACCCTGGCCGACCACGACGACGCGCTGCTGGAGAAGGTGCTCGAGGACGAGACGCCGAGCGCCGCCGAACTCTACGCCCAGCTGCATGCGGATTTGGCGGCGAACCGGCTGACCGAGGTGCTGCTCGGTTCGGCCGAGAACGGCAACGGCCTGCGCCGCCTGTGGAAGACCCTGCGGCACGACGCGCCGTCGGTTGCGGACACGGCCGCTGCCCGGCACGGGCTGGACGGCGAGGGCGAGCCGGTCTTGCAGGTATTCAAGACCGCGCATGCCGGGCACGGCGGCAAGCTCTCGTACGCGCGGCTCTGGCGCGGCGCGATCCGGGACGGAGCGACGCTCGGGGGCGCGCGCATCGGCGGCCTGCACCGGAGTGCGGGCGGAGAGCTCAGCCGGGTGGCGGAAGCCGAGGCGGGCGACGTGGTCGCGCTCGGGCGGCTGGACGAAGCGGGCACGGGCGCGACGCTGTCCCCCTCCGGGAAGGCCGAGGCGCTGGGCGGCCCGGAGGCGCCGGCCCCGCTCTACGCGCTCGCCATCTCGACCGAGGACCGGCGCGACGACGTGAAGCTGTCGGGGGCGCTGCGCCGGCTGGAGGAGGAAGACCCCTCGCTCCGGGTCCGGCACGATCCGGAGACGGGTGAGACGGTGCTGGAGGGGCAGGGCGAAATGCACCTGCAGGCCGCGCTTGGCCGACTGGCGGCGGCCCACCACCTGACCTTGCGGGCGGTGCGGCCGCGCGTCGCCTGCAAGGAGACGATCCGCAAGCCCGTCCGCCAGCACGCGCGTCTGAAGCGCCAGACCGGCGGCCATGGCCAGTTCGCGGACGTGACGATCGAGATCGCGCCCCGGGAGCGGGGCGAAGGGTTCCAGTTCACCGACCGGGTCGTCGGCGGGGCGGTGCCACGGCAGTACATCCCGTCCGTGGGGGACGCGGCGGAGGAGGCGGCGCGATCCGGCCCGTTCGGCTACCCCGTCGTCGATCTCTCGGTCACGCTGCTCGACGGAGGGTTCCATTCCGTGGACAGCTCGGACATGGCGTTCCGCACCGCGACCCGCCAGGCGATGACCGAGGCGCTGGCCAAGGCCGACCCCGTGGTGCTGGAGCCGATCGAGCGCGTGACGGTCAGCGTGCCGAACGACAGCACGGCCCGGGCGCAACGCCTGCTGACCGGGCGGCGCGGCCAGATCCTGGGCTACGCCGAACGCGCGGGATGGCCCGGATGGGACGACGTGGAGGCGCTGGTGCCCCGCGCCGAGCTGCACGACTTCATCATCGAGCTGCGGTCGCAGACCATGGGCCTGGGCAGTTTCCGGCACAGCTTCGATCACCTCGCGGAATCCCGCGGGGGCCGCCTCGAACGCGGCGCGGCCTAAGCGATCGCGCCGGCCATGACGCGCACGGGATGGACCGCATCACGCCCGGACAGATCGCGGATCTGATGGCGGCAGGACGTGCCGGATGCAACGATCAGATCCGAGGGGCCGGCGGCGCGCACGGCCGGAAGCAGCGCCTCCTCCGCCATCGCGATCGACGCGTCGAGCGTCTCGGCCTGGTAGCCGAACGCGCCCGCCATGCCGCAGCACGAGGAGACGACCGGCTCGACGGCAAGTTTCGGCACCCGCCGCAGCATCGCGAGCGTTGATTCGAAGGCGCCGAACGCCTTCTGGTGGCAATGGCCATGCACGTGGGCGGTGCGATCCACCTCCCGGAATTCGGGCCACGCATCCTGTTGCGTCAAAAACTCGTCGAGCATGAACGCCCGCCCGGCCAGCGACGAGGCGGCGTCGTCGCCGAGCAGGGACGGAAATTCGTCGCGCAGCGTGAACAGGCAGGACGGTTCGAGGCCGATTACCGGGCGCGTGCCGGCGAAGGCGGCGGCCATGCGCCGCGCGTCCGCGCGCGCCAGATCGATCTGCCCGGCGGCGAGCCGCGTCCGGCCGCAACACAGCGTTCCGCGCCCCGTATGCAGCGGCAGCACGGCCCTGTAGCCCGAGGCCGCCAGCAGCGACACGGCGGCGCGCAGGTTTTCCGGCTCGAAATACCGGTTGAACGTATCCGCGAGCAGGAATACTTCGCCCCGCACCGGCATCGCCTGGCCGTCGCATTCGGCGTCCCGGAACCAGTCGCGCCGCCAGGCGGGCAGCGGACGCGACGCCGCGATGCCGAGCGTACGCTCGGAAAGCCGGGCGAGCGCCGGAACACGGTTGCGCAAATTGACAAGCGGCGCGATCCGGCCAGCCAGCTTCCCGAGCCGGGGTAGCTCCCCAAGCAGCCGCTCGCGCCGCGCGATGCCGTTCCGCGCCGCCCGCGCGGCCAGCACCTCAATCTTCATCTTCGCCATGTCGATGCCGGTCGGGCACTCCCGGCGGCAGCCCTTGCACGACACGCAGAGCTTGAGCGCATCGGCGACCTCGTCCGACACGATGGCGTCGGGACCGAGCTGGCCGGTGAGCGCCAGACGCAGCGTGTTGGCGCGGCCGCGCGTGACGTGCTTCTCGTCGCGCGTGACGCGGTAGCTCGGGCACATCACGCCGACATTGAACTTCCGGCACGTGCCGTTGTTGTTGCACATCTCGACGGCGCCGAGCATGCCCCCGAGCGGCCCGGGCCAGGCCGACCAGTCGAGCTTCGGCGAAAAACCGGACGTGGCGTGATAGCCGGGCGCATAGCGGAACAGAGTGCGGTCGTCCATGCGCGGCGGCCGCACGATGCGGCCGGGGTTGAACAAACCGTCCGGATCGAAAGCGTCCTTCACCGCCTCGAAGGCGCGCACGATACGCGAGCCGAACATCTCCTCGTGGAACTCGCTGCGCACGATGCCGTCGCCGTGCTCGCCGCTATGCGACCCCTTGTACTCACGCACGAGGGCGAAGCACTCCTCGGCGATCGTACGCATCGTCCGGATGTCGGCAGCGTCCTTCATGTTCAGCACCGGCCTGACATGCAGGCACCCGACCGAGGCATGCGCGTACCAGGTGCCCTTGGTGCCGTGCCGCGCGAACACCTCGTTCAGCCGCTCGGTGTAGTCGGCGAGGTCGTCGAGATCGACGGCGGTGTCCTCGATGAACGAGACCGGTTTCCCGTCCCCCTTCATCGACATCATGATGTTGAGGCCGGCCTCGCGCACCTCCGCGACCTTCGCCTGGAAGGCGGGGTCGGTCAGATGGACGACCGCATTCGGATAACCGAGATCGGCCATCATCGCGTCCAGTTCGGCGAGTTTCGCGCCCAACGGCGCGTCCTCATGCCCGTGGAACTCCACGAGCAGCAGGCTGTCCGGCTCGCCGATGAGCATGCCCTCGATGGTGCGGCGGTAGATCGGGATGCTGCGGCCAAGCTCGATCATCGTCCGGTCGACCAGCTCGACCGCCTCCGGATCGAGCGTTACGAGGTGGCGGGACGCCGCCATCGCGGCGCGAAAGGTCTGGAACTGGCAGATGCCGACCACCTTGCGCGGCTTGATCGGCTGCAGCTTCAGCGTGAGCGCGGCCGAGAAGGCGAGCGTTCCCTCGGAGCCGACGAGAATGCGGGCGAGGTTGTCGCGCCCGGTGGCGCGGGCCGATGGCGTGAGCGCGTCGATGTTGTAGCCTCCGACCCGCCGCAGCTGCTTCGGGAAGCGCGAGGCGATCTCGTCCGCTTCCCGCGCGCCCAGGGATCTCAGAGTTTGAATCAGGTCGGCGATCCGTTCCGGCGCCGGCTCGCCAAGGTTGCCGGACACCGCGCCGAAGCCGTATCGCGTGCCGTCGGCGAGGATTGCGTCGATCGCGAGGACGTTGTCGGCCATCAGCCCGTAGCGGATTGATTTCGAGCCGCACGAATTGTTGGCCGCCATGCCGCCGATCGTGCAGCGCGCCTGGGTGGACGGGTCCACCGGAAAGAACAGCCCGTGCGGACGCAGCGCGGCGTTCAGGTGATTGAGCACGATGCCCGGCTCGACGATCGCGGTCCGGGCGTCCGGATCGACGCTCAGGAGCCTGCGGAGATATTTCGTGCAATCCATGACGAGCGCGCGGTTGACCGTCTGACCGCACTGGCTGGTGCCGCCGCCGCGCGGCAGCACCGGGACGCCGTGGGCGCGCGCGACCGCCATGGCCGCCGCGACGTCGTCCGCCGTCTCGGGCACGATGACGCCGACCGGTTCCACCTGATAGATCGACGCATCCGTGGCGTAGCGTCCCCTATCGGCCTTGCCGAACAGCACCTCGCCCCGGATCTCGCGGCGGAGCGTTGAAGCCAGCATCGCATCCCCGATGGGAACGGCGGTGCGCGCGTGAAGAGTTCCCATGGCGCATTCCTGGACGAGTTTTCTACAGCTAAGACTGAATGCATTTCACGCCTGACAGCAAGACTGTCTGCCCGGAAGGAATGCAAACGTGCCTATCCCGCGACGGCGTCCCTGGCAGCCAGCTCCTGCGATGAGGTTCGCAGGTAGTGGCAGGCGGCCTCGCATTTCTGGCTGATATGCTGATACATGATCTCGGCCAGGGCCGCGCCGTCCCGGTTAGCCAGCGCCGCCAGGATGTCCTCGTGCTCTCGCATCGCCCGGCCCCAGCGGTCGCTGGCGACTTGGTTGGCGGAGTAGCGGAGCCGCCGCAGCCTGGCGCTGATATTGAGATAGGTCGCCTGCAGAATGGGATTGCGGGCCGCTTCTACGATCGCGACATGGATTGCCTGATTGATCCGGAAGTATTCCGGGAGATTCCGTTGGATGTACTGGCCGTACATCTCCATGTGCATCCGGCGGATTTCGCTGATTTCTTCTTCGCATATCCTCTCGCAAGCGAGCCTTGCCGCGGCGACCTCCAGCCCGCTCACCACCTCAAACAGATTGCGCACGTCCTGCTCCGTGAAGCTGCGCACCCGGGCGCCGCGATTCGGCAGCAGCTGGATCAGCCCCTCGGCCGCCAGCACCTTCAGCGCCTCCCGCAGCGGCGTGCGCGAGACCTGCAGCATCTCGCACAGATCCCGCTCGGGCACCCGGCCGCCAGCCGGGATGTTTCCCTCGACGATGTAGTCTCGCAGCCGGACGAGGATGCCCTCGTGGAGTGAGCCATCGTGGAAGTCGAGCTTCAAACCGCCCCCATAATGAATGCATTTCGCCGTTGATCCGGCAGGGATTGCATGCCTACTCTGCCGTGGATCAACGGATCTGGGAAGCGCGGGTACGCGCTTCCGGTGGAGGGACCGGTATGCAGTCCAGTTCGCAGTCAGGCAGGAACTCCGCGCGCGTCCACACGGGCAGGCACTTCCTGCAGATTCCGGGTCCGAGCAACGTGCCGGACCGCGTGCTGCGCGCGATGGATTTCCCGACCATCGATCATCGCGGGCCGGAGTTCGGCCGGCTCGGGCTCGAGGTGCTGGACGGGTGCAAAACGGTCTTTCAGACCAAGAACCCCGTCGTCATCTATCCTTCCTCGGGAACGGGCGCCTGGGAGGCGGCGATCGTCAACACCTTGTCGCCGGGCGACAAAGTGCTGATGGCCGAGACGGGGCATTTCGCGACGCTCTGGCGAAAGATGGCCAACAATCTGCGCCTCGAGACGGACTTCCTCCCCGGCGACTGGCGGCATGGCGCGAGCCCCAAGGAGATCGGCGCGAAGCTCGCCGAAGACCGCGCGCACACGATCAAGGCGGTCATGGTCGTGCACAACGAAACTTCGACGGGCGTCGCCAGCCGCATCGCCGAGATCCGCCGGGCGATCGACCACGCGAACCATCCGGCGCTGTTCCTCGTCGACACCATCTCCTCGCTCGGCTCGATCGACTACCGCCATGACGAATGGGGCGTCGATGTCACCGTCAGCTGCTCGCAGAAGGGGTTGATGCTGCCGCCGGGCCTCGGCTTCAACGCCGTGTCCGACAAGGCCCTCGCCGCCGCCAAGAAGAACACGAGCCTGCGCTCGTACTGGGACTGGACGGACATCATCAAGGCGAACGAGCGCGGCTACTGGCCGTACACGCCGGCGACCAATCTGCTTTACGGCCTCAAGGAAGCCGTCTCGATGCTGCTCGAGGAAGGGCTCGACCAGGTATTCGCGCGACACGCCCGTCACGCGGCGGCCACCCGCGCCGCCGTGCGCGCCTGGGGCCTCGAAATCCTGGCCCTCGATCCGCGCGAGTATTCCGGCGTCCTGACCGCCGTCATGATGCCGGACGGCAAAGGCGCGGACCACTTCCGCCGGGTCGTGCTCGACAATTACGACATGTCGCTCGGGGCCGGGCTGACCAAGCTCGCCGACAAGGTGTTCCGCATCGGCCATCTCGGCCACTTCAACGACCTCATGCTGATGGGGACGCTGGCGGGCGTCGAGATGGGCCTGAACGCGGCCGGTGTTCCACATCAGGCGGGCGGCATCGCCGCGGCCATGGATGTGCTGGCGGGCGGCCCCGGCAGCGATCCCGCCGGCTGAGACGCTCGATTTCGCAAGAACGGCCTTGAAACACGGCGACCATTCCGGGGAGGAATGACCATGCGGCTCCGTAGAATGAGCGCGCCGGGCACCGTGCTGGTGCTGCTCTGCCTCATGTACGCGATCACCTACGTGGATCGCGTCAATGTCGGCAGCGCGGCGAGCGCGATCAAGGCCGAACTCCATCTGTCGAACACCGAGCTCGGCCTCGTGTTCTCGGGCTTCGCGTACCCGTATGCGCTGCTGCAAATCTACGGCGGCTGGGTCTCCGACCGTTTCGGCCCGCGGCTCACGTTGTTTCTCTGCGGCCTTGTCTGGGTGATCGCGACGATCCTGACCGGCCTGGCGGGCGGTATCGTGTCGCTGTTCCTGGCGCGGGTGCTGCTCGGCATCGGCGAGGGCGCGACGTTCCCCGGCGCCACCCGCGCCATGCAGTCCTGGGTGCAGACCGAGAAGCGCGGCTTCGCCCAGGGCATCACCCATGCCTGCGCCCGGCTCGGCAACGCCGTGACGCCGCCGCTCGTCGCCTGGCTCACCGTCCTGCTGACGTGGCGCGGATCGTTCTTCGTGCTCGGCGGGGTGAGCTTCTTCTGGATTCTGGTCTGGTTCTGGTACTACCGGGACAACCCCGCCGAACACCGGCGGATAACGCAGACGGATCTCGCGAAGCTGCCGCCCTATGTCGCCAAGCGCGCCTCCGTGAAGGTGCCCTGGAAGCGGCTGGCGCTGCGCATGCTGCCGGTGAGCGTCACGTATTTCTGCTATGGCTGGACGCTCTGGCTCTACCTGAACTGGCTGCCCTCATTCTTCCTGCACAGCTACAACATGAACATCAAGAGCTCGGCCGTGTTCGCCTCCGGCGTGTTCTTCGCGGGCGTCGTCGGCGACAGCCTGGGCGGCGTCCTCACCGACACGATCTATCACCGCACGGGAGATCTGAAGAAGGCCCGGCGCAATGTCATCGTCACGGGCTTCCTCGGCTCGCTGATCTGCCTGCTGCCCGTGCTGTTCACGCACGACCTGACGATCGTCGCGATCGCGCTGAGCGCCGCATTCTTTTTCGCGGAACTCGTGATCGGGCCGATCTGGGCGATCCCGATGGACATCGCGCCGAAATACTCGGGCACGGCCGCCGGGCTAATGAACACCGGCTCCGCGATCGCGGCGATCCTGTCGCCGATCGTGTTCGGCGTGGTGATCGACCTGACCGGGAACTGGGAGCTGCCGTTCATCGGCTCCATCTGCCTGCTCGGCCTCGGCGCGGTTCTCGCCTTCACGATGCATCCGGAAACCCCGTTCGACGCCGCGCCCGAAACCGAGCTGCAATCGGCCGCCGCCTCGTGATCACGCGCCAGGAGAGTCCCACGATGGGCGACACCGGAGGCGTGAGCAAGCTGCCCCTCTCGCGCATCCGGGTTCTCGACGTGACGCAGGTGATGGCCGGGCCGTTCTGCACGATGCTGCTCGCCGATCTCGGCGCCGACGTCATCAAGGTCGAACCGCCCGGAACCGGAGATCAGACGCGCGGCGCGATGGGCTTCAAGCTCAAGGGCGACGACAGCATGGGGTTCCTCAACCTCAACCGGAACAAGCGCAGCGTCACGCTCGATCTCAAGAACCCGGCCGGACTCGACGCCTTCCTTCGCCTCGCCGAAGGCGCGGATGTTGTCGTCGAGAACTATCGCCCCGGCGTCGCGAAACGGCTCGGCATCGGCTACGAGGCGCTTGTCCGCGATCAATCCAAGACTGATCTACGCCAGCATTTCGGGATTCGGGCAGACCGGTCCGTGGTCCGATCGGCCCGGATTCGACCTGATCGCGCAGGCCATGTCCGGCGTGATGAGCGTCACCGGCCATCCCGGCGGCCCGCCCGTCAAGGCGGGCGTGCCAGTCGGCGATATCGGCTGCGCGCTGTTCGCGACCTACGCCATTCTCAGCGCCTATATCGGCCGCGAGGCGACCGGACGGGGCCAGTATATCGACGCCTCCCTGTTCGAAGCGGCGATGGCGTTCTCGATCTGGGACATTTCCGAGTATTGGGGAACGGGCCGGATACCGGGGCCGGTCGGCACCTCCAACCGCATGAGTGCGCCCTATCAGGCCGTGCGCGCGGCGGACGGATACTTCGTGATGGGCGCGAACAACGAGAAGCTCTGGCGGCGTTTGTGCGAGACGCTCGGCCGGACGGACCTGCTGGCCGACCCCCGGTTCGCTGGCATCGCCGCGCGCCTCGCCAACCGCGAAGCGCTCATCGAGCAACTGGAGCAAAGCTTCATGACCCGTCCGGCCGAGAACTGGGTCGCGGACCTGCTCGCCGCCGGCATTCCGGCCGGTCGCATGAACACCTATCCGGAGGCGTTCGAGAGCGCGCATGCCCGTGAGCGCTCCATGCGGATCGAAATCGAGCACCCGGTCGAAGGCACGATCCCCAATATCGGCTTCCCCGTCAAGCTCTCGGGAACGCCGCAGCAGGTCCGCCGCCCTCCGCCGCTGCTCGGCGAGCATACGGAGGAGGTTCTGCGGGAACTCAGGGCTGGATAGGAGCGATCTGGAACGGTTGCGGGAGCAGGGAGCGTTCGGGCCATGACCGGGCACGCAGTCGAAGCGCCGAAAACGGACGGGCATGTACGGCTGACCGTCGAGCGCGGCGTCGCGCATGTGGTCTTCGACCGCCCGGCCGCGCGCAATGCCCTGACCTGGGGCATGTACGAGGAATTGGCCCGATCCTGCGCCGAGATCGACGGCGATCCGGAGGTCCGGGTTGCCGTTCTGCGCGGAGCCGGCGGCCGCGCGTTCGTCGCCGGCACCGACATCAGGCAATTCCAGAGCTTCGCGACCGGTGAGGACGGGATCGACTACGAGGCCGCGATCGACCGGTTCGTGGAGGCGCTGGAGAGACTGCGCGTGCCGAGCATCGCGGTCGTGGAAGGCTACGCCGTCGGCGGCGGGCTCGCCATCGCCAATGCCTGCGACATCCGCATCGCCGCATCTGGCGCCCGCTTCGGCGCTCCCATCGCGCGAACGCTTGGCAATTGCCTCTCCGCCGCCAACCTTCGCCGGCTCAGCGCGACCCTCGGGATCGCCTGGGTCAAACGGATGCTGCTGCTCGCGGAGATGCCGACCGCCGAGATGCTGCTTCCGAGCGGCTATCTGCACGCCGTGGTGCCGCAAGAGGCGCTGGACGCCGAGGCCGCGCGCCTGTGTTCCACCCTCCTCGGCCACGCCCCGCTCACGATGGCGGCGACGCGCGAGACGCTGCGACGCCTTGCCCTCTCGCCCGAACCGGACATCACGGATCTCATCCGCGCGTGCTACGCGAGCGCTGACTTCCACGCGGGCGTGACGTCCTTCGGCAGCAAGACGCCCGCGGCCTGGCAGGGGAAGTGACCCGATCCCCGGCTGTCACCGCCAGCGCCGGATGATCTCGTCCGCAACCCGCGAGAGATCCGGCACCACGATATCCGGTTGCGGCATGCCCGCGACTGACATCACGGCATTGCCCGGCCGCGCCACCAGGGCCGCCGAGCAACCCAGCGCCTGCGCGCCGAGCGTGTCCCACACATGCGCGGCTATGAGGCACATCGACGGGAGTTCCACGCCGAGGGCGTCGGCGACGTTGCGATAGGTCTCCGGCGCGGGCTTGAAGCGCCGCACCTCATCCACGCTGAACATGCGCTCGAAACACCCGTCGAGCCCGGCGTGTTGCAGCGGGCCGCCTTCCGGATCGGGGGCGGAGTTGGTCAGCGTCGTCATCCGGAACCCGGCTTGCCGCAACCGCCGCAGCGCGTCCGCAACTTCCGGATGCGCGGGCATGATCCGCATCCGCGACCGCAGCTCCTCGACGTCGTCCTCGCCGACCGGCGCTCCGCGTATCTCGCCGATCATCCGCAGCGCGCCGATCCCGATCTGGCCGAACGGCGCGTACAGGCCGGCAAGGGTCATGGATTGCGAGTAAAGCACGAGCTGCGCGAACCACTCCCGCATCACGCGCGCGTTCCCGAACAGCCGCGCGAACAGCGGTCCCAGGGTCTCGATGTCGAGCAGGGTCTCGTTGACGTCGAACACGAGCACGCTGGGAGCCGGGCGCGTTGGCATGGCTTTCATTCCCTTCTCAAAAGCGGGCGAACGACGATCCGCCCTTGCCGACGGCCACGCGACGTCCTCTCATGCAGAGACGCGAGGAGGCAACGTCATGAGCGCGGAACAGCGCCGCAGGTTGCGGCTGGGCATGGTCGGCGGCGGCATTGGCTCGTTCATCGGAGGCGTCCACCGGTTCGCGGCAAGGCTGGACGACAGCTTCGATCTCGTCTCGGGGGCGTTCTCATCCGACCCGAAGCGCAGCCGGGACTCGGCCGCGCTGATCGGGATCGAGCGGGACCGCGCCTACGGCGATTGGCGGGAAATGGCCGAGCGCGAAAAGCAGATAGCGCCGCCGAGCGCGGATGGACGCCGTCGCGATCGTCACGCCGAACCATCTGCATTGCGCGCAAGCGCAGGCGTTCCTGGACGCGGGCTTTCACGTCATCTGCGACAAGCCGCTGACCTCGCGCCTGGAGGACGCCGTCGCACTCGCCGAAACCGTGCGGCGGACCGGACAGATCTTCGTCCTGACCCACACCTATTCGGGCTATCCGCTGGTGCGGCACGCAAGGGAGATGGTCCGGAGCGGCGCGCTCGGCGAGCTGCGCGTCGTGCAGGTCGAGTACGCGCAGGACTGGCTCGGCCGGCCGATCGAGGCGGAGGGACAGAAGCAGGCTGCATGGCGGGTCGATCCCGCGCAGGCCGGTCCCGGCGGCGCGCTGGGCGACATCGGCACGCACGCTTTTCATCTGGTATCCTTCGTCACCGGCCTGCAGGCCACCGCCCTGTGCGCCGATCTGTCCTCCTTCGTGAAAGGAAGAAAGCTCGACGACAACGCGCATGTCCTGCTGCGATACGAGGGCCAGGCGCGCGGCATGCTGTGGGCGAGCCAGGTCGCTGCGGGCAACGAGAACGCGCTGCGCATCCGGATCTACGGCAGCACGGCCGGTCTCGAATGGGCGCAGGAGGAGCCGAACCGGCTGATCTTCACGCCGCTCGGCGAACCTGCCCGCACGATCACGCGGGGAAGTCCGGCCGTGGGCGCGGACGGCGCCTACGCGACGCGCGTGCCGCCCGGTCATCCCGAAGGCTGGATCGAGGCGTTCGCGCAGCTCTATCGCGACGCCGCCGAACTCATCCGGGCGCGGATTGAGGGGCAGGCCGCCGACCCCAGAGCCTGCCTGCTGCCGACGGTGGAGGACGGCGTCAAAGGCATGCGCTTCGTCACCGCCGCCGTGGCGTCGCATGATGCAGGCGGATCTTGGGTTCGCCTCGGCGACACGTGACCGGGGGAACGATGGCCCGAGAAATAGGCGATCGTTCGGGCATCGGCGTCCGCTTCCGCGATGTCGTCAAGGAGTTCGGCCCGGTGCGCGTGCTGCACGGCGTCAGCTTCGATCTTCCCGCGGGGCGGGTCTACGGGCTGGTCGGCGAGAACGGCGCCGGCAAGTCCACGCTCATGAAGATCCTCGGCGGATACCAGCCCCTCACCGCCGGCACGATCGAGGTGAACGGCGAGGCGCGGACATTCGGCAGTTCGCGCGAGGCCGAAGCCCTGGGCATCGTCCTGATCCACCAGGAGTTCAATCTCACCGAAGATCTCACGATCGCGCAGAACATTTTCCTCGGCCATGAGAAGAAGCGCGGGTGGTGGCTCGATACCGCAAGCATGCGCGCCGAGACCGCGCGCGTGCTGAAGCTCGTCGGCCTTGACAAAGACCCGGATACGCCGGTCAGGCGCCTGATCGTTGCCGAGAAGCAGCTGGTCGAGATCGCCAAGGCGCTCGCACGCAATGCGCGGCTGCTGATCATGGACGAGCCGACCGCGACGCTCACGCCCGGGGAAACCGACACATTGTTTCGCGTGATGGACCGGCTCCGGGCGGAAGGCGTGACGATCGTCTACATCTCGCACAAGCTCGACGAGGTGGAGCGCACGACGGACGAGGTGATCGTCATGCGCGACGGGCGTTTCGTCGCGCGCGCGCCGACCAGCGAGATCACGCGCCACCAGATGGCGAACCTGATGGTCGGGCGGGAGATCTCGGACCTGTTCCCGCCGAAGAGTCCGTGGCCGGCCGGCCCCGTTCCGCGCCTTAAGGTGCAGGGTCTGACGGTGCCGGGATGGGCGGAGGAGGTCGGGTTCGAGGTGCGCCCCGGCGAAATCCTCGGCTTCGCGGGTCTGGTCGGAGCCGGACGGACGGAGTTGTTCGAGGGCCTGCTCGGTCTGCGGCCGCGCACCGGCGGGCGGCTCGAACTGGACGGCGTTCCCGTCGCGATCCGCGATCCGCGCGAAGCGGCGGCGCGCGGCCTCACCTATCTGAGCGAGGACCGGAAGGGCAAGGGTCTGCACGTCGCGTTCGGATTGCAGGAGAACCTGACGCTGATGGCGTTGCGGCGCTACGCCCGGCCCTGGCTTCGGCCAAGCCTGGAACGCGCGGCTCTTCGGCAGGCGGTGCAGGAATTCGGCATCCGCACGGGATCGCTCGACGTGCCGGCGGGATCGCTCTCGGGGGGCAACCAGCAGAAACTGGCGCTGGCGAAGGTGCTGCAGCCAGAGCCGAAGGTCGTGGTGCTGGACGAGCCGACGCGCGGCGTCGATGTCGGAGCGAAACGCGAGATCTACCTGCTCGTGCAGCGCTTGGCGCAGCACGGAAGGAGCGTGATCGTGATCTCCTCGGAGTTGGTGGAGCTGGTCGGACTTTGCCACCGCGTCGTCGTGATGCGCGCGGGCCGGGTGCAGGCGACGCTCGATCAGCCGCTGCTCACGGAGGAGGAGTTGATCGCCTATGCGACTGGCACAAAGCATTAGGTCCGCCGGCCGTTCGCTTCCGGTTCCGCTGCCCGCCCTCGGGCCGCTGCTCGGGCTCGTGCTGCTGTGCATCCTGGGCGCGCTGCTGAACAGCGATTTCGCGTCGCTCGACAATGCCATGAACGTGCTCACCCGCACCGCCTTCATCGGCATCATCTCGGTCGGCATGTGCTTCGTCATCATCTCGGGCGGCATCGATCTGTCGGTCGGCTCGATGGCGGCGCTGATCGCGGGCGTCGTCATCCTGACGATGAACGCGCTCGGCGGCTGGGCCGTGCCGCCGCTCTTGGCGGTTGCGCTCGGCATGGTGGTCGCGATCGTGCTGGGCGCGTCGTTCGGGTTGATCCACGGTCTGCTCATCACGCGCGGACGGATCGAGCCGTTCATCGTCACCCTGGGCACGTTCGGTATCTATCGTTCCTATCTCACCTATTTCTCCAACGGGGGCGCGATCACGCTCGACAACACGCTCGCCGATACGTACAGCCCGGTCTACTACACGAACCTGCTCGGCGTGCCGGTCCCCGTCTGGGTGTTCGCGGCCGTGGCGATTGCCGGCGGCGTGGTCCTTAACCGCACCGCCTATGGCCGCTACGTGCAGGCGATCGGCTCGAACGAGCAGGTGGCCCGCTACGCGGCCGTGAATGTCGATCGGATCAAGGTCGTCACCTATATGCTGCTCGGCGCCTGCGTCGGCGTCGCCACCTTGCTCTACGTGCCGCGCCTGGGCTCGGCTTCGCCGACGACGGGGCTGCTCTGGGAGCTGGAGGCGATCGCGGCGGTGATCGTCGGCGGCACGGCGCTCAAAGGCGGCTCCGGCACGGTGCTCGGCACGGTGATCGGGGCCGTGCTGCTATCGGTCATCGGCAACGTCCTGAACCTGACCAGCATCATCAGCGTCTATCTGAACGCGGCGGTCCAGGGCTTCGCCATCATAGCGGTTGCGTTCCTGCAACGGCGCAAATAGAACCTGGAATCAAAGGGGAGGAGAACCATCATGCCATTCCTGACACGGCGCCTCTTGATCGCCGGCATCGCCGCGGCTTCGACCGTTCCGGCGGCCGGAGCAATCGCCGACACGCCGGTCCGTCTCGGCGTCTCCATTCCGACCGCGACGCACAGCTTCACGGCCGCCATCGTTTGGTGGGCGAACAAGGCCAAGGCGGATCTGGAAAAGGAGCACAAGGATCTCAAGATCACCATCAAGACGGCGGCCAACGCGGGCGAGCAGGCCGACCAGCTCCAGGATTTGCTGACCGCGAACAGGATCAACGCGCTCGTGGTGTTTCCCTTCGAATCGGCGGCGCTCACCCAGCCGGTGATGCAGCTGAAGAAAAGGGGCGTCTACGTGACAGTCGTGGATCGCGGGCTGACCGATACCAGCGCGCAGGACGCCTACGTCGCGGGCGACAACAAGGCGTTCGGCCGGATCGCGGCCGAGTACATCGCCAAGGCGCTGCACGGCCACGGCAACATCGTCGCGCTGCGCGGCCTGCCGACCACGCTCGACAACGAGCGCATGGACGCGTTCACCGCCGTGATGAAGAACTACCCGGACATCAAGCTGCTGGACGCGAAATACGGCAACTGGAATCGCGATGACGCCTTCCGGGTGATGCAGGACTATCTGACGCGCTTCAAGAACATCGACGCGGTCTGGGCGGCGGATGACGACATGGCGATCGGCGTGCTCAAGGCGATCGAGCAGGCCAAGCGCGACGACATCAAGCTCGTGTTCGGCGGCGCAGGGTCCAAGAGCATGGTCAAGACGATCATGGACAAGTCGAACCCGCTGATCGTGGCCGACGTGTCCTACTCGCCCAAGTTCATCTACGAGGCGATCAAGCTCACGGCGGAGGCGCGGCTGAAAGACGAGAAGCTGCCGCCGACGACGATCGTGCCGTCGGTGCTGATCACCGCGGCGAACGCGAAGGAGTTCTACTACCCCGACTCGCCGTTCTGAGCCGGTCCGGCGCCGATGCCGAGCAGTCGCCGGTTGGCGGCTGGGTCGGTATCTGCGCTGGCGAAGTCGTCGAAGGCGCGGGCGGTCACCGGAATGATGTGCCGCCGGATGAACGCCGCGCCTTCCCGCGCACCGGTTTCGGCCTCCTTCAGCGCGCATTCCCATTCCAGCACGGCCCAGCCGGGGAAGTCGTACTGCGCGAGCTTGCTGAACACGGCGGCGAAATCCACCTGGCCGTCGCCGAGCGAACGGAAGCGCCCGGCGCGGTCGATCCAGCTCTGATAGCCGCCATAGACTCCCTGGCGCGGACTTGGCCGGAACTCCGCGTCCTTGACGTGGAACATGCGGATTTGCTCGTGATACACGTCGATGAAGCCGAGATAGTCCAGCACCTGCAGCACGAAATGGCTCGGATCGTAGAGGATATTGCAGCGCGGATGATTCCCGGTGCGCGCGAGGAACATCTCGAACGTAACGCCGTCGTGCAGATCCTCGCCCGGATGCAGTTCGTAGCACAGATCGCAACCGGCCTCGTCGAAGGCGTCGAGAATGGGCCGCCAGCGCCGCGCCAGCTCGTCGAACCCGGTCTCGACCAGACCGGCCGGGCGCTGCGGAAACGGGTAGAGATACGGCCAGAGCAGAGAGCCGGAAAACGTCGCATGCGCCGTCAGGCCGAGCCGGCGCGAGGCTCCTGCGGCAAGCCGGAGCTGGGTCGCCGCCCAGTCCTGTCGCGCGCGCGGATCGCCGCGAACCTCCGGCGGCGCGAACCCGTCCAGCAGCGCGTCGTAGGCCGGGTGCGCGGCCACCAGCTGGCCCTGCAGATGCGTCGAGAGTTCCGTGAGCTTGACCCCCGCGCCGGCGAGGACGCCGCGTATCTCGTCGCAATAGGCGTCGCTTTCGGCGGCTTGCGCCAGGTCGAACAGGCGCGTGTCCCAGGTCGGAATCTGCACGCCCTCGAACCCGGCGTCGCGCGCCCAGGCGGCGATGCCGGCCAGGCTGTCGAACGGCGGCGCGTCGCCCGCGAATTGCGCGAGAAAGACGGCCGGTCCCTTCAGTGTCCTCATGGCGCTCCCCTCCCCGTTTCGCGATGGCGAAGATGCCGCCATACGAGCCAGCCGACGCCTATCAGCAGCAGGCCGAGGATCACGACGTCGAAGCGATGCATGATGGCGCGCAGCCGTGGATCGGTTTCCCACCGATTGCCGAGCACATAGCCGACATAGGCCAGCACGAAGCACCAGGGCCAGGAACCCAGAAACGTATAAAGCTGGAACCGCATCCGCGGCATGCGCGCGATGCCCGCGGGCAGGGCGATGAACGTCCGCACCACCGGCAGCAGGCGGGCGACGAACACGGCGGGGCCGCCGAACCGCCGGAAGAACCTGTCGGCGCGGTCGAGATCGTCGTGACGGAGCAGGACGTAGCGGCCCCAGCGCTCGACCGCACGCCTTCCACCACGCGCGCCAACGGCATAGGCCAGGGTGGAGCCGACATTGCACCCGATCGCGCCCGCGGTCGCCGCCAGAACGAGGCTGAACCGTCCCGTCGAGGCCAGATAGCCGGCAAAGGGCATGATGATTTCGGAGGGCATCGGGATGCAGGCGGATTCCACGGCCATCAGCCCTGCGATCCCCGCGTACCCCGCCGCCGAGATCACCGCGATGATCCAGGCGGCCACCGACCCGAGCAGGTTTTCGACCAAGTTCTCACCTCGCGACACGGGGTAGCTCCGGCTCCATAGGCTGCCGCCCGCAGCGGAGCAATCGCCTCTGCCCCCCTTCCGGAGCCGCCGGAAAGGGGAATGAAATTCCAGTTCAATAGGTTTTCTGGACTACAATTCCAGTTCAGGTCTATGCTCATGCGAATAGCGGCGGAAGGCGGAGCGACTGTGAGCCGGATCTACTCCATGGCCTACCTGACCGGGTCGAGCTTCAGCGCGCCCGAGATGATCGGCGCCGCCGCCGCGCTCGGCTACGACGCGGTCGGGCTGAGGCTGCTGCCCGCCTCGCCCGGCGGCCCGGCGCAGGCGCTGATCGGCAATCCGGCGATCCTGCGCGAGACGCGGGCGCGCATCGAGGCGACCGGCGTTTCCGTGCTCGACATCGAGATCATCCGCATCGGCCAGGATTTCCGTGCTCAGGATTTCCGGCCGCTGATGGAGACCGGACAGGCGCTCGGGGCAAAGGCGATCCTGGTCGCGGGCGACGATCCGGACGAGGCGCGGCTGACGGCCGATTTCGCCGCCGTGTGCCGGGCGGCGGCCCCGTTCCGCCTGACCTGCGATCTCGAGTTCATGCCCTGGACCGGCGTGAAGACCGTCTCCGACGCCGCCCGCATCGTCGGCTGCTCCGGCGAGCCGAATGCCCGCATCCTCGTGGACGCGCTGCATTTTGCCCGCTCGAACAGCACGCTCGAGCAGGTCCGCGCCCTGAACAGGGAATGGCTCGGCTACGCCCAGATCTGCGACGCCCCGCGCGTCTCCTCTCCAATGCCCGAGCAGTTGATCCACGCCGCGCGCGTCCAGCGGCTGCTCCCAGGGGAGGGCGACATCCCGCTTCAGGATCTGTTCGCGGCGCTCCCCGGCGATCTGCCGGTCAGCGTCGAGATCCCGTCCGAGCCAATGGTCACCGAGCTCGGCCCCACGGAGTGGGCGCGCCGGGCCCTCGCCGCCTCTCGGGCGCTGATCGGAACGGCGTGATGCCCGCATTGAACGACGCCGCGCCCTCGCTTGCGCTCGACCGGGGCCTCGCCCTCCTCGAGCTTCTGGCCTCCGAGCCGGCGGGCGTGTCGCTGCACGCCGCCGCCGAGCGGCTCGGATTTCCGCGCAGCGCGACGCACCGGCTGCTGACGGGCCTCGTCGAGCACGGTTTCGTGCGACAGGACCGGGAGCGCGGCTTCTATGTCCTGACCTCGAAGCTGCTCTCGCTCGCGTTCTCGCACATGGCCGGGGCGGGCATCGTCGATGCGGCCCAGCCGGTGCTGGACCGGCTGGCGCGAGAGACCGGCGAACTCGCGCGCCTGTCCGTTGCCGAGGACGAGCGGCTGACCTGGGTCGCCAAGGCGCAAGGCGCGCGAAGCGGGCTGCGCTACGATCCGGAGATGGGACAACAGGCGCGGCTGTCCTGCTCGGCCACGGGTTTCGCCTGGCTCGCCTCGAAGCCGGACGCGGAGGCGCTGGCGATCGTCGCGCGACAGGGCTTCGGCGCACGCGCCGATTTCGGACCAAAGGCGCCGGAGACGCCGCAGGCCCTGCTCGCGCATCTCCGCCGCGCGCGCGAACGCGGCTACGGCGTCGCGGTGGCGACGTATCACGACTGGATGGCGGCGGCGGCGGCCGTGGTGCGGCATCCCGCGCATGGCGACACCGTCGGCACGGTCAGCGTCGCCGGGCCGGTCAGCCGGGTGCCGGAGACACGCCTGCACGATCTGTCGCCCCTGCTGCTTGCCGCTTCCCGCGATCTCTCGGCCGTGATGCTCGGCTCGCCCGCCCTATCGCAGCGCTCGCCCCGCCTGCGCAGGGCCTCGTGATGACGCAGGGCGCAGCCGAAACCTGCGACCTGCTGGTGATCGGCTCCGGCGCGGGCGGCCTGTCGGCAGCCGTCACGGCTGCCTTTCATGGGCTCAGGGTGATCGTCGCCGAGAAGGAGCCGGTATTCGGCGGCACAACCGCCTGGTCGGGCGGCTGGATGTGGGTGCCGCGCAATCCGCTCGCGCAGCGCGCCGGCATCGTCGAGGACAAGGAGACCGTCCGCACCTATCTGCGCGCCGAACTCGGCAACCACTACGACGCAAACAGGATCGAGGCGTTTCTCGACGCCGCGCCGCGCATGGTCGCTTTCTTCGAGCGGTATACCGCACTCCAGTTTATCGACGGCAACAAGATCCCGGACATGCACGGCAACTCGCCGGGCGCCGCGCTTGGCGGCCGTTCGGTTTGCGCCGCGCCGTTCGACGGGCGGGAGCTTGGACCGCTGGCGCAGGCCCTTCGGCGGCCGCTGCCCGAAATCTCGTTTCTCGGCATGGGCATCGCGTCCGGCGCGGAGCTCGGCCATTTCCTGAACGCCACGCGCTCGGCGCGGTCGTTTGCTTATGTCGGCCGCCGGGTCGCGCGGCACCTGCTCGATCTCGCGCGCTACCAGCGCGGGATGCAGCTCGTGAACGGCAACGCGCTCGCGGCCCGGCTCGGCAAGTCGGCCGTCGCTCTCGGGGTCGAGATCCGCCTCTCGACGCAAGCGACGCGCCTGCTGCGTGAAGGCGGCAACGTCGTCGGTGCGGCCGTCTTGGCGGGCGGACGCGAGGTTGCGATCCGGGCCAGGCGCGGCGTGGTGCTCGCCTGCGGCGGCTTTCCGCACGACGTCGCACGCAAGCGCGAACTGTTCCCGCACGCACCGACCGGGCGCGAGCACTGGTCGGCCGCGCCCCGCTCCAACACGGGGGACGGACTCCGGCTCGGCGAGGAGGCGGGCGGCGTGATCGACCGCGGCCTCGCGGCGGCCGGCGCCTGGGCGCCCGTTTCGCTCGTGCCGCACCGGGATGGCGGCACCGGCCACTTTCCGCATCTGATCGAGCGCGCCAAGCCCGGCTTTATCGCCGTCACGCGACAGGGGCGCCGGTTCGTCAACGAGGCGCTGAGCTACTACGACTTCGTGCAAGCCATGCTGGCCACGACACCGCCGGGCGAGGAGGTCGCGGTCTGGGGCCTCTGTGACCGCCGCTTCATCCGGCGCTACGGTCTCGGCTTCGCCAAGCCCGCGCCGCTGCCGCTCTGGCCCTACCTGCGCTCCGGCTACCTGAAGACGGGCCGGACCATTGAGGAACTGGCGCGGGCTTGCGGGATCGACGCCGCCGCGCTCGCGCAGACGGTCGATACGTATAACCGCGACGCGCGGCAGGGCGAGGACACGCAGTTCGGCCGTGGCTCGACGCCGTACGAATGCGCGGGCGGAGACGCCACGCAGTGTCCGAACCCCTGCCTCGCGCCGGTCGAGAGAGGGCCGTTCTACGCCGTCCGGATCGTGCCCGGCAGCCTCGGCACATTCGCCGGGTTGCGCACGGACGCGGCCGCGCGCGTGCTCGCCGAGGACGGCGCGCCGGTCCCTGGCCTCTACGCCGTCGGCACCGACATGGCGAGCATCATGGGTGGCTTCTATCCGGCAGGCGGCATCAATCTCGGCCCGGCGATGACCTTCGGGTACATCGCGGGCCGCAACGCCGCCGGCCCCGCGAATCACGAGGACGCCGCCGAAGCGGCATAGGAGAACCAAGATGACCCGTTACGAACTGGCGACGCTCTCGATCGCGATGGGCACGGCGGCGAAGGCGGCGGAAGGGATTGCCGCCTTCACGTCGGACGCGGATGCGGGCGGCCGGCTCCTCGGTTGCTGGGTGTCGGACATCGGCGCGCTGAACAAACTCGCGGTGCTGCGCGGGTTCGCGGACGATGCCGAACTCGGCCGCGAGCGCGAGCGCACGCTCCGCAGCAGCAATCCGTTCGGCTGCTCGGCGTTCCTGACGCGCCTCAGCCTCCAGAGCTACGCGCCCTTTCCCGATCTGCCGCCAGTCGAAACCGGGGCGTTTGGGCCGGTTTACGAGATCCGCAGCTACGTGCTGAAGTCCGGTGGCCTGGTGCCGACCTTCGAGGGCTGGGCCGAGAGGCTTCCCGGCCGGACCGGCTTCTCCAGGCTCGTGCTGGCGATGTACGGCCTGGACGGAACGCCCCGCATCACGCACATCTGGCCCTATAAGAGCACTGAGGAGCGCGCGCAGATCCGCGCCGAAACGGTGCGCCAAGGCGTCTGGCCCCCGAAAAGCGCGGCCTGGCTGACGCCCGAGATGGAAACGTCGATCTATCTTCCGACCGCCATCTCGCCTCTGCGTTAGGCGGGGCGCAGCATGACGGTCCGTGGCACGACGTGCATCGCTCAGATCATCGGCCATCCGGTCGCGCAGGTCCGCTCGCCGGAGCTGTTCAACGAGCACGCGGCCTCGGCGGGGATCGACGCCGTGCTCATTCCGGTCGATCTCGCTCCGGATCGGCTGCGGGATTTCGTCGCGGTCCAGCGCGGCTGGCGCAACTCCGTCGGTTTCGTCGTGACGATCCCGCATAAGCGCGCCATCCCGCCGCTGCTCGACGAACTGACCGCGCGGGCGCAGCGGCTGCAAGCGGTGAACGTCGTGCGTCGTCGCGAAGATGGGACGCTGCTCGGCGACATGGTGGACGGGCTCGGCTTCACGGCGGCGGCCAGGACGCACGGGTTCTCCGCCTCGGGCAAGAGCGCGCTGGTGGTCGGCGCCGGAGGCGCGGGCAGCGCGATCGCGGACGCCCTGTGCGAGCAGGGCATCGCGCGGCTGGCGCTCGCCGATATCGATCCGCAGCGGGTGCGGGCGATGCGGCGGCTGTTCGTCGATGCGTTTCCGGCCGTCGAGCTGCTGGACGGGTACGACGGCCTGGACGGCTTCGACCTCGTGGCCAACGCCTCGCCCGTCGGCATGGCCGACACGGGCGAGCTGCCGATCCCGAAGGCCCAGCTCGCCACGCTTCGCCCGGGCACGCTGGTCGCGGATGCGGTGACCAAGCCCGCGATGACGCCGTTGCTGCGCGAGGCCGAAACGCGCGGGTGCCGCGTCCAGACCGGCCCCGAAATGGCGGCCGGACAGATTGCCATTCTCGGCCGGTGCATGGGCGTGTTCGCGTGACGGCGGGCCGACGGGGACAGCAACGATGCTGGATATAACGGAGCCTGGCTGGACCGGCGATGTCGATCTGCTGGTAATCGGCGCCGGTGCGGCGGGCATGACGGCGGCGCTCGTCGGCGCGCTCGAGGGCCTCCGCGTCACCTTGTGCGAGAAGACGGACATGGTCGGCGGCACCACGTCCACTTCGGGCGGAACCGTCTGGATCCCGGGCAGCAGCCAGAGCGTGAAAGCGGGCGTGCCCGATTCCATCTCGGCCGCCCGGACCTTCCTCGACGCCGTCATCGGCGCGCGCGGCGGCGAGGCCGAGCGGCGCGCCTTCCTGGACGCCGGGCCGAAGGCGCTCGACTACCTCGAAGCGCGCAGCGATCTGGTGCTCGAAGCCTCCCGCGCGCATCCCGACTACATCAAGAACATGCCGGGGGCGGCGTATGGCGGCCGGGCGCTGGCGCCGCTGCCGTTCGACGGCCGCAAGCTCGGCGCCGATTTCGCGCGCCTGCGGCCGCCGCGCCCGGAGTTCGTGGTGCTCGGCGGCATGATGCTGACGCGCGCGGATATTCCGTTTCTCCTGCATCCGTTCCGCTCGGCGAAGAACTTCCTGCATGTCGCGAGGATGCTGACCCGGTATGGGCGCGACCGGCTGCGCCACAAGCGCGGCACGCATCTCGTCATGGGCAACGCGATCGTTGGCCGCCTGCTCTACAGCCTGCGCAAGCGGAACGTGCCGATCCGGTTCGAGACGTCGCTCGCGGAGCTTGTGGTAGAGGACGGAAGGGTGGTCGGCGCATTGCTGGACACGAAGCGCGGCCGGACTGCGATCCGCGCCCGGCGCGGCGTCGTGCTCGCGACCGGCGGCGTGTGCTGGAACGACGAGCTGCGGAACGCGCTGTTCCCCGCTCCCGCCCGTAAACATTCGCTTGCTCCTGAAAGCAATACCGGCGACGGCGTCGCGACGGCCTTACGGGCGGGCGCTGAACTTGACGCCAAGATGGACAGCGCGGGGTTGTGGATGCCCTGCTCCATCATGAACTGGCCGGACGGAAGCACGTCCCTCTATCCGCACATCATCCTCGACCGTTCCAAGCCGGGCCTGATCGCCGTCAATGCGTCCGGGCGGCGGTTCGTCAACGAGTCCGATTCGTATCACGACTTCGTCGCGGCGATGCTGCACGCCCACGAGACAGTGCCGAGCGTGCCCGCCTACCTGATCTGCGACCGGAGCTTCATCCGCGATTACGGCATCGGCGTCGTGCATCCGGGCACGAACAACCTGACGCCGTTCCTGAACGCCGGCTATCTGACCCAGGCGGCCACGCTGCGCGGCCTCGCCGGGAAGATCGGCGCCGATCCGGACGAATTCGAGGAGACGGTCGCGCGGCACAACCGCTATGCGGCGACCGGCGTGGACGAGGAATTCGGCCGCGGCACAAGCGACCTCAACCGCATCAACGGCGATGCCGAGAACAAGCCCAATCCCTGCATGCGCCCGATCGGCGCGGGACCGTTCTTCGCGGTCGCCGTGATACCCGTCGACCTCGCCTGTAGCGCGGGCTTGCGGGGGGACGGCTATGGCCGCGTCCTCGGCGCGGACGGCCAGCCGGTCGAGGGACTCTACGCCTGCGGCAACGATCTCGCCTCGATTTTCCGGGGCACCTATCCGGGTCCGGGCACGACGCTCGGCCCGGCGATCGTGTTCGGCTACCAGGCCGCGATGCACGCGGCAGGACGCGTCCCCGCCGATGCGGCCGTGGCGGAGTGACGCACTTGCATCGCATGATCTCCCTCGCCCATCTCACGGTGCTGAGCCTGGCGCCACCGGAGATGATCGGCGTCGCGTCACGGACCGGCTACGACGCGGTCGGGCTGCGGCTGATCGCGGTGACGCCGACGACGCCCGGTTATCCGCTGATGAACGGCCCCGCGATGCTCCGGGAAACGAAGGCGCGGATGGCGGATACGGGCGTGCGCGTGCTCGACATCGAGTTCCTGCGGCTCACGCCGGAAACCGACGTGGCTGCGCTCGAGCCGTTCATGGCGACCGGGGCCGAACTCGGCGCGCGGCATGTCCTGACCGCTCCCTACGACCCGGATTTCGGCCGCTTGGCGGATACGCTGGCCGGGGTCTCTGATCTCGCCGGGCGCTACGGCATGTCGGCCGTGCTGGAGTTCTTCCCGTGGACCGACGTGAACAGCCTCGGCTCCGCCCGCCGCATCGTGGACGCGACCAACCGGCCGAACTGCGGCATCCTGGTCGATACGCTGCACTTCGACCGCTCCGACAGTACGCTCGCCGAACTCGCCGCGACCCCCGCGCCGCTGCTGCCGTTCGTGCATCTCTGCGACTGCCCGGCCGAAAAGCCGGCGACGCTGGAAGGTCTGCTGCATAACGGCCGGGCGGAGCGGCTGCCGCCGGGCGAAGGCGAGATCGGCCTTCCCGGCATCCTCGACGCCATGCCGGCCGACATCCCCGTTGCGCTCGAAGTCCCGATGGAACGGCTGACGCGCGAAATCGGCCCCGAAGGCGTCGCGCGCCGTGCTCGCGAAGGCGCCCGGCGCTTGCTGGCCCGGGCCGAGGGCCGTCCCGTCAGCGGAGCTTTCGTCAGCGGGCCTTCCGTCAGCGGGCCTTCCGCAGCAATATCCGCACCGCGCCCGGGTTCGCGGCATGAGAGTGCGTGAGGCCTAGAACCAGCGGCCGCAAATCGGGCAGGTTGAGCCAGAGCGGCAATTCGCGCCGCAGCACCCCGCCCGCTTCGCCCGAGCCGCGCCCGGTGATGACCTCGACGCAGCGCACCCGGTCCGCCTGCGCGCTCCTCAGAAACTGCGAAAGGGCGACGAACGCGCGTTGGGCGGTGCGGCCGTGGAGATCCAGCGTGCGGACCGGCGCGAGCCTGCCCGACCGCAGGCGCTGCCAGGTGGCGCGATCCACCCCGGGCGGCTGCTCTCCAACCGCGACGGCGGCAACCGCGGGCGCTCGGGACGGCTTGGTGGCCGGGCGATGCTGCGGCGATGGCGACGGCGCGGCCGCCCGTGCGACAGGGATCGCTTGCGGCTCCGCGCGTCCCGCCAGCGCCCGCACTTGGCGCACGTAATGGGCCCACTCGGCGCGGTCCTCCTGGGTCAGTCCGCGCCGGCCACCCCGCATCACGCGCGCGCCGGCGAGCGGAGCGCCTCGATCATGCCTGCTTGTTCTCGATCAGGCCGCGGCGGATCTTGCGGCCGCGCATGATCCTATCCTCGATATAGGCGGTGTCGCCCCAGCGCACCGCGCGGCCCATCGCCTGGGCGTCCTCGGTGAAGCGGGCCAGCATTTCGAGCAGCGCCTCGCGGTTGTTGATGAAGATGTCCCGCCACATCACTGGGTCGGAGGCGGCGATGCGCGTGAAATCGCGAAAACCAGATGCCGCGAACTGCAGCACCTCCTGCCGGCTCTCCTCCTCGAGATCGTCGGCCGTGCCGCAGATCGTAAAGGCGAGCAAATGCGGCAGATGGCTGACGATCGCGAGCGTGCGGTCGTGGTGCCCCGGCTCCATGATTTCGGTCATCGAGCCGCAGCGTCGCCACAACTCCGCGATGCGCTCCACGGCCGCCGGATCGGTGCCGGCCGGCGGCGTCAGCAAGGTCCAGCGGTTTTGAAACAGTGTCGTGAAGCCCGCATCGGGGCCGGAGTATTCGGTTCCGGCCAGCGGATGCGCCGGGACGAAATGCACGCCCTCCGGCAGCAGCGGGCCGACGTCGCGGATCACGGACTGCTTGGTCGAACCGACATCGGTGACGATGGCGCCGGGCGCGAGATGCGGCGCCATCGCGGCGGCGATCCCGGCATACGAGCCGACCGGCGAGCACAGCATCACGCAGTCCGCCCCGGCGGCCGCCGTCCCTGGGTCTTGCCGCACCTCGTCCACGATCCCGAGTTCCGCGATCCGGTTGCGCGTCGCCTCGGTGCGGGCGCAGCCGACGACCGTGCGCGCGAGGTCGCCCCGTTCGCGGGCGATGCGCGCGACCGAACTGCCGATCAGCCCGACACCGATCAGCGCCAGCCGCTCGAACAGCGGCTCAGCCATCGGCGCGCATGAACGCTCCGGCCGCCTCCGCCACCAGGGAGACCTCCTCCTCCGTGCCGATCGTGATGCGGAGACAATCCGGCAGACCGTAGCCGCGCACCGCGCGCACGATCAGGCCGCGCGTGCGCAGGAAGGCGAGCGCCGCCTCGGCGCGCGCGGGAGAGCCGAAATCGGCCAGCACGAAGTTGCATTCGCTCGGCCAGACCTTGATCCCGGCCGCACGGAGCGCCTCGGTCAGACGAGCGCGCTGGGCGGTGTTGTGCCGCCGGCTGCGCTCGACCCAGCCGGATTCCTCCAGCGCCGCGATCGCCGCCGCCTGCGCGCCCACCGAGACGTTGAACGGCGAGCGCACGCGGTTGAGCACGTCCACGACGGCCGGCGGGGCGTAGGCCCAGCCGATGCGCGCGCCGCCGAGACCGTAGATCTTGCTGAAGGTGCGGGTCATGACCGTGTTCTCGCCGGCATCGACCAGCCCGATTCCCGCGTCGTAGTCCGGGCGCTCGACGTATTCCGCGTAAGCCGCGTCGAGCACCAGCAGCACCTCCGGCGGCAGCCAGGCTCGCAGCCGCTCCACCTCGCGCGCGGGGAGCAGGCTCCCCGTCGGGTTGTTCGGATTGGCGATGAACACGATCCGGGTCGCCGCCGACACCGCCCTGAGCAGGGCATCGACGTCGGTCGTCAGATTGCGCTCCGGCGTCGCGATCACCCGGCTGCCGGCATACTGCCCGGCGATCCGGTAGATCGAGAACCCGTGCTCGGTCATCAGCAGCTCGGTCCCCTTCCCGCCATAGGCGAGGGCGAGCTGGATCAGCAGGTCGTCGGACCCGGCCCCGCAGACGATGCGGGCCGGATCGAGCCCGTGATGTCGCCCGAGCGCCTCCCGCAACGAAGCCGCGCCGCCGTCCGGGTAGCGATGCTGTTCGGTCGCGGCCCAGCGCAGCGCCTCGGCGGCGCGCGGCGGCACCCCGAACGCGCCCTCGTTGGAGGACAGCTTGATCGCCCGGTTACGGCCGGGAATGCTCGAATTCACCGCCGACATAGGGAGCAATGTCCAGTATTTCGGGACGAGGACGCGGCGCGCTCATGCCGCCGTCCCGCGTACGGGCACGGCGTAAGCGCCGAGCACGCGCGCCTGCTCCGGTTCGAGCGCGTCCAGGCGCGGATCCGCCCCGGTCACGAACCCGTCCACCTCGGCTAGCGCGATCGTTCCCGCCCTGTCTTGCCCGTCGCAGACCAGCACGCCGGACGCGAGCAGCCCGGCCTCCGACAGCCTGTCCCCGATCCTCACCCGGTCCGCTCCGGGATCGAGCTTGAGCGCCAGCAGCGACCAGTCCTCCCCGGACGGGTCCGGTTCGGCGCGGGACACCGCGAAGGCCTGCACGCGCGGCGCGCCCTCGGGCCGGGGCGACCAGAAGGGCAGGCGCGCGACGACGTGCAGGTCGCGCTCCGGAGCGGCCCGGTCCAGCAGCATGGTCCACCATCGATCGGACTCGGAAGGCAGGGGCAGGACGGCGATGCCCGCGAGACCCGAACTCACCTCGCCGAGCGCCTGCGCCGGGCTGGCATGGACCCGCAACGGCACGAGCGCCCCGAACTGCTCGCGCGCAAGCTGCGTATAGCCGCGAGCGGGGTCCGGGTCGCACACGGCAACGGTGTGGCCTCCCTGGAGGGCCGTGCCCGCCGAAATCAGCTCGCGCCAGATCCGGACGATTCCCTGTGGGTCGAGCGGCCCCCTGTGGCGGGCGAGCAGCCGCCGCAGGATCGCCGCCTCGCGGCCGGGCCGGTAGGGCGTGAAGGCCTTGCGTCCTTCCGCGCCGACCCTCGACACGATTTCGGAGCGCTCGATCAGCAGATCGTGGATGGCATCGTCGATCCGGTCGAGTTCGGCGCGCAGCGCACTCAAGCCCCCGCGCCCGCCGCTCCGGTCCTCTTGCGCATCTGTCAGCGATTTGGCGTCCATCACTCCGGCGCTTGCGGCTTATGATCAGGGGCCGCACTGATAGCGGAAGCCGCCCAGCCTGAAAACCGGGCGCGCGCGCCGGGTTGCCTCCTTGCCTGCCAAGCGCCTATGCAACCCGCTCCATGACCGGATCAGATACGCTCGCGGACGTTCAGCACGCCCATGTCGCGTTCGGCGACGGGATGATGCTCGATTGCGGCGTGCATCTGCCGAGCGTCGTGGTCGCCTTCCGCACCTACGGAACGCTGAACGCCGACCGGAGCAACGCGGTGCTCGTCTGCCACGCCCTGACCGGCGACCAGTATGTGGCCGAGCGGCACCCGATCACCGGCCGCGAGGGCTGGTGGGCACAGGTCGTCGGTCCTGGCCGGCCGGTGGACACGGACCGGTTCTTCGTGATCTGCGCCAACGTGCTCGGCGGCTGCATGGGCAGCACCGGCCCGCGCAGCGTGCGGGACGGAACGGACGAACCCTGGGGCACGGATTTTCCGCCGGTGACGATCCGCGACATGGTGCGCGCCCAGAAACGCCTCATCGATCATCTCGGCATCGGCCGCCTGTTCGCGGTGCTGGGCGGCTCGATGGGCGGCATGCAGGCCTTGGAATGGGCCGCCTCCTACCCGAGCCAGGTATTCGCCTCCATTCCGGTCGCGACCGCGGCCCATCACTCGGCCCAGAACATCGCCTTCCATGAGGTGGGGCGGCAGGCGATCTTCGCCGATCCGGAGTGGCAGGGCGGCCGCTACTGGCAGACGGGCCGGATGCCGCTGCGCGGGCTGGCGGTCGCACGCATGTGCGCGCACATCACCTATGTCTCGGAAGTGGCGCTGACCCGGAAGTTCGGCCGCCGCCTGCAGAGCGCACCGAAGGACAGCCGCGAGGCGATCGACCTGTTCGGCGACATGTTCGAGGTCGAGAGCTATCTGCGCCATCAGGGCAGCAGCTTCGTGCGCCGGTTCGACGCGAATTCCTACCTCACCATCACGCGCGCCATGGACTACTTCGACCTCGCGGCCGATCACGGCGGCGACCTGGCGGCGGCGTTCCGGGGCAGCCGGACACGGTTCTGCATCGTGTCCTTCACCTCCGACTGGCTGTTTCCGACGGAGGAGAGCCGCACCATCGCCCGCGCCCTCAATCGCGCGGCGGCAAATGTGAGCTTCGTCGAGATCCCGACCGACAAGGGCCACGACGCCTTCTTGCTGGACGAGCCCGATTTTCATCGCACCCTCGCGGGCTTCCTCGCGGGCTGCGCGGTGCATGCGGGACTGGACGGCGGATGAACAAGATCGGGCCGGCCCGCCCCGAGCCGGTGCGGCTGATCGCCAAGCACGTCCGGGTCGATCAACGGCTGATCGCGGACATGATCGCGCCCGGCAGCCGCGTGCTCGACATCGGCTGCGGCGATGGCACGCTGATCGATCACCTGTTCCGCACCAAGGGCTGCGACGCGCGCGGCATCGAGATCGACATGGCGGAGGTGACACGCGCCGTCGCGCACGGCCTGCCGGTGATGCATGGCGACGCGGATTTCGACCTCGCGCACTACCCGGACGGCGCCTTCGACTACGTCGTGCTGTCACGCACGCTGCAGGCGGTCGAGCGGCCAAGGGCGGTACTCCGGCAGATGCTGCGCATCGGCACGCGCGCGGTCATCAGCTTCCCGAACTTCGGGCATCTGCCGGTGCGCTGGCAGCTGTTCGTGCGTGGCCGCATGCCGATGACCGCGACCTGGGACCGACCGTGGTACGAGACGCCCAACATCCACCCCTGCACGATCCGCGACTTCTTCGATCTGTGCGCGCGGGAAGGCTACGCGGTCGAGCAATGGCTCGCCGCCGACGAAGCCGGCCGCCGCACGCCGTGGAGGCGCTTTCCGCTGCTGGCCAACCTGTTCGGCGAGCAAGGACTGTTCCTGCTGCGCCGGGCCTGATCAGAACTGTGCGAAGCGGATGGCCATCACCAGAGCTTGATGAGCCGGAGGAGCTTCACGCCCCCCGCCATGTATCTGAGATCCGAAAACAGCGTCGCGACCTGAGAGCTGAGAAGAAAGGCCAGCATGTAGAACCATGAGGGAGAAGAGCGCTCCCACCGCACGACCCGCTGGCCGATATGGATGACCCAGGGGGCTTGCGCGGCGAGAACCACGATTCCCGCGAGAGCCACGCCGCCGATCAGATCGGACGGGTAGTGCGCCCCCATGTAGACCCGCGCACATTCTAGCAGAACGAACCATGGGATAACAAACCATCCGAGCCTTGGGCGCTGCAGCATGATGACGATCACCAACGCGCCGAAGGCGGTCGCGTGATCGCTCGGAAATGAATTCCATGTATTGAGCGGTGTCGCGTCGAGCATGGACGGCCGGATGAAGCCGAACGCCGGGTCGTAGAACGGTCTTGGATGGGTCGACAGCTGATGTTGCAGGAACCGGCTGAGCATACCGACCGGGAATGCAAGCAGAGTCCCAACCAATATCCTCGCATGTTCCTCAAATAAATCGACGCCGAACCAGCAGAACCAGACGAAGGCCATCAGCAGGAGACCAGAGAAAGTATTGTAGTGGTCCAGATCGTAAAAGGCTACATCGAATATTTGGCTGCGGTTTGCCTCATGGTTGATGATCTTCGTCAGTGGCCAGTCGAACAGGTGGGGATTGCGAACCAGAACGATCGCGAGCCCAAATATTGCACAGGAGCTCAACGCGCCCAAGACATAGGGCGGAACCCGAATCGGAAGAGCGGATCCGTTCCGGTCTGTATCGCCATACGAACTTTCCATGTCGCGTGTGTAACCCCGCGCCGTTTCCCTGATCAAGATCATTGCACAGGCAATTTTCCCATTTAAGGATTTTTGATCCGGGGATTCTCAGTCCGCACTTGCGGCGTGGTACCCGCAGCACTCACCTCAGCCCGCCCGGCGGTCAGGACATGACCGCTCCCGGCGGAGTGACAGGGTGCGTCAGCCGAAAATCGCAGCCGATGGGCCGCCCGACGCAGGTTCTCAGGCGACCGAGGCCGCCGCGCCGATCAGTCCGCGGGCCGACAAATTGGCGATGAGGGCGCGGACGCCGAACTCCCAAGGCTCCGCCTGATCGCTCGTTCGCACGCGATTGACCAGGGTGCCAAGCTCAGACGAGCCGATCGCAACGATATCGCCCGGCTTGTGCGTGAATCCGCCGCCGCCGCCCTCGCGCTCCTTTGTCGGCGCGAACATCGTGCCGAGGAAAAGCACGAACCCGTCCGGATACTGATGCGTCGCGCCGATCGTCTGCTGCACGAGATCCTCCGGATCGCGGCTGATCTCGCTCATGTGGCTCATGCCGTCAAGCTCGAATCCATCCTCGCCCGCGACGTGCAGATTGACCTCGCTCCTCCGGACGGTGTCGAGCGTGAACTCAGCGTCGAACAGACGGACGAACGGGCCGATGGCGGTCGAGGCGTTATTGTCCTTCGCCTTCGACAGCAGGAGCGCGCTGCGGCCCTCGAAGTCGCGGAGATTGACGTTGTTGCCGAGCGTCGCGCCGACGATCCTGCCCTGGCTCGAAACCACGAGGACGATCTCCGGCTCGGGGTTGTTCCAGGTCGATTTTGGATGGATGCCGATATCCGCGCCGAAGCCGACGGCTGAGAGCGGCTGGGCCTTGGTGAACACCTCGGCGTCCGGCCCTATGCCCACTTCGAGATATTGCGACCAGAGGCCGCGCCGGACCAGCGCCTGCCGCAACGCCTCGGATTCCGCCGATCCCGGCCGGATCTTCGACAGATCGGCGCCGATTTCGGTCGCGAGGCTCGCGCGCACGCTGTCCGCCGAACCGGGATCGCCTTTGGCGTGCTCCTCGACGATACGCTCGATCAGGCTTGCGGCGAAGGTCACGCCCGCCGCCTTGATCGCCTGTAGATCGACCGGCGCGAGCAGCCAGGGCTTCGCCTCGTCCCGCCGGCCGGCGCAGCTATTGCCGAGCAGGCCCTCGACCTCCCCGATCCGCTCGCCCGCGAGGCCGCGCACGAAACCGGCCGGATCGGCCGCGTCGCAGAGCGCGCTGACGGTCGCTGCATGGCGGGTGATGTCGAACACCCCGTCCGGCCGGACCACGATCACGGCGGGGCCGCCATTCGCGCCGGGCAGCCACGCCCGCCCGATCCACGTTCCGGAGAATCCGTCCGCCGGCGGCCTGAAATGCTGGATCATGCTATTTCTCCCCGCTCCGAGGCTTCGCGCCCGGAATGTTCTCGCCGGTGCTTCCCGGATAAGCGCCGGGATCGGCCTCGGGCTCGCGGCGTCGCACCCGCTCGGCATCGCGGTCCGCCGTCGGCCGGTCGCGCGCGTCCGGCGCCAGCGCGGCATCATGCGCGTCGAGCACGGCGGCTACCGCCTCCGGATCGAGCTCCTGCGCCTCCGCGAACAACCGGTCCGCTTCGTCATCCCTGCCGACCGCCTGCGCATGCAAGGCCTGCTCGGCCAGCGCCCGCGCCCGGGACGCCGCCGCCGCGCCCGCGCTCTCCCCGCCACTCATCTCGCGTGCTCCCGCTACACGGTCGCGCCGATCTGCCAGGGCGCGAACTCAGATGACCCGAAATCCGACTGCTCGCTCTTGGTCCGCTCACCGCCGGCGACGCGCAGAATCATGTCGAAGATCCGCTGTCCCGCCTGCTCCACCGTCTCCTCGCCGTCGAGGATGGTGCCGCAATTGACGTCCATGTCGTCCTGCAGGCGCTGGTACATCGCCGAGTTGGTCGCGATCTTGATCGAGGGCGAGGGCTTGCAGCCGAACATGCTGCCGCGCCCGGTCGTGAAGCAGACGACGTTGGCGCCGCCCGCCACCTGCCCCGTCGCCGAGACCGGATCGTAGCCGGGCGTGTCCATGAACACGAAGCCCTTGGCGGTGACGGTCTCGGCGTATTTCACGACATCGACCAGGTTGGTGCTGCCGGCCTTGGCCATCGCGCCGAGCGATTTTTCCAGAATCGTCGTCAATCCGCCGGCCTTGTTGCCGGGAGAGGGATTGGCGTTGATCTCGGCGCCGTTCTTGGCGGTGTAGTCCTCCCACCACTTCATGAGGCCGACGAGCTTCTCGCCCACTTCGCGGCTAACGGCGCGGCGGGTGAACAGATGCTCGGCGCCATACGTCTCGGTCGTCTCGGACAGAATGACCGAACCGCCGTTCCGCACCACGAGATCGCTCGCGACGCCGAGCGAGGGATTGGCCGAAACCCCGGAATAGCCGTCCGAGCCGCCGCATTGCAGGGCGACGGTCAGCTCGCTCGCCGAGATCGTCTCCCGATGCACCCGGTTGGAGTCGGCCAGAACCTCGCGAACGAACGCGATCCCCGCCTCGACCGTCTTGCGCGTGCCGCCGACGGTCTGGATGTTCATGTTCCGCAGGCGGTCGGAGAGCTTCTGCTCGGCGAGCAGCCCGCCGATCTGGTTGACCTCGCACCCGAGCCCGATCGCGACCACGTGCGAGAAATTCGGGTGCCGCGCGTAGCCGGCGAGCGTCCTGCGCAGCAGATGCAGCGGCTCCCCGGCCGCCATGCCGCAGCCGGTCTTGTGCGTGAGCGCGACCACCCCATCCACGTTCGGGTAGTCCGCCAGCGGATCGTCGCGGCCGAACGGGTTGCGCTTGAACACGTCCGCGATCAGGTCCGCGACATGGGCGCTGCAATTCACCGATGTGAGGATGCCGATATAGTTGCGCGTTGCAGCCCGGCCGTCCGGACGCCGGAAACCCTGGAACGTCGCGGCCGGCTCGATCATTTGCGTGGGCTTGGCGTCCTCGCCGAACGCGTAGTCCTTCGCGAACTCGCCCATGCTCATGTTGTGGACATGGACATGCTGACCTGGGGCGATCGGCTGGGTCGCGAAGCCGATGATCTGGCCGTAGCGGCGCACCGCCTCGCCCGGCGCGTGCGGCCGGACCGCGATCTTGTGGCCCGGCGGAATGCGCTCGGCGGCGGCCACGCCCTCCTCGACCACCGTGCCCGGCATGATCATGGCGCGCGCGATGACCACGCCATCCGCCGGGTGCAACCGGATTACGGGGGAAATGCCCATCTTGCTCTCCTGAGCTACTCGGCGACGTTCGCCTGGCCCACGACGCCGCGCGTCAGCGGCGGCAAGGGCGCGATCTCGCCGACCATGAAGAGATAGACAACGGCGCCCAGAATGCAAAACCCGCCGGCCACGACGAGCGGAATCACGAACGAACCGCTGGTGATCGTCAGCATGACGCCGGTGAACGTCGTGGTTACAATGCCAGCGAGGTTCGACGCGAAGTTCTGGATGCCGCCGATCGAGGCCACATGGGCCGGCGTGGGCGCGACGTCGCCCGGCAAAGACCAGATGCTCGCCGCCGTGAAGGCGAGGCTGCCATAGGCGATGGCGAAGCACAGCAACGCCACGTACACGTTGGGCGCGAATACGGACAGGGTGATGATGGACGACATCAGCATGCCGCCGACCAGGCAGGTCTTGCGGGCCGCCGTCAGGCTCCAGCCCCGGCGGTAGAGCCAGTCGGAGGTGAAGCCGCCCAGCCACCCGCACGGGATCGAGGCGAGGCCCGGCAGCAAGCCCAGCGTGCCGAGCTGCTTCAGCGAGAAGCCACGCGCATCGACGAGATAGGTCGGGAACCAGGTAATGAAGAAGTAGATCACGAAATTGAGGCAGAAGAACCCGATCATCATGCCCCAGATCGTCCGGTAGCGGAACAGCGACGACCAGGGGACTTTCGGCATGTCCGCCATCTTGGTGCTGCGCCCGGCCCGCAGCGCGGCGAGTTGCTCGGGCGTGACCGACGGATGCCGCTCCGGGTCGCGATAGATGATCACCCAGAACACCGCCCAGATCACGCCGAGCGCACCGGTGGCGATGAACGACGTCTCCCAGTTGGAGATGCTGATGATCCAGGCGACCAGCGGCAGAGAGAGCGCGGCGCCGATGCGCGAGCCGCTATCGAAGATGCTGGACGCGAGGCCGCGCTCGCTGCTCGGAAACCAGTTGGCCGCGACCTTGGCCATGGACGGATACGCGCCCGCCTCGCCGATCCCGAGCAGCAGCCGGCATCCCATCAGGGTCGTGATCCCGCGCGCGACGGCCGTCAGCGCGGTGAAGATCGACCACCACACGACGGCGATGGTGAGCGAGATGCGGGCCCCGACCCGGTCGGCGAACCAGCCGAACGGCATCTGCATGATGGCGTAGGTCCAGAAGAAGCCGCCGAGGACGAAGCCCATGGTCGCGGAATTGAACCCAAGCTCGTGCTGCATGATCGGGGCGGCGACGGCGAGGTTCGCCCGGTCGATATAGTTGATCGTGTTGGCAAGCAGGCACATGCCTATCATCAGCCAACGTGTTTTCGGCAGCATCGGACCTCTCCCCGCTCCTCGCTCGCGCGACGGCCGTTTCGCCCTGCTTGCCTCCCGTTCAGACCGGAAGATCGAGGCGTTCAGGAAGGGTAGGCTCGGGCAGAATCCTCCGTCAACAGCGGGCCGGGCGCGTGTGGCTAGCTCATGAGTTGTCCGGAGTTTGTAGCTCGTGAAGTGTCCGGTCATTCCGGTCCCTTGTGTTGGGGGTTGGGATGGATCGGGCACGCATTCACGAGGGGATACGACGGATGCGGTTCGAGGATGTTCTTGGCCGATCGGAGCGGTCGGAGTTGAGCCAGCTGGAGGCGGCGGAGTTGCTGGGAGTGAGCGAGCGTACGTTCCGGCGCTGGCGTGACCGGCATCGCGAGCAGGGGCTGGCTGGTCTTGAGGATCGCCGGCTGCTGCCCTCTGGGCGACGCGCGCCTGTGGCGGAGCTCGAGCGGATGCTTGGCCTGTATCGCGACCTCTATCGCGGCTTCACGGTCGAGCACTTTCACGAGCAGCTGGGGAAGCGGCACGGCTACAGGCTGGGCTACACGGTGACCAAGCTGGCTCTGCACCGTGCGGGGTTGGTACTGCCTGCGGTGAAGCGCTCGGCGCATCGCAAGAAGCGCCCGCGCCGTCCGTTGGCGGGCATGCTGCTGCACCAGGACGCCTCGACGCATGCCTGGCTGCCCGGGAGTGGGCGCCTGCACGACCTCGTCGTCACGCTGGATGACGCGACGAGCGCGATCCTCTCGGCGTTTCTGGTGGATCAGGAGGGGACGGCGTCGAGCCTGCGAGGCCTGCGCGAAGGGGTGGAGCGGCAGGGCCTGTTCTGCGCGCTCTACACCGACCGGGGCAGCCACTACTTCCTGACGCCGGAGGCTGGCGGGCCGGTCTCGCGGACGGCTCTGACCCAGGTCGGCCGTGCGCTCGCGCAGCTCGGCATCGAGCACATCGCGGCCTACTCGCCGGAAGCACGGGGCCGGTCGGAACGGGCGTTCCGGACGTTGCAGGACCGGCTGCCGAAGGAGTTGGCGCTGGCCGGGATCACGACAGCCGAAACGGCGAACCGCTGGTTGGCGGAGAGCTACGTGGCCGAGCACAACAAGGCGTTCGCGGTGGCGCCCGAGCAGGAAGGGTCGGCGTTCGTGGCCGACGCGGCCGGCGCCTGGCGCGAGATCCTGTGCGTCCAGGAGGAGCGGACGGTGGGCAATGACAACACCGTGCGATGGCAGGGGCTTAGCTTGCAACTGCCGCCGAGCCGGCTGCGACCGCACTTCGTGCGCGCAAGGGTGCGGGTGAATGAATACCCCGACGGCACGCTCGCAGTGTTCCTCGGGCCGCACCGGCTGGCAGACTACGACCCAACCGGCGCCCTGCTGCCAACCGAGCGTCAGGCCGCATGACATGCTCCCATCGCGGCGTTCCGTGCCGGGGGCATGCATGCCCCGGCACGGAACAAGAACGGAGCGGACAGATCACGAGCTACGAAAACCGGACATCTTTACGCGTCACCGACACAGCGGGCCGGGCGCGCCTCGGCCGCCTTGCGGCGATGAGGCGTGCCCCCAGGATCGCGTTTGGCGTTCGCGCGGAAGTCGGTCGGCGTCATGCCCGTGTGGCGCCGAAATACTCGCGTGAAATAGGTCGGCTCGCTGAAGCCGAGACCGAACGCGATTTGGCTGACGGACTGCCGGCTCGACAGCATCGCCTCCCTCGCGCGGCGCATCACGGCGGCGTTGATGACCTGCAACGGCGACCGGCCGGTCAGGCGGCGGCAATGGGACGTTAGCCGGCTCTCGCTCACGCCGAGCACGGCTGCGTAGTGACCGACCGGCAATCCCGTCCGGGGCCTCGCCTCCACGAGTTCCTGAAAGCGCCGAATGAAGGACGGAGGGTCCGTCGCGGGGGTGCAACCCTGCTTAGGCGTCCCTCTGTCTTGCCCGGCAGCCATGACGCGCGGCTCAGGGCTGGGCGGCGTAGTAGCGGACCGACGCCGCGATTTCGGCCGGAGTCATGTTGCGCGCCACGTTGCGCATCTGCCCGTTGATGTTGTTGCGCCGCGCGCCGGTGGCGAAGGCCGTGAGCTGCGCCTGAAGATAGGCCGCCGGCTGACCTTCGAGCCACGGGCTGCCCGCCTTGTTGTCGAGATCGCCGTGGCACGCGCCGCAGGGCGCGATGTTGCGCATCGGCGCGCCGTCGAGCACGATCTGCGGAAGCGGCGCGTTGCCGGGCGGATGGTAGGCGCGCACGCGGGGCAGATAGGCATAATAGGCCGCGAGATCGCGCATGTCCTGGTCGCTGAGATGCGCGACCAGCGGCGCCATCACGGCGCTCGCGCGCGCGCCCGATTTGAAGTCCATGAGCTCCTTGTAGATCGCGGCAGGATATTGGCCGGCGAGGTTGGGCGAGTTCGCTTCGCTCATGCCGCGCGCGCCATGGCACATCGTGCAGGCAAGCGCGAGCGTGGCCCCCCGGCCGACGTCCTCGGCGCTCGCGTTCTGTAGCATGCGCGGCATCATCACCACCTGGGTCATCGGGTGATCCTCCTGCACGACCGGCTCCGTCGCGGGCGTGGTGCGAAGAACCCCCGCCGCGCTGCAGATGGCATCCCAGACGCCGTTGAAGCGGGCGCTGGTCTGAAGCAGCGGCAGCACGATAAAGCCGAACAGCGCCGAGAAGAGCACGAGGCCGCCGGTCACGGCGACGCTCGCCGTGAACCACCGATTGCGCGTGGAGAAGAGCGGCTCCGTGCTCATCGCTGCGCCCCGACGATCACCGCCGGGACGGCGGTGCCGGGGGTCGCGAGCAGATGCACGATGGGATAGCCGTAGTTCACGACCGTGAGGCCGATCATCAGGCTGAGCCAGAGCCCGAAGCCGTTCAGCGCAACGGGCACGGTGCGCGGCTGATGCACGGCGACGCTGAACCGGTAGGCCCCGGGCTCGATGCGCGGTGCGAGATGGCCGCGGACGAGCACGGCGATGAACAGCACGCCCGACACGACCAGGATCGCGCCGCCGATCACCGACAGGATGACCTGGGACGCCCACGGGGCGAGCGCGGGATCGGTGTAGTCGTAGTACGCCATCCGGCGCGGCATGCCGAGAATGCCGACATAGTGCCACGGGATCGTCAGCACCATCATGCCGATGAACCACGTCCAGAGCTGCGCCTTTATCAGCCGGATGCTGTCGAGCGCGCGCCCGGTCAGATGCGGCCACAGATCGTAGGCGATCGCGAAATACATGATGACGATCGCGCCGGCGTAGATCAGGTGGAAATGCCCGGTGATCCACTGCGTGTTGTGGATCGTCGTGTCGAGCTGATACGTCATGTTGACGAGGCCGCCCGCGCCGCCGAAGCCGAGCATGACGAACGAAAAGGCGAGCGCCAGCATCATCGGATTCCGCCACGGCAAGGCGCCGATCCAGCCGAACACGCCCTTGCCGCCGCGCAGGCGGCCCGCGATCTCGACCGAGGCGCAGATCGTGAACACCGTCAGCAGCGTCGGCAGCGCGACCAGGGCCGTGAACACCGAGTGCAGGAACTTGAAGCCGGAGCCAACCTCTGGATCGGCGAACAGGTGATGCACGCCGATCGGCATCGCGACGACCAGGAACAGGGCGAAGGAGAGCCGCCCCATCGGATCGCTGAACAGCCTTCCGCCGATCGCGCGCGGCACGATCGTGTAGTAGGAAATATAGGTCGGCATGAGCCAGAAATAGACGATGGCATGCAGCGTCCAGGAGAAGAACACGCGCGAAAGGCCGGCGTCGATCGTGTTCGTCCAGCCGAGCGCCACCGGCAGGATCTGGAACAGCAATTCGATCGCGGCGCCGACCGCGGTCCAGGCCCAGAGATAGGAACCCGCGACGTTCGCGAACATCGCGAGCGGCACCGGCGCGCCGGGGTTGTCCCGCTTCCACCGGTACAGGTTGTACGACATCAGCGCGACCCAGATCCAGGAGCCGACGACCACCAGGACCACGCCGATATAGTAGAAGGGATTGCCGACCAACGGCGGGTAGAAGGTGTAGAGGACCGAAGCGAGGCCCATGGCCACTGGAACGACGGCGGTCAAGGTGCCGATCGCGATCAGGGCGAAGCCGGCCCAGGCCCATCTTGCCCCGATCAGCGGGCGTTTCAGCGCGGCCTCGGTGATCGCGTAGCCGAAGCCCATGGCCACCAGGGTCGGCAGCACGTACGCCATGGCGGTGCCGTGCGCGGTGACGGAGCGATAGTACCACTCGGGATCGCCGAGCCAGGCGTGTAGCGGGCTGCGGATGAACATCTGCCATTCGCCCAGCAGCAACGCGAGGCCGAAGACGGCGAAGGCGAGCCAGAAATGCGCGAGGATCAGTCGCCTGCTATTCAACACAGCTCAGTCTCCGCTGGCTGGCGGCGAGTTTCGCAAACGCCGCCTTGTCGATGACGCGGATCTTGCCCCACATTCCCTGGTGGCCGGTGCCGCAGAATTCGTGGCACGGCATGTGATGCTCTCCGGGCTTGTCGAAGCGGGTCGAGATCGCCGAGACGTAGCCCGGCACCAGCATCGTGTTGACGTTCGTGCCGTCGATCAGGAAGCCATGCACCACGTCGGCGCTGGTCGCCCGGAAGATGACGGGCGTGTCCGTCGGCACCAGAATGCATTGCGGCGTGAAGGAGTATTGCTGCCCGACCGCGCGCACGATCACCGATCCGTCCGGCTCGACGGCGCTGCCGAGATTGCTCTCGATGAACTCGCCCGACAGATGCAGCGTGCGCGGATTGACGATCTCCAGCCGGGTCTGCGGCATGGTCGCCTGATGGATGCCGGCGAACGCCGCCACGACGACGAGCACGACCAGGATGGCGATGGAGAGGGTCGCCCAGCGGCGCTCGAGCCGCTCGGCGCGCTCGGCGCCGCCGTCGGGTTCGTGGGACGGCACCGGGGTCGCGAACTCCGTCATGGCGCGGTCGCGCGGGGCACGAACACGAGCAGATAGAAGGCGAACCAGATCGCGATCACGATCGCGGTCGCGATCAGCGCCAGCACGATCGCCCCGCGCGACCCCGTGCGCACGATGTCATGCACCGCCGCGTCCTCCGATTCGACGGGCCCGTGCGGGTCCATGTCCGCGTTGAGCATGGCGGTCCTCAGTCCAGCGGCGACGCGCGCAGCGCATTCGCCTGCGCGGCCGTGACCGGCTCGCCGCGATTGCCCCAGGCCGCGCGGATATAGGTGACGACGGCGGCGACCTCGTCATCGGACAAGGACTGCGCGAAAGGCGGCATGCCGTACGGCTCCGGATTGCCCTCCGTGCCGGGCGGATAGCCGCCGTTCAGCACCATGCGGATCGGGTTCACGGCCGAGACCATCTGGATCGACTGATTGCCGGCCAGCGGCGGGTATTTCGGCGGATCGCCGCGCCCGTTGCCGCCGTGACAGGTCGCGCATTGCGCCGAATAAACCTGCTCGCCGAGGCTCATCAGCAGCCGGCTCTCGGAACGCGGAATGGCGGACTCCGCCGTGCCCGGAGGGCTGCCCTCGGCGAGACTCTTGAGATAGATGGACATCGCGCGCGTATCGTCGTCGGTCATGTACTGCAAGCTGTTGTAGACGACCTCCGCCATCGGGCCATAGACCGCTCCGCGCTCCGACACGCCCGTGCGCAGCAGATCGGAGATGTCCTTGATGCTCCAGTCCCCGAGGCCCGCCTCCTTGTTCGAGGTGAGCGACGGCGCGTACCAGTTCTGCATCGGGATCAGCCCGCCCTGGAACGCCTGCGATTCGGAGCTTCCGCCCAACGCGTTGATCGGCGAGTGGCACATCGAGCAATGCCCGAGGCCCTGCACGAGATAGGCGCCGCGATTCCAGTCCTCGGATTTGGACGGGTCCGGCTTGTACTCGCCTTCGGTGAAGTACAGCGTGCGCCAGCCGAGGATGAGCGAGCGGTTATTGTATGGAAAGCGCAGATCCTGGGCCTTGTCGGCCTGCTTCACGGGCGGCACGGATTGCAGATACGCGAACATCGCGTCCGAATCCTTGCGCGTCACCTTTGTATAACTGCCGAACGGCATCGCGGGATAGATCAGCCCGCCATCCGGGAACCGGCCGTTATGCAGCGCCGAATAGAACTGATCGGCGGTCCATTTGCCGATGCCGGTCTCGGGGTCGGGCGTGATGTTCGAGGAGTAGAGCGTGCCGAACGGCGTCGGCATCGGCCGGCCGCCGGCGAACAGCTTGCCGCCGGGATTGGTGTGGCAGGCGACGCAATCCCCCGCCCGCGCCAGATATTCGCCCTGCTTCACGACCGCAGGATCGGAGGCCGGATGGGACGCCGGCGCAGCGTCGTCCGCGTGCGCCGTGGGCAGCCCGGCCACGAGCAGCACGAGGCCCCGGACCAGCATGCGAGGCAAGCGCGAGATGCGAGAACCGGGCACGCCTCCCCCCTCATTGCGGCTCGCTCCCGCATGGCAGCGGCGTCTTCAGCGATCCCTCCGGCAAGGGCGACGGGTCGGCGGGAACGGGCAGGCTGGAGAGATACGCGGCGACGGCCGTGACGTCCGCCTCGGTCAGATGGCCGGCAACGATCTGCATGCAGTCAGGCGCGGCGGCGGTGCGCGTGCCGTAGCGCCACGCGCCGAGCTGGGCGCTGATATAGGTCGGGCGCAGGCCGACCAGCCCGGGAATCCCCGGCTCCATGCCGGTCAGCGACGGCTCGTGGCAGTGCGAGCAGGCGGGGACGCCGCGACCGGGATCGCCGTTCTCGACCAGCGACTGGCCGTGCGCGAGCACCCCCGCGCTCACTACCGGCGGCGCATGAGGCAGCGAGGGCGGCCTCTGGGCCGCGTAATACTCCGCCATCTTGCGCAGATAAGGCTCCGGCAGATACTCGAGCAGATAGTTCATCGGCGCGTATTTCCGCTTTCCGTCCCGGAACGCGGCCAGCTGATTGTATAGATAGCCAGCCGGCTTGCCGGCGAGGCGCGGGAAATAATCGTTGCTCGTGCCTTGTCCCTGATGCCCGTGGCAGGCCGCGCATGGCAGGACGCGCGCCTCCATCGTATCCGCCCGAGGGTCGGTGGACTGTGCCCCGGCGTTCCGGAGGTCGGCGGCTTGAGCCGCGGCCTTGTCGCCGGATGCAGCAAGCCCTGTCAGAAGAACCGCCAAAGCCGCCCGCCGCAGCACCACGTCGCGCCTCACTCCCGTCCGCGTGGTCTCTATGGCAGAGCGCCGCCCGGCCCTCCTTGCGTTTGCGCAAGGGGAACAGCGCGCCGGTCGGTCAATCCTGCTCGAAGGCCCCGTCGGCGATGCACCTCAGGCGCTTGCGGTCGCGCACGACGACCCGTAGCCGGTCCGCGATGACCAGGCGCTGGTCGGCCCACCTGCGCAAGATGCGGCTGACGCCGAACACGTCCGTGCCGACCATCTCCGCGATTTCCTGACGCGAGAGCGGGAACCCGATTTCGGTGCCTTCAGCGGCGGCCTGACCGGCTCGCTCGGCGAGGCGCAGCAGCGCGCGCGCGACGCGCCGCTCGACCCGCGCGGTCGCCATGCCGTGCAATCCATGGACCAGCTCTTCGGCCCGGCTGCCGACGATCTCGAGCGCGTTGGCCTGGACCTCGGGGCATTGCTCGAGCAGGTCCAAGACCCACCCGGCCGGCCAGGACAGTGTGAGGCTATCGATCAGCGTCGTCGCCGTGGCAGGATAGGGTTTCCGGCGGAACAGCGCGACGCACCCGATGATGTCGCCCGGCTCCATGACGCGGATGATGGACGCCTCCCCCCGCCCGCTGACCTGCCCCATCTTCACGAAGCCCTTGCCCACCAGGATCAGCTGCGACGGCGCATCGCCCTGATGGAACAGCACGGTCTTCGCCGGAACCACGAGCACGCGCGCGGCCTCGTGAGCCCTCTCCAATACGGCGCCCGGCACGCCCCGGAACAGCGGCGCCCGGCCGATGATGTCGCCGATTTGCGGACCGTGGATCTCGCCGGCCCGACGCTCGCTGGGCGCAGGTGGACAGGGCATCGCGCGATCAGAGTCCGTACGAGAGCGTGACGCTCGGGTCGAGATAATCGATGTCGTCGCGGACTTCCTTGACGCCGCTGATGTTTTCCGCCGCGACCCGCATCGCATCCCGCTCGCGCAGGTCGTAGGTGAAGCCCTTGAGATGGACGACGCCGTCGGCCACGACGACCGAAACCTGCGTCCGGGCGTTCCAGTTTCGACGCCGCAGTTCCTCGACGACCTGCTCGCGGATCGCGGTGTCGCCGGCCGGCGCCGGGGCGTCCTGGGTCAGTTCACTGTAGAGCGCCCGCAACAGATCGGCGCGGCTGACGATGCCCTTGAGTTGGCCGTCCGCGACGACCGGAACGCGCCGGATGCGTTTGTTCTCCATCAGGCTGACGACCTCCTCCAGCGAGACATCCTCGCCGAGGGTCGCCACTTGGCGCGTCATGATCTCCTCCACCTTGCGGCCATGCGCGTGGACGTAGTCTTCGGCCTGCTTGCCAGGACCGCGCAGGAACTCGAGCCAGCGCGGGCGCCGCCGTTCCGTGCCGGTTTCGGCGCGGCGCAGCAGATCGCCTTCCGTGAGAAGGCCGACCAGCTCTCCGCCGCCGTCCACCACTGGCAGCCCGCTGATTTTCCGGTCGAGCATCAACCGGACCGCGTCCGCGAGGCGAGCCCCCGGATCGACCGTGACCACGCTCCGGGCCATCACATCCGCAGCTCTCATCGCATCCCCCTGTGCTGGCAGGAAGGTATGAGCGGATTGCCGCCAGCACATTGATCTCGGTCAAACTCGCCTCCGGCGGGCGTCAGGCTTCCCCGGTCAGTCCCTCGAGACCGCGGCGATCGAGGATGACGATCTCGGACGGGCTCGGAATGCCGATCAGCCGGTCGGCTTTCAGGCGGGTCATCGCCCGGCTCACCGTCTCGACGGTGAGGCCGAGATAGTCGGCGATGTCGGTGCGGGTCATCGGCAGGCGCAACGTGGTCAGCGGCCCGACGCAGGGAGGGGCCTCCGCGCCGCGCGCCAGCAGGAAGCTCGCGACGCGCTCGCGCGCCGTCTTGCGGCCCAGCAGCAGCATCTGCACCTGGGCCGCGACCAGTTCGTTCGAGGCGACGTCCAGCAGGCGGCTCTCGAAAGCGGGGAAGTCGTGCAGCAGCACGCGCAGCCGCCGGCGGGAGAAGCGGCAGTACAGTACCGGGTCGACTGCTTCCGCGTTGAAGGCGAAGCGGCCCGACACGGCCAGCCCCAGGAAATGCCCGCGTCCCGCGAACCCGATGATCTGACGACGACCGTCCGGCAGCGACTTGAACAGCCGGGCCGTGCCCGCGGTGATGTTGAAGAAGTGATCGGCCGGATCGCCTTCGGTGATGAAGGCCTCGCCCGGCTGCGCCTTCGAGGGAACCGCCACTTCGGCCAGGCGCGTCAGGTCGTGCCCATCGAGCGCGTTGCAGACGCTGTGTGGCCGCGCGCCGCAGGACGCGCAGGGCTCCGCCCCGTTCACGCCGCCAACGACCAAGGGACGATCGCGGCTGGACATGCTCTTCAGCGGAACTCCCGATTGTCCGTCACCTTAGACTTCCGGACCCTCCGGAGATACCCGGCATCGGCCCGGACCGGTCAACTTGCCCGCCCGCCGAATCTGTGCGAACTGCGGCCAGCAGGCAGGAGATGCCCCATGCGACTGGAAGCCATCCCGATCGGCAACAGCCCGCCGGACGACATCAATGTCGTGATCGAGGTCGCCATCGGCGGAGAGCCGATCAAGTACGAGATGAACAAGGCGGCCGGCACGCTCTTCGTGGACCGGTTCCTGCACACGCCGATGCGCTATCCGGGCAATTACGGCTTCGTTCCCCATACGCTGTCGGAGGACGGCGATCCGATCGACGTGCTGATCGCGAACACCCGCCCGATCCTGCCGGGTTCCGTAATCAACGTGAGGCCGATCGGCGTCCTGAAGATGGAGGATGACGGCGGCGGCGACGAAAAGATCATCGCCGTCCCGTCGCCCAAGCTGACGAAGCGCTATCTTCACGTGGCGAACTATACGGATCTGCCTGAGATCACGCTTGGCCAGATCCAGCACTTCTTCGAGCACTACAAGGATCTCGAGCCGGGCAAATGGGTCAGGCTCGACGGCTGGAAGGATGCCGCGACCGCACGGCAGTTCATCACGGAAGCGATCGAGCGGGCCAAGCGGGAAGGGTGAGCCGGGGGCCGCGTCGAAGCCTTATCGGTTGCATGCCGGAAAGGTACCGAAGCATGAAGCAAGACACGACGTCGCTCCTCACCCGTCTGGCCGTGGGCGCCCTCACCGTCAGGGCGCTGGTGCGAAATCCCGGTTTCCGTGGCAAGCAGACCGCTCAGGCCGCACACGAAAGCCGGAACGAACGCCCCGGCGCGGAGCCTTCCGGCGGCAGCAAGCCCCCGGCCGGAAATGCGGGACAAGACGCGGGCAAGCCCTCCGAGATCCCCGCGCGGGGATGGTGGGCCGTCGCCAAGCGCGCCGCGAACGGCGTATCCGAGCACCGGATCATGGCGGAGGCGGCGGCCGTCACCTTCTACACCCTGCTCGCGCTGTTTCCGGCCCTGGCGGCGCTGGTCTCGATCTACGGGCTGTTCGCCGACCCGGCCACGATCTCGGATCAGATGAGCGGCATGTCACAGTTCGTTCCGGGCGGGGGCATGCAAATCATCAGCGACCAGGTCCACAGCCTCGCCGCGAACAGCAACAAGTCTCTGGGCTTTGCTCTTGTCATCAGCCTCGCGACCTCGCTGTGGAGCGCGAACCAGGCGACCAAGGCCTTGTTCGACGCCCTGAACGTCGTCTACGACGAGAGCGAGAAGCGGGGCTTTCTGCTGCGCACCGGCATCAGTCTCCTGTTCACGCTGGGCGGCATCCTGTTCGTGCTGCTCGCCATGGGCGCGGTCGTCGTCGTGCCGGTCCTGCTCAACATGGTCGGCCTGGGCGCGATCGGCGGCATCCTGCTCAACGTCTTGCGGTGGCCGGCGCTGCTCGTCGCGCTTGGCTTCCTGCTCGCGTGCATCTACCGCTTCGGGCCGAGCCGGAAGCAAGCGACGTGGCACTGGGTGAGCTGGGGCGGCGGCTTCGCGGCCGTCACCTGGGTGATCGTCTCCATCGCCTTCTCCTGGTACGTGGCGAATTTCGGCAGCTACAACAAGACCTACGGCTCGCTCGGTGCGGCGGTGGGCTTCATGACCTGGATCTGGCTGTCCGCGACCGTCGTGCTGACGGGCGGCGAGGTCAACGCGGAGCTGGAGCACCAGACCGGGCGCGACACGACCACCGGACCGGAAAAGCCGAAGGGAGAGCGCGGCGCGACCAAGGCCGACGAGGTCGCGTCCGCCTGAGCGTCAAACCGCAAAGAGGCGGGCGGACTGCCGCCCTACTCTCTTCTTCATCACGCCAGCGACAAGGGAAAATGCCATGGCCGAAGCCCTCGGCGAACGGACGATCGAGATCGTGAAATCGACGGTGCCCGCGCTGGAGGCGGGCGGAACGGCGATCACCGACCGGATGTATCAGCGGTTGTTCGAGACGGCCGAGATCCGGGACATGTTCAATCAGTCGCATCACGGCGAGACGGGGTCGCAATCCAAGGCGCTGACCGCCGCCGTGATTGCCTACGCGCGCAACATTGACAATCTCCATGTGCTCGCGTCCCGGGTGGAACGGATCACACAGAAGCATGTCGGCCTGCACATCCTGCCCGAGCATTACCATTTCGTCGCCGGCGCCCTGCTGGGCGCGATCAAGGACGTGCTCGGCCCCGCCGCGACCGACGAGATCCTGACGGCCTGGGGCGAGGCATACTGGTTCCTCGCGGACCTGCTGATGGCCCGGGAAGCCAGCGCCTACGCCCGCCTCGCCGGCGCGCCGGGGGGCTGGAACGGCTGGCGCAATTTCACGGTCGAGAGCACGAAGCAGGAGAGCGAGGTCATCCGCTCCTTCATGCTCGTCCCCGAGGATGGGGCGGCGGTCATGCGCCACCGTCCCGGCCAATACCTTACGTTCGATCTCGACGTGCCGGGAGCCGGACGCCTCAAGCGCAACTATTCCATCTCCAGCGCCCCGAACGACCGTTCCTACCGCATCACGGTCAAGCGCGAGGCACGGCCGGGAACGCCGCCCGGACTGGCCTCGAACTGGCTACACGACCACGCGGGGCCGGGCACGACGCTGAGGGTAGCGCCGCCCGCCGGGGAGTTCTTTCTCGACGATCGCAACCAGAATCCGGTCGTGCTCGTCAGCGGCGGCGTCGGACTCACGCCGATGCTGAGCATGCTGGAGCACATCGCGCAGTCGCGCAGCGGACGGGCCGCCTGGTATGTCCATGGGGCCGAAAACGGCCGCGTTCACGCGATGGGTCCGCACGTGCGCGATCTGGCGCAAGAAGCGCCGAACCTGGCGGTCCGCACCTACTACAATGCGCCCGAGCCGGGCGACGAGGCCGGACGCGACTACGACGCGCCGGGCCTGATCAGCACCGATTGGCTGGCGCGCAACACGCCGAAGGACGAGTCGGTCTACTATTTGTGCGGCCCGCGGCCCTTCCTGCGCGCCATGGTCGGAGGTCTCGCCCGGAACGGGATATCGCTCGACAGCATCCGCTACGAGTTCTTCGGGCCGGCCGACGAACTTCTGGCGGCCTGAGCGCGATCCGGGCTCCCGGAGCAAGACGCCGCCGGGAGCCCGAGCTTAGACAGACTTCAGAGCGTTCGTCGGCCCGCGATCGCGTGGTAAATCCAAAGCACGACGAAGGCGCCGATGATCGCAACGAGCATGCTCCAGAGATTGAAGCCGGTCACGCCCGCGGCGCCGAAGACGCTGAACAGGAAGCCGCCGACGAACGCGCCGATGATGCCGAGCACGATGTCGAGCACGATGCCCTGGCCCGTGCCTGCATACATTTTGCTCGCGATAAACCCGGCGATCAGCCCCAGGATAAGCCAGCCGATAATGGACATGGATAAACTCCTCTAAGCGGCAATGAGAGCCGCACAAGGCCGTGAACGGGCGAGGGCTACTTAGGTTGCGGTCCCTCCTTGTCCTTCCTTCCCGCCGCCTCGCCCCGGACCGCCTCGTCACCGGCCCGGAGCACGTCCTGCGCGACGTTCTTGGCGTTCCCGGCAAGATCGCCGCTCAGCGCCGCGTTCGTGAGCTCGCCGGCACTCTTGTTGCCGGTGAGGCCGTGCGATTGCGCGCTCTCCCGGCCGGCGTCGATCACCGCCTCCGCGACCTTGCCGCCGCGATCGGCGGCTTCCTGAGCCAGTCCGCTCGCGGTTTCGCGCGCCTGTCCGGCGATGTCGCCGAGAGCCGCTTCCTCCTGCTCCGATTGCGGCAGCAGGATCCCGAGCATGGCTCCCGCCGCCAGCCCGAGCGCGCCGAGCAGAACCGGGCTCTCCACCAGCGAGGAGACCAGATCGCCGCCCGCCGCACCCGCCCTGCGGCCGCCGCGCGCGAGCACGTCGCTGGCGCTCTGGGCCGCGCCGCTCACCGACTGCGCCGCGCTACCCGCATACTGCGAGATCCCCTGGGAGGCGCCGTGGGCGACGTCGCCCATCGACGCGGCCGCCGAGGACGCGGCCGAGCTCGCCTGGTCGCGCAGATTGCCGGCGCTCTCCCGCAGACTGCCCGCGCTCTCGGCAACCGTCTGCTTGGCGCTCTGGAGCGCGTCGCGGATACGCTGACCGAACGACTCGGCGCTCTCCTGCGCCTGCCGGGCCAAGCCCATCGCCTTGCCGCGGGCTTCGTCCATGCGCGCCGAATAGGCGTGCTCGGCCTCGCCGGTCTGACGAGTGACGCCCAGTTCGGCGGCCCGGACGCGAGCGGCCACATCATCGCCGTGGCTGCTGGCGATCGATCCGGACGGGCCGCGATACACATGCACCCGCCGCGAGGCCGGGGCCGCCGTCCGCTCCCGGCCGGCATAGCCCACGCTGCTTCCCGTGCTGCCTGCCGCGGTGGCTGGCCGGGAGTTGGAGGCCATGAGCCAGGCGACCCCAATCCCGGTCAGAGCGGCCGGCAACGGGTTGGCGCGAACGCTCTCGAGCAAGTTGCGGCCGAAATCGGCACCCTCGCTGCCCCGGAAATAGGCCATCACGTCGTCGATGACCTGACCGGGCGACAACCTTTCCTGCAACTCGCTCAGATGGCTGCCCAGGCGTGACCGTGTCTGATCGAGATCGCGCTCGATGCGATCCGGGTCGGAGGTGTTCTCGGACATCAGGTGTTCTCCTTCACGACGCGCGCGTCCTTTTGCAGATTGGCGGCGGTGCGGTCGGGGGTCAGGGTTTTCAGAGACAGCATCCCGAGGCCGGACCGCGCGAAGATGGCGCCGATGATGACGATCACGACGCCCACGATCAGGAACGCCGCCCAGACCGGGAGCACGAGCGCTAGCGCGGCCGCTGCCCCTTGCAGGATGACGACGAGACCGGCGAACCCGACCAGGGCGCCGCCGAGCAGCCAGATCGCCGCCATGATGACGCGGTCGAGCTTTTCGTCCATCTCGGCGCGCGCGAGCTTGATCTCGCCCCGGACGAGATCCTGGATGTCGGTCGCGAGCGTGCCGATCAGTTCGCCCAGCCCGAGCCCGCCCGAGGGCCTATCGGCGCTCATTGCTCACCCCGCTGCCACCCTCGTTGGCACGCCCGCCGACCCTCGCGGAGCCGCTTTCGGCCTTGCCGCCGGCCCCGCTCGCCTGGTCGGCGGCATCGGTCGCGACATCGCGGGTGCTTTTCGCGACGTCGCTGGCGACCCCAGCCGCCCTGTCTGCGGCGTCGCTCGCCAAGCCCTTCGCCCGGTCCACGGCGTCACGAGCGACTCCGGTCGCCGTCTCTGCGACGCCGCTCGCGATCCCGCGCGCCTTGTCGGCCGCCCGCCTCGCGGAGTCCGGCATCTCCGGCAAATCCGAGCGCGACGCGCCGGCCACCGCGACCCGGCCTACCCGCGTCAGCGCGAAGCCCGCCGCCATGGTCGCGCCCACGAACAGCGCCGGCTGCCGGCGGGCAAGGTCTCCGAGACCGTTCAGCACGCTCCGGAGATCATTGCCGCGCAGGCGATCCGCTAGCGAACTCAACTCCTCGGCGCCGCCCTCGACCATGCGAGCCAGCCAATCCTGATGTCCTTCCAGCTGCTCGCCGGACCGGTGCACCGCCTGCGCCATGTCGTCGATCCGGCCGGCCAGGCTTTCCTTCTGCTCCTGAACGGTGGATTTGAGGCGATCCCCGACCGCCCCGGCGAGCGACGCCCCACGGTCTTGCGCCTCGCTTGCCACATCCTTGGCGTGGCCCACCGCTTCGGTTCCGGCCTGCTGAGCCTGCCGGGCGGTGTCCTTGGCGGCGTCTCTGGCGGCTCCGCCCGCGGCCTTCAAATCGGCGGCGGCCTTGCCGACGGCATCCGGCCCTTTTCCATTGCTCATCTGCACGCTCCTTCCCTACGCGCGCCGATGGCCGACATTCGCACGCCGGCCATCAGCCACTTCACACCTTTCAGGAGACCCGCACGCGCCGGGAGCGCTCGGCTTCCACCTGCTCGGCCGTGTACGGCTCGGCCGCCGGGTCGTACCCCGTCCACCCCTCGGCCTGATAGTCGGCGCGACGCGCCGACAGGTCCACGGCCGATGCCGAGCGACCCTCGAGCACGCGCTCGATGGTCGAGGCCCGGCTCTCGTCCGCCCGGACCGTGACCAGGGTGCCGCCCCGGCGCACGCCTTCCGTATAGGCGTGGGCCTGATCCTCGGGCACCCCCGCGCCGACCAGAGAGCCGAGCAGGCCGCCGCCGGCGGCGCCGATCCCGGCCCCGGTGATGGTCGCGACCAGCCAACCGGCGGCGACGACCGGGCCGACGCCCGGAATGGCCAGAAGCCCAAGGCCCGTGAGCAGCCCGAGACCGCCGCCGATCAGCGTGCCGGCCGAGGCCCCTGCTCCCGCCCCGGTGCTCTCGGCCCCGGTGCTCTCGGCCCCCGTGGCCGGCGCGCCCGTCGTCAAGCCGGCCGTGGTAGCCGTCGCGCTCGTGCCGTAGCCCGCCGTGCCCGTCGTGCCCGTCGTGCCCGCCTCGTAGCCGGTCGTGGTCGGCGCGGCGGTTTCATACCCCGTCGTCGCCGACGGCTGGCCCGTCTGGCCGATGGTCGCCGGCGTCTCGCCCGCCCGGTTCGAGACCAGGCTGATGTCGTCCTCCGGGATGCCGGCGTCTTTCAGCGCCTGTACGGTCTGCGCCGCGTCCTCGTAACGATCATAGAGATGAGTGAACGTGCGTGTGGCCATCTCGGCCTCCTGTGCGATTGCGTGATTTGCCGCGTTGGCCCGATTACTGCTGGCCGACATTGCCCTTGTAGTCGAGCCAGACATGCACCTGCTGGCCGTCCTTCATACCCGTTCCGCGCCAGACGCCATTATTGTCCTTCTTCAGCCCGGAGACCTTCTGAAAGCCGTGCCCTTCTATTCTGCTGCGCGCCTCGCCCCGGCTGAACGAGTTGGCGCCGTGCGCGGGTTGCGGCGCGTTGGCGCTCGTCGTCGCCACCGCCTGGTTATTGTTGCCGCTCGCCGCCCCGACACCGTTATTGCGATTGGACCCGCCGTTGTTGGTCGTGGTCTCCGTGCCGGGGCGATGCGCCGCGGGCGGCGTTCCCATGCTTGTGCCGGGCACGGTGGAGGCGTTGGGCGACATTACCGCGCCCGCGCCGGCGCCCGCGCCCACGCCGGCCGCCGGAGCCAGCGCGGTTCCCGGAGTGGCGCTCGGGTTGCCCGGCGTTGTCGTCGTCGTTGTCTGTGCGGCCGCAGCGGTCGCGATCGAACGCGGCGGCGAATGCGAGCGGGACGGTTTTCATGTATGTATGCTTCCTCTCTTGTGACTCGAGCAGCCGGACGGCCCGGCTGAGACGCGGAACAGGGGAAAGCCTTCCGGCTTCCCCCTTTGCTCCTCGGCCTTCCGCCTGGTTACGACTTGCGGCCCGGATTGGCGCCGCTGATGTTGGTGCCAAGCGTCTTGTCCACGGCCCGGCTGGCCATCGTGCCGGGCGGGTTGCCCGGGGTGCCGTCGGGGGCGTCAGCACCCGGATTGGTTCCACTGACGTTGGTGTTGAGCGTCCGGTCCGTGGCCCGCGTCGCGGCGTTGTCCGACAGTGTGCCACTTCCTGAGCGCGTCGTCGCGGTCCCACCGGTCGCGACGCCCTTTCCGTCCTCGACCTCGACCTCGGTCTTGCGGACGGTGTCGCGCACGGTCTCCGTGCGGTCGCTTGCCTCCTTATGGATCGCAATCTCCTCGACGACCCGCGCCTCCTTGCCGACGACGGCTTCCTCGGAGCGGGCGGTCGCCTCGATCGTGCGCTCCTGGAAGGCCGCGGCGCGGTCGTCCTCGGTGAGCGCGCGGTCCACGGGGCGACGGTCGATGTCCACCCGCTCCTCATGCAGCGTGACCTGCTGCTCAACCGGGCGCTCGACGACGTAGGAGCGCACGCGGACGCTGCCGCGGCCCACCTCGCGCTTGCCGACGACCAGCCGCTCCTCGACGACGGGGATCACCTGATCGCTTCCCGTGTTCGCCCGCCGCGCGGTCTCGTCGGAGAAGGCGCGGGCGCTGGCCCCGGTCTCCAGCCCCGAGCCCGACACGGACGTGGGGGCGACGCCGGCCAAGCCCGACGTATCCGCCACGCCAGCGGTTCCAGCCAGGGTCGGGGAGGTGCCCAGGGCGCCGGCAGCGGCCGACGTCGTCGCCGCGGACGGCGCGCTGTAGCCGGACCAGCCCGACTGACGCCAGCTCTCCTCCTGCTGGTCGAGATCGACCGCCCCGGCGTTCTCGAGGATAGCGCAAGCGCGGTCCACCTGGTTTTCGTCAATGGTCGCCGTCACGAGCACATTGCCGCGGCGCACGCCCTCCTCGTAGGCGTACCGGTCCTCCTCGGGAAGAAACAGGTTCTTCAGGGAAGCCAGGAAGCCGGTATCCTGCCCGGACGGGGCCGAACTGTAGCTGCTCGTTTCGGCTCCGCCCTCGGCGCTGGTCCGCACCGCCGACCGGGCAACACCAAGCTCGCTCGAAAGTTGCTGGGCTGCGGTGTCTGCTTCGGCGCGCGTGTTGAACATTGCGGTAACGGTTCTCGTCGTCATGCTTCGATGTCCTCTATGTTTTGACGAAAGCAGGGTTAAGCGTTCGGATCGGAATTGGCGGCCGGACGGCGTTCGACCTCGGCTCTCTGGCGCCGCACGTTCACGGGCTCAGTGATCTCGCGTTGTTCGGCAATGCGGCGAATGTGCAGCTCTTCCTTCAGAACGAGCCGCTTTTGCACCACGACAACCTCTTCCAATATCGGAATGATGGTCACCCCGCCTTCCTCCCGCATCGGCGGCGCCTGCTCGACCTCTCGGCCCACCGGCACGCGCTCGATCTCCAGCCGCTCAGAACGCAGGCTGACCCGCGCGAGTTCTGTCGTCTCGTCCGTAACTAATCGGACCCGGACGTGCTCGCGGTCGACGACCCGCTTTTCGACCGTCACCCTCTCCTCGGCCACGAGGAGGACGCCGTTTTCGTCCCCCGCGCCCCCGATCTCCCGCTCCTGCCGCGTCCCGGCAATGGGCGAGTTCACCTGCGCGCTGGCGCCCTCCTGGGGTGGCGTGTCGGTCAACGGACGATACCTGTCGCAGTTGGGAGAAGCCTGGAACTCCGCTTCGCGGCGGCCCATGTGAAGGGCTATTACTCGCGGGCCGGTGATTGGTGCCGCGCGAAGCGATACACGTTTTCGTGCGCTATTTTCCTCCGCCAAGCCGGAAAGCGGAATGGGATCTCAGCGAGCAGGACCTGAATAGCCGACGCGACGGAAAAGATCGTATAGAGGAGTGTTGCACGGCAGCGGGGAGCAGTTGTGTTCACCTGGTACGGCCAGATTACCAGCGTCGAACGGCGGACATTCTGGACCTGCTTCGGCGGATGGGCGCTCGACGCGCTCGACGTGCAGATGTTCGGCCTGATCATTCCCGCGCTGATTGCGACATGGAAGGTCAGTCACGGCGAGGCCGGCCTCGTGGGCGGCGTCACGCTCGTGACCTCCGCGCTTGGCGGATGGCTGGGGGGCGCCTTGTCCGATCGCATCGGGCGCGTGCGCGCCTTGCAAATTACCGTTCTGTGGTTCGCGGCGGCGACCTTCGTCGCCGCTTTCACCCAGAATTTCGGCCAGCTGCTCGCGACCAAGGCTGTCCAGGGTTTTGGCTTCGGCGCCGAATGGGCGTGCGGGGCCGTGCTCATGGCCGAGATGATCCGGCCCGAGCACCGGGGCAAGGCGCTTGGCGCCGTGCAGAGCGGCTGGGCGGTTGGCTGGGGAGCGGCCGTCGTGCTCTACACCGTCGCCTTCTCGGTGTTCGCGCCTGGGATGGCTTGGCGGGTGATGTTCGCGATCGGGCTTTTGCCCGCGCTGCTGATCCTCTACATCCGACGCTCCATCCCCGAGCCGGCGCGCTCCGCCGCCCCGAAAGGCTTGGAGCCCGGTTTCCTGCAGACGCTATTCGGCGTATTCGCGCCCGAGACGCTGCGCGTGACGCTGGTCGGCGGCCTGTTCGGCCTCGGCGCTCATGGCGGCTTCTACGGCCTGTTCACCTGGCTTCCGACCTATCTCAGAACCGAACGCCACCTGTCGGTCATGGGCACCGGGGCCTATCTCGGCATCATCATCGTCGCCTTCGGTCTCGGCTGCGTCGTCGCCGGGCAATTGCTGGACCGGCTCGGGCGGCGGCCGTCCGTCGCGCTGTTCGCGATCGGCTGCATCGGCGTCACGATCTCGTACCTGCTGCTACCGATCGGCGGAACGGCCATGCTGCTGCTCGGGTTTCCGCTCGGCTTTTGCGCAGCGGGCATTCCGGCAAGCATGGGGGCGCTGTTCAACGAACTCTATCCCGCGGGGGTGCGCGGAACGGGTGTTGGCTTCTGCTACAATTTCGGCCGCATCCTGGCCGCCGGCCTGCCCGTGCTGATCGGCTACATGAGCGCGAGCACCTCGCTCGGCACGGCGATCGGCGTCAACGCGGCTGTCGCCTACTCGCTGGTTCTCATCGCGCTCCTGCTGCTGCCCGAGACACGCGGCAAGTCGCTGGACGGGGCGAAACCGCCGGAGATCACGCGCGCCGCCGCCCTGGCGGACGGCTGAGCGATGCCGGCTCTCCACGGCGTCGATTGCCACGCGCATGTGTTTGATCCATCCCTCGCGCTTGCGGCGGAGCGCCGCTACGACCCTCGCGGCAAGGCAACGCTTGCGGACTACCTCGCCATGCTGGACGCCAGCGGCATGTCGCACGGCGTGCTGGTGCAACCGAGCTTTCTCGGCACGGACAACAGTTACATGGTGCAGGCGCTGCGGGCCTCGCCTGGACGGCTGCGCGGAGTAGCCGTCGTGGACCCCGGCGCATCGGATGACGCGCTCGGGAGTCTGCACGATGCGGGCTGCGTCGGGGTGCGGCTGAACCTGATCGGCCGGCCGGACCCGGATTTCCGTCGGCCGGAATGGGCCGGACATCTGCGACGCATCGCCGACCATGGCTGGCAGATCGAAGTGCACGCCGAGGCCGCGCGCCTGCCCGCGATCCTGCCGCCACTGCTCGATACGGGCGCGCCGGTCGTCGTTGATCATTTCGGCCGCCCGGACCCATCGGCCGGCGTCGACGATCCCGGCTTCCGCTTCCTGCTGGCCCAGGGCAGAACGGAACGCGTCTGGGTCAAGCTCTCGGCCGCCTATCGCCTGGGCGGCGACGGCAGGAGAGACCGCGTCGCGCGGCGGGCGGCGCCCATGCTGCGGGACGCGCTCGGCCTCGGCAGACTGATGTGGGGCAGCGACTGGCCGCACACGCAATTCGAGCACGTCGCGACGCCGCTGGCCGAACGGCGGCGTCTCGACGAGTGGTTTCCAGATTTCGCGGAACGGCGCATCGTCTCGTGCGACACGCCCGCCCGACTGTTCGGCTTCGACACAAATGGAACAAACGGCCATGCCGCCTAGCGCCCGAGACGAAGCGATGATCGAAGCGTCCACGATGCGACGGGTGACGCTGCGCATCGTCCCGTTCCTGATGTTTTGCTACTTCATCGCCTTCGTTGACCGCGTGAATGCCGGGTTCGCGGCGCTCCAGATGAACAAGGATGTCGGCCTCTCTCCATCCGTGTTCGGGTTGGGCGGCGGCCTGTTCTTCATCGCCTACGTGCTCTGCGAGGTGCCGAGCAATCTCGCCATGGAGAAGGTCGGGGCCAAGCTCTGGCTCGCCCGGATCATGATCACGTGGGGACTGGTCTCGGCCTGCATGGCGGCGGTCGTCGGGCCGTGGTCGTTCTATACGGTGCGCCTGCTGCTCGGAGCCGCCGAGGCCGGGTTCTTCCCCGGCGTCATTCTCTACCTGACATACTGGTTCCCGTCCGCGTACCGGGGCCGCATCGTCGCGATCTTCATGGTGGCGATCCCGCTTTCGAGCTTCCTCGGCTCCCCGATCTCGGCGGCGCTGCTCGGCACCGATGGCATGCTCGGCCTGCGCGGCTGGCAGTGGCTGTTCATCCTCGAAGCCGTCCCGGCCGTGCTGCTCGGCATCGCCTGCCTGTTCGTGCTGCAGGACGGACCGGGAAAGGCGGGTTGGCTCACCACCGATCAACGCGCCTGGCTGCGGTCCCGGCTCGATGCGGAAAAGGGCCGGGCGAAGACGTCCCGGCACGCCTCGGTCTGGAGCGTGCTCTGGAACAAGCACGTGCTCATCCTGGCGCTCGTCTATTCGGGCGCATCCGCGACCAGCAACGCGCTCTCGCTCTGGCAGCCGCAGATCATCAAATCCTTCGGCCTCACCAACATGCAGACGGGCTTGCTGAACTCGATCCCGTTCGCGGTCGCGTCGGTCGCGATGATCTACTGGGGGCGTCGCTCCGACCGCAGCGGGGAGCGGGTCTGGAACACGGCCTTGCCGCTGGCGCTGGTCGCCGCGAGCCTGCTCTGCAGCTTCGTCTTCAGGTCGATCGGCCCGATGATCGTGATCCTGACCCTGGCGCTGACCGGCACCTACGCGATCAAGGGGCCGTTCTGGGCGTTGTCCACCGAGTGGCTGTCCGGGACGATGGCGGCGGCGGGCATCGCGCAGGTCAACGCGCTCGCCAATCTCGGCGCCTTCGCCGGCTCCTCCCTGCTTGGCGCGATCAAGGGCGCGACCGGCAGCTATCCGCTCGCCCTGCTCCCGCTCGTCGCGCTGACGGCGGCCGGATCGGTCGCCGTGCTGGTCATCGGCCGTGGCCAGCCTCGCGAGGTCGCCGCGGGGGCTATGTCGCGGTAGCCCGGCGACCCAGGCTGCCGCCGGTCAGCCCAGCCATTGCGGGTTGTGCAGGGTGCCGTCGAAATAGTGCGTCGTCTTGTAGCGCTCGGTCTTGCCGTCTCGCGCGGCCGACGCGGTCTTCGCGAGCAACGCGGCGCGCCGCTCTGGGGTGAGCGGCTCGAAGCTGCGGACCGCGTCGAGCGCCTGCTGCAAGATCGGCATGCGGTCAATGCCGGTGACGACGACGCTGACCGGCAGGCTCATCGAGTAGTGCAGCATCTCGACCGGGGCGGCGGCCTTGGTCTGCAGGATGAACGGATCGCCGAACGTCTTCATGGCGATGATCCCCGTGCCGTGCTGAAGCGCGACCGGCACGACGCTCTGCTCAAAACTGTCGAAATGCGCGTCCATCACGTTCAGCGGCATCTGCACCGCGTCGAAATGGAAGCCGTGCCGGTCGGCGACCTCGAACATATGGCGATGGATCGCCGGACTCTTGTGGCCGGTGAAGCCGATGTAGCGGAGCTTGCCCTGCTCGCGCGCGCGCAGCACGGCCTCCATCGCGCCGCCCTTCGCGAAGATTCGCTCCGGATCGTCCATGCGGATGATTTCGTGGAATTGCAGCAGGTCCACGTGATCCGTCCGCAGGCGCTGCAATGACTCCTCGAGTTGCCGCATCGCCGCCGCCGCGGTGCGGCCGTCGATCTTGGTCATGAGGAACGCGCGGTCGCGATAGCCGCCCTGCGCCAGCGCCCGGCCCATCCGCCTCTCGCTGTCGCCGCCGTTGTAGTCCCAGCAATTGTCGAGGAAATTGATCCCGGCATCGAGCGCGGCGTGGACGATGCGCAAGGCTTCGACCTCGCTCGGACCGGACCCGGCCAGATGCGCGCCGCCGACGCCGATCAGGGACACGCGCTCGCCGGTCCGTCCCAGCGGGCGATACTTCATGTCCGGGTTTTCAGGGATCTTCGACGTCACCGGCCCAGTGGGAGGCGGGCCGGCGGCGGCGATCGCGGCCGCCGCCACGCCCACGGCGGTCGTTCTCATGAAATCGCGCCGTTCCATCATGCTCTCCTTCAGCGTTCGTTCAGCACACGCAGGGCCGCGCACGCCGCGCCGTAGCCGTTGTCGATGTTGACCGTGACGATCCCCGGCGCGCAGCTCGTGAGGATGGCGTTGAGGGCCGCGTGGCCGCCCGCCGCCACCCCGTAGCCCACGGAAGTCGGCACGGCGATGATGACGCCGCCAATCAATCCGCCGATCACGCTGGGCAGGGCCGCGTCCATTCCGGCGACGACGATCACCACCCGCATCGCGCGCAGATCCTCGACCCGGCGCATCAGCCGCCACAGGCCGGCGACGCCGACGTCCGCGATCAGCTCTGCCCCGCTTCCGTGGAACGCGAGCGTCCGCATCGCCTCGCGCGCCACCGGAACGTCCGATGTTCCAGCCGTCACCACGGCGGTCCGGGCCGGACCGGCCGCAGGGCCGGAGATGCCGAAATACGCCGTTCGCGAGACAGGATCGTAGTCCAGCCCGGCGCGTCGCGCGGACGGCAATTCCGCGTGCCGCTCCGGGTCCAGCCGGGTCAGCAGCAGCGGCCCGGGCGCCCCGTCCAGGATCGCCGCGATCTGGAGCGAAGACTTGCCCGCGCAAAACACCGCTTCGCCGAAGCCGAGGCGTTGAGCGCGGCTCTCGTCCAGCACGAATTCACGCTCGGCCTCGCTCATGCCGCACCATGAAGGAAGGCACTGCCGTTCCGGTACGGGGCGAAACGCACCGGGGCACGCACACCGGCGGCCGCAGCCAACCCCCGCAATTCCGCAACCAGCCGCGCCTCCGATGGCGCGTCCAAGGCGGCGAGGGCCTCCTGGTCCAGCTCGACGACAACGCCCCCCGCGCGCACGCGGCAGCGCACCGTGCGCGGCGCGAGCCGGGCCGCGACCAGGGCTTCCGCGCGATGCACCATCGCGAGCATCCGAGCCTCGATGCGAATGCCGGTCTCGATGCGGCTCGACAGGCACGGCGCGGACGGCAGGTCCGAGAGCGCGCCCAGGCCCAGTTCCAGAGCCAGGGCGCGGATCGTGCGCTTGTCGATCCCCGCCTCCACGAATGGATGGCGGACCGCATGCCGTCGCGCCGCGTCCAGACCCGGACGGTACTCGCCGAGATCGTCGCGGTTGGTGCCGGAGACGATCGGACGCTCCGTGCGCCGGGCGATCGCGCCGTAGAGGTTCATCTTGCAGAAGAAGCAGCGATTGACCGGGTTGGCGCGGTAGACGGGATCTGCGAACTCGCCCGCGTCGAACAGGTCGAGCCGCCACCCCTCCGACCGCGCCAGCGCGCGGGTGCGCTCCGTCGCCTCGGCCGGCACCGCCGGCGACATGGCGTGATGCATCGTCGCTTCGCCCGGCATCGTCCGGTGCGCGACGGTCGCGAGCGTCAGGCTGTCGATGCCGCCGCTGACCGCGACCGCGACACCGCGCATTTCGATGAGGATGCCGCGCAGGCGTTCGAGTTGTGTCATGTGCGGCCGGTCTCCTGCCGCGCGCCTTCGGCGAGGCGCTCCGCTTCCCGCCGCAGCCGGATTCGGGCCGCATGCGAGCCGACCCGCCGCACATGCTCGGCCTCGGCCTTGCCGGTCGTCGTCGTCGCGCCCTCCCCATCCGGCCGCTCCACGAGCTTCACCGTCACGTTCCGGTTCCCGACGTCCACGTCCGCGAACCGCCGCTCCAGAACGCGGCCTTGCACCACGTGAACGCGGAGGCCGATCGTGGTCGTCTCGCGAAAGCACGCTTGCACCACCTCTTCGAGCCTGTCCGGCCGCGCCAGCACCTGCACGTGCACGCCGAGCCGGGACTTCTTCCCGAACGCCGGCATCTGCACCACGTCATGCACCCCCGGCACGGCACGCACCGCCTCCACGGCGATCGCCAGGTCTTCGCCCGACTGATCGTCCACCTCGAAGCTCACAACTGCCAGCTCCCGATGCCCGGAAGCGGCCGGAGCGCCCGCCGTCTCGAACACCAGAACGCGCAGGCAATTGGCCATCCCTGGCAGCCGCCGCGTGCCGAAGCCATGGCCGGAGCGGCTCAACGTCCCACCCGCCGAAAGCGCTTGGGCGCATCCGAGATAGCGCAGGATCGCGGCTCCGGTCGGAGTGACCCGCTCGCCCGCGATCCCGTCGTCGTGCATCGCGAAGCCCTCCAGCAGCAGCGCCGTCGCCGGCGCGGGGGCGGGCATCACGCCATGCGCGGTGCGGATCGTGCCGCCGCCGAGCGGCAGCGGGGCCACGCTCCAGCGCGCCGGCGCGAGCGCGTCGATCAGCGCGGCGGCCGCGACGATGTCCGCGACCGAGTCCGCCGCCCCGACCTCGTGGAACGTAACCGCATCAGGCGGCACGCCATGCACCCTCCCCTCGGCTTCGGCCAACAGCGCGAAAATCTCGGTTGCATGACGGCGCACGGCCGGGGGCAGCGCGGAGGCCTCCAGGCGGGCGCGAATGGCGCGCCAGGCGACGTGAACGTGGGCATGGTGGCCGCGCCTGCCGCCATGATCCTCGTCCACGATGAAGCGACGGCCCGAGAGCGTATCGCCCTGATGCGGGAGGACGCGGCAGGGCACTCCGGCGGCCGTTTGCGCCGCCTCGATGACGCGCTCGCCGTGCTCGGGAAACGCATCCAGCAAACACGCGACGAACATGTCTCCGGCGGCCCCGCCCAGCGGATGAAGGTGAATGTGCCGCATCCCGGTCAGATCCTCCGCGAGCAGACGCCAACGCCGGACCATAGGCGCGGTTACGAGGCGACGCAGCCTTCCTGACGGATCAGCCCCCGTGCGGACCCTCGCGGCGCGTGCAACTCGAAGGCGAGCTGCAGCAGATGCCCGTCGGCGGAGGTCCAGGCGGTGGCGGTGGAAGCGGGCGTTTCGCTCAGAGCCGGGTGACGCAGCGGCGTGCTCCAACGCACGCCGCCGGGAGAAACAACAGCGGCGATGGGCAATGTCACGAGACGCTCGCCTTTGAAACCGGGCAGGAACACCGGCACGGCCTGGCCGCCGCGCGGCAGCCGTCCGACCCAGTAGAAGGCGAGGGCGAGCGGCGAGCGCAGCCCGGAGGGGAGCGAGGCGGCTCCGAGGCCGAGATCGGGGCGGGGCTGCGGTGATGCCGAGGCATAATCGGCAAGCCAGGGCAGGCCGAACGCCGCCTGGTCCCAATACCGCACGAACGCCGGGTGCTTGCGGCTGAAATCGGCCAGCGTCTTTCCCTGCACCCGGCGCGCCTGCAAGCCCTCCGCGCCAAGCTGGAACTCGTCCCATTGCTGCCGGACGATGTGACCATCGACGGAGTAGCGGTTGTTCACCGCCACGCTCTCGAGCTTCCCGGCTCGCCAGGTGCTCACCTCCTGAGCCAGATAGCGGATGTGGACCCAGAGCGCCGGTGTCGCCTCGAATGCGACGGCGACGTCCACCCGCGTGTCGCCGCCCGTCGCGCTGACATCGGTCGTGACCGCGACGTGCCCCGCGTAATCCGTGGTTCCGGAAAAACGGCAGCGCTCACCCGCGCGGGCGACGGCGCACCCCATCTGGACCGCGACCACGCCCGCCACCAACGGCCAGATCACGGATCGCCGGCGGGACGCCCTGGCCATATGCTCGTCTCCACCTCGTCGAGGCCGGCCGCGTTCGGCCCGTTTCGTGTCAGGCTCCTGCCCTCAGGCGTTGCATCAGGCCGTCGGCGAGCGTTCCGAGCAGCAGGCTGCACGACGCGGCCCCCGCGTCGAGCGCGCCGCGCGAGCGTTCCCCGAGGCGGCTGGCCCGGCCGATCTTCGCGACCATGCCGCGCGTCGCTTCGAGGCCGTCGGCCGCCGCCTGCTTCATGGCGGCGAGGGCGCCCGCGAAGTCCTGGCCCCGCGCGACCGCCTCGTTGAACGCGGTTTCGGCCGGCACGAGCACATCGACCAGCGTCTTGTCGCCCACCTTCGCCCCGCCCACGTCCACGATCGTCGCGATGCCCGCGTGCAGCATCGCGGCGAAGCGCTGCTCGTCGACCTGCTCCGCATCGCCGAGCGCGTCCGCCATCTCGGTGAAGAAGGTGCCGTAGAGCGGCCCCATCGAGCCGCCGATGTCGCTCAGCAGCGTGTCGCCGAGCGTATCCAGCCCCTCCCGCAGCCCGAACGCGCGGCCCGACAGCTTCTCGCCCGCCAGGCGGAAGCCCTTGCCCATGTTGACGCCGTGATCGCCGTCGCCCGTCGCGCCGTCGAGTTCGCTCAGATAGCCCTGCTCACGCACGATGACCGCCACCAGGTCGAGCACGATCGGGCCGGCCGCCTTCTGACTCACGCTCTCCATTGCCTCAATCTCCCGTCACGGTCAGGCCGATCGAGCGCGCCGGCCGGGCGATCAGCCGATCGAGCTCCGCGTCGAGGCGCGTCACGGTGACCGATGCCCCCATCATCTCGAGCGAGGTGAAGTAGTTACCTACGAACCGATGGCGTGCCGTGATGCCGCGCGCCCGGAGCCGGTCGTCCACGTGCCCGTACAGGATGTAAAGCTCCATCACCGGCGTCGCGCCGAGGCCCGAGATCAGCACCGCCACGTCGTCGCCCGAACCGAACGGCAGGTCGGCGACGATCCGCTCGACCATCAGGTCCGCCATCTCGGCCGCCGTCTTGGTCGGCATCACGGCGATGCCCGGCTCGCCGTGGTGGCCGATGCCGACCTCCATCTCGCCATCCTTGATGGTGAAGTTCGGGCGGCCGTTGGCGGGAATCGTGCAGGCGGAGAGGCCGATGCCGATGCTGCGCGTCGCGTCGATCGCCTTCTGCGCCGCCGCGATCACCTCTTCCAGATCGCCGCCTTCGCCGGCGCGGGCCGCGCCCGCCTTCCACATCACGATCTCGCCGGCGACGCCGCGCCGCTTGTCGCGCTCGGACGGTCCGGCGGAGGCGACGTCGTCGTTGGCGACCACCGTCCGCACCTCGATCCCGTCCTTGGCCGAGAGGCGCGTTGCCATCTTCACGTTCATGTTGTCGCCGGCATAGTTGCCGTAAAGACACGCGACGCCGCGGCCCCCATTCGCCGCCTGAAACGCGGCCTGAAAGCTCTTCGCGGTCGGGGAGGCGAACACCTCGCCGATCGCGACCGCGTCGAGCAATCCCGGCCCGACATAGCCGAGAAAGGCCGGTTCGTGACCCGATCCCCCGCCGGTGACGACCCCGACCCGGCCCGCATTCCCCTGCCCTGCGCACCGCAATACGCGGGGGTGGCCGGTCGCGGCCAGAAGGTCGGGATGCGCGGCAAGGTAGCCTTTCAGCGCGTCTTCGACGACCTGGTCCGGATCGTTGATGATCCGGTTCATGCCGGGTGCCCTCCATCTCCGCCGGGCGCACGCCAGTTGCGGGTCGCGATCCTCGAATGCCGGCGAGACCCTGTGCTTTCGCCCACTGCTAAAACCTCCCAAGCCGTCCCGCGCCCATCACTCGCGAGCGTCCGGCCGGACCATGCTGGTTTCGGCGTTGAACCGCTGTCAACCCGAAGATCGTTGCGCGATGCCGAAATCCCGGAGCGCCCCAGATCCGGGGAAACTCTCAATGATGACCCCGGGGCTGATCCGCGCTGGTGCGGCTGTCCATCGCAGCATACCGGGATTTCGGTCCGCCTCCCGCCGCTTGGCTGCCTCTCGGGAAGGCGCCGGATTCCAGCACGGCCCGAAATCGGGCAATGCATTCACCGTCCCGAAGATGTGAGCGAGCATCTCCGGCGGCAGATCATCGCCGAGACCGCCGCACCTCAGTTCATTCGCTCCGAAACGTGCGTCCGCGCCACCCGGATACCTCCGCATCCGGATTGCGGGGATTGCTGCGGCGCGGATAATCGTCGCACACTGAACTCCGGCCCAGGACGGGCGCGGCTTTCATTCAGGAGATGAACCGATGCGTGTTTTCAGTTCGCCTTCCGGCCTGTGTTTCGCAATCGTCACGGCCGCCGGCCTGATCGCCTCACCCGTCGTCCATGCGGCGGACGTCAGCGAGGGCACCGCCCTGAGGCACTCGGGCCAGATCCACACCCATAAGGGGCATCACGCCAAAAGCCGGGCCTCGAAGGCGGCAAAGCCCAACGGAACAACCGAGAGCGGCGCGGCTCAGCCCGGCAGCGAAACGCCCCCGCGATAGAAACGGCGCGGTCGCCGCGACCAAGCGCGAACGACCGCACCCCACACATCTCTTTCCGGCGTTATTGCGCCTGCTGCTGCCTGTTCCGGGTTCCCGTGTCGGTCGTGCCAGCGGGGCCGACGCCGACATTCGGCTCGTTGTGCAGCACCGACGCGCCGCCTCCGCTCGAGGACGTGACGCCGCTATCGAGACTGCGGGTCTGCTCGGATCTCTGCCGGCCTTCAGCGCACGCCGCCAGAGCGAGACAGGCGATTGCAACCATCAATGCTTGTTTCATGCGGACTCCGTCTCCCAGCTGTTCTTGACTGATCAAGCCGAACAGCCGCGATAGTCGCACAGCCACTCCCAACTACAAATAGGCAACGGTGCGGGCCGCCTCGTTCCCGGCCGGAGGCGACGCCCAGGCCTCGCGCTGGCGGCGGAAGGGCATCGACAACGATCGCCCAAGGCGGGTTTCCGCTGGGTCGCGGTAGGCCGCGACGCCGATCTCGATCGCGTTCTGCGGCACGTCCAGTCGGAAGGTGCCGTGCAGGTGATCCCAGAGGCTCAAGCCGCTGGACCAGTTGCTGCCGGTTTCGTCCTCCCGCGCCGAGTGATGGATGCCGTGCATGCGCGGGGTGGTCAGCACGCGCGACAGCACGCGCTCCACACTGGCCGGCAAGTGCAGATTGGAGTGATGGAACAGCACCGAAAGAAAAAAGAAGCGTTGCCAGATCCTGTACGCTCGCGGCGACGCGCCGAGCAGAGCGACCTGCGCCATCCGCCACGGAATGGAGACGAGCATGTCGAGCGCATGGAAGCGCAGCGCGGTGCTGGCGTCGAGATCGAGGTCGATGTGATGGACCAGATGCAGGCGCCAGAGCAGCCTGACCTTGTGGGTCAGCACGTGCCAGAGATAGATCGTGTAGTCCATCAGCAGGACCGCGGCGAGATCGCGGCCCCAGGCGGGCGCTGCCAGGCGCTGCGCGAAACCCAGCCGCCGCCGCTCCGCCCGCCGGGCGAGCGGCTCTACGGCGGGACGCTCGATTGCGGCGACGACCGCCATGCTGGCCGCGCCGAGCACGAGATTGACGAACAGGCGGGGCGGCTCGCGCTGCGTGCGCGGCCGCAGCGGCGACCGATGCTCCCCCCAGACAATGGCCAGGGCGGCGGCTCCGAGCAGCAGCTTCAGGGTGGCGCGGCCGGCTCGCGCGGGCGACAATGAGGTCATGCAAGACCCACGTGCGAGCGGCGGGAGAGGACCGCAAGAGGCGGTCGGCCCCGTGCGCGTCGTGCTGTTCACCCGCTTCCCGGAGCCGGGCCGCGCCAAGACGCGGCTGATACCGGCGTTGGGCGCGGAGGCGGCCGCCGCGCTGCACCGCCATCTGACGGAGCGCACGCTGGCGACGCTGCGGGAATGCGGGCTGCCGGTCGAACTGCGTTGCACGGGCGCTACGCTGGAAGGCTTCCGGTGCTGGCTCGGGGGCGGATTGCACCTTGAGAACCAGGGCGAGGGCGACCTCGGCGCGCGCCTCAACCGCGCCGCCGCGCGGACGCCGCTCATTATGGTCGGGGCGGACGCGCCCGGCCTTGCCCTCGCTCACCTGCGAGAGGCCGAGGCCGCGCTCGCGCGGCATCCGGCGGTGATCGGCCCGGCCGAGGATGGGGGCTACTACCTGCTGGCGTTGGCCGCGCCGATGCCGTTCCTGTTTGCCGCGATGCCGTGGGGCACGGCGTCCGTCCTGGCCGAGACGCGCCGGCGCCTGGAGCAGCGGGGCGTGCGGTATGCGCTGCTCGAGACGCTCGCCGACCTCGACCGGCCGGAGGATCTCTGGCGCTGGCCGGAGTTGCTCCCATGACCGGCGTCGGCATCGTCATCCCGATGCTGAACGAGGCGGCCTCGCTTCCCCGGCTGCTTCGCGCGCTCGCGGCCCTCGATCCGCCGCCCGAGGAGGTGCTGGCGGTGGATGGCGGCAGCCGGGACGGGTCGGTGGCAATCGCGCGCGCGGCGGGCTTGCGCGCCGTGGAGCACGGGACGCGCGGGCGTGCGTCCCAGATCAATCGCGGCGTCCGGGAGGTCACGGCCCCGCTCGTCTGTGTTCTGCACGCCGACACGCTGCTGCCCGACGACGCCGTTGCCGTCATCCGGCGGGTGCTGGCAGACCCGCGCACCGCGCTCGCGGGCTTCACGCCGCTGCTCAGCGGAGCGGAGACCGTGCGCTGGGGCACGAGCTTTCACAACTGGATCAAGACCTGGTACGTGCCGGTCCTGTTCCGCCCGCATCTGTTCTTGCGCGGCGGGCGGCTGCTGTTCGGCGACCACGCCATGTTCTTCCGCCGCGCCGATTTCCTCGCGGTCGGCGGCTGCGACGAGGCGCTGACCCTGATGGAGGACGCGGATCTCTGCATCCGCTTCTGCCGCCTCGGCCGCACGCGCCTCGTCAACCGGGTGGTGATCACGTCCGACCGACGCGTCGCGCGTTGGGGAGCGCTGCGCGCGAACTGGATCTATCTCTCAGTCGGCGTGCGCTGGGGCTTGGGGCGACGCGGGCGGCTGGCCGAGAAGTATCCGGACATCCGGTAACGCCGGCTCACACCGGACGGTCAGCGCGGTCAGGCCTCAGAGCCGTCCCCGGCGGCCAGCCGGGTCCGAAAGACGCGTGGTCCGGTAGATTGCGGCGACCTCCACCTGCAAACCGATGCTGTCCAGCTTCAGAATACCGCCATCGATGCTGCGCGGCCGCTCGGGCCAGGTTCCGTCCACGTTGCGGCGCAGCAGCTCGACCCCGATCGCGGTTGACCGCACGATCAGGATTTCCCTCACGCTTGGTACCGTCGCGTAGGTCCAGATATTTGCCCAGGTCTCGGCCTGGTTGCTCGGCGACAGGATCTCGATCAGCAAAATCGGATCGGTGAGAGCCTGCTCTTCGGTTTCGTAAGGCGAGCAGGTCACCGCGATGCCGGGAACCCGGAAATTGGCTTCCGACTGGACACGCGGGATCACGCCAGGCGCGGTCACGACTGTGCAATGTCCTGATCGCTGCTCGAGATGGTTGCCGATCAGCCGCCCCAGTTCGCTCTGAATCGCTCCGTGCGTCCGGGTGGCCGGAGCCATCAGCCGGGGTTCGCCGTCCACCAATTGCCAGAGCCCGTCGCTGGGCGGGTTCCATGAGACGAACTCATGGACCGACATCCACATTGGACGCTTCGGTAGGGCGACCATGACGCTACTTCTAGCACACGTTCTCGCTTTCGGCAGTGATGGCTGCCCGCTCCCGCCCCGAGGGAACGCCCGAGGGGACGCCGGGGGGGACGCCGGGGGGAACGCCGGGGGGGACGCCGGCGCGGGAGATGCGCCTGGCCAGCCGGAACAGGCCGGATGGCGTGGTCGCGACACCACCCAGCTCGGAGAGGAAGAACTCGAGATAGCCGTCGAGCCAGCCCAGGAACCGCCGCAGATCGGCCGCCGAGCGCACATAGGGCGTGTTGCCCGGTTCCAGCGAGGGGCTGTGATAGCTGACCGTGAACACGGGCGCCCGCCTCTGCCGGAGCAGCGTGCGGGTCAGGGCCTTGGCCTCCTGGAGAGAGGTGCCCTCGGGCGTCAGCTGCACCCGGTTGAGCAGGCCGGTCCGCGCGAGCAGGCCCGGAACCCGCCACGGCGCGCCGCGCCCGCAGACGAGCGGCGCCAGCACCCGTCCCGCCGGGGCGAGCGCGCCGGTCATGCCGACCGTGACCGGGAGTTCCAGAACCGTCCGCTCCGGCCCGATCCAGCACGGACCGGCGGGCGCCGCGACGAAATCAGGCCCGTCGCTTTCCCGCAGATCGAAGAGCGGGCGCACGCTGCAATCGACCTCGTAGCCTAGCCTGGCCAGGGTCGCCACCGTATGCGGCCCGATGCCGTAGCGACCGGCGCGGTAGAGCGCCGGCCGGACCCGGAACACGTCCTCGATGATGCGGGTCAGCACGCCAAGCTTCTCGGCTTCCAGTTCGGGGGAGAGATTGCCCGCGTAGGAGTTGCGGGTGGTACGCTCCTCCAGGAGCGGCGGGTTGACCCACGGGTGGAGTTGCGCGCCGATCTCGCACACGCCGTCCGCGAGATAGTCGAGCAGCGGCGCGGCGGCGTTCGGGTCGGCGGCGACCGCGTAGTCCACGGCGTAGGTCGGCACGACCCCGTACCGGCTCAGGATCGCCTGCGCCGGATGCTGCGCCCGCATGGAACGAAGGCTGGTGACGGCGGGCGGCACCACGCTCCAGTCGAACTCCTCCTCGGCGTCGATGACGACGAGCAGGTACGGGCCGAGCGACCCGAGATCGACCGGCTCAACCGCTTCGCCGAACAAACGCGGCGGGCGTCGGCCCGCCCGCGCTTCGAGCTGCGCGATCGCCTCGCGGCGAACATTCAGGATTCTTCGGGGCAAATGCGCGCACGCCCACCGCGCCGCCGTTGCGGCCGACCGTTGCTCCCGGAACGACTCGGCGAACAGCCTGCGCGCGTCCCCGAGCCTGCGCTCAAAGAGGGCCGTGCGCGCGAACCCGTCGATGACCGCCGCACGCTTGCGGGCGATCGCTTTGCCCGGAAGCGAAAGGGCCTTCCCGGCCCTTTCCGCATGGTGCAGAGAAGCCCGGAGGAAGCGCTCCGAGGGCGAGGACAGCCCGATGCCGCGCGTGTAGTGGACCAGGATCTCGGGGCAGGTCACGATCCGGTATCCCGCCGCCGCGACTTGCAGCCACAGCGCGTAATCCTCGATACAGATCATGTCCGGCGACGCGTCGAAGCCGCCGAGTTGCTCGAAGACGCGGCGGCGGATCAACACCGACGAGTTGATGAGGAGGTTGGCGCTCCACAGATCGGCAAGCGTCACCTCGCCCGGCACGCGCCTCCGCGAGTGCGGCGCGAGCGCGTGAATCAACCCGATGTCCGGCGCGGCGAGCGTGAGCTGGCGGGCCAGCTTGTCCTCGAACCACCAGTCGTCTGCGTCGAGCATCGCGAGCCACTCGCCCGTCGCGACGCTTGCACCGAGATTGCGGGCCGAAGCCGGTCCGCCGTTCGGTTTCCGGAGCAGCCGCACGGGTAGCGGGAACGACGCCGCGACCGCGGCGGTGTCGTCCGACGATCCGTCATCGACGACGATGATCTCGGCGGGCGGGCGGGTCTGCGCAAGCGCGCTCTCGATCGCGCGCCCGACGGTCGCCGCGCTGTTGTAGGCCGGAATGATGACGCTGACGGGCGAGCATGCAGGCCGGGAAGGCTCGGTCTCCACAGCCCGGACTCCACTCCACTCGTCATGCATCGCAAGCCCTCCCGCGCCGAAACGCCGGGGGCACTACGCGCTACTTCCATGAACATTCCGCTGACGCAAGCGCCGCAGCGGGGTCAGGCGGCCTCGGGCGGCTCGCGCTCCTGCTCCAGTCGGCTCACGCGCTCGTCCAGCTCGCCGATCGGCACGCAGTGGCCGATGACCGCTTCGTGGTAATCCGCGACCGTCTGTCGCAGATCGGCGATCTCCGCCCGAACCTTGCCGAACTCACTGTTGAACTCCGCACGCACCTTGCCGAACTCGGCTGTCACCTCCGCCCGGAAGGCACGCAGCTCGGCCGCGACCGCCAGGACCGCCTGGTAGATCGCGCCCAGGTCCGCGCCGTTGCCGCTCACTTCCATGCGCTCCAGGGTGCCCGTGTTCGCGGGCGGATGGTCGGACCCTCGTTCATGGGAGACAACCTACCCCGGGAAAAGTTGCGCAGTCACGAACATCTCCGGAGCGACCAGCCTCTGCCTCAGCCCATGACGATGCGCGGTCCGGAAGATGGCGCGCCCTTGCCGCCCACCTTGGCCCAGACCGCACGGGCGATTTCGCCGAATGCCTGCGCCGCCGGACCGTCCGGCGCGGCGGCGACCACAGGCGCGCCGGCGTCCCCGGAGGTGCGGATGTCGAGCAGCAACGGCACTTCGCCCAGGAAATCGACGCCGAGCCGCTGCGCCTCCAGCCGCGCGCCGCCATGGCCGAAAATCTCGGCGCGATGGCCGCAATTGGGGCAGCAGAACACGCTCATGTTCTCGACGATGCCGAGCACCGGCACCCGCACCTTCTCGAACATGCGGAACCCCCGCCTTGCGTCGAGCAGCGCGATGTCCTGCGGGGTCGAGACGATCACCGCGCCCGCGAGCGCCACCTTCTGCGCCATCGTCAGCTGCGCGTCGCCGGTGCCGGGCGGCATGTCCACGATCATCACATCGAGCGGGCCCCACTCGACCTGACCCATCATCTGCTCGAGCGCGCCCATCACCATCGGGCCACGCCAGATCATGGGGGTCTCCTCCTCGACGAGGAAGCCGACCGACATGGCTTTCAGCCCCCAGGCCGCGAGGGGCATCATACGGTCGCCCCTGACCTCCGGCTTGCGGGCGACGCCCAGCATGCGCGGCAGGCTCGGGCCGTAGATGTCGGCATCGAGCAGGCCGACGCGAAGCCCCTGCCGCGCCAGGGCGACAGCGATGTTGACGGCGGCGGTCGACTTCCCGACGCCGCCCTTGCCGGAGGCGACCGCGACGATCGCCTGCACGTCCGGCAGCAGCAGCGCGCCCTTCTGGGCGGCGGGATGCGCGTGACCGCCGGAAGGAGACGGCGGCGAGCCGGGTGCGGGCTTATGCGAGGTCAGCACAACGGTGACGTTGGTGACGCCGGGCACGCGGGCCAGCACCGTCTCCACCTGACGCCGGACGGCCTCCATCGCAGGGGCGCGGGCACGGTCGGTCAGGAGCGCGACCTGGACCAGTCCGCCCCGCACCTCGACCGCCTCGACGAGACCGGCGCTGACGATATCGCGTCCGCTGGGGGCGTCGTCCACCGTCCGGAGCACGTCCCGCAGCGCCTCACCCGTGGGAGCATCCGTGGGCACGCCTGTTGCCGCTTCAGTCATTCGCTTGCCAACCCCGTCCTGGCTGTGCCTACTACCGCGCAGCCGTCGCTGCCCTGGTCTAAAGCGGGTATGACGCATACGGCGCGATCCGCCAACGCCCGCCACCCGGCGGCTGGAAGGCGGAGGATTGATGGAGTCTCACGCTCCCCATGTCTTGGAACAACGGCGGCCAGAGCCCGTGGGGTAATCCCGGCGGCTCGGGCGGACAATCGGGCGGCAACGGCCAGAAGCCGCCCGGCGGCAAGGGCCCCTGGGGGCCGGGCGGCCAGAACCCGCTGCCCGACCTCGACCAGATCATCGCCCGCCTGCAGCGCTACCTCCGCGGCGTGCTGCCGGGCGGTGGCGGCAATGCCGGCGCGCGCGGCGCGGCCCTGCTCGCCGCCGCCGCCGTCGTGCTCTGGCTGGCCAGCGGGTTCTACCGGGTGCAGCCGGACGAGATCGGCGTGGTGCTGCGCTTCGGCGCGTTCGACCGCACCACCCTGCCCGGCCTCAACTACCACATCCCCTGGCCGGTCGAGAGCGTGCTGCGCCCCGCCGTCACCCGGATCAACCGGATCGAGATCGGCTATCGCTCCGCCGGGGGCGACGCGGGCAGCGGCTCGCCGCGCGACGCGGCCGCCCGCAACCTGCCCGAAGAGAGCCTGATGCTGACCGGCGACGAAAACATCGTCGACATCGATGTCGCGGTATTCTGGCGCATCCGCGACGCGAAAGCCTACCTGTTCAACACCCGCCTGCCCGCCGTCACCATCAAGGCCGTGGCCGAGAGCGCCATGCGGGAGGTGATCGGGCGCACGCCGATCCAGCCGGCGCTCACCGAGCTGCGGGCCGCGATCGAGACCGACGTGATGAAGGAGGTGCAAACGATCCTCGATTCCTACGGCGTCGGGGTCGAGATCACCCAGGTCCAGTTGCAGAAAGTCGATCCGCCGCAAGCCGTTATCGAGAGTTTCCGCGACGTGCAGCGGGCCAACACCGACGCCGACCGGATGCGCAACGAGGCCGAGGCCTACCGCAACGACATCGTACCGCGCGCGCGCGGCGCGGCGGCGCGGGTCGTCGCGGAAGCCGAGGGCGCCAAGCAGGCGAGCATCGTCGAGGCGACCGGCCAGACCAGGCGATTCCTGAGCGTGCTCGCCGCCTACCGCCAAGCCAAGGACGTGACCTTGCAGCGCATGTATCTGGAAGCGATGCAGGATTTCATGTCCCACACGCCGAGCGTGGTCGTCGACAGCAATCTTCGCGGCCTCGTGCCGTTCCTGCCGCTGAACGACACCGGGAACGCGGCGGCGGCTGGCGCTCCCGTCGCTCCTCCTCCCGCTCCATCCGGCGCAGCCGCTTCCGCAAGCCAGCCGAGGGCCGCCCAATGAGACGCCTTGCCATCCCGCTCGCGGCGCTTCTGGTCGTGCTGCTGATCGCGGCCAGCCTGACGCTGTTCACGGTGCGGCAGACCGAGCAGGTTCTCGTCACCCAGTTCGGCCGCCCCGTCCGGGTGATCGAACAGCCGGGGCTGCACGCGAAGGTGCCGCTCATCCAGGACGTCATCAGCTTCGACCGGCGGCTGCAGAACTTCGAGATGCCCGGCGAGGAGGTGATCCTCAGCGATCAGCGCCGCGTCATCGTCGATAGTTTCACCATGTACCGGATCACCGACCCGCTCCGCTTCTATCAGGCGATCGGCGCGATCCAGCAGAATCTGAACGGGCGGCTCGGGTCGATCGTCTCGTCCTCGCTCCGGCGCGTCCTCGGCAACAACCAGCTGCTCGCGGTGCTCTCCGCCGACCGCGCGCACATCATGGCCGCGATCCGGGACCAGGTGAACGGAGAGATGCGCGGCTTCGGCGTGTCGGTCGAGGATGTGCGGATCCGGCGGGCCGATCTGCCCGACGAGAACACGCAGGCGATCCTCAAGCGCATGCAGTCCGAGCGCGAGCGCATCGCGGCCCAGGCCCGGGCCGAGGGCGCGGAAGCCTCCGCCCGCATCCGCGCCGACGCCGAGCGCGATCGCACCGTGCTGCTCGCCGAGGCGGCGGCCAAGGCCGACCAGCTACGCGGCGAAGGCGAGGCCACGGCCAGCCGGACCTATGCCGAGGCCTACGCCCAGGACCAGGGCTTCTTCTCCACCTGGCGCACGATGCAGGCGTATCGCGCGGCCTTCGGCTCCGGAAACGGCGCGCGGCTGGTCCTGACGCCGGACAACGACTTCCTGAAGCTGCTGCAGAACGGGCCGCCCGCGCCGTCGCCCTGAACGACCGTCGGCGCATTGCGCGTTCTGCCACCCTGCCCCATATGCCGCCGCACCTGGCTCAGTACCGAGGAAACCATCCGATGCGTCTCGTTTCGCCGCGCCTGCCGGCCGGTCCTCGTCGCCGCACACGAGGCACACGGGCGGCGGTCCTTGCCGTGACGGCGCTGGCGGCGTTCGCCGGACCGGCGACGCTCGGAGTGGGAGTGCTTGAACCGTCGCCCGCTTTCGCCCGCTCCGCGCCCGACAGCTTCGCCGATCTCGCGCAGAGATTGCTGCCGGCCGTCGTCAACATCTCCTCCTCGACCTCGGTCGTGGCGCGCGGCGGGATGCCCGGCCCGGAAATCCCGATGTTTCCGCCCGGCTCCCCCTTCGAGCAGTTTTTCAAGGACTTCCTCGACCGCAACCGCCCGGGCGGCCGTCCCGGTCTGCCCGGGCAACCCGGCCCGCAGGGGCAGCAGCAACCGCCCGCTCCCGAGCGCAAGATGCAGAGCCTCGGGTCCGGGTTCATCGTCGATCCGGCCGGCTACGTGGTCACGAACAACCACGTCATCGAGGGCGCGGACGAGGTGACCGTGACGTTGCAGGACAACACCGTGCTCAAGGCGACGGTGGTCGGGCGGGACGACCGGGTGGACGTCGCCCTGCTCAAGGTCAAGTCGGACAAGCCGCTGCCATCCGTGCAGTTCGGCGACAGCGACAAGGAGCGGGTCGGGGACTGGGTGCTCGCGATCGGCAACCCGTTCGGCCTCGGCGGGACGGTGACGGCGGGGATCGTGTCCGCGCGCGGCCGCGACATCCGGCAGGGTCCGTACGACGACTTCATCCAGACCGACGCCGCGATCAATCGCGGCAATTCCGGCGGACCGCTGTTCGACATGGACGGCGAGGTCATCGGCATCAACACGGCGATCTATTCGCCGTCCGGCGGCTCGATCGGGATCGGGTTCTCGATCCCCGCCAACATGGCGAAGACCGTCGTCGACCAGCTGCGGCAGTATGGCCATGCGCGGCGCGGCTGGCTCGGCGTGCGCATCCAGCAGGTGACGCCCGACATCGCCGACAGCCTCGGCTTGAAGCAGCCGGAGGGCGCCATGGTCGCGGGGGTGAACGACGGCGGACCGGCGGATGCCGCGCACATCCAGAACGGCGATGTCATCACCAAGTTCAACCACCAGGACGTGAAGGAGATGCGCAACCTGCCGCGCATCGTCGCCGAGACGCCCATCGGCATCAGCGTCCCCGTCGAGATCTGGCGCGACGGCAAGCAGATGACGCTGCAGGCCAAGGTGGGCGAACTGCCGGACGATCAGAAGGTCGCCAACGCCGCCCCGAACGCGCCTAGCAAGCCGAACAAGACGACCGAGACGGACCTGTCCGGTCTTGGGCTGCAGGTCGCGCCCATCACCCAGGAGACACGCGACAAGTTCCAACTCGGCGCCGACCAGAAGGGCGTGGTGGTGACGAGCGTGGACGCGCGCGGCTCCGCCGCCGAGCGCGGCGTGAAGCCCGGCGACGTGATCGTCGAGGTGGGATCGCCGCCGGAACCCGTGAACTCGCCCGCTGAGGTGCAGAGCCGGCTCGACACGGTGCGCAAGCAGAACCGCAAATCCGTGCTGATGCTGATCCAGGGCCAGGCAGGCGCGCCGCGCTGGGTGCCGCTCACGATCGGCGAGGCGGGCGCGAACCAGGATCGTCAGCCCGGCTAGCGACACGGCTCGCCCGGCGGCTCGAAGCGACCGGGCAGCGATGCGCGCGCGTTCCCGGCATCATCGGAGAGGTTTCGTCGCGGCCCGGAATCCGTCAGGCTCCGGTCGGGCCGGCGCGCGCCTGACGGAGCAGCGCCAGGACGAGCGCTTCCTCCGATTCCGGCGGCGATCCGTAGCTGCGAGGCGGGCCGGGTCAGCCACCCGGCCGGACGGCAGCCAACCCCCCGCGCCGGCACCGTGCCGCCGGCCCCCTCGACGCGGTCCGTGCCGCCGGAGGTATCGGGACGGCCCCGCGAACGGGCGCGGGGCGGCAGGCGCAGCGATGGCGGCAGGCCGATGCCGAGCGCCCGGCAGAGCGGGCGGAGGATGCGCCCCGCTTGCGGCGCCTGCGCAAGCAGCGCCTCGAGTTCGGGGGCGGCGAGCAGGCTGTCCATCTCGGCGCGACCGAGCCGCGTCTCCAGGGCGGGGGCCAGCCGGAGCAGCCAGCCCGATCCGCAGGGCAGCCTGGCAGGTGCCGGCCATAGGCGCGGCTTCGAGCCACCCGGCGGCATGCTCGCCGTCGATCCACGCGACGCGGGCGCCCGTCCGGCCTGCAGTGCGGCGACCAGCGCGGCAAAGCGCGCGAGCGACCGGCGCAACCGCATCCAGGCAGGCAAAATCAGCGGCGCCCGATCCCGGTGCTGCGGCAGGCTGACCGTGAGACCCCGGCACAGGAGATCGATCGCGGCGGCGAACCGTAAGGCGAGGCTCGGAAGGGCGAACGCGGCGGACATGGACGAAAGAGCAACACAACCGTTGCGCGATGGCAAGCAATATCTCTCGCGTGCGGCCTATGACTACACGAGCGGTGCCGAAGCAAGCCCACAGTTAATGGGCTGATCGGAAGCATCCTCAAATGCAACCTTTGTGATAGCGGAGTGATGTTGCCCACTGCTCGACCAGCGCTGCATCGTCCTCGGCCATGGAAACAAGTCGAGGCGGCCCGATGCCGTGCCGCCTGGTGTTCCTGGACAAATTGCTCGTGCAACTGAGCGCCTACACAGCGGGAGGCGGCTGACAGCCTCAATCCCCTGCGGGGATAAGAAACTTAACTCGAGCTACGGTTTGATGATCTCGGGTGCAGTGTTACCTGGGAAGCCGGACACCTTAGGCCAGAAGGTTCTAACTCAGGAGTTGACGGACCTAAGCTAATCCCCTAAACGCAAAAAAGCCCGAGACATCTCTGCCTCGGGCTTCGGTCCAGCGGGGAAACCCCGCCGGTGTGAACGACCTGACAGGTAAGCTCGCTGGGCCGATTTGTCCATTGTTTAGGAGACAACGAATGGCTCTCAACGCCACCGAAGGTCACATCATTGCTGGTGCAAAGATTGATGATCACCGCTTTGTCGGCCGGGTGAAGGCCGCTCAGCTTTTTCAGCTTGCCCCCGATCCGCGCGATTCGGAAAACAAAAAGAAAGCTGATGCCTCTAAACATCTTCAGGAAATGCTTGATATTCGCGAAGAAGTTCAACGCCTGTTCGAAGGACAGAAAAAGAAAAATGTTCAAAGCTACGCGGAGTATATCACTGAACTGAGTGAAGGTAGCGAGGGTATCACTCCTCCGATCACCTTGTTTACAGACAAGTCGCTGGAGCTAGAGGAACGGGGGGATGGGACTTGCCACATCCAAATTCCCTGGGGTGAGCAGCTCGTCGCCATCGATGGTGAAACTCAGCTCGCTGCACGTCACGAAGCAGGAAACATTCGCCCCGAGACAAAGCAGGAGTTTGTTGCCGTCTACATCTGCTTTGGACGTGATCGGCTTTGGGCGCGACAGGCCTTCCATGATCTGAACACGCTGGGTGTTCGACCGAATGCAGCGCTTTCCATCGGTATGGACGCGCGCGATCCGATAACCTGTATAACTCGCGAAGTCGAGCGACGTGTTTCGTTTTTTACAGATCGCGTTAACAAGGTACGTCGGCAGCTGCGGGGAACTGACCCACATGTCGTTACAATTACCACCCTGCGAGGCGCATGTGTCACTCTCGCAAAAGGCATCAATGGCATCCAATATGGTGCCCGTCCGGTGCCGCTTGATGAAGAAAATGTCAAGCAGCTTACGGAAGCAGCAGTCACTTGGTTTCAAGCCGTTGCAGAGGCGATCGGCCCTTCGATCCAAAACCGGGAACATAAGCTGGCGGGCGCGCCGGCTGTTCTCGCGGCTATCGGTGCGCTTGGTAACCCCTTAGTGGCGATTTCCAATGCTGCGGAGCGGAAGGCTCGTGCGCTCCAACTCGCGGCCACTCTGGCGAACGTTGATTGGGATCGAAGCAGGCGATGGGAGGGCATTGCGGGCAAATTTACACCAAAGGGAGCGTTCTCCGTTGGTGGTGCCAAAGAAACTGCTTATGCGGTATATTCGGCGCTCTCTGATCCAAGTGACAATGGGTACGTCGTGATCCGTGGACAACATCAGGTCGCTGCATAACTGACGGTGATTATTGCGCGGGGCCACTGTGCCCCTCGCATTTCGCATAGCCTTACCTCGCACACGTCAATGCAGCTTCACCTCCGGCTCGGCGCCGTGCGAGAGACGGCGTGACAGGGTGCTGAGCACGGTCTTGGTACCGCCGTGCAGCGCCATCTCGTGCATCTTGTGCAGCGAGCGATACATCAGGCGGGCGAAATAGCCTTCGATGAACAAGCTCTTGCCGACCAGGAACCCCATCAGGCTGCCGACCGTACTGTATTCGCCGAGCGAGACGAGCGAGCCGAAATCGCGGTAGACGAACGGCTTCATCGGGCGACTGGCGAGATAGTTCGGCAACTGCTTGAGCAGGTGCGACGCCATCTGGTGCGCGGCCTGGGCGCGCGGGGGCACCGGCGCGTCATGCCCTGGCCGCGGGGCCGCGGCCGCGTCGCCGATCGCGAAGATGTCGGGGTCGGTCACGCTCTGCAAAGTCGGCGTGACGACGATCTGGTTGATGCGGTTGGTCTCGAGGCCGAGCGTCTTGAGCACCTCCGGCGCCTTGACGCCCGCCGACCAGACGACGAGTTCGGATGGAATGAAGGTGCCGTCCGCGAGGCAGACGCCGTCCGCGCGTACTTCGCTCACGCGGGCGCTGGTGCGGACCTCGACGCCGAGCTTGTGCAGCAGATCGACGGTGGCCTCCGAAATCCGCTCGGGAAGCGCGGGCAGGATGCGCGGCGCGGCTTCGATCAGGATGATCCTGACGTCCCTCTCGACGTTGATGTTCTCCAGGCCAAATGAAATCACCTGCCGCGCCGTCTTGTGCAGCTCGGCGGCGAGCTCCGTCCCGGTCGCGCCCGCGCCGATGACCGCGACGTGGATCTGCCCCGGCCGGACGGGCGTCTCCTGCGCCTGGGCGCGCACGCAGGCATTGACCAGCCGGTGGTTGAACCGGATCGCCTGGTCGAGCGTCTCCAGCGGCACCGCGTATTCAGCCGCCCCAGGGGTGCCGAAATCGTTGGTGACGCTGCCGACCGCTATCACCAGCGTGTCGTATGGAATGCCGCGTGCGGGCGTGATCTCGCGGCCCTCCGCGTCGTGGGTCGGGGCCAGCAGCACGCGCTTCTTCTCGCGGTCGAGGCCGGTCATGGCGCCGTACTGGAAGCGGAAATGGTGCCAGTGCGCCTGCGCCATGTAGTTCAGCTCGTGCGCGCCGGAGTTCATGCTTCCGGCCGCGATCGCGTGCAGCATCGGTTTCCAGATATGGGTGCGCCCGCGATCCACGAGGGTGATATCGGCGCGGCCGCGCTTGCCCAATCTGTCGCCGAGGCGGGTGGCCAGCTCGATGCCGGCCGCCCCGCCGCCCACGATGACGATCCGGTGAGGACCGGTCACGGCGCTCGCAACGGGTGCATCCGGCGGCATGGTCGCCCCTCCTGTCCTGCGACCCGAGAGAGTGCTGGACGCCGGGTGCGGCGTCCAGCACCGATCTTGGCTCGCGAAATCGTCAAGCAAGAGCGCCCATCTTGTTGATCCAGGTTAAGGATCACGGCCTTAACGATCGTTATGGTATTCAGGCGCGTGCCCATGTGTGCCGGCCAGCGGCTCCGCCAGAGACACGCTTTTATGGAAGGATGACGATGAACACCGGCGCTTTCAACAAGCCCGAGTTGCCGTTGCTGCTGTGTCTGTCGCACCTTCGATGGGATTTCGTTTATCAACGGCCGCAGCACCTGATGGCCCGGGCGGCTTCGCGATCCCGCGTCGTTTTCCTGGAAGAACCTCTCGTTGCTGGTTCGGAAGGGCCGCGGCTGAGCACGCGTATGTCCCCCGACGGAGTGTTGGTCGCGACCCCGATCTTGCCTTCCGGACTAGGCGAGGTTGAAGCGGACGACGCGCAGCGAAACCTGCTCGATCAGCTGCTGGCGGAAGTGGGCGGGCCGCTGGCGGTGGCCTGGTACTACACGCCGATGGCGCTCGCCTTTACCAGCCGAATGCGTCCGCTCGTGACTGTATACGACAGCATGGATGAACTCTCCGCTTTCCGGGGAGCCTCGCCCCGGCTCGCCCTGCTCGAGCGGCGCCTGCTGCGGCGAGCGGATTTGGTTTTCACGGGTGGTCGCAGTCTGTATCGGGCGAAGCAGCGGCTTCACGATCACGTGCATCTGTTTCCTAGCAGCGTCGATGCCGCTCACTTCAATACGGCGCGAACCGGCCCTGGTCCGGACGGGGAGCCCGCCGACCAGATCGGCGTCCCGCGTCCTCGCATCGGGTATTTCGGTGTCGTGGACGAGCGGATCGACTACGGGCTGCTGGATGCGGTTGCGACAGGCCGGCCCTCGTGGCAGTTCATCATGATCGGCCCGACCGCCAAGATCGACCCGGCTACGCTTCCGCGACACCCGAACCTGCACTGGCTGGGGATGAAGGCGTATGCTGACCTGCCCGCTTATCTGGCTGGCTGGGACGTCGGGCTGATGCCTTTCGCGATGAACGAGGCCACTCGTTTCATCAGCCCGACAAAAACCCCCGAGTTTCTGGCCGCCGGCGTGCCGGTCGTCTCGACCCCGGTGCCGGACGTAATAAGCGATTGGGGAAAGGACAGCTTAGTCGAGATCGCGAGCCGCCCCGCCGCGGTCATCGAACTCGATCGAAAGACTGCTGCACCGGCCGAAGGCCGAGTGGCAGGCCCGCGTCGACCGGCACATGAGCCATATGTCGTGGAACGCCACCTGGGTCCGCATGCGCGCGCTGATCGAGGACGCGAGCAAGAGCTCGGCGTCGAAGCGTCGGGCCAGCTTCGGAGAATCCGGGGCTGCCTAGCGACGCGACGCGCGTCGATACCACGTGCCTTCGATCATCCATCTGCCACCAGAGTAAGGAGAGCGTCATGAGCAGCACCAACGCCGCCGGATTGGACATCTACCTGACCGGCTTGAGAAACCAGCACGCGGTCGAAAACCAGGCCATCGAACTCCTGTCGCGCCAGGTCGAACGGCTCGAGAACTACCCAGAGATGGAAGCGCGCATGCGGCAACACATCGAGGAAAGCCGGTCGCAGGCGCAGCGGCTGGAAGCGTTGCTTTCCTCGCTCGATACCAGCCACTCCACGCTCAAGGACGCGGCTCTGTCGCTGGCGGGCAATATGGCGGCTCTCATGCACACGGTCGCGCCGGACGAAGTCGTGAAGAACAGCTTCGCCAACTATGCCTTCGAGCATTACGAGATCGCCGCGTACAAGTCGCTGCTGGTCTTGTCCGAGGCGGTTGGCAGAGGCGCGGACCAGTCGGCCCTGAAGCAGTCCCTCGGAGAGGAATTGAGCATGGCGGAGTGGATCGACGAGCATCTCGCCCCCACGACCCTGAGGTTCCTGCAGCGCTCGACATCCGGCCTCAAGGCCGGGCTTTGATGCCGCCTTCCGCGACCACGCGTTCCCGAACCGAAGCTCCCCACACGACTTCGCCTCCCGCCCGGGATCGGGGGGCGGAGTACGACTGGCTTGTGGTCGGGGCGGGATTCGCCGGGGCGGTGCTCGCCGAGCGTCTGGCGCGCCAGCGCGGCGACCGCGTCCTGGTGGTGGACCAGCGCGACCATGTCGGCGGCAACGCGTTCGACCATCTGGACGCGGCCGGCATCCTCGTCCACCGCTACGGACCGCACATCTTCCACACCAACAGCGAGAGCGTATTCGAGTATCTCTCGCGCTTCACGGAATGGCACCCGTACGAGCACCGCGTCCTGGGCTGGGTGGATGAGAGGCTCGTGCCGATCCCGATCAATCTCGATACCGTAAACGCTCTCTACGGGCTTGCGCTCACGCCAGATCAACTCGAGGCCTGGTTTTCCGAGCGAGCCGAGCCGGTGGCCGACATCCGCACGTCCGAGGACGTGATCGTGTCCCGCATCGGGCGCGAGCTGTATCAGAAGTTCTTTCAGGGCTATACGCGCAAGCAATGGGGCCTGGACCCGTCCCAGCTCGATCGCTCCGTGACGGCCCGCGTGCCTGTGCGCACGAACCGGGACGACCGCTACTTCACGGACCGGTTCCAGGCCATGCCGCTGCATGGGTACACGCGGATGTTCGAGCGGATGCTCAGCCATCCCAACATCACGGTATGGACCCGGACCGGTTTCGCTTCGATCCGGGACCGCGTGTCGTTTCGGCGCTTGGTATGGACCGGCCCGGTCGATGAGTTCTACGGTTATCGTTTCGGAAAGCTTCCGTATCGGAGCTTGCATTTCCACCATCAGACTCTTGAGCGCGAGCGATTCCAGCCGGTCGGCACGGTGAACTATCCGCAGACCGAACGGTACACGCGGATCACGGAATACAAGCATTTGACCGGGCAGGCGCATCCATGCACGAGCGTGACGTATGAGTATCCGGTCGCAGAGGGCGACCCGTATTATCCGGTGCCCAGGCCGGAGAACCAGGCGGTTTATAGGCAATACGAAGATCTCGCCTCGACCGAACCGGACGTGTGGTTCGCCGGCCGGCTTGCCACCTATCGCTACCTGAACATGGACCAGGTTGTCGGGCAGGCGCTCGCCACCTTTCGGCGCATCGAAGAGCGCGTCCCGAGCGTCCGGACGGAAGGGTCGGGCGTTCTCACGAACCTGCCCGCCGCCGCGGGATGGGCTTGAATTGCCCGGCTCTCCCGGTGCGCCGTCCCTGGAACTCTGGGGCGGGATAGAGTGCAGCGTCGTCCGGATCGGCGATCGTTGGCGCGATCAGGTGCGCGAAACCGGCCATCACGCGCGAGGCGAACGCGACCTCGATCTGCTGGCGTCGCTCGGTCTGCGCACCCTGCGCTACCCCATCCTTTGGGAGCGCGCCATCCGCGACGCCGGGTGGGCGTGGCACGACCGGCAGATTGACCGCTTGCGCGAACTCGGGATCGCGACCATCGCAGGCCTGATCCACCATGGCAGCGGCCCGGCAGGGACCGGGCTGCTTGCCGAGTGCTTTCCGGAGCGTCTCGCCGGCTATGCCGGACGTGCCGCCGCGCGCTATCCGGACATGGCTGCCTGGACCCCGGTCAACGAGCCACTGACGACGGCAAGATTTGCCTGCCTCTACGGTCACTGGTATCCGCACGAGCGCGACGAGGGTGCCTTCCTGCGGGCGGTCGCCAATCAATGCCGCGCGATCCTGCTCTCGATGCGCGCCATTCGGTCCCATGTCCCCCGCGCACGCTTTCTGCACACCGAAGATCTCGGACGGGTGTTCTCGATGCCGCCGCTGGCGCGCCAGGCGGAATATGAGAACAGCCGGCGTTGGCTCAGCCTCGACCTGCTCTGCGGACGTGTGGACAAGGACCACGCCTGGCGCGCGGGTCTCGAGCGCCACGGCGTGCCCGCGCGGCACCTCGACGAGCTGGCCACGGGCGAAGCACGGCCGGACCTCATCGGCATCAACCATTACGCCACAAGCGACCGCTTCCTGGACCATCGCGTCCACCTCTATCCGCCTCACATCAGAGGCGGCAACGGCTTCGAGACCTACGCCGATACGGAGGCCGTGCGCGTCGATCTCGGACCCCACGCAACAGGCTGGGAGCCGCGCCTGCGCGAGGCCTGGGAGCGCTACCGGCTGCCGATGGCGGTGAGCGAGTCGCATCTCGGCTGCGACGATCCTCCCGAGCAGGTGCGATGGCTGGTGGAGGCGTGGAAAGCCGCGTGCTCGCTGCGCGCTCAGGGCGCGGACGTGCGCGCGGTAACGGCCTGGGCCCTGTTCGGCCTTATCGACTGGGATTCCATGCTGCGGGAGCGCAGCGGCCGGTACGAGCCGGGAGCTTTCGACGTGCGCTCGGACCCGCCGGTGCCGGGCATCCTGTCACGCGCCATCCGTGCGCTGGCAACTTCAGGCGAATACGACGACGCCAGTCTGAGTTGTCCTGGCTGGTGGCGAAGGGATGACCGCGTTCACGCGGCACTGCGCACGGCGTGAAAAGCCCCGCTTTGCGGCAACTCTCCCCCGGGAAACGAATCAAGTCTGCCCGGCCGGCAACTCCTCGATCGTGGCCGGGCCGCAGGCGCGAAGAACCTCCGCGACCTTCAGGTGTTCGCCCGGCCCGGTCGTGATCGCAAGGACATGACTGCCGCCACCGCGGCTATAGATAGACTTGTCCCGGACGGGCGCTTCCTCGCCGAGCAGCCAGTCCATCAAGCTGCCTGAGTTCTGCTCGCCCGGTGCAAAGGCCGTCGCGCCCTTTGCACCGGGAAAACGCCGGATCCGGGCCGCTGCAATCCCTCCTTCCTCGAGCGCGCGAGACGCGGCGGTCGCGGCCTCCTCGGAGCCGAAAACCGCGACCAGCGTCCTGCTCTCTCCAGCCGTCGATGGTGGCTCGGTCGGCATGGCACCCCCTCCCCGCGTGGAACTCCCAGGACACGTGTAGGCACGGGGTGCCAGCGGGCGCGGCAACCCCGTTTCGGCCCGTTACGCGCCGCGTTTTTTCGACCGGCCGGCTTTGCCCCGCTTGCTCCCGCTTCCCCCCTCGTCCTCGCCGTCCTCCTCCTCATCGCCTTCGGCCTGTCCCGCGCTCATCGCGGTGGGCAGGAGATTGCTACGTGTAACCTCGGTCAGTTTCTCGTCCTGTTGTTTCTCTTCGGCGAGGATGCCGGCCAGCAACTCCGAAACCTCCTGTTCGCCCATCGCCTTCGAGAGCTCGACCATTGTTCCGTAAGCAGCGATTTCGTAATGCTCGACCCTCTGCTGGCTCGCGACAATGACGAGGTCGAGGACCGGACCCTGGTCGTGCTCCTCGAGTTCGTGCTGAGCTTCCTCGACCAACCCGCGCATCGCCTCGCACACCTTGCGGCCAGGCCGTCCCCCGAGTTGCTGCAGCGCCTGCTCGACCCGCTCCCTCTGATCCTCGCTCTGGGCGATATGCGCCTCGATCCCGGATTTAAGCTCAGGATCGCTGCATTTCCGCATCGCCTTCTTCATGCCCTGAATGGCTTGGCGCTCCGCGCTGAACGCGTCCTTCAACTGGTCCAGCAGCATGTTCTTCAACTCGTCCATCTCAGCTCCTCCCCGGTGACACGCCCGTTCCGGGCGGGTCTCGAATAGCCTCGCTACAAGGAAGCTTCCGGGTCGAAAGTTCGCGCACGCCGCTCACCTCCGGCGCACAAACGCGCGATCCGAATGGCGGGCGCAACACCGCAACGGCTCACAAACGCTGCCTTCCCGCACTGATCGGCGACCCTGCTGATCCGCATCACGGCCGGCGCCGCCGCCGCCCAGGGCGCACCAGGAGGACTGGACAGCACTGGACGCAGCAGGTATCGCGATAAAGCCGGAATGGTCCGTTTCTCGCCAATGTCTCTGAAACCCACGTTTCCAGCCTCGGCGTTGGCTCTTGATGGCCTTGCCGGCGGCCTATTGCCAAAATCCGGAACGGACATCGCACCTCTGGTCCGGAGCCTGGAACGGATCGGGGTCCTCTCCGACGCAGAGAAATCGGTCCTTGATGCGGCGCTGACGCGCCGGCGAACCGTGGCCGCGAACGAAGACATCGTCAGCGAGGGCGACCGGCCCACCGATTGCGGTCTCATCCTCCAAGGCTTCGCATGCCGCTACAAGATGCTGGCCGACGGCCGGCGGCAGGTGATGTCGTTTCACATCGTGGGCGACATCTGCGACCTGCACAGCTTCCCGCTGCGTGTAATGGATCACAGCATCGGCGCGATCACGGCGTGCACCCTGGGCCTCATCCCCCATCGGGCCATTCGCACAATCACCGAGCGTCACCCCCGCCTCACGCGCCTCCTCTGGCGCGCCACGCTGATCGACGGGGCCGTGTTCCGCGAATGGATGGCTGGGATCGGCCGGAAGTCCGCCCTTAGCCGAGTGGCCCATCTGCTCTGCGAGATCTATGTGCGGCTCGAAAGCGCCGGCTTGGCGCAGGATGGCGAATGCGATCTGCCGGTCACGCAAATGCATGTCGCCGATGCGCTCGGCCTCACCAATGTGCATGTCAACCGGGTGCTGAAGCAGCTCCGCGAGGACGGGCTTATTTTCTCTCAGGGGAGCACCCTGGTCATCAGGCGCTGGAAGCAGCTGAAGGAGGTGGCTGAATTCAACGTCAATTACCTGCACCTCGAGGCCGAAGGCGAGGAGACTTCGTCCTGACGAATGTCGGGTCTGCGGCATCGGGGGGCCGAGTTGGACGAGACCTCGATCCTGCCGCGTTCGCTCAGGCCGTCGGCGCGAACCTCGCCTCGGGCGCCTCGGCCGGAATGGACCCCGGAGAGCGCATGGCGGCCGCAATTTCTTGGACCTTAAGCCCGAGGCCGCCGCCGCTCTCGCCGCCCAGTTTCTCGAGCGCGGTCAACATGCCCTCCGCACCCGCCTGCCAGCGATCGCCGAGCGTCCCGCAAGAGAAGTCGAACACTTTCAACAGACCGGCCTCGTCGGGTGCCGCGCGGTAGCTTAGATAGAGAAGCTCCGCGCCGCCGGTGCGGCCTTCGGCCAGGACCGGGGCGATCTCGGGATGGTCGCGCAGAGAAGGAGGCAGGCGTTCGGCGAGGCGGCCAATCAATTCGCTCAGCCGATATTCGCGCTGTCGTCCCTGCAATATGCTCCGCGTCTGATTGGCGAAGGCGAGATCCCCGGCCCGGGATGCTGATGCCGCCAGCCCCCGCGGCCGGCTGCCCTCCCGCGCGAACAGGTCAACCACGAAGCAGGTGAAGTCGGCCGAACTGGCGTCATCCAGAACGAGGTCGAGCGGCGTGTTGCTCGACAGGCAACCGTCGCCGAGCAGCCGCCCGCCCACCTCGACGGGGGCGAACACGGGCAGCATGGCGCAGGAAGCGAGAATGTGCTCGGGCCTGACGCGCTCCTTGGCGGTGTCGAAGACGATCCGCTCGCCGGTGACGATGTCGGTCGTCGCGAAGCTGACCCGGACGGAACCGCCGTTCAGCCGGTTGAAGTCGACAAACCGGGCAAGCGATTCCCGTAGCGGATCGAGGTCGTAGAGCGCCGACACGTCAGAGGCTCCGGCGCGCGGCCCGGGTGCGAGGCGCGGCCGGTACAACCCCGGCCGCCCGTACAGAAGCGCTTCCACGACGCCCGCCTGGTTGTAGGCGGCCCGGCGCGGGCCGGCGAGGGGCCGGCCAAGCAAGAAGCTGCCGAACGGCAGAGGATGTGTCGCAATCGATTCCCAGAAGCCGCGCAACGCCTCGACCCGGCATTCCGGCGCATTGCCCGCGATGATCGCCGCGTTGACGGCGCCGATCGAGCTTGCGGCGATCCAGAACGGGAGACGATCGGCGCCGGACTCGTGCAAAGCCGCGTAGGCGCCCGCCTCGTAGGCCCCGAGCGCGACCCCCCCGGCCAGCACGAGGGCCACGGGGCGGGTCGGTGTCGGTGTCGGTGCGGAGACGAGCGGCATGGTCCTGTCCTTCAACATCCAGCCGCATATGCTGCGTCCATGCTGCATTGCAACATGACCTCGCCTGGATGTTATCCGGCTCCGGTGCGGCGCCGCTTCCGTCCTCAATCACCGAGCAGGTGCAGGACGATCTCGCGCCTGTGCGGCCCGGTGCGATGCTCGAACAGGTAGATGCCCTGCCATGTCCCGAGAACCAGTCCGCCCCGCTCGACCGGAATCGAGAGCTGAACCGCCGTGAGCGCGGTCCGGATATGGGCCGGCATGTCGTCCGGCCCCTCCGCCCCGTGCTGGTAGAGCCCCGGGTTCTCCGGCGCCAGCCGGGCGAAGAACGCCTCCAAATCCGCCCGCACGTCGGGGTCGGCGTTCTCCTGGACGAGCAGGCTCGCCGAGGTATGGCGGCACCAGATCGTCAGCAGCCCGGTGCCGATCCGCTGGCCGGCCACCCAGTCGGCGATCTCGGGGGTGATCTCGGCGAGACTCTTGCCGCGCGTGGGCACGATGAGGCGAAGAATGAACTGGCGCATCCCCCTGCAACAGCGGCGGAGGGCTACGGTTCGCCCGGCCGTTTGCGCGGGGGCGGCAGCAGCACCCAGGGCCGCTCGCCCCGGACCGCCCGGTCGGAGACGATGACCACGCCCTCCGGCCGCAGCCAGACCGCCTGCGACCCCTGGCGCCAGACCGTGAAGCGGTCGATCAGGCGCGGCCAGGGTCTGGGGCACAGGCCGCGCGCCGGAGCGGCCGAGAGCATCACCTGCACCTCGCCGCACCAGGGCGGGTGGCCGGTGTCGCGGACCAGCAGCGCGGCCGGGCCCTCGGCGCGCGGGCGCAGCAGGCAGGCGCCGTCCCGGCACGCGACCGCGGCCGCGCCGGCCGAGCCCAGCGTTCCGGCGTGGCCGAACGCGAGATATTGCTGCCACTCCTCGGCCGTGAACTTGTCCGCGCCTTGCGCCTGTTCCACGAACAATCCAGCTTCGGTTCTGAGGCCGATCAGCCGCGCATCGGCCGAAACCAGGATGTCGGGCGGATGCGTCGTCAGGGGCGAGAGCAGTCCCGCAAGCAGGACCGGCACCGCCGCGAGCCGCCACCCTGTCCGCCACAGGCCGAGCCAGGCGATCCCGAGGCTGACCAGCGCCAGCCCCCAGCCGGGCATGTGCGGCACGTCGAGCGTCGCGGCGGGCAGGGCCGAGGTCGTGCGCGCGATCCACAGGATCGCTTCGATCCCCCAGCCCATCGGCACCAGGGCCAGCCATTCGAGGCCGAATGGCATCAGCGGCAGCGCGGCCATGCCAAGCGGCAGCACCCAGGCGGCCGTCAGCGGCACGGCCGCCATGTTGGCGAGGATGAAATAGAGCTGGATGTGCCCGAAATGATGCGCGCCGAACGGCGCCGAGGCGGTGCCGGCCAGCAGGCTGGTGAGGCCGAGCATTGCCAGATGATGGACGAAGCGCCGCCACCGGCCGCCATCGCCACGCAAGCGGCGCAGATGCGGCCGCAGCACCTCGTATCCGGCGATCAGGGCGAGCACGGCGGAGAAGCTCATCTGGAAGCTGACGCCCGGCACTTCCTGCGGCGAGACCAGCATCAGCCCGACGGCGGCGAGCGCGAGCGCGCGCAACGAAATGCCGCGCCGCCCGGCCAGCACGCCGGCCGTGTAGAGCGACGCCATCATGAAGCTGCGCATGATCGGCACGTGCATGCCGGTCAGGATCATGTAGAGGCCGCCCGCGACCAGCGCCGCCACCGCCGCGACCTGCTTGCACGGCCAGTGCAGCGACGCGTATTCGGACCATCCGAGCAGCCGCCGCGTGCCGCCCATCACCACCCCCATGACGATGCCGATATGCAGGCCCGCGACCGCCAGCAGATGCGCGAGCCCGGAATCGCGGAACGCCGCTCGGTCGGGAGCCGGGATGCCGGCGGTCAGGCCGGTCAGCAGCGTCGTCGCGATCGCGCCGTCAGCGCCGGGAAGCACGGATGCGATCCGCCCGGCGATCGTGCCGCGCAGCCACTGGACCCAGCCCCCGAGCCGTCCGGGCAGCGCCGAATCGAGCCGCTCCGCGTAGCCGAGCGCGAAGCCGGACCCGGCGAGGCCGCTGAAGAACGCGTCGCGCTGCATATCCCAGCCACCCGGATAAGCGGGCGGGGACGGCGCCCGGACCAGCGCTTTGACCCGCACCGTATCTCCAGGCGCCAGCGGGACGGCGTCGCCTGTGCGCAGCCGGACCCGCACCCAGCGCCGGAGCGGCGTCTCCGCGTCGTCCAATTTCGCATTGTCGATCGAGACGCGCCGTCCGGCCGGCAGCAGTTCGACAGCCCGCACCGTGCCGGTGATGATCACGGCTTTCTTCGGCAGGGGCTCGAGCGGCAGCGCCCTCCAGGTCGCCAGCTGCGCCGAGCCGAAGCCGATCGCGGCGGCGCAGGCGGCGAGCAGGACCGCCCGATGCACCAGGAACGGGCGCGCCAGGACAGCGCCCGCGAGAGTCGGCAGCGCGACGGCGAGGCCCCACCACCACGCCGGCTCGGCAGCCAAAGCGAAGTAGACGAGGACGCCCGCTCCCATGAACACGGGCAGCCACAGCGCCCACCGGCCGCGCTCGGCGGCGACGAGGGACGCGAACCACGCCGCCCCTGCCGGGACGGGCGCTCCGATCGCGAACAGGGCGCCTGACATCATGCCAGGGTTTACGGGCCAACCATTGCAGGATCGGAAACGCCGTGGCGAAGACAACCGCTGGTGGAGATTTTCGCGCTCTGCGTGTGTTAGCGTTTGCTTATCGATTGCGGCTTCGGTAGCGTTCGCTACCCATCCGTTCGCCCTCTCAGGGCGATCCCCGCAAATCGCCGACAGGTGCCACATGAGCAATTCAACACCCGTTCCTCACTACGACCATGTCGTCGTGGTGGTGGAGGAAAACCATACACCGGCGGAGCTTCGGTCGAACGCGCCTTTCATAGACAATCTTGTGGCCAACGGGGCGTTGTTGACGAACTATTCGGCGATCACGCATCCTTCCGAGCCCAATTACTTCGCCCTGTTCGCGGGCGATACCATGGGCATCACCGACGACGGAACCTATGATTTTTCGGGCACACCGACGCTTGTGGACGCCCTGCGGCAAGCGGGCAAGAGCTTCACCGGCTACGTCGAATCGGGTTCGCCGCAGAAGCACAATCCTTGGGAGTCGTTCGGGCAGTCCTCGGTCGAAAAGGACATGTCGAGCTTTCCGAGCGACTTCTCGCAGCTCCCCGACGTCTCCTTCGTCATCCCGAATCTCGACAACGACATGCACGACGGCTCGGTCGCGCAAGGCGACGCCTGGCTGCAACAGCACCTCAGCGCCTATGCAAGCTGGGCCAAGGCAAACAACTCGCTTCTGGTCCTGACCTCCGATGAGGATGACGGGTCCGGCAACAACACCGTGCTCACGGTGCTCGACGGCGCCAGCATCACGCCAGGAACGTATGGCGAGCCAGCCGATCATTACAGCCTGCTGAGGACGATCGCCGACGCGGCAGGCGTGTCAGCGCCGGGCTATGCCGCCGACGCCACTCCGCTTTCGGGGATGTTCTTGACCGGCAGCGCGACGGCGCCGGCGACGACGGCACCTGCCGCGCCGCGGATGATCGGCAGCGGGTCCGACACCCTGTCGCTCCAGGTCTCCGAGGATGCCTGGAACGGCGACGCGCAGTTCACGGTCTCCATCGACGGCAGGCAGATCGGCGGCACGCAGACCGCCACGGCCTCGCACGCGGCGGGTCAGACGCAGACGCTCGACGTGCTGAGCACGCTCGCACCCGGCAGCCACACCGTCGCCGTCAACTTCCTCAACGACGCATACGGCGGCAGCAGCGCCACGGACCGCAATCTCTTTGTCACGGGCGCGACGATCAACGGCAGCGCTGTCTCCGGGGCGACATTGAACGAGTATAGTCAAGGCGCGCAGGGCTTCAGCTTCCTGGTTCCCACTTCTCCCTGACCCGGATCGTCGCGCGCGACGGCGGCGCTGCCTTGACGCGGACGCCGTGCTAAGAGGCGGCGCATGACCGTCCGCACCCGCTTCGCCCCGTCGCCCACCGGCCTCTTGCATATCGGCGGCGCCCGCACCGCCCTGTTCAACTTCCTGTTCAGCCGGCATCACGGCGGCGAATACCTGCTCCGGATCGAGGACACCGATCGCGAGCGCAGCACCAACGCTAACACCGACGTGATCCTGGACGCGCTCGACTGGCTCGGCCTCTCGCCCGACCAGCCGCCGCTGTTTCAGTCCACCCGCGAGGGCCTTCACGCGGAAGTCGCCCGGGCGCTGCTCGCGTCCGGGCGGGCCTACCGCGCCTACGACACGCAGGAGGAGCTGGCCGCGATGCGCGAGCGGGCGCGGGCGGAAAAGCGGCCGCCGCGCTATGACGGGCGCTGGCGCGACCGCGACCCGGCCGACGCCCCGCCCGGCGTCCCGCCCGCGATCCGCCTGCGGGCGCCGCGCGAGGGCGAGACCGTGGTCGAGGATCTCGTCCAGGGCACCGTCCGTGTCGCCAACGCGGAGCTGGACGATCTCATCATCCTGCGCAGCGACGGCACGCCCACCTACCTGCACGCCGTCGTCGTGGACGACCACGACATGGAGATCACCCACGTCATCCGGGGCGACGACCATCTGACGAACACGTTCCGCCAAGTGCAGATCTATCAGGCGATGGGCTGGGAGCCGCCCCGGTTCGCGCATATTCCGCTGATCCACGGCGCGGACGGGGCGAAGCTGTCGAAGCGCCACGGGGCGGTATCCGTGCTCGAGTTCCGCGAGCAGGGCTTTCTCCCCGAGGCGCTGTGCAACTACCTGCTGCGGCTCGGCTGGGGCCATGGCGACGCGGAGATCCTGGACCGCGACGAGGCGATCCGGCTGTTCGACATCGGCGGCGTCGGCCGGGCGGCGAGCCGGATGGACTACGCCAAGCTCACCCACCTCAACGGCATCTATCTCCGGCGGGCGGACGATGAGCGGCTGACCGCTGCCGTGATGCAGCGCCTGGCGACACGGGACGACGTCTCGCCCGATGACGCGGCGGCGGAGCGCATCCGCGCGCTGATGCCGGGGCTGAAGGAGCGGGCAAAAACATTGGCCGAACTGGCCGACGCCGCCGCCTTCCTTGCCCGGCGCGTACCGCTGCCCTTCGACGCCCGCGCGGCCGCGCTGCTCACGCCCGAGAACCGCGCGCTGCTCAGCGGCTTGGGAGCGGCCCTGGGCGGGACGAATTTTTCGCCCGCTTCGCTCGACGCGGCGCTGCGCACTTTCGCGGAGAAGGCCGGGCTCAAGCTCGGCCAGGTGGCGCAACCGTTGCGGGCCGCCCTGACCGGCAGCACCGTGAGTCCCGGCATCGACGCGACGCTGGCGGCACTCGGACGCGAGGAATCGCTCGCCCGCATCGCCGCCGCCGTCGCGGGAGAGCCGGCCGCAAAACAGGGCAGGCATTCTTGACACCCATGTAACCCCCGGTTAGCTACGCCTGCCTTCTTGCAATAGGCTCTGCCGATCGCGGCCTCGGAGCACGTTGCGGAGAGCGGACATGAGCGAGAACCCGGACGAGCCCGGTCCTGCACACCGGGATCCGTCGTTTGAGGAGCGGTTGCGGGCCGCGCGCGGACGCAGAGGGCTCGACAAGCCCGCATCGCCGCGCGACGGCCCGAAAGCGGGCGGTGGTCTCGGGCAGTCCCCTTTGGGGATCGGCCTGCGCGTCGGGGTCGAGATGCTGTCGGCGATGGTGGTCGCCGTCGGCATCGGCTGGGCGCTGGACCGTTGGCTCCACACCGCGCCGTTGTTCATCGCGCTGTTCGTTCTTGTGGGGGGCGCGGCGGGGGTGCTCAACGTCTGGCGCATGTTCGCGCCCAGGCGAGACGGGCCGCCCTCCAGCGTGTAGCGACGTCGGCGGCGGCCCGTCCGGGCTTGCGATCAGGGAGGCCTCGGGAGTGGCGGCACAAGAACCTACGATCGACGCGCTCGGGCAGTTCCGGCTGCATCCGTCGTTCGGTCTGCTCGGCCATTCCGTGAACTTCACGCAGGCCAACACCTTCATGGTGATCGGCGGCCTGCTAACGGTCGCGCTGCTCTATGTCGGCATGCGCGACCGGGCCATCGTGCCGGGCCGTCTGCAGGCCGCGGCCGAGCTTTCCTATAATTTCGTGTACGACATGTGCATCTCGCAGGTCGGCGAGGAGGGCAAGCGCTTCTTTCCGTTCGTGTTCACGCTGTTCTTCTTCGTGCTGATGGGCAACCTGCTCGGCCTGTTGCCCTACGCCTTCACCTACACGAGCCACATCGCCATCACCGGCGCGCTCGCGATCATGGTGATCGTGATCGTGACCATCGTCGCCATCCGCGACAACGGCAGCCACTTCTTCACGGAATACTTTTTCCCAGCGGGCACGCCCAAGGCGCTGGCGCCGCTCATCATCCCGATCGAGGTCATCTCCTACCTCTCGCGGCCTGTCAGCCTGTCCATCCGTCTGTTCGCCAACATGGTCGCGGGCCACGTCATGTTCGAGGTGTTCGCGACGTTCACGATCATGCTGGCTGGCCTCGGCTTCTTCGGCCCGCTGATCGCCGTCGGTCCGGTCGTCGTGAATATCGCACTGGTCGGCTTCGAGCTTCTGGTCGCCGTGCTGCAAGCCTACGTGTTCGCGATCCTGACCTGCATCTACCTGCACGACGCGGTGCATCTGCACTAGACGCCGCCACGCGCAGCGGTCGCCTATCCGCCTCCCACTCACTCCAAGCCAAAGGACTGACCCATGGACGTCGCAGCCGCCAAGGCCCTCGGAGCCGGTATTGCCGTCATCGCACTCGCCGGCGTCGGCATCGGGATCGGCAACATCTTCTCCTCGCTGGTCTCGAGCATCGCCCGCAACCCGACCGCGCGCGACCAGGTGTTTGGCCTCGGCATTCTCGGGTTCGCGCTGACGGAAGCGGTCGCGCTGTTCGCGCTGCTGATCGCGTTCCTCATCCTGTTCACCTGACCGTCTTCGTCCCTGATGCCCCGGACGCGCGCGTGCGTCCGGTCACCATCATGACAAGGAGCGTCATGCCGAGCCGGATCGTTCCCGCCTGCCGCGCCGGCCTTGCCGGGGCGACGCTGCTGATGCTGTCGGACGCCGCCGCATCGGCCGCCGAAGGCATGCCGCAGCTCAATTTCGCGAACCCGCTGACGATCTCCCAGATCGTCTGGGGCGCGATCATCTTTTTCGCGCTCTACGTCATCTTTTCGCGCTCCGCCCTGCCGCAAGTGGCCGAGGTGCTGGCGAACCGCGAGTCCCGGATCGCCGGCGACCTCGAAGCCGCGCGCGGCGCCAAGGTGTCGGCCGACAACGCCGTCGCCGAGGTCAACGCGGCGACGGCGCGCGCGCGTGCCGATGCCCAGTCCGCGATCAACGCCGCGCTGGACAAGGCCAAGCAGGAAGCCGCGGACCGGGCGCGCGTGCTGAACGAGCGGCTGGATCAGCAGCTCCAAGCCTCCGAACAGCAGATCGCCGCCGCGCGCAAGTCGGCGCTCGGCGCGATGCGCGAGGTCGCGACCGATACGGCGACGGTCGTGGTGGACCGGCTGACCGGCCAGTCCGCCGATCGCCGCGCGATCGAGGATGCGGTCACCACGGCGCTCGCCTCCCGCGGCCTGGCTTGAGGAACGACGCCCATGCACCACGAGGAAACCTTCTGGACCAACCCGCGCACCTGGGTCGGCGTCGCCTTCGTGCTGTTCGTCGTCATCTTCGGCAGGAAGCTTTGGGACGCGATCAGGAAAATTCTGGACGATCACAGCGATCGGGTTCGCGCCGAGCTCGACGAGGCGTCCCGCCTCCGGACCGAGGCGGAAGCGATGCTGAGGGACGCTGAAACGCGGCGGGAGACCGCGCTCAAGGATGCGCAGCGGCTGATCGAGGGTGCGAAGGCGGAAGCGGCGCGCGTTCAGGAAACGGCGGCGGCCGACGCCGAGGCGTCCGCCAAGCGGCGCGAGCAGATGGCGATCGACCGGATCGCCGCCGCCGAAAAGGCCGCCGTGGACGAGGTGCGCGTCACCGCGGCGGAGATCGCGACCACAGCCGCCCGCGGCGTGATCGCGAGCACGCTGACGCCGGATGCCGATGCAGGGCTGATCGATCAGGCGATCGCGCAGATGCCCTCGGCCCTTGCCGCCAAGCGGGCCGCTTAAGTCGATTTTTTCGCAACATTGATGCGGGTTTGTCGGGGCGGCCGGTGGCCGCCCTTGGCATTTTCTCAACCTGGGCTAGTGTACTCGCCAGTAGAACTGCGCGCACATAGGTCCGGACATGTCGCCGTTTCGCCTGCTCGTCTGTACAGGGCTCATCCTCCTGTCGTTCGGGATGAGGAGTGGCGACGCCGCCCTCTTCCGGTGGGCGAGCGATGGCGACGTCAACTCCATGGACCCCTATTCGCGGAGCGAGACGTTCCTGCTTACGTTCCTGCAGAACATCTACGATCCTCTGGTCCGCCGTGATCCCGGGCTGAAGATCGAACCAGCGCTCGCGATCAGCTGGGAGCAGCCCTCGCCTAACATCTGGCGTTTCCACCTTCGCCCGCATGTCCGCTTCCAGGACGGAACGCCGTTCACCGCCGACGACGTCGTGTTCAGCTACCGCCGCGCCAGCGGTACCACGTCCCAGCTCCGGCCGTGGTTCGCGAACGTCGCCGCCGTCCGCAAGATCGACCCGCTCACGGTGGATTTCGAGACCGTGGTGCCGGACCCCGTCTTCGTGGACGGGATCACGTTCTGGGTCATCATGAGCAAGAGCTGGTGCGAGGCGCACGGTGCGACAGAGCCCGCCGATCTGGCGCGGTCGGAGGAGAACTACGCAAGCCGCCACGCCAACGGTACCGGCCCGTTCATCCTGGCGAGCCGGGAACCCGACCGGCGCACCACACTCGTCAACAACCCGAACTGGTGGGATACGCCCCAGCACAATCTGACCCAGGTCGAATTCGACGTGATCGGCAATGCCTCGACCCGCGTCGCCGCTCTGCTGTCCGGCGACGTCGCCATGATCTACAGCGTGCCGCCCCAGTACATGCAACGGATTGCCGAAACCCCGGATGTGCGCCTGATCAGGGGGCCGGAGCTGCGCACGATCTTTCTCGGTTTCGACCAGTCACGCGACGTGCTGCTCCATTCGGACGTGCGGGACCGCAATCCGTTCAAGGACCGGCGGGTACGCCAGGCGTTTTACGAGGCGATCGACATTCAAGCGATCCATGAACGAATCATGCGTGGTCAGTCGCATCCGACCGGATTGCTCTACGGTCCCGGTATCAACGGCTACACGGCGAAATCCGACGTGCGCTGGCCCTACGACCCCGCGCACGCCCGCGAACTGCTGGCGGAGGCGGGCTACAAGGACGGGTTCGGTGTGACGCTCGACTGTCCGGACGATCGCTACGTGGACGACGAGGCGATCTGCCGCTCGCTCGCGCCGATGCTGGCCCGGATCGGCGTCCGCCTGACGCTGAACATCCAGCCGCGCATGCGCTTCTTCGCGCGCATCAGCGGGCCGAGATACGAAACGAGCTTCTTCATGCTGGGCTGGTTGCCGAACACCTACGATGCCTTCAGCGCGCTCTACAACCTGGCCGGCACCCGAGACGGCACGCGCGGCGTGTTCAACATCGGCGGCTACTCCAACCCGGACTTCGACACGCTGCTCGAACGGATGTTCGTCGAGCAGAACCCGGCCGTCCGGCAGGCCGACATCATCGCGGCCTCCAAGCTGTTGCACGACGAGTCGGCCTTCGTCCCGTTGCACCAGCAGGAGATCGTCTGGGCCGCGCGGGACAACATCGAACTCAAGCAAATGGCCGACAACTCCTTCCCGCTGCGGCTCGTGCGCGTGAAGCCATAGCGTCGTGCGAGCCGAAGGCGAAGCAATCCCGGCGTGTTCCGTGGATTGCTTCGCCGCCACCGCTTCTCGCAATGGCGGCGCGGGTAAGCCCCGGCCCTACTCCGCCGCTTGCGCGTAGGCCGCGAGCGGCGCGCAGGTGCAGACGAGATTGCGGTCGCCGTAGACGTTGTCCACCCGCTTGACCGGCGGCCAATACTTGTTCGCGGCGACCCAGGGCAGCGGGAACGCCGCCAACGCGCGCGAATAGCCGTGCCCCCACGCGTCGCCCATGACCTCGGCCGCCGTGTGCGGCGCGTTCTTCAGCGGGTTGTCGGCGCGGTCCATCCGCCCCGCCGCGATCGCCGCGATCTCCGCGCGAATCGCGATCATGGCGCCACAGAAACGGTCGATCTCGTCGCGAGATTCGCTCTCGGTCGGCTCGATCATCAGCGTGCCCGGCACCGGCCAGGACATGGTCGGCGCGTGGAAGCCGTAATCCTGCAGACGCTTGGCGATGTCCTCGACCTGCACGCCCGCTTCGGACGCGAAGCCCCGGCAGTCGACGATGCACTCATGCGCGACCATCCCGCCCACGCCGGTGTACAGCACCGGATAGTGGTCGCGCAGGCGCGTCGCGATGTAGTTCGCGTTCAGGATCGCAACCTCGGTCGCGCGCGTGAGCCCGGCGGCGCCCATCATGCGGATATAGGCGTAGCTGATGGGCAGGATGAGCGGGCTGCCGAACGGCGCCGCCGCGACCGGGCCGACACCCGTCGCCGGGCCGGCATCCGGGCGCAGGGGGTGGTTCGGCAGGTACGGCGCGAGATGCGCGGCGACGCCGATCGGGCCGGCCCCCGGACCGCCGCCGCCATGCGGAATGCAGAACGTCTTGTGCAGATTGAGGTGGCACACATCGGCGCCGATCGCGGCCGGGCTGGTCAAGCCGACCTGCGCGTTCATGTTGGCGCCGTCCATGTACACTTGGCCGCCATGCGCGTGCACGACGTCGCAGATCGCGCGAATGTCCTGCTCGAATACGCCATGCGTGCTCGGATACGTTGCCATCAGGGCGGCGAGGCTGTCCGCATGCCGCGCGGCCTTGGCGCGCAGATCGCCAAGATCGACATTGCCCTCCCGATCGCATCCGACCACGACGACACGGTATCCGGCCATCACGGCGCTGGCCGGATTGGTGCCGTGCGCGCTTGACGGGATGAGACAGACGTCGCGGCGCCCCTCGCCGCGCGCTTCGTGATAGGCGTGGATGGCGAGCAGGCCCGCATATTCGCCCTGGCTGCCGGCGTTCGGCTGCAAGGAGACGGCGGCGAAGCCGGTCAATTCGCACAGCCATGCGGCGAGGCTGCCGATGAGCGCGTCATAGCCTTCGGTCTGGTCGGGCGGCGCGAACGGATGCATGTCGGCGAAGCTTGGCCAGGTGATCGGGACCATCTCGGCGCTCGCGTTCAGCTTCATCGTGCACGAGCCGAGCGGGATCATGCTGCGATCGAGCGCGATGTCCTTGTCCTCCAGCCGCTTCAGATAGCGCAGCATCTCGTGCTCGGAATGGTACCGGCTGAACACGGCCAGCGTCAGGAAGTCGGTGCCCCGGAGCAGCGAAGCGGGGAGGCTCGGCGGCGCGGGGCCGAGGCCCCCGCTCAGGACCGCGGCGAGGCTCTCGATATCGGTCCTGGTCACCGTCTCGTCGAGCGCGATCGCGACGCCGGTCGGATCGATCCGGCGCAGATTGTAGCCCGCCGCCAGCGCCGCCGCGATCAGCCGGTCCGCGTCGGCCGTCTCGATGGCGATCGTATCGAAAAAATTGTCCGACCGCAGCCGGTGCCCGCCGCGGGTCGCGGCTCCGGCGAGCAGCCGGGCTTGCAGATTGACGCGGCGCGCGATGCGGCGCAGGCCCTCCGGCCCGTGCCACACGGCGTACATCGCGGCGACCACGGCGAGCAGCACCTGCGCCGTGCAGATGTTGGAGGTCGCCTTCTCGCGGCGGATATGCTGCTCGCGCGTCTGCAAGGCGAGCCGCATCGCCGGCGCGCCCAATGCATCGACGCTGACGCCGACGAGGCGGCCCGGCATCTGCCGCCGGAAGGCGTCGCGCGTCGCGAAAAACCCGGCATGCGGGCCGCCATAGCCCATCGGCACGCCGAACCGCTGCGCCGAGCCGACGACGACATCCGCGCCCATCTCGCCGGGCGGCGTCAGCAGCGCGAGCGACAGCGGATCGGCGGCGACGATCGCGAGCGCGCCCACCTCATGCGCCGCGTTGATCTCCTCGTGCAGCGGCCGGATCGCGCCCGTCGTGCCCGGATATTGCAGCACCACCGCGAACGGGCTGACCGCCGCCATCCCCGCTATGTCGCCGGGCGCGAACGCGGCGATGCGCCAGCCCAGCGGACGCGCGCGCGTCTCCAGCACGGCGCGGGTCTGCGGATGCAGGTCGGAGGCGACCGCGACCACATCGGACTTGGCGCGCCCGGCCGCGTGCGCCATCGCGACGGCCTCGGCCACGGCGGTCGCCTCGTCGAGCAGCGAGGCGTTGGCGATCGGCATGGCGGTCAGATCGCAAATCATCGTCTGGAAGTTGAGCAGCGCCTCCAGCCGCCCCTGCGCGATCTCGGCCTGATACGGCGTATACGCCGTGTACCAGCCCGGACTTTCCAGCACGTTGCGCAGGATGACAGGCGGCGTGCAGGTGCCGTGATAGCCCTGTCCGATCAGCGACTTGACGCGCGCGTTCCGCTCGGCGAGGGCGCGCAATTCGGCCAGCACTCCGGCCTCATCAAGCGGCGGCGGCAGGTTGAGCGGGCGCTTGCTCCGGATCGCCTGCGGCACCGTCCTGACGGCGAGATCGGCGAGCGTCGCCGCCCCCACCACATGCAGCATCCCGGCGATATCGGCCTCCGACGGGCCGATATGGCGCGCGGCGAACCCGTCCCCCGCCTCGAGCGCCGTCAGTTCGGCCAGCGCGTCCATCACAGCGTCTCCAGATACGCCGCGTATTCGCTTGCCTCCATCAGCGACTCGAAGGCCGAGGGATCGGTCGGTTCGAGCCGGTAGAACCAGCCCTCGCCCTCGGCGGCAGAGTTGATGAGCGCGGGATCATCGACGACCGCCTGATTCGCCTCCGTCACGGTGCCGGCGAGCGGGGCATAGACGTCGCTCGCAGCCTTCACGCTTTCGACGACCGCCACCGCCTCGCCCTGCGCGACCTCGCGGCCGGCTTCCGGCAGCTCGACGAACACGATGTCCCCGAGCGCCTCCTGCGCATGGTCGGAAATGCCGATCGTTGCGGTGTCGCCGTCGAGCAGCACCCACTCGTGCTCCTTCGTGTAGCGGGTCTCGGGCATCGGAGCCTCCTCTCTAGCGGGCGTAGCGATGGGGAACGAAGGGCAGCGGCACGACCCGGGCCGGGAGCGCCCGGCCGCGCACGAGCAGAGCGAGCGGCGTGCCGGCGGCCACGAGATCCTTGCGCACGTAGCCCATGGCGACGGGGGCGCCGGCGGTCGGACCGAAGCCGCCCGACGTGACCGTCCCGGCGCCGGTGCCGTCCCCGGCCGCGATCCCGGTGCCGGCCCGCGCCGGCGCGCGGCCGTCCGGCCGGATGCCGACCCGCCGGCGGTGCGGGCCGATTTCCAGCTGGTCGCGCATCGCGAGCGCGCCGGGAAAGTCCCAGGCGATCCGCCTTCGCCTGCCGATGGTCCAGGCGAGGCCCGCCTCGACCGGACTGGTCAGCTCGTCGATGTCCTGGCTGTAGAGCGGCAGCCCGGCTTCGAGCCGGAGCGAGTCGCGCGCGCCGAGACCCGCTGGCGCGACCTCCGGCGATTGCAGCAGCTTCCGCGCCAGCGCCTCCGCCTCCGTCGCGGGCACCGAGATCTCCACCCCATCCTCGCCCGTATAGCCGGAGCGCGACACCAGGCAATCGGACCCGCCGAGGCGCAGGCTGGCGACCCCCATGAACGGCAGCGACGCCCCTTCCGGGGCGAGCCGGGCGACGACGGCGACGGCGGCCGGGCCTTGCAGCGCCAGGAGCGCGCGGTCTTCGAGCAACGTCACGCTTGCGTCGTCGCCGATCCCTTCCTGCAGGTGCCGCAGATCGTCTTCGGTGCGGCTGGCGTTGACGACAAGGAGCAGGCGGTCGCCGCCGAGATTGGCGACCATGAGGTCGTCGAGGATGCCGCCCGCCTCGTTCGTGAACAGCGTGTAGCGTTGCCGGTTCGGGGCCAAGCCGATGATGTCGCCCGGCACCAGCCGTTCGAGCGCGTTGGCGGCCCGCTCGCCGGCGAGCAGGATCTGGCCCATGTGGGAGACGTCGAACAGCGCCGCCCGCGCCCGGCAATGCAGGTGCTCGGGCAGGACGCCGCCGCGGCAACGCGCGGCGAACGGCTCGGGCGGATCGTATTGCACCGGCAGGCTGTAGCCCGCGAACGCCACCATCCGGCCGCCCAGCTCGCGATGGAGCTTGTCCAGCGGCGTCGTGCGCAGCATCGCGGGCGTCGGATCGTCGGGCAGCGCGTTCTCGACCAAGATCAGGCTCCGCCATGGACCGCGCACCGGCGATATGCCGGCACGGCGGCCCCCCTCTGTCGCGGAACCTGAGAGATTCGGCGGCCTGGCCGCCTTACTCCGTCGGTGCGGCGGATGCGGGTCCACCGGCTTTCCAGAGATCCTTAAGTCCGGCGCGGTCCCTTGTGCCTGAGCGTTTCCGGGGGCCGGTTGCGCCTTCGGCGGCGGCCGAAGCCGCGCTCTCCCGCGCCGGATGCGCAGGACATCGCGACCATGACCGAACGGCGCCGGGAGTTCAACCAATTCGGTGTGAGGACCGGCAGGAAGGGCGCCGTTTGCGGCGCTCCACCGGACGCAGGCCCGATTTCACCAGCCTGCGAGCCGAGATCGGCTGCCGGTCGATCCCGCCGATCTCGCTCCAGAGCGGGTATGCGGGTAGCGGGCGGGGCGCCCGCCGACTGGATCGGCGCGTTGAACCACATTTGGAGCTTCCAATCATCCCTCGACGCCTGCTTGCCGGCCTGGGTTTCGCGCCAGCTCCATCGACGACCGCAGTCACCTGTTTGCCTGCAAGTGACTGTCCAGGATTCCCGATGACTCTTCCGCGCAGCCCTACTGCCGTAACCTGCACCGGCTGAAATCAAAACGCCTTGCAAAATTTATCGTCCCCCGCAGGCGTTCGGCACTCGGTTGTTCGTGCGCTCGGGGTCGTTGATGAACAGGATCGCGGCGGGACGGCGACATGCGAGCCAGTTGGTCGCCGCGCGCAGCGGGATCACCAGAATGCCGAGCGGCGCGCGTCGCTCACCGCGCGGCAGACGGATGCGGTCACTCCCAGTGTCGCTGCCGAAACCGGCGCTCCCTGCAGCGCTGGCGATGAGCCTGTGAAGCCGGCTGGTTTCGGCTTGCTGGCCGTTGCACAGAGTGCCGTCGGCGCTGCGATGCAGGCCAACGCGATCGGCGAAGATTTCCTCGGCCGCGCGATTGGCGAACAGCCCGCGCGGCTTCGTCGACCAGCACGGAGGCTTGACCGAGTCGATCGAGCAATTCGGCGGACGCCGTGCGCTGCATGTCGATTTCCGCAAGCCTGAATGCAGCCGCAGGGCGCGTCGCAGGTGAGGAGTAAATTCTGCAAGCACGTCCGCCTGCCTCCGGTCGAACGCGCCCTTGTGCACGGGACGGTGCACACCGCGACACCCGCCTCGACGGATCCCTCGGCCAACAGCTTTGAGGCAAGCGCTTCCGTCATTCCGCCTGGGAGAAATTCATTATAGAAAGCCGTGCGGGCAAACTCTCGTTTCGGCATCAGCGCATCAGACGAGACCACCGGTCCTGCCGGCGTTCGGTGCCACGCTTTCCCCCACGGGGTTATGGTGGACCCAGTGCTCCGCATGGCTGCGTACGGTCTCGGCGTCCGCCTCCGGGCAATGTCCATCACTCGCCGTGTTTCGGAGTTTTGGCTGAGAAGATGGGCAGTCGTGGCGCCGCAAAGGTCGGCGAGCCGGTTCACCACCCGCCGCCAGAGGCTGGCGTCCACGGCCGCGTCATAGATCAGATCGATGATATCAGCGGGTCCGTCCCGGCGCGGCATCAGCCCTCGCTGCGAGTTGCGCCGCGGCCAAAATCCCCAACCGTCGCATGCAGCGATATCAGTTGGTCGCGAAACCATCTCGGGTCCGCTCGGGCGGACCTGGCTCAAGCTTCTGTGAGATCGGCCCCTAGCGGCCCCCGCGCCTGGGACTAGCGCTCGCTCCGGCGGTTGGCCGCGAGTTCGTCCGGCGTGAGCTGAAAGCCGACGAGCATGTCATACGACGCCCCCGACCGCTCCGGGCTGATCGGCAAGGTCAGATGCACCTCGTCGCTGTTCAGCCGGAGCCGGTCGGTGTTGGGGGGGAAGTCCGCGCGGACGTGAAACACCCGCTTGTCGAGGATCTGCTCCCCTTGGGTCACCGCGACGAAGAACGGCACATCCTCGGTTCGCGACCGGCTGGCCGGCCCCCGCATCAGATCCAGCCCGATGGTCGCCCCCACATCAAGCGTTCCTTCATCCGCGCGCTGGCATGTGCCGGAGACGCCTGTGATCCGGCCGTTGAGCACCATATCGGTCACATCCTGGCCGCCGCCGGATGCGGTGGCGCGGTAGCGGGTCAGGGTGGCCGCGCTCCCGACGATCGAGGTGCGGGGGCAGGAAGGGGGGAATTTGTCGGTATTGGCGCCGCCGCACCCCGCGAGGCTTGCGAAGAGCGGGAGAAGCAGGGCGGCGACCCGGGGCGCGGAGAGGAAAGGATCATTCGTGGCAGGCGAACGGCGAAGCAGGGCGTTGGGCATCGGAAACTCCGCGCGGCGGGCGCAATCAGGCGGTCCGGGCATACTGCGTGCGAACGGGATGGACAACTCGGCCGCCCTCCGGTACCCGACCCGCATCATGTCCGGTTCTCAAACTCTGCCGCCGCTGCGCATCCTGCTGGCCGGCCCGCGCGGCTTCTGCGCCGGGGTCGATCGCGCCATCCGCGTCGTGCAGGAGACGATCCGCCGGTTCGGCGCGCCGGTCTATGTCCGGCACGAGATCGTCCACAACCGCACCGTGGTCGAGGAGCTCGAGCGCGAGGGCGCCGTGTTCGTCGAGGATCTGACCGAGGTGCCGGAGGATGCTCCGGTCGTGTTCTCGGCGCACGGCGTGCCGAAATCCGTGCCGGCCGAAGCCACGCGGCGCAATCTCACCTACCTGGACGCGACCTGCCCCCTGGTCAGCAAGGTGCATCGCGAGGCCGAGCGGCATTTCGCGGAGGGCGGGCCGGAGTCGCGCCACATCCTGATGATCGGCCATGCCGGGCATCCGGAGGTCGAGGGCACGATGGGCCAGCTGCCTCCCGGCGCCATGACGCTCGTCCAGGACGTCGAGGAAGCCCGGACCGTGACCCCTTCCGATCCGGCCCGCCTCGCCTTCATCACCCAGACGACGCTGTCGGTCGACGATACGGCCGAGATCGTGGACACGCTGCGCGCCCGCTTCCCCCTGATCGAAGGCCCGAAACGCGAGGATATCTGCTACGCGACCACGAACCGGCAGGCGGCGGTGAAGGCGATCGCCGAGGAGTGCGACCTCGTGGTCGTGATCGGCAGCGCCAATTCCAGCAATTCCCAGCGGCTGCGCGAGGTCGCCGAGCGCGCGGGCGCGCCGCGCGCGCTGCTGATCCCGAATGCCGGGGCGCTCGACTGGTCGGCGCTCGCGGGCGTCGGCACGCTCGGCATCACCGCCGGCGCGTCCGCCCCGGAATTGCTCGTCGATGCGCTGATCGACCGTCTCGCCGCCCGCTACGCCATCACCGCGGAAGAGCGGACCGTCACGCGCGAGGACGTGGTGTTCAAGCTGCCCGCCCTGCTCGCCTGACCGGCGGCGCATGGCGGTCTATACCGAGGTCTCGGACGAGGCGCTGGCCGCGTTCCTCGCCGGCTACGACATCGGCGACCTGATCGCCTTTCGCGGCATCGCCGAGGGCGTCGAGAACAGCAATTACTCCCTGCGCACGACGACGGGCGACTTCATCCTCACGCTGTACGAGAAGCGGGTCGATCCGGCGGAACTGCCCTGGTTCCTCGGGTTGATGGAGCATCTGGCGCGGCGCGGCATCGTTTGCCCGCTGCCGGTGCATGCGCGGGACGGCGAGGCGCTGCGCACGCTCTGTGGCCGTCGCGCCGCCGTCACCACCTTCCTGCCGGGCGTCTGGCCGAGGCGGGTGCGCCCGGAGCATTGCGCCCCGCTCGGAGACGCACTCGCCGCCTTGCACCTCGCGGGCGAGGGCTACGCGCCGGGCCGGCCGAACACGCTCGGGCCGGAGGGCTGGCCCGCGCTGCTCGCCCTCTCCCGGCCGCGCGCGGACGAGATGCAGCCGGGCCTCGCCGCCGAACTCGACGCGGCGCTCGCCCTGATCCTCGCACGCTGGCCCGGCGACCTGCCGAGGGGCCACATCCACGCCGACTTGTTCCCGGACAACGTGTTCTTCCTGGGCGGCAGGCTGTCCGGGCTGATCGACTTCTACTTCGCCGCGACCGATATCCTCGCCTACGACGTCGCCATCTGCATCAACGCCTGGTGCTTCGAGCCGGACATGGCGCTCAACGTCACCAAGGCGCGGGCGCTGCTCGCGGCGTATGACGCCCGCCGGCCGCTCTCCCCGGCCGAGCGCGCCGCCCTGCCCGTGCTGTGCCAGGGCGCGGCGCTGCGCTTCCTGCTGACCCGGCTGTTCGACTGGCTGAACACCCCGCCGGGCGCGCTCGTCACGCGCAAGAACCCGCTCGAATACCTGCGCCGCCTGCGCTTCCACCTCACCGCTTCGGACGAGCATGCCTACGGACTCTGAGGACGCCGCGCCGCCCAATTCTTCCGCGCCCGTCGAGATCTGGACGGATGGCGGCTGCAAGCCCAATCCGGGGCCGGGCGGCTGGGCCGCGATCCTGCGCTTCCGGGGCAGCGAGCGCGAACTCTCCGGCGGCGAGGCGGCGACCACCAACAACCGCATGGAGCTGACCGCCGCCGCCGAGGCCCTCGCCGCCCTCACCCGCCCCTGCCGCGTGGTGCTGCACACCGATAGCGAGTATGTCCGCAACGGGGTGACGCGCTGGCACACGGGCTGGGTGCGGCGCAACTGGCGCAACGCGGCGGGCGACCCGGTCGCCAACATGGATCTGTGGCGCACCTTGCTCGCCGCCGCCGCAAGGCACGAGGTCGAGTGGCGCTGGGTGCGCGGCCACGCCGGCGACGCAATGAACGAACGCGCCGACCGTCTGGCGACGGAGGCGAGGAAGCGGGTGGTGGAGACGGAAAATGGCTAAGCGCACGCTATATCGGCCGACTACAGCCAACATTCAGGCGCATGCGCTTGAGCCGTCATTGCGCTGGCTGATCGCGGAAGCGTTGGACGGCGGCAAACTCTTCTATGGCGAATTAAAGAAGAAGCTTGAGGACGAGGCTGGATTCAGAACGATTTTCTCACCGCGCATGGGTTGGGTCGCCGGTCTGTTGATGAACAGGATCCAAGACGCCATTCCCGACGCACCATTGATCAACGTGTTGGTAGTAAACCAGAATGATCGCCAGCCAGGTCTTGGTGCAGGCGCATATCTGGCCAAGCGCTTCAAGAAGCCGAGACTCGCAGAGCAGGACGCCAAGACGAAATACCCGCAACTCTGGGAGGTGACCTGCAGGAGCGCAGCAGACGAGGTCTATGCGTATGGTGCCGAACAATGGGCCAAGCTATACAGAAAGGTTTTCGGCGCAGTGCTTTCCACAGAACAGATCGACAAACAACGCGAGGATCGGAGGCGCGGGGAAGAACAAGACGGCGTTCAGACCGGGCGCGACTACGGGGCTGCGGGAGAGGGAAAATTCCATCGCGAGTTGCGCCAATGGGTCAAGAACCATCCGGAGGCGATCCACGGATCTTTCGCCGGCGCCCAAACGGAGACCGAGTCAAATCTTGATTCCGGAGATCGAATCGACGTCGTCTATAAGTGTGCTGATCGCATCGTTCTGTTGGAGGTCAAATCCAGAGTCTCAAATGAGATCGACCTTAAACGCGGCGTCTATCAGTGCATCAAGTACCGCGCAGTTCGGGCGGCGATGGACGTCCGAGACAATCCGTTGATCGAGACCTACTTGATTACTGAAATGGAACTTCCAGGCAATATCTCCGCCCTGCTTCGCCTGCACAAGGTCAAACATTTCCAGGCTCCGCAGGTGAGAAGATAACCATCGCCCGCTTTCGAAATCCAACAGACAAGTTTAGCGCGCGAAAACGTCGAGACTCAGGAACCTCGATCCCGCAAGACTTCCATCCACCATCAGTCTAGCTTGTCGTCAGGACGCTCTCGCCGGATCGGAATAGAGTTCGTCGAGCGGAATGGTGACGCCGATTTCCGGAAGCTCCAGCGTCGCCGTCGCGCCCTCGAACTCCTCCGGTTGCCATCCCGCAGCCCGCCGCAGCACGGTCGCGGCCGGTCGGTCCTGCGCGAGCAGCACATACGCCGTCACGGTCGCGATCGACGCGTATTCGGTCGGCTTCACCCGCCGGTCGGTCATTTCGGTCGTTGGCGAGAGCACCTCGAAGATCACCACCGGGTTGACGTGGTCGGCTCCGGGGTCGAACTCCCCGCAGGCCACCTTCACGTCCGGGTAGCGGACTCGCCCGGCCGGCAGCACCTTCACATTCTCTCCGAAGGCTTCGCACGGAGGCCGAAGCCGCCGGGCGAGGCTCATCAGCAGCCGCCGGGCGACCCGGTCGGCGGCGATGGTGCCGCCCGTCATGGCGACCGGCTGCGTGCCGTCGAACTCGTAGCGGAGCGGCTGCGATCTCTCCCAGGCCAGAAACTCCCCGATCGTTAGCGGCTTCAGCGACGCGCTCATCCCGGCACCATAGCACGGCCCCGTGAGAGAGAGCTCCTCCCGAACCGTGGATGCGACGGGCCATAGAAGCTCTCGGCAACCCGCGCTCTCCGACCCATCTATCCCCCATGCCGCCGCATCCCGACACTTGGCTGAAAGTCACCGCGAACGGCCTCTGCTGCGGGCCGGGCGGGTTCCATATCGACCCCGTGCGCCCGGTCGAGCGCGCCATCGTCACCCACGCCCACTCCGACCACGCCCGGCCCGGCCACAGGGCGGTGCTCGCGAGCGCGCCCACCCTCGCGCTGATGCGGGCGCGCATGGGAGCGGACCGGGCGGGCGAGACGCAGCAGGCGCTCGGCTGGGGCGAGGCGATCCGCGTCGGCGACGTCGAAATCTCGCTCGCGCCGGCCGGGCATGTGCTCGGCAGCGCGCAGGTGGTGCTCGACTACAGGGGCAGCCGGGTCGTGGTCAGCGGCGACTACAAGCGCCGCCCCGATCCGACCTGCGACGGCTTCGAGCCGATCCCCTGCGACGTGTTCGTGACCGAGGCGACCTTCGCCCTGCCGGTGTTCCGTCACCCCGACCCCGCGCACGAGATCGCGCGGCTGCTCGCGAGCGTCGCGCTGTTCCCCGACCGCACCCATGTCGTCGGCTGCTACGCGCTCGGCAAGTGCCAGCGGCTGATCGCGCTGCTGCGGCAGGCCGGGTGGCACCAGCCGATCTTCCTGCACGGCGCGCTCGCGCCGCTCTGCGCCGTCTATGAGCAGCAGGGCGTGCGCCTCGGCGAACTGCGCCCGGCCACGGTCGCCGCGCGCGCGGATCTGCGCGGCGCGATCGTGCTGGCCCCGCCCTCGGCCGTCACCGACCGCTGGGCGCGGCGGCTGGCCGAGCCGGTCGTCGCCCTGGCGTCCGGCTGGATGCGCGTCAGGCAGCGGGCGAAGTCGCGCGGCGTCGAATTGCCGCTCGTGATCTCGGACCACGCCGACTGGGACGAGCTGAACGCCACGGTGGACGAGGTGGGAGCGCCCGAGATCTGGGTCACGCACGGACGCGAGGAGGCGCTGATCCACTGCGTCGGCGCGCGCGGCATACGGGGCCGGGCGCTGCGGCTGGTCGGCTACGGCGACGAGGACGACGAGGGTCTCGGCCCGGAGGAGCCGCGCGCCGCCGAGGCGGCGGAGGCGCTGGCGTGATCGCGTTCGCCGATCTCTTGGAGCGGCTCGTGTTCACGCCGGGCCGGAACGCCAAGATCGCCCTGCTCCGGCGCTATTTCGCCACCCAGCCCGACCCGGATCGCGGCATCGGCCTCGCCGCCGTCACGGGCGAGTTGTCGCTGACGGCTGCGAAACCCGCGCTGATCCGCGATCTCGCCGCGAGCCGCACCGATCCGACGCTGTTCGCCTGGTCGTACGACTACGTCGGCGATCTCGCCGAGACGGTCGCGCTGATGTGGCCGGAGCACCGCACCAACGCCGCCCCACCGACGCTCGCGGAGGTCGTGGAGACGCTGGAAGGGAGCGCGAAAGCCGACCTGCCGATGATCGTCGGCGCCTGGCTCGATGCGTCGGACGCCTCGGTCCGGCTCGCGTTATTGAAGCTGATCACCGGCGGCCTGCGCGTCGGCGCGTCGGCGCGGCTCGCCAAGATCGCGCTCGCCGAGCTCGCCGCCTTCCCCGTTGACCCTGACGAGATCGAGGAATTATGGCACGGGCTCGCGCCGCCCTATCTGCCGCTGTTCGCGTGGCTGGAGGGGCGCGGTCCGAAACCCGATCCCGAACACGCGCCGGTATTCCGCCCGCCGATGCTCGCGCACCCGCTGGAAGCGCCGGACCTCGCCGGGCTGAACGCGGCGGACTACCGCGCCGAATGGAAATGGGACGGCATCCGCGTCCAGCTCGTGGCGACGAAGGAGGGGCGGCGCGTCTACTCACGCGGCGCGGACGACATCTCCGCGGCCTTTCCCGAAATCGTGCAGGCCATGCGGTTCGAGGCGGTGCTCGACGGCGAACTGCTCGTCGTTCGGGACGGTGCGGTCGCGCCCTTCGCGGATTTGCAGCAGCGGCTCAACCGCAAGGTAGTCGGAGCGAAGATGCTGCGCGACTATCCCGTGGCCGTGCGCCTCTACGACATGCTGTTCGAGGACGGCGCCGACCTGCGGCCGCTGCCGTTCGATGCCCGCCGCGGCGCCCTCGAATCCTGGTACGAGCGCGTGCGGCCCGAGCGAATGGATTTGTCGCCGCTGATCCCGTTCGCGACGCTCGACGAACTCGCCGAAATCCGGGCGGACGCGCGCGCGGCCAGCATCGAGGGGCTGATGCTGAAGCGCGGCGACAGCGCCTACGTGCCCGGCCGGCCGAAAGGTCAGTGGTGGAAGTGGAAGCGCGACCCGCTGACGATCGACGCCGTGCTGATGTATGCCCAGCGCGGCCACGGCAAGCGCAGCAGCTACTACTCCGACTACACGTTCGGGCTGTGGCGCAGGGATGCGAACGGGGCGGAAGAATTGGTTCCGGTCGGCAAGGCCTATTCCGGCTTCACCGACCAGGAACTCGGGATGCTGGACAAGTGGGTGCGCAACCACACGGTTGCGCGCTTCGGGCCGGTGCGCGAGGTGGACAAGACGTTCGTGCTCGAAATCGCGTTCGACGCCGCGCAGCTCTCCGGCCGGCACAAATCGGGCGTCGCCCTGCGCTTCCCGCGCGTCGCCCGGCTGCGCCCGGACAAGCCGGCCCCAGAGGCGGACCGGCTGGAAACGCTGATGGCGCTGGTCGAGAACCGGCCCGCGCGGGATCGGCGGGCAGCCTAATGCGCCGCGATCAGCGCCGGTCGAAATACCGCATCCAGCCGCCGCTCCAGAAATCCATCATCTGCCTGACCAATTCCTCGATCATGGCGGTCTGCTGGCGCTGCATCTCGGCCATCCAGAATGAGCGGCCAGCGCCCGACCAGGTATTGGCCGCGCTCAGCCAGGCGCTCAAGAACGGGTTGCTGTAGCTCATTGCCTCGATCCCTGACCGTTTCATGGTCTGAATACGTTCCGTGCAGGTGGTGGTTGCCCGCTTGCATTACAGGTGCGCGCTCTTAACCACAGAAAAACGCGGGCGAAATAACCCGTTTCGATCTCGGTACTTTGCGGTGGGATCGGCCGTCCGCTCGGACCACCAGCCGCGGAGATCGCTCCTCGCGCTCCGGTTCCGGGACGAAATCGTCCGCGCCGCCGGTTGTGATTTCCGCCAGCGATCGGATTGGCCCAGAGATGGCGCTTAGGATCGAGAAGCCTCGGTCCTGGTTTGCACCGATCGTGCCGGAGCATGATCCCGGCGAGGGAGCGCAATGACGACCGGTGGCGATTTCCTGAGCGGGTCGGCGGCTTGATGCTCCGGAGGGAAGGGGCCGCCAGGGCTGGCAGCGGTGTGGAGAGCGCCGGCGAACGGACGGAGTCCCGCCCCCGGCCGGGAACGATCCTGGTCGTGGACGACGATGCCGGCGTGCGTGAGATCGTGGCCGAGTTTCTCGAGGAAGCGGGTTACCCGGTCCTCCAGGCGAAGGGCGGCCGGGAGGCGCTGCGCCTGCTGAGCGAGACACCGGGCATCGCGATGATGATCTCCGATGTCCGGATGCCCGACATGTCCGGGATCGAGCTCGCCGAAGCCGCTCTCGCGCTGCGCGACCTCAAGATCATCCTGGTTTCGGGCTATTTCCAGCCGCAGCCGATCAAGCAGCGATTCCTGCGCAAGCCGTTCCGCATGCGGGAACTGGTCGCCGCCGTGCGGGCCGAACTGCAGGCGTGAGGCTGCCGTTCCGCCGCGCCTCACAGGCCCTGGATGAACGGGTTGGTGCGCCGTTCCGCGCCGATGGTCGAACCCGGTCCGTGACCGCAAAGGAACGCGACGTCGTCGCCAAGCGGCAGCAGCGTGTCGCGGATGGAGGCGAGCAGCGCCGCGTGGTCGCCGTACTGAAAATCCGTGCGGCCGACCGACCCCCGGAACAGCACGTCCCCGACCACCGCGAGCGGCGCGGCGCGCGCGATGAAAACGACGTGGCCGGGCGTGTGGCCGGGACAGTGCCGGACGTCGAACACGTGCCCGCCGATCGCCACCGTATCTCCGTCCGCGAGCCAGCGATCCGGCCGCGCGTCGTCGAGGCCCGCGATGCCGTATTGCCTCGCCTGTTCGGCGATGCCGTCGAGCAGGAACTTGTCCCGCTTGTCCGGCCCGACGATCGGAACCAGCGAGGCGTCATCCGGACGGCCCGCCCGCGCGCGCAGCGCCCGCCGCAGCTCGGCCGCGCCGCCCGCGTGGTCGAGATGCCCGTGCGTCAGCAGGATCAGTTCGGGCCGCATGCCGGACCGATCGATCCCTTCCAGGATGCGGGGAACGTCGCCGCCCGGGTCGATCACCGCGCCCGCGAGGCTGTCCCGGTCCCAGAGCAGGGCGCAGTTCTGCTCGAACGGGGTCACGGGCACGATCGCGCCGGTCAGTTCGGCCATGCTGTGCTCCTCGCGAGGACCGGCGGTCAGTGCAGCCGGGGCGATTTCAGGAAGGAGGCGCGGTCGGCCGAACGGACCGTGCGCACGATCGTGTCGCCGTCCCGGAGCAGGCGGAGCCGCAGCTCCGCTCCGGCGCTGCCAGCCGCCCACACCCGCCGCCACAACGAGCCGAGATCGGCGACCTCGACGTCGTCCACCGCCAGGATCTGGTCTCCGGCCTCCACCCCCGCCTGCTCGGCGGGGCCATCGTCGGCAAGACCACCCACCATCACCGCATCGTCGTTCTCGGCGGCGTACATGCCGAGCCAGGGGCGGGCCGGCCGGTTGACCCGCCCGCAGGCAAGCAGATCGTCGAGGATCGGCGCCAGATGGGCGATCGGCACGACCATGTTCATGTCGAGCCGCCGTCCCTTGCCATCGCCCTGCTGCAAGATGAGCGAGCCGATGCCGCGCAGCGTGCCGTCTGGCCCGATCAGCGCGCCGCCGCCCCAGAACGGATGCGCGGGCGCCGTGAAGATCGCGTCGTCGAGCACGTATTCCCAGTACCCCGCGAATTCCTGCCGCCCCACGACCTTGGTCTCGATCGCATGGTGCCGGCCGCCGCCGCCCGCGAACACGGCCGCTCCGCCGACCGCCAGATCATCCGAATTGCCGATCGCGAGCGCCGGCAGGCCGAGCGGGCCGAGCGCCTGCACCAGCCCGAAGCCGGTATCCTGATCATAGGCGACGGCGTGACCGGGGACCGCCCGGCCGTCATTCGCGGTCAGCCAGATCGTCTCGGCCTCGGTGATGAGATAGCCGATGGTCGCGATCAGCCCGCTTTCCCGGATGACGACGCCGCTACCGCCACGCTCCGTCCCGAGCACGGACGAGGTGAAGGCGTCGTGCGGGACGTAGGATTTCAGGCGCACGACGGCGTTCAGCGCCGACAGGAGATCGAAATCGTACTCGGCCGGGTCCGGCTGCAGGTTGGGGGGTATGACCCACTCTCCCTTCTTCATCGGCAAGAGCCGTCCTTTCGCGGCGCAATTATCTCCTCACGCGACTATATCCGCGTTCCAGGGGGCCGCGCCAAGCCGCCGCCGCCATTGTCGCGCAGTAACCGATGCGCAATACCGTGGAGCGATTCTGCGCTTTCGAAGCGCGCGTCGAAGGACGATGCCATGCCGCCTCGCTACGATCTCCTGCTGCGCGGGGGCGTCGCCGTGCTTCCCTGGGGGCTGGAGCGGACGGATATCGGGGTGCGCGACGGCCGGATCGCGGCGCTCGGCGTTCCCGCAAGAGCGGACGCGGCGGCGGTGATCGACGCCGCCGGCCTGCATGTGCTGCCCGGTCTGATCGATCCGCACGTGCACCTGCGCGATGCTGGCGTTCCCGGAGGCGATCCCCGGATCGAGACGCTCGCGACCGGCACCAGGGGCGCGGTGCTCGGCGGCCTCTGCGCCGTGTTCGACATGCCGAACACGGCGCCGCCGATGATCGACCTCGCCAGCTACGCGGCCAAGCGCGCTTGCGTCGAGCGCGACGCGTGGTGCGATGTCGGCCTCTATGTCGGCGCGACCAAGGGCAACATCGAAGCGCTCGGGGGATTGGAGCGGCTCGAGGGGGTGTGCGCGGTCAAGGTATTCGCGGGCAGCTCGACCGGCGACCTGCTGGTCGAGGACGACGAGAGCATCGGGCGCGTGCTCCGGTCCGGCGCGCGGCGGGTCGCCTTCCATAGCGAGGACGAGTACCGGCTGCGCGCGCGCAAGGGCCTGTTCGAGCGCGGCGATCCCTACGCCAGCCACATGCTCTGGCGGGACGAGGAATGCGCCTTTCTCGGCACGCGGCGAATCCTCGGCCTCGCCCGCGCGACCGGCCGGCCGGTCCACATCCTGCATGTCTCGACGGCGGAGGAACTCGAGTATCTTCCCGGCTTCCGCGACATCGCGACGGCCGAGATCCTGGTCAACCATCTGACCCAGGTCGCGCCGGACGTGTACGAGACGCTCGGCGGCTTCGGGGTCATGAACCCGCCGATCCGCGACCGCCGGCATTGGGAGGCGAGCTGGGCCGCGATCCGCGACGGGCTGGCCGATACGGTCGGCTCGGACCACGCGCCGCACGACCCCGAGAAGAAGAAGCTGCCCTGGCCGGACTGCCCGGCCGGACTGCCCGGCGTGCAGACGATCGTCCCGGTGATGCTCGACCACGTCAATGCCGGCCGCCTCAGCCTCATGCGGCTCGCCGATCTGATGGGCGCGGGTCCGGCGCGGGTCTATGGCGCGCTGAACAAGGGCCGGCTCGCTTGCGGCTACGACGCCGATTTCACGCTGGTCGATCTCGGGGCGCGGCGGCGGATCGAGAATGGCCGGCTCGCCTCGCCCTCCGGCTGGACGCCGTTCGATGGCATGCAGGTCACGGGCTGGCCGGTCGCGACCATCCTGCGCGGCGAGGTCGTGATGCGCGACGGCGCGGTGCTCGGCGGCCCCTCCGGCCGGCTCGTGCGGTTCCGCTGATGGACGGCGGCGAACCGGAGACGGAGGACCGCACGCTCGTCGTCGGTCCGTCCAAGCCGCGCCTGTTGCGTGTCCTCGGCCCCGGCCTGATCACCGGCGCGTCGGATGACGATCCGAGCGGTATCGCAACGTATGGCCAGGCGGGGGCGCAATTCGGCTATGCCCTCGGCTGGACCTTGCTGCTCAGCTATCCGCTGATGGTCGCGATCCAGATCATCAGCGCCCGCATCGGGCGGACCACCGGGCTCGGCATCGCGGGCGTGCTCCGGCGGCACTATTCGCCGTGGCTGCTGCACATGACGGTCGGCGTGCTGCTGATCGCCAACACGATCAATCTCGGGGCCGATCTCGGCGCGATGGCGGACGCGGTCGGCCTGCTCGTGCCGGGGCCGCGCGCGGCCTACATCGTGCTGTTCTCGCTCGCCTGCATCTACATGCAGGTGTTTCTGCGCTATGCGCGCTATGTCTCCCTGCTCAAATGGCTGACGCTCGCGCTGTTCGCCTATCTCGCGGCGGTGATGTCCGTGCATGTCGACTGGCGCGCCCTGCTGCGCGGCCTGCTCGTCCCGAGCCTCGGCGGCACCGCCGACACCCTGACCGCCATCGTCGCGCTCTTCGGCACGACGATCAGCCCGTACCTGTTCTTCTGGCAGGCGGCGGAGGAGGTGGAGGACATGCACGTCCATCCGCTGCGGACCGAACTGCTGCGCGCGCCGGAGCAGGGCCGAGGGGCGCTGCGCCGGATCGAGCTCGACACGCTGGTCGGCATGGCCTTCTCCAACGTCGTCGCGCTCGCGATCATCGTCACCACCGCCGCCACCCTGCACGCGCACGGCGTCACGGACATCGAAACCTCGGCGCAGGCGGCCGAGGCGTTGCGGCCGGTCGCGGGACAGTTCTCGTTCGTGGTGTTCGCGGCCGGGATCGTCGGCACCGGCCTGCTCGCGGTGCCGGTGCTGGCCGGATCGGGCGCCTACGCGCTCGGCGAGGCGCTGCGCTGGCCGACCGGATTCTCGCGCCGCTGGCGGGAGGCGAAGGCGTTCTACGCGACGGTCGTCCTCGCGACACTGGTCGGCATGGGGATGAACTTCTCGTCGCTCAACCCGATCCGCGCCCTCTACTGGAGCGCCGTGCTGAACGGCGTCGCGGCGGTGCCCGTGATGGCGACGATGATGCGAATGGCGACGCGCGCCGACATTATGGGCCGCTTCGCGATTGGATTTCGGCTGCGGCTGGTCGGTTGGGCCGCGACCCTCGTGATGGGGCTGACGGTCCTGGGCCTGGTCGTGAGCGTGTTCCTGGGCCGATGAATCGTTGCCTGCGTCGGAAAGATACACTACGCTGATGTAATTCCTTGACCAGCTACACGGTGCGCTATGGGTGTTCCCATCTCCATTCGCCTGGACGACGACGTGCGGAGTGAGTTGGAGGCGCAGGCCCGGGCGCGGGGCGTCGGACTAGCGACCCTGCTCCGCGACCTCGCGACCAGCGCCGCCCGGGAGGCGCGCCGGGCCCGCATCCGCGAGGCGAGCGGGACGGTTGGCGCGCGCGTCGCGGCCTCCGCCAAGGCAGCGGCCTTTTACGAGGACTGGGGGACGCCGCGCGCCGATGCCGGCTGAGGACGTCCCGCTCGTCCTGCGCGCGGGACAGATCGTGCTGGCCGACTGGCGCGGGGACGCGGTTCCCAAGGAGCCGAACAAGCGACGCCCGGCCGTGGTGGTGGAGGATGACGGCCTGTTCGCCCCTTCCTACCCGAACGCGATCCTGGTGCCGCTCACCGAGGACGCGACGCTCGCTATTCCCGATCTGTCGGTCGCGATCGCGCCGACGGCAGAGAACGGGTGCCGCAAGCCGTGCTGGGCGGTGTCGCATCTTGTCGCCACGACTTCCAAGTCGCGGCTGCGCACGACTCCCTCACGCGTCACGCCGGACGAGCTCGCCGCGATCCGCCGTCAGGTTGCATTGTCGGTCGGCGTAGAGGGCTGATCACGCCAGCTTTAGATCGATCTTTGATACCCTCGCAGCGCCATACCATCGCCGCAGGCAGGGATCATCTAGGATCGTATGATCGATTTTTGCTTGTTTGACGAACCAGCCTAGTAGGCCATTCCATTGGTTGATGTCACCGGGCGGATAAAGCGACCATCCCAGCTCTTCGAGCATGAAATTGCCCTTGGCGGAATTGCGCAGCATGGTTGTCGAGACCCAGTTGCTGTCCTCGTCGGCGCCGCCCCGCGACACCGGGATGAGGTGATCGACCGTCGGAGTGAGATCCCAGAAGGCCTGATGGCACGCATTCATTCGCCAATTGGTTTGGAAGGGGAAATCGACCGGGAGCCGAGAGGAGATCAGTCGCAGGGCGGGGGGACAGACGAGGCGAGTGCCTGAATACCGATCGATAAAACCATCACGTACAAACACCGCGAGCATTTGACGGGTTGAATACCGGCGTCCGGCACTCACCGTTGGAACGAACGGATATCGTGTACGCAAGATTTCCCTGGCCTCGTCCGGCTGGTTGCCGGAGAGGGCAGCGCAGACCCCCGATATTGCGGCAGCCTTGTCGTTCATGCGTGATGTCTCGGTGCGGATGCTCACGGCCGCAGCGCGCCTGTGAACGAGGATGGGGCGCGGCTCACAGCGGCGGCCAGGGCCGGGCGCGGTTCGCTTCCTGCGCGGGGGTGAGGGTGCTCGGGCCGTCCGCGACCCCTGCCTGCTCCGGCCGGAGCGCGGAAGGGTCGCGCCAGCAATCAACGGTGCCGAGGCTGCGGGTGCAATAGGCCGGCGGCTCCGGCGGCGGCTCGATCGGGCGGCAATAGGTCTCGTCGCGGTCGAGCCGCACGATCGAGCAGTCCCGGCCCGTCGCCAGGGAATAGGCGGCGTCGAACAGGTCGCGGTGGATGACCGGCACGGCACAGCCTCCGACGAACAGCACGGAGAGGAGGGCGAGCGGCCGCATCTTGCCCTCGTATGCGCGGCAAGCGTGAAGGAAGCGTTTCGCGGCGCCGCGGTTTGCCCCCTCCGGTCCGCGCGTCTATGGTCCGCGCCCGCCGCCGTCCGGAGAGCGGCGCCAGATTCGGGTGGGATGACGTGGCTGACATCTTCGACGAGGTGAACGAGGATCTCCGCGCGGAGCGGGCGCAGGCGCTGCTGAAGCGCTACGGCGTGCTGCTGCTGGCGGCGATGCTGCTGGTCGTGGCGGGGGCCGCCGCCTGGCAGGGCTTTCGCTGGTGGCGCGGCAGGCAGGACGCGGCGATCGCGACGGAGTACACGGCTGCCATGAACCGAGCCGATGCGCCCGGCCAAGCGCCGGACGCCGCGAGGCCGCAGGCGCTGGCCGGGTTCGAGCAGGTCGCGGCGCAAGCGCCGGACGGCTACGCGACGCTTGCCCGGCTGCGCGCGGCCGCGCTGAAGGCCGACGCCGGAGATCTGACCGGCGCGACGGCGCTGTGGAGCCAGGTCGCGGACGACGCCTCGGCCGACAGGCTGCTGCGGGATCTCGCGACCCTGACCTCGGCCCAGCACCGGGTCGCGACGGCCGATCCCGCGGCACTCGCGTCCCAGCTCGCGCCGCTGGCGGAGCCGGACAATCCCTGGCACGCGCTCGCGATGGAGCAGCAGGCGCTGCTCGCCATGCGCACCGGCCGCACGGCGGAAGCGAGGGACACGCTGCGGCGGATCACCGCAGATTCGACCGCGCCGCAGGGGGTGCGCGCCCGCGCCAACGGGTTGTTGGAGCGTCTGGGCGGGTCATCCTAATGACGAAGACGGCCCGCGCGAGGCTCGGACGCCGCGCCGCCCTGCTGCTGCCGCTCGGCGCCGCCGGATGCAGCATGTTCGACAACATGTTCAGCGAGAACAAAAAGAAGCTTCCAGGCGAGCGCGAACCCGTGCTGGCAACGCGCCGGGGCATGGAGGCCGACAAGGAGACGGGGCGCACGATCGTGCTGCCGCCGCCGGTGCGCAACGCGGCCTGGCCGCAGACCGGCGGCAATCCGGCGCATGTCATGGGCCATCTCAGCGCCGGACAGGCGCTGCGCGAGACCTGGCGGGCGGATATCGGCGAAGGCGGCGGATATCGGCAGAAGATCATGGCGCAGCCTCTGATCGCGGGCGACACCGTATTCACCATGGACAGCGACGCCGTGGTTTCGGCCTTCCACGTCGCCGACGGCAGCCGCCGTTGGCGCGCGCCCACCGCGAACGAAGACGACGACAGTACCGAATGTCGGCGGCGGCATGGCGGTCGACAACGACGCGCTCTACACCGTCAACGGCCTCGGCCAACTCGTCGTGTTCGATCCGGCGCAAGGCAAGCAGCGCTACCGGATGTATCTAGGCGCCCCCGCGCGCTCCGCCCCGACGGTCGCGGACGGAAGGCTGTTCGCGGTCACCATCGAGGACAAGCTGCTCGCGCTCGCGGCCAGCGACGGCCGCAAGCTCTGGGAGCACCAGGCCCCGAGCTCGGCGACCTCCATCCTCGGCCAGCCCGCCCCCGCCTATTCGGACGGGCTGGTGGTCGCGGGGTTCGGCTCGGGGGAACTGGCGACGTTGCGGGCCGAGACCGGCGGCGTGTCCTGGACGGACAGCCTCGCCTCGCCCCGCGGCCGCAACAGCATCTCCGATCTCTCCGCGATCCGCGGCCTGCCCGCCGTGTCGGACGGGCGGGTCTACACGATCGGGCTCGGCGGCCTGCTGCTCGCGAACGATCTGCGCTCGGGGCGGCGCCTGTGGGAGCGGGAGATCGCCGGACAGGACACGCCCTGGCTCGCCGGCGACTGGCTGTTCGTCGTGTCCACGGACCAGCAGATCGGCGCCGTGCATCGCGACGACGGCCGCATCGCCTGGGTCACGGACCTGCCGCGCTGGGACGATCCCGAGAAGCAGGAAGACCCGCTCTACTGGTTCGGCCCGGTGCTGGTCGGCGACCGTCTCGTGGTCAGCGGCACCAGCGGGGAGGCGCTGTCGGTCAGCCCCTATACCGGCGCGATCCTCGGGCGCCAAAAACTCTCCGGCGCCGCCTCGCTCGCGCCGGTGGTGGCCGGCGGGACGGTCTACGTCACGACGGACGACGGCAAGCTGCTCGCCTTGCGCTAGGCTCGCCCGATGCTCCCCGTCGTCGTCATCGCCGGCCGGCCGAATGTCGGCAAGTCGACGCTGTTCAACCGCCTCGCCGGGCGGCGCTCGGCGCTCGTCTCGGACACGCCCGGCGTCACCCGCGACCGCAAGGAGGCGGAGGCGGTCTTGCGCGGGCGCGAGGTGCGGCTGGTCGATACGGCGGGGCTCGAGGAGGCCGCGCCCGAGACGCTGCCCGGCCGCATGCGCGCCTCCTCCGCGGCGGCGGTCGCGCAGGCGGATCTGGTGGTGTTCGTGGTGGATATTCGCACCGGGATCACCCCCGCCGACGCGCATTTCGCCGCCTGGCTGCGGCGGCAGGACCGGCCCGTGCTGCTGGTCGCGAACAAGGCGGAAGGCCGGGGCGTCGCCGCCGCCGTCGCGGACACGTACGAACTGGGCCTCGGCGAGCCGGTCGCGGTGTCGGCGGAGCATGGCGAGGGCATCGCCGATCTGATGCGCGAGATCGCCGAGCGCCTGCCGCCCGCGGCGACGGATGACGCGGAGGAGGAGCAGCGCCCGCTCAAGCTCGCGATCGTCGGGCGGCCGAACGCCGGGAAGTCGACGCTGCTGAACCGGCTGCTCGGCGAGGAGCGGATGATCACCGGCCCCGAACCCGGCCTCACGCGCGACGCGGTGGCCTCCGTGCTGGTGGATGACGAGGGGCGGCGGATCGAGATCGTGGACACGGCCGGGATGCGCAGGCGGGCGCGGATCGCGGCGTCGCTCGAACGCATGTCGGTCAGCGCGTCCATCGAGGCGCTGAAGATGGCGGAGGTCGTGGCCTTGGTGCTGGACGCCGTCGAGGGCGTGCACGACCAGGATTTGCAGATCGCCAAGCTGATCGAGCGCGAGGGCCGCGCCTGCGTGCTGGCGCTGAACAAGTGGGACGCCGTCGAGGATCGCCAGACGACAAGCCGCGCCATCGCCGACCGGCTCGAGACGAGCCTGGCGCAGATGCGGGGCATCCCCGTCGTCACGATGTCCGCCCGCACCGGCGCGGGCGTGGACAAGCTGCTGCCGACCGTGTGGGCGGCCTACGAGATCTGGAACAAGCGCGTTTCCACGGGCGAACTCAATCGCTGGTTCGAGCACGCGCTGGAGCGCCACACGCCGCCGCTGATCGACGGCCGCCGCCTCAAGCTCCGCTACATCACGCAAGCAAAAGCTCGGCCGCCGACCTTCGTCGTGTTCGGCACGCGCGCCGAACAGATGCCGGAGAGCTACCAGCGCTATCTGGTGAACGGCCTGCGCAAGACGTTCGATCTGCCGGGAACGCCGATCCGGTTGCAGATGCGAGGGACCAGGAACCCGTATGTGGAAGGGGCTTGATGGCAGGTGTGAACTTCAGCGTCAGCGTTTCCGACCGCTATTCCACAAATTAGAATCTCCCCATTGAGAGGAGGACCGGCATTGGGCTTGTTCACAGGAGCAATTCTCCAGGCTGTTCGAGGAAAGGCCGAGATACACTTTCGGCGGGCGAGCCGGACCGATCTCCGTTCCACCACATGACAGCAGCAAAACCGCAGCGCGTCCGCTGCCCAGTGCACAATCTCATTGATTTCGGCAACACGCCATACGATCGCGCGCAGCGTCAGCTTGAGCAGGAGCTTTGGCGTGTCCTTCAGACACATCCTTTCCAGCGTTTGCGTCGCATCAAGCAGCTGGGCTTTTCCGAGCTCGTCTTTCCCGGCGCGACACATAGCCGATTCGCCCACAGCATCGGAGTTTTCCATGTCGCGCGGCAGCTTATGGGCGCCATCCGGCGAAGCGTAGCCGATACCGATGAGCACCAAGCGCATGTGGCGATTGCGGCGGCGTTGTTGCACGATGTTGGACACGGAATGTTTAGCCACGCCTTCGAGCGGTTCGGTGAGCATTTCGAGCTGATTATGGCGCAACATGAGCATGTGAGCGGTGAGCTCATCCGCAGCGGCGAGATCGGCGCGGTACTAAACGAGAAGATGGGCCGCGGCTTCGCTGATGAGGTCGCTGACATGGTGAAGGCCAAGCAGCCCGCCAATCTGTACGCTTCGGTTGTCTCCAGTCAGTTCGACGCGGACCGTCTGGACTACATGCAACGCGACCGCTTGATGACAGGCGTTCGGAGCAGCGACGTGGATGCGACGTGGCTAATTGCTAATCTGGAGGTCGGGGCGGTCAACACTGGCAGCGAGGATGGTCAGACGGGATCAATCGAGACGCTCGTTCTCGGCCAGAAAGCACGACAAACAGCCGAAAGCTACGTTGTTGCGGTCCTGCATCTCTACCAGAACGTCTATGGTCACCGCGCAACGCGGGGAGCCGAGACCACATTTTTCGCCTTGTTGTGCCAGTTGCGCAGGTTGAGCGAGGAAGGCCGGGCAGCAGCGAGCGGTCTGCCCACAAATCACCCGCTCATTCGCTTCATGGGGGACTCGGAGAAGCTTAAGCACGTCCTTGCGCTCGACGATACGGTGCTCTGGGGAGCCCTGCCGTTGCTGGCCGAAGCAACCGACCGGAATTTGAGGGCGCTTGCTAAGCGTCTCCAAGATCGACGCCTCCCGAGTTGCGTGGACATCCGAGCAGAAGTGGAGGCGGCATTCCCGCCAGCGTCAAAGGAGGACGGCAGTACCCGAAAAGCCCGCCTTGCCCGCATCAAGCTGATCTGCGGCAACGTCCTTAGCGCCCTGGACGAGTGCCAAGCGGCTATCTCGATTGGCGAGCGGGCAATAATCACCGACGAATACGAGCGCGCTCCATACCGCCGCTACGACACAAGCCGAACCCCGATGAACCAAATGCACATTCAGACGGGGTCCGGAGTGCTGGACGTGGCTACGGTCTCGGCCGTAGTAGCCGGTGCAGAGCCATTCAATCTTTGCCGTGCTTACATATTCCGGGATGACACCGAGTTTAAAACCATGATACGGAACATCACGAGAACAGAAATGGGGAGAAGCGATCATGGCAAAGCGTGACCCGCACCTGGCCGCCGCCCGTATCGTTCAGGACGCGGGAGGCGAACTAGTCGGCCGAACCCGCTTGCAGAAGATTGCTTACCTCACGCAGCTAGCGGGATTTGGAGAGGAGTTTCATTTTGAATACAAGCATTACGGGCCCTTCAGCGAAGACTTGGCTCGCGGCATGGAAATCGCCACTGCATTCGGTCAAGTACAGGAAGACGAGCAACAGGCTGCCTGGGGAGGATGGTACTCCGTTTACCGACTACCTTGCACTCGGCCGCTCGCTAACATTGGCCGGGCGTCCTTCGTGAAACTCGCCAAAGACATTGGGGCCGTCGAGCTTGAACTTGCCGCTACTGCTGCTTTCCTGTTCACGGTTGAAGGGATTGGGCGTGTACGAAAAGCGGCAATCCGTGGGAAGAGACGCGCGCCCGAAAGCCAGAGAAGGCGCGCGATGGTCGACTGGAACGTGCAATTTCGGCTTACGCCAAACTTCGGAAGTGCCCTACTCCGATCGCGTTACCTGACCTGCCTCGCCCGTAGCGGCCAACCTAAACAGCACGGCAACCCGCCGCGCCGCTCGCCCGTTCCATGTCAAGACCAAGAGCAACCGGAGGCTCCCCATGTCCGCGCATCCACCGCCCGTTCCGCCCGCCAACCGCAGCCCAAAAGGCAGCGGCGGCGATCCGAAGCCGGGATCGGCCGAGGTGAAGAAGGAGGAGTTGCTCGATAACCTGAACGAGCAGGATCATCAGGGCAACATTCACCAGAACACGACCAATCGCGGCTACAAGCAGGACCGCTGAGATGCCCGACAAGACCCCTTCCGCCGACCGCCACCACGGCGGCCCCGGCAGCAGCGAGCAGAACGCGAAGAAGCCCGAGCCGCCGCCCGAGCCCGACCCGAGAGCGGGCGGTCCGACCAACACGCGCCGCAGCCAGGTGTCCGGCGGGGGCGGCGAACTGGACGAGCATCACACGCACGACCCGCGCACGAAGAGCTAGAAGAGCTACGGGTGCGGCCGGCGCGCCGGTCTGGTAGCCTTCACCCGTTTGCGGAGGACGGCCCATGACAGCAGGTGCAACCGTCGTTCCCGCGCTGCGCTATCGCGAAGCGCCGGCGGCGATCGATTTTCTATGCGACGTGTTCGGCTTCGAGCGCCGCCTCGTGGTGCCGGGGCCGGAGGGAACGATCGCGCACGCGCAGCTCACAATCGGCGGCTCCGGGATGGTGATGCTCGGGTCCGCCGGGCAATCGACGTACGATCAGTATGTCCGCGCGCCGAAGGAGGCGGGAGGCGCCACGATGACCTGCTACGTGGTCGTGGCCGATCCCGACGCGCATTACGATCGTGCGCGCAAAGGCGGCGCCGAGATTCTCCGGGAGATCGAGGACCAGGGATACGGCGGGCGGGACTACACCTGTCGCGATCCGGAGGGAAATGTCTGGACCTTCGGCTCGTACGATCCCTGGGCCAGCCACGCGCAGGCGTGAAACCGAAGCCGGCGAGCTCCGCGCATGATCATCCGGACGGACGAAACGACGGACGTACCCACACCGACCGGACCGATGCGGGTGCATTGGTTCCGCCCGGTCGTCGAGGGCCGCTATCCCGGCCTGCTGTTCTTCTCCGAGATTCTATCAGGTGACGGCCCCGATCCGGCGGATGGCGGCGATCCTCGCCGGACACGGCCACGTCGTCGGCGTGCCGGAGGTGTACCACGAATATGAACCGCCCGGGACCGTGCTCGCCTACGACAAGTCGGGAACCGACCGGGGCAACGCGCTGAAATACGAAAAGCCGGTCTCCGCCTACGACGCAGATGCCGTCGCGGGTCTGGATGCGCTCGCCTCCCACCAAGCCTGCACGGGGCGGCTCGGGGCGATGGGCGTGTGCCTGGGCGGCCATCTCGCCTTCCGCGCGGCCCTCGACCGGCGGGTGCAGGCGGCCGCCTGCTTCTATGCGACCGACATCCATGGCGGCACCCTGGGCCGGGGCAAGCAGGACGACAGCCTCGGCCGGATGGGCGAGATCGCGGGCGAAGTGCTGTTCGTCTGGGGACGGCAAGACCCGCACGTGCCGTTCGCGGGACGCGAGACGATCCGGGCGCGGCTGGAGGAGGCGGGGACGACCTACCAGTGGCACGAGGTCAACGCGCCGCACGCCTTCCTGCGGGACGAGGGGCCGCGCTACGACCCGGCGCTCGCCTTCCAGTGCTACGGCGTTGCGCTGGATTTGTTCCAGCGGCGGCTGCGCGGATAGAGGGGCCGCGCCGGTCCTTTAGCCATTTGCCGACGCTTTGCGGCGACACTCGCCGTCATGCGCCGCGCCTCCTTGCTTGTCCTGCTCCTGCCCTTCGCTTACGCGCCGGTGTCGGCGGCAGAGCCGGACTGGCAGCTGTGCCCAGCGGCAATCTCCGGCGCCGAGCACCGCCTGAGACTCCCGCCAGGGCTGCTGCCCGCCATCGCCCGCGTCGAGAGCGGCCGGCAGGATGCGCGCACCGGGCGCGTGCTGCCCTGGCCCTGGACCATCGATGCGGAGGGCGTTGGGCAGTTCCTCGCGACGAAGGCCGAAGCGATCGCCGCCGTGCGGGGGCTGCAGGCGCGCGGCGTGCGGTCGATCGACGTCGGCTGCCTGCAGGTCAACCTGCTGCACCATCCGGACGCCTTCGCAAGCCTGGACGCCGCGTTCGACCCCGCGACCAATGCGTCCTATGGCGGCCGCTTCCTCGCCGCACTGCACGCGAGATCGGCGAGCTGGCCGGTCGCGGCGGCTTCGTATCACTCGCAGACACCCGATCTCGCCGACGCCTATCGCCGCCGCGTATTGGCGGCGTGGGGGCAGGCCGATCCGCTCCCCTCGCCTCCCGCACCGCCGGTCCCCGAGCGTGTCGCCTACCGGGATTTCGTCCCCGCGCCTCGGACCGCCTACGCGGCCTTCGCCCCCAGCGAGCGGGCGTACGGCGCCTTTGCGCCAGCGCCGCCCGCCCGGTGAGCGGTCGTCAGGCGCGCTTGCGGGTCGGTCGCTTGGTGCTGGCCGCGGCGGCGCGCGCGGGTTTCTCCTCCTCGGCCTTGGAGCGGGCGGCCGCGGATTTCCTGGCGGGCTTCTTTTCGTCGTTCCCGGCGGGCGGCGCGCTCTGGCCAAGGCTCTTCTTGAGCGCGGCCATCAGATCGATGACGTTGCCGCGATCCGGCTCCTCGTCGGCTTGCAGATCGACGCCCTCGCCCTTGAGCTTGGCGTCGATCACGGTCCGCAGACGCGCCTCGTAGCGGTCCTCCATGTCGGCCGGATCGTATTGCCCGGTCTGCCGGTCGATCAGCTGCGTCGCGAGTTGCACCATGTCGGTTTCGGGCTTGATGTCCGCCGCCCGTTCGAACAGCGCCTTCGGACTATTGATGTCGCGCTCCTCGTAGAGCGTATGCACGACCATCCCGTCCTCGGACGGCATCAGCGCGATCGCCCGCTCGCGGCGCGCGATCACAACTCGCGACAAGGCGACCTTGCCGGACTTGCGGATCGCCTCGCGCAGCACGGCGTAGACGTCCCGCCCGGCGTCTCCGTCGGGCACGAGATAGTAGCTGGAATCGTAGAAGATCGGGTCGATCGAATTGCCCGGGACGAATTTGTCGATCGTCATCGTGCCGGAGCTCTCGACGCGCGCGCTCTCGAAATCCTCCTCCGTCATGATGAGGTAGTGGTCCTTTTTGAACTCGTATCCCTTGACGAGATCGCGGCGGGACAGCTCCTCCCCCGTCTCGGCGTCCTGCGTGATCATCCGCACGCGATGGCCGGTTTCGGGATTGATGAAGTGGAAACGCAAGGTCGCGCGGTCGTGGCGCGCGTTGTAGAGCGCGACCGGGCAGGACACGAGGGCGAGGCGCAGATGCCCGCGCCAGATGGGACGCTCGGCCATCACCGTCTCCTTTTCACAGGCCGGAGAGGAGTATCGGCCTCGGGCACGATCTGGTCGAGTGCCCCGAACCCGGCCCAGGGATCGCTTTTCTGCTTTTTCAGCTTCGACGGCACGGTTTCGATGGTGAAGATGCGGGGATCGAGGCGCGGGGTCACGTCGGACCAGGCAAGCGGCATGGCGACGGTCGCGCCGGGCCGGGCGCGCGGCGAGAACGAGGCGACGGCGGTCGAGCCGAGGCCGTTGCGCAGCCAGTCCACCAGGATATGCCCGCGCCGCTCCACCTTCGCCAGCCGCGAGACGTAGCGGTCCGGCGCGTCCGCAGCCATCTTCTCGGCGAAGGCCCGGCACCAGGCGCGTGTGTGGGTCCAGCCCGCGCGCGGGCGCACCGGCGCGACCACATGCAGGCCGTTGCCGCCCGTGGTGCGGCAGAAGCTCTCGAGCCCGACCCCGCGCAGCCTCTCGCGGACGTCATGGGCGGCGCGCACGACCTCCGCGAAGGAGACGTTCTCGCCGGGATCGAGGTCGAACACCAGCCGGTCCGGATGCAGCGCGTCCCGCTCGGTCGCGCCCCAGGCGTGCAGCTCGATCGCGGCGACCTGGGCGCAGGCGATCAGGCCGGGCAGGCCGTCGAGCACGAGATACGGCGCGCCGTCCGCCTCGCCGGCCCTGATCTCGGCGGGGAAGCCCTTCTTCGCGTGCTTTTGGAAAAAACGTTCGCCGCCGATGCCCTCCGGGCAGCGCACGAGCGCGAGCGGCCGGCCGGCGATCTCGCCGAGCGCCCGGTCCGCGATCGCGCGCCAGTACTCCGCGAGGTCGCGCTTGCTGAGGCCGGGCCAGAGATCCCGCTCGCCATGCGTGAGCTTGACGCCCTCGATCACCTCGCCCGCCTTGGCGGCGGCCTTGGCCGAGACCAAAGCGGGCGGCGTATCCCCGGCGGGGGATGGAGCCTTGCGGCGCGCGGGCGGACGCGCGGGAACAGCCGCCTTCACGATCCCGCGCGGCTTGCGGGCCGTGTAGGTGACGCGCGCCGCCTCCGGGTCCGCTTGCGGGCGAAGGATGTCGGCGGCCGGCTTGTCCTCGCGCAGGCCGAGATAGGTCGCGTGCCGGATGCGGCCGCTGCCGGACCAGCCGATGAACTGCACCTCGGCCACCAGCTCGGGCCGCACCCAGGCGATGGTCCGGTCCGGCGGCTCGCCGGAGTAGCGCAGATCGCGTGGCGGATCGGCGGCCAGGGCGTCGAGGCGGCGGCGGAGCGCCGCGAGCTCGCGCTCGGTGTAGCCGGTGCCGACGCCGCCCGCGTATTCGAGCGCGCCGTCCGGCGTATGGTAGCCGACATGCAGCGCGCCGAGGCCTGTTCGCGATCCGGCCGGCGGCGTGAAGCCGAGCACGACGAACTCTTCCCGCCCCTGGCATTTCAGCTTCACCCACGAGCGGCCGCGCCCCGGCTCGTAGGGCGCATCCATCTGCTTGCAGATGATCCCTTCCAGCCCCATGCCGCAGGCCTGCCGCCGCATCGCATCCGTACGGCCCTCGACATGGTCGCTGAAACGCAAGGCGCTCTTCCAGTCGGACATCGCGGCGAGCCGGCTCTTGCGATCGATCAGGCGGCAGGGCCGCAAATCCCAGCCGTCCAGATGCAGCAGGTCGAACAGATAGAAGAACAGGGAGCGGTCCACGCCGTCCGACAGCGCCTGTTGCAGCAGGGCGAAGCTCGATACGCCGTCCTCCCGGAGCGCGACCAGTTCGCCGTCCAGCACCGCCGCATGAGCGGACAGTTTTGTCACCGCCCGCGCAAGCGTGGGCAGCCGGGCGGTCCAGTCATGGCCGTTGCGGGTGAGCAGCGTGACCGACGCGCCGTTCTTGACGGCGAGCAGCCGGTAGCCGTCAAACTTCACCTCGCTCAGCCAGGCCGCCCCGTCGGGCGGAGCATCCACCAGCGTCGCGAGCTGCGGGCGCGGCTCGGCCGGCAGATCCGCGCGCACCGCGCCCGCGACCGGCGGAGCGGATTTTTCGGGCTTCGCCTGCGGATCGGTGCCGGACGAAGCCGCCGGAAGGGGCGTCTCCGCCTCCATCCGGGCCGCGTCGGTGCCCGGCTCCTCGAACGGATCGTGCTCCTTGATCAGCAGCCAGTTCTCGGCCCGGTCCTTCGGACGGGGCTTGAGGCGGACCAGCACGAACTTGCCGCGCAGCCGCGTGCCGTCGAGCGTGAACTTCAGCTCGCCCCGGTCGAGCGCCGCCTGCGGGTCGCCATCGAGCTGCGGCGCCCAGGTACCACGGTCCCAGGTCTCGACCGTGCCGGCCCCGTAATGCCCCTGCGGGATCGTGCCGGCGAAATCCGCGTAGTCGAGCGGGTGATCCTCGGTGCGGACGGCGAGCCGCTTGTCGGCGGGGTCGCGCGACGGTCCCTTCGGCACCGCCCAGCTCCAGAGCACGCCGCCATGCTCAAGCCGGAAGTCCCAGTGCAGCCGCCGCGCGGCGTGCTTCTGCACGACGAAGATCGTGCTGGACGAGGTGTGCGGCTCCGTCGCGGGCGCGGGCTCCGGGGTCGCCGCGAAGTCGCGCCGGGCCTGGTAGGTCCGGATCGAGGTGTCCCGGGGCGTGCTCTCGGCGCGCGGCATCGCTTCGCAACGCCGGCGTCGCGAAACGGTTGCGCTGGACGCCTCGCTACTGGCTGGCCCAGACGATGCGATGCATCCAGGTCACGTTCGCAAGCTCGAACGTGTAGTCCGGATGATCGCGATTGAGGCTCTGGAGTTCCACCCGCCGGGCGGATCGCCGCGCGAGCTGCTTCGCCATCACCTCGCCGCGCGCGGTACGCACGACGACCCGGTCGCCGCGCCGGATCGGGGCGGCGGGGGAGACGACGACCGTGTCCCCGTCCCGGAACACGGGTTCCATCGACGCGCCGCTGATCTCCAGCGCGTAGGCATGCGGGTCGCCGATCTCAGGCACCGAAACTTCGTCCCAGCCGCCGCCCAAGGGAAAGCCGCCATCGTCGAAATACCCGTCCGCGCCCGCCTGGGCAAAGCCGATCAGCGGTACGCGCCGGGCCGACCCCGCGGCTGGCGTCATCGCGTGGCTCGCGAGCGCACGCGCCCCAGAGACAAGCGCCGTGAAGGCCTCGAGCGTCGCACCGGTCGCATCGAGCACCTTGGCGACGCTCTCCGTGCTCGGCCATCGCGCGCGGCCGTCCGGCATGCGGCGCTTCGACGGATTGAACGTCGTCGGATCGAGGCCGGCCTTCTTGGCGAGGCCCGAGGCCGAAAGCCCGTTCTCGGCGGCGAGCGTGTCGAGCGCGCGCCAGACATCGTCATGCTTCATGCGCGCCAATTTTGTCGTGCCATACGCACCGACCCCCGCCGTGTCTCTCTCGAATCGTTGGTGGACGGACAGTTAACCGGAACGCCCTTGGAAACAAAATAGGAAAAAACACCGTTTTGGCTTGCACCGGTGTGCAACTCACGGTTAGGTCAGTTCTCATTCTGTTCAACCGGTCGTCGCCAAAAAAAGGATGCGTCATGGCCACTCCCGCTTCGAACTCCGCCCCGCGCGCCATTCGGTTCGGAGGCGCTCCCGCACCGCGCGGCCGGGCGCCCGGCGGGCGTCCGACGGAGCCGTTCAGGGACGCCGCCGAAGCTTGGTTCTGGACCATGAGCGCACTCGCCGCGCGGCGGGACGGCGCGCGGTCGACCGCGAACCAGGGCCTGATCGGTCGTCCCTGCGAGCCGGACGACGTGGTGAAATGCCTGGACCAGCTGTATCGCCGCCGCCGGATCGATCTTCTGCACGTCCGGATCTTGCGCCTCTGGGGAGAGCGCCGGATGGTCCCCAACCCCGCCTACGCCAGCGAGCGCTGCGACGCCCGCATCTGGCGGGAAGCCCTGGAGCGCCTGGAATGGCCGCTGCGGGTGAAGGGCATCGTGGGGTAGGCGCACGCGTCTACCACCGCCACGCGCACGAAAGAGAGCGTGGCGGTCCGTCGCGATTGGCTTCGACACGTTCGTCCGACGTTTCAAAGAACCCGTCGTTCGGTTAACGTGAATCGTGACCGCTCAATCCGCCCTCTCCCGTGCTGAAGCCTTCTGTAGCCGGTTCGGGCTGCGCCTGCCGATCCTGCTCGCGCCCATGGCCGGCGCCTGCCCGCCCTCGCTCTCGATTGCCGTCGCCAACGCGGGCGGCCTCGGCGCAGGCGGGGCGCTTCTCATGCAGCCTGCTTCTATCGCTGCCTGGGCGGCCGAGGTGCGCGCCGGCACCAGCGGTCCCTTTCAGCTCAATCTCTGGATCCCCGATCCCGCCCCGGTGCGTGATCCGGCGCACGAGTTACAAATCCGCGCCTTCCTTGCCGGGTGGGGGCCGGAAGTGCCGCCCGAAGCCGGAGACGTGACGCCGCCCGACTTCGCCGCTCAGTGCGAGGCGCTGCTGGCGGCAGCGCCCCCGGTCGTATCTTCCGTCATGGGCCTCTACCCGCCAGAGTTCGTCCAGCGCCTCAAGGGGCGCGGCATCGCGTGGTGGGCGAACGTCAGCACCGTGGCCGAGGCGCGCGCGGCAGAGGAAGCGGGGGCCGACGTCGTAGTGGCGCAAGGGATGGAGGCTGGAGGCCATCGCGGCTGCTTCGAGGCCACCGCCGCCGAGACAAGGACCGGTCGGGCTCTTCGCGCTGCTCCCAGCCGTCGCGGATGCCGTGCGTGTGCCCGTCGTGGCCACGGGCGGCATCGCCGATCCGCGCGGGGTCGCCGCCGCGCTGCTGCTCGGCGCCAGCGCCGTCCAGCTCGGCACCGGCTTCCTGCGCTGCCCGGAGGCGCACTTGCATCCCGCCTGGGCGGATGCGCTCGCGCGCACGCCGCCGGAGGGCACCGCCCTCAGCCGCGCGTTCAGCGGTCGCGCCGGGCGAAGCATCGCCACTGCCTACGTGCGAGCGGCCACCGTCTCGGACGTTCCTGCACCAGCACCCTACCCCGTGCAACGAGGGCTGACGCAAGGGATGCGCAACGCGGCCGGCAAGGCCGGCGACGTGGACCGGATGCAAGCCTGGGCCGGACAAGCCGCCGCGATGGCGCGTGCCGATCCCGCCGGCGAGGTCGTCGGCGACTTATGGGAGCGCGGGCGTGCATTGCTGACCCAGTGAGGTTTGCACGCACGAGGTGGGAAAAAAATCCCAATTATCCCTTTGACAAAGTAGCGCTAGCGTAGCATAAAGGCCGGGAAGTCAAGCGAGGGCACGGCCATGACGATCAACCTCGACAACCCCATCTTCAAAGACGACGAGGCGGCTCGCGCCTACCTAGAGGAAGTCCGTTGGCCGCATGGACCCTTCTGCCCTCATTGCGGCTCGGTTGATGTGCTCCGCATGGAAGGCAAGGCGCATCGCGCCGGCCTGTTCCATTGCCGTGGCTGCAAGGAGCAGTTCTCCGTCACCGTCGGCTCCGTCATGGAGCGTTCGCACGTCCCGCTCCGCAAGTGGGTGCTGGCCGTCCATCTCATGACCGCCAGCAAGAAAGGCATGAGCGCGCATCAACTGCATCGCATGCTCTCCGTCACCTACAAGACGGCTTGGTTCATGGCGCATCGCATCCGCGAGATGATGGCCGATCCCAACCCGGCCCGCTTGGCGGCGAGGGCAAGGTCGTGGAAGCGGACGAGATGTATCACGGCAAGAAGGAAATCCCACGCCAAGCAAGCACCGCAGCGGCCGTCCCTACATTAAGAAGGGCAAGGCGCCGAAAAGCGTCCCGTTGTCGGCCTGGTCGAGCGCGGCGGCGAAGTCCGCGCCATGTCCATGCCTCGTGTCACAGCCAAGAACGTGGCCGAAGTTCTGCGCACGAAGGCGGATCGCAAGAGCCGCCTGCATACGGACGAGAGCAACCTCTATCCGTGGTCGGCGCGGAGTTTGCCTCTCACGAGACCGTCAAGCACTCAGCCAAGGAATATGCCCGTGGCGACGTGAACACGAACAGCATCGAAGGCTTTTTCGGCATCTTCAAGCGCGGCATGAACGGCATCTATCAGCACTGCGGCGAGCAGCACCTTGACCGCTATCTGGCCGAATATGCCTTTCGTTACAACAACCGCGTGAAGCTAGGGGTCCACGATGACGAGCGTGCTCGTATCGCCCTGGTCGGCGCTGAGGGCAAACGCCTGACGTATCGGCGGGTTAGTGACACCTAAAACGCCAAGGCAGTTGGCTCGCGCCTTTCTGCGCTGGCGAGATGCCGGAAAAACTTCGGGCTAAGGTCGGGGGTTCGCGGAAGGTGGCTTTGAAAGAACTTCGGCTTCCACAATGCGCTGCCCCTCCGGTTCGAGGCAGAAAGCTCCGTAACCTTGAAGTGTGGTTCCAGTTGAATAAGAGGCTGCGATGGTCTGCTCTGAATAAGACGGAATAAAGTACGCACCCTCACATATCTTTACCACCATCACGAGCGTCCTCCCTCCAAGAAAAATCTTTTGAGTTGGGCATTAAGCCTTTCGTTCTTCCTCATAAGGAAATCTACATCGGCGTCCGTCAATTCTTCGTAACCAGATTGCGTCACTTTTGCCATCCTAATCGGGCCGCCGACTTTCGGATCCTGCGACGTGGTCTCAGTTATGAGGTATGCCGCGAGCGCGGCGGCATTATCAGCCGTCATCGCCGGGTCGTAATACCGATGCGAGAGGTAAATTGCGTATTGTGGCACGCCAATCATAAAAGGATAATTGCCAGCAAGTTGCGGGGCGAAATAAGTTTCGCTGGTTAGCAGGTAATCCCAGGAACGTGACTTCCAGAGACGTTTCTGTATCCAGCAAGCAAGAACATCACCCCTGGTCGCTGCTGAACAGGAATAGTTCGGAACCAATCATCGAATATTTGCGCCCCTTCTCTGAATGCTGCTAGAGCTTCTTCGGTATCTTGTGGTTCGTTCCGCGCCCGCTTGGCGAATTCGTCCAGCAGAGACAATGCAAGCTCTCCTGACCCTGCGGTGGCCAAGGCGCACTTCCCAAACCGAAATACCTTCTGCTGAGTATCATTGACGGCAGTCAGGCCGCGCGGGTCGCCAATGGTTCCCCGGCTATCGGCCGCAATGACCATGCCATCGGCTGCCTTGATCGCAACCGCAAGCGTCATGAACTATCCTCCCGTATGTATCCGTGTTTGTAACGGGAGCAATCCGAGGCACAATCCCCTTTTGGGGGCTGTTTCGGCTTCTGCTGTGTGCCCTCCTTCTTGCGGTCGCTGGCTCGCGATGGCTTGGACGAGACCTTCCTTGGCGTCGTCAGCATTCGCCGCAGCGTTTCGGCTGCCCGGCGCCTGCTTCCGCCTTTGACAGTTCAGTATCTTCGGTCAAGGCTCCCCTCCGCTCCACGCTAACTCGTCCGAGGATATAGCGCAGAGTAGGGTGTGCCGAGCTTTCGATCGTGACCGTTAGCAGAGAGGCGCGGATTGCCTGGAGATGAACTAACTCCGCTGGATAGCGTCAGAATTCCTCAAGGATTTTGGTATCGGGCGTTCAGGCGATTTCTGATCCCAATCCGCATCCACCTCATAAACCTTAGCATGCCACCTCGCAAATGGCGGTCTTGGCGCCATCACAGGTTAGCTCTCGCGGTCGGCTACTTCACTCTGAGCTACTCAAAGCTGGAGCAAGCGTTCATTCACGAGGCTTACGGCCTTGCCGTCGCTCGCCTTAATGCCTTTACCGGGATTAACAGAGGAGCGGAGTCCGAAGCTGCCTATGAAGCGCAGTCATTGCGCATGGGAGATTTCAGGAAGGCAAAGGCGTGGGCCAGACAAGCTCGTAAAATGTCCGATGATCCGTCCGATTTACGTGAGATCGAACGGATCATCGAGAGGGCAAGCCGTCTGTCCCTCGCGCGGCAGGCAATCACTCACTACTTCGACTTCCTAGGAGATCAGTTTGATCTACTAACTCCCGCATACTATCTCCAGGCATATCAGTGGATAAAGGCAGCCGATTGGGGTAATGGTTTTGCCGATCAGAGTAAGACGCTGAAGAAACCTATTATCGTCCGCTTTACCTATCATGACTTAAAAAAGCTCAATTCCGAAGTTCGCGATCTAGAGGTATTCAATCAGGGACGTCGGTTTCAGACTGAAGAAAAAGGCTTTTACCGCTCTATCCGCCAGAAAACCGGCTAAGTCCCTAATTCCTAAGAGTCGGTCCAAGATCATTTTCAGCCATTGCAGAGCCGTCGCAGCATCAATCGAACTGACGCCCAGCGCAGGAATGCCAACGCGTTTCGGTTGAGGCACTCCCAATCCTTGCTCAGGCGTCGGCAGCGGTTCAACCAGGCGATGGTGCGTTCCACGATCCAGCGCCTGGGTAACACCACGAACTTGCCACTGTCGCACCGCCGCACGATCTCGACGTTTACCTCGCGGCAGACCCGGGCCAAACCCTGCTGAAACTTCGGCCCTTGGTAGCCTGCGTCGGCGTAGAGCTTCAGCAAGAACGGATACATTCCGAACAGCGTCGCCATCAGCAGTACGCCACCATCGCGGTCCTGCATATCGGCGGCATGCACGATGGCATCCATCAGCAAGCCTTGGGTATCGACGAGGACATGCCGCTTCTTGCCCTTGATCTTCTTGCCGCCATCAAAGCCCGGCGGATCGATCCGGCGCCCCCTTTTTCAGCGCTCTTGACGCTCTGGCTGTCAATGATGGCCGCTGTCGGACTGGCCGCTCGGTCGGCCTGCTCACGGCAGAGCACGTAGAGCGCATGGTGGAGCCGATCGAGCGTGCCGTCGTATTGCCAGCGGCAGAAATAGTGGTTCACCGTGCTGCGCGGCGGCAGGTCTTTCGGGATCGCACGCCACTGGCAGCCGGTGCTCAGCACATACATCAGGCCGTTCATCACCTCGCGAACATCTACCGTCCGCTTGTTGCCGCCTCGTTTGGCGCGCGGAATCTGCGTCTTGGCCAGAGCCCACTCCTCGTCGGTCAGGTCGCTGGGGTAACGCAGCCGGCTGCGGTCATAGCGGGCGCGGTTCTCAACACTCCACATCGGCAGGCTCCTGCGAATCGGGGCTGCAGATATGGAATCACAAGCAATTCCAGAGACTCAAGATGATCTTGGACCGACACTAAGACGTTCTCGTCAAAGGCCGAATTGCCGGAATTGACACCAGTAGTGGCCGCTTCAAGGAAAGGCTCAAACTCCACAGCTAACTGCTTGCGCAGACGAACTCCGAGTGATGTTTCAGAACTGTTTTCCAATCCCACCTCCACTTTGTCAAAAGGGATAATTGGGAAAAAAATCCTTTGACAGCCGCTTTTCCGCTCCGCTAAACCCGGTCTCGTCAACGGGCGAACTACGTCCGTTGGGCTTTAATCCTTGAGGCCGCTGCCCGTTCCGGGCGGCGGCCTTTTTGGTTTTCAGAAGGAAAGCGACATATGGCCTTCGCCGTCCGGAACCTGTCGGTGCTCTCCTCGCCCGCCAACGGCTTCACGCTGTGGCACTACAAGGCAGCGGACCCGCTGGGCGCGGTCGAGGCGCCCGGCTATTTCGGCGATGCGGCCGACATGCTCGCGCAGGGCGATATGATGATGCTCTCGGCGGCCGACGGCGGCCGGATCGTCTCGGTCGCGGGCAGCGGCAGGGACGTACGGACCGCGGCGCTCACCTGAGCCTTCAGGCGGCGGGGCATTTGGGATTCTCGCTCGCGTGACGGGCGCGGCCGGCCGGAGTGATCTGGAACCGGCCGTCCGCCCGCTCTTCCGCGAGGTCCATGCCGGTCAGCCGGGCGAGGCAGGGACCGTCCTTCCGCCGCCCGGCGGCCGCCCGCCCTGGCCGACCAAAGTGAGCCGGTGCAGCGCCGATCGGCAGATATTTTCTCGAGGTAGGGCTCGTGATACATCGCGCCGAAGATCGGGGCTTGCGAGCGGAAACGCAATGCCCGCGCTTTGCAACGGCCCGGCCCTCGGGCAGAACGCCGTCGCCATGACGCCCGCGCTCGCTACCGCCGTCCTGCCGCTGCTGCGCCGCCTCGAGCCCGAGCAGGCGCACGCCTCGCCCTGGCGCGCTGCGGCTCGGGCTCGCCGGCCGCGCCGCCGCCGTGCCGACCCCGCGCTCGCCGTCACGCGCTCGGCCTGCATTTCGCCAACCCGATCGGCATCGCGGCGGGGTTCGACAAGCACGCCGGCGCCGCGGCGCGCTGGCGCGGCTCGGCTTCGGCTTCGTCGAGGCCGGAACCGTCACGCCCGCGCCCGCAACCCGGCAATCCGCGGCCCCGGCTGTTCCGCCTGGAAGAGGACCGCGCGATCATCAACCGCATGGGCTTCAACAATGGCGGGCTCGACGCCTTCGTCGCGAGCCTGGCGCGGCCGGGCGCGGCGGGCGGTGCCGCTCGGCGCGAATATCGGCATCAACAAGGAAGGCGCCGAGCCCGAACGCGACTATCCGGCGCTGGTCGCCGCCGTCGCGCCGCAGGCCGACTACCTCGTCATCAACGTCTCCTCGCCCGAACACGCCGGGCCTGCGCGACCTGCAGGGCGAGGCGCGGCTTGAGCCCGATCCTCAGGCGATCGCGGCGCGGTGCCGCGGCCGTCCGCCGCTCCTGGTGAAGATCGCGCCCGATCTCGCCGAGGCCGCTCTGCGGACGATGGTCGAGACCGCGTCGAATCCGGGGCCGACGGGCTGATCATTGGCAACACCACGCTCGCCCGGCCCGCCTGCTCCGCTCGCCCGCGCGCGCCGAGACCGGCGGGCTGTCCGGCCCTCCACTGTTCCGGCGCTCGACGGCGATGCTCGCCCGCGCCGCGCTGGCTGGCGCAGGGACGCCTCACGCTGATCGGCTGCGGCGGTGTCGCCACTGCGCGGGACGCGCTGCCGAAGATGCTGGCCGGCGCGACCTGGTGCAGCTCTACACGGCGCTTCGCCTATGCCGGCCCCGCGCTGATCCCGCGCCTCAAGCCCGAACTCGCGGCCGCGCTGCGGGCGCGGGCTTCGCCTCGCTGCGGGGGCGGTCGGCGCCGAGGCGAACGCATTGCCAGGCATGCATGCGACACCTGACCGGCTTCGCGCCGCTCGCTGCCGCTATGACGGCTTCGTCATCGACCTCTGGGGCGTCATCCATGACGGCGTCACGCCCTATGCCGGCGCGGTCGACTGCCTGGAGCGGCTCGCCGCGCGGCAAGCGGTGGTGCTGCTCTCAAACGCGCCGCGGCGGGCCGACGTGGCGCGGCGGGCATGCGCGCGATGGGCATCGCCGACGCTCTACACCGCCCTGCTGACCAGCGGCGAGGCGACGCGGCGGCGCGGCGGGACCGGACGATCCCTGTTCGCGGCACTCGGCTAGCGCGTGTTCCATCTCGGCCCGGCACGCGACCGCAACGTCATCGAGGGCGCTCGACCTGAGCCGGTCGCCACGCCCCGCGGAGGCGAGCTTCGTGCTCAACACCGGGCCGGACGACGATAGCGGTCCACGACCTCGCGCCGTACGCGCCGGTGCTGGCGCGTGTGCCGCCAGGCCTGCCGATGGTCTGCGCCAATCCCGATCTCGAGGTCATCCGCGGCGGCAAGCGGGTGATCTGCGCCGGCGCGCTGGCCCAGCGCTACGAGGCGCTCGGCGGCGCGGTGCGATCGGTCGGCAAGCCCGACCCGGCGATCTACGGCCCGGTGCTCGAGATGCTGGGCGTGGCGGCCGGCGGGTGCTCGCGGTCGGCGACGCGCTGCGCACCGACATTGCGGGCGCGGCGACGGCGGGTATCGCCCCTGCTGGGTGCTCGGCGGCATCCATGCCGAGGCGCTGGGCCACGATCCGGCGCCCGCGAGGCGGCGGCGCGGGGAAGCGGGCCTGGCGCCGGCGGCCGCATCCCGCGCTTCGTCTGGTAGCCCCCTACTTCCCGGAGCCGCCGCCGCTGCCGCCGCCGCTGCCGCCGCCGCTGCCCGTCCCGGTGCCGCCGCCAGCGCCGGTCCCCATCGAATTGCCCGCGCCGCTCCCGTCTGGCCGGCGCCCAGGCCCCGCCGCCCGTGCCGGGGCCGGAGTGCCCGTCCCCACGCTGGCGCCCGGTGCGCCACCGGTGCCGTCGCCGGTTCCGGTGCCGCCCGCCCTGTCTTGCCTCGCCCACGGCTCCGCCGCCGGTCGCGCCCGCGCTGCCGGTGCCCGTGCCGACGCCCGCTCCCGGCGAGGTCCGCGCGACGGCCGTCCCCGCCAGGCCCAATCCGAGCCCCATCGTCATGGCGGACGCCAAAAGCAGCCTCGCATCATGATTTCCCCATTTTGCCCGGCCGGTTTTGTTCGGGCCGGCCTCGGCGCGTGGAGCAACGGACCGGCCGGACCGGGTTCGGGGCGGGCGGGCCGCCCGGTCACGCTTTGCGTAGCGCGGTGCAGCGTCTCAGGCGTGTCCGGCCCGGCCCGACAGCAGCAGGGGATCGATCCTCAGCTTGGCCAGCGCCCGCCGCCACTTCGTGTCGTGTCGGAATCGAACAGCAGCTTCTCGTCCGGCGACCGCAAGCCAGCTGTTCTGATGCATTTCGGCGTCGAGCTGGCCGGGTCCCCAGCCGGCATAGCCGAGCGCGAGCATCCTTCCCGCGGACCGCCGCCCCCGGCGATCGCCTTCAATATGTCGAGGCTTGCGGTGAACGCGAGGCCTCGTCACCCGCAGGCTGCCATCGCCCGTCCAATCGGCGGTGTGCAGCACGAACCCACGCTTGTTGTCCACGGGACCGCCTGTGCATAGCCGGACGCGACGCGCCGGAGGCGCGGCTCGACGTCGAGCTGCACCACGAGGTCCTCGAAACTCGGCCGCGCGAGCGGCCGGTTCAGCACGATGCCCATCGCGCCTTCCTCGGTATGGGCGCACATTAGATCACGCTCTGGGCGAAGCGCGGATCGGCCATCTCCGGCATCGCGATCAGCACCTGTCCGGTCAGAAACAGGCGCGTCTTCGCTGCTGGGTGGTTAGGGCTCGCATTCCCGGATTGGTGGGTCGGGCACGGACGCAAGCTCGCGTGACTTCATGCCGTACCGACTAGGAGCGCGCGACCAGACGGAGGCAGCGAGCGAGGAAGCATGACGATCAAGGTCGGCGACACCATGCCGTCCGTAAAGCTGATGTTGGCGACCCCGGAGGGGCCGAAGGAAGTCTAGACCGACGAGCTGTTCAAAGGCAAGAAGGTCGTGCTGTTCGGCGTGCCGGGCGCCTTTACCCCGACCTGCAGCGTCAGGCATCTGCCCGGCTTCATCGAGCACGCGGAGGCGATCAAGGCCAAGGGCGTCGACCGGATCATCTGCATGGCGGTCAACGACGAGTTCGTGATGGGCGCCTGGGGGAAGGATCAGGGCGTGAAGCCCGAGGACATGATCATGCTCGCCGACGGCTCCGCCACGTTGACCAGGCGCTCGGGCTCGAACTCGACTTGGGCGGCGCGGCCTCGGCGCCGCTGCCAGCGCTTCGCCCTGGTCGCCGAGAACGTGAAGGTCACCCATCTCGCCGTCGAGCCGCCCGGCGGCTTCGAGGTGAGCAAGGCGGAATCGGTGCTGGCGACGCTCTGACGGGCGGAAGGGCCGCCGCAATGACCGATCTCGTCGCCCCCCGCCGGGCGCTGATCTCCGTCTCCGACAAGACCGGCGTCCCCATTCGCGCGTGGCTCGCCGCGCGCGGGATCGAGATCCTTTCCACCGGCGGCACGGCCCACGCGCTGCGCGACGCGGGCTCGCGGTCACGGAGGTGAGCGAGTACACCGGCTCCCCCGAATCCTGGACGGTCGGGTCAAGACGCTGCACCCGCAGATCCACGGCGGGATCCTGGGCCGCGCGACCACCCGAGCACGACGAGCCAGATGCAGGCGCACGCCTCGAGCCGATCGACCTCGTGGTCGTCAACCTCTACCCGTTCGAGGAGACCGTCGCGCCCGGCGCACCGGCCGAAGACTGCATCGAGAACATCGACATCGGCGGCCCGGCGCTGATCCGCGCCGCCGCGAAGAACCACGCGCGTGTCGCGGTCGTGATCGACCCCGCCGATTACGAACCGTGCTGGCGGAGATGGCCGCGCATGGCGGCACGCGCTGCACGCGCCGCCGCCTCGCCGCGAGGCGTTTGCGCACACGGCCGCCTACGACGCGGCGATCGCGGTGGCTCGCGCGCCAGGAGGGGATCGACTTTCCCGCAGCGCCTCGGCGTCTCCGGCACGCTGCGGCAGACGCTGCGCTACGGCGAGAACCCGCACCAGCGCGGCGGCCTTCTACGCCACGGAGGCGCGGCCGGGCGTCGCGACGGCGCGGCAGGTGCAGGGCAAGGAGCTGTCGTACAACAACCTCGTCGACACCGACGCCGCCTGAGTGCGTCGCCGAATTCGACGCGCCCGCCGTCGCGATCGTCAAGCACGCCAATCCGTGCGGCGTCGCGATCGGCGGCGACGTGGCGGAGGCCTGGGAGCGGGCGCTCCGCTGCGACCCGGTCTCCGCCTTCGGCGGCATCGTCGCGCTGAACCGCACGCTCGACGCGGCGGCGGCCGCGAAGATCGCCGACGATCTTCCTCGAGGTCGTCATCGCGCCGGACGCGGACGAGGCGGCGCGCGAGATGCTCGCGCGAAGAAGAACCTGCGCCTGCTGCTCACCGGCGGCCTGCCCGACCCGGCATGCGCCGGGTCTGGCATCCGCAGCGTCGCGGGCGGCTTCCTGGTGCAGACGCGCGACGCGGGCCGGATCGACGCCCGAGGCGCGAAGGTGGTCACGAAGCGCGCGCCGACCGCGCGCGAATTGGCCGACCTGCTGTTCGCCTGGCGCGTCTGCAAGCATGTCAAGTCGAACGCCATCGTCTATGCGCAGGACGGCGCGACGGTCGGCATCGGCGCCGGCCAGATGAGCCGGGTCGACGCGCCCGCATCGCCGCCTCGAAGGCGCCGAGGCGGCGCGGGCGGCCGGGCTGCCCGAGCCGCTGACCATGGCAGCGTCGTCGCCTCGGACGCCTTCTTCCCGTTCGCGGACGGCCTGGAAGCGGCGATCGCGGCCGGCGCGACCGCCGTGATCCAGCCCGGCGGCTCGATCCGCGACGCCGGAGTGATCGCCGCGGCCGACGCGGCGGGCATCGCGATGGTGTTTACCGGCATCCGCCACTTCCGGCACTGAAACGGACGGGAGATCGGACCATGACACATCCCAAACGGCCGAAGACGCTTCTGACCTTGATGGTCGCTTTTCGCGGTGCCGTCCTGGCGGCAGGTTGCAGCTCCAGTTTCGGGGGCGGCTCACCGCCGTCCCGCACGCACGTCATCGTCGTGCCGTCTGGCGAAGGGGCCGTGTGCAGCGATGGCACGGCGCCACCCTGCCGCTGATCCGGCGCCTCATGATCCGGCCGCGCCGGGCATCCGGCACGCTCGGCCGGTTGCTGCCGCCGCTTCCATTGCGCCTGCCGCCCAGACCACGTCCCGAGGCGACACGGGAAATCCCGCCGCCTCGACGGCGGCCGCCGTGAAGGTGTTGCAAGTGAACGCCAGACCGTATCGGCGCGCCCCCGCGTAGAACAGGCTGCCGGGGAACAGCCCTGGAGCGATCAGGCGCGGCTTGCCCGCCTGCGTCTTGCCGATCGAGTTCCAAAGATAGGCCGACAGCCGGGAAGCGCCCCCCGGAGGCAGCGCAATCGCCGCGACCGGACCGTCATAGGCATCCTCAGGATCGACGCTCAACGCCGTGACCTGCACAACCGAGGGTCCGGGCAGCGGTCCCATGAGCAGTTCGGCCGGCGTCTCGACCCTCGCCGTGAAGAAGGTCCGCTTGCCGAACCCGAACGCGAGCACGCGCGCGCCCGGGAACACCTCGCGGAACCCGCGCAGTGGACCGCTGATTTCCTCGGCCGGCAGCGCAACCTCGGTATGCCATCCCTGGCGCACGACCCACATCACCCCGTCGGGTCCGGCGGCCGCGCCCGGATGGCAGTCCGGCAGCATGGGGCTGACACCGCACCCGGCCAGCAGGCTCGCGGATGCCAGCAGGCTCGCGGATGCCAGCAGGGCCAGCCGGGAGGTTTTTGCGAGGCATTTGCAAATCATTGCTTTCGTTGACTTCTTCGCGTCAGACGCCACACTGGCCGGATGCGGAACTTCTCTGATCTCGCGGAAAAGGAAATCCTCGCGCTGGCGATCACCAACGAAGAAGAGGACGGGCGCATCTACGCCGACTTCGCGGAGGGGCTGAAGGAAAGCCACCCACGTAGGCCGAAAAATTCGGGGAGATGCGGGTCGAAGAAGGGGCACCGCGCCGGCTCATCGACCAATACCGAAGAAATTCGGCGACCACATCCCCCTGATCCGCAGACAGGACATCAGGGGGTTTCGTACGCGCCGCCCGTCTGGCTGGCGCGGCCTCTGGGACTGGACGCGGTGCACAAACAGGCGGGAAGCGATGGAGGTGGAAACGCGCCATTTCTAACGATGGCGCCGTGGGCAGGTCGTGGGAAGCCGGGGTGCGTAAGCTCCTGGGCGACCTGGCGGAGGAGGAACGGCCCCCACTAGCCAGGCCGCCGGGGCTGGAGCAACGGAACCTGCCGGCAGGAGCGCGCGAAGAGGAGGCGACGGGCAGGGGCGCTGTTCTTGCTTCAGGTGGTCCAGCCTGGGCTGGCGGGGTTGATGGACGGCTCGGTCTCTACGCTGGCGCCGGTATTCGCGGCGGCCTTCGCCACCCAGGCCTCGGTACGCTTTTCTGGTCGGCCTGGCGGCCTGATCGGGGCGGGGATCAACATGGGGTTCGCCGAGGCGCTCTCCAACGACGGCTCCCTTACCGGACACGGGCATCGCTGGTCCGCGGCTTGGTTGCGGCTTGTATGACGGCGTGGGCGGAATGGGCCACACGCTGCCGTTCCTCATCCCGGACGCCCATTTCAACCTGGCGATCGCGGTGGCGGTGGCCGTGGTGATCGTCGAGTTGTTGGTGATCGCGTGGATCCGCAACCGCTACATGGACACGCCGATGTGGCAGGCGGCCTTGCAGGTGATCGTGGGCCGGGGCCCTGGTTTTCGCGGCGGGCATCCTGATCGGCAACAGCTGACGCCCTAACGCGGGGCCGCCGCGCGCCGCAGCCGGTCCACGATCGCGAGACCGAGACCTTCGCCCGGTACACTCATCGCCGCGATCCGCCTCAGGCCGAGGCGGCCGCCCTCCGCGTCCAGCCAACGCAGTCCCTCGAACAATCGGGACGCGGCCTCCGCCGGATCGCCCGCGCGGCTGAGCTCGAAGACCGCCCCTGCCCCCAGCAACGCCGGCCCGAAGGCCAGCAGCGCCTCGTCCGCCCCGACCGATGCGGCATCGAGCCGCACCGGCAGCGAGGGCGCGTAGTGCGAGATCATCAGGCCGGGCGAGCGCAGGTTCCGCCCGGCCTCCTCCGTCGCCACGCTCCGCCCGACCGGGCCGATAACGGCCTCGATCGCCTCGACCGGCACGCCGCCCGGCCGCAGCAGCACGGGACGCTCGCCCGTAACGTCGAGCACGGTGGATTCGACCCCGACCCGGCACGGGCCGCTGTCGAGCACGGCCGCGATCCGGCCTCCGAGATCCGCGAGCACATGCCGCGCACTGGTCGGGCTGACCGCGCCCGAGCGGTTCGCGGACGGCGCGGCGACCGGCCGGCCAGCCGCCCGCAGCAGCATGCGGGCGGTCTCGGGCGCGGGCACCCGCACCGCCAGCGTGTCCAGCCCGGCGGACGCCAGGAGCGGCACCGGACAGTCCGGCGCGCGCGGCAGCACGAGGGTCAGCGGCCCCGGCCAGAACCGCCCGGCCAGCCTCCGCGCAGCCTCGCCTGCCGCGACGTGACGAAACGCCGACTCCGCGTCCGGATAATGGCAGATGAGCGGGTTGAAGCGCGGACGGCCCTTCGCCTTAAACACGCGAGCGAGCGCGGCCGGGTCGGTGGCATCCGCACCGAGGCCGTACACCGTCTCCGTGCCGAAGGCGACGAGCGCGCCCGCGCGCAGCAACGCGGCCGCAGGCCGCGATGCCGTCCGGATCGGCGGCGAGCAGCTCGGTCATACTTGATCCCTCTTCCGGCCTTCCGCTTGCGGGGCAGAGCGTGGAAGGTGATATGGCATTGCGGCATGACGGGGCCAATTCTCGTCAGCGCTGGTCCCCCCGTCGTCATCGGAGTTTCTCGAGCATGCTGCAGGTCGCCTTTTCACCACCCGGGCTGCCGAAATCCGGCTCTCTCGCGCTGCTGGTCGGCGAGGGGATGGAGCGGACGGGCACTGCTCGGCGATCTCGACGAGGCGACGGGCGGGGTAATCGGACGGGCTATGGAGCGCAGCCGAGTTCCAAGGCGGCAAGGGCAAGACCTGCACGATTCTCCGGCTCCCGGGGCCGGACTGTCGCGGGTGGTCGCGGTCGGGCTCGGCAAGCCATCGGAGCGCAATCGGCGGGAGTGTTGGAGGAGGCAGGCGGTCACGCCGTTGCAGCGCTTGCGCGCGAGCCCGAGGCGGCGATCGCGGCCGACGGGCTCGATGACGAGGCAAGCCGCCCAGATCTCCCTGGGCGCGCGGCTGCGCCGCTACCGCTTCGACCGCTACCGCACGAAGGAAAAGGCCGAGTCGAAGCCGTCTATCGAGTCGCCCGACGGTGGTGGTGGCGCCGCCCGACCGCGCCGGCCGAGGCCGCCTGGGCGCCGCTGAAGGCGCTCGCGGACGGCGGTGAGCCTCACCCGCGACCTCGTCTCCGAGCCGCCGAACGTGCTCTTCCCCGAGAACTCGCCGCGCCGCGGCAAAGCGCTGCGCGAGCTCGGCCTCGAGGTCGAGGTGCTGGACAGACGAAGATGCGGGGCTCGGCATGGGTTCGCTGCTGGGCGTCGCGCAAGGCAGCGCCGAGCGAGCCGCGCTGGTGGTGATGCAGTGGAACGGCGCTCCGCCCGCCACGGACAAGCCGCTCGCCTTCATCGGCAAGGGCGTGACCTTCGACACCGGCGGCATCAGCCTCAAGCCCGCCGACGGCATGGAGGACATGAAGTGGGACATGGGCGGCGCGGGCGCGTCGTCGGGCTGATGCGGCGCTCGCCGGCCGCAAGGCCAAGGTCAACGTGGTCGGCATCCTCGGCCTGGTCGAGAACATGCCCGACGGCAACGCGCAGCGGCCCGGCGACGTCGTCAACCGATGTCCGGCCAGACCATCGAGGTGATCAACACCGACGCCGAAGGCCGGCTCGTGCTGGCCGACGCGCTCTGGTACTGCCAGGACCGCTTCAAGCCGCAGCTTCATGATCGACCTCGCGACCCTCACCGGCGCGATCATCGTCGCGCTCGGCCACGACTACGCGGGCCTGTTCTGCAACGACGACGCGCTCGCCGACAGCCCTCATCGCGGCGGGCAGGGCGGGCGAGACAGCTGTGGCGCATGCCGCTGCCGACGCCTTACGAGAAGCAGATCGACAGCGCCGATCGCCGACATGAAGAACATCGGCGGCCGCCCGGCCGGCTCGATCACCGCGGCGCTGTTCCTGCAGCGGTTCGTCAACGGCGTGCCCTGGGCGCACCTCGACATCGCGGCCACGGCCTGGCGACAAGGACGGACGCTCGCACCCGAAAGGCGCGACCGCCTTCGGCGTGCGGCTGCTCGACCGCCTCGTCGCCGCCCACTACGAGATGAAGTCCGACATCGACCCCCTCGCCTGACCGGGCGGATGGCCGAGATCGGGTTCTACCATCTGACGCGCGAGCGGACCGGATGCGGCGCTGCCGCGCCTGCTCGGGCGGACGCTGGATGCGGGGCAACGGGCCGTGGTGCTGTGCGCGCACGAGGCCCGGGTCGGCGCGCTCGACGCCGCCCTTTGGGCGTCCGCCGACCTGGACTGGCTGCCGCACGGCACGGCGGAAACGGGCGATGCCGATCTGCAGCCGATCTGGCTGACGGCGGCCGACGAGGCTCCGGCCCCGAACGGGGCGCGGTTCCTGTTCCTCGTGGACGGGCGGGAGAGCGGCCACTTGGGCGTGTTCGACCGCGTATCCGACCTGTTCGACGGGCGGGAGGAGGAAGCCGTCCTGGCCGCACGCGCGCGCTGGCGTGCGGCCAGGGCCGGGGGCCACGATCTCACCTACTGGCAGCAGGGCGACCGTGGCTGGGAGAAGAAGGCCGGCTGAACGCGGTCAGGCTCCTGCCAAGCCGGCGCTTGTTGGCGCTGACCCGGCGCTGATAAAGCCGGATTACCCGCTCGGCGGCCTTGTCGTGCTGACCGCGCGTGGCGGCGGACAGCACCAGGAACTGGCTCTCCGAAAGCGCCTTCGCCTTCTCGGTGATCATCGTCGTCGCCTCCAATGTCGCCGCCGGGCCGCCCAGCGCCAGTTTCGCCAGCCGCAGCGCGATGACCTGCTGCGCGTCGAGCGCGAGGCGGGTGCCCGACAAGGCGAGATCGAACATGGGCCAGGGCGAGAAAGTTCTTTTCATCGATTCTCCTTCGCGGCGCTTCGCGCCTATCAAAACACGTCAGGACAGAAGCGGCACCGCCTCGCCGAACACCGCTTCCAGCGCCTCGTCGGCCGGATGATCGGCGAGCCACTGGTCGGCCGCCCGGCGGCCGCCTTCATACAGGCGGCCGAGCAGCGATTTGCGCGTGTCCAGCGCGCTCTCATGATCCAGGCCCTCGACGTAGTCGCCCGCCCCGATACGGTGAAAGCGCAGCCGCCGCAGCTTGCGGCAGGTGTCGGCGTCGTTGCCGGTCGTCTCGCGACACAGCGCGCGCAGATCCTCGAGCCATTTCATCTCCTTGTGCAGCGACGTCATGAAGGCGATTTCCTGCATCCGGAGCGAGATGTCCCTTGTGGAATGGGGAACCTCCGCGTGCAGATCCGGCATCAGCTGGACCAGGATGAGGTCGCGGGCGTCGCTGTCGATCACCAGTTGCCTGAGCGGCGGGTTGGCGGCGTAGCCCCCGTCCCAGTATGCCTCGCCGTCGATCTCGACCGCATGATGGATCATCGGCAGACAGGCGGAGGCGAGCACCACATCGAGCGTAACCTCGTTCTCGTGGAAGAGCCGCAGCCGCCCGTCCTTGACGCGCGTCGTCGCGATCAGCAGCCGCACCGGCGAGGCGGCGCGCAGCCGGTCGAAATCCACGTCCTGCGCCAGCAGGCCGCGCATCGGATTGATCCCGAGCGGATTGAGCTGATAGGGCGAGGCAAGGCGGGTCGAGAACTCAAGCAGCGCCGCGGCCCCGTCAGATGCGGCCCGGCATGGGCGACCTGCGTCCAGAAACGGCGGAGCCGGTCGCGCGCCGCCTCGGGGCCGCCCTCGGCCAAGCCGTCCGCGACCAGGACCGCGTTCACCGCCCCGGCGCTCGCGCCGCTGATCGTGTCCAGGCTGACCGCCTCGTCCTGAGCAGACGGTCAAGAAATCCCCAGGTGAACGCGCCGAACGAGCCGCCTCCCTGAAGGGCCAGTGAAACGCTGCTACGGGGCGCCGAGGAAATACCCATGCCCGCAGACCTAGCAGCAGAGGCGGGGTCGGCGCGACCGGCATCATCGGTCAATCCGTGCTGAAACACGCTATCCGTTACGGAAGTATGAACATCAGGCAACATGTGGTTTATCCTCTCAATACTTTGAATGCCGATCCTCCCGCGTTCAGACATGAATAGGGACTTTGCTGCGCCGCAGCAAATCAAAAATCCGGGGTGCCCGTAAAATCCCTAGTCGGCCGCCTGCGCTTGCAGATGCAGGCGCTTCATGCTGCCCTCCGGATTAGGGCCGGCATCAAGGCTGGGGAGGGTCGCATGAGTTCGGAGCATACCAAGGTGGCCGAAGGCAGCACGAGCGTATCTCAATCGACGGGATCTCTGTCCGGACAATTCGATCCCGACATGCTGCTCAATCTCTGGACGTCGTGGATGAAGACGCGTCCGGCACTCCCGAACGATGCGTTCGGCGGCGGCAAGCCCTGGTGGGAGCTGACACCGGACGACGTTGCGGCTCGATGCTCGCGGGCGGCGTCAAGCACGCCAACGAGACCCTGGTCAACGGCTCCCTGCTCCGGTCGAGGGCCAGATGTGGAATGCCAACCCGTTGCGGGAGGTCATTCCGATCGACTGGGCGGAGATCTGACGCTCGCTCCGGCTCATCTGGCTGAAGTCGATGGCGAACCCGCAGCGCTCGGCGGCGGCGACCGCCGAACTCTCGACCAGCATGTGGAACGCGGCGATGGCCGCGTGGAACCAGGCCGGGCAGAACTGGTGGAGCGGCGCCGCCGAGAAGAGCGCCGGGCGCAAGGGCGGCGACAAGCGTTTCGCCGGGGCCGACTGGCAGGCGAACCCGGTCTATCGCACGATCCGCGATATCTATCTTCTCGCATCGGACTGGCTGCTGCGCCAGGGCGAGGGCCTCGACATGGCCGAGGACGAGAAGCAGCGAGTGACATTCCATCTGCGCCAGTTCGTCGATGCGATGAGTCCATCGCTGCAGCTGCTGTCGAACCCGGTTGCGCTGCGCCGGGCTATCGAGACCGGCGGCGCGAGCCTCGTCGAAGGCGCGAACAACCTGATGAGTGACCTGAAGGACGGTCAGCTCAGCATGGTCGATGCGACCGCGTTCGCCCCAGGCCGCAATCTGGCGCTCTCACCCGGCAAGGTCGTGCTGCGCAACAGGCTGATCGAGCTGATCCAGTACCAAGCCAAGACCGAGCAGGTTTATGCGCGGCCGATCGTGATGTTCCCGCCCTGGATCAACAAGTTCTACATCCTCGACCTGCAACCCAAGAACAGCCTGATCAAATACCTCGCGGAGCAGGGCTTCACGGTCTTCGTCGTGTCCTGGAAGAATCCGGACGCGTCGATGGACGGCATCACCATCGAGGACTACATGGATCTCGGGCCGCTGGCGGCGATCGACGCCGCGCGCGACATCACCGGCAGCCCGGATGTCAACGTCATGGGCTATTGCATCGGCGGCGTGCTGCAAGCCTTCACGCTCGCCTGGATGGCCGCCCGCAAGGACACGCGGGTCAACGCCGCGACCTTCATCGTGTCGCTGCAGGATTACGCCCATGTCGGCGACACGGCGATTTTCATGGGCGAGGACAAGATCGACTTCATCGAGGAGCAGATGATGCAGCGCGGCTATCTCGACAGCCGCGAAATGTCCAACATGTTCAATCTGCTGCGCGCGAACGACCTGATCTGGTCCAACGTGGTCAACAACTATCTGATGGGTCAGAAGCCGCCCGCCTTCGACCTGCTGTACTGGAACAGCGACGGCACGCGCATGACGCCGAAGGCGCATGACTGGTATTTGCGGAATACCTACATCGAAAACAACATGATGGTGCCGGGGAAGATCACGCTAAAAGGCGAGACGATCGATCTCGGGCAGATCAAGAACGACATCTACGCGGTCGGGGCGGAGAAGGATCATATCGTGCCGTGGCAGTCCGCGTGGCGCATCACCCAGCTCGCTGGCGGCAACGTCCATTACGTGCTCGCCTCGAGCGGTCATATCGCGGGCATCATCAACCCGCCGGGCGGCAAGGGCACGTATTGGACAAACGACAACAAAGCCGAGAGTGCGGAGGAGTGGCTGAAGACCGCCGAGGAGCATCCCGGCAGCTGGTGGCCGGACTGGACGGCGTGGCTGGCGGCGCGATCCGGCGACAAGGTCGGACCGCCCGCGCTGGGCACGGAGGCTCATCCGCCGCTCGCGGACGCGCCGGGCACTTACGTTCTGGAGAAGTAGCGGCTGCCCCGGTTCGCAGGCCGGCCTTGGGGAGCGTGTAGCGTCCGCCGGCGGGGGCATTCCCGCCGGCGGACGCGCGGAGGCTGGATTCCGCCGCGCACGATGATCTGCCGCCCCGTGATGCTCGATCCGTCGTCCGAGAGCAGGAACGCGGCGCGTAGAGCTTGATGCGGCGGCCGACCGCGTCAGGACCGACTTGACCGCTGCTCCTGCGTGCTGCCGCGAGGCGCGGTCTCCGGATACATCTTGAGGTAAGGCGCGCGCGCCGGCGGCCGGATCGGCGAGCAGGAACACCGAGGCTTTGGCCACGCGGCGGCCGAGCGGCTTATCGCGCGTGCGCGGATCGCCCTGACTGCTTGCATGAGTTCGCGACCAGAGCGGGCCTCCCTGTGAGGATGAGGAATGAAGTCGATCCTGTTGCGCGGCGTTCCCGCGATTCTCGGGCTGATCGGCCGATACGGCACCCAGGGCTTCATCGTCAGCCTGTTCGTTGGCCTTGCGTTGCCGCAACTCGCCGCCGCCGCGCGACCGTTGCTCGGGGTGTCCATCTTCGTTTTCGTGATGCTGACCTTCATGCGCGCCGACATGGGCGCGGTGCGGAACCTGATCCGCCGGCCGGCTCCTCTCGTCCTGACCTGCGTCTGCCTCGCCGTTGTACCCTCGCTGGTGATCATCGCGGCGGTCGCCGCGATCGGGCGCGACGAGTTCGAACCGGGGCTCGTATTGGGGTTTGCGACTTTGGCGGCGGCTCCGCCCGTGATGTCGGCGCCCGCCATTGCGATGCTGCTCAGGATTGAACCGACACTCACCCTGACGGCGGTCCTGTTCCTTACATTCTTGTCGCCGCTGTTGTCGCCGCTGATCCTCAACCTGGTCGTCGGAGCGGCGGTCCCGCTGAGTGTTTTCGCGCTGGTCGGACGTTTGCTGTGGCTGGTCGGCGGCGCGATCCTGACCGCGGCCGTTCTGCGGGGGTTTCTCGGCCAGGACCGCATTCAGCGCCATAGGGCCAGCTTCGACGGGCTCGGTGTGGTGATGTTCCTGGTTTTCGCGGTCGCCGCGATGGATGGCGTGCTGGCCGCCATGCTCACCGATCCGGCACACGTGGCGCGCCTGCTCGGCGCGGCGGTCGGGCTATCGCTCGCAGGCTTCGCCGTGACCTGGCTCGTGCTGTGCCCCGTCGATCCCGCGGAGCGGCTCGTGCTGGCCTATGCCACGGGGCAGCGCAACATGGGCCTGCTTATTGCCGCTCTCGGCGCCAACACGCCAAGGACGACGTTCCTGTTTTTCGCTCTGGCGCAGTTCCCGGTCTATCTTGGCCCGCAGGTCATCAAGTTCCTCGCGCGAAAGCTTGCGCCCACGGATCACGGCCTCAGTCCTCGTGGCCGAAGCTCATGATCGTCGCGCTGAACACGCCGGATCGTCGAGCGGCCAGCACGCCAGTCCGTTAATGGCCCAGCACTTCGCCGCCGCTCGACTCCTCGACGGCCGAGCTTGGTCATCCGGAACAGAGTGTCTTCATCCAAGGCCGCTCGCCCTTCCTTGCGCAGCTATGCCGGGCGGCGCGATGCTCTAAGGGAATGACGAAAGGGCGCGAGAGTTCGCGTGCTCCGTCCCCCGGCATGGGCGCGGAATCGCGGCGGCCGATGGCGTCCTTCCACACCTCGAGCAGCGGAGTCGCGGGTCAGGTGCCGGTCGCGGCCAGCCAAGCGAAGCGCCGTTCAGGTCGCTTCCATAGCGTAGCCCCTCGCGGCTATGCTGCGCAGGGAGACCGGGGTCCACATGCGGGCGTTCATCTAACTCGGTCTGGACGCACTCCCGAGCCGGGCACCCAACCCCCGCACCGGACCCACTCCAGAACCGTTCAGAGACGGACAATCAATCCGGAGGAGACATGAGCGACACACCCGTGGCGACGACGTCCCCAACCGACTACCCGCGCGACCTGATCGGCTACGGCGCGCACCCGCCGCATGCGCGCTGGCCCGGCGACGCGAAGATCGCGGTGCAGTTCGTGCTCAACTACGAAGAAGGCGGCGAGAACTGCGTGCTGCATGGCGACCCCGGCAGCGAGCAGTTCCTGTCCGAGATCATCGGGGCAGCGGCCTACCCGGCGCGCCACCTGTCGATGGAGTCGATCTACGAGTACGGCTCGCGCGCAGGCGTGTGGCGCATCCTGCACGAGTTCGAGCGGCGCAAGCTGCCGCTGACCGTGTTCGGCGTGTCGATGGCGCTGGAGCGCTGCCCGGAGGTGGCCCGCGCGTTCACGGAGCTCGGCCACGAGATCGCCTGCCACGGCTGGCGCTGGATCCACTACCAGAACATCGACGAGGCCACCGAGCGCGAGCACATGCGCCTCGGCGTGGAGATCATTCAACGCCTGACCGGCCGTACGCCCGAGGGCTGGTACACGGGGCGCGACAGCCCGAACACCCGCCGTCTGGTGGTCGACCATGGCGGCTTCGTCTACGATAGCGACTACTACGGCGACGACCTGCCCTTCTGGACGCCGGTGCGGCGCACCGACGGACGGACCGTGCCGCACCTGGTGGTGCCGTACACGCTGGATACCAACGACATGCGCTTCGCCTCGCCGCAGGGCTTCAACACCGCCGAGCACTTTTTCGAGTACCTGCGCGACGCGTTCGACGTGCTGTACGCCGAAGGCGAGGAGGCGCCCAAGATGATGTCGGTGGGCATGCACTGCCGCCTGCTGGGCCGGCCCGGACGGTTCGTCGCGCTGCAGCGCTTTCTGGACCACATCGAGCGGCACGATCGCGTCTGGGTGTGCCGCCGCATCGACATCGCCCGGCACTGGATCGACGTGCATCCGTTCGCGGGCGGTGATGCCCGGGCGTAAGCCGCCCGGCCAGTAAGACGGACCACCGACCAGGCGTTCAGGCGGGAAGCCAGTTCTTGATAGCCTTCCGTCGGGGCGGCGCGAAAGTGCGGATCTTCGACGTCGACAATTTCAGCCGAACCAGCGATTCGGCGATCGTGACGGCCGCGGTGACGCCATCGACGACGGGCGCTCCGGTGCGCTCCGAGATCTTCCTCTTCAGCCCGGCCATCCCGCCGCAGCCGAGGCAGATGACTTCCGCATGATCGTCTTCGATGGCACGCACCGACTGCTCCACGATCGCGCGCACGGCGGCATCGGCATCGGACTCGAGTTCCAGGACGGACATTCCGCTTGCCCTCACCGAGGCGCAGTGGTCGATGAGCCCTGCCAGTCTCAGCCGATCCTCGATCAGCGGTACCGTGCGGTCCAGGGTGGTCACGACGGAGTAACGGTGGCCGAGAAACATCGCCGTGCTTGCGGCGGCCTCGGTGATGTCCACCACCGGCACCTCGAGGATTTCCTGCAGCCCTTCCCTGCCATGTTCCCCATAGCCGGCCTGGATGACGGCGTCGAACGGCTCCCGGTACGCCTTGACCGTTTCCATCACGGCGATGGCGGCCAGGTAGCTCTCGTAGTTTCCCTCCACCGACTCGGCGCCGAAGATCGGAGTCAAGGGCACGACTTCCGTTCCCGGGGAAGCAACGGCGGCAGCTTCGCGGCCGATGGACTCGGTCATCGATTCGGTGGTGTTTACGTTGACGACGAGGATGCGCATGGTCTTTCCTTTCGTGGAAAGGGGTGTATCAGTGAACGGAAGGAACCGCGATCGGCTCTCCGCTTACGTCCCGGATCGGCACCGACCGATCCGCGACCACCAGGTAAAGAATCGCCCCGAGAGCCGCGCCGATGAACCAGGAAAATCCGGAGAACTCTTCGAAGCGCGGAAGCAGGGCGATGATGATCGAGATGATGGCTGCGGGAACCACCGCGATCAGTGCCCTTAGATTGAAGCCGCCAGAGTAGTGATAATCGCCCGTCGGCTTCTCGGTGTACAGATCCGGCACGTTGATCCGGGATTTGCGGATCAGCCAGTAGTCAGTGATGATCACCCCGAATAGCGGGCCAAGGATCGCTCCCAACCCGCCCAGAAAATACTCGATGATGACCGGCGAGTTGTAGAGCTTCCACGGCAAGATCACCAGGCCGATGATCGCGCTGACGAGACTGGCGCTGCGGAAGGTCAGGGTGCGCGGGAACAGGTCGGTAAGCATGTAGATCGGCGCGACGAAGTTGGCCATCAGGTTGACCGCCACGGTGACGATGAGCAGCGCCAGGGCAGCCAGCACCAGGAGCGCGGTGTTGGGGATGATTCTGACGATGTCCGCCGGGCTTTGAATGATGCGTCCGTCGATCGAGTATTGCGCCCCGGAGAGCACCACGACGATGCACCCGAAGAACAGCATGTTTAACGGGATGCCTAAGAAGTTGCCATAGGCGATGGCCGCCTTGGAAACTGCATTGCGGGTGAAGTCACAAAAGTTCAGCACGAATGTCCCGTAGATCGCGATCCACAGCGCGGCGGCCGCGAAGATATTTCGCCACATCTCGCCGCCCTTGAGAGGCTTGCTCGTGGCAAGGGCGACCGACCCTCCGGCCCGGAAGAACATCCAGATGGCCAGGGCAAGCATGGTGAGCAGGATGATAGGCCCGGAAAACGCTTCGAACTTGCGGATCATATCCATGCCGAAGCTGACGATGATCACCTGGATTATCCACAGTGCGACGAACGAGATCCAGCCCAGCGTCGAGAGCCCCAGAATCGAATTCTGGTCCAAGGGAGCCCATTGCGGGTCCAGCGCGAGGATCAGCACTCTGAGGACCACCGACGCAAGATAGGTCTGAATGCCGAACCAGACGATGGCGACACCACCACGGAATATTGCGGGGATCTGTCCTCCCCAAATTCCGAAGCCGATCCTGCTCAGAACCGGGAACGGTCCTCCAGTCTTTTCCCCCATGTAACCGGACAACGTAAGCAGCAGGAACAGCAGCGCCGCCCCGATAAGGAAGGAAAGCAGGATCTGCCATGCACCCAGCCCCAACGCGAACAGGCCGATGGCGAAGGTGTAGTTGCCCAGACTGTGCACGTCGTTGCCCCACAACGTGAAGATGCTGTAGGCGGTCCAGCGCCGTCCCTGTCGCTGGGTCGGAGCCAGATCGACGTTGTAGAGCCGGGAACTGATGTCGCTGGCCATTGGGCTGCCGGTTCCGGAAGCCGCCGTGCCCGGGATAAAGGCAGGGGGTGTAGCTCGGGTGTTGCTCATGACAGCGGACCTCGCTTCTTTTGGCGAAGAAACCACCAGTTGACGAAGTGATTTGGCTCTGTGACTGGCGACACTCGCGGAGCCATACTCGATCACAAACCCCGCGATGCTTGGAAGAGCTTAGATGAGCGGACCGTCAGGTTCGATCGAGGAATCGTCGAGTGGGCAGCACGCCACTCCTTCAATGGCCCAGCACTTCGCGCCTTTCCGCGGGCGCGATGCCGCGACGTTCGGGACTGACCAACTGTTTCACGACCAGCGCCGCCGCCGCGATCAAGCCGGGGATTGCGACGATCGTGAAGATTTCGCTGAACGCGAGATTGCGGCGGGCCAGTTCGGCCACCAGGAACGATCCGGCGATGCCGCCGAAACGGCCGAGGCCCAGCATCCAGCCGACGCCCGTCGCGCGGCCCTGGGTCGGATAATAGCCTGCCGCCAGCGCCGGCAGCGATGATTGAGCCGTGTTCATGAGCGTGCCGCCGATAAACACGACGACCATCAGCAGCCCGAGCGTGCCGGCGGCGTGGCCGATGGCCCAGATCGCGACCGCCGTGAGGGCGAACCCGGCGGCGATGATGAGATTGCCGTTGAAACGGTCCATCAGCCAGCCGAACAGGATCGCGCCGACGCCGCCTAGCGGGAACAAGGCCGAGATCAGCGCGGCGGCCTCCGTCGAGAGGCCCGCGTCCTTGAACAGGATCGGCATCCAGTTGATGAGCGCGTAGAAGATCACGAGCCCCATGAAATAGGCGATCCAGAGCATCACCGAACCGGCCAGGTATGGCTTCGACAGCACAAGTCCGAGGCCGCTCGCGCCGCCCGCCGCCGGCGCCTTCTCCGTCATGACGAACCGCGCGGCGCTGGCGGCCGTCGCGGAGACCCGGCGGAGCACGGTCCGGATGCGGTCCGCGGGCGCGTTGTTCGCGACCATGTAGCGCACCGATTCGGGCAGCAGCGCGAGCATCGCCGCCGCCAGCACCAGCGGCGTGATCGCGCCCAGCAGGAGCACGCTGCGCCAGCCCCAGAGCGGGATCATCCAGGCGGCGAGAAAACCGCCGAACGCCGCGCCCAGCGGAAAGCCGCAGAACATGGCGTTGGTGAGCACGGCGCGGCGTCCGTCCGGACAATACTCGCTCATCAGCGTGACGGCGTTCGGCATCGCCGCGCCCAGCCCGAGCCCCGTGACAAAGCGCCAGATCACGAGATGGAGGAGCGAGCCCGAGAAGGCCGAGGCGAGGCAGGCGACGCCGAACACGAGAACGGCGCCGATGAGGACGGTCCTGCGGCCGAGCCGGTCCGCAAGCGGCCCCGACGACAAGGCGCCGGCCGCCAGGCCGAACAAGGCGGCGCTCAGCACGGGTCCGAATCCGGCCGCGCGATGTGCCATTCGGAGATCAGGGAGGGAGCGATGTAGCCGATGGCGGCGGTGTCGAACCCATCCAGCAGCACGACGCAGAAGCAGAGCGCGAAGATCACCCATTGGAAGCGCGAAAACGGATGCTCGTTCAGAAACGCCTGAACGTCGACGCTCCGGTCAGCCATGGCGCTCCTCCAATCTGCCGACTTTTTATTCCCGCGATACTCTCTCAGGTAACGAAGCCGGGCACCACCGGAGCGGCCTGGACAATTCGGATTCCGCCCTCCTAGGCTGGTGCACGCCGGGCGACAGTTTTGCGCGCGTTAGCGCGCCGGCGCGCACCCAACAGTGAGGCTACCTCACCCATGGCCGGCTTGCGCGGCCAGCACGGCATCCTGTTGCGCCTTCGCGGCGGTGGTGCGGCTCGAATGGCCCAACCGATCAACTCGCTTGTTTTCATCCGATGTTGCAGGGCGAGAACAGATGGTCGTTTTGGACCCGTCGAAGTGTGACGCATCGGACGCTGCGGTGACGCTTCGCAGTCTCTCTCCGATGAAGGACAGCAGCTTGCTCGTTTGACCCTCCGGGTCGCGGAACCAGTCGGTGGACCATATGCGGTAAATTGTCCAGCCAAGCCCTTCCAGCACTTGCTGGCGCAGGATATCCCGGTCACGGGCAGAACGGCAGGAATGATACGATGCTCCATCGCACTCGATGCCGAGCAGGAAGGTTGCTGGCGACCGCGGATTGCGCACCGCCAGGTCGATAAAGTAGCCGGCGACTCCGACCTGCGGCACTGCCTCGTACCCCGCGACCCGGAGACGATCGTGTACGAAAAGCTCGAAGTCGCTGTCCGCCTCCCGACCTGTCTCGACCCCGGCGTCAAGCCTGCCGGTCTGCGCGTAGGCAAGATAAGCCTTGAGTACCCGTGCTCCCCGCGGAGCTCTCCGGCCCGCACACGATGTCGTCTGGATTTATCGAGGTGAACAGGCGCAGGTGGTGCTTGGCCCGCGTGAAAAGGACATTCAGGCGGCGGTGCCCCGAGGTGCCGGTGATCGGCCCGAACCGGTTGACCACCTTGCCGCCGGGCGACGGAGGCCCGAACACGGTCGAGACGAAGATGACGTCGCGCTCGTCGCCCTGCACATTTTCCAGGTTCTTGACGAAGAACCGCTCGAGGGTGCCGCCCCAGCGCTCCCGGTAGGCCTCGACCTCCTCGTGCAAGGCTGCGAGCCGGTCCATTTCCAGAGCAATCAGCTCACGCTGGACCTGGTTCATGGTGGCGATCCCGAGACTGCGGTCCGGGTGCATCCGCATATGCTCCACGGCGGCCCTGCATACGGCCTCGACCTCGACCAGGTTGGCGCGCGCCTTGTACACACCTTCTACCTTGACGCTCATCACCCCCTGGCTGCCATTCGCCTCGGCCGGAGAGGGAAAGACCATCAGGTCATCGTCGTAGAACTCACGATTGGAGAAGGCCACCAAGCTTCCGTGGCGTGATCGGTAGTGCCAGCGCAGCCGACGCATCGGCCGGAACACCGTTTGCGCGAGATCAAGAATGGACTCGGCATCGACTTCCTCTTCCGCCTTGTCATCGTCGCCGTGCCGTCGCTCCGGGCAAAGAAGGACGTCGGCGGCAACTGCTTGGGATCGCCCACGACGACGATCTGGTCGCACCGGGCAACAGCCCCCACAGCGTCCTCCGGGCGCATCTGCGATGCTTCGTCGATCACGAGCAAATCGAAACGCAATCCGTCCGGCTGCAGATACTGCGAGACAGAAAGAGGGGACATCATGAAGCAGGGCTTGAGCGCCTGGACTGCAGAGCCCGCCCTGTCCAGCAGCTGCCGGATTGGTATGTGCCGCTTCTGCTTGCCGATTTCGGACAGGATCAGCGACTTGTCGGTAAACTCGCTCCGCCTGCCTGTGCCGATCCCGACCGGCACAGGCCTGCGGCCGAGTTCGTCCGCCAAATGCCGCCGGCGCAGCGCTACCGCTTCAATGTCAAGGGCCGCGAAGCGGGCGCGGGCCTCCTCTTGTCCGAGGCCGGTGAACCGGTCCAGCTCAGGGTATTGCCGATAAGCCGCCCGGGCGAGGGCGCGATGGAATACCCGATCAAACGCGGTCGGCAGCGAGTAGGGAAGCACGTGCTCGTCCCAAACTCGCAGCAAATCCCCAAGGCCAAGCGCCTCGACCGCCTCACGTTCCTGAAGATATAAAATCCAGCCCCCCAATGCGCCCGGAGAGGCGGCTGCGGACGCAAGCCGGGCCTGCACCTGGGCGGCCGTAGCCTCGCCCACCCGTCGGCCGTGACAGCCTGTTCTCGTCGAGACCGAGCTGGGCACTCAGGGCTACCCAGCGTTCGTTGGCGACGGTCAGGGCAGCGACGGTGGCGAGGGCCGCAGGGACGGCCGCCGTCTGCAACCTGTTCGGCGGCGTCCGCCATAGAGCCTCACACACGGGCTGCGGCAGCCCGAGCCCGCCGACCGCAGAGGCGAGCCGCAAGGCGGCATCAAAGGGTCCGTCGTCAGCCAGCGGCGACGGGCGGTTGCCGTGCGAGACGGAGCCGAGGGCGGGCGGCAGGCGAGACGCTGTTTCCGCGTGCGCCGTCGACTGGAGGGCATCGACGATAGCTGGCAGGTCAGAGGCCAGCGCACGTTCCGGAACACCTAATTCCTTGCACACCAGCGCGAGCGCCTCAACGCCACTCGCCAGACCGTCCAGCCGGTTGGCGAGGTCGCCGAATGACCCGGTGCTGGATGAGAAGCGGGGCAGTTGAGCCTGCAACATCTTATGTTGCGGCCGGCCGGCGAGGGCGCGGACCGCGCGCAGGCGGTCCGGATTGCCGGAGAGCAACGCCGCGGCGGCCCCCGCGCCTACCCCCACACTCTGCGGGAACGTGGATCTGACCCGTGCCGCCCAGTCCACCGCCGCGAGGGCGGCGTCGACATCGGTTGCAAGCCCGAGATGGGCAGCGCCGAACGCCGCACGAGCCGCGGCATCGGCGTCGATGGCGGCGATGGTCTCCAGATATTCGGCGATGCGGATCAGGACCGCGATCATTGCGGCCTTGCCGGACCTGCGCGGCACCCGCAGCAACCCGGCGAAGCTCTGTTTCGCTGCTTTGACCGCCGAACTCATGAAGCCGAACGGCCCCGAAGCGGCGAGCGCGGCCGCATGCTGCCGCAGCAGAGCCGGTTGCAGGGATGGCGGAATACTGATACTCGGCGTCCAGCTCCTCGCGGGTGGCCCGAACGGCTCGGATGAGGACGCCGTGGGATTTTACGATATCGGCGTTAGCGCTGCGCATCAGCTCTGGATTTACGCGGTCAGCGACTTCCAGCGGCAACTCGGCCGCGAGCGCCACGGCTGAGATTATCAAGGCAACTTCGCCAAGGTTTTCAGTGTGAGAGATGCCGAGGGCGGCGACCGTCTCCGTCACGTTCCTCTCGACTTCGGCAAGCACCGCCGCCTTGGCGCCCAGGTCAGCCGTCAATGACGCGAGATCAGCCACAATCGTCCCGCCCGGAACGGTACGCGCCACCGCCGACCAAGCCGCGGTCAGCCGGCTCGCAGCCTGGCCCGGCGGCACTCCTGCCGGAAGGACGAGCAGTTTCGCTTGCCGTCCGACGGCATTGCGATACTGGCGACAGGCTTCCCGCCACTCAGCCGCTGCCGCGCGAACCTCTGCGGCAGCGAAGGTCGCAAACCACTCTGCCGCTACGCCATCCTCCACTTGCAAGGAGGCAAGCGCTTGAACGATAGAGCCGAGCTCGTCCAGCGGCACGTCCGCGGAAAGGCCCAAGGGAAACAGGCTTTCGGCCATGCGCGCCACGTCACCCATGGCGGCGGCTGCATCCGCCGTGTCGCGAACCGCTAGCTCCATATCCACGGGGGGCAGGTCAGATCGGGTGACCCCCCACCATGGATGCGCCGTAACCTCGGCGTAACCGGTTAGCACCGGAGCCGCCGTGCGCTCGAACCGTTCCAGCGTCGCCCGGCGGACATCCACCTCCGGGGAGGAGAAGGTCTCGGCGGCGGGCAGGGACACCCCGTCGAGCCATCGCGCCTCGGCGCCTTCTCCATCTCGCCGGCGCCTGTCGGCCCATAGCACGTCATGCACGGTGAGACCGAGAGCGCCGAACGGCGCATTGAGCAGGTCGACGTAGCGCGTCAAGGCGGCGCGCGTCGCCGCCAATTCCCGCAACTTTTCGTTCAGCCGATAGGCCGGGACAGTTGCTGGGCGGCGGCCGAGCCGTTGGTCGAGAGAGGCGAGAACGTCCGTCTTTCGGGCCTTGCCCGAGTGCAGTTCCAGGCAGAAATCCCCGAGTCCGACCTTGTCGAGGCGGTCTTTCACGACCTGCAATGCAGCCTGCTTGTCCGCGACAAACAGCAAATTGCTGCCGTTGGACATCGCCGCCGCTATGATGTTGGTGATCGTCTGCGACTTGCCGGTGCCTGGCGGGCCCTCAATCACCAGATCCTGCCCGCACAGGGCATCGTAAACCGCGCTGTGCTGACTCGCGTCCGCGTCCAGAACCAAGAGCGGCACCTTGGCGGACACCGCGGGCGCGTCCACGTCATGTTCGGCCGCGAACATGGAGGTTTCCGTTTCTCTGCCGCCAAGCAGGGAGGCAAGCACGGGATTAGACGCCAGACCGCCGCGCCAATGTTCCTCATCAAGGTCATGAAACATCGCCAACCGGGCGAATGGAAAATGAGCGAGTGTCACGAAGCGGCGCACGCTCCAGCGCGGGCGGCCTTTGCACACCTCGTCCTGGATCCGAGCAAGGTAGGTTTCCGGCGCCTCATCTTCGGTCAAAGCAGGCAGCTTGATGCGAAAGTCGCCATCCAGGCGCTCGGACAAAGTCAGGTTGATTTCCGCCTCATCACCGGCGGCACTCACCGAGGTACCCTAGCGGCTGCGCACGATGCGCCGGCCGATATCCACCCGCAACAGGAGCAGCGGACTGGTGATCGGCCGGTCGGAGGCGTCGCTTTCGAACCATTCAAGGAAGCCAAAGGCGAGGTGTAGCGTGCTGACACCCGTCTCCTCGGCAACGGTGCGGGCCGTATCCCGTATCTTGGCAAGCTGACGCTCGAGGGTATCGGGAAGGATGAGCGCCTGGAACTCCAGCGCCGCGCGTCCCTGCGCTTTGGCCGGCACAAGCTCGGTCGGCCTGAGATGAAAGGAGGGATCAATGCCAAGCCCGGTCGCATAGTCGGCCAGGGACGCCGGCACGCCCGCTTTCGAGGGCGCCATCCCGAGTGACTCTCGCACCCTGTCGCGAAGCCCGCGCTCAATCGTGGCCGCCTTGGCTGATGCCGTCTCGTCGGCCGGCAGTCCGGCTATCTCCTCTTGGTAACGCTCATCCGTCAGGCGGGCCGCTTCCAGTTCTGTACGGAACCCAGGTTCTTTCTCGTCCTCTCGTTCGTCACCGGACGGCGGCAGGGGGCGGATGGGGAGCGGCTTGCCGTCCGCGAGATGGGCAAACAAGATATTGATGTGTCCGTCCACGGCACGAACGTGAGCGCGGGTGCCGGTCGCCCGACCGTGCGGGAACGAGACAAGCGGGTTGCGTGCAGTCAAATCCAGCAATCGGACCCGGAGTTGCCTGATTGACTCTGCGGCGGCCTCTTGGCGTCGGTCCAGGCCGCTCGGGAAATCCATGCTTCGTATCGCCTCCATCCTGGATTTTGATCCTGGCAAGCCCTGGTTACGCGATCAGTACCGACCGGTGGGCCCTTACCACGCCCCTCTCTGCTTTGCGACCGATACGTTTCCATAGTGGAAATAACGTCGGTAGATTGCCAGGTATTCGCCGGTCGGCTAATGCGCCTCCGCCCAGGTCCGCCCGGTCCCGGTCTCCACGACGAGCGGCACCGCGAGCGAGGCCGCGCCCTCCATCACCCGCCGGGCGACGCCGGCCAGCGCCTCCGCCTCCTCGGCCGGCGCCTCGAACAGCAACTCGTCGTGCACCTGCAGCAGCAGCCGGGAGCGCAGCCCGGCCGCGCGCAGCGCCTCCGGCAGACGGACCATGGCGCGCTTGATGATGTCGGCGGCCCCGCCCTGCAGCGGCGCGTTGATCGCCTGCCGTTCGGCGTAGCCGCGCCTGGCCGGATTGCGGTCGGCGATGTTCGCGATCCAGCAGCGCCGGCCGAACGGCGTCGTCGCGTAGCCCGCGATCCGCGCCTCCTCCTTGGTGCGTTCCATGTACGGCGCGGATGCCGGGATAGCGGGCGAAATAGGCCTCGATGTAGAACCGGGCGTCGGCGGCGGCGATGCCGAGCTGGCGGGCGAGGCCGAACGGGCTGATGCCGTAGATGATGCCGAAATTGATCGCTTTCGCGCGCCTGCGGGTCAGGGCGTCCATGCCGGCCATCGGCACGCCGAACACCTCGGAGGCGGTGCGCGCGTGGATATCCTCGCCGGTGCGGAAGCTTTCCCGCAGCTGCGGAATGTCCGCGACATGCGCGAGCAACCGCAGCTCGATCTGCGAGTAGTCGCAGCTCAGCAGAACATGGTCCGGCTCGGCAATGAAGGCGCGGCGGATGCGGCTGCCCTCCTCGGTGCGGATCGGGATGTTCTGCAAATTGGGATCGGTCGAGGACAGGCGCCCCGTGCTCGCGACCGCCATCTGGAAGCGCGTATGCACGCGGCCGCTGCGCGGATCGATCTGGTTCACCAGCGCGTCCGCATACGTCGTCTTGAGCTTCGCGAGCTGCCGCCACTCCAGGATGCGCGCCGGCAGCTCGAATCCCTGCTCGGCCAGATCCTGCAGCACCGAGGCGTCGGTGCCCCAGGCGCCCGTCTTCATGCGCCGTCCGCCGGGCAGCTTCATTTCGTCGAACAGCACTTCGCCGAGCTGCTTCGGGCTGCCGAGGTTGAAGGCGCGTCCGGCAAAGCCGTGGATCTCGGCCTCCATCGCGGCCATGCGCTGCTCGAAATCGCCCGACATGCGCCTGAGATCGTCGGCGTCGACCTTCACGCCGTCGCGCTCCATCCGCAGCAGCACCGGCGTCAGCCTCCGCTCCACCTGCTCGTACAGCGCGAGCGCCGCGCCGGTGCGCAAGCGTGGACGGAGCGTGAGCCAGAGCCGCAGCGCGATGTCGGCCGCCTCGGCCGCGTGCGCCGCCATCCGCTCGGGCGAGGTCTCGATCAGCGGCAGGCGGGCGCGCCCGATCCCGGTAACGGCGTCGAGCCCGGCCGGCTTGTGCTCGAGATGCAGCGCCGCGAGCTCGTCGAGCGCGTGGCCGTGCAGCCCGGCGTCGAGGCTGTAGGACATCAGCAGCGGGTCATCCACCGCAGCGGCGTCCGGCGCGTCCAGCAGCGCGAGCACGCGCTTGGCGTCCGGCATGATCTTGAGCACGTGCGGGTCAGCGAGCACCGGCGCCAGCAACGCCCGCGCGTCCTCGGCGGGCACCTGCTCGGCCGCGAGGTCCGCGTGCCGGAGCGGCATATAGGCGGCGCGGCCGGGCCTGAGCGCGATCGCGAGCCCAATCAGCGTCGCGCGCATCGGGTCCGGGTCGTCGGCGATCGCCTCCAGCGCGAAGCGTCCGTTGCCCGCCCCCTCGGCGAGCCAGCGCCCGAACGCCTCCGCCGTGGTCAGCGTGTCGTATGGCCCGAACGCCGCGCCGGGATGCGCGGCCTCGATTGCCTTTTGCGGCGCCGGCTCGCCCGGAGCGGACCGAGGCTGCACCTGCACCGGGACGCCGCCCGGATCCTCGAGGCCGAGGCGGGTCAGCACGCTGCGGAACCCCATCGCCGCGAGCCAGCCGCCGAGCGTCGCCCGGTCCGGCTCGCGCGCGGCGAGATCCGCGATCTCGGCCGGCAGCGGCGCGTCCTCGCGCAGGGTCACGAGCGTGCGCGACAGGCGGGCGTTCTCGGCGTGCGCGATCAGCATGTCGCGGCGCTTGGAGGGCTTCATGGCCGGCGCGGCGGTGAGGATCGTTTCCAGGTCGCCGAACTCGGCCAGCAGTTGCGCCGCGTTCTTCGGGCCGATGCCCGGCACCCCCGGCACGTTGTCGATCTTGTCGCCGATCAGCGCCTGCACGTCGATCAGCCGGTCCGGGGCGACCCCGAACTTCTCGCGCACCTCGTCGGCCCCGATCGGCTTCTGCTTGATCGGGTCAAGCATCTCGACGCCCGGCCGCAGCAGCTGCATCAGATCCTTGTCGGACGAGATGATGGTGACGCGCCCGCCCGATGCCGTCACCTCGCGGCAGTAGGAAGCGATCAGGTCGTCCGCCTCCCAATCGTCGAGCTCGACGGCCGGCACGCCAAAGGCCGCGGTCGCGTCGCGCACGAGCGCGAATTGCGGCATGAGATCGTCCGGCGGCGGCGGCCTTGTCGCCTTGTACTGGTCGTAGATGCGGTTGCGGAAGGTGGTGCGCCCGGCGTCGAAGATGACGGCGAGATGGGTGAAGCTGGCGGCGCCCGACTGCACTTCGGTGCCCGCGCCATGGTCGCGCAGGAGCTTCGCCAGCATGTTGGTGAAGCCGAACACGGCGTTGACCGGCGTGCCGTCGGCGCGGGTCATCGGCGGCAGGGCGTGGAAGGCGCGGAAGATGAACCCCGATCCGTCGATCAGGATCAGGTGGATCGGACCATCCGGCACGAGGCGGCCGCCGTCAGTGGTCGTGACCGTGCCCCGCGCCCTCGTTAAGCACGTAGAGACGCGAGCAGTACGGACACATCACCTGCTGCGTGACGATGCGCAGCCAGACGCGCGGATGGCCGAGCGCGCCGTCGCCGCCGTCGCAGGCGACGGTGCGGCCGTCCACGTGGATGATCTCGGTCGGGGTCGAAATCACGGTCTCGGTCGCGTCCGGCATGACGGTCCTTCGGATCTGCGCCGGCGGCGGGAGGCCGCGGGCCGGTTGGGCGGGCACGCCACGATGGCCAGCCGACGCGGCGGATGATAGCGTCGCCGCCCGTGCTTTCAACCTCCGCCCGCCCGCTGGCCCTGGCGCTCCTGCTCCTGCTCGCCGGATGCGTGGGAAACGGCGCGGCTCCGCTCGCGGCCTTCCCGCCGCCGCCGCCCACGGTCACCTCCGGCGTCTTCGTCATGCCGGACGGCGCCCGCCTGCCCTATCGCGAATGGCTGCCGTCCGGGCCGCCCGGTGCCGTCGTGCTCGCCCTCCACGGCATGAACGACAGCCGCGACGCCTGGGAGATCCCGGCGACCGATCTCGCCCGGGCGGGCATGGCCGTGATCGCGCCCGACCTGCGCGGCTTCGGGGCGGCGCCGCATCGCGGTTTGTGGCCGGGCACGCGGGCGCTAATGGAGGACGCCCGCGCGATGGCGCTCCGGCTGCGCGGCCGCTTCCCGCATACGCGCCTGATCCTGATGGGCGAGAGCATGGGGGCGGCCGTGCTGATGTGTCTCGCGACCCTTCCCGATCCGCCGCCCGTGGACGGGTATGTGCTGGTCGCGCCCGCCGTCTGGGGCCGGGCGGAGATGAACGTCTTTCTCCGCGCGACGCTCTGGCTCGCGGACGGGGTCGCGCCTGGCCTCGAACTGACCGGCGCGCCGGTGCGCAAGGTCGCGAGCAGCAACCGCGACGCCCTGATCCGGCTCTCCCGCGACCCGCTGACGTTGCGGGCCACGCGGATCGACGCGATCCACGGCCTCGTGGACCTCATGGACGCGGCGCTCGCGGCCGCGCCGCGCTTCAACGCGCCGGCCCTGTTTCTGTACGGCGGCCGGGACGAGCTGGTGCCGGAGGAGGCGACCGCCGCCACCTGGCGCGCGCTGCCGCCCGGGGAGCGGCGGGCCTTTTACCCGCAGGGCTACCATCTGCTGCTGCGCGATCTCGACCGCGCCCGGCCGCTCGCCGATATCGTGGCCTGGATCGAGAACCCGTCCGCGCCCCTGCCGAGCGGCGCCGAACCGGCGGCGCAGGGCTGGCTGGCGCGGCAGGAGTGACGGCGCGGCGATCCCGGGGCTTCCGCATCGCACCGTTTCCGGCTAATGACGGGGCAGACGGACCCGTAGCTCAGCTGGATAGAGCGTCGCCCTCCGAAGGCGAAGGTCGCACGTTCGAATCGTGTCGGGTCCGCCAATCAATCAACTTGATGTAAGCGGGCTGATTGCGCGTTCGATAGGCGCGATGCGGTCACGTCGTGTTCCGGGCGGGGTGGACTTGTCCATGGACAGCTTCGGGACTGTTCGAGCCGCTTTCGAGCCGGGGCAAGACCCAGCCACAAACGCCGCGCAGCCGTCCGGTGGCGGGAGAGAGGCTGTCCGTTATCGGTGCTCGGCTTGCCTCTCGGCTGCTGCTGGGCCTGCTTTTGGCGACTCCAGCTCTCGCCCTCGTTCCTCACCACTGGCCGCCCATGGACAAGCACAACCGTTGGGACGCGATGAGGCGGGGGTCAACCCAGCGCACGGCGGACCCAACTTTGAGCAGCCCGGGACCAATTATGCGTCCCCGGATGGCCTCGCCGATCGCGCGGCGTGATATCGTTTCTATGGACCAACGATAGGAGCGCCACCAATGGTCTTTCTCGCCTCCTTCATCCTCATCCTGCTGATGCTCAGGGTAGCTTGGGCTTTGCGGGGTGTGCTCGCCCTGATGTTCCTCTGGTGGCTTCTGACCGGGTGCCAGCTCTGACCGGGATGGAGGAGGAAGGAGAGCCCCTACCGTGGCTCAGGCCCTCCCGCGCCCGCAGCAGGCTCGGGAGGATCGGCACACGCTTTGGCCGCCGTGTGCGGCCGAAGCGTGTGCTCGGGAAAGGTTCCCTGCTTCAACCCGCCTTGGACTAACGACTGTTCAGCCGATTCGGCGTCTCGGCGGCCCTGCGATTTCAGCAAGCGCGCGCGGGCGATGCGGGCAGAAGCTGCTCGCCCGCGCCGCACTCGCGGTCATGCGCAGCGATGTAAGCCGACACCTGTTCCCGGTAGGTGCGACGAAACGTGCCGCAGCGATTGGCGCGCTGGCGAGGGTCCATGGCGTGGTGCGCGCAGCCGCCCATGCAAACCGGCAGGGCGATGCAGTCCCGGCACTCGGCGTCGGCGAACGGATCGTAGCGGACCCATTTTGCCATCCGCTCTTCGGAAACCCGGGCTGGCTTATGTGCCCGATGACTTCCTTCGGGTTGCCGACCGAGTTCCAGCATTTGTAGAGCTCGCCCTCGCTGCCCACCACCAGCTCATTTACTCGCACCGCCGTGCAGGGCGCTCCGGTCGGCATCGGCAGTCCCGCTGATCCGAAGCCGTAGTGCCGCGCCAGCGCGTGGAAGTCGAGCTCCAGGCGGGCGAATTCAGGATTGCTCAGGCAGCGCGGTCGATACTTCGCCGAAGGCGACGGCACGCCGTCGTCGATGGCCACGATTTGGGCCGGTTGCACGCTGATTTTCCCGGCCAAACCCTCGGATGCCAGGATCGCCAGCAGTTCCTCGGCCGTTTCCGCATTCCTGGAATCCAGATTGACCCGGACCGACACCCCCATATAGCGGACGGCATGGTGCAGATTGCGGACGATGCGCCAGAAGGTTTCGCGTCCGCCCGTGAGCGGTCGCATTGCGTCATGCACCCTGGGCGGACCGTCCAGGCAAACCTGAACGCTCCGCACCCGCCGGTCACGCAGATCCGCGCAGGTGTCTTCATCCAGCAGATACCCGTTGCTGGTCATGCTGGCGTCGTAGGATACGCAAGCCGCATCGCATTGCGCGATGAAATCGTCGGAGAGCGCCAGCAGGGCCCGCTTGCCGATCAAGGGTTCGCCGCCGAACCACGTGACGTGAAACGACGTGATCCCGCATGCGATCTGCTGCCTCAGCAGCGCACCGATGCCGGCCTGCACATCATCGTCCATGACGGAGGCGTGCTTGGCCTCGAAGCAGTAGGGGCAGTCGAAATTGCATCCAAGGCTGGTCACGATGGTCAGGCCAAATCCGGACTGCTGATGCCTGCTCGCCCGATAACGATCCCGCAACAGGCCGATCTCGTCACCCTGGTCGGGCGTCAGCATCATGCCCTCGACCAGACGGGCGAGCGCCGCGGGGCGCGGGCTTGCACCCGGGTCACCCGCGAGATGGCCCCGGATCGCCCGGTAGTCGGCCAGAGACAGGCGCAGCAGCGCGCCGGAGACGCCGTTGAAAACGTACGCCTGGTCGTTCGCCTCGGCCCAGACATTGTAGCGTGATTCGCGCATGACGGCTCCGACCCTTGCAGATTTGCGTCAGACGAAAACGCCGGACTGGTAGTCGCCGCATTTCTCGAGTGAAGGGCAGCCGGTCCCGCCGTCGTTGTATTTTGTGCACTCCTTCAGTTTCGGACATTGCGGTTTGATGATGACGGTCCGCCTAGCGTCTTGCAGCTCCTGCGCGACCCGCGCCAGTGACTGAAGCAGGTCCGGCTTCAGCTCGGCGGCACCCAGAGCCACGGTCAGATCGACCTTCAGGCGGGACGGCAAGGCCCCGGGTGGGATCAGCCAGCCGGATTTGGGGATTTGCTCGCCGGATCCGGGATCGTCTTGCGGCTTCTCTGGTGGCCCCGTGTCGCTCATTGCGTCATCCTCCAAGCCGTTTGGCGGGCGCTACCCCTGGGAGGCCGGTTGCGGACTGGCGGCGGCCTGCGTGGCGGCTCGCGCGGCGGCGGCCCCCCTCGGCGGCGCCTTCACGCCGGCCACTACGTCGACCACCGCGATGTATTGGCCTTTGGCGCCGGCCTTGAAAGCCACCGACGCGGCGTGGATTTCCTCAAGCGTGTCGGCTTCGATCATGGTGACCTGATCGTAGCGGGCATCCAGGCTGCCGGTGACCACGTGTGTCAGCAGATGCGCATACGGCATGAGATCGCGAGCGTGGCGTACGGAAATCTCGTTCATGCCCTGAATGCCGAGCGCCCAGTATTCCTTGCTCATCTTCATGAACATCATGGCGACGTATTTGTTTTTTCCGCCGAGTGTGTGCATTCTGTCTCGCTCCCGCGCACGGCGTTCCGGGCGCTCTGAGTGATCCGGCCGGAGGTGGCCCCGATACGCTGTCTGTAGTTCCTCTGCCAACGATAGCAGGACCTTCTCTGTCGGGCAACAAGAATGCGTGCTGCCGCTGTTCAAGCCTGTTCATCCGAAAGGAGACTTTCGTGCCGGCGCCTGACGGACCCGCTGCCAGCCGGTCTCGCATTCAGGACAGCCCCGCCCCGTATGGCGGCCGGTTCCCAGCACCGGTGGCGGCGCGCCATCGTGCCGCATCTCTCTTGCCATTTGTGCTTTCTGGGCCTATCTCATGACAAATAGCAGGAGACCTGTTGGCGACGCTCACCCGGGTCGATAGCGAAGCGAAGCCGTTCTCGGCCGAACCGATTACGGACGAAGAGGCCGCGGCGATGTTCCGCGCCGTCCTCAACCTGTTCCGCCGCTGGGGGGTGACCGACGACCAGGCCGCGATCCTGCTCGACCTGACCGCCGCACCTTCGCGCGCTGGAAGGCGGGCGATCCGGCCGGATCGGCCGGGACGGCAAGGCGCGGCTGTCCAACCTGATCGGCATCCACAAGGCGCTGAGGATCATCTTCAGCGAGCCGCGCGCGGCTATGCCTGGATCAAGGCCCCAAATGCGGCTTCGGCGGCCGCTCGGCGCTCGAGGTCATGCTCGGCGGCGAGCTGACCGACCTCATGCGGGTCCGCCGCTACCTCGACGCGGAGCGCGGCGGCTGGTGATCGACCCGGCCTCGGTCCCGGTCGCGCAGATCGGCTGGACCGGCGCCCGGCGCATCATCCGCAGCCTCTACCCGCCGATCGATCTCTTCGAGGACATCGCCGACCCGGAGGACTGGCCGCTGCTGATCGCCGCCGAGCAGAAAACCAATCCGCGGCTGATGGAGGCGCTCGGGCGCGCTTGACCTCGTTCCGCCCGCCCGCCGCGTCGCCGGCCCGGGCGCGAGCTACCTGATGGCGCCGTTCACCCATGTCAGCCCCGACCGGCCGAGCCGCTTCACCGACGGGCGAGTACGGCGTGCTCTACGCCGCGCGAGCGCTTCGAGACCGCGTTGCTGGAAACGATGCACCACCACGGCCGCTTCATGGCGCGCACCGGCGAGGCGCCCGGCTGGACGTCGCAGTTCCGGGAGCTCGTGCTCGACGTCGGCGCGGCGCTGCACGACCTGCGGGGCGGCGCCGCCGCCTTCGAGCCGGCGCTCGATCCCGACAGCTACGGCGAGTCGCAAGCGCTCGGCGAGGCGTTGCGGAAGGCGGCTCCGACGGCCTCGTCTATCCCAGCCAGCGGCACCCCGGCGGCGAATGCGCCGCGCTGTTCTACCCCGATCGCGCCGCCAACCCGTCCAGGGCCGCCATCTCGACTACCACTGGGACGGGGCGCGGGTCGACCTCTACCGGGACGCGGGTCGCGGCGAGGTTTACCGCGTCGGGTGACGCAACCCTGTCACGGCATGGTCTCGAACGCCGCAAGCTCTCCCGGAAGCATCGCCCAATCCGGCCTGCCCCGGGTGAAGATCGCGACCGTCGGGCGGAAGGAAGACGGATCGTCGAGCGTCCCGGCGTAGATCGTGTGGGAGTCGTCCAATCCAGGCTGCCCGCCGAAGACAAGGCTGCCGCACTCCGGGCAGAAGTTCCGCATCGCATCGCCCCCTGACCAAGCTTTCGAGCGGAATTGCCGTGCCGGTCCGCTGAACCGCAACGCGGCGCTCCGGAAAGCCATGAACGGGATGAAGCCCGAACCCGACGCCTTGCGGCAATCCTCGCAATAGCAGAGACCCATGGCGAGCGGCTCGCCCTCTGCCTCGTACCGAAGCGCGCCGCACAAGCAGCCGCCCGTGAAAGCTCGTCCGGTCCTCGTCATCGTCGGCCCTCGGTCCCTCCCTGTGCCCGGTGACATAGCGCGCCTAAGCCGCGCGCAGATAGCCGGTCGCGATGCAGCGATCGATCAGCCGCTTCAGGAAGGCCGCGTCGGTCGGCGGGCACTTTTTCCGCCAAGGGAGGGCAGGGCGTCGCCGGCGAAGCGCGGATCGCGCCGGAGGTAACTGGCATAGTGCATCGCCACGCGCTCGTGCAGCATCCGGCCGAGGGCGGCAGACGCTCGGGGTCGAAACGCTCCGGTTGGATCAGCCGGGGCGCCGCGAGATGCGGGTATTCCGTCGCCAGCCCCGCCAGCATCCCCACCGGCACCGGCCGGCCGGAGACCAGATGCACAATGCGGCCCGCCGCCTGCCCCATATGCTGGGCGAGGTGGAGAAGTCCGTTCGCCACATGATCGACCGGCACCAGATCGAGTGTCGCGCCCAGTCTCGCCGGCAGCGCCGTCACCCGTCCCTCCGCGCCCAGCCGGATCAGGGCATAGATGCCGTCCGGCCTGCGGATCGCGCCGTCAGCATAGGCGCCGACAACGATGGAGGGGCGGGCAATGGCGACGGGCACCCCGTCCCGCCCCGCTTGCACGGCCAGCGCCTCCGCATCGGCTTTCGTCGCCTCGTAGCCGTTCGCGAACGGGCCGGCGCCGGGCCGGTCGTGCTCGGCGACGGGGCCGGACACCTCGCCGCAGACATAGGCGGTGCTGACATGGAGCACCGGCAGCGTCCGGGCTCCGCCCGCCGCCAGGGCCAGCACATGCGCCGTGCCGTCCACGTTGACCGCGCGCAACAGCTTCCCTGGCGCGTCGAAGCCCGTGACGGCGGCGACATGGACGATCAGATCGCAGTCCCGGCGCACGCGATCGGCCACAGTGCGTCGAGACCGAGCGAGGGCGCGCGCACGTCTCCCGCAAGGAGGGCGACTATGCCCTGCCGTGCTCCCTCCGCCCACGGCAGGGAAGGCACGGCGCTGCCGTCGTTGCGGCGGATGGCGGCGGCGCGATGCGTCAGGGCGGTCACCGCATGGCCTCGGGCGGCGAGCAGCCCGGCCAGTTCTCCGCCGATCAGGCCGGAGGCGCCGGTCATCAGAACGCGCAGGGAATGGCTCATCGGCGCATGGTAGCCGTTCGCGTGCGCGGCGGCGCAATCCTTGCCAGGGGGAGAGATGGGGAGAGACGATGCAGCTGACCCGTGACGTGATCGTCATCGGCGGCGGATCGGCCGGGCTGACGGCCGCGGGCGGCTGCGCCCGGCTCGGGCTGCGCACGGCGCTGATCGAGCGCGGCCGCATGGGCGGCGAGTGCCTCAACACCGGCTGCGTGCCCTCCAAGTCGCTGCTGGCCGCCGCCCGGCACGCGCAGGCGGTGCGCGATGGGGGCCGCTTCGGCATCCGGACGGCTGGGTTTGAGACCGACTGGGCGGCCGTACGCGCGCATGTGGACGGCGCGATCGCGGCGATCGCGCCGCATGACTTGGAGGCGCGCTTCCGGGAATGGGGCGTGGAGGTGATCCGGGGCGAGGCGCGCTTCGTTGCGAAGCAGGCGGTCGCGGTCGGCAGCCGGGTGCTGGCCGCGACCATCGTGATCGCCACCGGCTCCCGCCCGCGCATACCGCCGGTCGGGGGGCTGCAAACGATACCGTTCCTGACCAACGAGACGCTGTTCGGCATCCACGAGCTGCCCCGGCGCCTGCTGGTGCTCGGCGGCGGAGCGGCCGGCGTCGAGATGGCGCAGGCGTTCCGGCGCCTCGGCGCGGCCGTGACCCTCTTGGAGTCGGACCGCCTGCTCGCCCATGACGACGCCGACGCCGTCGCCCTGCTGACGGCGCGGCTGGAAGCCGAGGGCGTCACGGTCCTTGCCGGTGTTACCGTCGGGCGCGCGGAACCGATGGCGCGGGCGTGCGGCTCGCCCTCGCCGATGGCAGGACGGTCGAGGGCAGTCATCTGCTGGTCGCGGTCGGCCGGGAACCGGCTTTGGACGCGCTGGATTTGGCGGCCGCCGGGGTGGAGGCCGGGCCGGACGGCATCCTGGTGGACGCGGGCCGGCGTACGTCGAACCCGCGCGTGCTCGCGCTCGGGGATTGCCGGGCCGGGCCGCGCCTGACCCACGCCGCCGGCGAGGATGGGGCCGTCGCGGTGATGCGGATCGGCTTCGGCCTGCCCGCAAGGGTGCGGCCGGACGCGCTGCCTCGCGTCGTCTATACCGAGCCGGAACTGGCGCAGATCGGGCTGACCGAGGCGGCGGCGCGCGAGCGCCATCGCGACGTGCGCGTGCTCCGCCAGGAGTTCGCCGACAACGACCGGGCCGTGGCCGAGGGCGAAACGAGGGGCTTCGCCAAGCTGGTGCTGAAGGGAGGCCGGCCTGTCGGCGTCACGCTCGCCGGCGCGGGGGCGGGGGAACTGGCCCTGCCCTGGGCCATGCTCATCGCGCGCCGGACCTCGCTCTGGGATTTGTCCGGCGCGGTCGTGCCGTATCCGACGGTCTCGGAAATCTCGAAGGCGCTCGCCTTTTCGGCCTATGAAGGGCGGGTATTCGGACCGTGGGCGCGGCGCTGGCGCGGTTGCTCATGCGTGCGCGACGCTGACCGGAGAAGGGCCGCTCTCTTGCCGCCGGGCGGGAGCGGCGCATGTCTGTCCGGAGATCAGGAAAGTCCGGAATGGTCGTCGCCGCCCCCCTCGCCTCGCCCTTCACCTCGCCACAAGCGCCCCGCCTCGATCCCGTCAATTTCCAAGATCCGCGGATCACCGCGAAAGGCGAGCCGCGCGCCGGGGTCGCTTTCTCCGCGCTGCGCACGCTCTGGTTCAACACCGGCACGCTCTGCAACATCGCCTGCGCCATTTGCTACATCGAGAGTTCGCCCAGGAACGACGCGCTGTCCTATCTCACGGCGGCCGAAGTCGCGGACTATCTCGACGAGATCGCGGCGCTCGGCTGGGACACGCGCGAGATCGGCTTCACCGGCGGCGAGCCGTTGATGAATCGCGCCCTGCCCGCGATGCTGCAAGACGTGCTGGGCCGCGGCCTGGAGGCGCTGGTGCTCACCAACGCCATGCGGCCGATGCGGCGGCACGAGGCCGCGCTGCTGAATTTGCGTGCGGCCTATGGCGACGCCTTGACGCTGCGCGTCAGCCTCGACCACCACACGCCGGACATGCACGACGCGGAGCGCGGGGCTGGCTCCTGGGCGATCGCGCTCGACGGGCTGAAATGGCTCGCCCGGCACGGCTTCCGCATCGCCGTCGCCGGACGGCATCTACCGGGCGAAAGCGACGCGGCTTCGCGCGCGGGTTACGCCCGGCTGTTCGCCGGATGCGGCATCACGCTCGATGCCGGGGACCGCGCCCGGCTGGTGCTGTTTCCGGAAATGGACGCGCGCGCCGACGTGCCGGAAATCACCGAGGCGTGCTGGAGCAGACTGGGCCAGAAAACGGATAGCGTGATGTGCGCCAGCAGCCGCATGGTCGTGAAGCGACGCGGCGAGAAGCCGGGGGTCGTCGCCTGCACGCTTACCCCCTACGCGCCGGAGTCCCGCCTCGGGCCGACGCTGCGCGAAGCGGCCCGCACCGTGATGCTGAACCATCCGCACTGCGCCCGCTTCTGCGTGCTCGGCGGCGCGAGCTGCAGCGGTTGAGACAAGCCGCCCGTGGCCCGCGCGGCTCGTCAGCCGAGCGAGTTGACGATCTCGCGATAGGCCTGCTCCGGGAACGCCTTCAGCGTCTTCGTCCGCAGATGTCCGAAGGCGCCCATCATCAGGGTGAACCGGGCCGCGACCGCGTCGTCGGGAGCGTCGTAGGTGAGGACCATGTCGTACTCTCCCATGGTCATGTAGAAGTCCCGGAACCGCCCGCCCATGTCGCCGAGGAGCTTCTTCGCGGCATCCAGCCGCCGCGGCGACTCCCCGACCGCGAGCGCGCCCTTCTCGGTCCAGTTCGCGAGCACGACATATGTTGTCATTGTAGCCACTCCCCTGAGGATACCGAGAATACCGAGGCCGGAATGCCAATCCAAGCGTGACGTCGGACGTCCCCTCCGGCCAGGCAAGCCCGGTCGGAACGGCAGCAGAACCGGGCCGTTCGGATCGCTTGCAAACCGTGGCGATCCACTTCTAGTCCCGCCTCGGCAGGACGGGGACCGCGCCTTTGCAGGTAAGCTCGGTCGAGATCGCCTCGGTCATCCTTCTGATCGTCTTTTCCGGCGCTCTGGCCGGTGTCTTCGCCGGCCAGCGACTGCCATCGCATCACGAGCGCCGAAAGCAAGGCCGCGGTTTCCGTCTCCATGGCGGTGGTCGGAACCATGACGGCGCTGGTGTCGGCCTGCTGATTTCCAGCGCCAATACCTCCTTCAGGGGCCGAAATGCCGACGTGGCGCGCCTATCCCTGGACATCGTCCGGCTGGACGAGCTGCTTCGCCGTTACGGGGCTGAAGCCGACGCGATCCGCGGATCGCTGCAAGGCTTTGCCGCCATGAAATTCCAGGATCTGTTTTCGAACGGGGTGGCCATGAAGCGCAACGTCGATAACCCCGCGACCGACAAGGTGCTGGACGACGTGCAGGATCGTATCCTGGCGCTGAAGCCGGCCGGCGAGCGCGAGCGTTGGCTCAGCGCGCAGGCGCTGCAACTCTCGGCGGAAATCGGCGAAGCACGGGCGTCCCTGATCCGGCAGAACCTGAGTTCGCTGCCGCTGCCGTTCCTGGGCGCGGTCGTGCTCTGGCTCACCGTCCTGTTCGCAAGCTTCGGCCTGTTCGCGCCACGCAATGTCACGGTCGTCGTCGCGCTGTTCCTGTGCGCGCTCGCCGTCTGAGCGCCTTCAAGCTGATCCTCGACATGGACACGCCCTTCGAGGGAAGCCTGCACTGTCACCTCCGCCGATCCGCATCTCCAGCGATCCGATGCGTCACGCCCTGGAAGTGATCCGGCAGTAAGCGCGCTTCCTGCCTCACGTAGGCCCGGCCGCGATCCGCTCCAACAGCCCGGCGACCATCCGGGCACAGGTCTCGCCGATGCGCTCGCCCAAGCCCCGCCGCGCCCATGCTTCGGGGGTGATTTGCCTGGACGCCCCGATGTCGCCGGAGAACATCGCTTCCATCTCGCGGCCGAACGCCGGGTCCAGGATCACCGCGTCGATCTCATTGTTCAGCGTCGTGCTGCGCCAGTCGAGGTTGGAAGAGCCGACCGTGGACCACAGCCCGTCCACCACCGCCGTCTTGGCGTGCAGCACCTCGCCCGTCCGCTCGTAGATCTGACCCCGGCGCCCAGCAGATCCGCGTAGTGCGAGCGCCCGGCCAGGCGGGCCGCGTCGCTGTCGCTCTCGGCGGGCACGACGATCGCGACATCGACGCCGCGCCGCGCTGCGTCCTGCAGCGCCTGGTCCATCTCCGGCGGCGGCGCGAAGAAGCCGGTCGTGAGATGGATCGACGATTTCGCCAGCGCGAAGGCCGACAGAAGCGTCTCGTAGATCACCGGATGGTCGTCCACCGGCGCGCCGTCGACCGCCTGCACGATCGCGGGACCGCGCACCAAGCCGGGCTCGCGGGGGCGGGCGGCAGCGCCGGGCCGCGCTGCTCCTTCCACGTCGTCTCCCACAGTGTCTCGAACTGCGCCACGACCGGCCCCTCGATGCGCACGTCGGTGTCCCGCCAAGCCATCTTGTTGGGGTCGGTGGATGCGCTGCCTTTGGGGTTGAGATAGACGCCGGTGATGTTGACGCCGCCGGTAATGGCGACCGCGCCGTCGACGACGAGCAGCTTGCGGTGATCGCGGCGGTTGAGGTCGAGATCGATCTTTCCGTCCGCGCCCAGCGGATTATAGGCGACCACCTGCACGCCGCCCCGGCGTAGCCGCTCGAACAAGGCCGCGCTTTCCGCCATCGACCCCCAGGAATCATAGATCAGGTGGACCCGCACGCCTTGCGCGCTCTTGCGCGCAGCAGCGCGGCGAACTTGCGGGCGGCGGCGGTGTCGAACTGATAGCTCTCCATGTCGATCCGCCGCGTCGCCCCGCCGATCGCATCCTTCATCGTTTCATAGGTCGCCGGCCCGTCGCGCAGCAGCACGACCTTGTTGCCCCTGACGAATGGCAGGCGTTCGAAATGGCTGCTGATTTTCATCAGCCGTGTGATCGCCTCCTGCTCGGTCGGAGGCGCCGTCGCGGCGATCGCCCTCGGATCGACATGCGAGGGCGCCGCGCAGGCGGCGAGGCCGCACAAGAGAGCCGCCAGCCCGATCACACGTCCGAACCCGCGTGGGACGTTGCGCATCCGTCGTTCCTCCTTGTAGCGGGACCGTGCCCGGCCATCGAGCCGGTTTCGTGGAGACTTCGTGGCGAAACCGGAATCTTCGCTAGGCCGAGAGCGTAGCGGTCACGACTGAAAGGAACGTGAACAACACCGGAACATTCGCCTGCATGCCGGGGCCGGGAACGCCGGGGTGCGGCGCGATTCCGGCGCGGTCGCGATTGCGGAGGGCGGCCGGTTGGCTCACACTGGCGGGCAAACGGGGCGGTCGGCGGCCAAGCCGGCAAGACCTGAATGATTGGTGGGGGAAACCACGTCATGCTTCGTCGCCGTGCACTGCTGCAGGCATCCTCGGCCCTGATCGCCGCGCCCGCCCTGATCGCCACGGCCGGCGCCCAGTCCAGGTTCGATTGGAAGCAGTGCAAGGGACAATCGACCGTCGTCGCGATGACGAAGAACCCGCGCGCCGACAACCTGCAGCAGCATCAGAAGGAGTTCGAGGCGCTCACCGGCATCGAGGTCGATTCCGAGCAGATGCCGGAACAGCAGCAACGTCAGAAGATGATGCTGGAACTTTCGACCGGCCGCCCGAGCTTCGATGTCAGCATTACTCGCTGCATGTCTCGAAGCGCATCGTCGGCACCGGCAAATGGCTGGAGGATCTCAGCCCTATCTCGCCAACCCGAAGCTCACCGCGCCCGATTTCGATTTCGCCGATTTCAGCAAGCCGAGCCTCGAGGCCGCGACGCAGCCCGACGGCGTGCTCGACACCATTCCGCTCGAGACCGATTTCTGGCTGATCTACTACAACAAGCAGCTGTTCGCGAAGAAGAACGTCGAGGTGCCGCAGACCTTCGACGAGATGCTCGCCGCCGCCCGCACGCTGACCGACAAGCCGAGCCAGACCTACGGCTTCGTCGCACGCGGCCTGCGGAATGCCAACGTCCCGGTCTGGACCAATTTCCTGCTCGGCCAGGACCAGGAGACCGTGACGCCGGACGGCAAGAAGCTGCTGACCGACACGCCGGACGCGATCGCCGCGGCGCAGATGTACAGACCATCATGCGCGATTGCGCCCCGCCGGGCGTCGTCGGTTTCAACTGGAACGAGTGCCAGACCAGCTTCATGCAGGGCAAGATCGCGATGTGGATGGACGGCGTCGGCTTCACGCCGCCGCTGGTCGATCCACCAAGTCCAAGATCGCCGACCATGTCGGCTTCGCGGTGATGCCGGCCGGCCCGAAGGCGCATAAATGCTCGGTATTCACCGACGCGCTCGGCGTGGTCGGCAAGAGCCAGGACAAGAACGCCGCCTATCTCTACTGCCAGTGGGCGACGAGCAAGCAGATGCTGCTGAACCTGGTGAGAGCGGCGGCGGCGCCTCGCCGCGGCTCAGCACCTACCAAGATCCGGCGCTGCTGACGGACAGCCCGTTCGGACGAGAATGGCTCGCGACCTTGCTCGCCAGCGCCAAGATCGCCCGCCCGGGCCTGCCGGAGATCATCCCGGTCAACGAGTTCCGCGACATGTTCGGCGTCGCGCTGACCAACATGATCGGCGGCGCCGACCCCGCGACCGAGCTCAAGAAAGCGACCGAGGCGTTCAAGCCCGTGCTGGAGAAGTCGCTGCAAGGCTGAGAGTGCCGGACGCCCTGGCCGCACTGCCCGCCAAAACCACGCGAGCGCTGCGGCCGGCGCGGCGCAACTACGCCCGCAGCTACTGGCTGTTCATCCTGCCGGCCGGCATCATCGTCGCGGCGGTCATCGCTGTTCCCCTGGGTGTTCACCTCTTCATGTCGGTGCAGGACTTGCATGTCGGCGGCAAGATGTCGTTCGCCGGCCTCGCGAACTATCGCCGGATGCTGACCGACGAACGCTTCCTCTGGGCGATCGTGCGCACGTTCTACTTCACCGCGCTCGCCGTGGTCCTCCCGACGATCCTCGGGGTCGCGGCGGCGGTGTGTTTCAACAGCAGTTCCCGCTGCGCGGCGTTGCGCGAACGATCTTCATCCTGCCGATGATGGCGACGCCGGTCGCCGTCGCGCTGGTCTGGACGATGATGTTCCACCCGCAGCTCGGCGTGCTCAACTACCTGCTGACCTCGTCGGCATGCCGCCCTCGACCTGGGTCTATGACAGCGCGACCGTGATCCCGACGCTCGTCATGGTCGAGACCTGGCAATGGACGCCGCTCGTCATGCTCATCGTGCTCGGCGGCCTCGCGAGCCTGCCGAGGGAGCCCTATGAGGCGGCGAGCTCGACGGCGCCAATGCCTGGCATTGCTTCCGCCACATCACGCTGCCGCTCGTCTGGCCGTTCATCATGGTCGCGGTGATGCTGCGCGCCATCGATGCCCTGAAGGCGTTCGACACGATCTTCGTCATCACGCGGCGGCCCCGGCACCGTCGAGCGAGACGATGAACATCTACCTCTATCAGCAGGCCTTCGGCTACTACGACATCGGCTACGCCTCGGCGATCGTGGTCGTGTTCTTCATCCTATCATGTCTCACGCTGCTGCTGATGCGCGCAGCGCGAGGCGGAAGGCGTGGCATGAACCGCGCACCGGCTCAGACGGCTCGGCGGCAAGTCGGCCTCGCCTTGTCGCGTCCTGGTGCTGATCTCGCCCGCGATGCTGTTCTTCTTGTGGATGCTGTCGCTGTCGCTGAAGAACGAGGCCGACAACATGGCCTATCCGCCGGTCTTCATCCCGAGCGCGCCGACGCTCGACAATTTCCGCGACGTCTTCGCGAAGAACAACTTCCTCGCTACACGTTAACTCGATCATCGTCTCGTTCGCCGCCACGGCGCTCGCGCTGCTGGTCGGCGTTCCCGCCGGCTATGGCATCGCCAAGGCGCGCGCCTCGGCGTCCGCCGCGCTCATCCTGGTCGCGCGCATCACGCCGGGCTTCAGCTATCTCGTTCCGCTGTTCCTGCTGTTCCAGTGGCTCGACATCACCGGCACGCTGCTCGCCGCTTCGTCATCACGCATCTCGTGATCACCGTGCCGATCGTCGTCTGTGTCATGATCGGCTTTTTCGAGGGATTGCCGAACGAGCTCGAGGAAGCGGCGCTCGTGGACGGCGCCACGATCTGGCAGGCGTTCCGCCACGTCGCGTTGCCGCTGGCCCGGCCCGGCATCACGGTCGCGACGATCCTCTCGTTCATCTTCAGCTGGAACAATTTCATCTTCGCCGTCGTGCTCGCCGGCCGGATGCGCGCACGCTGCCGGTCGCGGTCTACAACGTGCTCACCTTCGAGCAGATCAGCTGGGGCCCGCTCGCCGCCGCGGCGCTGCTGGTCACGGCGCCGGTGCTGCTGCTGACGCTGCTGATGCAGCGCGAGATCGTCGCCGGCCTGACCGCCGGCGGCGTCAAGGGCGGCTGATGGCGCGCATGGGTGGCCATCCCTCTCACAAGCCGCCCGGTCTTTTGGGAGGCGTCGTGAGGGCCGCCACGCGGATCTGCTCGCAGTTCTGCTGCTGCTCAGCGGCTGCGCGACTCCGCTGAGCGTTGAGCGGCTCGGGACGCAGGAGGCATACAATCAACTCAACCGCAGCGCCCTCGCCAGCAACGCGTTGAGCGAACCGACGCTTACCGCGCTACGGCGGCATGGGCTGATCGAGCGCTGGAAGGAGGATCCGGATGCCGCGATCGACGCCCTGCGCGCGGAGGTGGTCGGCCAGCCTGCCTCCTGGCCCGACCTGTTCGCGCTCGCCGAACTGAGCTATCTCCAAGGTGCCGGACCGGATCCCGGCGGGAGTTCCTTGCGGCGGCGATCTACGCCTACGCCTACCTGTTTCCGGACGAAGGCGCCGACCGGCCGAGCCCGTACGACCCCCGCTTCCGCCAAGCCTGCGAATCTACAATCTCGGGCCTCACTGCGCCTTCTCGCCGCCCCGGAGGCATCCTGTCCAACTCGTCTCGGAGCGCCAGACGCTGCCTTTCGGCACGATCGATCTCGACGTCGACCAGAGACCAGTTCCGCTGGGCCGGGCGGACGCTCGTTTCCTTCCAGCCGACCCCAATCTTTCCGTCCAAGGAATGCAGAACATCTATCGCAATCCCGGCCTCGGCGCGCCCCTTGCGGCCCTGACTGAGGCCGGCCCGGTTGCGGCCCAGGGATTTGAGTCGCGCCACGGCTTCGGGTTCCCACCAACTGCTCTCCTGGTCATGGATGCTCCACGGCGCCAGCTCGCCGGCCCAGACCTACGGGCAGGCTGCTCATCCACACGATCTTCGACGAACAGGCCGCACGATCGGGCGGGACAGAAGTGCCCCTGGAATACGACCAGACCGCCGCCCGGGCGCTGAGCATGGCGGAGGCCTCGGCCTGGCAGAACGAGTATTCGGGTTTCCTGAACGGCCGCCTGTTCGGCCAGAACGCCAGCCAGCTCGTCGCATTGCAGCCGCATCAGCGCGGCCGGATGCCGGTCATCCTCATCCATGGCACCGCCTCCAGTCCCTTCCGCTGGGCGGACATGGTCAACGACCTGCTGGAAGTGCCCGAGATCCGCGACCATTTCGAATTCTGGTTCTTCTCTTATACGCACCGGCAATCCCATCCCCTATTCCGCGCTCCAGCTCCGCCGGTCGATCGAGGGCGCCGTCCGTCAGCTCGGCGGGACCGCTTCCGACCCCGCGCTCGGCCGCATTACCGTGATCGGCCACAGCCAGGGCGGACTGCTCGCCAAGATGCTGGTGATCGATCCGGGCGACAGGCTTTGGGCCGGGATCAGCCGCCGCCCGCTCGCCTCCCTGAAGCTGACCGACGCCTCACGCGCGCTGCTGCGCGACGTGCTCTTCGTCAAGCCTCTGCCGTATGTGCAGCGCGTCGTGTTTATAGCAACGCCGCAGCGCGGCAGTTATATCGCCGCGTTTTCGTTCAGCCAGCTGATCGGCCGTCTGGTCACGCTGCCGGCGGCGGTCGGGCAGGTCGGGCAGGAAATCCTGACCGGCAATGGCGGTAACGTCCTGGTCGATCCAACGCGCACGCAGCTCGGCAGCATCTACGGCATGTCGCCCAACAGCCCTTTCATCAAGGCGCTCGCGGCGGTGCCGGTCGTGCCCGGGGTGCATGTCCACTCCATCATTCCGGTGCAGACCGAGGGGCCGATCGCCCAGGGCAGCGACGGCGTCGTGCGCTACGCGAGCGCCCATATCGACGGAGTAGACTCCGAACTCGTCGTTCGCTCGGGCCATTCGACGCAGTCGAATCCCGCGACGATCGCGGAAGTCCGGCGCATCCTGCTGCTCCAGCTCGCGGCGTCGGACAAAGCGAGCGAAACGCCGGTCGCGATGCTGCCGGCACGCTGAATGAGACGCGGCCAAGGGAGAGGCTTCGTCACTCGCGCGCTCGGCCGCACCGCCATGGCTGTGGCGGCGCTGCTCGGAGCGATGGCGCTGCACTACTCGACTATGGGGCCGGACTGGCTCCGTGCGCTGCTCGCCCTCGCCTTCGTCGCGCTGGCAATGGCCGTTGCTGTCGTCAAGCCCTTCCGCTTCGCCCTCGCCCTCTGGAGCGTTCCGATACTGGCGCTTGGATCTGGTACACAACCGACCGTCCGTCGAACAATCGCGATTGGGAGCCGGAATACGCGGTGCCCGCCACCATCCGCCGGGAGGGGCGGACCGTCTTCGTGCAACATATCCGAAACTTTTCATACCGGTCCGAGACCGATGCGACGTCGGCCTATTACGACGCGGCATTTTCCCTCGACGATCTGGCGAGCGTCGACCTCGTCAGCTCCTACTGGGCGGGGGACTGGATCGCCCACGTGTTCCTGACGTTCGGCTTCCGCGACGGACGGCATCTCGCCTTCTCGATCGAGACGCGACGGGCAAAGGGCGTCGGCTACTCGACCATCGCCGGGTTCTTCCATCACTACGAGCTGTTCTACGTCGTGGCCGACGAGCGGGATCTGATCGGCGTCCGAACCGACCTCAGGCACGAGCACGTCTATCTCTACCGCCTGCACCTCACGCCGCCGGCGCGCGAAGCGTTGTTCCTCAGCTATCTCGATAAGGTGCAACAGCTCGCGATGCATCCGGAGTGGTACAATACCGTCACTGACAACTGCACGACAGGCATCCTCAACCGCGCCAACATGTTCGGCGATGTCGGCTACAGCTGGCGCGTCCTGCTGAGCGGATATGCCGCGGAATACGCCTATTCGCTGGGCCTGCTGAACACCGACCAGCCGTTCGCGGAGCTGCGCCGGGAGAGCCTGATCGAGCGCCCGGCGACTGCCAGCATCACCGGCGCCTACTCGCGGGACATCCGCCGCAACCTGCCCATGGCGCCCGCGTCGTGACCGAACGGCCTTACACGACACGCCCGTCCGGGTCCGGCATCATCAGATGCATGCGCGCCATGTTCACGCCGAGCGCCAGGGGCTGGCCGGGCGAGGCATCCGCCATCGGTTCGCAACGGGCGATCACCGGCGTCTCGCCGATGAAGAAATGCACGAGCGTCTCCATGCCCATCGGCTCGACTACATCGACGGTCGCGGTCAGCTTCTCGACGCCTTCGCGTCCTGGGTCGAGCTGATCGGTCATGTGCTCGGGCCTGATGCCGAAAATCATCTCGCGGCCGGCATAAGGCGCATAGCGTTCGGTCCGTCCGCGCGGCACGGCGAGCGTCGTCCCGTCCGCAAGCCGCACGGCGAGATTGTCTCCCTCCGCCAGCACCCGCACGGGCAGAAAGTTCATGCCGGGACTGCCGATGAAGCCCGCGACGAACCGGCTCACCGGCCGGTGGTACAGCTCCTGCGGCGGTCCGACCTGCTCGATCCGGCCCGCGTTCATCACCACGACCCGGTCGGCGAGCGTCATCGCCTCGACCTGGTCGTGCGTCACGTAGATCGTCGTCGTCGGGACGATCTGGTGGACCTTCTTGATCTCGGTGCGCATCTGCACGCGCAACTTGGCGTCGAGATTGGACAGCGGCTCGTCGAACAGGAACACCTCGGGATTGCGCACGATCGCCCGTCCCATCGCGACCCGCTGCCGCTGGCCGCCGGACAGCGCCTTCGGCTTGCGCGCCAGCAGGGGGGCGATGTCGAGGATTCGTCGGCGGCATTATCGACCCGGTGCTTGATCTCCGCCCGCTCGAAGTTCCGCAAGCGGAGCCCGAACGCCATGTTGTCGAAGACGCTCATATGCGGATAGAGCGCGTAGTTCTGAAACACCATGGCGATGTCGCGGTCGCGCGGCGGCATGTCGTTCACCATCTCGCCGCCGATATGGATTTCCCCCGAGGTGATGGCCTCCAGCCCCGCGATCATGCGCAGCGTCGTGGATTTGCCGCAGCCGGACGGGCCGACGAGGACGACGAACTCGTGGTCCGCGATCTCGAGATCGATGCCGTGAACCGCCTGGAAGGTCTCGTACGCCTTCACGACCTTCCGAACCGAGACGTTCGCCATCCTGCCTCCCCCCTGATCCGCCGCGCCCTGTCTTCTGTCCGGGCGACACGTCTGGGAATACCGCGTATTCTGGTCCTTCGCACGCACGCAAGGCGCGACGGGCAACAAGGCGGGCGGCAGGAGAAGAGCATGACCGACAGCATCAGCGGCCTCTGGGTCGCCCTGGTCACGCCGCTCGACGCGATGGGCGGCATCGATCAGTCCCTGCTGACGCGGCATGCGCAAAGCCTGCTCGGCCGGGGCTGCGACGGTGTCGTGCTGTTCGGCACCACCGGCGAAGGCACCTCCTTCAGCGGCGCCGAGCGGCTGGCCGCGACCGAAGCGCTGCTCGCCGCCGGCGTGCCGGCCGGGCGCATCGGCATTGGCACGGGCTTTCCGGCGATCCCCGACGCCGTCTCGCTGACCAAGAGCGCGCTCGCGCTCGGGCTGCGCCATGTCCTGTTGCTGCCGCCGTATTTCTATCGGGATGTGGATGCGAGAGGGATCGAGGACGCGTTCGCCGCCGTGCTCGACGGCGTCGCGGACGACCGGCTCCGGGCGACGCTCTACCACATTCCGCAGGTCTCGGGCATTGCCGTGCCGCCGCGAGCGGTCGCTTCGCTGCGCGCGCGCTACGGCGGCATGGTCGCGGGCGTGAAGGACAGCAGCGCCAGTTCGCCGACTTCCAGGCTTTTCGCGCCGCTGCCCCGGATGTCGCGATCACGATCGGCAACGAGGCCGATATCGGCCGCGCGCTCGCCGAGGGCGGCGCCGGCACGATCTGCGGCCTCGCCAATCTCGTGCCCGATCTCGTGCGCGCCATGTTCACGAACGCGGACGCCGCCGCCGACATGCGGCGCGCGATCGATCTGATCGTGGACCCATTCGTGCCGGTGCTGAAAGCCGCGCTGGCCGCGCTTTCGGACGAGCCGGGTTTCGCCCGGGTGCGCGCGCCGCTGCGACCAGCCGATCCGGCCCTCGGCCAGCGCGTCGCCGCCTCGCTTCGTGCGCTGGACCGTCGAGCCGCCGCCTGACGCCGCGCCATGCCCGGCGAGGCGCATGCCGCCTTTGCTCGCTGCGCCGCCCTGCTGCGCGCGGGCGATCCCGGAGCGCAGGCGACGCTCGGCGCGCTGCTGACCCGCTTTCCGGATCACGCGGCAGGCTGGGAGGAGATCGGCGGCGTTCTCGCCGATGCCGGCAAGCACGAGGCGGCGCTGCTCTGCTTCTCGCGCGCCACCGCCGCCGAACCGAGCTACGGCCGCGCGCTGCGCGGGGACAGCTCTGCGCGCGCTGAACCGGCAGGCGGAGGCGAGGACGCACCGGCAGGCCTGCACTCGGCCGGATCGCCGCGCCCGCTTCTGCTGGGTGTCGCCTGCCAGGAGCCGGGGACACGCGAGCGCGCGCGACGCCTACCGGGCGGCCCTGTCGATCGACCGCGCCTCACGAAGCGCGGTCAATCTCGGCACGCTGCTGCAGGACGGCGGCGATCTCGACGGCCCCGGCACGCCTCCCGCCGCGCGCGCGATCCGGCCCGACACGTTCGGGCGCGTGGCGCAGGCGCTCGCACCTCGCCCAGGGCGAGCTATGGCTCGATCTCGTGCGCTGCGTCGCGACCTCGGCGGCTCAGCGCGCCCGCTTCCGACGGAACGACTTGCGGTACACGCCGCGCGCCCAGCAGCGCCTGCGCCGTCTTCTCGTGCGTCCCGCCGCGAACGGCGGCACGCAGCAAGCTCAGCGGCGCGCGCCCACCGGGAAGCATTGCGCGACCGGCGTTCCTCGCGGCAGCACGCCCTCGAAATCCGCGTCGTCCAACGCCGGGAACAGGATGCCCACGTCGGAGAAAACGATCCCAGTCCACCATCCCGTCAACAACGGAACGGCAGATCGTCGCGGTTCACGGATGCGTCGCGAACAGCGATAGCCCTCCTCCAGCTCGATCGTCCAGAAGCTGTTGAACTTGACGATCGTTCGCTCCTCGCGCCGATGAAACGGCGTGCCGGTCACCTGCGCCGGGCACGTGAAAGCGAGAGCGGAGATCGCGGATGCGCCTCGCACGGCCAGCGGCGGCAAATCCCAGTCCCACGAGAGCTTCCCGTTCGCGACGGCGATGTCGCAGGGCAGCGGCATGATGAAGCCGTGCGCTCATCGCGTCCACGAAGGGCGGGCATTGCTTGACCGTGCGCACATCCGTCCCGTGCAGATGCGAGTAGGCGCTCGCGCGGCATCGCGTGCAGCCAATCCGGCAGCTTGGCCCGCGCCGGACCGGCCGTTCGAGGCGGTCGATCAACGCCGGATCGCACCGGAACTGACGCGCATCCGCCCTCAGTGGTCGCGGGCGCGACAGCGTGCGCGCGACCGCGTCCCGCCAGCCCGCGAGCTTTCGCCTGTCGCGCCGCCTCGTCCATCGCCGGCGAGAACCGCCGCTCCAGATGCCACCGCGCCGCGAACGCATCCGGGCGCGGGATAGAGCCCCGCCTGCCAGCCCGCGAGATAGCCGGCGCCGAGGGCGGTCGTCTCCAGCACGGCGGGGCGGTCCACCGGAGCCGCGATCATGTCCGCGACGCACTGCATCGTCCAGTCGCTCGCGCTCATGCCGCCATCGGCGCGGATGACGGCCCCGGCCTGGTCGCGCCACCGAAATCGGCGTGCATCGCGCAGACGAGATCGCGCGTCTGCAACGCGACGCTCTCGAGGGCGGCCCGGGCGATCTCCCGCCGGGTCGTGCCGCGCGTGATGCCGACGATCGTGCGCGCGCGCATCCGCGTCCCAGACCGGCGCACCCAATCCGACAAAGGCCGGCACGAGATAGACCGGCTGGTCGGGATCGGACCCGGCGGCGAGCTGGCCCGCCTTCGGCGGGGATCGCACGATGCCGAGGCCGTCGCGCAGCCACTGCACCGTCGCGCCGGCGGAGAAGATCGAGCCTTCCAGCGCGTAGCTCCGGCGTCCGCTCGAACTGGTAGGCGACGGTCGTGAGCAGCCGGTGCGCCGAGGCGACCGGCTCCTCGCCGGTGTTGATGCAGGATGAACGCGCCGGTGCCGAAGGTCGACTTCACCATGCCCGGCCTGAAGCACGCCTGGCCGATCAGCGCCGCCTGCTGGTCGCCCGCGATGCCGCGCACCGGCGATGCGCCTCGCCGAAATGCTCCGGCGCGGCGGTGCCGAACTCGCCGGCGCAATCCATCACCACCGGCAGCAGCGAGCGGGGCACGCGGAACAGCGCGAGCAGCGCATCGTCCCAATCGCCGGCCCGGATGTCGTAGAGCGCCGTGCGCGAGGCGTTGGTCGCGTCGGTCGCATGCACGGCGCCGTTGGTCATGCGCCACAGCAGGAAGCTATCGACGGTGCCGAAGGCGAGCTCGCCGCGCATCGCCCGCTCGCGCGCGCCCTCGCACATTGTCGAGCAGCCAGGCGATCTTGGTCGCGGAGAAATAGGGATCGAGCAGCAGGCCGGCGCTGCTCCGACCAGCGTCTCGGCGCCGTCTGCCTTCAGCGCGGCGCAATCCGGAGCGGTGCGGCGGTCCTGCCAGACGATGGCGTTATGGATCGGCTGGCCCGTCTTGCGGTCCCAGATCAGCGTGGTCTCGCGCTGGTTGGTGATGCCGAGCGCCACGACGCAAGGCCCGCGCGCCGACGCTTCCGCGAGCGCGGCGCGGGCGGTGGAGAGCGTCGTTCGCCACAGATCCTCCGGGTCATGCTCGACCCAGCCGGGATGCGGGAAGTGCTGCGGGAACTCCTCCTTGGCGATCGCGACCGGCAGCGCGTCCTCGCCGAACACGATCGAACGGGTCGAGGTGGTGCCTTGATCGATGACGAGAACCGCGCCGGCCATCGGTGCCTGAACCACTGTGCTTCATAGCGAGAAGCGGAGCGACGAAGCAATCCACAGTTGCGGAGAACGCCTGGATTGCTTCGCCTTCGGCTCGCAATGACTGCGCAGGAACGAGTTAGTCTACGCGGGACCGGTGCACGCCTTCTTCGGCGGGGTCGATGGCCAGCTCTTGATGAGCGTGTCGTAGTCGACCGTCTCTCCTTGCGGCTTCTCGTTGGCGAGCTTGCGTTGCGGCGCGAGGTTGCCGTCCTTCTCGGCACGCGCGTACCGATACTCGAACACCGCTCCGGCCCGAACGGGCGGATCGGAGGCCGAGCCGGCGATGGTCAGGTAACCGGAGCCATTCCCTTGTCGCGCAGTTCGCGCATGGCGGCTTCGCTCTTGCCGAGATGAAGTCCCATCCCCTTCAGCACATGGTCAGCCTTGGTGAACTGAACATCGGAATACGCGACGACCTCGACCCTATTGCCCCAGGGATCGAGAAAATCGAGAAACGGACCATCCAGCAGCCGCGCTCCGGCAGCCTCGGCGAGTTCGCGCACCGCCGAACGGTCGTTCACCACCAGCCCGAAATGCCGATGGCCGGGCGGCGCGCGGACCGGCCCCTGCATGAGCGCGATGAACTGGTCTCCCATGTCCACGAACGCCGCGCTCTCTCCCCGACCGCGCAGCCTGATGTCGAAGATGCGGCCGTAAAAGGCCAGCGCTTCCTCGACGTTGCCGACTTCGAGCGCGATGTGGTTGAGGCCGACCAGTCTCGGCCGCCGAGCGTCGGAAGCCATGCCCCGCTCTCCTTTCCCGGTTGCTCCCATGACAGGAACGGCAAAGAGGCCGATCGCTTGCCGGTTTCGCCAAACCGTCGCACTAATCGCATCGGACGGCAATGAATGCCGCCAAGGCATCGGTCGCCGGAGAGGGAACGGATCATGATCCAGCGTCGCGCCTTGCTGGCCGCATCCACCGGGCTGGCCGGCCTGTACGCGGCCGGACGCCATGCCCGGGCCGAGGCGGCCCGCACGCCCATCGTGTGGTGGCACGCGATGACGGCGACCAACGCCGAGCAGGTGAACCGCATCGTCCAGCAGTTCAATGCGAGCCAGGACAAGGCCGAGGTCACGGCGGTCTACAAGGGCACCTACCCCGACCTGCTCACCGCCACCATCGCCGCGTTCCGGGCCGGGCAAGCGCCGCACATCGCGCAGATCTTCGAGGTCGGCACCGGCTCGATGCTGGCCGCCGGCAAGGCCGTGAAGCAGAACTGGCAGCTCGCGCAGGAGGCCGGCGTCACCATCGATCCGGCGCAGTTCATCCCGGCCGTGCGCGGCTACTACAGCCTGCCCGATGGACGGCTCGCATCGATGCCGTTCAACTCCTCGACCGCCGTCGTCTGGTACAACAAGGACGCGTTCGAGAAGGCCGGGCTCGACCCGGAAAAGCCGCCGGCGACGTGGCAGGAGATGGTTGCGGCCTGCGCGCAGCTGAAGGCGAAGAACGCGATCGAGATCCCGATGATGACGAGCTGGCCGAGCTGGACCCAGTTCGAGCAGTACGGCGCCATTCACAACCTGCCCTATGCGACGCTGGCGGACGGCTTCGACGGCCTCGGCGCCGAACTCGTGTTCAACAGTTCGGCGTATGTAAAGCATCTTCAGCGTTTGATGGACATGAGCCGGCAGGGCACCTTCCGCTACGGCGGCCGTGGCGACACGCCGCAGAACCTGTTTCCGTCGGGCACGACCGCGATCATGTTCGAATCCTCGGGCGACCGGGGCCTCTATTCCGGCGCGGCCAAGTTCCGTTGGGGCGAGGCGATGATGCCCTACGATCCCGAAATCATCGCCTCGCCGAACAATTCCATCATCGGCGGCGCGAGCCTGTGGGCGATGACCGCGCCGGACCGGACCGCGGCGGAATACCAAGCCGTGGCCATGCTGATGGCGTTCATCGCGCAACCCGAGCAGGTGGCGATGTGGCATCAAAAGACGGGCTACATCCCGATCACCGAGGCGGGGTACGAGCTTTCCCGCAAGCAGGGCTGGTATGACAAGAACCCCGGCGCCGACATTCCGATCAGGCAACTCACACGCGGCCACGTGACCGACAACTCGCGCGGCTTGCGGCTCGGCCGTCTGCCCGAAATCCGCACCATTCTCGAGGAGGAGATGGAGCGGGCGCTGCAGGGCGAGCAGACGGCGAAAGCCGCGCTCGACGCCGCCGTCCTGCGCGGCAACAAAGTGCTCCGGGAGTTCCAGCGCTCCGTCCGCACATAACAGCGCGATGGAACGGCGGACGATCTTCCCCGGTCGCCTGTTGCCGGCCGCGCTGGTCGCTCCGCAACTTCTCCTGACGGCGGTTTTCTTTCTGTGGCCGGCGCTGGACGCGGGCTGGATGAGCCTGACCCGCGAAGACCCGTTCGGACTGGCGACGGCCTTTGTCGGGCTCGAGAACTACGGGGCGTTGTTCCAAGACCCGCTTTATCGCGCGAGCGTGATACGGACGCTCGTGTTCTGCGTCGCCGTCGCGGCGATCTCGATGCTGCTCGCCCTCGTGCTCGCGGTTTTTGCGGATCAGGACATACGCGGCCGCAACATCTATCGCACCTTGCTGATCTGGCCGTACGCGGTCGCGCCGGCGCTGGCGGCGGTGCTGTGGATCCTGCTCGTGCATCCGCAGATCGGCCTTTTGGGACGGCCGCTCGATCATCTGCTGGCGCTGTTCGGCGGCCGCTGGGACTACAAGCTGAACGGCGGCCAGGCGCTGCTCGCCGTGATCCTGGCGAGCGCCTGGAAGCAGGTGAGCTACAACTTCATCTTCCTGCTGGCGGGGCTGCAATCCATCCCGCGCGCGATTATCGAGGCGGCGCAGGTGGACGGCGCGCGCGGCTGGCGAAGGTTCCGCACCATCCTGCTGCCGCTGCTGACGCCGACGCTGTTTTTCCTGCTCGTCGTCAATCTGGTCTATGCCGCGTTCGACACATTCGGCACGATCCAGGCGATGACCCAGGGTGGCCCCGGACAAGCGACGGAGACGCTCGTCGTCAAGGTGTACCGGGACGGGCACGACAACGGCGATCTCGGCTCGTCCTCGGCGCAATCCGTTCTGCTGATGCTGGGCGTGATCGCGCTGACCGCCGCGCAGTTCCGGTTCATGGGACGGCGGCAGGACTGATGCGGGGGAACTGGCTCGCGCATCTCGTCCTCTGCTGCGGCGTGCTGCTGTTCGTACTGCCGGTCTGGTTGATCGTCGCCGGCTCGACGCAGCCATCGGATGCGATCGCGCGAGGCGCGCTGTCGCTCGTGCCGCGCCTGTCCGGCTTCGGTGTCTACGGACGGGTGCTGTTAGGCCCGAGCCCGGCCGGGGGCGCCACCGTTCCGCACATGCTGATGGTATCGGCCGGCATGGCGCTGGCGATCGCCGCCGGCAAGATCGCGATCTCGCTGCTGTCCGCCTACGCCGTCGCGTTCTTCCGCTTTCCGTTCCGGATGACGGCGTTCTGGATGATCTTCATCACCCTGATGCTGCCGGTCGAGGTGCGGATCGTGCCGACCTATCTCGTCATGAGCGATCTCCGCCTGATCGACACGTTCGGCGGCCTGACGGTGCCGCTGATCGCGTCCGCCACCGCGACCTTGCTGTTCCGCCAGGTTTTCCTCGCCGTGCCGGACGAACTAATGGAGGCGGCGCGCATGGACGGGGCGGGGCCGTGGCGGTTCCTGATCGACATCCTGATCCCGGTCTCGGCCGCCAATGTCGCCGCGCTGTTCGTCATTCTGTTCGTCTATGGCTGGAACCAGTATCTCTGGCCGCTGCTGGTCGCGACCGATCCGCATCTGGACACCGTCGTCGTCGGCATCGTGCGGATGATCGGCGTCGAGTTCGGCGACGCCCTGGAACCAGGTCATGGCCATCGCGACCCTCGCCCTTCTGCCGCCGATCGCGGTCGTGCTGCTGATGCAGCGCTGGTTCGTCAAGGGGCTGACCGAGGGTGAAAAGTAGTGGCGCGGCTCGAACTGGACGGCTTGCGCAAGAGCTTCGGCGCGACGCAGATCCTGCACGGCGTCGATCTCGCCGTGGCGGACGCCGAGATGCTGGTCATCGTCGGCGCGTCCGGCTGCGGCAAGTCGACCTTGCTGCGTCTCGTCGCCGGGCTCGATCAGCCGACGAGCGGGCGCGTTCTGCTGGACGGGCGCGACATCACGGGCCTCGATCCGGCTGCCCGCGACATGGCCATGGTGTTTCAGAACTATGCGCTCTATCCGCACATGACCGTCTTTCAGAACATGGCGTACGGGCTACGCATCCGGGGCATGGCGAAGCCGGAAATCCGGCGGCGGGTGGACGAGGCCGCCGCCCTGCTCGGCCTCGACCCGGCCGTGCTCGGCCGCAAGCCGCGCCAGCTCTCGGGCGGGCAGCGGCAGCGGGTCGCGATGGGCCGCGCCATCGTGCGCGAGCCGAAGCTGTTCCTGTTCGACGAGCCGCTGTCCAATCTCGACGCCAAGTTGCGGGTGCAGATGCGGGCCGAGATCCGGCGCATGCAGCGCCGCCTCGGCGTCACGAGCCTCTACGTGACGCATGATCAGGTGGAGGCCATGACGCTCGGCGATAGGCTGCTCGTCATGCATCAGGGCCGGCCAGCGCAGCTCGCGACGCCGATGGAGATTTTCGAGCGGCCGGCGGACCGTTACGTGGCCGGCTTCATCGGCGCGCCCTCGATGAACTTTCTCGCGGGCGAGCTGGCGAATGACGGTCATGCGGTGCGCCTGAAAGCCGGGACGATGCTCGCGCTGCCGGAGCGTCACGCGAGCGATCAACCGGGCGTCACGGTCGGCATCCGGCCGGAGTATGTGGCGCTGGAGGAGGGCGGCCTGACGCTCGCGGTCGAACTCGTCGAGCCGCTCGGATCGGAGACCGTGATCCATGGCCGGATCGCGGCCAGCGGCGAAATGCTCGTCGCCCGCGTCGCCGGAGCCGCCCCCGCGGGCGAGACGTTGCGAGTGGCGCTGCCGTCCCGCCACCTGCACGTGTTCGATCGCGACTCCGGCGCCCGGATCGAGCCGCGACAATGAGCCGTCGCGTTACGCCGCCTCGGTGATCGCGGGCGAGAACTCGAACCGCTGACCCGCCGCTTCTCCCGCCGCAAACGCGTCTGTGAGTACGCGTTTGCGCTGCCCCATCTCGCATGCGTGCAGGTCCAGTCCGAGCTTTGCCAACTCCTCGTTCACCATCGCGGCCTTGAGCGGCACGAGGTCGCGGCCCGAGGCGCTGCGCCGGCTTGCGGCGCGCGCAGCCTGCATTGCCCGCAGCTTGCCGGCGATGCCTCGGCTCAGGCCGATCTGGAACGAATTGGTGGCGCTTCGCCGCTCGCCCGCCATTTCGGCGTAGAGGCTGCCCGCGCGGAACGCGTTCGTTTCGGTCTCGAAGGCCCGCTCGACCAGCTCATGGAGATATTGCGCGGCCGTCACATCCCCGCGCAGGCCGAAGAACACATAGCGCAGCGCCCGGCCCTTCGCCCGCTCCACCCAGACACGGCAGTCGAAGAACGACGCGATGTCGGGAATGCAACTGTCGATCGGGGCGAAGCGGCGACGATCGGTCTGGATGCCGACGCCATCGCAGGGCTGCGCCCGAAAATCCAGCTCACCCAGGGACAAGCCGTGGCGGTCCAGTAGTTCCGCCACCTTCTCCGCGGCCGCCAGGGCCTCCTGTTCGGTGCAGCCTTGAGCGACGGTCTTGGCGCGCAGCCCCTGGATGCGCTGCACCAGGCGCTCCAGCGCCGGGTCGCCGGAGCGTAGCGCGCTGCTGCCGCCCTTGAGCCGGTGCCGCAGGGTCGCGAACAGCTTGCGCGCTTCAGGCGGCAGCCGATGCGCGGCGATCGCTTCATCCAACGTATGCCCGACCCTGTCCAGGGTCACGCCGCCCGACCCGCCGCGTTCGCGTCGCAGTATCCTTTCCATCTGCACCAGGAGCAGCCGCTCGAACCCCCTCGCCGCCGCCTCATGCCGCGCGTCGCGCGCCAACACCGCGGCGGCGAGCGCATCGACGATGCCCGGCAGGTCGGCAAGCTGACGGGTGCGCTGGAGCAACGCTTCATCCTGCGTGCCATCCGCCAGTTCCGCCCACGCCATTGCCAAGGCGAACAGCGCGTCCTCCTCGGCCTCGTGCGGGCCGTCCTCCGCATCGAAATAGTCGGCCGGCCGGTTCAGACCGGGCACGTCCAGCGTGCCGTGCCGCACGACGTGACCATACACCGCCTCCGCCCAGCGCGCGCTGGCGGCAGCGCCCAGGGCGCCGGCCTTCGGGTGGGCGCGGGCGACCGCGAACCCGGACGGATCGAGCGGGGTGATCGCGCCCGGCCAGCAGCAAAGGCCGTCGCCCAGCGTCACCACGCGACCGAACAGCATGGTTCCGGCGGCCATAGGCGGCAACTCCGGGCTGATGACGCACAGCTTTTCGTTGGATACGACGTCGCACGCCATGGCCCCACGTATCTGCGCATCTTTCTCCAGCCGCAGCAGCCTGAACCGGCTCTTGCACAGGAGGCCGATGGCCGCCTTTTCCGCTGGCGGAGCACTGGGCCGGCTTCGGGCGAGACGGTCGAAGGCGGTCGTGCCGCTGACCGACGGCTGAGAAACCAGCAGGTCCGCCGAGAGCAGCATCGCGTCCGCCGCCATGGCCACCATCCGGCCTTCCGGCATCTCCTCGACATTCTGGCGAGAGAGCCATTTGCGGATTGTCGCCTCGCCACGCTCGCGCGGCACGAACTGCACCGCGGCGGCGAGCGCCTCGCCGGTCTGGTATCCGGCGTCACGCAAGGATTGTGCGGCGGCGGCGGCGTGCGGCATATCGGCGGCTCCCTTCAGACGAAATTCACTTAAGCAAGTGGCGTCGAGTTGCACGCCCTGGCCCGGCGCGCGACATTCCATACGGCGCAGTTGTGGCGTCCCGCCCTGAATTGTGGATAACTGCCGCCGGCCGCCCGCGCCCCGGCCCCGGCCCCTGAAGGATTGCCTCGCATGACCACCGCCGCCGACCGCGACCCGTCGCACGCCGCCTGGAGCCCGGATTCCTGGCGCGGCCGCCCGATCAGACAGGCGCCCGCCTATCCGGACCCGGCGCATCTGTCCCGCACGGAGGAGCGCCTTGCCTCCTACCCGCCGCTCGTGTTCGCGGGCGAGGCGCGGCGGCTGCGGGCGGCGCTGGCGCAGGCGGCCGAGGGCCGGGCGTTCGTGCTGCAAGGCGGCGACTGCGCCGAAAGCTTCGCCGCCTTCTCGGCCAACCACATCCGCGACACCTTCCGCGTGCTGCTGCAGATGGCGGTCGTGCTGACCTTCGGCGCGAGCCTGCCGGTCGTGAAGATCGGCCGCATGGCCGGGCAGTTCGCCAAGCCCCGCAGCGCCGACACCGAGACGCAAGGCGCGGAGACGCTGCCGAGCTATCGCGGCGACATCATCAACGGGCCGGAGTTCACGGCCGCCGCCCGCGTCCCCGATCCCGGCCGGATGGAGTTCGGCTACTTCCAGTCGGCGAGCACGCTCAACCTGCTGCGCGCCTTCGCCTCGGGCGGCTATGCCGATTTGCACGAAGTCCATCGCTGGAATCTCGGCTTCGTCGAGCGCTCGCCCCTGGCCGAACGCTACCGGGGGCTGGCCGGCCGCATCGACGAGACGCTGTCCTTCATGGCCGCCTGCGGCATGACCAGCACCACCACGCGCGACATGCGGGAGACCGATTTCTACGTCAGCCACGAGGCGCTGCTGCTGCCCTACGAGCAGGCGCTCACCCGCGTCGATTCGACCACGGGCGGCTGGTACGCCTGCTCGGCGCATTTCCTCTGGATTGGCGACCGCACCCGTCAGCCCGACGGCGCGCATGTCGAGTTCCTGCGCGGGGTCGGCAACCCGATCGGCATGAAGATCGGGCCGACGATGCAGAGGGACGACCTGCTGCGTCTCTGCGACGCCCTCAACCCGAAGAACGAGGCCGGGCGGCTCACTCTGGTCAGCCGCATGGGCGCGGCACGGGTGCGGGACGCGCTCGCGCCGCTGGTGCGCGCGGTCGAGCGGGAGGGGCGCCGCGTCACCTGGCTGTGCGACCCGATGCACGGCAATACCGTCTCGACATCGGCCAAGGTCAAGACCCGCAGCTTCGATGCGATTCTCGACGAGGTGCGCGGCTTCTTCGACGTGCATTCGGCCGAGGGCAGCTGGGGCGGCGGGGTGCATGTCGAAATGACCGGCGAGGACGTGACGGAATGCGTCGGCGGCGCCCACCGGCTGACCGAGGACGATCTCGGCGGGCGCTACGAGACCTTCTGCGATCCAAGGCTGAACGCCGAGCAGTCGCTCGAGCTCGCGTTCCTGATCGCGGAGGAACTGAAGGCGCGCCGGCCTTCGGCCGTGCCGTCCGGTTTGCGTTCATAGAGGAAGACGGACGGGCCATGAGCGGAGACAAGGCGGTTTTGGGGACGTGCGCGGCCAATCTCGAGACCGACATTTCCGCCCGGACGGACAGCTATTTCACCCGCACCCGGGAGGTCGTCTCGAAGTTCGGCGACGTGCGCGTGACCTACGCCGTCTTTCTGCGACGGCCGGTCATTTCCGCCCCCAAGGTGATGCTGGACTGGCTGCGATCGGTGGCGGCCGCGCGGGGAACGCAGTTCGACTGCGATCTGGTCTACCCCGAGGCGACCTGGGTCGGCGCGGGCGAGCCGATCGTCTACGTGACCGGCAGCTTCGCCGCGCTCAGCGACCTGGAGACGATCATGCTCCAGAAGCTCGGCCCAGCCAGCGTCGCGGCCCACAACGCCTACCAGATGTGCCTCGCGCTGCCGAAGGTGCCCTTCCTGGCCATGGAGGCGCGGCATTGCGCCGGGGCCGAGATGCAGAACCTGATGTCCTACGCGGCCTCGGTCGGCAGCGCCGCCGCGCGAAAGGAGGGAGCGCGCGGGTTCGTGGGCAGCGCGACCGAGGCGACGGCGCACTGGTTCGGCGCCAAACGCGGCCTCGGCACGATGCCGCATGCGCTGATCGGCTACGCGGGATCGACCGTGCGGGCGGCCGAAATGTTTCACGAGCGCTTCCCGAACGACAATCTGACCGTGCTCACGGACTATTTCGGGCACGAGATCACGGACGGCATCGCGGTCTGCGAGCGGTTTCCGGATCTGGCGGCGACGGGACGGCTCTCGGTCCGGCTCGACACCCATGGCGGACGCTTTCTCGAAGGTCTCAACCCGGCCGAGAGCTATGCCGTGATGGAGCGCCACGCCCCCCGCGCGATCCGGCGCTACCGCAGCGAAACGGAGCTTCGGTTCCTGGTCGGGACCGGCGTGTCCGCCGCCGCCATCTGGCGGATGCGCGAGGCGCTGAACGAGGCCGGGTTCCCCAAGGTGCGGATCATCGCCTCCTCGGGGTTCGGGGTCGACAAGTGCCGTGTCATGGCGGACGCGGACGCGCCGATCGACACCGTCGGCACGGGCAGCTTCATTCCGGACGTCTGGAGCGAGACCTACGCGACCGCCGACATCGTCGCCTATGACGGCACGCCGCGCGTGAAGATCGGACGCGAATTCCTGCTTCGCCCGAGCAGGCCCCCAGGCGCGATCGGCGCAGGGCCGTCGTGAGCGACCTGTTCGCGCCGCAGGGTGGATGGCGCGTGCGGCTGATCGACCTCTCCGCAGGCGGCGAGGACAATGTCGTCGAGGAGGTCGGTGGCTTTCCCACGCTGATGCAGGCGAATGCCTTCGCGCGGGCCTATGTCCGGGACTCGATCGATCGCTGCCGCGCGGCCGGCCTTTCGGCGAAGGACGTGCTCGAGGCGTGGTTCGCGTTCGGCGAGGACGCCGAGATCGTGGACGGCGGCGAGGGCGCGTGGCGCAGCGCCGCCGAACTCGGCGACTTCGCCGACCGGGAAGGCTCGGCCGACGAGCGGGACTGGCGGGCGCTCGATCCCCGCCGGATCGGGGGCACGGATCTGGAGGAGTGAGCGCGCCCGTCCGGGTCCGTTTCGCGTTCACGCCGGCGGGGTTGTTGCACGTCGGCGCGGCCCGGATTGCGATCGCGAACGCCCTGTTCGGCCGCCGCCATGACGCGCCGATGATCCTGCGCCTGGACGACGCCGACCCGGACCGAAGCGACCCCGAGGCGGCGCAGGCGCTGCTGTCCGATCTCGCCTGGCTCGGTCTCGGCATCGGCGCGGTCGTGCGGCAATCCGAGCGCCTGGCCCTCTACCGCGAGGCCGCCGCGCGGCTGGAGGCGTCCGGCCGCCTCTATCCCTGCTTCGAGAGCGAGGAGGAGTTGCGGGCGAAGCACGACCGGCGGCTCAGGCGCCACCAATCCCCGGTGTATGATCGCGCGATGCTGCGCCTGACGCCCGCCCAGCGGGCGGCGGCGGAGGCCGGCGGCAAGCGCCCCTATTGGCGCTTTCGCCTGGCGGACCAGACGGTGCGCTGGCACGACCTCGTGCTCGGATGGCGGTCCGCGAAGCTGCCCGCGGTCTCCGACCCGGTGGCGATCCGGCAGGACGGCGTGATGCTGCCCATCTTCACCTCCGTGGTGGACGATCTCGATCTGGGCGTCACCCACGCGATCCGGAGCGAGGACCATCTGGAAAGCGCCGGCGTGCAGCTTGACATGCGCGCGGCGCTGGGCGGCGATCCCGCCGATCTCGTCTTCGCTCACCTGCCGAAGCTGCTGGACGCCGGAGATGAGCGGCTCTCCCGCCGCACGGGCAATCTGTCGATCCGCAGCCTCCGCCAGAACGGCTTCGAGCCGAGCGCCGTGCGGGATTTCCTGGCCCGGCTCGGCTCCCCGGACGATCCGGCGCCGCTGCCCCCCGACGCGCTCGCGGCCTCGTTCGACCTGTCGCGCCTCTCGCGATCCCCGGCGCGCTTCGACATGCGCCAGCTCCTCGCCCTGAACCGCGATGTGCTGCATACGCTGCCCTTCGCGGCGGTGGCGGACCGGCTGCCGGGCGGCGCGACCGAGGCTTTCTGGCACGCGGTGCGGGGCCAGATCGACGTGCTGAGCGAAGCCCGAGGCTGGTGGGAGGTCGTCGCTGGCACGATCGTCTCCCCCATCATGGAGGGAGAGGAAGCCTTCCTGCGGTCGGCGCTCGCGGTTCTCCCGCCGGAACCATGGGACAACGCCGTCTGGACCGCCTGGGCCAGCGCCGTGCGGGAGGCAACCGGGCGTCGCGGCCCCGCCCTGGACAAGAAGCTGAGGCTCGCCCTGACGGGAGAGGAGGACGGCCCCGGACTTGGGGCGCTGCTGCTTCTGATGGGCCGCTCGCGCGCGGCCAGCCGGCTGCGATCGGCCGCCCTCTAGGCGCGCCGGCTTAAGACCCGGCGATCAGCTGCTTGATCCGGCTGGCAAGCGCCTCGATGGCGAACGGCTTGGTCATGACCTGCAGGCCGGGTTCGAGATGGCCGTGGCTGACGACCGCGTTTTCCGCGTAGCCGGTAATGAACAGCACCTTCAGCCCGGGCCGCTTCTGCCGCGCCGCCTCGGCCAATTGCGGGCCGTTCATGCCGCCCGGCAGGCCGACATCCGTCACCAGCAGGTCGATGCGGGCACCGGAGTCCACGGCCTTCAGCGCGGCGGCGGCATTCGCCGTCTCGATCGCGGCATACCCGAGATCCTGCAACACCTCGGCTACGAGCATGCGCACGGACGACTCGTCATCGACAACGAGAACCGTCTCGCCCCGTTCCGCTCGCGGCGCCTCGGCGAACTGCATGCCCAGATCGGCTTCGGCCTCATCGCCCAGGAACCGGGGCAGGTAGATGCAGGCCATGGTTCCCTGGCCGACTTCGGAGTAGAGACGCACCTGTCCGCCGGACTGCCGCGCGAAGCCGTAGATCATGCTGAGGCCGAGGCCGGTGCCGAGGCCGACCGGCTTGGTCGTGAAGAACGGATCGAAGACGCGGGCCATGACGTCGGGGTGGATGCCCGTTCCCGTGTCGCTGACGCAGAGCGAGACGTACTGCCCCGGCGGCAGGTCGCGTATGCGCGCGGCCCGGATGTCGAGCCACTTGTTGCCCGTCTCGACGGTCAGCTTGCCGCCATCCGGCATGGCGTCGCGCGCGTTCAGGCAAAGGTTCAGGAGGGCGTTCTCAAGCTGGTTCGAATCGACAAGGGTGTTCCAGAGGCCGCCCGCCGTGATCATCTCGACGGAGATCGCCGGCCCCATGGTGCGGCGGATCAATTCCTCCATCCCCGCGACCAGCCGGTTCAGATTGGTGGGTTTGGGGTCCAGCGTCTGCCGCCGCGAGAAAGCGAGCAAGCGATGCGTCAGCGCCGCCGCCCTCCGGGCCGCGCCCTGTGCCGCCGTGATGTAGCGGTCGAGCTCCTTCGTCCGCCCTTGATCGACGCGGGTCTGGAGCAGCTCCAGGCTGCCCATGATGCCAGTGAGCAGATTGTTGAAGTCGTGCGCGAGCCCGCCCGTGAGCTGCCCGACCGCTTCCATCTTCTGCGACTGCCGGAGCTGCTCCTCGGCGGCCCGGAGAGCCTCGGCCTGCTCCTTCTCGGCCGTCGTGTCACGCCCTACCGCGTTGAGGAGGCCGCCGCCCGGCACCGCCGTCCAGGCGATCCAGCTATGATGCCCGTCGCGGCGGCGGCAGCGGCTTTCGAAGCGGCAGAAGGCGGCGCCGTCCGCCAAGCGCCGCAGGCTGGCCTTGCTGTTGTCGAGATCGTCTTCCTGGACGAAGTCGAACAGCGAACGGCCGACGGCTTCTTGTTCCGTCCAGCCGAGGATCGCGGTCCAGGCGGGATTGACCGCGATCACCACCCCATCCAGCCGGGCGACCAGCATGATATCGGTCGAGAGCTGCCACAGCCGGTTGCGGTCGGCTGTCCGCTCCATGATCTGCAACTCCAGATCCTCGCGCGACCGGTCCAGCGCTTCGCGCGCGGCGACGATCGCCTCGATGTCGGTGCAGACACCGGCCCAGAACGCGACGGCGCCGCTCTCGTCCCGGGACGGCATGGCCCGTCCCAGCCACCACCGGTAGCTGCCGTCGGCGGCGCGAAGCCGCAACTCGGTCTCGTAGAGCGTGCCGCACGCGACGGACGTGGCCCAGGCGGCCTCAGTCCGAGCCAAGTCGTCCGGGTGTATGAAGACGGTCCAGCCCTCTCCCTCCGCCTGTCCGGGACCGGAGCCGGAGTACTCATGCCAGCGTGGGCTGGTGTAGGTCAGCATCCCGGCGCCGTCGGCGGTCCACACGAAACCCGGAATCGCTTCGGCGAGGATACGAAACCGCGCCTCGCTGTCGGACAGAAGCTGACCGGCCAGCCGGCTCGCGGTGCGATCACGGAGAATCTTCAGGAAGCCGAGATGGGCGCCATCGCCGTCAAGTAACGGCATCATCTCGCCACTGGCCCAGAACCGCGCGCCGCTTTTGGTGAGATGCCAGCGCTCGTCGCTGGCGCGGCCTCGCCTCAGCGCGTCCTTCATCTCAGAGGCCGGACGGCCCGCCCCCCGGTCCTCGGGCGTGAAGAAGCGGTCCGCCGGCTCACCGAGCATCTCCTCGGCCGTCCAGCCCAGGATGCGTTCCGCCCCCGGATTCCAATCCGAAATCAGGCCATCCGGATCGCTTGCGATGATCGCGAAATCGACCGCGCTCTCGAAGATCGCCCGGTAGCGCAAATCCTGGTCAGCCTGGCGGTCCCGCGTTTCAGTCATGCGCGCACCCTCCTCGCTCAGCCGCGCATGCACCGACGCTGGCCCCGGAGCGGTCAGCGGTGCGGAGGTGGAACAGATATCGGGTCGCCATACGACCGACCTATCAAGGCTTCACCCGGGTGTCACGACAAACCCGCCGCATCCGGCGTGCTCCTGACATGGCGCCTCGCCGTTGCCGCCTCCATCGGAAAATGGACCGTGGATGATCCCGGCGTCATTCCAAGCGACGTTCAGGAACCAGCCCGGAAAGTTTCGTATGATGAGACTAGCAATTCCCCGGCCAAATGGGAAAGCCGTTCCGAAGCGACCTCCGACCGCGCCATGTCGGGGTCGTGGGACGCTCGCGGATCGAGCCAGGACTTCGAAATTGTGCTAATCCGCCGCCTGCGCCACGCCCACGGTACGGGTCTTCGTGCGCATCGTGACGAACTCCTCGGCGGCGGTCGGGTGAATGCCGATCGTGCGGTCGAAATCGGCCTTGGTCGCGCCGCAGTTCAGCGCGATCGCAAGACCTTGCATGATCTCCGGAGCGTCGTCGCCGAGCATGTGCGCCCCGAGGACGCGCTGGCTCGCCTGGTCCACGACCAGCTTCATGAAGGTGCGGCGGATGCGGCCGCTGACAGCGTGGCGCAGCGGCGTGAAGCGAGTCTCGTAGACGTCGGCCGGCCCACGCACGGCAGCCGCCTCCTCGGTCAGCCCGACGCTCGCCAAGGGCGGGCTGAAGAACACCGCGGTCGCCACGTTGTCGAGCGAAACACGGCCTGTCCCGCGCGCGAAGAAGGCGTGGGCCAGCGCCTGGCCCTCGGCGGTCGCGACCGGGGTCAGGTTGAGCCGGTCGGTGACGTCGCCGATCGCGTAGACGCCCGGCTGACTGGTGCGGAACTGGTCGTCCACGACGATCGCGCCGTTTGGCCGGTTCGCGATCCCCGCCCGCTCGAGCCCGAGGCCCCGGGTCGAGGGTCGCCGCCCCGTTGCGAAGAACACGAGGTCCGTCTCGATCGCCTCGCCATTGCCGAGCGTCAGCAGACGGGCGTCGCCCCGCGCTTCGACCTTGAGCGGGGCGCAGCCGGGATGCAGCCGGATGCCCTGCACTCTCATCGTCTCGGCCAGCTGCTCGGTCAGCGCGTAATCGAAGCCGCGCAACGGCAGCTTCTGCCGGTAGACGAGATCGACCTCCGATCCGAGAGACGCAAAGATGCCCGCGAACTCGACCGCGATATAGCCGCCGCCGACGATGGCGATCCGCGCGGGGCGCTCCGGCAGCTCGAAGGCGTCGTCCGACACGATGCCGAGTTCGTCGCCCGGAATGCCGGGCCGCACCGGATGGCCGCCGGTCGCGATCACGATCCGCTCGGCGGTCATCCGCCGCCCGTCCACCTCGACCGTATGCGGATCGACGAGGACGGCGCGTGCGTTCAACACCTCCGCCTCCGCCGCCTGCAGCAGTCGGCTGTAGGTGCCATTGAGGCGGGAGACCTCGTGATGCACGGCCGCCATCAGCTTCGGCCAGTCATTGGTCCCGCGACGGATGTCCCAGCCGAACCCGTGCGAATCGTTGGCCCAGGCGCCGTATTCGCCGGCCTGGACCAGAAGCTTCTTCGGGACGCAGCCGACATTGACGCAGGTGCCGCCCCAGTGGCGCTCCTCGGCGATCGCTACGCGCGCGCCGTGGCCGGCGGAGATCCGGGCGCAGCGGACGCCGCCCGAACCCCCGCCGATGACGAAGAGGTCGAAGTCGAAGGCCACGGCGGCGCTCAGGTTCCGATGCCGCCCAGGGTCACGCTCTTGATCTCCAGATAGTCCTCGATGCCGTATTTGGACCCTTCGCGCCCGAGGCCCGAGGCTTTGACGCCGCCGAACGGCGCCACCTCGGTCGAGATGATGCCCTCGTTCACCCCGACCAGGCCGAATTCCAGCGCCTCCGCGACGCGGAAGATGCGGCCGATGTCGCGCGCGTAGAAATAGGCGGCGAGGCCGTACTCGGTGTCGTTGGCGAGACGGATCGCCTCCTCCTCGTCCTTGAAGCGGATCAGCGCCGCCAATGGGCCGAATGTCTCGTCGCGGAACACGTCGCTGTCGAGCGAGACCTCGGTGATGACCGTCGGCTCGAAAAAATTGCCGCCGAGCGCGTGCGTCTTGCCGCCGGCCGCGACCTTGGCGCCGCGCCCGACCGCATCCGCGATGTGCGCGCGGATCTTCTCGACGGCGGCCGCGTTGATGAGCGGCCCCTGCGTGACCCCCTCCTCCATGCCGTTGCCGACCTTCAGCCGTTGCACGGCGTCGGTGAGCCTGGCCAGGAACGCATCGTAGATGCCCTCCTGCACGAGAAAGCGGTTGGTGCAGACGCAGGTCTGGCCGGTGTTGCGATACTTGCTGGCGATCGCGCCGAGCACCGCCTGATCGAGATCGGCGTCGTCGAACACGATGAACGGCGCGTTGCCGCCCAACTCCATGCTGGTCTTCTTGATGGTGGGGGCGCATTGCGCGAGCAGGGTCGCGCCGACGCTCGTGCTGCCGGTGAAGGTCAGCTTGCGCACGAGCGGGTTGCCGGTCAGCTCCGCCCCGGTCTCGCTTGCCGGACCGGTGATGACGTTGCAGACGCCCGCCGGCATGCCCGCGCGCTCGGCGAGCACGGCCAAAGCCAGGGCCGAGAACGGCGTCTGGCTCGCCGGGCGGATCACGGCCGGGCAGCCCGCCGCCCAGGCGGGGCCGGCCTTGCGGGTGATCATGGCGGAAGGGAAGTTCCAGGGCGTGATCGCGGCGACGACGCCCACCGGCTCCTTCCAGACGATGTTGCGGCGGCCCTTCATCGTCTGCGGGATGGTGTCGCCGTAGACGCGCTTGCCCTCCTCGGCGAACCACTCGAGAAAGCTCGCGGCATAGGCGATCTCGCCCCGGCTCTCGGTCAGGGGCTTGCCCTGCTCGGCCGTCATGATGATCGCGAGATCCTCGGTGTTGGCGAGCATCAGCTCGAATATCCGGCGCAGGATCGCCGACCGCTCCTTGGCCAGCAAAGCGCGCCAGGGACGGAACGCCCGGTCCGCCGCCTCGATTGCCCGGCGGGTCTCGGCCGCGCCGACCGCCGGCACCACGCCGACCTCCTCGCCCGTCGCGGGGTTCTTCACGGGCAGCGTCTTGCCGCTATCCGCCTGCACCCATTTGCCGTCGATGTAGTTCGCCGACCGGAAGAGCGTCGGATCCTTCAGCGGCAGGGGAGAAGCCGGGTTCAACATCGCGCGCTCCTTACGTTCACAAGCATCGTTTGCTGCTGCGATGCGGTAAACATAGGTCGTCCGGCCCGGCTTGTCAGCCTGCGCGCCCGAAAGCCGACCCGCTACTCGACCGTCACAGATTTAGCGAGATTGCGTGGCTGATCCACGTCCGTCCCCTTCAGCACCGCCACGTGATAGGCGAGCAGCTGCACCGGGATCGCGTGCAGGATCGGCGCGACGAACGGATCGACGGTCGGCAGCACCACGGTCTCGGCGGCGATGCCCCTGAGCTTGGCCGCGCCCTCGGCGTCGCTGAACACGATCACCTTGCCCCCGCGCGCCGCCGCTTCCTGCAGATTGGACGCCGTCTTCTCGAACAGCGGCCCGGACGGAACGATGGCGATCACCGGCACGGCCGGATCGATCAGCGCGATCGGCCCGTGCTTCATCTCCCCGGCGGCGTAGCCTTCGGCGTGGATGTAGCTGATCTCCTTGAGCTTCAGCGCGCCCTCGAGCGCGATCGGGTAGCAATTGCCGCGCCCCAGATAGAGCACGTCCCGCGCTTCGGCGACGCGGGCGGCGATACGCTGGATGGCCGCGTCGTGGTCCAGCACCTCGGCGGCCCGGCCCGGCACCTCCAGCAGCGCGTCCGTGAGCCTGCCCTCCTGCTCCGGACCGATCACGCCCCGCGCCCGCCCGGCGGCGATCGCGAGGCAGGCCAGCACGGCGAGCTGAGAGGTGAAGGCCTTGGTGCTGGCGACGCCCACCTCCGGCCCCGCGACCGTCTCCAGCACCGCGTCCGATTCGCGCGACATGGTGCTTTCCGGGACGTTGATGACCGAGAGCACGTGCTGCCCCTGCTCGCGCATGTAGCGGAGCGCGGCCAGCGTGTCGGCCGTCTCTCCGGACTGGCTCACGAGCAGGCCGAGGCCGCCTTTCTCCAGCGGCGGCGTGCGGTAGCGGAACTCGCTCGCGAAATCCCCGTCCGAGGGCACCCGCGCCACCGCCTCGAACCACCAGCGCCCGACCAGCCCGGCGTAGAAGGCGGAGCCGCAGGCGCTCATGGTGATGCGCGAGACGCGGGCGAGGTCGAACGGCAGCTCCGGCAGCACGACCGCGCGCGATCCGGGATCGACCATCCGGTGCAGGGTATCGCCGATCACCGCCGGATGCTCGTGCAGCTCCTTTTCCATGAAGTGACGGAAATTGCCCTTGCCGAGCGAGGCGCCGGTGAGGCGGGTGAGCTTCACCTCCCGCTCGACCTGCTCGCCCGCGGCGTCGAAGAAGCGCGCGCCCTTGCGGTCCACCACGGTCCAATCGCCGTCCCGCAGATAGGCGATGCGGCGGGTCAGCGGCGCGAGCGCCAGCGCGTCCGAGCCGACGAACATCTCGTCCTCGCCGAAGCCGATGGCGAGCGGTGCGCCATTCTGGGCGCCGACGATCAGATCCGGCTGGCCTGCGAACAGGATCGCGAGCGCATAGGCGCCTTGCAGCCGCTTGAACGCCGCTCCGGCCGCCTCCAGCGGCGCCATGCCCTGGCGGAGATGGAGGTCGATCAGCTGCGCGACCGTCTCGGTGTCGGTTTCGGTATAAAAGACCTGACCCGCCGCTTCCAGCTCGGTCCGGAGTTCGGCGTGGTTCTCGATGATGCCGTTATGCACGACCGAAACCCGGTCGGTGCCGTGCGGATGGGCGTTGCTCTCGGTGGGCGCGCCGTGCGTGGCCCAGCGCGTGTGGCCGATGCCGACCGTGCCGGGCAGCGGCGCGCGGTCGAGGGCGGCGGCCAGGTTGACGAGCTTGCCCTGCGCCCGGCGGCGCTCGATCTCGCCGCCCGCGAGGGTCGCGATGCCGGCGCTGTCATAGCCCCGGTATTCCAGCCGCCGGAGCGCATCGAGCACCAGCGGCGCGGCGGGGCGACCCCCGATTACTCCAACGATCCCACACATCAGCGCGTCTTTCCTTGCTTCTTCCGTTCCTGAGCCTCCCGGAAGGCAGCCGCCCGTCCGGGCTTCGCGACCTGCCGCCCGCGGGCGATGGCCAGCGCATCCGGCGGCACGTCCTCCGTGATGACGCTCCCCGCCGCGACAATCGCGCCCTCGCCGACCGAAACCGGGGCGACGAGCGCCGTGTCCGACCCGATGAAGGCCCGTGCCCCGATCGTGGTGCGGTGCTTGGCGTAGCCATCGTAATTGCAGGTGATGGTGCCCGCGCCGATATTCGTCCCCGCCCCGATCTCGGCGTCCCCGATATAGGTCAGGTGGTTGGCCTTCGCCCCCGTCCCGAGCCGGGCCGCCTTGATCTCCACGAAATTGCCGACATGGGCGTGACTTTCCAGCACCGCTCCCGGCCGTAGCCGGGCGAACGGCCCGACGATCGCCCCTGCGCCGACCGTGCAGCCCTCCAGATGGCTGAAGGCGCGGATCTCGGCCCCGCTCTCGACCGCGACCCCCGGCCCGAAGACGACGTTCGGCCCGACCGTCACGTCGGCGGCGAGCCGGGTGTCGGCGCACAGGAAGACGCTGGCGGGGTCGGTCATCGTGACCCCCGCCTCCATCGCCGCCAGGCGAAGCTCGCGTTGCACCACCGCCTCGGCCTCCGCCAGTTCGGCGCGGGAGTTCACGCCCCTGAGTTCGTCGAAGGCCGCCTCGACCGCCACCACGCGCCGTCCCTCCGCCGTTGCCCGCGCCACGACGTCGGTCAGGTAGTACTCGCCCTTGGCGTTGTCGGCCCGCACCGCTTCCAGCCAGCGCGCCATGTCGGAGGCGGCGGCGCTCAGCACGCCGGCGTTGCACAGCCCCACCCCCCGTTGCGGCTCGCTCGCATCCGCCCACTCGACGATGCGCTCGACGACGCCGCCGCGCTCGATCACCCGGCCGTACCGCCCAGGATCGTGCGGCCGCATGGCCAGCAGGGCGAGGCCCGCATCCCCCTCGCGCCGCCGGTCGAGCAGCCGGCGGAGCGTCTCGGGCCGGATCAGCGGATTGTCGGCATAGAGGATCGCGACCTCGCCGTCCCCGAACTGCGCCACCGCCTGCCGCGCCGCGTGCGCCGTCCCCAACGCCTCGCGCTGCACGACCGAGGCATGCGGCGCGGCCACGCGCGCCACCGCCTCCATGCCGGGCCCGACCACCACCACGATCCGGTCGAACACCGCCTCGCAGCTCGCGAGCAGGTGGCGCAGCATCGGCCGCCCGGCGATCGGGTGCAGCGTCTTGGGAAGCCGGGATTTCATGCGGGTGCCGAGGCCCGCCGCCAGGATCACGGCTGTCGCTGTGGTCGCCATCGTCCGTCCGTCCGCTCGCTCATCCGGAAAGCGCCCGGATGATGGGGACGATAGCGTAACACATTCTTATCCGCCGCCGGACACTACCCGGCGGGCCGGCCGGTCAGATACATCGTCGTGGTGCCGAACCAGCGCGTTTCGAACGCGATCCGCACCGGCACCCTGGGGCCGCCGGGAACGAGGGGGGCGAGCCAGGCCGAGCCGTGGCGGGGCTGGCGCAGGCGCGCCTCGTCCTCGCCGTGCGGAAACCCCGCGAGCTGCCGTCCCTCGAAGTCGCAGCGCAGCGCGGGCCCTCGAAAAGCGGACCGGGGCGAGGGCGGCAGCACCTCCTCGCCCACGGTGCGGGCCGAGATCTCGGCGAGACGGCGGCCATCGAACGTGACGGCGCTTCCCTCGCACCGCCCGGTCGTCTGCACCTGCCGCAGCAGCTGCGCGAGCGCGCTCAGCGTATCGACCGTGTTCGTCCGCAGCGCCTCCGGCACGGGGTCGCGCTCCGCGTCGGCGGGCGGGGTCATGGCGCGGATCGCGGGCTGGCCGTGCTCGTACTCGATCACGGTCTTGCGTTCCTCGCCGCGCCAGACGCCGCTGCCCACGTAGCGCCGGGGCGCGGCGTTCCCGTCCCGCCATTCGCCTTCCGCCGTGCTGATTTGATGCCCGCCGAACACCGCGCCCGCGAGGCCGGCCGCGTGATAGGCAACCTCCACGCGATAGCCGCGCGGGCCCAGGCGATACCCGGCCTGCAACGCGGCGATGTCCATCCCGTGCGCATAGACGTCGTAGGCGGCGGTGATGTCGGTCGCCGCCGGAGGCGGTGGCGCGGACCGGGCGGGAGCTGAAAGGGCGGGGAGCAGCAGGATTGCGAGCGGGGCCGGGATGCGCATGGCGGGAGAATCGGGCCGGACGCCGGGTTCCGCAACCGGGTTGACTCGGCGGAAGCGGCCCGCCTATCAGTCCGGCCCCGGGCGGGCGCGTAGCTCAGCGGGAGAGCATTCGCTTCACACGCGAAGGGTCACAGGTTCAATCCCTGTCGCGCCCACCACCCGGCTTCCGGCGGGCCGTGGTTCCGGTTCTACTCGCCGCCATGCCGCGCCGCATGCCGCCATTGTCCCCCCCGTCGCTGCCCGTCGCCGGCCTGCTCGCCTCCCCGCTCCGCAACCTGCTCGCCGGCTGCCTCTACATGGCCGCCGTGATGACCGGCGCGACCGCCGCCTACGTGCTGGCCGGGTGGTCCTTGGGCGACGCCGTGTACATGGTCGTGCTCACGGTCTACACGGTCGGCTACGACGAGGTGCGGGCGATCGACACGCCCACGCTCCGGGCAATCACGATGACGCTGATCGTGCTCGGCTGCACGGGCATGATCTTTCTCACCGGCGCGCTGGTGCAACTCATCACCGCAAGCCAGTTTCAGCAGCTGTTCGGGCAGAGGCGCATGCAGAGCCAGATCGACCGCCTCTCGGGCCACATCATCATCTGCGGCTTCGGCCGGATCGGGCGCATGCTGGCCCGCCAGCTCGACGACGGCGCGGCGCCGTTCCTGATCCTGGAACGCAGCGAGGAGCGGCTGGCCGAAATCCGCGGCCTCGGCTACGCGGCGCTCGGCGGCAACGCGACCGACGAGGCGGCCCTGACGGCGGCCGGGGTCGAGCGCGCGCGCTGCCTCGCGACCGTGCTGCCGGACGACGCCGCCAACGTGTTCATCACGCTCAGCGCCCGCAGCCTCAACGGCGCGCTCACGATCATCGCCCGCGCCGAGCAGCCGAGCACCGAGCGCAAGCTGCTCCAGGCCGGCGCGAACCGGGTCATCATGCCGACGCATATCGGCGCGGAACGCATCGCCGAATTGCTGCTCTATCCGCAAGCCGACCGCTTTCTGCACGGCTCGGAGCACAAGGAGGAGTTCGCCCGCGATCTACGGCTGCTCGGCCTCGATCTCGAAGTGGTCCCGGTCGGCGAAGGCAGCCCGGTCGCCGGCCGCACCGTGGGCGCGGTGGAGGAGGAGAGCCACGGCGCGTTCTTCGTCGTCGGGCTGAACCGTCAGGACGGCACCATCATCTCCCGCCCCGATCGCGGCCTCGTGGTCGAGGTCGGCGACGGGGTGATCGTCGTCCTGCGCCCGGGCGAAGCGGGCACGGTCGATGGCCTGTTCCACAAGCGATAGTCGCCCTTTGTTGCCGGGGCGCCGGCGCGGTAATGTCGGCGGCATGAACCAGCTCGCGCGGCGTCCGCTGCCGCACATGACCGCGACCGAGTTTCTCGCCTGGCCCGGCGACGGGAGCGGCCGGCGGTTTCAGCTCGTCGATGGAGAGATCAGACCGATGTCTCCCGCGAGCCGGGTCCATGGCGTGATCCAGGCAAATCTCGCGTTCCTGCTGATCAGCGCGGTCCGGGTGGCGGCGCTGCCGCTGCAAGTGCTCGCGGAGGGTGCGATCATTCCGGCGACGGGCGCGAACGGGGATGTCAAAGTCCCCGATCTCGTGGTCGCACCCGGCGACGACCGGCGCGGCGACCAGGCTGTGGCCGAACCGGTGGCTGTGATCGAGGTTCTGTCGCCCGGCAACAGCGACGACACACGCGACAACATCCGCGCCTATGCGACGCTCGCGAGCGTGCGCGAAATCGCCGTTATTCATACGGGCGAGATCCTCGCGGAAGTGCATCGCCGGGCTGCGACCGGCGCGTGGGAACCCGGCCCGGAACTGATCTCGCGTGGCCAGGTGCTACGGTTGGCAAGCGTCAGCCTCGAGTGCCCCGTCAGGAGGCGTACGCAAATACGTGGCTGACGCGGAGCCTGGCCTGATCCGCCTTTTCCGGGAGGAGCAAGCCGGTCAATGGAACTGCCGGACACCAAGCGCGACGGCGGCCCCAGTTGCCAGGAGGACGACCGGGTTCACGTCGGCAACCGGCAGGACGGCACCATCATCTCCCGCCCCGATCGCGGCCTCGTCGTCGAGGTCGGGGACGGCGTGATCGTGGTGCTGCGTCCCGGCGAAGCGGGCACGATCGACAGCCTGTTCCGCCACCGGTGAATCAGCGGATTGTCACGAGTTCCGAGTAGCTTGGTCCCCGCTCGGCTTTGCCGCAAGCATCGGCCCCGCCGGGATGCCCCTGTCTGTTACGCACTGCATGTGGGCCCGGCCCAGGGTGTCCGGCGCGCTGGAGTGACCGATGCATTTGGGTGAAGGCCTCCCCGGCTGGCTGTTTTCCGCGCTGGCGTTTGCCGTCTCGACGTCGGCGACGCCCGGACCGAACAACGCCATGGTCGCCTCGTCGGGCGCGACGTTCGGCTTCGCCCGCACCGTTCCGCATCTGGCTGGCGTAGCGGCCGGCTTCTCCGTCATGATCGTCGCCGTCGCGCTCGGGGCGGGCGACCTGATGCGGGCCGCCCCTCGTCTGCATGACGCCCTGAGATGGATCGGGGCCGCGTACCTGATCTTCCTCGCCCTCAAGATCGCGACCGCGCACCCGGCCGTGGGCGAAGCTTCGCGCACGCGCCGGAAAAGGCCGCTGACGTTTCTGCAGGCGGCTCTGTTCCAGTGGCTCAATCCGAAGGCCTGGATCATCGCCCTGGGCGGGGTGGCCACCTACACGACATCCGGACACGTCGTCGGTCAGGCGTCGATGCTCGCGGTCATCTTCCTGGTCGTGACTCCGCCGACCCTTACATTCTGGACTTTGACGGGCGTGGGTAGCGCGCGGCTGTTGCGCGGCAGCCGCGGGCTGCGCGCCTTCAATCTGGCGATGGCGGGCCTGCTGATCGCCTCGCTGCTGCCCTTGCTCCGCGAGTGATGGCGGCGTCACTGAAACTGCCGGACGCCAAGCGCGACGGCGGCCCCGGCGGCCAGGAGAAAGACCGGGTTCACGTCGGCGCGCGACAGGATCACGGTGCTGACGGCGGTGATTGCGTATGAGACGACATCGCTCTCCGTGCTGCGCGCCAGGGCGATGCCGCTGGCGTAGGTCAGCCCGACCGCGACCGGAGCCAGCGCGCGCTCCGCGGTCACGCGCCAGCTCGCCTCGGCGGCCCGGCTCCAGAGGCGGGTCGCGACATGCACGACGAGGCCGGACGGCAGGTACATGGCGAGACCGGCGACCGCCGCGCCCGCCAGCCCCGCCGCCTGCTGGCCGATCAGCACGACGATCAGCGAGCCGGGACCGGGCGAGGCGCGCGAGATCGCGAACAGGTCGAGGAACGTCGCGTCGCTCATCCAATGATGCACGGCGACGGCCGCGCGCTGCATGTCGGGAATGACGCCATTTCCGCCGCCGACCGAGAGCAGCGACAGCAGCGCGAACAGACCCGCGAGTTGCAGCAGCGTCGCGATCATGCGCGATCGCCCTTGCCGCGCCAGAGCACGAGCGCGACGCTGAGCGGGATCGCCGCCGCGAGCACGGGCAGCAGCGGCCAGCGCAGCACGCCGATCGCCACCGTGACCGCGATCATCACGCTCCACCCGCGCGCGCCGCGTATGTTGCGCGGCGTCAGGCGCACGCCGTTCGCGAGCATGAGCCCGATCGCCGCCGCGCCCATGCCGGAGAGCGCCGTGCCGAGCACGGAGCCCGACGGCATCAGGCCCGCGTTCCGGTAGAGCCAGCCCGCCGCCAGCAGGAACAGGACGGGGACCGCGAGCATGCCGCCGAGCGCGGCGCAGGCGCCCGCGCCGCCGCGCAGCACGGTTCCGACATAGATCGCGAGATTGACGCCGTTCGGACCGGGCGCGATCTGGCTCAGGGCGATGCCGGAGAGCAGCAGGCGGTCCTCGATCCACGCCCGGCGCTCCACCACCTCGCGGCGGATCCAGGGCGTCATGCCGCTGCCGAAGCTGACCGCGCCGATCTGCATGAAGCACAGGAACAGGGCGGCGAGGCTGGGCCGGGCGGGGCGCGCGGGATCGGGGGTCATGCCGCCATTCAACCTCGCCGCACCGCCCGGGCATAGAAGCTCCGTTCGCCGAGGTCTTGCCGGCGGGCGGACGAAGGCCGCACGGTGCGCGCCAGGCAACGGGGAGAGCGGGCCATGGCGGACGGCGAAATCCACAGCTACGAACCGGCGCAAGGTCACGGGCTGCGGCACGACCCGTTCAACGCCATCATCGGCCCCCGCCCGATCGGCTGGATTTCCTCGCGCGCGCCGGACGGCAGGCTCAACCTCGCGCCGTATAGTTTCTTCAACGCCTTCAACTACAAGCCGCCGCTGATCGGCTTTTCCAGCATCGGTTACAAGGACAGCGTCGCCAATATCGAGCGCTCCGGCGAGTTCGTCTGGAATCTCGCGACGCGGCCGCTCGCCGAGGCCATGAACCGCACCTCGGCCCAGGTGCCTTCGGATGTGGACGAGTTCGCGCTCGGCGGGTTGACGCCGCTGCCGAGCCGTCTCGTGCGGCCGCCGCGCGTCGCGGAGAGCCCGGTCACGATGGAGTGCAAGCTCGCGCAGATCGTGCAGCTGCACGGCGTCGATCAGGAGCCGGTGAAGAGCTGGCTGATGATCGGCGAGGTCGTCGCCGTGCATATCGACACGCGACTGATCCGGGACGGCGTCTACGACACCGCCGCCGCGCACCCGATCCTGCGCGCCGGACGCTGGGGCGACTACGCCGAAATCACGCCGGAGGCGATGTTCGTCATGGCGCGTCCGGACGGCTAGCTGGCTCGCCCTCGCCGCGCGAGTCGGACGGGCGGACACGCCGGCGGCCGCCACCTTTCCGCCGCGCCGGCGGCTGCATCGGCGGCTGGCGACGGATGGAAAGAAACGGTCCTCGTCTCATACCGGGGGACGCCCGCGACACCGGACGGTGCGCCGCAACGGCTGCGATGCGAGGGCGGTTGCGGCCGCACATGTCTCTTGCCGGATCGCCGTCGGCGGAGCATGGTCTGTCGGCTGAGTTTGCCCGCGCCGTCACGATCCATTCCGGAGTGATCGAGCATGGAAACTACATCCGGCAGGTTGGCCAAGGCCCTCTCCCTCGGCTCTCTCATTCTGGTTGGGTGGTCGCATGCGCGAGCCGCCGCCCAAGATGTCGCGGCCGATCGGCCGGGCGGAAGCCAGGTGCACCAGCCTTGGGAGAACCGCTGCGATCCGCGGGCTGACGGGGCCGTCAATGACGGCAAGACGGACAACACGCAGGCGATCCAGTCGGCGATCGATCGTTGCGCGTCGGCCGGCGGCGGCATCGTGGCGATCGGCGGCGGGGGCACCTATGTCACGGGGCCGATCCATCTGCGAAGCCACGTCCTGCTGCAGATCAAGGCGCCGACCGTCCTGAAGAACACCAACGACCATTCCCGCTACCAGCCCGGCTTCGTCGGCTACCCGTTCGAATTCAAGAACGATCCCGCCGTGACGGGCGTCGGCCCGAGCCTCCCCGGCAAGCCCGAGGCGATGATCTCGGCGAGTGGTGCCGAGGACGTCGGCATCATTGGCAACGGGACGATCGACGGCAGCGGGGCCGACACGCCGGCCTTTGCCACGCCCGACAATCCCGCGACGCCCGACAACCCGAACGGCGAAAGCTACTGGCAGCAGGCCTGGGAATACACGGTGGCGCAAATCCCGTTCCCGGGCTTTCCGGACATACCCATCAGCAACGGATTGCCGCGGCCGTTCCTGGTGGAGTTCTACAACTGCACGGACGTCCTCGTCCGCGGCGTTCTGCTGACGAATTCTCCGTTCTGGAACACGGTGCTGCGCTTCGACAAGAAGGTCACCGTGACCGGGCTGCGGGTCTACAACAACGCCGACGACCCCTTCCATGCCAAGAACACGGACGGAATCGACGCGATTGCATCCACCGACGTCAGGCTATCCAATCTCGACATCGATACCGGCGACGACGACGTGGCGCTGGATTCGGGTCTTCCGGGCTTCGACCCCGCCCAGCCCGGCATTCCCACCTTTGCCTATTTCGGACCCCCGTTCAACCTGCCGAGGGTTCCCCTGAGCAACGTCACCATCGTCGACTCGACCTTCAAGCACGGGCATGGCCTCTCGGTGGGCAGCATGACCGTAAACGGGATTCAGCACATCCGGGTGAACAATGTCCGTTTCCTTGGAACGGATAACGGCTTCCGCATCAAGACGGGTCGCGACAGGGGAAATCAGATCGAGGACATGGTCATCCGCAACCTCACAATGACCGATGTTCCCGTCCCCCTCTCGCTCAGCGAATACTATCCCACGATCCCGGCGCCCGGGCAGGCCGACATCGCCCAGCCGCAGATCCCCGCGATCCAGCCCTATGTGCATGACATCGTGATCTCGAACCTGACCGCGACCAATCCCCGGACGGTCCGGGACACGGCGATGTCCGGCGGCCTGATCGTCGGCATTCCGGAGTCGCCCATCTACAACGTCGAGCTCGACAATATCCATATCTCCGCTTCGGCGCCGACCTATATGCGGCTGCGGAATGTGGACCACCTCTCCTGCAACAATGTGGTCATCGCGCCCCTGAGCGCGGGTCCGCCCAATGACGGCCACACATTCGACAACGAGGGTGGCTTGACCAACGTCAGCGGCTGCGACCTCGACCCCACTCCGATGCCGCAATCCTGAAGCGGCGGCCGCTCGGCTCGCCGCTGCGGCCTCGGCGTCGGCGTCGGCGTCGGCTCAAGGCTTCTCCAGCTCCGCCTGCAATTCCGGGAGCGCCGTGAACAGGTCCGCGACCAGGCCGTAATCGGCGATCTGGAAGATCGGCGCCTCCCCGTCCTTGTTGATCGCGACGATGACGCGGCTGTCCTTCATCCCTGCGAGATGCTGGATCGCGCCGGAGATGCCGACCGCCACGTAGAGATCGGGCGCGACGATCTTGCCCGTCTGGCCGACCTGGAAGTCGTTCGGCACGAAACCCGCATCCACCGCCGCCCGGCTCGCGCCGACCGCGCCGCCGAGCTTGTCCGCGATCGCTTCCAGCATGTGGAAGTTGTCGCCGCTCTGCATGCCGCGCCCGCCCGATATGACGACGCGGGCCGCCGTCAGCTCCGGCCGTTCGCTCTTGCTCAGCTCGGCCGAGACGAACTCGGATTGCGCGGCGCCGTCCACGGCCGCGACCGGCTCGGTCGCGGCGCCGCCCCCTCCGGCCGGTACGGGATCGAAGCTCGCCGCGCGCACGGTGATAACCTTCACCGGGTCCGACGAACGCACCGTCGCGAGCGCGTTGCCGGCGAAGATCGGCCGCACGAATGTCTCGGCATCCACCACCTCCGAAATGTCGCTGATGGGCTGCACGTCGAGCAGCGCGGCGGCGCGCGGCATCACGTTCTTGCCGATCGCGGTGGAGGCCGCCAGCAGATGCGTGTGATGCCCGGCGAGGCTCGCGATCAGCGCCGCCAGCGGCTCCGCCAGCGCGTGCGCGTAGCGGGCATCGTCGGCGACATGCACCCGGACGATGCCCGGCAGCTTCGCCGCCGCCTCGGCCGCCGCGCCCACGCCCTCGCCCGCGACCAGCGCATGCACCTCGATGCCGAGCTTTTGCGCCGCCGCGACGGCGCTACGCGACGGCTGCTTGATGCCGTGCGCGTCGTGTTCGAGCAGAACGAGTGCCCGCATGTCAGATCACCTTCGCTTCGGTCCGGAGTTTCGCCACCAGTTCGGCGACCGAGCCAACCTTCGCGCCCGCCTGCCGTTTCGGCGGCTCGCCGACCTTCAGCACGGTCAGCCGCGGAGAAGGATCGACGCCGAGATCGGCCGGCGTCATCGTGGCGATCGGCTTCTTGCGGGCCTTCATGATGTTCGGCAGCGACGCATAGCGCGGCTCGTTCAGCCTGAGATCGGCCGTCACGACCGCCGGGAGCGCGAGCGACACGGTCTCCAGCCCGCCATCCACCTCGCGCGTCACCAGCGCGCGTTCGCCCTCGATCGCGACCTTGCTCGCGAACGTGCCCTGCGGCCAGCCGAGCAACGCCGCCAGCATCTGCCCGGTGGCGCTCATGTCGTCGTCGATCGCCTGCTTGCCCATGATGACGAGGCCGAGCTGTTCGCGCTCGACGATCGCGCGCAGCATCTTCGCGACAGCGAGCGGCTCCAGCGCCGCGTCGGTCTCGACCAGGATGCCGCGATCGGCGCCCATCGCGAGCGCGGTGCGGATCGTGTCCTGGCATTGCCTGACCCCAAGCGATACCGCGACGATCTCGGCCGCGGCCCCCTTCTCCTTCAGGCGCACCGCCTCCTCGACCGCGATCTCGTCGAACGGGTTCATCGACATCTTGACGCCTGCGAGCTCGATGCCGCTGCCGTCCGCCTTGACCCGCACCTTGACGTTGTAGTCGACCACCCGCTTGACCGGGACCAGAATTTTCATCGCCTACATCCCTCCCGGATAGTTCGGACCGCCGCCGCCTTCGGGCGGCACCCAGTCGATGTTCTGGGTCGGATCCTTGATATCGCATGTCTTGCAGTGAACGCAGTTCTGCGCGTTGATTTGCAGGCGCGGCTCCGTGTCCGCGTCCATGATTTCATAAACGCCCGCCGGACAATACCGCGTCTCCGGGCTGCCGTATTCGCGCCAGTTCACGGCGATCGCCTTCGACGGATCGCGCAGCACGAGATGCGCGGGCTGGTCCTCCTCGTGGTTGGTGTTGCTGATGAATACCGAGGAGAGCCGGTCGAAGGTCAGCGCGCCGTCCGGCTTCGGATAGGCGATCGGCCGCGCGCGCGCCGCCGGGATCAGCGTCTCGTTGTCGGCGTGGGCGTGGTGCAAGGTCCAGGGCGCGCGGCCGCGCAGCACGTAGGTGTCGAGCGCCGCATGGGCGAGGCCGCCGTACAGGCCGAATCTCGCGAAGCCGGGGCGGATGTTGCGCACATCGTGCAGCTCCGGCCAGAGCCAGCTTGCGCGCAGCTTGTCCGGATAGGCGGACAGCATCGCCGGCCGGTCGTTTGCCAGCGCCTCGGCGACCGCTTCCGCCGCCAGCATGCCGGACTTCATCGCCGTGTGCGTGCCCTTGATCTTCGGCACGTTGAGGAATCCCGCCGTGTCGCCGATCAGCGCGCCGCCGGGGAAGGTCAGTGTCGGGATGGATTGCAGCCCTCCCTCGGACAGCGCGCGCGCGCCGTAGCTGATCCGCCGTCCACCCTCGAAATGGCGGCGCATGGATGGATGCGTCTTGAAGCGCTGCATCTCCTCGAACGGCGACAGGAACGGGTTCTGGTAGTCGAGCCCGACCACGAAGCCGAACGACACGAGATTGGCGCCGAAATGGTAGATGAACGAGCCGCCATAGGTGCCCGGATCGAGCGGCCAGCCGATCGTGTGCTCGACCAGCCCCGGCCTATGCCGCGCGGGCGGCACCTCCCACAGCTCCTTGCAGCCGAGCGCGTAGGTTTGCGGATCGTGGCCGTCACGCAGGCCGAACTTCGCCGTCAGTTGCTTGGCGAGCGACCCCCGGCAGCCCTCCGCGATCAGCGTGTAGGGCGCGCGCAGTTCCATGCCGCGTTGGTGGTTGCCGGTCGGCCCTCCGTCGCGGCCGATGCCCATATCGCCGGTCGCGACTCCGGCGATCCGCCCGTCCTGCTGCAAGAGCTCGGTCGCGGCGAAGCCTGGATAGATCTCGACGCCGAGCGCCTCGGCCTGCTGCCCGAGCCAGCGGCACACATCGCCGAGCGAGACGATGAAGTTGCCCGCATTGTGCATCTGCGGCGGCGTCGGCAAGCGAATGGCGCGGCGGGCGGTGAGGTAGAGGAAGCGGTCGTCCGTCACCGCCGTCTCCAGCGGCGCGCCCTGCTCCCGCCAGTCCGGCAGCAATTCAGTGAGCGCGCGCGGTTCGACAACCGCCCCCGAGAGGATGTGCGCGCCGACCTCGCTGCCCTTCTCGACGACGCAGACCGAGGCGTCCGGAGCCAGCTGCTTGAGCCGGATGGCGGCCGCAAGCCCGGACGGACCGGCGCCGACGATGACCGCGTCGAACTCCATCGCCTCGCGCGGATCGGTTGCCTCGCTCATGTCGCTCCCGAACGCCTCCCTCTGCGGTGTTGACGTATACGTCAGCTTCTTCACGCACAACAAGGGCCGTGAGGCCGATGCTGAGCCCGTTAGACAGGATCGCACCGCGGCTGCCAACGCCCGGGCGCTGGCGATCGCGGCTGCGCAAGGCATGGCCTGGAAAGGGCAGCGAGCCGGCCGGCGGGTGAGTTGACCTGCGCGCCGACGCCGCTCAGCGTGGCCGGGCGGAGGGCACCCATGATGGCGGACCCATGCTCGAATCGACCCAGCTCCGCTGGTTTGTGGCGCTCGCGGAAGAACCGCGCTTCAGCCGAGCCGCGCTCAGGCCAACATGACCCAGACGCCGTTCAGCCGGCAGATACAGCCGCTCGAACAAGGGCTCGGCGCGCGGCTTGTGGAGAGATCCAGCCGTTTCGTGCGGCTGACAGCCGCCGGCAGGCCTTCCTGATCGAGGCTCGCGCGATCCTGCGGCCCATGCCGACGCCGGATGTCGCGATTGCCTATGCGCAAGGTGACGGCCAAGGGTTCGCGCCGGATCACCAGGGCAGCGTTCGAACTCGCCCGTACCCGGCCGCTGGCCGCAAAGATGGGCCTCGATCCCGATCTCGTCGGCGACGTGGCCGACAGCGCCACCGGGCGCAGCTACGCGTCCGCGTTCTTCCTGCCCCGCATCCTGCCCGGCCACTTCACCCGCGGCTGCCCTATGGCCCACGCCTACAAGGATGTGGTGAGCGGCGCCGAGCCGGGCTCCAACCAAGGCATTCCGCTGCCGGTGCTGGCGGCGGCGACCGCCACGTATCGGACGGCGCTGCTGCGCGGGCATGGCGAGAACGACAAGGGCGCCACGGTCCGCGTCTTCGAGGAACTGCCCGGCGTCGCGTTCCGCAGCCGCACGCCGCAACCCTGATTTCGGAGCGTTTCATGGGCGACAAACCGCACGGCCTCGACCCCCACGGCTTGGATCGCGGCCTGACCAACTACGGCGACCGCGACTTCGCGCGCTTCCTGCGCCGGTCCTTCGCGCGCTCCATGGGTCTGTCGCGCGAAACGCTGGACAAGCCCGTGGTCGGCATCGCCATGACGCCGTCCGGCTTCAACAACTGCCACCGGCTGATGCCGGAACTGGTCGAGGCGGTCACGCGCGGGGTGACCGAGGCTGGCGCGCTCGCCCGGCCGTTCCCGACCGTGTCGCTGGGCGAGGTGTTCCTGAACCCGACCAGCATGATGTACCGCAACCTGATGGCGATGGACACCGAGGAGATGATCGGCGCCCAGCCGATGGACGCGGTCGTGCTGATCGGCGGCTGCGACAAGACGGTGCCGGCGCAGCTCATGGGCGCGGCATCGGCCGGGCTGCCCGCGATCCAGCTCGTGACCGGGCCGATGATGACCGGCCGGCACAAGGGCCAGCGGCTGGGCGCCTGCACCGATTGCCGGGGCTTCTGGGCCAAATACCGCGCCAGCTCGATCGACTCGGACGAGATCGAGACCGTGCAGGGCCGGCTCTCGGTCACGGCCGGCACCTGCGCGGTGATGGGGACGGCGTCCACCATGGCCTGCATCGCCGAAGCGCTCGGGATGTCGCTCCCCGGCACCGCCGCGATCCCGGCGGTGCATGCGGACCGGCTGGTGGCGGCGGAGGAGACCGGCAAGGCGGCCGTGCGCCTGATCCAGAGCAACATCGCGCCCCGGCGCGTGATCACCGAGAAGTCGGTCGAGAACGCGATCCGCGTGCTGCAGGCGCTCGGCGGCTCGACCAACGCGATCGTGCATCTGACCGCGATTGCCGGGCGGCTCGGGATCAAGGTCTCACTCGAGCGCTTCAACCAGCTCTCGGACGAGACGCCCGTCCTGGTCGACCTCAAGCCCGTGGGCGAGGGCTACATGGAGGACTTCCACGCCGCCGGCGGCATGGGCGCGCTGCTCTGGGAGGTGCGCTCGCAGCTGCACCTCGATACGGTGGACGTGGAGGGGCGCACGCTCGCCGAGCGCCTGGACAGCCCGCCGGAGTGGGTCGACCGCAAGGTCATCCGCCCGTTCGACGATCCGGTGTGGAAGACCGGCGGTCTGGTCGCGTTGAAGGGCAGCCTCGCTCCCGACGGCGCCATCTTCAAACGGGCCGCGGCCACGCCGGGGCTGTTCGAGTCCGAAGGCCGCGCCGTGGTGTTCACGAGCCTCGAAGACCTCGCGGCCCGCATCGACGATCCGGCGCTCGACGTGCGCGCGGGCGACGTGCTCGTGCTTCAGAACGCGGGCCCGCACGCGGCGGGGATGCCGGAGGCTGGCTATCTGCCGATCCCGAAGAAGCTGGCGCAGGCCGGCGTCAAGGACATGGTCCGCATCTCCGACGCCCGCATGTCCGGCACCGCGTTCGGCTCCATCGTCCTGCATGTCGCTCCCGAGGCGGCGATCGGCGGCCCGCTCGCGGCCGTGCGCAACGGCGACCGCATCCGGCTCTCGATCGAGCACAAGCGCATCGATCTGCTCGTGGAGGACGCCGAGATCCGCCGCCGTCTGGAAGGCTTCCAGCCGCCGCCTGCGCCCGCCCGCGGCTACAAGGCGCTGTACCGCCGCGCGGTCACGCAAGCGCCGGAGGGCTGCGATTTCGACTTCCTGGCGGGGCCTCCGGTCGAGAATGAAGCGGGGGGCGCACCGTCGGAGGGTTGAGCCGCCCCGCGCCGGGGATAGGATCATGGCTCGGCTGCCGCCGCGAAGCGACCTCCGCTTGTCGCCTGGCGGCTGGCATTCCGGCCGTGCCCGTCCCATCTCCTATTTCACGAACGGCGGAGCGGTCCTGGCCATGCCCGATTCCAATGCCACCGGCATCGTCGCCGTGACGGATGCGCCCGGCCCCGCGCTCGTCTACATGTCCGGCATCCAGGCGCTGGTGCAATTGCCGCTGCTACAGAAGGAGCGGGACCGGCAGGCCGGGCTGCGCACCGGCGGCTTCATCTCCGGCTACCGGGGCTCGCCGCTCGGCGGCCTCGACCAGGCGCTCTGGAAGGCCCGCGCGCGGCTCGAGGCGAACGACATCAGGTTCCAGCCCGGCGTCAACGAGGAGCTGGGCGCGACGGCGGTCTGGGGCACGCAACAGGTCAATCTGTTGCCGGGCGCCAGGTTCGACGGCGTGTTCGGCCTCTGGTACGGCAAGGGGCCAGGCGTCGACCGCAGCATCGACGTGTTCAAGCACGCCAACGCCGCCGGCACCTCGCCGCATGGCGGTGTCGTCGTGGTCGCGGGCGACGATCACGGCGCGAAATCCTCGACGCTGCCGCATCAGAGCGACCATGTGCTCGCCGCCGCCATGATCCCGGTGCTCAATCCCTCGGGCGTGCAGGAGTTCCTGGATTTCGGCCTGCACGCCTGGGCGATGTCGCGCTATTCCGGCTGCTGGATCGCGATGCGTGCGATCGCCGATACGGTGGAGACGTCCTCGCCCGTGATCGTCGATCCGCACCGCGTCGAGACGCGCGTGCCGGCGGATTTTCCGCTGCCGCCGGACGGGGTGAACATTCGCTGGCCGGACCAGCCGCTGGCGCAGGAACTCCGCCTGCAACGCTACAAGGTGTACGCCGCGATGGAGTATGCCCGCGCGAACGGGCTCAACCGCATCGTGATCGACAGCGAGCGCCCGCGGCTCGGCATCGTCTCGACCGGCAAATCCTATCTCGACGTGCGCCAGGCGCTCGATGCGCTCGGCATCGGCGACGATGAAGCCGCCGCCATCGGCATCAGGCTGTTCAAGGTCGGCATGACCTGGCCGCTCGACGCCGAGGGCGTGCGGCATTTCGCCGAGGGCTTGGAGGAGGTGCTCGTCGTCGAGGAGAAGCGGCAGGTCATCGAGTATCAGCTCAAGGAGCAGCTGTACAACTGGCGGGAAGACGTGCGGCCGCGCGTCATCGGCAAATACGACGAGATCGGCGAATGGGAGCGGCCCGAGCATGACTGGATGCTGCCGGCGGCCGGCGAACTCAGCCCGTCGCTGATCGCGCGCGTCATCGCCCGCCGGATCGCCCGCTTTCATGAGAGCGAGCACATCGCGCGGCGGCTCGCTTTTCTGGAGGCGAAGGAAGCGAGCCTGTCCGGGGCGCAGGCCAGCATGCAGCGCCTGCCGCATTTCTGCTCCGGCTGTCCGCACAACAGCTCGATCTGGGTGCCGGAGGGCAGCCGCGCGCTCGCGGGCATCGGCTGCCACTACATGGCGATCTGGCTCAACCCGGCGCAGACGCAGACCTTCAGCCAGATGGGCGGCGAGGGCGCGGCCTGGGTCGGGCAGGCGCCGTTCACCGAGACGAAGCACGTTTTCGCCAATATGGGGGACGGCACGTACGCGCATTCCGGCCTGCTCTCGATAAGGCAGGCGGTCGCCGCGAACGTGCCGATCACCTACAAGATCCTGTTCAACGACGCGGTCGCGATGACCGGCGGCCAGCCGGTCGATGGCACGCTGACGGTTGCGCAGGTGGTGCGGCAGGTGCTGGCCGAGGGCGTCGGGCGGGCCGTGGTGGTCACCGACGAGCCGGAGAAATACAAGCCGGGCGACCTGCCGGACGGGGTTGCGGTGCATCACCGCCGCGCGCTCGACAGCGTGCAGCGGGAGTTGCGCGACTTCGCGGGCGTGTCGGTGCTCGTCTACGACCAGACCTGCGCCGCCGAAAAGCGCAGGCGTCGCAAGCGCGGCCGCTATCCCGATCCGGCGCGGCGGGTGGTCATCAACGACCGGGTGTGCGAGGGCTGCGGCGATTGCAGCGCGAAATCGAACTGCATGTCGGTCGTTCCGGTCGAAACCGAGTTCGGCCGCAAGCGCGCGATCGATCAGTCCTCCTGCAACAAGGACTATTCCTGCGTCGAAGGCTTCTGCCCGAGCTTCGTCACCGTCGAGGGCGGCTCGCTGCGGAAGGGCCGCAGGCTGGCGGCGTCGGGCGGGCTCGGCGCGGAGGGCGGCGAGGCGTCGGTCGGCGGCATGACGCCCGCCGAGGGGCCGGGCGATACCGCCGGGATCGAGGCCGCCGTGTCGCCTGGGCGCTCGGTCGCGGCGCCTTCGGGCGATCTGCCGGAACCGGCGCTCGCTTCGGCCGAACAGCCGTACGGCATCCTGGTCACGGGGGTCGGCGGCACCGGGATCATCACCATCGGCGCGCTGCTCGGCACCGCCGCCAGCATCGAGCGCAAGGGCGCGACCGTGCTGGACATGGCGGGCCTTGCCCAGAAAGGCGGGCCGGTCTGGTCGCATATCCGCATCGCGACCGAACAGGACCGGCTGCACTCGTCGCGGATCGCGGCGGGGGACGCGAACCTCGTGCTCGGCTGCGACATCGTGGTGGCGGCGGCGGCGGAGAGCCTGCTGAAGATGCGGGACGGCATGACGCGCGCAATCGTCAACAGCGACTTCTCGGTCACCAGCGACTTCGTGCGCGCCTTTGCGGCGCAGGCGAACACCGGCGACGTGCTGCGCGTGCGCGACCCGCAATATCCGTTGACGGAGATGGAGGACCATATCGCCCAGGCGGTCGGTGCGGGCCGCGCCGACTTCCTGCCGGCGACGCATCTCGCGACCGCGCTGATGGGCGATTCGATCGCGACCAATCTGTTTCTCGTCGGCTACGCCTACCAGAAGGGCCTCATTCCGCTGCACGCGGACAGCATTCTCCGCGCGATCGAGATGAATGGCGCGGCCATCGAGATGAACAAGGGAGCCTTCGCGTGGGGCCGACGCGCGGCGCTCGATCTCGCGGCCGTCAGCGAAGCCGCCGAGCCGCCGGAGGCGCGGCCGGCATCGCGGCGGCTTTCGGCGACACTCGACGAGGCGATCGCGCGTCGGGTCGAGGATCTGACCGCCTATCAGAGCCGCGCCTATGCGCGCCGCTACGAGCGGATGGTGGAGCGCGCGCGCAAGGCGGAGGCGACCGCCGCGCCGGGACGCAACGGTCTGACGGACGCGGTCGCCCGCAACTACTACAAGCTGCTCGCGTACAAGGACGAGTACGAGGTCGCGCGGCTGTTCACCGAGACGCGCTTCGTCGAGCGCCTGGCGGATAGTTTCGAGGGCGACTACAAGATCGTGTTCCATCTCGCGCCGCCGCTGCTTGCCGCGCCCGGCCCAACGGCGCGGAAGCGGGCGTACGGCCCGTGGATGCTGCGCGCGTTCCGGCTGCTCGCCTCGCTGCGCCGCCTGCGCAACACTCCGCTCGATCCGTTCCGGGCCACCGCCGATCGCAAGCTGCATCGCCGGCTGCTCGCGGAATACGAGCGGACGCTGGACGAAGTGCTCGGCTTCCTGTCGGCGGACAATCACGCGGACGCGGTGGCGCTCGCGGCCCTCCCCGACGCAATCCGGGGATATGGCCACATCAGGGAGCGCCACGCCGCGCAGGCGAAGCGGCATGAGGGACCATTGCTGGAGGCGTTCCGTCACGGCCGCGCGCCGCCCGCGCCGGGCAAGTCCGGGCAGGCGGACGCGGGCGAGCGCGTGCTGACGGCGGGGTAGAAGCCGGTCCGCTCAGTTCGTGTGGTGCGTTTCGGCGAGGCCGTACACCGGGGTCGGAACGCCCTCCCTGCGGGCCTTCAGCTGCAGCGCGAGGTAGAGCGAGTAGTGGCGCGACTGGTGCAAATTGCCGCCGTGGAACCATAGCGCCTCCTGCCGTGTCGGCTTCCACATGTTGCGCAGCTCGCCTTCCCACGGACCGGGATCCTTGGTGGTATTCGAGCCGAGGCCCCAGCATTTGCCGACCTTGTCGGCCACCTCCTGGCTGATCAGCCGCGCGGCCCAGCCGTTCATCGAGCCGTAGCCGGTCGCGTAGACGATGACGTCGGCCGGCAGCTCGGAGCCATCGGTGAGCTTCACCCCGGTTTCGGTGATCCGCTCGACACGCCCGCGCTTCAGCTTGATCTTGCCCTCGGCGATCAGCTCCGAGGCGCCGACGTCGATATAGTAGCCCGAGCCCCGGCGCAGGTATTTCATGAACAGCCCGGACTCGTCCTCGCCGAAATCGAGCGCGAAGCCCGCCTTTTCCAGCCGCTCGTAGAAATCGGCGTCGCGCTGTTTGACCTGCGCGTAAACCGGCGTCTGGAACTCGTGCATGAGGCGGTAGGGAATCGAGGCGAGGGTCATGTCCGCCCTTTCGGTGGTGATGCCGCGTGCGACCGCCTCCTCCGAGTAGAGTGGGCCTAGCCCCAGATCCATCAGCGTCTCCGAGCGGGCGACATGGGTCGAGCTGCGCTGCACCATCGTCACGTCCGCGCCGTGCTCGTAGAGATCGGCGCAGATGTCGTGGGCCGAGTTGTTCGAGCCGATCACGACGGCCCTCTTGCCCCGGTAGCGCTCGCCGCCCGGATGCTGGCTCGAGTGATGGCTCTCGCCCTTGAAACTGTCCGTGCCGGGATAGTTGGGCGTGTTGGGAACGCCCGACATGCCCGTCGCCAGCACCAGCTGCTCAGGTTCGAGTGTGAGCGCCTCGCCGTCGCGGACCACCTCGACGAGCCACTTCTTCGCCCTCTCGTCGAACCGGGCGTGGGTGCATTCGGTCCTGGGCCAGTAGTTCAGCTCCATGATTTTGGCGTACATTTCGAGCCAGTCGCCGATCTTGTCCTTGGGGGAGAACACCGGCCAGTGGTCGGGAAAGGGCAGGTACGGCAGGTGGTCGTACCAGACGGGATCGTGCAAATGCAGCGACTTGTAGCGCTTGCGCCATTGGTCGCCGGGGCGGTCGTGCTTGTCGATGATCAGGGTCGGCACCCCGAGCCGCTTCAGCCGCGCCCCGAGCGCGATGCCGCCCTGGCCGCCGCCGACGATAAGGCAGTAGGGCTGGCGGGTGCGGCCGAGCTCGGCCTCCTCCGCCAATCTGCGATCGAGCCAGGAGCGGCGCTCCGGCTCGACGCCGTGCCGGACGCCCTTCTCGCGCCGTGCGCCGCGCGGCTCCTCGTGCGTCTTGAGTTCGGTGGTGGTGGTGAGCAAGGTCCAGGCCGCGTCGCCCTTGAGCCGCAGATGGCCGTAGCCGCGCGCGTGCTCGGTCTCGAAGCTGATCCACGCTTCCGTGACGCCGTCCGCCTCCGCCGCCTTTTCGGCCAGTGCGAAGGCGCGGGGCCGGATGGCGTCGAGCTGCGCCTCCAGCATGGCGCGGATTTCGGCCGGGCTCTCCAGCGTCTTGATGTTCCAGGTGAAAGCGATCAGGTCGCGCCAGAAGCAGGTCTCGGCGAAGCAGGCGACCGCGCCGTCTATGTCGCGGCCCGCGAGCGCCGTCTCGAAACGGCGGAGCCAGGCGCAGGCGCGCTCGTCGGCGGCGGCGGCGGCGGCGGCGGCGGACAGGCGCTCGGGCGCGAGGGCGAGGTCGTCCATGGATGATCCTCCGGTGTGTCGTTGCCCTATTCTCTGCAAGCGGGGCGCCGGTTCTGCAAGCGGGATGACTCGCATACGGCGCCGGCGCTGCGGCTTGGGCCGCGCAACCGTGTCTGCCCTTGGAGGCCCGGAACGGCGGGCGTGCTCCGGTCGAGGTTGATCGTCCCCCTCGGACGCTCCGCGCGACCGCCAACTGGAAGCTGCATCGCCGAACGGACAGCTATGCACGGAACCGTCCGGCTTTCCGCGAGGACAGCTAGGGTCGGTTAACGCTCTACCCTGCGTCAAGGGGATAATCCCCTTCAAGAAATGTCAGTGTTCCATTTACACTGGCCAAGCTAGCTGATATTCTGTTTATCTGGTCCACAAACGACTGATTCTGTTTCTGTGATTCGGTCGTTGCTGATGCGTTTGCGCTCAATCTACTTGCAAGCTGTTCTAGAGCCGATGCATTCCTTTCTTCCAAAGCCTCAAGAGAGTTAAGGCGGTTCTCTATTTGGTTCGCGCGTACGTCGCGTGCCGCGAAGTTATAAATCAATCCACCCAATAGCCCGAATATCGTCGTCGCCCCAGCTAGCAACCCAACTGCGGCGGCCCCTGATCCGACTTTGAACGGGAATTGCACTTTTCTTCCAAAACTCGCTTTAGCTTACGGTGAACGGTTTCGGGCTGTTGGAAACACCCGCCAGCCCCGTCAATACGCCACCCCCAGCCGCCGTCGATCGAGAGTGACGCGCCGGCGATAGCGGGGGCGTCGCCGGAGTAGAAGGCAGGCCGAGAGAGCGCCGATCTGCTCGGGCATTGAGAACTCATGCACGGGGCTGCTTCTCGGCGAGCAACTCCTTCTCTGGCTGGCCGAAATGGTGCCCGCTTCTGCGTGCCGTCGTGCAGCCGCTCGACCTTGGGGGTCAGCACCCCGCCTGGGCAGATCACCGCAGCCGCGGCGTCGGCAACTCGCCAGCACGCATGCCGGTCCGATGCTGCTGTTCGAGCCGTCGATAGGGCTGCAGAGACCGATCCGGCCTCACGCTTATCCGAGACGGGCCGAGTTGCGCGTGACTATGACTGGGCAAAGTTTCAGTAGGAGTAGATTCACTCGCCGTCTTTCTTCCGCTAGCCGTCCGCGCGCCCGGCACCCCCGCCCGGATCGCGCCGGTGGCAGGAAAGCCGAGGCGGGCGGCGACGCGTCACCTGCGCCGACGACGCCGCCCAACGTGCCCTTCTGGCTCACCCGGCCCGCCTCGCCGCCGATGCCGACGCTGGACGCGACGCCCTCCCGTCCCGCGACGACCGGCCCGCCCGAGGCCTGGCGCGCTCGCTCCCCGGCCGCCGCCGGTGCGGGGGATCGCCGATGCGGCCCGGGCCGAGCGGCTTATTGCAGAACTCATTGAAGCCCGCCGCGCCGGGCCGGCAACTCGCGGCTGCGAGGAGCCAGTCCCGGGCCAGCGGGGCGAAGCCGCCCAGGAACGCGGCCGGGTTCAGGCCGGCCCCGGGCGCAGCTTCGCTCCCTACTCCGCTGCCTGCGAGCGCGGCGGCGCGGACTCCTTCTGACCGGAGGTGTAGGTCGGGGCCTCGCGGCGCTGGCCCGGCGCGGGCTTGCCTTCCAGCGGCGGCAGGCTTTTCGCCTTTTCGAGATCGATCCCCGCCCCCTGCGTGACGCGCGTGCCGTAATCCGGATCGCAGTGCCAGAAATGCCAGACCATTCGCAGCGCGATCTGCTCGGGGCACGCCTTCATGTCGGCCACGAGATTGCCGATCAGATCGTTCCGCTCCCACTCCTCGAAGCTGCGGTAGCGCTCGCCGGCCTGGCGGTAGTCGTCCTGCGTCCGGCTGTACTGGTAGCGGCCGAGATGGCCCTCCACCCACTGATGGTAATCCTGCCGCGGCTGGGGCGCCTCGCGCAGCCCGCCCATCGCGCTCGGCTCGTAGTTGACGTGCTTGTTCGCGCCCGCCGCATCGACTTCATACGCCATCTGGCCGTCGCGCTGATTGGTGCGCGCGTTGTTTCTGGCCTTGTTGACCGGCAACTGCAGATAGTTCGGTCCGACACGATAGCGCTGCGTGTCAGAATAGGACAGCGTCCGCCCCTGCAGCATCTTGTCGTCCGAGAAGTCGATGCCGTCCACCAGCACGCCGGTGCCGAACGCGGACTGCTCGGCTTCGGCGAAGAAATTATCGGGGTTACGGTTCAGCACCATCCGCCCGATCGGCAGCAGCGGGAATTTGTCTTCCGGCCAGCGCTTGGTGTCGTCCAGCGGATCGAAATCCAGCTCCGGATGCGCGTCGTCGGACATGATCTGGGCGCAGAACTCCCACTCCGGATAGTCGCCGCGCTCGATCGCCTCGTACAGATCCTTGGTCGCGTGGCCGACTTCCTTCGCCTGGATCTCGGCGGCCTGCTCGCTGGTCAGGTTCTTGACGCCCTGCTTCGGCACCCAGGAAAACTTGACGAGATGCGCGACGCCCTGCTCGTTGACCAGCTTGTAGGTGTTGACGCTCGATCCCTCCATGTTCCGGTAATTCGCCGGAATCCCCCATGGGCTCTTGACCCAGGTGACCATGTGCAGCGACTCGGGATGGTGCTGCACGAAATCGTAGAAGCGCCAGGCCTCCTGGCGGTTCGTGACCGGGTCCGGCTTGAAGGCATGGATCATGTCGGGGAACTTGATCGCGTCGCGGATGAAGAAGATGCGCAGGTTGTTGCCGACCAGATCCCAGTTGCCGTCCTCGGTGTAGAACTTCACCGCGAAGCCGCGCGGGTCGCGCGCCGTCTCCGGGCTGTCCTTGCCGCCGATCACGGTCGAGAAGCGCACGAACAGCGGGGTCTTCTTGCCCGCCTGGGTGAGAACCTTGGCACGCGTGTATTTGCTCGCCGGCTCGTCGCCGATCTTGCCGTAGGCCTCGAAATAGCCGTGCGCGCTGGTGCCGCGGGCATGCACGACCCGCTCGGGAATCCGCTCCCGGTCGAAATGGGTGATCTTCTCGATGAACTGATAGTTCTCGAGCGTCGCCGGGCCGCGCTCGCCGACGCTGCGCAGGCTCTGGTTGTCGGAAACGGGATGGCCCTGGCGGTTGGTCAGGATCGGGCGGTCTTCGCTCATGCGTTGCTTCCTCGGGTAAGAGTTCAGGCCGGCATCATCGGACTTTGCGTGCGGACCGGCTTGCCTCGGCGGCTTCAATCGGAGTGGCGACTATCCGGACGCCATCGTTGTAATCGTCGGCGTCGTAGAGGAAGCCGCCATACTCCGCAACCAGTCGATAGGCGGCCGTCATCGATCCGCCCCGGTCGCGCCGGATGGCTCGCCGCCGAGCAGGCTCGCGAGGCTCAGGGCCACCACCTCGGTCGCCTTGTGCATGTCTTCCAGCGGCAGCCGCTCGTCCGCCCGGTGCGCGTTGGCCTCCTCGATGCTGTGCGGCCCGGCGCCGTACAGCACGATCGGCACGTTGTGCGCGGCATAGTGGCGCGCGTCGGTATAGAGCGGCACGCCGTTTGTTGTCACGTTCTCGCCCATGATGCGCGTTGCGAACCGGCACAGGGCGTCGCTCAGCGCCGCGCTGCCCGGCAGCGGCGTCAGCGGCTCCGCGAGCAGGATGCGGCGCACCTCGACGGTGGCCTCGCCGATCCCGCCGGCGGCCTTGGCGATCACCTCGCGCAGCTCGGCTTCCACCGCCTCGGGCGATTCCTCCGGGGTCATGCGGCGATCCAGCCGGAAGGTGACGCGGTCCGGCACCACATTGGTGTTGATGCCGCCGCTGATCAGCCCGATCGTCATCTGCGGACTGCCGATGCCCGGCGTGGGCGACACCCTCGCCTCCAGCGTGCGCCGCCAGTCGTAGAGCGCCGCCAGAACATGCGTCGCCGCCTCCAGCGCATCCACGCCGGTGAACGGCTTGGCGGCGTGCGCGGAGCGGCCGCGCACCTCTACTTCGAGATGCAGGCAGCCGTTATGGGCGTTGACCACGGCGTAGGAGAACCCGGCGCCGATGGCGTAGTCGGGCTTGCTGATGCCCTGCCCGAGCAGCCAGCCGGGACCGATGTCGCCGCCGGCTTCCTCGTCGTAGGTGAAGTGCAGCTCGACCGTTCCCCGCAACGGCCGGTTCAGCGCCTTGAGCGCCAGCAGGGCCCAGGTATAGGTGACGAAATCCGATTTCGAGACGGCGACGCCGCGCCCGTACATCCAGCCTCCCTCGATGTCGGCGCCGTACGGGTCCTTGGTCCAGCCCTCCCCCGGAGGCACCACGTCGCCGTGCGCGTTCAGCGCGATCACCTTCCCGTCGCCGAATCTGTGCCGCACCACGAGGTTGGTCGCGGTGATCATGCCCTGTTTGCGCACGACGGCCTCGGGAACCGGATGACGCTCGACAGTCAGGCCCAAGCCCTCCAGCAAGCGCGCCGCGACCTCGGCATGGCGCGCGCAGTCGCCGGGCGGGTTGTCCGAGGGGGTCTTCACCAGCTCGGCGAGAAAAGCGACCTGCCTGGGGCGCTCCGCTTCCAGGAAGCGGTGAATCTCCGGTGCGATGTCCGACATGCGGCGTGTTCTCCTGGTGGTCGCTCAGCTCGCCCGCGGGCGCGAAGCGTCGAAATGACGGAGGAAGTCGATCAGCACTTGCACGGCCGTTTCCGCGTCGGCGGCGGTGATCGACTCCGCCGGGTTATGACTGATGCCGCCCTTGCAGCGGACGAACAGCATGGCGATGGGGCAGAGCGCGACCATGGCGAGCCCGTCATGGCCGGCGCCGCTGGGCAGGTGCAGGGGTCTCACTCCGGCCCGTCCGATCGCGGCCCCGAGCTGCTCGACGAGCGCCGGATGGCACGTGGCGGCCGGTTCGTCGTAGGTCCGGCGCATGTCGACGCGGATCTCGCGCCCGCTTGCGATCCTCTCGAACGCCTGTTCCAGCGTGGAGATCGCCGCGGCGCGGACCTGATCGCTCGGGCTGCGGATGTCGAGGGTGAAGACGGCGCCCGAGGGGATGACGTTGACCGCGCCCGGCAGCGCCTCGATGCGGCCAACCGTCGCGACGAGCTGCCCGGTGTCCCGCGCGAGGCGTTCGATTTCCAGCACCATCTCGGCCGCGGCGCACAGCGCATCGCGACGAAGACGCATCGGCACCGTGCCCGCGTGGCCCGCCACGCCCTCGACCGAGACCGTGAACCGGCTGGCGCCGTTGATCGCGGTCACGACGCCGACCGGCAGCCCTTCGGCTTCGAGCACCGGCCCCTGCTCGATATGCAGTTCGCAGTACGCGAGCGCCTGCTCCTGGCGCCGCGCGGCCCCGGATGCCGCCGCCGGATCGCAGCCGAACTGCTGCAGGGCCTGACGGACGCTGATCCCGTCCGCGTCCACCGCCTCGAGCGCCGCCGGATCGAGCGTTCCGGCGACCGTCCGCGAGCCGGTCAGGGTCACGGGGAAGCGTACGCCCTCCTCGTCGCCGAAGGCGATGACCTCGATCGCGAAGGGCAGGCGCTCGCCCGAGTCATGCAGCGCGGCCACGGCCTGGATCGCCGCGACGACTCCGAAGCAGCCGTCATATTTGCCGGCATTGCGCACGGTGTCGATATGCGAGCCGAGCAGCAAGGCGGGCAGCCCGGGCTCGCGCCCCTCGTACCGGCCCACGACATTGCCGACGGCATCGGTGTGGGCCGCCATCCCGGCATCCCGCATCCAGGCCTGGACCTGCGAGGCGGCTGCCTTGTGCTCCTCGGACAGATAGAGGCGGGTCAGCGCCTCCGGCTCCGCCGAAAACCGGGCCAGCGCATCGAGCCGCGCCATGACGGCTCTCCCCGGCGCGCCCTCCTCGCGATCCATTCCTGACATCTCTCGCGTGTCCTCCGCCTGCTTCCGCATGGGCAAGATCCTCCGCCGCGCTAGATGGCGGCGAGCCTCAACAGATTGGTATTTCCGGAAACTCCGAACGGCACGCCGGCCGTGATCGCGATGATCTCCCCGGGCTTCGCGAAACCCTCCTCCCGCGCGATCCGGCAGGCGCTGGATGTGACCTCCTCTATGTCGTCCAACGTGCCCGTCAGCATCGAATGCACGCCCCAGACCAGCGCCATGCGCCGGGCGGTGGCACGATCGGCGCTCATGCTGATGATCGGCGCCGCGGGCCGTTCGCGCGCGGCGCGCAGGCTGGTGTAGCCCGAGGTCGTGTAGGTGACGGCGGCTGAGATTCCGAGCAGGCCCGCCGCCCGACGGAGGGCGCAGCAGATGGCGTCGGGAAGTGTCGCAACGGGCGCCGGGTGCGCAGCGTCGATGGTGACGCGGTATTGCGGGTCTTCCTCCACTTCCTGGATGATCCGGCTCATGATGCGAACGGACTCGGCCGGGAATTGGCCCGCGGCGGATTCCGCCGACAGCATCACCGCGTCGGCACCGTCATAGATGGCGGTCGCCACGTCGGAGGCCTCGGCGCGTGTCGGTGTCGGCGTGGTAATCATCGACTCCAGCATCTGCGTCGCGACGATCACCGGCTTTCCGGCCTTGCGGCAGGCACGCAGGATGCGGCGCTGGATGACCGGCACCTTCTCGGGCGGCATCTCCACACCGAGATCGCCGCGCGCTACCATGATGCCGTCGGACAAAGCCACGATCTCATCGAGACAATCGATCGCCGCCGGTTTCTCCAGCTTCGCCATGACACTGGCGCGCCCGTCGACCAGGCCGCGTACTTCCTCCATATCCTCCGGCCGCTGCACGAAGGAGAGCGCCACCCAATCGGCGCCCATCTGGAGCGCAAAGTCGAGGTCGTGCCGGTCCTTGTCCGTGAGCGCGGAAAGCGGCAGTACCGCGCCGACCACGCTGACGCCCTTGCGATTCGACAACGCGCCCGGCACCTCGACGCGGGTCTCGGCGTAATCCGGGCCGCACGATTGGACCACAAGGCGCACCTTGCCATCGTCGAGCAGCAACTCGACGCCGGGTTTGAGCGCCCGGAAGATTTCGGGGTGCGGCATGCCGACACGGCGCTGGTCGCCCGGCGCCTCGTCGAGATCGAGGCGGAACGACTTGCCCGCCAGCAGCTTGATCGGACCCTCCGCGAAAGTGCCGACCCGGAGCTTCGGCCCCTGAAGATCGGCGAGAATGGCGATCGGCCGGCCGGTCTCGCGCTCCAGGGCACGGATAACGTCGTAGCGCGCCTGATGGTCCTCTTGCGTGCCGTGGCTGAAGTTGAATCGGAACACGTCCGCACCCGCCTCGAATAGCGTGCGGATCATATCCGGGCTGGAGCTGGCCGGCCCGAGCGTCGCGACGATCTTGGCTTTGCGTTGACGGCGCATGATATCGCGGCCGGTCAGGCCGCCCCCCTCACCCGGTGACCAGGATCGCGCGGAAGTCGTTCACGTTGGTCAGCGTCGGGCCGGTGACGACCTGATCGCCGAGCGCCTCGAAGAAGCCGTGGCCGTCATTGTCGGCCAGACGCTGCTTGGCGTCGATCCCCTCGGCCCTCGCGCGGGCGATCGTGTCGGGCGTGACGATCGCGCCCGCGACCTCCTCCGCGCCGTCGATGCCGTCGGTGTCGGCCGCCAGCGCGGAAACGCCCGGCAATCCGTCCAGCTCGACGGCGAGCGACAGCAGGAACTCGACGTTGCGGCCGCCGCGACCCTTGCCGCGCACCGTGACCGTCGTCTCCCCGCCCGAGAGCAGCACCGCGGGTTTCGCGGCCGGCTGGCCGCGGAGCGCCACCTGACGGGCGATGCCCGCCATGACGCGCCCGACCTCGCGGGCTTCCCCCTCGATGGAATCGCCGAGAATGAGCGGGCTGACCCCGGCATCGCGCGCCACCGCCGCCGCCGCTTCGAGCGACATCTGCGGCGTCGCGATCATCTCCAGGCGCGCACGCGCCAGGCGCGGGTCGCCGGGCTTGGGCGTCTCGTCTTCGGCGCGCTCGAGATGGCGGAGCGCCGAAGCAGGCTCAGCGATGCCGTATTTGGCGAGCACCGCGCGCGCGTCGGCGAAACTGGTTGCATCCGCGACGGTCGGCCCCGACGCGATGATGGAGGGATCGTCCGCCGGCACGTCCGATATGACCAGAGTCACGACCCGGGCCGGGTAGGCGGCCGCCGCGAGCCGCCCGCCCTTGATCGCGGAGAGATGCTTGCGTACGCAATTCATCTCGCCGATATGCGCGCCGGAGCGCAACAGCGCGCGGTTGACCGCCTGCTTGTCCTCGAGCGTCAATCCGGGCGCGGGCAGGCTGAGCAGCGACGAGCCGCCGCCCGAGATCAGCGCGATCACCAGATCGTCCTCGCTCAGCCCCTGCACCATGCCGAGGATTCGCCGCGCCGCGTCCCGGCCCTTCTCGTCGGGCACCGGATGCGCCGCCTCGACGATCTCGATGCGGTGACACGGGACGCCATGGCCGTAGCGCGTCACGATCAGCCCTTCGATCTCCCCGCTCCAATGATCCTCGAGCGCACGGGCCATTGCGGCGGAGGCCTTGCCCGCGCCGACGACGATTGTGCGGCCCTTCGATGGCGGCGGCAGATGGGATGGCAGCGACTTGTCAGGCAACGCCGCGCGCACGGCGGCGTCGAACATCGATCTCAGCAAATCCCGCGGCGCGGTCGTCATCAGGCGGTCCCTCCGTCCCTGCGCTGTCGCTCAGATCGCCGCGGTCGGCGCGGCGGCGGCCGTCTCCACGGGCTCGGCGAGCAATTCCTCGGTCGAGACGTGGCCATCCAGAACCTGTTTCGCTCGCACCCGGTCGATGTCGCCCTCCCACACGGCGATGACGACCGTTGCCACGCAATTGCCGATCAGATTGGAGACGGCGCGGGCGATGCCCATGAACCAGTCCACCGAAAGCACGAGCACGAGGCCGATCGCCGGGATGACCGGTATCGCCGAGAGCGTCGCCGCCAACACCACGATCGCCGAGCCCGGCACGCCGCTCGCGCCCTTCGAGGTGAGCAGCGCGGCCCCGAGCACCATGAGCAGGTCTCCGGTCGAGAGATGGGTGTTGGTCGCCTGCGCGATGAAAACCGCCGCCAGCGTGAGGTAGATCGAGAACCCATCGAGGTTGAACGAATACCCCATCGGGATCACCAATCCGACGGTGGAGTCCTTGATGCCCATGGCCTCGAGCTTGCGCATGACCTGGGGCAGCACGGCGTCCGACGACGCCGTCCCGAACACGATCAGGATCTCCTCGCGCAGGTAGCGCAGAAGCTTGAACAGGTTGAACCCGGCCAGCCGCAGGACGGTGCCGAGCACGACCACGACGAAGAGGGCGGCGGTGACGTAGTAGAGGGCCACCAGGATGCCGAGCCGGCCGAGCGAGGCGACGCCATACTTGCCGACGGTGAAGGCCACCGCCCCAAGCACGCCGAGGGGCGCCACCTTCACGATGAAGCCGATCACCTTGAACAGCACGTCCACCGTTTCCTCGATGACGTGCGTGACCGTCCGCCCGCGCTCGCCCAACAGGGCCAGCCCGACGCCGAACAGGATCGCGACGAGCAATACCTGCAAAATGTCGCCCTGGGCGAAGGCATCGACGATCGTGCTCGGGATGATCCGCATCACGACGTCAACCTCGTTCGTGACCTGAGCGACGTGCGACGTGTACGCCGAGAGCGCCGAGGCATCGAGCGTCTTGGTGTCGATGTTCATCCCGACGCCCGGCTCCACGACATAGGCGAGCAGCACCCCGACCCCGAGCGCTATCGTCGTGAGGATCTCGAAATAGACGATCGCCTTCACGCCGACGCGCCCGACCTTCTTCAGGTCGCCGGCGCCGACGATCCCATGCACGACCACGCCGAACACGAGCGGCGCGATCACCATCTTGATCAGCTTGATGAACCCGTCGCCGAGCGGCTTCAGCCCGGTCGCGAAGGCGGGAAACAGCCACCCGAGCAGGATGCCGAGAATCAGCGCGGCGACGACCTGCCCGAACAAGGACCGCATGAACCCGCGCATCGTTTCCTCCCGCGCCGCTCGGCAACCACCTGTCCCGTTACGGTTCGCGAGGCGCCGGTCGGGGCGGAGCGTCCCGACCGTGCGCCCCGTCAATCAGCCTTTCGGCGTGTCGCCGATTTCGAAATTGGCCAGCATCTCCAGCGCCCGGACCATGCCGGAGTGGTCCCAGGCCGCCCCGCCATTGGCGGCGCAGGCATTGAACAGCTCCTGGCAGGTCGCGGTATTCGGCAAGCTGATATGCAGCTGCTTCGCCCCCTGCAGCGCCAGATTCAAATCCTTCTGATGCAGCTCGATGCGGAAGCCCGGATCGAAGTTGCGCTTGACCATGCGTTCGCCATGCACTTCGAGAATGCGCGAGTTGGCGAACCCGCCCATCAGCGCCGAGCGTACGCGCGCCGGGTCCGCTCCCGCCTTGGCGGCGAAGAGCAGCGCCTCGGCGACCGCCTCGATGGTCAGCGCGACGATGATCTGGTTGGCGACCTTCGTCGTCTGGCCGTCGCCGTTGCCGCCGACCAGCGTTATGTTCTTGCCCATCAGCTCGAACAGAGGCTTGACCTTGTCGAACGCCTCCTGCGAGCCGCCAACCATGATGGTGAGCGAGGCCGCCTTGGCGCCCACGTCCCCGCCCGACACCGGGGCGTCGAGGTATTCGCAGCCCCGTTCCTTGATGCGGCGCGCGAAATCCTTGGTGGGCACCGGAGCGATCGAGCTCATATCGACCACGATCTTCCCCGGCGTCAGGCCCTCCGCGACTCCATTCTCACCGAAACAGCGCCGCCTCCACATGCGGCGTATCGGGAACCATGGTGATGATGACGTCCGAGTTCTGCGCCACCTCCTTGCCCGACGAGCAGCCCTTTGCGCCCCCGCTCAGCAGGTCTTCTGGCAGCTTGCCGAGATCTGTACACGAACAGCGTGTGCCCGCCCTTCTGCAGATGCCCCGCCATTGGCCGGCCCATAATACCCAGGCCGATAAATCCCACGTTCATGATGACCCTCTCCGTGGCTTCGGTTGTCAGTGAGTTCGCGTCGAGATGCGCGGCCGCCCAGCCGAGCCCGTCGCTCGTGCCGGCCGCCGGCTTGTACTCGCATCCGACCCAGCCGTCGTAGCCTTCGCGGTCAAGCATCCCGAACAGGAAGGGAAAGTTGATCTCGCCGCTTCCGGGCTCGTTCCTCCCCGGATTGTCAGCCACCTGAACATGGGCGATGCGGCTTTTGAGGCGGCGAAAGGTGGCCGCCAGCTCGCCGTCCATCCGGCTCTGATGATAGAAATCGTATTGCAGGAACAGATTGTCCGAGCCGACCTCGTCCATGACCGAGACGCCCTGGTCGGCGCGCGTCAGCCAGAAGCCCGGAATGTCCTTGTCATTGACCGGCTCGATCAGCAGCTTGATCCCCGCCTTCTTGAGCTCCCCCGCCGCGAAGCGCAGGTTCTCGACCACCGTCTTGCGCACCAGCGTGGGGTCGTCGTCGGGGCGCGGAATCCCGACCAGGCAGTTCAGCAGCGGGCAGCGAAGCGCCGTTGCATACTCGATGGCCCGACCCACGCCTTCGCGGAACTCGCCCTTGCGGTCCGGCTGACAGGCGACGCCCCGATCACCCCCCGCCCAATCGCCCGCCGGGAGATTGTGCAGAACCTGGACGAGATTATTGCGCGCGATACGGTCAGCCAGATCCTCCTTCGGAAAGGGATAGGGGAACATGTACTCGACACCCTTGAACCCGTCGGCCGCCGCAGCGGCGAAACGGTCGAGGAAGTCATGCTCGGTGTAGAGCATCGTGAGATTGGCGCAGAATTTTGGCATGCTCTCCCCCGTGGCTAGTCGAGCAACGCGATCGCCGTCGGCGCGTCGGCATGCTGCTCGGCCAGATCCTCGAACTCGACGACGTTGTCGATCTCCGTTCCCATGGCGATGTTCGTGACCCGCTCGAGGATGATCTCCACGACGACGGGAACCCGGTCCTGCTGCATCCATTGCCTGGCCTGCTCGAACGCCGGCAGTATCTCCGCGACCTGGGTGACGCGGATCGCCTTGCAGCCGAGCCCTTCGGCCACCTTGACGTGATCGACGCCGTAGCCTCTGAGTTCTGGCGCATTGAGGTTCTCGAACGCCAGTTGCACGCAGTAATCCATGTCGAAGCCGCGCTGCGATTGCCGGATCAGGCCGAGATAAGAGTTGTTCACCACCACGTGCAGGTATGGCAGCCGGAATTGCGCGCCGACGGCCAGCTCCTCGATCATGAACTGGAAGTCGTAGTCACCGGAAAGCGCCACGACGAAGCGGTCCGGGTCGGCGACGCACACGCCGAGAGCCGCCGGGATCGTCCAGCCAAGCGGTCCCGCCTGGCCGCAATTGATCCAGTGGCGTGGCTTGAAGACATGGAGGAACTGTCCGCCGGCGATCTGCGAAAGGCCGATCGTGCTGACGTAGCAGGTATCGCGGCCGAACGCCCGGTTCATTTCCTCGTAGACCCGTTGAGGCTTGATCGGGCTCTCGTCGAAATGCGTCCGGCGCAGCATCGTCTTCTTGCGGTCCCGGCATTCGGCGGCCCAGGCCGACCAGTCGGGCAGGCGGCCTTCCGCCTTGCGCGCCCGCGCGACCTCGACGAACAGTTGCAGCGCGGCCTTGGCGTCGGAAACGATGCCGTAATCCGGGTTGAACACCCGGCCGATCTGGGTCGGCTCGATGTCCACGTGGATGAAGGTGCGACCCTTCGTGTAGACCTCGACCGATCCGGTGTGCCGGTTGGCCCAGCGGTTGCCGATGCCCAAGACCACATCCGAGGCAAGAAGCGTCGCGTTGCCGTAGCGGTGGCTCGTCTGCAAGCCGACCATCCCGGCCATGAGACGATGATCGTCGGGGATGGTCCCCCAGCCCATGAGCGTCGGGATGACGGGAACCCCGGTCAGATCGGCGAACTCGACCAGCAGATCCGAAGCGTCCGCATTGATGATGCCGCCGCCGGCGACGATCAACGGCCGTTCCGCCGCGCAGAGCATGTCGATCGCCTTCTCGGCCTGCGCGCGCGTCGCATGCGGCTTGTACACCGGCAGCGGCTCGTAAGTCTCGGGATCGAACTCGATTTCGGCCATCTGCACATCGAACGGCAGGTCGATCAGCACCGGCCCGGGCCGGCCGGAGCGCATGATGTGGAACGCCTGCTGGAAGGTGCGCGGCACCAGCCCCGGCTCCCGCACGGTGCTCGCCCACTTCGTCACGGGCTTGGCGATCGATTCGATGTCCACCGCCTGGAAATCTTCCTTGTGCAGGCGCGCACGCGGGGCCTGCCCCGCAATGCAGAGGATCGGAATCGAATCGGCCCAGGCCGAATACAGGCCAGTGATCATGTCCGTGCCCGCCGGTCCCGACGTGCCGGCGCAGACGCCGATGTTGCCAGCCCGCGCGCGGGTATAGCCCTCGGCCATGTGCGACGCGCCCTCGACATGGCGCGCGAGAACGTGCTTGATCGAATTGCGTTTCCGCATTGCAGCGTAGAACGGGTTGATGGCGGCGCCGGGCACGCCGAAAGTCGTCGTTATGCCCTCCCGTTCCAAGACATGAATGGCGGCTTCCACGGCTCGCATTACGGCCATCTGCTTCTCCTTACGCGCGAGTAGACCGACTGTAGCCGGGCGGGTGTTGTCACGAGCAGGCCGTCCGGAGTTCGTTGCCACATCGCGGAAACCGGCATGCTCGCTTGTCCGGCCCGCGTCCGCGGCGCTTCAATTATCGCGGAAGAACGAGGGCAGGCCAAGGGCGGGGTTGAGCAGCACGGACAGCTGGAAGCCGGTCGCGAAGGCATAATTCACGTTTGGCTTCGGCACCGGCACGTTGAAGAGGTTCTGGTCCGGATGGAACGTCATGTCCGCGTACGGCTTGATCTGGATCCCGGGCGCGATGGAGAGGCCGTAGTTCAGCTCGATGATCTGCGACGTGTTCGCGACGTTGCCGCTGAGGCCCGCGGCGGCGATCCTGTCGTTCACCGCCCCGGTCTGGCGGTGGTTGAACAGGAAATGCGTGAACAGAAATCCGAGCGAATCATTGTCGCGTCCAGGGAACGTGCCGTGCGACACCACGCCCGCCTCGAAGTAGTTCTGCACCAAGGCATGTCCCGACACGTCCCAGAGCACGCCGCCGAACACCTCGACGCTGCGCTCCTTCGACGGATCCGGCCGCCACACGGTCTGCCGGACCTGGGCGTAGATCTCGGTGTTGGAGCCGTTGCCGAGGGGCGCGCCACCGGCGAACGCCAGTTTCTGGCCCTGCGTGTTGAAGCGCGGATCGGTGAAGTTCGAGGAGTTGTACTCCATGCCGATGTCGATCTTGCTCGCGTATCGCACCTCGCGGGGGTTGGTCACCCATCCGATCTCGACGGGAACATAGAACCCCGTCGCGTTCTTGGTGCTCCAGCCATCATCCCAGGGAAAGCCGGCATGGCCGTACCTGGCTCGGATTCAACTCCGAGGCGCCCGCGCGGAAGTAGAGTTGCTTCGTCGGCCACACGGAGAACTCGCCGGCCCAGGTGGAGATCGGCCAGAACGGCGAATTGCTGTTGCTGGACCAGTTGAACGGCACCATGTTGCTGCAGATCGAGGTGACGAACTGGCAGTACAGTTCGGACGTTCCGAAATAGCTGGCAAGCGTCGTGCGGCCGACGATGAAGCGCAGCTTGTCGTCGAACAGGTGCTGGTCGATCGTGAACTCGTTCAGGCGCGTGTTGTTGTTTGGCCCCTCGCCGCTCAGGAAGCCCACCGACGAGCCGGTGAGATTGTTGACGCCCTGCGGAAAGCCGCCGAAACGGCTGTCCATGCTGAAATGGACGACGGTTCCGCGTAAGCCGAGCATCTTGTCCAGATCGAAGTCGGCGCCATAGAAGACATCGTTGTAAAAGACGTTGGTGTTCTGCAATCCGCCGGACGGCACGGCGTAGAGAGTGCCCGAATAGAAGCCCTTCAGGTACACGCCGGCATCCGCCAGGGCCTTGCCGAAGTTCTCGAGCGGTTTGCCCTGGTCGAAGAAGTAGGCGGACGCGCGCGGCGGGTTCGGGTTGACCGGCGTCGGCGCGACGTTCTGCGGCTGGAGGTTCTCGCCAGGCGGCGGCGTGCCGACCTCCTGCGCAAACGCGGGAACGGTACCGGCCGCCGTCGCTGCCGCCAGGAGCAATCGCCCGAGCGCCACCGAACCCCTGAACCCTTCGCGGCCGATCAACTCCATTCCCGTCCTCCCCTGCGTCCTGATTATTGACCGCGCGTCGAGCGCGCCTTCGAGAGGGGGGATTGCCAGAGCGAGATGGGCTCGGCAACGACTTTATTCCGCCCTTTTCCGCGATGTGGAAAAGAAACCCGCTGGAAAAGAAAACCACCCCGTCTGCGTACGTTCGTGCCGCCCGTTAAGCCCCTTGCCCAAGCCCGCGCGTTTCCGCATCGTGAAAAGAATGGCCGGCTGCTCCTCCCTTTGGCCTCGTTGCTGGTAGGATGCCGCAAAATACGGATGGGGGAAACATGGGTCGCCTGACAACCCACGTGCTGGACACCGTCTCGGGTCGCGCCGCGGCCGGCGTCCGGGTCGAGCTGTGGTCCATCGGCGATCCCGATGGCCGCCGGCTGCTCAAGACGGTCAGCACCAATGCCGACGGACGGACCGACGCCCCGCTTCTGGACGGCGACGCTTTCAGGGTCGGTCGATACGAACTCGTTTTCCATGTCGGCCCCTACTTCTCCCAATCCGGCGCGACCACGGCCGATCCGCCCTTCCTTGAGGATGTGCCTCTTCGCATCGGCATCGCCGAGGAAGCGGGCCACTACCATGTGCCGCTCTTGGCCTCACCATGGAGCTACGCGACGTATCGCGGGAGCTGAGCGGCCGGCACGTCCGGACGAGCCTTGCAGTTATCTATAAAGAGCGACAAAGGGAGATCGGGAATGTCCGTGTCGGTAGCGCCGCCAGCCGGAGACAGCGTGCCGGTGGCAGTCCATCCGGTTGACGAGGTTCTTCCGGCGCCTCGGCTCATCGCCCTCGGCATCCAGCACGTGCTGGTCATGTACGCGGGGGCGGTAGCGGTGCCGCTGATCATCGGCGCCGCCGTCAAGGCGCCCAGGGAACAAATCGCCTTCCTGATCACCTGCGACCTGCTGGCCTGCGGCATTGCCTCCCTGATCCAGAGCGTCGGGGTGTGGAAGTTCGGCATCCGGCTGCCGGTCATCATGGGGGTCACCTTCGCGGCCGTCGGGCCGATGGTCGCGATGGGGTCCGACCCCAGTCTGGGCCTGCTCGGCATCTATGGCGCGACCATCGTCGCGGGGATATTCACGATCCTTGTGGCGCCGTTCGTGAGCCGGCTGCTGCCGTTATTTCCGCCGGTCGTGACCGGCACGATCATCACCGTCATCGGCATCTCCCTCGTTGGAGTCGGTATCAATTGGGCGGCCGGCGGCATCGGCAACCCGCAATTCGGACGACCGCTCTATCTGGGCCTGGCGCTCCTGGTGCTGGTGTCGATTCTGGTGATCGCCAGGTTCGGGCGCGGTTTCGTCCGCAATATCTCGGTCCTGCTGGGCCTCATCATCGGCATGGTTGTCGCCATCCTGCTCGGGGAGGTCGATTTCGGCCACATCGCCCAGACGAGCTGGTTCTCTGTGGCCACGCCTTTCTACTACGGATTCCCCATTTTCGATCCAGTCGCCTGCGTGACCATGTGCGTGGTGATGATCGTGGTGATGATCGAGTTGCTCGGCATGTTCCTGGCTCTCGGGGAGATTTGCGATCGCCACCTCGACAAGCGGGATCTCACGCGCGGGCTGCGGGTCGATGGCCTCGGCACCGTGATCGGCGGCATCCTCAATACCTTCCCGCACAGCTCATTCTCGCAGAACGTGGGCCTGGTCGGCGTTACCGGCGTGCGCAGCCGCTGGGTTTGCGCGGTGGGCGGCGTCATTCTCATTCTTCTCGGCCTGGTCCCGAAGCTCGCGCAGGTCGTCGCGTCGGTGCCGACCTTCGTTCTCGGAGGTGCGGGCCTGGTCATGTTCGGGATGGTCGCGGCGACCGGGATACGAATCCTTGCCGGGGTCAATCTCGAGGAAAGGCCCAACAACCTGCTGATCATCGCGATCAGTCTCGGCTTCGGCATGATCCCGATCGTCTCGCAGCCGTTCTTCAACCAGTTGCCGCATGTGCTGGCCCCCATCCTTCATAGCGGCATCCTGCTGGCTTCGATCTCCGCCGTCGTCCTGAACGTCTATTTCAACGGCGCCCGGTCGCTCGCGACAGAGGGGTTCGACCCGGTGCATGCCGCTCATGGGGCCGAAGGGACATCGCACCACTGACGCGCGCTTCCGATAACGTCTAACACCAGGGGAGAGAAAAAATGGCACTACTCCAAAATACGCATGGCAAGGGCCGGGTTCGGGTCATGCGATTGGAGCGCAATGGCGAGCATCATACGCCGCGCGAGACGCTGGTTAAGGTTTTGCTTGAGGGTCCGGATTTCGGCCCGTCCTACACCGCCGGCGATAACTCCTCGGTTGTTACGACCGATACCTGCAAGAATATCGTCAACGTGGTCTCGCGCCAGAACCTGACCTTGAGCACCGAGGAGTTGGGCGTCGCGATCGCGAAGAAGTTCCTCGAAAACTACAAGCACGTCGATCGCGTCAACGTCCATCTGACGGAGACGGGGTGGGAGCGCATAACGATCGACGGCAAGCCGCATGGCCACAGCTTTGTCAGGGCCGGCAACGGCAACCCGATCGCGCAGGTGAACGCGTCACGGCAATCGACCGAGATCGAATCCGGCGTGGACGGCTTCACCTTCATGAAGACCACCGAATCGGGCTGGGTCACATACCTGACGGACGAGTACACCACGCTCGCCGAGACCGAGGACCGGATTGCCGCAACCTCCATGCTTGGCACCTGGAAGTGGACCCGCAATCCGAAATCCTTCCCGGCCGCGAACCAGACCATCCTGGAGACAATGCTCAAAGAGTTCGCGACGACGTATAGCAAAGGCGTCCAGGACAGCATGTACAGGATGGCGATGAAGGCGCTGGAGGCGGTTCCCGAGATCTCCCAGATCAGCATGAGCTTGCCCAACCTGCACTACATCCCGATGAACCTGTCGCCGTTCAAGCTCGACAATCCTGGCGTCATCTTCCTGCCGACCAACGAGCCGCACGGGCAGATCCAATGCACGGTCGCGCGCGACGGGTAGCCACCGCCTTCAGCGGCCACCCAATCCTCCGCCATCCATCCGGGAGACTATCGGCCATGCCCACCGCCAGCGATCCGACGAACCCGAGCCGGCCCGGGCTTACGGCGGAAGAGCTTTCCCGGATGGACGAGAGCCGCTTCGTCTCCACCCTCGGCGATATCTTCGAGCATTCGCCCTGGGTGGCCGAAGGCGCCTGGCGCTCGCGGCCCTTCGCCAGCGCCGACGACCTCCACGCTCGCATGGTCGAGGTCGTGCGGCAGGCCGGGCGCGACGCCCAGCGCGCGCTGATCAACGCGCACCCGGATCTCGCCGGAAAGGCCGCGATCGCCGGCGAGATCACGGACGCGTCGAAGCGGGAGCAGGCGGGTTCGGGACTGGGCCAGTTGACGCCGGACGAGTTCGCGTGCTTCCAGGAGCTGAACGCCGCCTACAAGAAAAAATTCGGCTTTCCGTTCATCATGGCGGTGCGGGGAAGCGACAAGCGGAAAATCCTGGAGGCGTTCCCCGAACGCTTGCGGAACTCGCCCGACGAGGAATTCGACCGAGCTTTGGGCGAGATCGCGAAGATCGCGGGCTTTCGTCTCCACGAAATCGTGCAGGGCTGAAGCGGGATCTGGGCGACGGCATCGGCCGGGGCGTCGGCTCGCGCTACTTCGAGCGCCACTGTCCAGACGTGCGACCGGACACCGGTTTGGAAAAAGTCGCGGGTCTGGACAAGTCGCGGGACCGGCAGGGGGCGGGACCGGCAGGGCGCGGGACCGGCAGGGCGCGGGAATTGAAGGGCGCGGGACCGGCAGGGCGCGGGACCGGCAGGGCGCGGGACCGGCAGGGCGCGGGACCGGCAGGGCGCGGGACCGGCAGGGCGCGGGAATCGAAGGGCGATGCCGAGGTGTCCGGCATCGCGACGATGCTCGCGAGCCCGCTCTTCGGCCGCCTGTTGCGGTTCTTCCGGCCGCTCGTGATGGGTACGGTCATCACCACGATCGGCGTCACCCTGATGCCGGTCGCGGTGCTGTGGGCGGGCGGCGGCAAACCGGCGGCACCCGATTTCGGCAACCCGGCCCCCATCGTGCTTGCGACGTTCACGCTCCTGGTCGTGCTCGGTCTCGCCTCCTTCGCCCGCGGCTTCGTCCGCAACACGGCGGTACTGCTCGGCATCGTCATCGGCACGATCGCGGCCCTACTGTTCGGCCTGCCGAGCTTCCGTCCGGTGCCGATCCTGGTAATGGTGGTGGTCATGCTCGTCGCGGCCACCGGCATCCGCATCCTGCACGGCGTGAAGTTCGAGGGCACCAATAGCGGGCTCATCGTCGGCGTGAGTGTCGGCCTCGGCCTGATCCCGGTGACATGCCGAACTTCTACCGGCACGTTCCGGCGGGCGCCCGCATCCTGCTCGACAGCGGCATCGCGACCGGTACGCTGGCGACGGTGATCCTCAACCTGGTGCTCAACCGGCGCCACCGCACGCCGGAGGACGACCCGCACCACGCGCCGCAGCGCGGCGACTACAGCCACCTGTAAGGCGGAGCAGAGACAATGCGTGAAACGGTTCGCTTCCTGCTCGGCAATGAGCCAAGGGAGATCCGCGCGATCGATCCGACCATGACCGTGCTCGACTACCTGCGCCTCATTGAGCGCCGCCGCGGCACCAAGGAGGGCTGCGCCGAGGGCGACTGCGGCGCCTGCACCGTGGTCCTCGGGCGTCTGATGGACGACGGACGGCTGCGCTACGAGGCGGTCAACGCCTGCATCCAGTTCGTGCCTACTCTGGACGGGCTCCAGCTCCTCACGATCGAGGATCTGAAGGGGCCGGACGGCGCGCTCCACCCGGTGCAGCGGGCGATGGTGGATACCCACGGCTCGCAGTGCGGGTTCTGCACCCCGGGCTTCGTGATGTCGCTGTTCGCCCTGTTCGAGAACGACCCCAAGGCAGATCACAGCAACACCGAGTTGACGCCGGAGCGGATCAATGACGCGCTTGCGGGCAATCTGTGCCGCTGCACGGGCTATGCCCCGATCGTCGATGCGGCGAGGCGGATGCTCGAGCTCAGCCGCGGCGAGCCGGACCGTTTCGCGAGCGAGCGCCCCGGCATCTTGGCCGAGCTTGAGGCGCTGCAGGATGAGGAGACGGTCTCGGTCGGCGCCGATGGTCGCCGCTTCTTCGCTCCGGCTTCGGCGGACGCGCTGGCCGATCTCCTGGTCGAATATCCGCAAGCGACGATCGTGGCTGGCGCCACCGATGTCGGCTTGTGGGTGACGAAGTTTCTCCGCGTACTCGATCCGGTCATCTGGGTCGGCCGTGTGCGCGAGTTGCGGCGCATCGAGGAGACGGAACACGAACTGAGGGTCGGCGCGGGGGTGACCTACGCCGACGCCATGGGCAGGCTCGCGTCATTCTATCCGGATCTCGGCGAATTGCTGAGGCGGCTCGGCGGCGAGCAGGTGCGCAACATGGGCACGATCGGCGGCAACATCGCCAACGGCTCGCCGATCGGCGACAGCCCGCCGGCCCTGATCGCGCTCGACGCGCGCATCGTCCTCCGGCGCGGACAGGATCGGCGCGAGCTGCCGCTCGAGGAGTTCTTTCTCCACTACGGCAAGCAGGACCGGCGGCCATCCGAATTCGTCGAGACAATCCTCGTGCCCAAGCCAGAACCGGGACTGCGCTTTCGGGCCTACAAGGTGGCCAAGCGGTTCGACCAGGACATCTCGGCGGTGATGGGCGCTTTCGCGATGCGGCTCGAGGCGGGCAAGGTGGCGGCGGCACGGATCGCCTTCGGCGGCATGGCCGCGACCCCGAAGCGCGCGCGCGGCTGCGAGGCGGCGTTGCTCGGGAAGGCCTGGGACGAGACGGCGCTCGCGGCCGGGGCCGAGGCCCTGGCGCGCGACTTCACGCCGCTGTCCGACTGGCGGGCGTCCGCGGAGTACCGCGCCAAGGTGAGCGTCAACCTGCTGCGGCGTTTCTTCATCGAGACCACGGACGAGCAGGCCGAAACCCGGCTCGTCGGCGATCGGAGGCTGGCCCATGTCTGAGCGAATCCAGGGCGGCGCGCACGACCCGCACCGGCACGACAGCGCGATCCGGCACGTCAGCGGCGAGGCGGCGTATATCGACGACCTGCCGGAGCCGGCGGGGCTGCTGCAGGTCTATCTCGGAACCAGCGCGAAGGCGCACGCACGGATCACGAGCATCGATCTCGCGCCGGTGCGGAGCGCGCCCGGGGTCGTGCTGGTGGTCACGGCGGACGACGTTCCCGGCGTCAACGATGTGAGCCCGACCCATCGTCACGACGAGCCGCTGTTCGCGACCAAGCTCGTCGAGTACGTGGGACAGCCGTTATTCGCGGTAGCGGCGCGCACGCGCGATCAGGCGCGACGTGCGGCCATGCTTGCGCATGTCGAGTACCAGGAGCTGGAGCCGGTGCTCGACGTGGAAGCGGCTCGAAAGCAACCGCGCCTCGTCACGGAGCCGCTCACGCTCGAGCGCGGCGATGCAAGGACGGCGATCGCCGGAGCGCAGCGACGGGTCGAGGGCCAGATCAGCATAGGCGGGCAGGATCATTTCTACCTTGAGGGCCAGATCGCGATGGCGGTGCCCGGTGAGGAAGACGAGGTTCTGATCTATTCCTCGACCCAGCACCCGAGCGAGATCCAGCACATGGTGGGGATCGTGCTGGGAGTGCCGAACAGCGCCGTCACCGTCGAGTGCCGGCGAATGGGCGGCGGCTTCGGCGGCAAGGAGACGCAAGGCAATCTGTTCGCCTGCGTCGCCGCCATTGTCGCCAAGCGCACCGGCCGGGCCGCCAAGATCCGCCCCGACCGCGACGACGACATGACGATCACCGGCAAGCGACACGATTTCCAGGTGGACTACGAGGCCGGTTTTGACGAGCAGGGCCGCATCCAGGGCGTCGAGATGACCTACGCCGCCCGCTGCGGGTTCTCGGCGGATTTGTCCGGTCCGGTCACCGACCGTTCGCTGTTCCACGCCGATAATGCCTATTTCTTCCCGGATGTCAGGCTGAGTTCGCTGCCGCTCAAGACGAACACCTGTTCCAACACCGCCTTCCGCGGCTTCGGCGGGCCGCAAGGCATGGTCGCGGGCGAGCGCGTGATCGAGGAGATCGCCTACGCCGTCGGCAAGGATCCGCTGGAGATCCGGAAGCTCAATTTCTACGGACAGGGCGAGCGCAACGTCACGCCCTATCACCAGACCGTCGAGGACAACGTCATCGACCGCATCGTGGGCGAGTTGGAGACGAGCGCCGACTATTGGGGGCGGCGGCAGGCGGTCCGCGACGCGAACGCGCGCAGCAAAGTCATCAGGCGCGGATTGGCGCTCACGCCCGTCAAGTTCGGGATTTCGTTCACCGCCACGCAGTACAATCAGGCGGGCGCATTGGTGCATGTCTACACCGACGGCAGCATCCATCTGAACCACGGCGGCACCGAGATGGGCCAAGGCCTCTACATCAAGGTGGCGCAGGTGGTGGCCGAGGAGTTCCAGGTCGATGTCGGCGGCGTGCGCATCACCGCGACCACGACCGGCAAGGTGCCGAACACCGCGGCCACCGCCGCCTCCTCGGGCGCGGACATGAACAGCATGGCGGCGCAGGCGGCGGCTCGGACGATCAAGGGGCGCCTTATCAGTTTCGCCGCCGAGCATTGGGGGGTGCCCGAGGAGCAGGTCATTTTCCTGCCCGGCCGGGTGCGGATCGGCAACCAGGAAATTCTGTTCAAGGAGCTGATCTGGCAAGCCTACGTGAACCGCATCTCGCTTTCGGCGACGGGCTATTACCGCACGCCGAAGATCCACTGGGACCGGAGCACCGGCCGTGGGCGGCCCTTCTACTACTTCGCCTATGGCGCGGCTTGCAGCGAGGTCGCGGTCGATACCCTCACCGGCGAACACAAAGTCGAGCGCGTGGACATCCTGCACGATGTGGGGAAGTCGCTGAACCCGGCCATCGACACCGGGCAGATCGTCGGCGGCTTCGTCCAAGGCATGGGCTGGCTCACCACCGAGGAGCTCTGGTGGGACAAGCAGGGCCGGCTCAGAACGCACGCCCCGTCGACCTACAAGATCCCGGCCTGCTCCGACCGGCCGCGCGTCTTCAATGTGCGCCTGCTGGAAGGCGCCGAGAACCGTGAAGCGACGGTGTTCCGCAGCAAGGCCGTCGGCGAGCCGCCGCTGATGCTCGCGATCTCGGTGCTGCACGCGATCTCGGACGCGATCGCGAGCGTCGCGGACCACACCCTGTGCCCGCGTCTCGACCCGCCCGCCACGCCCGAGAAGGTACTCACGACCCTCGATGCCCTGCGAGAGCGGTACCGCGCATCCGGGGCGCGCGCGGCGGCGTGACCGTGTTCCTCGCCCGCGTGTGCGAGGACTGGCGGGCGGCCGGCGAGCCGGTGGCCCTCGTTCGCGTGGCGGTCGCGGAAGGCTCGACCCCGCGCGAGAGCGGGGCCCGGATGCTCGTCAGCGGCCGGAGCAGCGCCGGCACGATCGGGGGCGGCCGGCTCGAATACGAGGCGATCGCCCGGGCGCGGGCGCTGCTCGCTTCCGACGAGAGGCAGGCGCAACTTTCGATGCCGCTCGGACCCGAGATCGGCCAGTGCTGCGGCGGTCACGTCACCTTGGACCTGCGCCGCATCGACGCGCCCGCCCTGGCGGAGCTTGCGGCGGCCGAGTCCGAGGAGGCCAGGAGCTTGCCCGGCGTGCTCCTGTTCGGCGCAGGCCATGTCGGCCAAGCGCTCGCCTCGGCCCTCGCACCGTTGCCGCTGCGCCTGTCCTGGATCGACGAGCGGGCGGAGGCGTTCCCGGTGCGGAAGCCCGAAGGTATACGGGCGGTCGCGACCGATCACCTTCTCGATGAGGTGGCGGCCGCGCCCGGCGGAGCCGCCTATCTCGTGCTCACGCACAGCCATGCGCTGGATTTCATGCTGTGCGAGGCCGTGCTGCGCCGGGGCGACTTCGCCTATCTCGGCCTGATCGGCTCCAAAACGAAACGCCGCCGCTTCGAGCGCGGCTTCCGCGAACTGGGGATCGCGTGGGACAGGATCGCGCGCCTTACCTGCCCGATCGGCGGGAGCACGGTCCGCGACAAGCGGCCGGAGGTGATCGCCGCCCTGACTGCGGCGGAGTTGCTGACGGAGCTGCTGACCGGCACGCCGGATCATGGCCGGGCGGATCATGGCCGGTCGCCGGGCGCCGTCCTGTCCGGCGCCTGAAGTCACGGAGAATGCAATGCTGGAACCGGGCACTAAGGGGCTGCGTGGGCGAATCCTAACCTTCACCAGTGCGGCTGGAGGGGCCGGACACCGCTACGAACCAGACGGCTTGATCCTGATCCGGGAGGGCATGATCGAGGCCGTCGGGACCGCGGCCGAGCTTCTGCCGCGCCTTCCTCCCGGCGCGGTGATCGACCACTACCCGGACAGCCTCATCCTGCCCGGCCTGATCGACACCCATGTCCATTACCCGCAGACGCAGGTGATCGCCTCCTACGGCGCCCAGCTCCTGGACTGGCTGCAAAAATACACCTTCGTCGAGGAGCAGAAATACGCGCGTCCCGAACACGCCGAGGCCGGCGCGCGCTTCTTTCTCGACGAGCTGCTGCGCAACGGGACCACGACCGCCGCCGTCTATTGCACGGTCAGCCCCGGGTCCGTGGACGCCTTCTTCGCCGAGGCCGAGCGCCGGCGGATGCGCATGATCGCGGGCAAGGTGATGATGGACCGGGGCGCGCCAGAGGGCCTGCTCGACACGCCCGAACGCGGCTACCGCGAGAGCCGGGATCTGCTCGCCCGCTGGCATGGGCGCGGCCGGGCGCTCTACGCCATCACCCCGCGCTTCGCCATCACTTCGACCGACGCCCAGCTCGAGGTCGCGGGCGGCCTCGTCCGCGAGTTCCCGCAGTGCCACGTCCAGACGCATCTGTGCGAGAACCAGCGCGGGATCGAGCTGGTGAAGGCGCTGTTTCCGTGGACCCGGACGTACACCGAGGTGTACGAGCGGTTCGGGCTGCTGACCCCGCGCACCCTGCTCGGACACTGCATCCACCTGGAGGACAGCGAGGTCGAGATGCTGTCCGCCACCGGCTCGGTCGCGGTGTTCTGCCCGACCTCCAATCTGTTCATTGGCTCGGGATTGTTCGATCTGGCGCGTCTCAGCGGCTGGTCCCGGCCGGTGCGGACGGCGCTCGCGACCGACGTCGGCGGCGGCACCAGCTACTCGATGCTTCGGACCGCCGCCGAGGGCTACAAGGTCTTGCAGCTCCAGGGCCAGAACCTGCCCGCCCTCGATGCCTTCCGCATGATGACGAGGGGCAACGCCGAGGCGCTTGGGCTGGAGGACAGGATCGGCAGCCTGGAGCCTGGTCTCGAGGCGGATTCTGGTCGTGCTGGATGCTCGCGCCACGCCGGCGATGGCGCATCGCTTGGAGGCGATCGAAGGCGATCTCGAGGAGGAGCTGTTCGTGCTCATGACCCTCGGCGACGATCGCGCGGTCCGCGCGACCTACGTCATGGGCGAGCGCCTGCATGCCCGGTGAGGCGGGCCCGGGAGGATGACGACCATGAGCACGCTTTGGATCAGAGACCCGGGGACCAGACGGCATTCTCCGAGGCCCGCTTCGGCTGCCGCCCGCTCGACGATCCGGAGAGCGTGGGGTGGCTGGAGCGGCGGGTCTGGCTGGCGCACGGCATCTACTTCGAGGATGCCGAACTGCCGCGCCTGGCCGCGTCGGGCGTATCGGTGACCCATCGCCCGGCCTTCAACATGGTTCTGGCCTCCGGCTTTTGTCGCGTGCCCGAACTGGAGCGCGCGGGATGCCGGGTCGGGCTGGGCGTGAATGGCTCGGCCTCCAACGACGCCTCGAACATGATCGAGGAGGTCCGCCACGCCTTTCTCTTGCAGCGGGTCGCGCACGGCATCGGCCGCATCAGCCGTCCCGGCGGCGGCTTGCGGCCGCCTATCTGCTCATCAGCAGGGGCAGTCTCGCTTTTTCCAGCGCATGCCGCGTGACGCCGCCGAGAACCAGCTGCCTCAGACGCGACCGCGAGTACGCGCCCATCGCGAGCATATCGGCTCCGAAATCGTACGCCGCCGCCAGCAGGCCGGCGCCCACGTCCCGCTCGGCCGGACGGAAGCCGATCATGTCCGCTTTCACCCCGTGACGGGCCAGATAGGCGGCGAGCTCCCCCGCCTGCGGACCCCGGCGCTGATACTGCCTTGCCCAGAGGATCGCGACCGCTTCCGCCCGCTTCAGCCATGGCAGCGCGAACCAGACCGCGCTCGCGGATTCCGCCGTGCCGTTCCAGCCGAGGCAGATGCGGCGCCCGATCTCCTGGGGCGGCCGATGCGGCGCGACCAGAACCGGACGCCCGGAGTCGAACAGAAGCGCGTGCAGGGCGTTCGAAGAGGAGACGTCCTCCATCGAAGCGGGATGCGGAACGACGATGAGATCCGCGAGCCGCCCAAGCTGGGCGATGTAATCCGGCTCTCCCGAGGACACATCCCTAAAGGTCGCGCTCGCGGCGGCGCCATCCGGAGCCGGTTGCGAGACGGTCACGCCCTGCTCGGCGACGAGGCGGTCGAACATCGCACGGAGGGCATCCAGGCGCGCGCTCGTCTCCTGCTCGGTGACGGCGGCGGCCTCCCTCAGCGTGCGGCTGGAGAGGCTCTCTCCGGCGAGGGCCGCCAGAGCCCGCGCGTCCATCCGAACGTGAACCGCCGCCAGATGCGCGTTCCATGATCGCGCGACCAGCAGTGCGGTCGCGAGCCCCGCCTCTCCCTCCCTGGTTCCCGAAAGCGGCAGCAGCAGACTGCGGATGTCCATATGCACGGCCCTTGCGGTCAGAGCGTCCCCGTCCAGTGCTGCACGGCGAGGCTGGCCGCCGCAACCGTGGCCCAGGTCGCGAACCCGAGGAGAAGAGGCCGGAACCCCGCGCCCGCAAAAGCGCGCCAGTGCCCCTGCAGGCCGACCGCCGCCAAGGCCACGACCAGAACCCAGCGCCCGGCCTCCTGGATCGCGGGCGCGACACCTGGCGTGATCAGGCCGATCGTCTTGCAGACCGACGCCAGCACGAAGGCGATGATGAACAAGGGAACCGCCCTGAGAACCCGTTGCCCGAGCGAAGCGCCAGCGTTCGCCGTGCCCGGGTCGATCCACGGCATCATCAGACCGAGGCCAAGGACGATGGGGATGATCAGCGTCGTGCGCGTCAGCTTGACGATGGTCGCGAAGGTTCCGGCCGCCTGGCTATACGCAAAACCGGACGCGACGACGGCCGACGTGTCGTTCACGGCGGTGCCGGCCCAAAGGCCGAAGCCTTGGTCGCTGAGCGACATCAGATGACCGAGGGCCGGAAAAAGAAAGACCGCCAGCATGTTGAAGAAGAAGATCACGGAAATCGAATACGCGATCTCTTCCGCCCTGGCCCGCACGATCGGAGCGACGGCGGCGATCGCGGAACCCCCGCAGATCACGGTGCCGATACCGATCAAGACCTGCATGCGCCACTGCACCTGCATCCACCGGCCGAGATACCAGACGCAGAGCAATCCTCCGGCGATCGTCACGACCATGACCGGCAGCGACTCCCCTCCGACCCGCAGAATGTCGCCGAGGTCCAGACTGGCGCCCATGAGAATGATGCCGCCCTTGAGGCAGGTCTTGGCGACCTCTCCGATCCCGAGCGAAGGCAATTGCAGCGCCGAACGCAGCGTGTTGGCCATGAGAACGCCGATCGCGATCGCGAACACCGGAGCGCCGACCAGGGGCTCCCACCGTCCGGCGATCAGGGCGACAGCGGCGATGAGAACGCACAGCAGGGCGCCGATGCCAAGACGGGCGCGCCCGGACAGGGAAGTCAGCGCGGCCGGACGGCGGGTCGCCACGATGTCTTCTTGTGCCCTCATGACGTCCCGAACCTACTATTCCGAATCGGCCGAACAAGCTCCATCGGCGTGATCAGCCTTGCCTGTGGCACCACATGCCGGAGCCGGTCGGCGGCGGCCCGTCATCTCCGGCGCCGATGAAGCAACGGCAGTGAATTACACCACGAGCAACCTGGGGTCTTCATGCGGCCGCAAGACCGTCATCCGCCGGGCGGCGGTCTTCAGCATAGCCTGAAGCGGCGGCAAATGACGATGATCGCCCCCGGGGCGGGGTGATCGGCGCCGGCCTGTTCGACGGCAGCAGCGTCGTCATCCAGGCGGCCGGCCCGGGCGCGGTCATCTCGTTCCTGATTACCGGATTGTTGGTGCTCCTGGTGATGCGGATCGGCGTCCGCGCGTGGCGCGGCCGGGGCGCGCTGCCGCGGCCGATCGAGCCGGTCATTGCCGAGACGCACCATTTCGGTGAGCTTTGAGCTGTCCGGTCCTCAACCGTTTCGCGTTAGGCAGCACAATACGCTTGACATCTCGCTCGATTGAGTTCTTGATTCGTTCATGTCCACCGCGCTCGCCGCACCGAGCCTTCTCACCCGCCTCTCCGCGGTCATAGACCTGCTGAGCCGGGGGCTTGCGGCCAGCGCGCTGACGCATCGAGAAGCTTCCCTGGTGGCCTGGACCCGGCTGCGGCGACTGCTCGCCCGGTTCGCGTCCTTGGTCGCCGCGGCGGAGGCCGGGCGGGTTTTCGTTCGCCGCCCGAGAACGGGCGCTGCACCGCGACCGCGTATCTCGGCTTCGGCAGTGCGGCTTCCGGGCGGCGCGGGCTGGCTGCTCAAGCTCGCGCCAGCGCTCGATACACGGATCGGCCGCTCGCAGCTTGAATGCCTGCTCGGCGCCCCTGAACTTCAGGCGCTGCTCGCGCGGGCGCCGCAGGCGGGACGCCTCCTGCGCCCGCTGTGCCACGCGCTGCGGATCGAGCCGCCGCCGGCGCTGCGTCTGCCGCGTCGCGAACGATCCCCGCGCCGCCGTGATCGTTCCGGTAGCACGGAAGCCGGGACGGCGGGCGGCGAAGCGCGACCGGCACGGCGGCTTGTTCCGCCCCTCTGGCTGACCCGGCCCGCCGCGCCGCCATTGCTGACGCCGGAGGGAATGCCGGTCGTCGACCCGCCTTATCCGGCGAGGACCGGACCGCCCCGAACCTGACTGGCGGCGGAAGCGCCGGAACTCTACGCCGCTAGTGCGCCATCCACCCGCCATCGATCGAGAGCGGGGCGCCGGTGATCGTGCGCGCGTCCTCGGAGCAGAGGAAGGCGGTCAGAGCGCCGATCTGCTCCGGGGTCGTGAATTCGTGCATCGGCTGCTTCTCGGCCACGAGATCGCGCCGCGCCGTCTCGAAATCCGTGCCGTTCTTTTGCGCGCGGTCCCGCAATTGCTTCTCGACCAGCGGCGTCAGTACCCAGCCTGGACAGATCGCGTTCGCGGTCACGCCCGCATTGGCGAGCTCCAGCGCCGCGACCTTCGTCACCCCGACCACCCCGTGCTTAGCGGCGACATAGGCGGATTTCTGCGCGCTCGCGGTCAGGCCGTGCGCGGAGGCGATGTTGATGATGCGGCCCCAACCCTTCTCGCGCATCCCCGGAATGGCGGCCCGCATGGCGTGGAACACGGCCGAGAGATTGATCGCGATCACCGCGTCCCAGCGCTCGGCGGGGAAGTCCTCGATATTGGCGGTGTACTGGATGCCGGCGTTGTCGACGAGGATGTCGAGCCCGCCGTGCTCCCGCTGCGTGTTCCGGACGAGCGCCTCCACCTCGGGCGGGCGCGACAGATCCGCGCCGTCATAGGTGACGCGCACGCGGAACTCGTCCGCGAGCGTGCGTCGCAGCGTCTCGATCTCGCTGGCGTCGCCGAACCCGTTCAGCGCGATCGCGGCGCCATGCCCGGCGAGCACGCGGGCGATGCCGAGGCCGATGCCGCTGGTCGAGCCCGTCACCAGGGCCACTTTGCCGTGCAGTGTCACTGGTACTCTCCGATCCGCGTGTTGTTGGTCCGAACCGGACCCTAGCCGGCGATGTGCGCGCGTGCTTCCTCGGCGCTTTCGTAGATATGCGGCGCGACGGCCCGGCCGGACAGGGCGTCGCCCAGCTTCATGCGCAGGAAGCCGCTCGTCGAATAGCGCGTCGCGCCGGAATAGTGCCGCTCCATCAGCCGATGCACCATGTCCACATAGGGGTCCAGCAGCTCGGGCGAAATCGAGAAATTCTCGTAGTTGACGACGGCATAGACGCGGCCGCCGGCCGGCGCGGTCTTCTCCGCGACCAGACGCTCGACCTCGTCGATCTGGGCCTGGCTCCGGATCGAGCAGCCCTCGAAATCGACGAAGAACAGTTTCTGCTCGGGGTCGTAGGTCAGCCGCTGCGACAGCGGCGCGTCGAGCAGATCCTGCCGCAATCCCATCGGGGCCGGCCGGAACAGCCGTGCGTCCATCGGGCGCGGCGCCTTGACCACGGGCCGGAAATCCATTTGCGCCAGGATGTCGCGGTCGATGTCGATGCCGGGCGCGACCTCGGTCAGCTCCAGCCCGGCCGGGGTGAGCGTGAACACGCAGCGCTCGGTCACGTACAGCACGGGCTGACCCCGCGCCGCCGCGTATTCGCCCGAGAAGGTGCGATGCTCGACCTCGTCTACGAATTTGCGCGCGCGGCCCTCGCGCTCGATCCGCATTTCGCCGTTCTCGACCGCGACCTTGAGACCGCCGGCCGTGAAGGTGCCGCAGAAGATCACGCGCTTGGCGCATTGGCTGATATTGATGAAGCCGCCCGCGCCGGCGAGCTTCGGGCCGAAGCGGCTGACATTGAGGTTGCCGCGCCGGTCGGCCTCGGCGAGGCCGAGAAAGGTCATGTCGAGACCGCCGCCATCATAGAAATCGAACTGGTACGGCTGGTCGAGGATCGCCTGCGTGTTCACGCCCGCGCCGAAATCGAGCCCGCCGGCCGGAACGCCGCCAACGACGCCCGGCTCCGCCGTCATGGTGATGAGATCGGCGATCTTCTCCTCGTTGGCGACGTTCGCCACCCCTTCGGGCATGCCGATGCCGAGATTGACGACGCTGTTCGGCTTCAGCTCCAGCGCCGAGCGGCGCGCGATCACCTTGCGCTCCGAGAGCGGCAGCGGCGCGATGCTGCCGACGAGCGCGCGGATCTCGCCGCTATAGGCCGGGTTGTAGCGCGTCCCGAAGGTCTGCCAGTGATGCGCCGGATCCTCGGGCACGACCACGCAATCGACCAGGATGCCCGGCACCTTGACCTGGCGCGGGTTCAGGGTGCCGCGCTCGGCGATGCGCTCGACCTGCGCGATGACGAGCCCGCCGGAATTGCGCGCGGCCATCGCGATCGGCAGCATCTCGAGCGTCAGCGCCTCACGCTCCATCGTGATGTTGCCGTCCGGGTCGGCCGTTGTGCCGCGGATGATCCCGACATCGATCGGAAACGCCTTGTAGAACAGCATCTCCTCGCCGCCGATCGTCACCAGCTCGACCAGATCCTCGGTGGTGCGGGCGTTGATCTTGCCGCCGCCGAGCCGCGGGTCGACGAAGGTTCCGATGCCGATCCGGCTGAGATGGCCCGGCCGCCGCGCGGCGATGTCGCGGAACAGATGCGAGATCACGCCCTGCGGCAGGTTGTAGGCCTCGATCTCGTTCTCGACCGCGAGCCGCTGCAACGCCGGCACCAGCCCCCAATGGCCGCCGACGACGCGCCGGACGAGACCGGGACAGCCGAAATGGTTGAGACCCTTGCCGCGCCCGTCGCCCTGGCCGGCCGCGTAGACGAGCGTCAGGCCGCGCGGCTTGGCGGCGGGCGGCGCGCCCGGCTCGTCCGGGCTGAGATAGAACTCCTCGAGCGCGACGGCGATGCCTTCGGGGAACCCGATCCCCACAAACCCGCCGGTCGCGACGGTGTTGCCCTCGCGGATCAGGCGCACCGCTTCGGCGGCGGAGACGATCTTGCCGTTCTCGATGCGCGACCTGACCTGGCCTCCGCCCATTCCCATCCCCCCCGGCGTTGCTGCGTGCCGCCTGCCCCCGTCCTACCGCAGTCCCGCGCCGGGCGGAAAGGCCGCTTACCAGCACTTGTCACCGGCCGCCCGGACATGAGCAAGTCCCGACGGTTCCGGGGAGATGACGCGCATGGATTTCAGCCTTCCGCCCCAGATCGACTTGCTCCGCCGCCGCATCCGCCGGTTCGTGGACGAGCGCCTGATCCCGCTCGAACGCGACCCGGCGAGCTACGACGCGCACGAGAACCTGGCGCTGCCCCTGCTCGGCACGCTCCGCGCCGAAGCCCGCGCGGAGGGCTTATGGGCGCTCGGCATGCCCCGCGCGCGCGGCGGCGGCGGCCTGCCGATGACCGGCCTCGCCGCCTGCTACGAGGAGATGAACCGCTCGATCTTCGGCCCGGTGGTGTTCAACGCCGCCGCCCCCGACGACGGCAACATGCGCGTGCTGGAGCAGGTCGCGACCGAAGCCCAGAAGGCGAGATGGCTGCAACCGATCGTGGACGGCACGGTCGGGAGCGCGTTCGCGATGACCGAGCCGGAAGGCTGCGGCTCCGATCCGTCGCTGACCTACACCACGGCGACGCGCACCGGCGCCGGATGGCGGATCCAGGGGCGCAAGCACTACATCACTGGCGCGGAGGCCGCCCGGCACTTCATCCTGATCGCCCGCACCTCCGACGACGCGCGGCGGGGCCTCTCCGCCTTCCTGTTCGAGGCCGGCAACCCGGGCTTTCGCATCGCGCGCCGCATTCCGGTCATGGGGCCGGAGGAGCATGGCGGCCATTGCGAGCTGGCGTTCGACGGCCTCGAGATCCGGGACCAGGACCGGCTGATGGAGGTCGGCGACGGGTTGCGGCTGACGCAGATCCGCCTCGGACCGGCGCGCCTCACCCACTGCATGCGCTGGACCGGGCTTGCGAAAAGATGCCTGGAGGTCGCGCTCGACTACGTGGAGCGGCGCGACAGCTTCGGCGCCAAGCTCAAGGACCACGAAAGCGTGCAGGGGCTGCTCGGACAGGCGGCGATGGACATCGACACCGGGCGGCTGCTGACGATGCGGGCGGCGTGGCTGCTCGATCAGGGGCACAAGGCGCGGAAGGAGGTCTCGATGGCGAAAGTCGTGGTCGCCGACGCGCTCCACCGCGCCGCCGACACGGCGCTGCAACTGCTCGGCGCGCGCGGCTACTCGAAGGACACGCCGGTCGAGTGGATCTATCGCTACGCCCGGCAGGCGCGGCTGGTCGACGGCGCGAGCGAGGTGCATCGCATGGTGCTGGCGCGCGCGCTGCTCAACGAACGGGAGGAATTCTGGGGCTGGGGCGCGTGAACCTCGCCACCGACGAGGCGGCTCGGGCGCGGCTTGCTTCGTGGCTGGCCGGACGGTCGGGCGCGCGGTCGGTCGCGGTCGAGAGCGCGCGGAAGCTGGCGGGCGGCGCGATCCAGCAGAACTGGCATCTCGTCGCGCGCGTGGCGGACGGCCCGCATGCGGGCGCGCAGGACTGGGTGCTGCGGACGGACGCACAGGCGGTGCTCAGCCACAGCCACGCGCGGGCGGAGGAGTTCGCCCTGCTGCGCGCGGCCTGGGGCGCGGAGGTGCCGGTGCCGGAGCCGCTGTTCGCCTGCGAGGACCGCGCCGTGCTCGGCCGGCCGTTCTTCGTGATGCGGCTGGTGCGCGGCGTCACCGCACCCCGGCAAGTGGTACGCGGCGAACGCTTCGGCGGCGGACGCGAGCCGCTTGCCCGCTCGCTCGGGCGCATCCTCGCGCGCATCCACTCCATCCGGCCGGGGCATCCGGGCCTCGGCTTCCTGGCCCCGCCGCATGCCACGCCCATGCAGGCGCTGATCGAGGATTACCGCCGCCGGATCGACGAGAGCGCCATTCCCCGCCCGGTGTTCGAGTGGGGCCTGCGCCACCTCGAGCGGCTGCGTCTGCCGCCCGGCGAGACCGTGCTGTGCCACAACGATTTCCGCACGGGCAATCTCATGGTCGACGAGGCGGGGGTGCGGGCGGTGCTCGACTGGGAGTTCGCGCGCTGGGGCGACCCGCTCACTGATATCGGCTGGTTCTGCGCCCGAAGCTGGCGGTTCGGAAGCCCGCACGAGGCAGGGGGCATCGGCTCGCGCGAAGCATTCTACGATGGCTACGAGATGGAATCCGGACGCCGCATCGCGCGCGATCAGGTCGCTTCCTGGGAGTTGCTCGCGGCGCTGCGCTGGGGCGTGATCGCCGCCGAACAGGCGGACCGGCATGTCTCGGGCCGGGAGCACAGTCTGGAACTCGCGCTGACGGGCCAGATCATCCCGGAACTGGAGCAGGACATCTTGGACATCGCGCATGCATGAACCGCCGTCCGGCCCCGAGCTGCTCGAGGCGGCGCGCAAGACGCTGCTGGACGAACTGCTTCCGGCTCTGCCCGCGGAAAAGCGCTACCCGGCGCTGATGGTCGCCAACGCGATCGCGATCGCCGCCCGCACCGCCCGGCACGATCCCGCCCCAGCCGACGCGCTGGCGGCCGAAGCACGGGGGGTGACCGGCACGGACGAGGCGGAGCCATGGCGCGCGCTCGCGGCCGCGATCCGGGCGGGCCGCTTCGATCCCGGAACCGACGGCCATGACCGCGTCCACGCCCTGCTGCGGGCCTATGCCGAGGCGCGCTGCGCCATCAGCAGCCCGAAAGCGCGGCGCGGACAGGCGGGCTGACGCGGCCCGGCCATGCACTCGCTCCGCTCCCGGCTCTGGGTCTTGTGGGCGCTCGCGACCGCCGCCGCGATCGTCGTCGGCTTTCTGCTCCTGCAACTCTATCGCACGTCCTCCTCGGCGCAGGAGCAGCGGGCGGAGGCCGTCGTCGCACGCGCGTGCGATGCGATCCGGGACCGCTTCGCCTTCTACGCGGCCGGGTGGAACGGCGCCGATTTCGCGCTCGACCAGCCCGGGCAGCTGCGCGATCTCGCGGCGGTGGTCACCGTCGCCCTCGCGCCGTGGCCGGAACTCGCGGGCGGCATCTGGCTCGCGGGCAGCGGTTCCCTGACCGGGACGGGGGCGGTCACGGCCGCCGCCCAGTCCCTCATCCGGGAAGCGAACCACGAGGCCTCCCGCACCGAGCAATCGGCGCTGCTCCGCGTCTCGCGGGGCAACCGCCTGCTGCTCGCCGCCTCCTGCCCGCTCCCGAGCCCAATCTCCGGCCTGACCGGCTGGACGCTCGCCTCCGTGGTCCGGCCCGCCGGATATGGAAGCCTGGGCCTGGGCCTTGGCGTCCTGGCGGCGCTCGTGCTCGGGATCGCGCTCTGGCTCACCGGCATCACGGTCGTGTGGGGGCGCAAGGTGGGGCAGATCGAGGCGGCGCTGTCGCGGCACGACGTCGAGATGCTGCCCGAGCTGCCAGCCACCGGTGAGCGGGAACTGGATCGCATCGTCGCCGCCCTCAACGACGCGGGCCGGCGGCTCGCGGCGGCACGCCTGCGCTCCTCGGAGATGACGGCGCGGATAGCGGCCGCCGAACGGCTCGCCGCGCTCGGGCGCATGGCGGCCGCCGTCGCGCACGAAATCCGCAACCCGATGGCGGCGATGCGCCTGCGTGCCGAGAACGCCCTTGCGGGAGATGTCGCGCGGCAGCGGACGGCGCTGGAGGCGAGCCTCGTCCAGATCGGCCGCGTCGACGCGCTGATTGCCGAACTGCTGACGATGACGGAGCGGCGGGAGCCGCATGCGCTCCCGGCCTCGCTCGCGGCGTTCGTGACGGCGCGCGCGGACGCCCATCGCGATCTCGCCGACACGCGCGCGGTCTCGCTGTCCGTTTCCGCCCCGCCCGCCACCGTCTCGCTCGATCCGGCCCTCGCCGGGCGCTCGCTCGACAATCTGCTGCTCAACGCAATCCAGCATACGGAAGCGGGAGGCGAGGTCCGGGTCGCCGCCGAGGTCGCCGGTGGGCGCGTCCGCATCGAGGTCGCCGACACCGGATGCGGCATTCCGTCCGATTTGAGGACTCGGCTGTTCGAGCCATTCGCCACCGGCCGGCCGGAAGGCACCGGCCTCGGCCTGGCTATCGCCCGCGAACTCGCCGAAGCGCATGGCGGCAGCCTGACGCTCGCCGACGCCGGCGGCGAGACGCCCGGACGCGGCGCGCGGTTCGTGCTGGACCTGCCGGGAGGGGCGCAATGGCCGCCATCCTGATCGTGGACGACGACCCGGCGCTGCGCGAGGGCATGGCCGAGACCCTGACCGATCTCGGCCACACCGTCGTCGAGGCCGCTGACGGTCCGGCGGCCCTCGCCCTTGCCACGCGGCGGCGGCCGCACGCCGTGCTGCTCGACCTGCGCATGCCGCGCATGGACGGATTGGAGGTTCTGGCGCGGCTGCGGGCGCTTCCGGACCCGCCCGCCGTCGCGGTTCTGACGGCCCACGCCTCGGCCGCGAATACGATCGAGGCGATGCGCCTCGGCGCGGCGGACCATCTCGTCAAGCCGGTCGGCCGCGCCGATCTCGCCGCCCTTCTGCTGCGGCTGCTGCCCCCCATCGCCGCCAGCGCCCCGCCCGCCTCGGCGGCGGCGGCGGAGCCCAGCGCGCTGGTCGGCGCATCGGCGGCGATGCGGGAGGTGCAGAAGGCGATCGGTCTGCTGGCCGACAGCGAGGCGACGGTGCTGATCTCGGGCGAGACAGGCACCGGCAAGGAGGTGGTGGCCCGCGCGGTCCATCTGCACGGACGCCGCCGCGCCAAGCCCTTCGTCCCCGTCAACTGCGCCGCGATCCCGGCCGAACTGCTGGAAACCCAGCTCTTCGGCCATGTGCGCGGCGCGTTCACCGGCGCCATCGCCGACCGGGCCGGCTCGTTTCGAGAGGCGCAGGGCGGGACGCTGTTTCTCGACGAGATCGGCGACATGGACCCGGCGATGCAGGCGAAGTTGTTGCGCGTGCTGCAGGAGCGCGTGGTGACGCCCGTCGGCGGCCGGCCGGTCCCGGTCGATGTGCGCATCCTGTCCGCGACCCACCGCGATCTGAGGACGCGGGTTGCTGAAGGCAGATTTCGGGAGGATTCTGTTCTACCGCGTGGGCGTGGTGCCGCTCTCGCTGCCTCCGTTACGCGACCGGCTGGCCGACATCGTCCCGCTGGCGGAGCACTTCCTGGCGCTCGTTGCGGGCGGCGGCGCGCCGAAGCGCCTGTCGGCGGAGGCCGCCGCGCGGCTGCTCGCGCATCCCTGGCCCGGCAACGTGCGTGAGTTGCAGAACGCGATGCAGCGGGCGACGGCGCTCGTCCGCGCGCCCGTGATCGAGCGAAGCGATCTCGGCTTCCTCGCGCCGCCCGAGAGGGACGCCGGAGCGCCGGACTGGCTCGAGGGCGATCTCGACACCGCGGTCGCCCGGTTGGAGCGCGCCATGATCGCCCGCGCGCTGGCCGAAACGCACGGTAACCGCACCGAAGCGGCGAAACGGCTCGGCATCCATCGTCAGCTGCTGCACAGCAAGCTCCGCCGCTACGGCCTCGACACGGACCGGCCCTGAGGCGTCCGCTTTCCGGACGGCTCCGTCCGGTATCGGGACGGCTGGGGCGCGCCGCTGAGACAGAAATCCAGTCATCTCATTAACTTAGATCCTGGCACGCCACGTGCGTTGTGAGGCTGCGGACCCGATGCGGTCCGTCACTTCTGGAGGTTAGCGATGAGACACTCGACACTGCGGACCGCGCTGCTCGCGGCGACGCTGATAACGGGCGGGGGCGTGGAACTTGCGGCCGCGCAGTCCGGCGGGAGCGTGTACGACGCCTCCCAGCTTCCGACGGTCAAGGGCAAGGTGGCGCAATACGACCTGACGCCACGCGGCGATGTGGACGGCCTGATCCTCGACGACGGCACCGAGGTGCATTTCCCGCCGCATCTCGGCACCGAGATCGTCGCCGTGGTCAAGCCGGGCGACGCGGTCACGGTGCATGGCCTGAAGGCGCGCGCGCTACCGCTGGTACAGGCGATGTCGGTGACGGCGGATGCGAGCGGCAAGACCGTGCAGGATAATGGACCCCCTGGTGGTGCCCCTGGCGGTCCGATGGGCGGGCCTGGCGGTCATGGCCCGCATCATGGTCATCCGCCCGGTCCCATGATGATGGGGGGCAGCCAGAAGATGACTGCTCAGGGCACCATCAAGGCCCAGCTGCACGGACCGCGCGGCGATCTGAACGGCGTGCTGCTCAACGACGGCACGATCGTCAAGCTGCCGCCGCCGGAAGCGGCCCGGCTCGGGGACGAGATCAAGACGGGGCAGACGATCTATGTCGAGGGGAACGGGTTCAAGAACGTCCTCGGCACGCTCGTGATGGCGCGCCAGATCGGCCCCTCGGCCGACAAGCTGACCGAAATCAAGGGTCCGCCGATGCACTGGATGCACGGACATCATGGTCCCGGCGGCGAACCCGGGGAGCATGGCGCACCCGGCGAGCCAGGGGCGCCGCCGCCTCGCTGACCTGAACCGCTCTCCTCCTCCCGCACCGGCGGGAGGAGGTCGTGGAAGGAGGTCAGGTTTTGCCCGCGCGATACCGGCGGATCAGCGCGTTGGTCGAGCTGTCATGGCCAAGCGGCGCGTCCGCCTTGGCCTCAAGCTCGGGAATGATCCGCTTCGCCAGCACCTTGCCGAGCTCGACGCCCCATTGATCGAAGCTGTCGATCTCCCAGATCGCGCCCTGGGTGAAGACGCTATGCTCATAGAGCGCGACCAGGCTGCCGAGCGAATGCGGAGTCGAGCTTGTCGGCCAGGATGATGTTGGTCGGGCGGTTGCCCTCCATCACCCGGAACGGCGCCTGATACTCGGGCGTGTTCTCGGCCTTGAGTTCGTCGAGCGTCTTGCCGAAGGCCAGCGCCTCGGCTTGCGCGAAGAAGTTCGCCATCAGCAGGTCGTGCTGGTGCGCATTTCGGCTGAGCGGCTGGATGAAGCCGATCAGGTCGCACGGAATGAGCTTCGTGCCCTGGTGGATGAGCTGGAAGAAGGAGTGCTGCCCGTCCGTGCCAGGCTCCCCCCAGATGAGCGGGCCGGTTTCGTAGGTGACGTGCCGCCCGTCGAGATCGACATGCTTGCCGTTGCTCTCCATCTGCAACTGCTGAAGATAGGCGGGGAAGCGCCCCAGGTCGGCCGCGTACGGCATCACGCCAAGCGTCTCGGTCCGGAAGAAGTTATTGTACCAGATCGTCAGCAGGCCGAGCAGCGCGGGCAGGTTCCGCTCCAGGGGCGCGGTCCGGAAATGCTCGTCCATGGCGTGGAAGCCGTCGAGCAGCGCTCGGTAGTTCTCGGGGCCGATCGACAGCATCGTCGAAAGCCCGATCGCGGAATCCATCGAGTAGCGGCCGCCGACCCAGTCCCAGAAGCCGAACATGTTGGCGGGATCGATGCCGAACTTGCGCACCTCCTCGGTGTTGGTGGAGACCGCCACGAAGTGCTTGGCGACCGCGCTTTCGTCGCCGAGCTTGCCGATGAGCCAGGCGCGCGCGACCGCGGCGTTGGTCATCGTCTCGAGCGTCGTGAAGGTCTTCGACGAGATGATGAACAGCGTCTCTCCGGCGTCCAGATCGTCGGTCGCCGCCGCGAAGTTCGCGCCGTCCACGTTCGACACGAAACGAAGCGCAAGCGCCGGATCGCGGAACTCGCGCATCGCCCGATAGGCCATCTCGGGGCCGAGATAGGAGCCGCCGATGCCGATATTGACGATGGTGCGGATGCGCTTGCCGCCATGCCCGGTCCATTCGCCGCTGCGCACCTTTTCGGAGAAGGCGGCCATCCGATCGAGCACCTCGTGAACTTCAGGCACGACGTCCTTGCCATCGACTTCGATCTTCGTCCCGCGCGGCGCGCGCAGCGCCACATGCAGCACGGCCCGGCGCTCGGTGATGTTGATCTTCTCGCCGCCGAACATCGCGTCCCGGCGCTTCTCCAATCCCTGCTCGCGGGCCAGCGTCAGCAGCAACCGGATCGTCTCGTCGGTGATACGGTTCTTCGAGAAGTCGAGAAACAGCCCGGCGCCCTCGGCGGTCAGGCGTTCGCCACGCTTGCTGTCCTCGGCGAACAGCGTACGCAGATGGATGTCCTGGATGTCCTGATAATGCGCTTCAAGCGCCTGCCACGCTTCGGTCTCGGTAAGCTGCTGGCTCATACCGTCCTGCTCTGCTGTGGGTTGTCTCGGGCGAGCCAAGCCTAACACGAGCCCGAGCCGGCCGGAACCGACCCGTTCACGTTCGGGGTCGTCCGCCTCGGGGTCGCCGGCACGGAGAAACGGACGGTGTCGCGCTCTGACCACCGAGTGGCGGGGCCGACCTGCTAATCGCTCGTTCCCCAGATTCCCGGATCGAAGGTCGGATCTTCCTCGACGGCAAAACTCTGTTGCTGCGCGCTTCCCGGCTGGGCTTCCCAGAAGCTTTCGGCCGTTCCTTCCTGCGCGGCGCTGCGCACATCCTGCCGATAGCGGGCGAACGCCGCCTCATCGCCGAGATAGAGGCAGTTGCACGCCGGGCTCCCGACATAAGCATAGATCGATCCACCGTTCCAATGCCGCCGGATCAGGGTGTACCGCGGCAATCGGCGCAGCACCGCCTGCTTCTGTTGCGTGTCCGCGGCGCGCTCTACGAACCCGGCCGAGACGAGCAGGGGGCTTTGGTCACCGGTGCCGTGCGGGGTGGAGCAGGCCGCCAAGGCGAAAGCGATGCCGAGAATGACGATCCAGGATCTTAGCCCGAAAACCGTCGGTGCCGCCGCCGCGGCGATCCCAAGCGTCGTCTTATCGGATCGGATGAGCATTGCCATGTCTCCCAGCCTCCTTCCCTGGCCCTCGGCCCGCACGCTAGCATCGCCGCATGTCTCGCGCCCGCTTCCGCGCGTGCGGCCGCCGGACGGCGGTCGCGGCGCTCCTGTTCGCTCTTGTCGCGCTCGGTCTGCCCGCGCGGGCCGAGGAGCGCGTGCTCAACGTCTATAACTGGACCGACTACATCGACCCGGCCGCCACCGCCCGCTTCGAGCGCGAGACCGGCATCCGCGTAAATTACGACGTGTACGACAGCCTGGAAACGCTCGAGGCCAAGCTGCTGGCCGGACGGTCCGGCTACGACGTCGTGGTGCCGACGAGCCAGCCGACCTTCTCGCGCCTGATCGCCGCCGGTGCGCTCCGCCGCATCGACTGGAGCCGGGTGCCGAGCCGGGCCGGTCTCGATCCCAGGCTGATGCATGAGGTCCAAAGCGCCGATCCAGGAAACCAATACGGCGCGATCTATCTCTGGGGCACGGTTGGCCTCGGCATCGTCCCCGAGCGCATCCGGGCGCTCGCGCCGGACGCGCCGCTCGACAGCTGGGATTTGCTGCTCAGGCCCGAGAACGCCCGCCGGATCGCCCCATGCGGCATCACCATGATGGATTCCGCGACGGACGTTATTCCTTCCGTGCTGCACTATCTCGGCCGCGACCCGAACAGCGCCGATCCCGCCGACCTCGCTTCGGTCGAGCGCACGCTGACGGCGATCCGCCCCTACATCCGCAGCTTCGCTTCGGGCGGCGCGGTGAACGCGCTCGCTGCCGGAGAGACATGCCTCGTCCTCTCCTACTCGGGCGACGTGATCCAGGCTGCCGCCCGGGCCGCCGAAGCGAGGGACGGCGTCGGGGTGCGCTACGTGGCGCCAAAAGAAGGTGCACAGCTCTGGTTCGACATGCTGGCGATCCCGACGGACGCGCCGCACCCGGACGCCGCCCTCGCCTTCATCAACTTCATCCTGCAACCGGACGTGATCGCGGGCGTCACCAATCGGGTCCGCTATCCGAACGCCGTCCCGGCCAGCCGTCCCATGGTGCATCCGGATCTGCTAGACGATCCGAACATCTACCCGCCGCCCGGCCGCATGGCCTCGTTCTTCACGGTGGGCGCGACGCCGCCCGCGTCCGAGCGCGCGCGCAACCGGATGTGGGCGCGCTTCAAGGCCGGTCCCTGACCGCCCCGCTCCTGCACATCGAAGGGCTGCGCGTCGCCTATGGCGAGACGGCGGCGGTGGACGGGTTCGACCTTACCGTCATGGCCGGCGAGCTGTTCGTGCTGCTCGGCGGCTCGGGCTCGGGCAAGACCACGCTGCTGCGGACGATCGCGGGCTTTCTGCGTCCCGTCTCCGGCTCGATCAGGCTGGGCGGAGACGTTATCGACCCGTTGCCGCCGCACCGGCGGAAGGTGAACACCATGTTCCAATCCTACGCGCTGTTCCCGCACATGACGGTCGCGGACAACATCGCCTTCGGCCTTCGCCGCATCGGCCTCGACCGCCGCGCGAGAGACGCCCGGGTCGCGGAAATGCTCGATCTCGTGCGGCTCGGCGGCTTCGGCGGCCGGCGTCCGCACCAGCTCTCGGGCGGCCAGCAACAGCGCGTGGCGCTGGCCCGCAGCCTCGCCCCCCGTCCCGCGCTGCTGCTGCTCGACGAGCCGCTGTCCGCGCTCGATCCCGGCTTGCGGGACGCGACGCGCGGCGAGCTGATGCGCGTGCAGCGACTGCTCGGCACAACCTTCATCCTGGTCACGCACGACCAGCGGGAAGCGCTGATGATGGCGACCCGCATCGGCGTGATGGAGCACGGAAGGCTGGCGCAGGTCGGCGATCCCGCGAGCGTGTACGAGCGACCGGCCAGCCGCTTCGTCGCCGAGTTCCTGGGCGCGGCCAACGTCCTGCCCGCGACCGTCCTCGCGACGGGCGTGGCCGGGACGCTGCTCGATGCGGCCGGCACCGGGAAGGTGCGCGCGCCGCCCGTGGCTCTCGGGCCGGGCGCGTCCTGCCTGCTCGCGCTGCGTCCCGAGCGGCTGCGCATCGGGACGGACGCAACGATGTTGGAGAACCGCACATCCGGCACGCTCGTCTCGTCCGCGTATGTGGGCGATACGCTGCGCCACATTGTGCGCTTGTCGGACGGCACGGGGCTGCGCGTCGCCGAGCCGCTGGGCCACGGACTCCGGGAAAGCCCGGCAGTAGGCGCGGCGGTCGCGGTGTCCTGGCCGCGCGACGCCTGCATCGTGCTGCCGCCATGAAGCGGGTCGTCGTCCTGATTCCCGGCGCGTGGTTGCTGCTGACGGTTCTGGCCCCGGTTGCGATCCTGGCCATGATCGCGGTCTCGACGCCGCGCGACGGCGTGCCTCCCTTCGCGCTCGCCATCGGCCGGGATGCATTCGAGGCGCTGGTTGCGGACGACTACTATCTCCGCGCGCTGCTGTTCAGCCTGCGCATCGCCGCGATCTCCGCCCTCTTCTGTCTCCTGATCGGCTATCCGATCGCACTCGCCATCGCGGCAGCGCCCGTGCGGCTGCGTCCGGCGCTGCTGCTGCTCGCGATCCTGCCGTTCTGGACGGGTTTCCTGCTGCGCATCAACGCCTGGATCGGGCTGCTGAAGGACGACGGCTGGATCAACGCGGCGCTGCAAGCGACCGGCCTGACGAGCGCGCCGCTGCCGCTGCTGTACACGAACGGCGCGATGTATCTCGGCATCGTGCATGCGTATCTGCCGTTCATGGTGCTGCCGCTCTACGCGCGCCTGTCGCGACTCGATCCGGCCTTGACCGAGGCCGCGTCGGATCTCGGCGCGACGCCGCTCGTTGCGTTCCTGACCGTCACGCTTCCCCTGTCGATGCCGGGCGTCTGGGCGGGGCTGGGGCTGGTGTTCATCCCCGCGGTCGGCGAATACGTCATCCCCGAACTGCTGGGCGGTCCGCAGGCACAGACCATCGGCCGCGTGATCTGGCAGGAGTTCTTCCAGAACCGCGACTGGCCGCAAGCCTCGGCGCTGGCACTCGTGCTGATCCTGCTGCTCGTCGTTCCGGTAGCGCTGGTGCAGCGTGCGCGATGACGCGAAACGCGGGAGCCGGTTCTGGGCCGCGTGGCTCGTGCCGGGCTATGCGTTCCTCTATTTGCCGATCGTCCTCGCCGTCGCGTTCAGCTTCAACGATTCGCGGCTGGTGACGCGCTGGAGCGGATTTTCCGTCCGCTGGTACGTCGCCCTATGGCGCGACACGGCGCTAATCGACGCGGCCCTGCTCTCCCTTCGTATCGCGATCCTGTCCGCAACCATGGCGCTCGCGCTGGGCACGCTCGCCGGGCTCGCGCTCGCCCGCTTCGGCCGCTTTCGCGGGCGCGGGCTGTTCGTCGCCGGATTGTCCGCGCCGCTGGTGATGCCGGACGTGATCGCCGGGCTGTCGCTGCTGCTGCTGTTCGTCGTGCTGGAACAGGCGACGGGCTGGCCCGCCGGACGCGGCGCGCTGACGGTCACGCTCGCCCATGCAAGCCTCTCCGTCGCCTATGTCGCGGTCGTCGTCCGCGCGCGCCTGCAGGAGACCCCGCGCGATCTGGAAGACGCGGCCGCCGATCTGTACGCGCCGCCGCTCGCGGTCTTCGCGCGGATCACGGTGCCGTTGCTCGCACCCGCGTTGCTCTCGGGCTGGCTGCTCGCGTTCACGCTGTCGCTCGACGACGTTGTGGTCGCGAGCTTCACCTCGGGGCCGGGGGCATCGACCCTGCCGATGGTCGTGTTCTCGCAGCTCCGGCTCGGCCCGACGCCGGAGATCAACGCCCTCGCCGCCATCGTGCTGTCCGTGGTGGCGGCGGGACTTGCCGCCGGTCGCGTTGTGCGCCGTTATGTTTGGAGACGGCGGCAAACCGGGGAGGAGTGACCGAGATGACCGATGCGACCGCGCGACAGGTGGTGCTCGTCGCCCGGCCCAAAGGCCGCCCGAAGCAAACCGATTTCCGCATCGAGGACGCGCCGATGCCGCAGCCGGGGCCGGGGCAGCTGCTGGTGGCGGTGCAGTATTTCTCGCTCGACCCGTATATGCGCGGCCGCATGGACGACCGCAAATCCTACGTCCCGCCGACCCCGCTCGGCGGCGTCATGGGCGCGGAAGGCGTGGGCAAGGTCGTCCGGTCGAACGCCCCCGGCTACGCGCCGGGCGACACCGTGCTGGCGCAGACCGGCTGGCGCACCCACGCCGCCGTGGACGCCGAAGGGCTGCGCAAGCTCGACCCCGAGCGCGCGCCGGTGACGACCGCGCTCGGCGTGCTCGGCATGCCGGGCTTCACCGCCTATTCCGGGCTGCACGTCATCGGCCGCCCGGCGAAGGGCGAGACCGTCGCGGTGGCGGCGGCGAGCGGCCCGGTCGGCTCGCTGGTCGGGCAACTGGCGCAGGCGGCGGGCGCGCGCGCCGCGGGGATCGCGGGCGGCACGGAGAAATGCGCGTTCGTGAAGGACGGGCTGGGCTTCGACGCGGCCGTCGATCATCGCGCGGCGGATTTCCCGGACCGGCTCGCCGCCGCGTGTCCGGACGGGATCGACGTCTATTTCGAGAATGTCGGCGGCGCGGTCTGGCAGGCGGTGCTGCCGCTGCTGAACAAGTTCGCGCGGGTGCCGGTCTGCGGGCTGATCGCGCAATACAACGCGACCGGGCCGGGCGAGACCGACCGCCTGCCGGCGACGATGCGCGAAGTGCTCTCCAAGAGCCTGACCCTGCGTGGTTTCATCAATTACGACTTCCGGGCCGATCACTTCGCGGATTTCCTGCGCGACGTCGGCGGCGGCGTCGCTTCCGGGCGCTACCGCTACCGCGAGGACATCGCGGACGGCATAGAGAACGCGCCCGAGGCCTTTATCGGCATGCTGGACGGCCGCAACTTCGGCAAGCTGCTGGTGCGCGTGCAGGCCTGAAGGAGCCTTTTCAAAGATACAAGCCCAGGACGAAGATCGGGGTCGTGAGGACAAGGGCTGTCACGCAGTAGCCCATGATGTCGCGCACGCCGAGGCCCGCGATGGCGAGCGCCGGAAGCGCCCAGAACGGCTGCGCCATGTTCATCCACTCCTCGCCATAGGCGATGGCCATCGCCGCCTTGCCGAGATCGACCCCGAGCTCCTTCGCGGCCGGCATGATGAACGGCCCCTGCACGACCCAGTGACCGCCGCCCGAGGGAACCGCGAAGTTGATCAGACCGGATGAGAAGAAGGCCAGAACCGGAAACGTGTCCTTGCTCGCGATATGCACGAACCAGTTGGTGATGAGGGCGCCGAGGCCGGAGTTTTCCATCATGATCTGGATGCCCGCATAAAACGGGAACTGAAGTATGATCGGGGCGGTGGCACGGGCCGCGTTCGCGATCGCCCGCCCATAGGCCATCGGAGTGCCGCGCAGGAGAAATCCTGCAACCAGCATCATCAGGTTGACGGTATTGATCGTGAGGTTGAATCCGTTCTTTTGGAAATAGAGGACCAGGTAGCCGATGCCGAACGCCGCGACGACGAGAGCCAGGACCAGGCTTTCGTCGAACCGTTCCGCGGGCGTCGCGTCCGCGCCCAGCACCCGGCTGGTGCTCGGGGGTGGTGAGAGCAACTTCGGATCGATCGCCACCACGGCTCCGGGCGCCGGGTGCATCAAGCGGCAGAGCAACGGCAGCACGACAATCAGCGCCAGCGTGATGGCGATGTTGTATGGCGTAAAGATCGTGTCCGAAACCGGGATCAGCCCCACGATATTTTCCAGCGGGTTGCCCTTCGTCGCCGCGACCAGCGGTATGGAAGCGGACAGCCCGCCATGCCAAGTCATGAAGCCCATGTAGGCGGCCGCGATCAGCAGCCGGTAATCCGAGTTCGGAATGCGGCGAGCCACGTCGCGTGCGAACATCGCGCCGACCACCAGCCCGAACCCCCAGTTGATGACGCACGCCACCGCCGAGGCGAAGGAAACGAGCATCACGCCCTGCACGGGCGTCTTGGCCAGCGCGGAGAGGCGGCCCATAGCGTTCTGGACCGGCATGGAACTCGCGAGCGCATGGCCCGTGACGAGCACGAGCGCCATCTGCATCGCGAAGGCGAGCAGATTCCAGAATCCGTCGCCCCACATTCGCAGCATGTCGATCGGGCCTGAGGGGGTCAGGGCGATGCCCAGCACGAAGACGAGGACCGTCAGCAGGATCGCGAACACCAACGGGTCGGGGAGGTAGCGGCTGACCAGGCGGGTGAAGAAGCGGGACAGAACCGGGATCGGGTTCAGACGGCTTGTGGCTCTCGGATCATCTCGGGAAGAAGCGGACATCGACGTGCACCCCCGTGCCTGCACCGAGAATGGCGCAACCCTGGCTTAAGGGCCAGTCTGAGCGGCCGGCCCGGCCACCCGCCAGACCCGGTTGCCGACGTCGTCAGCGACCAGCAGCGCTCCGTCGCGGTCGAGCGCGACGCCGACCGGCCGCCCGCGCGCGTTCCCGTCCGCGTCGAGGAAACCGGTCAGCACATCGGCCGGCGGACCATCCGGCCGGCCGTCCCGAAACGGCACGAACACCACCTTGTAGCCGCTCTTCGGCCGCCGGTTCCAGGAGCCGTGCTGGCCGACGAACGCGCCGTCCCAGAGACGCGGCGGCAGGTCGCCGGGGTGCGAGAAGGCGAGGCCGAGCGACGCCGTGTGCGGTCCGAGCGCGTAGTCGGGCACGATCGCGCGCGCGACGAGATCGGGGCGCTGCGGCTTCACGCGCGCGTCGATGTGCTGGCCGTAATAGCTGTATGGCCAGCCATAGAAGCCCCCGTCCATGACGGCGGTCATGTAGTCCGGCACGAGATCGCTGCCGATCTCGTCGCGCTCGTTCACCGCCGTCCACAGCGCGCCCGTTTGCGGCTGCCAGGCGAGGCCGACCGGATTGCGCAGGCCCGACGCGAAGAGCCGGTGCCGCCCCGTCCGGAGATCGATCTCCCAGATCGCGGCGCGGCCCTGTTCCGCCGCCATCCCGTTCTCGGCTTCGTTGCTGTTGGATCCGACCGTCACGTAGAGGCGCTGGCCGTCCGGGCTGGCGACGACGTTCTTGGTCCAGTGGTGGTCGATCGGACCGGCGGGCAGGTCCACGACCTTGACGCCCGGCTCGGTGATCCGCGTCTCGCCCGGCTGGTAGGGAAAGCGGAGGATTGCATCCGTATCGGCGACGTAGAGAGCGTCGCCAACCAGCGCCATGCCGAAGGGTGAGTTCAGCCCGTCCAGGAACACCGAACGGCTCACGACCGCCCCATCCCGCGTGCGCAGGAGCGTGATGCGATTGGCGCTGGGAACACCGGCCCCGGCCCGCGCCATGACCAGCCGCTGGAAGAAGCCCGTGATGCCGCGCGCGTCGCCGGGCCTCGGCGGCGCGTTGGTCTCGGCGACCAGAATGTCCCCGTTCGGCAGCACGTACAGCCAGCGCGGATGCGCGAACCCGCCCGCGAGTTCCGTGACCGCCAGACCGGAGGCGGGTGCCGGCGTCGCTCCGCCCGGCCAGCCGGTCGCGGGCGCGATGTTCACGGTCGGGAGCAGCGACTCGCGCGGCGGCGGCAATGCGGGCGCGGGCCCCGTGCCGTTGGCGACGGACAGCCTCGCCGTATCGCCGCAGCCGGCCAGCGTCGAAGCCGCCACGAACAGGAGCGCCGCGCCGGTCGGGCCATATCTCAGCGGATCAGCCCTCCATCGCGGCGTCGGTTTCCGCGCCGAGCGGCATGGCGGGCTGCGCGCCGAGGCGCTCGCAGCAGATGGACGCGGCGACATTGGCGCGCTTGACGGCATCCTCGAGCGAGAGACCCCGGTCGAGCGCGGAGGCGAGCACGCCCGCGAGACAATCCTGAGCGCCCGTTTCGTCCTTGACGTGGACCGGCCTCGGCGGCAGCCGACCGCTGGCGTTGTCGCTCGCATATTCGAGACCGGACACGCCCAGCGAACGCACGACCGTGACGCCCAGCGCGGCCCGCAGCGACGCGGCCGAAACGCCCGTCCCGAGATGCTCGGACAGCCAGCCCGAGATGCCCTCGCCGATGACGAGCACGTCGATCATGCGCAGCACGTCCGCGTCCATGACCTGCGCGGGGGAGAAGTTGAGGACAATGCACGCGGCGCGGTTCCTTGCGCGCCGGATCAGGGCCTCGGTCTGCGGCACCGGCAAGTCGAGCTGGAGCAGGAGCGTCGTGCCACGGCCGAGCAACTTCTCTTCGACCTGGGCGGCTTCGGCCAGCCGGTTGGCCCCGAGCGCATGCACCATCTGCACCTCGCCCTGGGCGTCCCGCAGCACCGCCGTGCAGCCCGTGCGGCCGGGCGTGCGCGCCACCCGCGCCGTATCCACCCCGGCCTCCTGCGGGCCGCGCAGCGCCATCAGGGCCGCTTCGTCGCGGCCCACGGCGCCCGCCAGCGCGACCCGCGCGCCGTCCCGCGCGGCCGCGACCGCCTGGTTCGCGCCCTTGCCGCCGGAGGCCGGCTCCATTTCGGGGACGTGCCGCGTCTGGTTCGGCTTGAGCAGCCCCGGAACCAGGAACACGAGATCGACGGAAAGGGAACCAAAGACGACGACCATCCGAGCCTCAACGCATCTGCCGGGAACCGCTTCGCTCACATTGGCTTAACAATATCTCCGGCCGGGGGGTTCCGCCGTCCATCGTTCCCGGCCAGAGTACCCGATACATAGCGGCGGGAGGAGCTGACGCTTGGCGGCCATCTTCAGCCCCGCGGCGAATGTCGCGGCCAAGACCGGCCTGATCGCCGTCGCTGTATCCGTGCTGGCGGGACTTGGCTGGTGGTTCGCGTGGCCGCGAACGGACTACGTGCGCCGGGCCGGATTCACGGTCGATCAGCCGGTGCCGTTCAGTCATGAGCATCATACGGCCGGCCTCGGCATCAACTGCCTGTTCTGCCACAGCCAGGTGGAGAAGGCGTCCTATGCCGGTCTCCCCCCGACCTACACGTGCATGACGTGCCACTCCCAGATCTGGACCAATGCGTCGCTGCTCGCGCCGGTGCGCGAGAGCCTGGCCGAAAACCGTCCGATCGCCTGGAAGCGCGTGTACAACCTGCCCGACTACGTCTACTTCAATCACAGCATTCACATCGCGAAGGGCGTCGGCTGCGCGAGCTGCCACGGCCGGGTGGACCAGATGCCGCTGACCTACAAGGCCGTGTCGCTCACCATGGGGTTCTGCCTCGACTGCCACCGCAACCCCGGCCCGCGCCTGCGCCCCGCGAGCGAGATCTTCAACACGGAGTGGACCAGGACGCCCGATACGCCATCCCCGGCCGCGCTGCTCGCGCAATACCACGTGCCGAGCCGCGACCTCACCGCCTGCTCGATCTGCCACCGATGAGCGAACCACGGCCGCAATGGCGCAGCCTCCTCGAAGACCCGGCGCGGACAGCTGAGGCGTATCCCTCGCTCGCGTCGATGCTCCAGGACGGCCCCAGCCGCCGGCGGGTGCTGAAGCTGATGGCCGCGAGCATGGCGCTGGGCGGCCTTACGGGCTGCAACCCGGCGATTCCCGGCGTCTCCTACATCCCGTCCGTGATCGCCGCCCCCGGCATCGTCGCCGGAGAGCCGAACCACTACGCGACCGCGAGCGTCGCGCGGGGGGATGCGCTCGGCATCGTCGTCACGCACCAGATGGGGCGTCCGACCAAGGTCGAGGGCAACAAGCTGCACCCGGCCAGCCTGGGCAGTACGGACGCGCTCGCGCAGGCGCTGATCCTCGATTTCTACGATCCCGATCGCTCGGTCTCCCTGATGCGGGACGGCCAGCCCGCCGACCGGCAGGCGCTGCTGGCGACGCTAGCCGATCTGCGGCCCGTTCTCGCCTCGGCGCACGGCGCGGGCCTGCGCATCCTGTCCGGAACCACCGCCTCGCCGACGCTCGGGGCGGCGGTCGAGGCGGTGCTGGCACGCTACCCGGAGGCGCGCTGGCACCAGCACGACGCGATCTCGCGTGCCGCCGTGCGCCGGGGCGCGGCCATCGCCTATGGCGGCGCGGTCGACGTGCTGCCGCGCGCGGGCGCGGCGGACGTGATCCTGGCGCTCGACAGCGACCTCTTGAGTTCCGCGCCCGGCCATGTGCGCCACGCTCGCGACTTCGCGTCGCGGCGCAACCCGACGCGCGCGCGGATGAGCCGCGTCTACGCCGTCGAGGCAACACCCGGATTGATCGGAGCCGCCGCAGACCATCGGTTCATCGCCAGCGCCGCCGAGATGGACGGGATCGTCACGGCGTTCGCGGACGCGCTGCTGCGCGGGCAGGCGCCGTCCGGCGGACCGCCCTGGCTCGCTTCCGTCGCGGACGACCTGAAAGCGCATCGAGGCGCCGCCCTCATCCACGCCGGGCCGGATTTGCCGGCCGAGGCGCAGGCGCTGGTCCACGCCATGAACGAGGCGCTGGGCGCGCGCGGCATGACGCTCGACGTGATCGAGAGCCGGCTTTCGCATCCGCCGGGTCCGGGAGAAGACCTGTCCACGCTGATCTCGGACATGCAGGCCGGCCGCGTCTCGGCCTTGCTGATCCTGAACGAGAACCCGGTCTTCACCGAGCCCGGCTTCGCCGACGCGCTGAAGCGGGTGAAGCTGAGCATGCAACTGGCGCCCTCGCTGAACGAGACCGGGGCGGCGGTGACGTGGTTCGTGCCGGAGACGCATGAATTCGAGACCTGGAGCGATGCGCGCGCCTATGACGGCACGGCGACCATCATGCAGCCGATGGCGCTGCCGCTCTACAGCGGCATTTCGCCCATCGAATTGCTGTCGTTGCTGACCGAAGCCGCGCCGACCGCCCCGATGGATGCCGTCCGGGCGCAGTGGAAGGCGGACGACGAGGTGTGGCGGGACGCGCTCGCGTCGGGCGTTGTTGCGACCACGGCCAGCAAACCCAGCGACGCGCGGCTGAAGCCCGAAGCCGCGACGGCGCAACCGCCCGCCCGCGAAACGACCGCCATCGAACTTCTCGTGCGGCCGGACCCCTACCTATGGGACGGGCGGCACGCCAACAATCCCTGGCTGCAGGAACTGCCCCGGCCGCTGACGAAGCTGACCTGGGACAACCCGGTACTGATCTCGCCCGCCCTTGCCCGCACGCACGACCTCGCCAACGGCGACGAGGTGGAACTGTGGGTGGGCGCGCGGTCGGTGCAGGCTCCGGTCTGGATCATGCCGGGCCAGGCCGCGCCGACGGCGGTCGCGCTGCTCGGCTTCGGCCGCCGCGTCGTGGGCGCGGTCGGCGACGGCGCGGGATGGGATTTCTACGCGCTGCGGGACGCGGCGGGACCGGTTGTGCTCAAGAAGATCGGGCGGAAGGTGTCCCTCGCCTGCACCGACCACCACAACCCGCTCGACGTCGAGCCGGACACGATCGCGCCCATCGTGCGCCACGCGACGCTCGCCGCATTTCAGGAAAAACCGGATCTGCTGAAGGGCGAACGCCACGGCACCGAGCTGTACCGGCGCGAACCGAGCGGCCGTGTCGCCTGGGGCATGAGCGTCGATCTCAACGCCTGCATCGGCTGCAACGCCTGCGTGGTCGCGTGCATGGCCGAGAACAACGTGCCGGTGGTCGGCAAGGGCCAGGTGATGCAGGCACGCGAGATGCACTGGCTGCGCATCGATCGCTACTGGGAGGGCGACGCCGACGACCCGCAGAGCTTTTTCCAGCCAATGCTGTGCCAGCATTGCGAGCAGGCCCCGTGCGAGATCGTGTGCCCGGTCGGCGCGACCGTGCATGACGAGGAGGGGCTGAATGTGCAGGTCTACAACCGCTGCATCGGCACGCGCTTCTGCTCGAACAACTGCCCCTACAAGGTGCGTCGGTTCAACTTCCTCGCCTACACGGCGGAGGAGCACCGCCCGCCGATGTCGCGCAACACCGACGTCAGCGTGCGCGCGCGCGGCGTCATGGAGAAATGCACCTTCTGCCTGCAACGGATCGCGCGGGCGCGGATCGAGCATGACCGGGACGGCGCGCCCGAGACGGTGGAGACGGCGTGTCAGGCCGCCTGCCCGACCCGCGCCTTCGCCTTCGGCGATCTGAACAGGCAGGACAGCGAAGCCTCGGCGCGCAGGAACAGCCCGCTCGACTACTCGCTGCTTCCCGAGCGCAACACCCATCCGCGCGTGACATACGAAGGGCGTATTCTCAACCCGAATCCGGACATTGTCGCATGACCGAGGACGTCGTCGAGGGCCACCCGACGCCCGGAGAGATGACCGACCGCGTCTGCGAGATCGTGCTGCGGGAGCGGGGCGGGCTCTGGTGGTGGATCGCGCTCGCGCCGTCGGCCTCCCTGCTCCTGCTCGGCGTCGTCTCGGTCGGCTGGCTGTTCTGGCGCGGTATCGGCGTGTGGGGCGTCAACTGGCCGGTGATGTGGGGCTTCGCGATCGTCAACTACGTCTGGTGGATCGCGATCGCGTCGGGCGGCACCTTCATCTCGGCGCTGTTCTTCCTGGTGCGGGTCGAGTGGCGGACTTCGATCAACCGTCTCGCCGAGACGATGACCTTATGCGCGGCCGCCTGCGCCGGCGTCTATCCGATCCTGCATCTCGGGAGGCCGTGGTTTTTCTACTGGCTGTTCCCGTATCCGAACACGATGACGCTCTGGCCGCAGTTCCGCAGCCCGCTGTTGTGGGATTTCATGGCGCTGTTCACATACGTGATCGGCTCGGTCGTGTTCTGGTATTTCGGCCTGCTGCCGGATTTCGCCTCGATGCGCGACCGGGCGCGGTCCCGGTTCCCTCAGATATTCTATGGCGTGCTCGCCTTCGGCTTCCGCGGCACCGGCGGCCAGTGGCGGCACTTCCGCGCGGTGTACGGTATCATGGCCGCGCTGATGGCGCCCCTCGTCGTTTCCGTGCACAGCATCGTCGGGCTCGACTTCGCGGGCGGCGAGACGGTCGGCTGGCATTCGACCCAGTTTCCGCCTTTCTTCGTGTTCGGCGCGCTGCTGAGCGGTTTCGCGACCGTGATCCTGCTAGTCATTCCGGTCCGGCACTTCTTCCGTCTGCAGGCGTTCATGACGGAGCGGCATCTGGACGTGCTCGGCAAGCTCGTGGTCGCGAGCAGTCTCTGCATGGCATATTCGTACATGATGGATGCGTTCTCGACCTTCTACGGTCCCGACCCCGCCGAAAAGACGATGTTCGCCGAGCGCGTCTTCGGACTCTACTGGTTCGTCTACTGGTCCACGATCCTGTTCAACGTAACGCTGCCGCAGTTGCTCTGGTCGAGGCGGTTGCGGCTCAACCAGCCGGTCGTGATCGCCGTGTGCCTCGGCATCATCGTCGGCATGTGGTTCGAGCGGGTCGAGATCGTGGTGACGAGCCTGCATCGCACGAACCTGCCTTCGGCCTGGGGCAATTTTTGGCCGAGCTTCTGGGACTGGGGTGTGATGGGCGGCACCGTCGGCCTGTTCCTGACGGGCCTGTTGCTGCTGATCCGCATCGTGCCGATCGTCTCCACGGCCGAGATGCGCGCACTCCTGCGGGAGCGGACATGATCGTCGCCGGCTTTCCGACCGAGCTTGCACTCAGGCAGGCGCTGCTCGCTCTGCAGAAAGAGCACGTGCGGATCGAGACGTACACGCCGGGGAAGCTCGACGAGACCGAACCGGACTCGACCGTCTCGCCGCTGTCGCTCGTGATGCTCGGCGCGGGCCTGATCGGCGGGTTCGGATTCTTCGGGCTGCAAGCTTACGCGGACGTCTACGCCTACCCGATCAACATCGGCGGCCGCCCGGATTTTTCCTGGCCCGTCTTTATCGTCAACGCGTTCGAATTCGGGGTGCTGTGCGCGCTGGTAGCGGGCCTCGCCGGCTACTTCATGGCGAACCGGATGCCGAAGCTGTATGAGCCTGTGGACGAGTGCGATGGCCTGCGGGAAGCCAGCCGGGACGGCTGGTTCCTCTCGGTGGAGGGCGGCGAGCCCGCCCGCGTCCGCGCGCTGCTCGACAGCGCGGGTCCGGTCGTCGTGCAGGAGGTGAAGGAGTGAGGCCGCGCCACGCGCTGCTGGCGGCCGCCCTCCTGATCGCGGGCTGCGACGACATGACGTATCAGCGCAAGGACAACCCCTATCGCGTAACCGGCGGCGATCCGGCGCCCGTCACGCCCGGCGCGGTGAGATACCGGGAGCGCCCTGCGCCGCCGCCGCCGGTGACGCTCGCTTTGCTCGAGCGCGGGCAGTCCCGCTTCCGCGCCTTCTGCACCCCCTGCCACTCCGAACTCGGCGACGGACACGGCATGATCGTGCAGCGCGGCTTCTCGCCGCCGCCGAGCTACCACATCGAGCGGCTGAAAAGCGCGCCGACGCAGCACTTCTTCGACGTCATCACCAACGGCTACGGCGCGATGTACTCCTTCGCCCAGCGCGTGCCGCCGGACGACCGCTGGGCCATCGCCGCCTACATCCGCGCGCTCCAGCGCAGCGAGACGGCGACCGTCGCCGAACTGAGCGAGCCGGAGCGGCAGGCGCTGCTCGCGGGCGACAGGGGGCCGGGAAGCGATTTCGGCCAGGACGCGCAGCCCTGGGCGTCGCCGGGAGTCGGCATCCCATGAGGCGGTGGGAGATCGCGGCGTGGGGCGTCGGGCTGATCGGCGTCGGCATCGCGTATCTCGGCTGGACGATGGCGCCCACGGCCTTCTTCTTCGCCTGGCTCGCGGCATTCGCGGTCTGGATCGGCTGGCCGCTCGGCAGCATGGCGCTGCTGCTGATCCATCGCCTGACCGGCGGCCGGTGGGGCGACGCGCTGCGGCCCGGTTTGCGCACCGGCACCGCGACCCTGCTGCTGCTTCTCCCGGCGGTCGTGCCGGTGCTGCTCGCATTGCCGGCGCTCTACGCCTGGGCGCGGCCGGACGAGGCGGCGCATCTCGCGAACCGGTTCTATCTCAACGTGCCGTTCTTCTACGGGCGGGGTGCCGCCTATCTGGTGGTCTGGTTCGTCCTGGGGGCGCTGACCCTGTTCACCTCGCGGGCCAATACGCGCGTCGCCGCGATCGGACTGCCGCTGCTCGCGCTGACCTTCACCTTCGCCGCGATCGACCTCACGATGTCGCTCGACCCGGCGTTCAACTCCAGCATCTACGGCCTGCTGCAAGGCACCTCGGCGGTGCTGCTCGCGCTGTCTGTGGCGGCGATCCCGGCGGCGCTGACGACCTCGCGGGACGCCTTGCCCGATATCGGCAAGATGCTGCTCGCGCTGGTCGTGTTCTGGGCGTATCTCGATTTCATCCAGTTCCTGATCGTCTGGTCGTCCAACCTGTCGCACGATTTCGAGCTGGTACGCGGCGCGCACGAGCGGCGCCTGGGGCTACGTGTTCGCGGCGACCGCGACGCTGCATTTCGTGCTGCCGTTCGCGCTGCTGATCTTCCCGCGCATCCAGCATAGCCGGGCCGGAGTTGCCGGGGTGGCCGCGCTGCTGGTGGCAATCGCGGTCGTGCGCGGCTGGTGGACGGTGCTGCCGTCGGCGTCGCGCCCGTTTGGCTGGATCGACGTTGCGTGCGTGCTGGCGCTTGCCGGGCTCGCGTGCGGGCTCGCCCAGACCACGGGGCGGACCCGGATCGCGCGGCGCGATGTCTGACTACACCGAACATCCCGAGCTGCCGGCGGCCGCGCACGAGCGGTGGGACGTGCCGCCCCGGCTCTTCGCGCTGGGTCTCGCCTTCGTGGGCGTCGCGTTGGTGCTGACGGCCTTGCTGGTGATCTGGATCTTTCCCGTCTCGCTCTCCGAGCGCCCGGTCCCCCGGCAGGCTCCGGCTCCAGCCGCGCCGGCCCTGCAATCGGACCCGCGCGCACAGATGACCGCCTTCTTCAGGAGCGAAATGCAGAGTCTCAACGGTGTCTGGTGGGTTGATCGCAAGTCCGGACGTGTTCACATACCGATCGCGGAGGCGATGCACCGGGTCGCGGAGGAGGGGATCGCCGATTGGCCGAAGACGCCGGTCGATCCGGAGCCGCGAGAAGAGACGATCCGGCTCGGGACACCGCGCGCGGGGGCGACCGAGAGCGGCCTGCAACGCAACGTCCGGATCGAGGACACTCTGCCAGAGGCGCGTTTCCAGCGATGAACTTCGTCCTTCCCGAAGCGTCGGTGCATGCGCAGGAAACCGACTCGCTGATTATCTGCCTGCTGCTGATGAGCGGGGCCGTGCTGGCGCTCGTGTTCGGCCTGATGGGGACGTACATCGTCCGTTATCGCGCGAGCAGCCCGCTCGACCGCGGCCAACTCGCGCAAAAGACGTGGCGGATCGAGACCGCCTGGACGGTCGCGACGCTCGTCGTGTTCTTCGGCCTGTTCCTGTGGGGGGCCGATCTCTATGTGCGCTTGTTCCAGGCCCCCCCGAACGCGCTGAAGATCTACGTCGTCGGCAAGCAGTGGATGTGGAAGGTCGAGCATCCGGGAGGACAGCGCGAAATCGACGAGTTGCACGTGCCGGTGGACCGGCCGGTACAATTGCTGATGGTGTCCGAGGACGTCATTCACGACTTCGACATCCCCGCCTTCCGCATCAAACACGATGTGCTGCCGGGACGCTATGAGAGCCTGTGGTTCGAGGCGACAAAAACGGGCAGGTATCACCTGTTCTGCAGCCGTTTCTGTGGCACCGATCACGCCGCGATGATCGGCGAGGTCACCGTCATGAGCGGCCCCGACTATGCAAAGTGGCTGGCGCGCAGCCCGACGTCCAGCGGGCTCGTCGCGGAAGGCAAGGCGCTGTTCCAGATCCACGGCTGTAGCGGGTGCCACAATATCGGCCCCGGCACCGGCAACGGCTCGATCGTCCGGGCGCCGTCGCTCGTCGGCGTGTTCGGCAGCCCGGTGCCGCTCTCGGACGGCAGCGTCGTCACCGCGGATGAGCAGTATATCCGCGATTCGATCCTGCAGCCCCGCAAGCAGGTGGTCGCGAGCTACGCGCCCGTGATGCCGAGCTTCGCGGGCGTGATCAGCGAGGAGGATCTCGTGCGCATCATTGCCTTCATCAAGTCGCTGTCGGTGGGAGGAGTGCAAGGATGAGCGCCGTCCTGGAACGCGAGGTGAAAAGCTATCTTGCGGAAGAGTTGTCGATCGGCTCGTGGCTGCTGACGACAGACCACAAGCGGATCGCGCTGCTCTATCTCGGCTCGATCACCGCGTTTTTCTTCATCGGCGGATCGGCGGCCGCGCTGATGCGGCTCAACCTGATCACGCCCGCGGGGTGGATCGTCGGCGCGGAAACCTACAACCGGCTGTTCACCATGCACGGCGTGGTGATGGTCTGGTTCTTCCTCGTGCCCTCGATCCCCGTGACGCTCGGCAATTTCGTGACGCCGCTGATGCTGGGGGCGCGTGACCTCGCTTTCCCGCGCCTCAATCTCGCGAGCTGGTACCTGTTCATGCTCGGTGGGGTTGTCACCCTGTATGCGGTGTTCGCGGGCGGCATCGATACCGGATGGACATTCTACACCCCGCTCTCGACTTCCTACACACGCGGCTTTGTCGTCGCCGCCGTGCTCGGCATTTTCATCTCGGGGTTCTCGTCGATCGCGACCGGTCTGAACTTCATCGTCACCATCCACCGGCTGCGGCCTCCCGGCATGACCTGGTATCGGATGCCGCTGTTCCTGTGGTCGCTCTACGCGACGAGCGTGCTGTACGTGCTCGCGACGCCGGTGCTGGCCATGACCTTGCTGCTGGTCGGCCTGGAGCGCGTCTTTGGCGTCGGCGTATTCGATCCGGCCCTCGGCGGCGACCCGGTGCTGTTTCAGCATTTGTTCTGGTTCTACTCGCACCCCGCCGTCTACATCATGATCCTGCCGGGGTTTGGCGTGGTCAGCGAAATCGTCCCGGCGTTTTCGGGGAAGAGCATTTTTGGCTACAGGTTCATCGCCTGGTCATCGGTTTCGATCGCGATCATCAGCTTCTTCGTCTGGGGCCACCACATGTTCGTGGCGGGCACCTCCATCTACTCGGCGCTGGTGTTTTCGCTGCTCAGCTACTTCGTCGCCGTGCCGTCGGCGATCAAGGTGTTCAACTGGCTGGGCACGCTGCACAAGGGCTTCATCCGGTTCGACGCGCCGATGCTGTACGCGCTCGGCTTCATCGGCCTGTTCACCATTGGCGGCCTGTCCGGCCTGTTCACCGCCGCGCTCGCGAGCGACGTGCATCTGACGCAGACCTACTTCGTGGTCGCGCATTTCCACTACATCATGGTGGGGGCGATGGTGTCAGCCTTCTTCGGCGGCTTGCACTATTGGTGGCCGAAGATCACCGGCCGAATGTATCCGGAAGCCTGGGCGCAGGTGGCCGCGCTGCTGATCTTCTTCGGCTTCAATGTCACCTTCTTCCCGCAATACCTGCTCGGCTTCTACGGCATGCCGCGCCGCTACGCGCACTATCCGGCGGAGTTCCAGGTGTGGAACGTGCTGTCCTCCGCCGGCGCGACCATCCTCGCGGTCGCCTATCTGATGCCGCTCTTCTACCTGACCTGGTCGTTGTTCCGGGGCGCTCGCGCGCCCGCCAATCCCTGGCAGGCGACGGGGCTCGAATGGCAGACCCCCTCGCCGCCACGCACCGTGAACTTCGTGGTGACGCCGGTCATCACCACCGAGCCGTACGACTATCCGAAGCCCGAGGAGCGCGAGCATGTCGTCTAGCGCGGGCGCGCGGCCGGATGGTGCGGTCGAGATCCAGTATCGTGACCGGCGCTACCAGTCGGAGACCGCACGGAGCGGCATGTGGCTGTTCCTCGCCTCGGAGATGCTGTTCTTCGGCGCGCTGATCCTCACCTGGGGGTTCTACCGCATCCAGTACGCCGCGGGATTTGCCGAAGCGACCCGCGAAACCGAGTTTGCGATCGGCACCGCCAACACGGTGGTCCTGGTCACGAGCAGCTTCGCCTTCGCCTGCGCCGTCGGTTTCGCCCGCAAGGGCGAGAATCTCCGCGTCATGTGGGCGAGCATCATGACCGGCCTGCTCGGGATCGTCTTCCTCGGCCTCAAGGGGCTCGAATGGTACAAGGACATCGTGAAGGGCGACGTGCCGGGCGCGCTGTATCACACCCCCGGCGGCGAGGGCGGCGCCCAGTTGTTCTGGGTGTTCTACTGGATCGGCACGGTCCTGCACGGACTGCACCTGATGATCGGCATCGGGCTTGTCGGCTGGATCGCGTGGCGGGCGCGACGCGGCGCATTCCGGCCCGAGACAGCCACGCCGGTCGAGGTGGTCGGGCTCTATTGGAGCTTCGTCGATATGGTCTGGCTCGTACTGTATCCGCTCATCTATCTCGCGGCGCGGGCGGCATGAGCATCGTTCTGCGCAAGGGACTGGTCTGGCTCTTGCTGCTCGCGCTGTTCGCGGCCGAAGCGACGGTCGGGAGCGTGCTCGGCTGGGGCAACGTCTCGCTCGCGCTTGGCGTGATGATGGCGGCGACGGTCGCCGTGTTCTTCATGGAAGTGGACAAAGGCCCGGGCGTGATCCGGGTGTTCGCCTGGTCTGGGGTATTCTGGCTGTTCGTCCTGTTCGGCCTCGGGCTGATGGACCCGCTGACGCGACACACGGTCTCGATCGGAACGGGATTTGTCGGAGGGGCAATCAGCGGCGCCGATGATCGCTGAAGTTGGTTGCGGGGACAGGATTTGAACCTGTGACCTTCAGGTTATGAGCCTGACGAGCTACCGGGCTGCTCCACCCCGCGTCGGTGTCGTGTGTGTGTTCGGATAGGCTCGAAGACCTGGCGGCGACCGACTTTCCCGCGTCTTGGGACGCAGTATCATGGGCGCTGGGGGTTTTCACGGCCGAGTTCGGGACGGGATCGGGTGCGGTCTCCCCGCCATGGCCACCAGGTCGTCGAGCCTATCCGGTTCAGTCGCCGGTCGTCGGACGTCAGTCGTCGGACCGGGGATTTCAGGTTCTGGTGTGTGTGTGTGATGTGTGTGTGTGTGTGCCGGCGAGTGCCCGCGCCGATCCTTTTGTCTGACGACCGACGACTGTCAGCCGGTGACTGAAAGGATGATTGCTGCGCATGGCGGCCCCTCTTGCGAGGGGGACGATATCGAGCCGTCGGGCGATTAGGACCGGTTAGCTGAGGGCGTTGCCGCCCGTATACATCCGGCCTATCGACGTGATGGTCTATCACGGCCCTCTCGGGGTTGCCCCCTGGGAGACCTGGTTTTGAGGTGGGTTTCCCGCTTAGATGCTTTCAGCGGTTATCCCGTCCGCACTTAGCTACCCGGCCGTGCCGCTGGCGCGACAACCGGTGCACCAGAGGTGCGTCCATCCCGGTCCTCTCGTACTAGGGACAGCGCCTCTCAAGTCTCCTTCACCCACGGCAGATAGGGACCGAACTGTCTCACGACGTTCTAAACCCAGCTCACGTACCACTTTAATCGGCGAACAGCCGAACCCTTGGGACCTGCTCCAGCCCCAGGATGTGATGAGCCGACATCGAGGTGCCAAACCTCCCCGTCGATGTGGACTCTTGGGGGAGATCAGCCTGTTATCCCTAGAGTACCTTTTATCCGTTGAGCGATGGCCCTTCCACGCGGGACCACCGGATCACTATGGCCGACTTTCGTCTCTGCTCGAGCTGTCACTCTCGCAGTCAGGCGGGCTTATGCCATTGCACTCAACGACCGATGTCCGACCGGCCTGAGCCCACCATCGCGCGCCTCCGTTACCATTTGGGAGGCGACCGCCCCAGTCAAACTGCCCGCCATGCAGGGTCCCGGTCCGGGCTGACCGGACGCGGTTAGACATCAGAAGAGCTCAGGGTGGTATTTCAAGGGTGGCTCCACCTGAGCTAGCGCCCCGGCTTCAAAGCCTCCCACCTATCCTACACAGCTCTCCCCTGATGCCACTGCAAAGCTGCAGTAAAGGTTCATAGGGTCTTTCCGTCTGACCGCGGGTACCCGCATCTTCACGGGGAATTCAATTTCGCTGAGCCGATGCTGGAGACAGTGGGGAAGTCGTTACGCCATTCGTGCAGGTCGGAACTTACCCGACAAGGAATTTCGCTACCTTAGGACCGTTATAGTTACGGCCGCCGTTTACCGGGGCTTCAATTCAGAGCTTGCACCCCTCCTCTTAACCTTCCGGCACCGGGCAGGCGTCAGACCCTATACGTCGTCTCTCGACTTCGCAGAGCCCTGTGTTTTTACTAAACAGTCGCTACCCCCTGCTCTGTGCCACCCCCCAATGGTTGCCCAATGAGAGGTCTCGCTTATCCCGAAGTTACGCGAGCAATTTGCCTAGTTCCTTCAGCATCGTTCTCTCAAGCGCCTTGGTATGCTCTACCAGTCCACCTGTGTCGGTTTCGGGTACGGTCCATACGCTGGAGCTGTTTCCTGGAATGCTCAAAAAGCCGGGACAATCCGTTAAGCCCCGACAACATCTCGCATCCGTCACTTCCAGCGGGCCCAGGACTATTCACCTGGTTCCCATCGACTACGGCTTTCGCCCTCGCCTTAGGGGCCGGCTCACCCTGCGCGGATTAACCTTGCGCAGGAACCCTTGGACTTTCGGCGACAGAGTTTCTCGCTCTGTTTGTCGCTACTCATGTCAGCATTCGCACTTCCGATACCTCCACCGCCCCTCACGGGCGCGGCTTCACGGGCCTACGGAACGCTCCGCTACCGATCAGTTCGTCAGTCGTCAGCGGTCAGTCGTCAGACAAGGAAGACAGGCGCTTGAGCAGACCCTGCAGCATGCGGGCGATCTCCTCGTACGCCTCACGCCACACCTCGGCCTTGTCTCGTTCGACCAGGTCGAGGTCACGCGCGTAGCAGCACCAGAGCTTCACTTCCTCGGCCGAACCGAGCGCCATGCGCACAAAGCGCCGGAACTCCGGATCGGACCCGACCTGCCGGCCCGCACCCTCCGCAAGGAGCGCGCACACCGACTTGGATGACCGCCGCAGCTGGTCGGCAACGCCGCCATACTGCTCGGTCTTCGGAAAACCCTGGCTCGCCCGATGCACCTGCAAGGACAACGCATAGGCCCGCCGGAACACGTCCAGCGTCCATACATCCTTGCTCATCGGCTCGCTCGCTCACTTCTTGTCTGACGACTGACGACTGACGACTGAAAGCTGATCCCGCAGCTTCGGCACGTGGCTTGAGCCCCGTTACATTTTCGGCGCGGGATTTCTAATAGACCAGTGAGCTATTACGCTTTCTTTAAAGGATGGCTGCTTCTAAGCCAACCTCCTGGTTGTTTTGGAATTCCCACATCCTTTCCCACTTAGCCACGATTTGGGGGCCTTAGCTGGCGGTCTGGGCTGTTTCCCTCTCGACGACGGACCTTAGCACCCGCCGTCTGTCTGCCGCGCTATACTTCCGGGTATTCGGAGTTTGGTTAGGTTTGGTAAGTCTTTGGGACCCCCTAGCCCATCCAGTGCTCTACCCCCCGGGGTAAACACGCGACGATCTACCTCAATAGATTTCGCGGAGAACCAGCTATTTCCGAGTTTGATTGGCCTTTCACCCCTAGCCACAGCTCATCCCCGACTTTTTCAACAGGCGTGGGTCCGGCCCTCCAGTGGGTGTTACCCCACCTTCAGCCTGGCCATGGCTAGATCACTCGGTTTCGGGTCTTCTGCCGGCAACTCTGCGCCCTGTTCAGACTCGCTTTCGCTCCGCCTCCACCTAACGGCTTAAGCTCGCTGCCAACAGAAACTCGCTGACCCATTATACAAAAGGTACGCCGTCACCACACCCATGCCCAGGTCTCGCGACCCAGGCAGATCGGCGGCTCCGACTGCTTGTAGGCATCCGGTTTCAGGTCTCTTTCACTCCCCTTTCGGGGTGCTTTTCACCTTTCCCTCACGGGTACTTGTTCGCTATCGGTCACC